>NZ_JANUCJ010000009.1 GCF_024807615.1 Tsukamurella ocularis | reverse complement strand
GGCTTAGAAGCAGCCACCCTTGAAAGAGTGCGTAATAGCTCACTGGTCTAGTGGCTGGGCGCCGACAATGTAGCGGGGCTCAAGTACACCGCCGAAGCCGCGGCACTCACACCTTTGGTGTGGGTGGGTAGGGGAGCGTCGTGCAGCCGTAGAAGCAGCAGGGTGACCTAGTTGTGGAGGCTGTGCGAGTGAGAATGCAGGCATGAGTAGCGAATGACACGTGAGAAACGTGTCCTCCGGATGACCAAGGGTTCCTGGGCTAGGTTAATCCTCCCAGGGTGAGTCGGGACCTAAGGCGAGGCCGACAGGCGTAGTCGATGGACAACGGGTTGATATTCCCGTACCCGTGTCAGATCGCCCCTGATGAATCAGTTGTACTAACCGTCCTGAAGCCGCGAGATCACCTTCGGGTGACGAGCTGGTGGATGCACGGGACCTCGGCTGGTAGTAGTCAAGCGATGGGGTGACGCAGGAAGGTAGTGGGGCCAGTCAGTGGTAGTACTGGTGTAAGCCTGTAGGGCGAGATCTAGGCAAATCCGGATCTCATATAAGCCTGAGAGGTGATGCGTAGCCGTTGCGGTGAATTCCATGATCCTATGCTGCCGAGAAAAGCCTCTAGCGAGATCTGATGTGGCCCGTACCCCAAACCAACACAGGTGGTCAGGTAGAGAATACCAAGGAGATCGAGAGAACTGTGGTTAAGGAACTCGGCAAAATGCCCCCGTAACTTCGGGAGAAGGGGGACCTCGCATGGTGACCGGATTTACTCCGTGAGCTGTGTGGGGTCGCAGAGACCAGAGAGAAGCGACTGTTTACTAAAAACACAGGTCCATGCGAAGTCGTAAGACGATGTATATGGACTGACGCCTGCCCGGTGCTGGAAGGTTAAGAGGACCGGTTAGCCGTAAGGCGAAGCTGAGAATTTAAGCCCCAGTAAACGGCGGTGGTAACTATAACCATCCTAAGGTAGCGAAATTCCTTGTCGGGTAAGTTCCGACCTGCACGAATGGCGTAACGACTTCTCTGCTGTCTCAACCACAGACTCGGCGAAATTGCAGTACGAGTAA
>NZ_JANUCJ010000008.1 GCF_024807615.1 Tsukamurella ocularis | reverse complement strand
TCCTGTATCTAATTTTAGTCCGGCGGTGTCCTACTCTCCCACACCCTCGCGAGTGCAGTACCATCGGCGCTGGAGGGCTTAGCTTCCGGGTTCGGAATGGAGCCGGGCGTTTCCCCTCCGCTATGGCCGCCGTAACACTGCGAAACAATCACACAGTCGTGTGTTGTCTCAGACATTGCATAGTGGACGCGAACCAGCAAAGCTGGTTTCTGTTGTTGTTACACGCTTTCACCTGTGAGCTTCGTGCTCGTTTTGGCGAATGTTATGTGTGTGGTAAGTCCTCGACCGATTAGTACCAGTCACCTACACGCATTACTGCGCTTCCAGTTCTGGCCTATCAACCCCATAGTCTGTAGGGGGTCTTACCCACTCAAGGTGGTGAGAAACCTAATCTTGGAACAGGCTTCCCGCTTAGATGCTTTCAGCGGTTATCCCTTCCGAACGTAGCCAACCAGCCGTGCTCCTGGTGGAACAACTGGCACACCAGAGGTTCGTCCGTCCCGGTCCTCTCGTACTAGGGACAGCCTTCCTCAAGTTTCTAACGCGCGCGGCGGATAGAGACCGAACTGTCTCACGACGTTCTAAACCCAGCTCGCGTGCCGCTTTAATGGGCGAACAGCCCAACCCTTGGGACCTACTCCAGCCCCAGGATGCGACGAGCCGACATCGAGGTGCCAAACCATCCCGTCGATATGGACTCTTGGGGAAGATCAGCCTGTTATCCCCGGGGTACCTTTTATCCGTTGAGCGACACCGCTTCCACTTGCCGGTGCCGGATCACTAGTCCCGACTTTCGTCCCTGCTCGACCTGTCAGTCTCACAGTCAAGCTCCCTTGTGCACTTGCACTCAACACCTGATTGCCAACCAGGCTGAGGGAACCTTTGGGCGCCTCCGTTACATTTTGGGAGGCAACCGCCCCAGTTAAACTACCCACCAGGCACTGTCCCTGAACCAGATCATGGTCCGAGGTTGAGGTATCCAATACGATCAGAGTGGTATTTCAACAACGACTCCACGAACACTGGCGTGCCCGCTTCACAGTCTCCCACCTATCCTACACAAACCGAACCGAACACCAATACCAAGCTATAGTGAAGGTCCCGGGGTCTTTTCGTCCTGCCGCGCGTAACGAGCATC
>NZ_JANUCJ010000007.1:2022-3438 GCF_024807615.1 Tsukamurella ocularis | reverse complement strand
ACCTCCTGGTTGTCTTCGCGACCGGACATCCTTTTCCACTTAGTACACGCTTAGGGGCCTTAGCCGGCGATCTGGGCTGTTTCCCTCTCGACTACGAAGCTTATCCCCCGCAGTCTCACTGCCACGTTCTCACTTACCGGCATTCGGAGTTTGGCTGACGTCAGTAACCTGTGAGGGCCCATCGGCCATCCAGTAGCTCTACCTCCGGCAAGAAACACGTGACGCTGCACCTAAATGCATTTCGGGGAGAACCAGCTATCACGGAGTTTGATTGGCCTTTCACCCCTACCCACAGCTCATCCCCTCAGTTTTCAACCTAAGTGGGTTCGGGCCTCCACAACATCTTACTGCTGCTTCACCCTGGCCATGGGTAGATCACTCCGCTTCGGGTCCAGACCCGGCGACTCAAACGCCCTATTCGGACTCGCTTTCGCTACGGCTACCCCCAGACGGGTTAACCTCGCCACCGAGCACTGACTCGCAGGCTCATTCTTCAAAAGGCACGCCATCACCCCACGATGAGGGCTCTGACGGATTGTAAGCACACGGTTTCAGGTACTATTTCACTCCCCTCCCGGGGTACTTTTCACCTTTCCCTCACGGTACTTGTCCGCTATCGGTCGCAAGGTAGTATTCAGGCTTACCGGGTGGTCCCGGCAGATTCACAGCAAATTCCACGGGCTCGCTGCTACTCGGGTATCCATCACAACAGGCACCACGTTTTCAGTTACGGGACTCTCACCCTCTCCGGCGGACCATTCCAGGCCACTTCACCTAACATGACACTTTCTTACTGCTGTCCAGCCAGGTAGAGCTGGAAAGATGAACCCCACAACACCACACACACAACCCCTACCCGGTATCACATGTGCATGGTTTAGCCTCATCCGCTTTCGCTCGCCACTACTCACGGAATCACTATTGTTTTCTCTTCCTGAGGGTACTGAGATGTTTCACTTCCCCTCGTTCCCTCCACACCGTCTATATATTCAACGGCGGGTAACACCACATGACTGGTGCTGGGTTTCCCCATTCGGAAATCCTCGGATCACAGCTCGGTTGACAGCTCCCCGAGGCATATCGCAGCCTCCCACGTCCTTCATCGGCTCCTTGCGCCAAGGCATCCACCGTGCGCCCTTAGACACTTACAACACACAAAACACACACCAAACCCGAGACAACCAAAGCCATCACAAAATTCGATGCGCCCTTCATGACATCAAGCGCCAAAAAAACACAACAAAATGCTTACACAGAAACATGTAAAATTACAGAAACATAACACAACAACCACACCAAACAGTGCAGCGTCATGTTGATGCTCGCGTCCACTATACAATTCTCAAACAACACACACCACCACACCGCCACCCACCCACACCCCGAAGGACCGTGGTACGTGAGCGCAGACACGAA
>NZ_JANUCJ010000006.1 GCF_024807615.1 Tsukamurella ocularis | reverse complement strand
GCGATGATCAAGCAGGTCGATCACTCGTTGGAGGGGATCGGCCGGTATTCGAAGGGTGATCAGGTCGTTATCGTCGCTGGTGCGCCTCCCGGGACGATCGGCTCGACCAACCTGATCCAGGTGCACCGCATCGGCGAAGACGACCACTGACATACGCTCGTCGTATGACGGAGACACTCACCGATTTCGACGAGTTCCTCGGCACTCTGGATCTCGCGGAGGCGGGGGAGGACCGTTTCCTCGGTCGTCACCCCGCCAAGACCGCGTCCCGCACATTCGGCGGGCAGATCCTCTCGCAGGCGATCGTGGCCTCGGGCAACACCGTTCCGGGGGCTCGGGATTCGCTGTTCCTGCATGCCGCGCACACGCATTTCATCAACGGCGGTGAGACGAACGCCGACCTGGAGTTCGTGGTGCGGCGCCTGCGGGACACTCGCAACGTCGCGAACCGGCTCGTCTCGGTGGAGCAGGGCGGCACCGTCCTCGCGCTGATGCAGCTCGCCTACCAGACCGACGGCCGGAACCCGCTGGTGCACGGCGATCTCGCGCCCGCAGTGCCGGGCCCCGACGGCCTGCCGAACATCCAGGACACGCTCCAGGGCTACGAGGACGTCGTCACGATGTTCGTCGACGCCCCGCAGCCGATGGACATGCGCTTCACCAACGATCCGGCCTGGATCGCCAAGGGGAAGGGCCTGATCCAGGAGGACAACAACGTCTGGATCAGGGCCGCCGGCCCGCTGCCCGACGATCAGGTGATCCACGACGCGGCCCTGGCCTACGCCTCGGACACCACGATCCTCGACTCGATCATCACCCGACACGGACTGTCCTGGGGCTACGACCGGATCATGGCGGTCACGCTCAACCAGTCGCTGTGGTACCACCGCCGCGTCCGGTTCGACCAGTACAACCTGTACTCGTCGCATTCGACAGTGGCCGACGGCGGCCGCGGAATGTCCAACGGGCAATTCTTCGATTCGAAGGGCATTCTGGTAGCAAGCACCACCCAGGAGGGTGTGCTCAAGTACTTCCCGTCGAAGGGGGCGAAGTGACCAGCCAGGACACGCAGCAGCGTCCGATCCCGAACGTGCCGCAGGGCACGCCCGGCCGCGATTGGCGTGCGGAGCTGCCCCAGGCGCTCCCGCAGGGCCCACAACAGCCGTGGCGACGCCACGGCCCCGGTTCCCGCACCTGGGTCGGCGTCCTCACCGCAGTCGTGCTCGTGATCATGGCGGTGGCGGGTATCTTCGCCGTCTCCTTCGGATTCGCGACCACCGCCTTCGAGCGGCAGGGCATCGTCGTGCTGACGCCGTCCGAATACGTCGCCACGACCACCACCTGTTCCGGCGCACGCGACGCTGCGGGGGTCAGGGAGGGCGCGCGGATCGTCTTCAAGAGCGGAGCCGACAACTTCGACACCGAGCTCGGCGAAGGCGTGCTGCGCTCCGGACGATGTGTTTTCCCGTTCACGCTCTCGTCGGTGCACGCGGACCCGGACGTGAACTACGCGGTGACCGTCGGCGGCACTCAGGCCACCCCGGTCGCCGGTAGCGAGCTCGCCTCCGCGTCGGGCACCCTCATGGTCTCGCTCGCGGGCTAGCCGCCGGTGACCGCACTCGGAACGACGGTCCGCCGCGACTGGCAGCCCGTCGTGACCTACGCGTTGATCGCGGTCAACGTGATCGTCTTCGCGTTCAGCGCGAAGCAGACCGGCAGTATCGACAACAACATGGCCTCGTACGAGGTCGCCCGGTTCGCCCTGTCCGAGCAAGCCACCGCGAACGGCTGGTGGTGGACGGCTGTGACATCGGGATTCCTGCACTTCGGGCCGATCCACCTGCTGGTCAACATGTTCACGCTGTACGTCTTCGGGCGCGGCGTCGAGCAGCAACTCGGGCGGGCGCGGTTCGGCGCGATCTACGGGATCGCGTTGCTCGGCGGCAGCGCCGCGGTGCTGTGGTTCGGGCTGGAGAACACGATCACCGTGGGCGCCTCCGGTGCGATCTTCGGCCTCATCGGGGCGGAGCTGGTGCTCTACCTGAGGCTGAAGCTGAATCCGATGTCGCTGCTGGTGATCATCGGCGTCAACGTCGTCGCGTCGTTCACGATCTCGAGCATCTCCTGGCTCGGCCACCTCGGCGGCTTCGTCATCGGGGCTCTCGTGGCCGCGGGTTTCGTCTACGCACCCGAGCTGCTACCCCGGGACAAGCGCACCCGGCAGCAGGTCGAGGGCCTCGGCTGGGCGTGCGCCGGCGTCATCGCCGCGGTCGTCGTCGCGGCGATCGCCATCCGCTTCGGAGCCTTCCCAGGGGCGGACGTCTACACGCTGCGCTGAGGCGGAGCAGGACGGTGCCCGTCAGTGGCCCCGGTTCATCTCCCGCAGGCGCGCGTTGTAGGCGGCCAGGGCGGCCTCGTCGTCGTCGACGTCCACGTCCTCGCCGCCCTCGCCCATGAGCTGGCCGCGGCGCGCGGAATCGAGCCACGAGCCCATGCCTCCGCCGCGCTTGCCGGTGGCCTCCGCGGTGATCCACTGGAAGGCCACGACGAGCAGCAGGATCATCATCAGGCCGTCGCCGCCGAACCACATGATGGCGCCGGCCGCCGACTGGTCCTCGAGGCCAGTGGGGCCCCAGCCCACGCGCGACGCGGAGTAGCCGGGCGCCAGCTCGGTGGTGGTCATCATGAGTGTGACGCCGACGAGGGTATCTGGGCCCATGGCCAGCAGGAAGGACGCGAAGCGCAGCGGGTGCGAGAGCTTGGTGGGTCCGCAGAGCTCGTTGCCGATGAGCGGCAGCATGAAGATCCAGCCGATCACGAAGTAGCCGGCGTACTCGAGCTGCTTGAGCCACGGATTGTCGAGCGCGAGGTCCTGGAAGCCGGTGAGGTGCGTGCTGATCAGCGCGAACGCGTACAGCGGCAGGCCGACGATCGGGCTGGTGACCAGCCGGACCACCCGGTTGCCGAGGAAGGCCCGCACCCGGCGGTCGCCGGTCTCGCCCGTCGCCGTCGCGAGCAGCCGGATCGGCTCCGCGAGCACGAGGAACATCGGCACGACCGTGATCAGCACGAGGTGGACCACCATGTGCGCCCAGAACAGGTGCTTGGCCAGCTCAGCCATCACGCTGTTGACCGCGAGCACCAGGAGCGCCATCGCGACGAACCACGACAGGACGCGCGAGATCGGCCAGGCGACTCCGGCGCGCCGCGCTCGGACGGTGCCGTACAGGTAGAGAATGGAAGCGACGACCATGAGGCCCGTCACCACGGGGGTGAAGACCCACGTGTGGAGCGCGTCCGGCGACTGCGTCGCCACTGCTGAGGGATACATCGATGCCCGTTGTACCACCCCTGGCAAACTAATCCAACCGGCGTGTAACAAAGCGCGGCGGAGGATCGATGAAGGGACGAACGTCCCTGTCAGATCGCCTGGGTACCCGCCCCGGGCTCGAACGCACGGAGTAGAGATGCCGAAGGTCCCCGAGCCCACGCCTCAAGAGGTCCGCGACTTCCTCAGCCCTATCTCGCATTGGTCCCATCTCAAGGCCAACGCGGAGGAGCAGTACCGCAAGACGATCCTCGCCGCCTACGCCGCGCGGATCCCGATCGTGCACATCGCCCGTTACACGGGCACGTCGCCGCAGGCCGTCAAGAAGGTCATCGACCGGCAGAACGACAAGGCCACGAGCGATGCGCCCGCGTTCCCGAACATGCCGCGGACCGGGTACTACCGGGGCCAGCAGCTGCCCCCGTCGCGGTCAGTCCGCGCGGTCTAGCCGAACGTCAGGGCGCTCCCGCCGCGTCGTTAGGTGTGGCGGGGGTGCCCAGCGTGTCGATCACCAGGTGCGCGACGGTGCGCATGTCGGTGCGGCGGTCCATGGCGGTCCGCTGAATCCAGCGGAACGCCTCCGGCTCCGAGACGCCGTGTGCCTGCATGAGAATGCTCTTCGCCCGGTCCACCAGCTTGCGGGTCTCGAGCTGGCCGGAGAGCGTCGTCACTTCCTTCTCGAGTGCCTTGAGTTCGGCGAACCGGCTGATGGCGATCTCGATCGCAGGTACGAGGTCGGCCTTCGTGAAGGGCTTGACCAAGTACGCCATCGCGCCCGCCTCGCGGGCCTTCTCGACGAACTCGCGCTGGCCGAAGGCGGTCAGCATCACGACGGGGGCGATCCGCTCGCGGGCGATGTCCTGCGCGGCCTCCAGGCCGTTGAGGACCGGCATCTTGACGTCCATGATCACCAGGTCGGGCTGCAGTTCGCGGGCCTTCTCCAGGGCGACCTGGCCGTTCTCGGCCTCGCCGACCACGTCGTAGCCCTCTTCTCGAAGCATCTCGGAGAGGTCCATGCGAATGATCGCCTCGTCCTCGGCGACGAGCACGCGGTGCGGGGTGGGCTCGGTGTCCTTCATCAGGGGGTACGTTACCGGGCGGCGGAAATCGGGCCCGCTGCGCGCGGTACCGTAGGCCCATGAACGTATTGAGCCTGACTCAATTGCGCGAGCGTGCCGGCAACCTCTGGGCGCTGACTCTGGGGGAGGGCATCCGCCCCGTCGAGCGCACCCCGCACGTCGTCGTCGCCGACGGTCCGCATCGCACCCTCCGCCGGTTCGCCTCGGATTCCGACCGCGTTGCGGCCGCCGTGCCCGGCGCCGCGCCGGTGCTGCTGGTGCCGCCGATCGCCGCGCCCGCGACGTGCTACGACCTCTCGCCCGAGACGTCCGTCGTCGCGCACCTCGCCTCGACGGGACGCGTCCCCTACGTTGTCGACTTCGGCGAGATGGGCTACGGCGACCGCGGCCTCGGCTTCGAGGACTTCGCCCTCGACATCATCCCGCAGGCCATCGCGCGGGCTCTGGAGGACTTCTGGGGCGGACAGGTGCCCGACGGTGCCGGCGTCGACCTGTACGGCTGGAGCCTGGGCGGCACGCTGTCCTTCCTCGCCGCGGGCGCGTCGACGGAGTCCGTCCGCTCGATCGTCTCCATCGCGACGCCGCTGAAGTACGCCGCGCAGCCGCCGTACCCGCTGGTGACCTCACTGATGAAGCCGGTCGACGGATTCGGCCCCGGCGCGCTGATCGCGCTCATGGGCGGCATTCCCGCGCCGATCGTGCAGGTGGCCTACCGCGCTACCTCGTGGGACCGGGAGCTGAAGAAGCCCAAGTTCGTGCTCCAGAATCTCGGCGAGCCCGAGAAGCTCGCGCGCATGGAGGTCATCGACCGCTTCCAGCGCACTTTCCCCGGCTACCCCGGCAAGCTGGCGACGCAGCTGTGGGAGCGGCTGATCTTCCGCGGTGAGCTCGCCGCCGGTGAGGTGCAGCTGGGGGAGCGGACGATCGATCTGCACTCCATCGACGTGCCCATCCAGCTCTTCGGCTCGCACCGGGACGCGCTGTGCGCGTGGGAGACCGCGCGACATGGTGTGGATCTGTTCACCGGCTCGCCGCGCGTCGAGTTCGCGACCGTCGAGTCCAGCCATCTCGGCCTCGTCGCCGGCCCCGACGCCGTCCGCGAGACCTGGCCCGTGATCGACGCCTTCCTCGCGTCCGTGGATGCCGAGTCCGAGGCCGCCGACCCCGCCCGGTAAGCTAGCTCGGCTGGCCGTCTCCGACGGTCCGCCGGACGCCCCCGTAGCCCAATTGGCAGAGGCAACGGATTCAAAACCCGTCCAGTGTGAGTTCGAGTCTCACCGGGGGCACCACATCGCCGCAGGTAGGCGGCTTGCCAAGCAGTCTATATGGGCTGTTGGCCGCGCTCGTGGACGCATTGCGGAGACACCTCGCTGCCTGGTCTGTGCCTATGGACGCTCCGCGTGACGGCTCGGTGCACCAAGCCGCGTGGCCCGCGAAATCGAGCGCGTCGGCGACCGCCGAGAAGATTCGTCCGACCTCGGGCACCGGGAGCGGACCGCACGACGCGAGCTTCGCCACGTCGGTGCCGTCGATCAGCTGCATGCAGATCCCAACCGGCCGTCGTCTTCACCCTGGTCATAAACCTGCACGATCGTCGGACGAGACAGCCCTGCCTGCCAACTCCGCCTCCCGGTGGAGGAGGGCACGGATGTGCGTGTCACCGCTGACCTGCGACGTATCCCTGTACCCGACTTGACCGTACTTGTGCGAGACCTGGTGTCCCGGTGACGCCCGTCTCGATGCAGACTGACGTGCGCGTCGGAATAATCCAAGCCAGCGCCAACCAGTGCGTGGCAGCATGACTACGAGGAGGGGTGATGTTGCAAACAGGTGACGATTTCGCTGGGTACCGGATTGAGCGGCTACTCGGCGCCGGTGGCATGGGTGAGGTGTACGTCGCGCGACACCCGCGGTTGCCGCGGTCCGATGCACTGAAGGTGCTGGCACCACAGTTGGCAACGGATGATCACTATCGTGCTCGGTTCGAGCGCGAGGCCGATCTTGCCGCTGGCCTGGCCCATCCTGCGATCGTGACCGTGCACGATCGAGGTGAGTACGACGGCCGGCTCTGGATAGCACTCGCCTACATCGAAGGTGCAGACGTCGCGAAAATCTCTGCTGAGCAGCAGCTCTCCAACCCCGCGGTCACACAGATCATCGCCACCGTCGCGGACGCGCTCGACTACGCCGGCGGTCGCGGACTCGTACACCGCGATGTCAAACCTGCCAACATTCTGGTGAGCACCGATCATCGCGTCTTGCTCACCGACTTCGGCATTGCACGGATGAGCGACGAAGTCAGCTCGGACCTCACCGGCACTGGTGTAACCGTCGGGACGTTGAACTACGCGTCGCCCGAGCAGTTGCGCGGGCTCCCCGTCGGACCTCGATCTGACCAGTACTCACTGGCGTGCACCGCCTACCAGCTTCTCGCTCGGACCGCCCCGTACGCGAGCAGCAACGCGGCGAGCGTGATCACAGGTCATCTCGTCGAACCGCCGCCGAGCATCCGGCTCGCCCGGCCTGACCTCTCCCCGGCTGTGGATGCCGTTCTGGGCCGAGCCATGGCCAAGGATCCCACCCACCGTTTTGGTTCCAGCGTTGAGTTCGCCACCGCACTGGAGGCAGCCCTTCTTGACGACCCGCCTCCGCCTACAGTGTCCAGTGCCATGCAGGCCGAAGCACACTCATACCCACGTTCGGCGGGGTACGGTCTGGACCCCACTGATCTACGCGATCCGGAGAGTACGCACCTGCGCGGTCAAGATCAGCTACACGTCGCTTCGGGGGAATCACGACCAGCAGGTCGCCGAACGCCGACAGTAGTGCTGGCAGCTGCAATTGTGGCAGTTCTGCTGGTCGTTGCTGGTGGCTACGGGGGGTACCGGTGGTGGCTGTCGTCGAACCAGGCGCACCTGCCTATCCAGGATCCGACGGCGGAGGCCGCTGCGCTATCGCGGACGTCGGTCTCGCCGTTGCTGCCGTCGCTGGAGCGTAAGCCAGATGGCTGGCGCTGGCAGGTTGCGACCGGCCTGACTTTCAAGGCCGCCGATGAGAAGACCGCAGTCTTCGTCCGCTCCGCCGAGATCAATCCTCAGATCCTTCCCCTCGACGCAGCGACCGGCAAAGCGCTGCGCGGGCCAATCCCCTACGCCGGAGGCGCTACCTTCCAGTGCGCGGTCCACGGCTCGAAGTTCGCCTGCGCGCAATCACAGCTTGTGACCGTGCTCGACCTGGTATCAGGAGTGATGTTGCGTCTCTCCGAGCCTGCGGGAAGCGACATCGCCTTCCTGGGGGACATCCTGGTGACCTACACGAGTCACGGTGGCGGGAAAGCCGCGGCAGGTTACCGCCCCGATGGATCCGTGGCCTGGCGCCTCGCCGGTGAAATGGTGAAGGTCTACCCGGAAGCAGGAATGGCGATCGCCATTACAAAGCCGTCACCTTCCGACCCCTTCGCCAAAGGTGAGACACGCATTCTCGCCGGCGACGGCCGGGTGCTCCTGCAACGTGACCGGACGACCCTCGAGACCACCGCAATCAGCGGTTCAGCCGCCGGGCTACTCATGAAGACCACAAGGGGACCGTTCGAAGCAGTGGACCGCAACGGCGCCGTGAGGGCACTTCCGGCAGAATGGTCACCCGCCGACGACTGCTGGTGCGACGAGCCGGCGTCGCCGCTGCCAGTGGTATATAGGAGCGTCGGCGACAATATTCTCGTCGGCACCGTCAATCCCGCGACGGGCAATGTGCTGTGGACCCGAAGCATGTTCGCGATGCGCAACAAGGGACGTACGAACGACTGGACTGTTCGCGCGTCAGGAGTGGGCACGAAAACTGTCGCCCAGTTCTATCAACCGTCGTCAGAAGACAATCAGGTGTATCCGACCGAGATGTGGGACGCATACACCGCTGAGGGCGGGGCGTTGAACGTGACGGGCGACCTGATCGGCACTGATGGAGCGCGAGGACTGGCGGCGGGAAGGCAGCGACTTGCCGCTCTTGCGCCGAACCAACTGGCGGACTTATGGACAATCAATCCCGGTGGAACAGCCACGGCCGACGGGGGCGGTGTCTACATCGACAACAAGCGGGTCCTCTAACGAAGTTGCGCTCCCGCCGGCTCCCAGATCGAGACAGGCACTCAGAAAGTTCGAGCATGAGACGATTTCACGCTGAATACTCCACACGCGAACAATGCTACGAGATCGGGATCGAAGTCCCGACAGGGCGCTTCTATCTTTCCATTCCTGTCGGAACCGGGATGATCGACTACGACGAGTACTACTACCTGTCCGAAAACGAGCATCGACACTTCATGAACAACACCGACGCAGCAACTGCATTCGCGGACGAATGCCGAAACCATAGACATGACGCTCGACTGATCATGAAACCCGGTAGCAACCGCGGCGCACCAATCTGGCCGATTCGACCGAACCGCGGAAGTCTGAACGAGAAGCACGCGGATGCACACAAACACGATCCTCCGCCGCCTTCCGCCGCCCAGACATTCCCGAGCGAGGCACAGAACGAGACATCAAGACCCACGGAAGGGGCCAACAGAATGGCCATCGAGGACCGCCCCTATGACGCAAACGCTTCCTCGGTGTCCATCGTCCGCACTGCACCCAAATCGAAAAGGCCACAAACCACGGACGCGATACTGCTCGCAATCGGATTGGCCGCTGGAGTGATCGTGTACCTGATGGGCATCGGCTGGGGACTCCTTGTCGTGCTAGTCGTTCTTGGACTCGGCGTTCTTCATTTCATCTCGCTAGCTCGAGCTAAAACGGCGGTTGGGGAGCCGCTGATCACCGTCAGCGCTTCGGGAATTCAATCGAAGGGATTCTCGTTGCCGTGGGACCGCGTCGTCGCGATGGAATTCGTGTTCGCTAAGGCCCAGTACTTGCCCAATGCCTCCACTAAGACCAAAGCCACCGATCGCGCTGTCAACTCTCTCGTTGTGACTTCAACCGATCGCGACGACAACGGTAGCCCTCTTCAGTACGGAACCACCCTTCTCGGTAACAACTACTCCGACAACTTCAACGAACTTCGGGCCGCCGCTCAGCGGTATTGCCCTCGGATCCAGTTCAGAACCGAAATTGGTAGCGCTGACTACGCGCTTCGCGCCGACCAGGTGGAACGGTCGATGGAAGAACTAGTGAAAAGCGGGAAGATCACCATTCGTAACGGCCGCGGTCGATCTACGGGTGCTTCACTAGATACCGACGGCTTTACCAACGAGGGATCAACAATTCGATGGGCGGACGCCTCATTCGTCATTGCTTACACCTACGTCCACACCACCCAGACGAGCTTTGGCGACGCAACTAAACGAAAGCAGCGACTGGCGATATTGCAGACGAAGCAGGACGCGTCCGGAAACCACATTCCATTCCGATTCGGCTTTCTCGGATTCGACTACATCGGCTACGGGCCCGATTGGTCTCCGTCGATCGAGGAACTCGCAGTATTGATAGATCGTATCGCGCCCCATGTGCGATTCATTGACCAGCGAACCGGCAGCTGAAGAATGACCTGCCATTGCCACGCGTCCCACGACGCCGGGATGGCGAATGGTCTTCAGCATGGCCATACGTCAATTGATCAGCGTCTTCGAAATAAAAGTGCCCGAAATCCGGTCTAGTCGGAGATTCCTGGCCATCAGGGATCGCGCCTTCTTCTGCTATCTTTCGTTCGGGAGGTGAGCGATGCTGCAGGTTGGGGAAGTATTCGCCGGATACACCGTGGAGCGGCAGCTCGGCGCCGGTGGGATGGGCGAAGCGTATGTCGTCAGACACCCACGTCTACCGCGGCGCGAGGTGTTGAAACTCCTCGCCGCGCACCCGGCTGATGACCCGCAGCTTCGTGCGAGGTTCGAGCGCGAGGTGGATCGCGCAGCGTCGCTGAGTCACCCGAATATCGTGGCGGTGCACGATCGGGGCGATACCGACGGCCGGATGTGGATCACGCGGGACCATGTCGACGGCATAGACCTGTCCGAGTACGTGCGGCAGGGTCCAATGCGTACCGGCGAGGTCGCGCGGGTCGTCGGCGACATGGCTGTCGCACTGGACTTCGCGGGAGCGCAGGGACTGATCCATCGGGACGTGAAGCCCGCGAACATCATAATCAGCACCACAGGCCGGGTGCTGCTGACCGATGTCGGGATCGCTGCGCTAGGGGTGGACAACTCGGAGGTGACGGGAACCGGGATGGCGTTGAGCACGATCAACTACGCCTCGCCCGAACAGCTGCAGGGGCAGCCGGTGGACCCGCGGTCGGACCAGTATTCGCTGGCGGCGACCGCGTTCCACCTGCTGACGGGTTCGGTTCCGTTCGCCAACACCAACGCCGGTGCCGTCATCGTGGCGCATGTGACCGCGCCGGTACCCAGTGCGCAAGCCGCCCGTCCGGAACTAAGTTCACGCGTCGACACAGCGATCACTCGAGCGATGGCAAAGTCCCCGGCAGACCGCTTTCCGTCAAGTGCCGCGTTCGCTGCAGAACTGACTGCCGCGCTCGCCGAAACCCGCACAGCGGCTGCAGCTGCGGCCGAGCCCACGATAGTGCGGGGAGATCCCACGGCGTTCTCGAACCTGCCAGCCGTCCCCGACGAGTTCGATCCGACCCAGCTCCGCGCCAGCGCCCAGGTGCACCCGAACCCGCCCGGCCCACCATGCGAGTTCGATCGCACGCAGCGACGTGCCGACGCTCAGCCGCCGTTCAAGGCGACGCGACAACCGGCGAAGTCCAAGGCGGTCGCAGCGCGACTATCAGGCGTCGTTGCCGCGGCCGGCGGCGCCACGATGGCAGCAGGGGCGTTCATGCCCTGGATGCAGTCCGCATACCCAAGCACGGTCGTGCAACCGGGTAGGCCCGACTCCTACATCGCACGCGTCCGCGGGATCGGGATCCCTGAAATTCAAGCGATCTACCCCGGTGGGACTCCTTACGACATGCTGTGGGGGTCCGCCTGGTCAAGTTTCGGGATAGCCACGCTCTGGATCGGGGGCATCGTGGCCGTCATCGGACTCGTCACGTTGGCCGTACCGCGGCGGTTCATCGCAGTATCCGGTGCCGTGCTCGCCACCATCGGCAGCGTGGTCGCGGTCGCCGCTATTGCGAAGCCGGCGCTCTGGGATCGCTGGGCGGACCACCCCGGCGTCAGCGTCACCAATTCGGTGATGTCGGGACTGTGGCTGGTCACCGGCGCCGCGATAGTCGCGCTTGTGGCATTCGTGACGGCGGCGATTGTGTCGCGGCGGGGTGCCTGACGTTCGCGAGCCGAACAAGCAGCAAAACAGCCGATGGGTCTAATCCGTGTGCCGCCGACGCCGAAGGCGGCCCACTGTGTGTGTAACTGGGGTGCGTCGTCGGGTGATGGAGCGACGAGTTGGCCACGCGAGGAGAGCAGGGGCTGATGAGGACGTCGCTCCGGGTGGCCGGGTGCTCGTGTGCGGCTCCAGCGCCGGCTTGCCGCGCTGTGAATACCGCAATGACGGGGGAGACAAGTCTCCCAGACGGGCCCTGTTCCTGTCGTCATTCGCTGCGCTCGTCGATACTGCATCACGGGTCTGCTACCAGTGACAAAGACCCGAAGGGGAACCGCACAATGCCGCACTCGTCTGCCTATCTCACGGACTCGACGACGTCGTGCATGCCAATGGTCCGCTGCCACCAGCCTTACCAACACCGACGCCCTGATTCGATCGCGGCGCAGCCACTAGGTTAAAGAACGTACTCGGCGATGCAGCCGCCGGGCATGTCTGCTTTGCCTGGCGTTTTCACGGTCGAGGTCATGAACAGGTGGAGTTTTCCCTTGCCGGTCGGGACGTTGGGAATCCAGACGGTGGAGACCCGGTTGTTGGCGACCTGGATCGAGCCGTTGGTGGTGCCGGACTTGCCGGTGTCGAGGTTGCGCCACTGTACCTGCGCTTCGAGTACGGGGTAGCCGCTGCTGGGCACCGCCATGCGGTAGGCGGCGAAGTTCAGGGTGTCATCTGTGCGAGATCCGTCCGGGCGTACGCCCTTGCCGACGGCAAGTCCGGTTCCGTTAGCGGCGGTTTGGCAGAGGGTTGTTTCTGCTCCGCGGATGGGTTCCGCGGATGCAGCGCCAGCGCCGATCAGGGACGCAGTGAGCAATCCGGCGGTGGTGAGGGTGAGGGTGGTTCGGATCCTGTTCAACTGGGGACTCCTTGGTATTCGGGCGGATTCGGGAGACTGCTTTAGTGTTGGGGTGGAAAATTGCCGGTTCGGGTGATCGTGTCGCCTGCGTATGTGGCGGTGACTGTGGTTGGTCCGCCGGTCGCGCAGCAGAACGCGTCCTGTGGATTGAGCCACTTGTACGTGACGGTCACAGAGTTCTTCGAATGGCCGCTGACCTGGGTGTAGGAGAGGGGCTGGGGTTCGACGGTTCCGAGGTACCGCCCGTCCGCGAACAGCAAGACGCGTGAGGGGGCGGTTGCGTCGCCGTAGCCGGTTCCGATGGCGCGAAGGTAGTCCAAACCGCAGCCATCTTTGAGGAGGTTGTTGCTGGCGTCGGCGATTTCCCAGCGACCTCCGTGCGGGTCGGCTCCGAGCGACACTAGTGCTGTGTTCGCCAGTGAGGAGTTCAGGTCGAAGCACAGGCCATGCCCGCTGCCGTTTCTTCGGGTGGCGGATCCTGTTGTCCCTACCGTCACCGGCGATGTGGTTGTGCTTCCTGTTGCAGGGGGTTGGGCCGTAGCGGGTTGCCGTTGCACGCGGCTCGGAGGGGGAGCGCCGACACTGCCACCGCTGCGAGGCGGTGACTCAGTGGCTGTGGAGGCGACCGCGGTGAGGGCAGGCGTGCTCGTCGTTTCGGCGACGTCGGGCGCGGTCCTGCCGCAGGAAGTGAGTGCCGTAACCGCCGTGAGAGCTGCAGCCGCGACGACCGCACATCGGTGGTGGACCCTCATCGCGCGGTGAACTGTCCGGTGCAGCGATCAGTGGCTACGAGAGCGTTTCCGGGCCCGTATGTCGTCGTCACGTCCGCGATCACCTGCACCGGGCCCGTACCGACCGGTACGGAGTACCACGACGTTCCACCGGCAGTGCTGCCGGTGACAGTGCTGTGCCCGGTGGCGCCGGTGTCGAGGTTTCTCCAGGTGTAGTGGGCTGATTGGGGGCGGAGTACCCGATATACCAGGTAGTTCCTCCACCGATGAGATCGTAGCCCGCGCCTGGCCGACCGGGCTCTGCTTGAACGTGGAAATACTTGCCGGTGCAGATGGCGGGACTGGTGGGGTAGCCCGCCGCGTTCACCGTCGCGACCGCGGCAGTGGAACCAGCTGCGGAGAGAATGACGACGGCCGATAGACCGTGAGAGATCTTGCGGTTCATGTCTGCTCCTTCTAGCTTCCTGAGTTCACATAGGTGTTCAGAGTGGGCAGGTGCCTGTTGAGGTCAGTGGACGGTGATGCGCACGACACCCGATCCGAATGCCTGTTAGTTGCCGTCGGCAAATGGGATGTCGGGTGATTCCCGGCAGTCGTTACGCCCCCCCGCGCAGGTGCCCATCGGGCGACCGAGTGCAACACGCAAGTCGCCAGGAGCCGTGCGCCGCCGCGAGGCCAGGTTCAGAGGGGGGCGAAGCCGGTCGAGATCCAGTGGGCGATGACGATCACGACATCGGCGACGAAAGCGATGCCGGCGCCGACGATTACTCCGATGATGTCCATAGCGGTCCCCTTTGCTGACTGATCGAACGGTGCCGGGCGGCGCCCGCTACAGAAACATACGGCGCATGCGGTTTGTAGACAACCGCTAAGTCCCGCTTGATGTGAGCTTGGCGGTCAGCGTTCCTCGCGTCGGATCACTCTTTATAGGTCGTGACCAGCGTCAACGATCACGAAGAGGCCGCAGGTCCAACGCTGCTGCACGATCTGCAGAAGCGAGCGTTGGCGCAAGTAACTGCCACATGGCATGGGTACGATCGGTCAGGTCTTCTCGCGCGGACACGGCTTCGCTGATCAACTGCCCGCCCGTCACGCACGCTACGAGTAGGTTGGCCGCCGCCTCGACTGGTACGGCGAGCTCTCCCCGTGCCGCGGCTGCATCGAAGTGAGTGTGCGCGTCATTGAGCCACAGCTCATACGGGTTAGCCTCCCCCGGTTGACGTTCGAAGGTGTTCCTTTCCAGGGTAAGTCGAATGCTGGCCTGGACCTGAACGTCGGATTGCAGTGCCTGCGCGAACAGGTAACTCAAGTCCACGAGGTGCTGCAGCGGATCCTCGTCGTCGAGAGTTTGGCAACGTCGCCAGACGAACTGCTCAGCCACGACCGCGCGCGCGAGTGCCTCTTTCGAGCCGAAATGAAAGTACGCGGCACCCTTGGTGACTCCGGCCTCTTGCAGGATCTCCGCGATCGTCGCTGCGGCGTACCCTCGTCGCTCAAAGATCACAGCCGCCGCCTGAAGGACCACGGACCGCGTTTCCACCGCACGTTCTTGCATAGTGCTCGAGTATCCCACTCGCGAGCTCTCTCCCATCGGCAGGTGGGCCGCCTCCGACGAGGGTGTTGTGCGTTACCTCGAAGGATCACCCCGCACAGAGCGCCGCTTCCAGCATCTGGATTGGCCACGTCGCCGTTCCAGCACCGGTGGGTTCCTGCGTGAGGACGATCGAGGCGGAGTGCTGCCCGTTGAGGGTTGCCGCCGCCACGCTATGAAATCCCGGGATATCTCCGACGTGACCGCGCACGGTGATGCCGCACCGCAGGTGAAATTCCATCAATCCCAAGCCGTAACGGGTACCGGGGACGGGGAGCTCGTGCGAGCTTGTCATGGAGTTCTGCTCGAGCATCAACCTCAGGGGTATCACTCGGCCTCGTGCCAGTGCAGCGATGAAGGTCGTCAAGTCCGCCCCGGTCGAGATCATCGCGCCGGCTGTCCAGGTTGCTGAAGGCTCCACGTCGTCGATGACCTTGGACCGCCCGTCGACCAGCTCATAACCGCGGCCGTGCACTCCCGCAATATCCGACTCCTGCGGCGGCGGGAAAGTCGTATCCCTCAGTCCGAGAGGTGCGGCGATGCGATCGTGAACCTCGTTGGAGAAGCTCCGACGAGTGACCGCTTCTACAATCATCCCTGCCACGATGTAGTTGGTGTTCACGTAGGCAGTCTGAGTGCCAGGGGAGAACTGTGCCGGATGACGAAGAGCCAATTGGATCAGCTGATCCGGGCTGAAGGCCGGCGGTCCGGGCTGCATCGCCTGAAGCAACTCCGGCTCGTTGAGATACTCCGGAAACCCGGACTGGTGATGCAGAGCCTCCCGAACCGTTATCCGCGACGGATCGACCGTGCTGTTTCCGGGAAGCTGAGGGAGGTATCGACGTAGGGGCGCGTCGAGTTGAACCTTCCCCTCATCTACGAGTTGCAGGACCACCGCAGCGACAAATATCTTGGTGATAGAGCCGATGCGAAACCTTGCCCGTTTGGGAAACGGGGCTTCTGGTTCGAGAGCGCCCCTCCCTGAGACGTATTCATCGACGTTGTTACCGCTGCGGATGGTCGCTGAACCTCCGATTGAACCGCCAGAGGTGATCGCTCGGTCGAGAGCCCGCTGTAACTCTGTAGCGATAGCCGGCCGGGAACTGTCGCCCTCAGGGGTAGAGGGCAGTGGCGTCCCACAGCCGCAGGCCAGCAGGACACAGACCACCAAAAACGCGCGGAGTCGAGCAAGCAGAATTCTCATACCGGGAGCATCCCCCCGCGAGGTACACCAAAGATCCCCCTCATGGGCGATCCCGACTCACCTGGAGGTGGCGATCAGATCGGCGAGATATCGCACACGAACCCCTTACGCTCAGCCATCAGGACACGTCCTCCGACAGGGTTCGTCCTGGCATCCGCGAGGTTCGTGCGCGACCCGCGTAGCGATACACATCCACAGTGAACACCTCTGCGAGATCATCGATGCCGCGGACGACCTGTTTGCGCAGTGAGCTTCCGCATGGTGGGCCGACTGCTGCGTCACTTGCCGGAACTCGTCCGGGTGATCTTGCGCCAGGGGATATTCGGTGCTGCTCACAGACCCCGGTCTACGTCCCCGTGTGCTTGAGGACCTCCGCCGGGAGGCAGCACCGGACGGCTCACCGTCCCGGACGTCGAGATGGCGCTGATGATGTCGGGCGGAGCGCTTCTCGGGTTGATCCAGCTCCTCGACGCTGACCCGGATCGCGACGACGCCCGGGCCTCCGACGACTACGTCCGGCACGTCCTGCTTCAGCTCGGTCTCGAGCGGGAGGACGCCGACCGCATCGTGGCTCTACCGCTTCCGACGATCGCGCTGCCGGTCTGACTACCAGGCGATGTCGCCGACGCTCGCCAGCGGTCGGTGGTCGGACAGGCTCTCCGGTACCGCGTAGGTGTCACCGGTGTGCAGCTGGTCTGGGAAGCGCAGCTTGGTCCGTTCCTCGATCGTCGGCAGGCTCACCTGGTAGGCGCGGAATTCGTCGAGGTCGAGTGCCTCGAGCCGGTCGAGGTTCTGGGTGAGCAGGAACCCTCGGGCGATGAGCTTGCCGTCGCCGACGAATGCGACGACCTTGAAGAATTCGCGGGGGAGTGCGACGCCGCGGTAGGTGCGGTCGTCGTCGCCGAAGACGGGTCCGCCGAAGACGCTGACCTTGAGGTTCTCCGCTTCGGCGTCGGTGAGGACGGCGTTCTCGATCAGACCCCAGATACCTTGGCGGGCACTCTGGTTGAAGTCTTCGACCTGCGGGGACATGTTGGTGTAATAGAACGAGTCGGTGTTGGCCTGCTCAGCCTCGGACGGGCTGCCCCAGGAGAGGTCTGCCCGACGGGCGACGTGCCCGCGGTCTATCCGGTTGCCGGCGTACAACTCGTTCCCGACCTGGGTGTCCGCGGGGAGGCGGGGATCGAGGACGAACTTCGATCCGGCGCGGTCGATGCTCGTGAGAGTGGTGCCGTCGATGTTCCAGGCGACCCAGCGGGCGAGACGCCGCGATCGGCTCTGCGTCAGCGAGAAGTGCGTGTAGTCGATGATCGGGCTGCCCTCGACCTCGACGGCGTCGTCGGCCAGGCTCGCATCCACCGCGGGCATCGGCACCGTGATGCTGAGGAAGTCGGGGTCGTACCCGGCGCCGATCCGCGCAGCCGGGGCGGCCTGCGCGGAGGGGGCGCCGGCCGGTGGTGTGAGGGTGATGCCGAGCTTGGTGAACACCGACTTCCCGAGGCAGGCGAGCGCGTGCTCGTCCGGGCTGCCCGTGGCCTCACCGCCGAAGTGCAGGCCGGCGAACACTCCTGTGGGGCGGCCGTTGGCGGCTTTGAACAGCCACACGGCTCCGGAGTCTCCACCCATGCTGATCTCATTGTCGGGGGCGGGGTTTCTGGGGTCCGGCCCGATCTCGAAGCCGCCGATCTGTTGCTCCCCGACGTTGCCGCCGTAGCTGATCTTGACGACGACGTCGATGCGGCGCACGAGGCCGTGGGTCACGCCGGTGGTGCGGCCGCTCTTGATCACCTTGTCGCCGAGTTCAGGTTCGCCGAGCTCGGTCGGCGCGACGGTCAGTCCGAGCGGTTCGGGGGCGAAGCCGCGATCCTCGATGGTGGCGACGGCGCAGTCGCCGGCGACGCCCAGGTGCGAGCGGTGCAGCACCCCGAGGCGGTTGTCGTCCACCCGGTCGTCGTCGTAGGCGCCCGGCTGGACGACGGTGTCGCCGATCGTCCCGTCGGGGCCGTTGAGGACGTGCCAGTTCGACAGGATCAGTGGGGTGCCGTCGGTGCGGTCGTAGACGATCGCGCCGATGGTGCCGGCGGAGACCTTGACGTTGCCGACGCTGATGCCCGGGCGGATCGGGTCCAACCGGGCCTTGGCCTCGGCCGGTGCCGCTTCGGGTTCGGCGACGACCCGGTACGAGAGTTCGTAACTGCGCTCGAGCACATCCGTCGGCACTGTGACGCCGTCGACCTCGACCGACTCGGGCAGCAACACGGTGCCCAGGCTCTCCAGGGCCTCGGGTGCGACCTTCCGGCGCACGGTGAACTGGACCGCGACAGTGTCAGAGGGCTTGCCGTCGACGACCTTGTGACCGATCCCGACTGACGTCACGTTCGGATCCGCGAGGAAGTCGGAGGCGCGGACGCGCACGAACCTGCGCAGGGCCTCCGTCGAAGGCGCAGGCGCATCCTTGGCCTGTTCGGTCGACGGTGCTGTGGGCTTCCGTTTGTTTCCGGCCATAACTTCAACGGTAGGCGAGATTGTGGGATGCGGCTCGGTGAGAACGCGCCCAATGAGCTATGCGGCGTGTCTCGGTGCGACGGACCGGTACGTGTGGCCGGACGGCGTCCGCGTCTCGAGGGTGTGCCTGCCCGACGGACCGTCGACCGCGCGGGCCCGCCACCCGACTCCCTCCTTTGCGTAATTGCAAGCCGCGCAGAGGCCCTGACCGTTCTCGTATTCGGTGGCGCCGCCGGAGGCGTGGCGGTGGACGTGGTCGATGTGGGCGATCGGTGCGTCGCAGTACGGCGTGCGGCAGTACTGGTCGCGGGCGGCGATGAGATCGGCGAGGCCCTCCGGAAACTTCCGCGACCGGGAGTCGAGGGCGACCATGGCACCACTATCCGGCCGGACGTACAGCCGACGGATCCAGGCAGTGCCATTCGCGGTCGCTCGACCCACGATTTTCCGAGCGATCTCCGCAGGGAGTGACCCGCCGTCGCGGACGTGGGCGGCCCCGGGTTCGTCGGAGAGGAGGACGCTCGCAGGCATCGTCAGGTTGACGGTCACGTCCTGGCCGTCGACGACCGCGCGTCCCGTCAGGCGCTCGTAGGCGAGGTCGGCCATGATCTGTGCGAGAGTGCGAACCTCGCCGGCAACGCCTTTGATCGCTGCGGCGGCGGCGCGGATCGCCGCGTACGCGCCGACTCCGTGCGCCATCGGCATCAGGATGCTGAGCCGCGTCATGACGTTGGGGACAGGGCGGATGGTCACGCCGCGGTCCTTGTCCTCGCTGGCGAGGTGGGCGATGGTGCCCTGCCGATCCAACTCGTAGGCGACCTGCTGAACCTTGTCGGGTAGGTATCCGAGTCCTACGCCGTCGAGGGTCGCGGGTTCGCGCAGAGGAGCTCATCAGCGCGCCGCCGATCGTCCTCGTCGAGGTGTGCGACGCCGTGCACGATCTTCGGCACCGCTTCCGGTGAGATGTCACCGTCGCCCAGCCGAGCGAGCGTGTGCGGCAGGTTCCTTCGGAGTTCGCGGGCGCAAGAGAGGAAACCCGCGGCGCGCTTGACCGACATGCGCAGCGCGAGCCCGAGCTCGCCCGCGACCCCGATCTCCCATCGGTCCTGGGGCAGACCGGCGGCGATCCGCTCGGCGACTCGCGTCGCGAGGAGATCAGCCGCGAGGTTGTATTGTTCGAAAGTGACGCGGCGGCGAGTCATTTCCATCGAACGCAATCGATTGACGACGGAGTCTCCCGACCTGTGATCGGGAGGCTTATCTTCAGGTAGTTGAGTGTCTGTGTTCATGTCTTGAGCGTACTGCGCTCCACCGACAAGTTTTCGATTTAGCAAAACTCGATGTCGAACATCGGCGCGGATTCGTCCGCAGCTGGCCCCCACCGCGCACCGTCGGAAACGACAGAACCGGCGGTCGGGAACGAATCCCGACCGCCGGTCCTGATGAAGAAGATCAGTACTTGCCGAAGGCGAGTGCCACGTCGTGGCCGCCGAAACCGAACGAGTTGTTCAGCGCGTACTTGTAGTCGCCCTTGCGCGCCTCGCCGTGCACCACGTCGAGCTCGATCTCGGGGTCCTGGTTGTCCAGGTTGAGGGTCGGCGGGATGATCCCGTCGCGCAGCGACAGCACCGTCAGGGCCGCCTCGAGGGCGCCGACGGCGCCGATGGAGTGGCCCAGCGCGCCCTTCGGGGCGTAGATCGCCGCGTCGGTGCCGACGACGGCGTTGATGGCCTTGGCCTCGGCGGTGTCGCCGATCGGGGTCGCGGTGGCGTGCGCGTTGATGTAGTCGATGTCCTCGCGCTTGAGGCCGGCGGTCTCCATGGCGCGCTTCATGGCACGAGCGGCGCCGCCGCCCTCCACGTCGGGGGAGACCATGTGGTAGCCGTCGGAGGTGATGCCGGCGCCGAGCAGCCGCGCGATGGGCTTCGCGCCGCGCGCGAGGGCGTGCTCCTCGGTCTCGATGATCATCAGCGTCTGGGCCTCGCCGAAGACGAAGCCGTCGCGGTCCTTGTCGAACGGGCGCGAGGCGTGCAGCGGATCGTCGTTGCGGGTCGAGAGGGCACGCATCATGGCGAACGGGGCGATGACGGGGCTGTCGATCCGTCCCTCGATGCCGCCGCAGACCGCGATGTCGGCGTCGCCCATGACGATCTGGCGCCAGGCGTGGGCGATGGCCTCGTTGCCGGTCGAGCAGGCCGAGACGGGGGCGATGGCACCGGCGCGGGCGCCGATCTCCAGGGCCGAGACGGCGCAGGCGCCGTTCGGCATGGCCATCTGCACGGTGAACGGCGAGACCTTGCGGACGCCGTGATCGCGCAGCGCGTCGACGGCCTCGACCATCGACTCGCCGCCGCCGAGACCGGTGCCGACGACCGCCGCGAGGCGGTTGTGATCGACGTCGGGGCGGCCCGCGTTGTCCCAGAGGCGCTTGGTGATGACGTGTGCGGCCTGCTCCACGTAGGACATGCGGCGCTTGCTGACGTGCTGCTTGCTGATGTCGCCCGCGTACTTGCGGTCGGGACGCTCGGGGACCTCGGAGGTGGGGTCCTCGAGGAGCTGGCCGCCGAAGCGGACCGGGAGGTCGGCGATGTCGACGCCGATGAAATCGCCCTTGAGCTCGCGAATGCCGCTCTTACCGGCCAGGAGGCCCGCCCACGTGGACTCGGTGTCGGTGCCGATCGAGGTGGTCATCTCGATCGCGGTGACCACGACGTTGGGGAACTGTCCGCCGAGCGTGCTGAAACTCCGGATGTCTGCCATGACCTCCATGAAACAGGATCGAAACGCACATTCGGCTGTTCTCAGGTGAGAACTTCGCCCCCGTGTCTTGTGGGATCGTCACGAACCGTTCGGTTCACCCCTGCTCCGGGGCGTGTGACGGCAGTCACGACCCCGATCGCGATCACGAAACAGAGCAGAGTGAAGGGCAGGTTCCCGACGGGGTCGCAGGCCTCCGTCAGGCTGTCCTCGGCGCCGAAGAATGCCGGCAGGGCCGTCGCCCACAGCAGGCCGAAGACCAGCAGGTAGGCCACCGCGTACGCCTGGACCAGGCGGTTGCGGTGCGCCGGGATCGACGGTGCGTCGAGCCCGGGGGCCACGCACCGTCGGATCGCGTACAGGGCGGCCCCGGCCATGAGGGCCAGTTCCAGGGCGTAGACGGTGCCGCGCACCGTATCGCCGGCCAGGCCCAGGATTGTGGCGGGCAGGGGTAGGACGAACGTGCCCACCGAGGCGGCGAGCCCGATGACGACGGTGCGCCACACCAGCTGCGGGCCGGTGAACCGCGTGCCTGCGTCGACGTGCCGCCCGACCATGAACTGCACGCACAGCGCCAGCGACATCGGCCACAGCGCCGCGAAGACCACCACCGAGCCCATCGGGACGGAGGCGAAGAACGGCAGGTTGATGGGATTCTCCGGCGCCCACTCCCACCAGCGCAGCTGCGGTCCGAGGTGGTCGAAGATCTCGTAGAAGGCGCCGTGCACCAGCCCGACGGTGCACGCCCCGAGGACGATCCCGCACCGTCGGAAGACGCCGAGCATGCGGACGATCTCGAAGGACATCGTCGCCATCATCGGATAGATCGCGACGATGTACAGGGGCAGTCGACCCCAGAGGAACTCGACCGTGAAGAGGTTGTGCGCGAACATCGTGTCCACGTAGCCGTCGATGCCGAAGGCTCCGGGGAAGTAGAGCGGCGGCTCGATGACGAACAGGTAGGCGGTGGCCCCGAACCAGACGGCCAGGTTCGTCGCATCGCCGGCGCGTCGCCATCGTCGGACGGCGTGGATCAGCATGAGGACTGAGCCGACGATGATCGTCAGCTCCAGCACCGGCAGCGTCCAGTTCTCCAACTGGAGCGGGCTACGCACCGAGACGAGGCCCCCGGTGTCGTCGCAGGTGAAGCCCATCCGGCGCGCGAGCGCGTCGAAGGTCGTCGTGCACAGGTCCATCGGTCAGGCCCCGATCGCCGCGTCCGAGGCGTACCAGCGCGTGCAGTCGACGCCGCTGTCGTAGCGGCGCAACCACTCATCGGCGAGCACCGGCAGGTTCTCGTGCGCCGGATCGTGCAGCGGCATCTGGCTGCGGATGATGCCCTTCATGGCGACAGCCTGTTCGGCTTTCGGGAGCACGTCGAAGGCGCGCGGCATGGCGCCCTTCGTCAAGTGCGGCGCCACCGCGACCAACATCTTCTGCTTGAGCCGGTACCGGCCGAACATCGATAGGGCGTCGACCTGCCGATCCCGCAGCGGCACATGCTGGTTGAAGCCGGCGCACGCGATGCGGATCACCTTGAGCACGTGGGCGAAGATCGACGGCGCCATCCGCATCCGGTACACCTCGCTGCCGACGATCGCGTTGTAGATGATGAGCGCGGAGCTGCGGTGCTCGACTTCCTCCACGAAGTGCCACAGGAACATCGACGCCACCCGGTCGTCGCCGGGGCGGAACAGCGCCTCCTCGTTGTCGAGCATGAGCTTGAAGACGGGGGTGAACGTCGCCTCCAGGTCTGCGGTGTACGCCAGCCGGTAGTCGGTCGAGGTCGCCTCGGTGAGCAGGTCGAACTCGCCGATCACGGCGTCCATGGTGTTCTCCAGGCCGGGGTACTGGGCGATGAGGGCCTGGACGTGCCGACGGTGCGCGGTCGAGTGGTGCCCCTCCTGCTGCATGAACGCCGTCGCTTCCGCGGCGACCTGGGGGTCGGTGAACTCCTTGCGCAACTGCAGGATCAGCTTGACGATCATCTTCTCGAAGCCCACGGCGAGGAAGCTGACCGCGTTCATCATCGACGAGAAGGCGGGGTTGTCCGGGTTCCACAGGAAGGGCACGGGCGCCTCGTCGAAGTGGAAGTCCATCTTGCGGGGGTGCAGGTCCGTCATGAGGTGAACATACACATAGAACACGTTCTGTATGATGCGAACGCGCGAAGCTGTAGCCTGGGGCGATGGTACGCAGGGGATGGGGCGGAACGCCGCCGGCCGGCGACGACGAGGCTGCTGTGCGCATCGTGGCCGCCGCGGTCGAACTCATCGGCGAGCGCGGCACCACGTCGATCGCGGAGGTCGCCGACGCGCTGGGCGTGATCCGGCAGACCGTCTACCGGTACTTCCCGACGGTCGACGCGCTGCTCCAGGCCGCGGCCGTGCAGGCGGTCGGCGCCTTCCTCGACAGGCTCGCCGCGCACCTGCGCGGCATCGGCGACCCTGCCGACGCTGTTGTCGAAGGGATCATCTTCACTCTCGATCAGGTGCCACGCGCCCCGCATCTGCGGCTCATGCTGGCGGGGGAGTACTCGCACGCCGAGGCGATCGCCTCCGGCCAGGCCATGGCCTTCGGAATGACCATGATCCAACGCTTCGACGTCGACTGGCCCGCCCACGGCTACGACGAGGCGCGGCTGCGCGAACTCGTCGAGTTCCAGCTGCGCATCATGCAGTCCTTCTTCATCTCCCCGGGCGACCCGCCCCGAACGCAGGACGAGCTGCGCGAGTACCTACACCGCTGGGTGGCCCCCGCGGTCCTCGACCTGCGCTGCAACCCTGCTGCAACTCTTGACTCGTAGTGTTCCAGATCACACCGACAAGACCCGTCGGTGAAACACGCCGATCCGATTCCGGAAACACGCCGGGAACAGGATCGACCGTGATCAGGAGGCCCACATGAGTACCGAGCGCCAGGCGCCGAACCAGCTCCACCACGACGGGGTGGACGCCACCATCGAGTCCGACGACTACCTCGCCAAACGCACCCTCCGGTCGGGTTCCGCCGGCTGGGTGCTGCTGGCGGGCCTGGGCGTGAGCTACGTGATCTCCGGCGATTACGCTGGCTGGAACAACGGGCTCGCACAGGGCGGCTGGGGCGGCCTCGCGATCGCCGCGGTGATCATCGCCGGCATGTACCTCGCGATGGTCCTCGGCATGGCAGAGATGTCCTCGGCGCTGCCCGCGGCAGGCGGCGGCTACACCTTCGCGCGCCGCGCGATGGGGCCCTGGGGCGGCTACGCCACCGGCATCGCGATCCTCATCGAGTACTCGATCGCGCCCGCCGCCATCGCGACGTTCATCGGCTCGTACGTCGAATCTCTCAACTTGTTCGGGATCACCGACGGCTGGTGGGTGTACCTGTTCGTCTACGCGCTCTTCATCGGCATCCACCTGACGGGCGCCGGCGAGGCGCTCAAGGCGATGTTCGTGATCACCGCGATCGCGCTGGTGGGCCTGGTGGTCTTCGCGGTCTTCGCCATCGGGAAGTTCGACGCCCACAAGCTCACCGACATCGCCGTCACCGATGCCACGGGTGCCTCCAGCTGGCTCCCGTTCGGCTACCTCGGCATCTGGGCCGCCGTGCCCTTCGCGATCTGGTTCTTCCTCGCCATCGAGGGCGTCCCGCTCGCCGCAGAGGAGGCGCGCGAGCCCGAGAAGAACGTGCCCCGCGGCATCATCGTCGCGATGCTCATCCTCGTCGTGACCGGCGCGACGGTCTTCTTGCTCGCCCCCGGCGCCGTCGGCGCGAACGCCATGGCCGCGTCGGGCAACCCGCTCGTGGAGGCATTGGGCGACGGCACCGCCGCGAAGGTGGTCAACTACATCGGCCTGGCCGGCCTGGTCGCGAGCTTCTTCTCCATCATGTACGCCTACTCTCGTCAGACCTTCGCGCTCTCGCGCGCCGGCTACCTCCCCAAGAGCCTCTCGGTCACCAACGCCCGCAAGGCGCCGGTGCTCGCTCTGATCGTTCCCGGGGCGATCGGCTTCGCGCTGTCGCTCACCGGCGAGGGCCCGATGCTGCTCAACATGGCCGTCTTCGGCGCCGCTGTGAGCTACGTGCTCATGATGATCAGCCACATCGTGCTCCGCCGGCGCGAGCCCGACATGCCGCGCCCATACCGCACCCCGGGTGGCACCGTCACCACCTCGTTCGCTCTCGTAATCGCCTGCGCCGCCGTGGTCGCGACGTTCCTCGTCGACCCGACGGCGGCGGGACTGACCCTCGCGGCGTTCGCCGCCTTCCTCGTCTACTTCGGCGTGTACAGCCGCCACCATCTGGTGGCCAACTCGCCCGACGAAGAGTTCGCCGCCCTCGCCGACGCCGAGCGGGACCTGAAGTGAGGCGGATCCGCGCGGCCGTCACCGCCGCCGCCCTCCTGGCGCTCGCCCCGATCGCGGCCTGCACCACGAACGAAACGCAGGACAAGGCCGGCGAGTGCCGCGCACTCGCCCCGGACGCGGGCTGGTACGGCGACAACCACGACCGTCTGCAGAAGCTGATCGCCGAGCGCGGTCACTGCGGCGCCGCCCACGACGGCGCCGCCCCCGTCGCCCTGTTCGACTGGGACAACACCGTGGTGCGCAACGACATCGGCTCCGCGACCGCGTACTGGATGATCCGCACCGGCAAGATCCGGCAGCCCGCGAACGGCGACTGGCGCACGACCAGCCGCTACCTCGTCCCCGAGGCGGCGCAGGCCCTCGCGGAGGCGTGCCCGACCACGCTCGCGGCCCCGGGCGCACCGCTGCCCACCGATCGCGACACCCGCTGTGCGGACGCGCTCGTCGCCGTGGTCGACGATGCGGAGATCGGCGGGAAGCCCGCCTTCGCCGGCTTCGACCACCGTCGCATGGAGCCCGCGTACGCGTGGGTCGTCCAGCTCATGGCCGGCTACACCGAGGCCGAGATCGAGGACTTCGCGAAGACCGCCCGCACGGAGGCGCTGGCCGCGGCCGAGGGCGCGAAGCAGCGCGTCGGCACCACCGAGGTCGCCGCCTGGGTGCGCTATTACGCGCAGATCAAGGACCTCATCGGGACGCTCGTCACCAATGGCTTCGACGTCCGGATCATCTCCGCGTCGGCGCAGCCGGTGGTCCGGGCCTGGGCGCCCGAGGTGGGCCTCGCGCCGGACAAACTGATCGGCATCCGCCCCGTCGTCGCGGACGGGAAGATCGCCCCGCATCTGCGCGGCTGCGGAGACGTCCCCGACGGCGACGACTCGATGATCAACTACATCGACGGCAAGCGCTGCCTGGTCAACCAGGAGGTCCTGGGCATCACGGGGGCGGCGGCCTGGCAGCAGGCGCCCGCGGACCGTCGGCAGGTGCTCTCCGCCGGCGACTCGGTCACCGACATCACCTTCCTCGGCGACGCGACCGGCCTGCGCCTGGTGATCAACCGCAACGTTCCCGAGCTGATGTGCACGGCGTACGCCGACGCGGACGACAAGTGGCTCGTGAACCCCATGTTCATCGAGCCCAAGCCGCAGGCGAAGCCCTACGCGTGCGCGACCGCGGGCACCGACGCCGCCGGGGCGAAGGTGCCGGTCCGCGGCGCCGACGGCGCCCCGCTGGGCTCCGTCGCGGATACCGTCTACTAGAAGCCACCTCACGAACGGAGCAATCATGATCCGCAGCCAATCCGTGCGCGGGGAGACCTTCACCTTCACCTCGATGGCGGACCTGCTGGCGAAGGCCACGCCGCTGCGCTCCGGCGACCAGCTCGCCGGCTGCGCGGCGGCCTCCGACGCCGAGCGGGCCGCCGCGAAGTGGGCCCTCGCCGACGTCCCGCTCACGGCACTCCTCGAGGAGCTCGTCGTGCCGTACGAGTCCGACGAGGTCACGCGCCTCATCATCGACAGCCACGACCGGGCGGCCTTCGCGCCGATCGCGCACCTCACCGTCGGGGACCTCCGGGACCTCCTCCTGCGGATCTCCGTGGCCGACGATGCCGGTGCCCGGCTCGCCGCGCTCGGCCCGGCCCTCACCCCGGAGATGGTGGCGGCGGTCAGCAAGCTGATGCGCAACCAGGACCTCATCGCCGTGGCGCGGGCGGTCCGGGTCATCGCAGGCTTTCGGACGACGGTCGGCCTGCCGGGCACGCTCGCCACGCGCCTGCAGCCGAACCACCCGACAGACGACCCGCGCGGCATCGCCGCCGCCACCCTCGACGGCCTCCTGCTCGGCTGTGGCGACGCGGTGATCGGCATCAACCCCGCCACCGACTCGCCGCACGCGACTTCCGACCTCCTGCACCTGCTCGACGAGGTCCGCACGCGCTTCGACATCCCGACCCAGTCGTGCGTGCTCAGCCACGTCACCACCACGCTCGGGCTCATCGAGCAGGGCGCCCCGGTCGACCTGGTCTTCCAGTCGATCGCCGGCACCGAGGGAGCGAACTCCGCTTTCGGCGTGACGATCTCGCTGTTGGACGAGGCCAATGCCGCCGCGCGCGAGTTGGGGCGCGGCACCGTCGGGAACAACGTCATGTATCTGGAGACCGGCCAGGGCTCCGCGCTCTCGTCCGGCACCCACCTCGGCACCGACGGCGCGCCCGTCGACCAGCAGACCCTCGAGACCCGCGCCTATGCCGTGGCCCGGCACCTCGACCCGCTACTGGTCAATACCGTGGTGGGCTTCATCGGTCCCGAGTACCTCTACGACGGCAAGCAGATCACGCGCGCCGGTCTCGAGGACCACTTCTGCGGCAAGCTCCTGGGCCTGCCGATGGGCGTCGACGTCTGCTACACCAACCACGCCGAGGCCGACCAGGACGACATGGACGACCTGCTCACGCTGCTCGCCGTGGCGGGGGTGTCGTTCGTCATCACGGTGCCCGGCGCCGACGACGTGATGCTCGGCTATCAGTCGCTCGCCTTCCACGATGCGCTCTACGTGCGCCGCGCACTCGGGCTGCGGCCCGCGCCGGAGTTCGACGCCTGGCTCGCGCGGCAGGGCATGACCGACGAGGCCGGCGGCCTCCGTGATGTGGCCGTCGAGGCGTCTCCGCTGCGCGAGCTCGCAGCAGGGGTCTCTCGGTGAGCGCGCCCGAGCGTTCGGGCGGTACCGAGCGTCGGCCCGCGGACGGTGCCTTCTGGGACGCCCTGCGCACGACGACCCAGTCGCGGATCGGGCTGGGGCGCACCGGCGATGCGCTGCCCACGCGTCGCGTCCTCGAGTTCGCCGCCGCGCACGCCGCGGCGCGCGATGCAGTCCACCAGCCGCTCGACGCCGACGACCTCGTCGCCCGTGCCAGAGACCTGGGACTCGGCGAACCCGCCGTCGTCACCAGTCGCGCCGCCGATCGGGGCGAGTACCTCCGCCGCCCCGACCTGGGCCGCGAGCCCGCTGACCTGTCCGACCTCCCGACGGTGTCCGACGGTGCCGCCGACGTCGCCCTCGTCCTGGCGGACGGGCTCTCGCCCCGCGCCCTCACCGACCACGGCGTCGCATTGGCCGCCGCGATCCTCGCCGCACTACCGCCCGACGTCACCGTCTCGCCACCGATCATCGCCACGCAGTCGCGTGTCGCGCTGGGGGATCACGTGGCGCGGGCGCTCGGCGTGCGCACTTTGCTGGTGCTCATCGGCGAGCGCCCCGGCCTGTCCGTCGCCGACAGTCTCGGCATCTACCTGACCCACCGCGCCGACCCCGACGACTTCGGCGCGGGCGTTACCGACGCGCATCGCAACTGCATCTCCAACATCCACCCGCCGGAGGGGCTCGGCTACACCGACGCCGCCCGCATCGCGGCGAGCCTCGTCGTCGGGGCCCGGCGGCTGGGCCGTTCCGGCGTCGATCTCAAGGACACCTCTCGCGCGGAACTGGATGCCTCTGACCTGCGCGGACTAGGCTGAGCTCAGCGGAGCGAAGGAGAGCGCCATGATCGGCAAGCTGATCCGGGAGAACATCGAGGCGGTCACCAAGATCGCGGCGGACTCGGTCCGCAAGTCCGGCGAGATCGTCGAGGGCGCCGGGGAGGTGCTCACGGGTGACCTGAAAGGCGGCATCAGCCGGATCGCCACCAGCGCGGCGGACATCGCCACGGAGGCGACTGCTGAGGGCGTCAAGCTGGCGAGCGAGAACCTCGATACGGCGAGAGCGGCGTCGGACGGAGTCGCCGACAGGGTGACTCGCAAGGACTGATCACTGCGCGGTCCGGCGGTAGCCGCCGGGCGTGAAGCCGAGGACTTTGCGGAAGTCCCGGACGAGGTGCGACTGGTCGGCATAGCTCAGGTCCGCGGCGATGGCGGCGATCGACGTCTGCGGTTCCGTGCTCACCAGGTGCGCCGCGTGCTGCAGCCGTCGGCGGTGGATCAGCGCGAGCGGCGTCAGCCCCACGAACCGGCGGGTGAGTCGCTGCGCCGTCCGCGGCGAGACGCCGATCGCCGCCGCCGCGTCCTCGACAGTGAGGATATCCTCGTCCTCCTCAATGGCCACGACCAGGCGATTGGCGAGCTCGGCGTCGTCGGACACCGTCGGAACCCGTGCGGTGAGCCAGGATTCGACCGCGACGCACGCGCCTGCGAGGTCCCCGCGGCGCATCGCCGCGGCGACGGCCTCGTGCAACTCAGGGGCGTCGACGGCGGGATAGGCGTCCAGGATTGCGCGAGCGTCGTCGGTCACGGCCGGCGTCGCCGCGGGCCGCAGCAGCGCGCCGACGGCCCACCCGGTGCCGACGAGATCGCGGTGCGAGCGCTCCGTGGTCGCGCCCGCGAGCCCGACGAGGTCGGGCTCGACCACGAGGTTGAGGGCGGGGAAGGCCAGTACATCTGCCGGGACGTGCGGCCGGGTGCGATCTCCCACTGCGAGATCCAGAACCAGCGCACCAGCTGGTCCGCGGCGGGGGAGGCCGCCCGGCGCTCGAAGGTGGGCAACTGCGCCGGGTAGAGAATGCCGCGGGGGTTCACGGATCGATCGTAGGCCCGACGTCTGTCGCGAATGTTCAATCAGCGGGGCGGCCGCCGCTCGTAGCGTTACGGGCATGACAGAGAACATCACCGCCGCGAGCGGTGCACACACGACCGACGGCGTCCCGCACTCCTTCTCCTCGCTGACGCCCTTCCTCGCGATCCCGAACGCGAAGGCCGCGATCGACTTCTACACCGCGGTGTTCGGGGCCCGCTCGCTCGGCGTCACGGAGATGGGCGGCGTCGTCGTCCACGCGGAGCTCGACTTCGGCAACGGGCGCCTCCAGCTGGCTGAGCCCAACCCGCAGTTCGGCCTCGTTCCCATGCCCGACGGCGACGCCGACTGCTACTCGCTGGGGCTGTACTGCAGCAGCGTCGATGACGTGGTCGCGCGCGCTGAGGCCGCGGGTGCGACGGTTCGGGAGCCGGTGGCGAACTTCGTCTCCGGCGACCGGTTCGCCAGCATCCGTGATCCGTTCGGCGTGCGCTGGTCGATCATGACCCGCGTCGAGGACCTCAGCGACGAGGAGAGCGCTGCCCGCGTCGAGGTGTGGGCGGCAGCGCAGGGCTGACGACTAGTCGGCGACCTGGGCCGGGATCGGGTCCAGCGGCTCCGGGGTGTCCTGCGGGAGATCGACGCAGGCTCTACCGGCGGGCAATGGTTGTGTCGGGTAACGATCACTCGACGTTACCCCGCGGGCGTCACTACCCTTGATGGCATGAGCGAGGAACAGGGCAGCTACGTCACCGAGAATCAGCCGTACGAGCGCGACACCCGGTACATCGAGACCCGCATCACCCGGGATGGTCGCGACGGCTATCCCGTAGAGCCGGGCCGGTACCGGCTCGTCGCTTCGTACGCCTGCCCCTGGGCCACCCGCACCATCATCGTGCGGCGGCTGTTGGGTCTTGAGGACGCGATCTCCCTCGGCATCGCCGGCCCCACGCACGACAAGCGGTCGTGGACCTTCGACCTCGATCCCGGCGGCCTCGATCCGGTGCTGCAGATCCCGCGTCTGCAGGACGCCTATTTCACGCGCGTCCCCGACTACCCGAAGGGCATCACGGTGCCTGCGATCGTCGACGTCCCGACGGGTGCCGTCGTCACCAACGACTTCCCGCAGATCACCATCGACTTCTCGCTCGAGTGGACCGACTTCCATCGGCCCGGAGCGCCGCAGCTCTACCCCGAGGATCTGCGCGGGGAGATCGACGAGGTGAACAAGCTGGTCTACCGCGACGTCAACAACGGCGTCTACCGCTGCGGCTTCGCCGGCTCGCAGGAGTCCTACGTCGCTGCGTACGACCAGCTCTTCTCCCGGCTCGACTGGCTCTCCGAGCGCCTCGCCACGCAGCGGTACCTGGTGGGCGACACCATCACGGAGGCTGATGTGCGGCTGTTCACCACGCTGGCCCGGTTCGATCCGGTCTACCACGGTCACTTCAAGTGCAACCGGTCGAAGCTCAGCGAGATGCCGGTGCTGTGGGCCTACGCGCGGGACCTGTTCCAGACGCCGGGCTTCGGCGATTCCACGCACTTCGACCACATCAAGCGGCACTACTACGAGGTGCACCGCGACATCAACCCGTCGGGCATCGTACCGAAGGGGCCGGACCTGCAGAACTGGTTCACTCCGCACGGCCGGGAGAAGCTGGGCGGCAGCCCCTTCGGCGCCGGCACCGCGCCCGCGCCGCTACCGATCCCCGCGGGCTGAGACGGCGGCGCACGGGTAGTCGGAGTAGCCCTCGGCGGTGCAGCCGTAGAGCACGTCCTCGCGGATCGCCGACAACGGCAGGGCTCGGCGGATCCGTTCCACCAGGTCGGGGTTCGCGATGAACGCGCGGCCGAAGGAGACCAGGTCGGCACCGTCGGCCAGGGCCCGCTCGGCGGCGGGCGCCGACGTAGGAGCACGGTTCTCGCCCACGTTCGCGATGACGGTGCCGTCGAAGCGCGGTCGGAGGTCAGCCAGCGCGGGGTAGTCGTCGTTGTCGGTGAGGTGCAGGTACATCAGGCCGCGGCGGTTCAGCTCGTCGACGAGGCCGCGGTACAGCTCAGCGGGATCGCGCTCGATCATGGAGAACTGCGGGTTTCCGGGCGAGAGCCGGATGGCCGTGCGCTCGGCGCCGACGGCGTCGGACACCGCGTCGACCACCTCGAGCGCGAAGCGCATCCGGTTCGCGGCCGACTCACCGTAGCGGTCGTCGCGCAGGTTCGTGTTGTCCGCGAGGAACTGGTGGATCAGGTAGCTGTTGGCGCCGTGCAGCTCCACCCCGTCGAAGCCTGCCGCCGTAGCCCGCCGCGCGGAGGCAGCGTAATGCTCGACCGTGGCCTCGATCTCGGCGATCGACATCGTTGCGGGCCGGGGCCAGGCAGCCTTGGAACCGTCGAGCAGGTGCAGCACGTCGCCGTCGGGCACCGCCGACGGTCCCGCGGGCACCGAACCGTCGATCCGAGCGTCGGGGTGGCCCTTGCGCCCGCCGTGCATGAGTTGCGCGACGATCCGGCCGCCCTCGGCGTGCACGGCGTCGACGACCCGGGCCCACGCGCGCTCGTGACGGTCCGTCGCGAGCCCGGGCACCCGGGCCTCGCTCTGCCCGGACGAATGGGGCCACATGCCTTCGGTGACGATCAGGCCCGCGCCGGCACGCTGGCGGTAGTAGTCGGCGACATCGGCGGTCGGGGAGCCGTCGGGCTCGGAGCGCAGGCGCGTCATCGGCGCCATGACGATGCGATTCGGGAGGACGAGGGTCCGGCTGCGGTACGGCGTGAGGAGTGACATGTCCGTACGCTAGAACCTGACACCGATGTGAGGGGCAAGCGATGCGGATCGGCGAACTCGCGGAGCGCACCGGGGTGAGCGTGCGCTCGCTGCGGTACTACGAGGAGAAGGGCCTGCTCGCGTCGACGCGGACAGCGGCCGGGCAGCGCGTCTATCCCGAGCGGGCCGTCGACCGGGTGGTGCGCATCCAGGAGTTGTTCGCCGCCGGCCTCGCCAGCGGCGTGATCGCCCAGCTCCTGCCGTGCATCCACGACGAGGACGGATCGCCGAACGAGACGGCCACGCCCTGGCTCGCCGCCACCCTGCGCGCGGAACGCGCCCGGATCGACGAGGGCATCCGCGACCTGCAGCGGGCGCGGGAGGTGCTCGACGAGGTGATCGACACCGCCGGGTCCGTCACCGATCCCCGTGCCGCCGCAGGAAATCGATGACGGTCTCGGCGGTCCGCTCGGGCTCCTGCTCCGCCGGGTAGTGGCCCGATTCCTCCAGCACTGCGCCGCGGACGTCGGACGCCACCGGGAGCAGGCCCTCCGCGACGGCCGTCCCCATTGCGTACCGTCCGCCGATCGCCAGGACGGGGGTGCGGATCGGGGCCGCGCGTAGCTCCGCCGTATCGGCGAGATCGGCCGCGCGGGTGCGGTAGTGCGCGAGCCCCGCGACGTGGACCTCGGTGGGGCGGTAGGCGTCGACGTACGCGCCCAGGACCGCAGGATCGAGTCCGGCGGGTCCGGCGCTCTGCTGCAGGAAGGCGCCGTAGAACGCGTCCTCCCGCCTGGGGACGAGGCTCTCGGCGAGCCCCGGCGCGCGGTTGAACGCGCCGTGCCAGTCCGGATAGTGCTCGCTGCCCGGCGACGGGACCGCCACGTCGATCCCGGGCAGGATCTCCTCCTCGACGACGAGCGCGGAGACGGTCTCGGGCGCCACGGCCGCCAGGTGGACCGCGACCGTCCCGCCCCAGTCGTGGCCGATCACCGCGCACCGCGCGATCCCGTCCGCGGCGAGCCGATCATGTACCCGCGCCGCAAGCGCACTCTTCCGGAATTCCCCCGTTCCGTCGTCGCCGGAGCCGAGGCCGGGCAGCGTGATCGCGAGGGGTTCGAACCCGGCGTCCCTCAGCTGCGGGGCCAGGTGTTGCCAATGCAGGTCGGTGACGGGCCAGCCGTGCAACAAGACGACCGGGAGGCCGGTCACGACGTCGCCCCCGCGAGGTGCGCGGCGGCGAGATCGGCGACCGCGAAGTCCCGGTCCCGCTCCTCGGTCTCGTCGTCCTCGTCGAACCACGCGGCCGACAGCCCCGCGAAGGCGAGTACCCATTGGAGCAGGCGCTCACGCGGCAGGCCGGACTCGGCGACGATCACGTTGAGCTGTCGGGCGAACCGGGCGGGGTCCGCCGCGGTCGGCAGATCGGGGTTGGTCAACAGGTTCGCGTAGTCGTAGCTGCGCTCGCCGGCGACGCACTTGGGGTCGATGGCCAGCCAGCCCCGGTCGCCGAAGTCGAGGACGTTGTCGTGGTGCACGTCGCCGTGCAGGACCACCTCGTCGCGCGGGTCCGCGAGGAGGGCCTCCGCCGCCTCCCAGGACCGGGCGTACCGAGGGGCCTCATCGCGGACCGCCGCGAGCGAGGCGAACCATTCCCGCAGGGGGACGAGCTCGGTCGCGGGGCCCCCGGGGCGCCGCCGGTGTAGGTGCGCGACGGTGCCGCACAGGATCCGGGTGGCCTCGTCGTCCTGGCCGTCCAGTGCCATCGCCATGAGGTCGCCGGTGCCCGTTGCGCGCTCCATCAGCACGGTGTCGCTCGCGTGCGCGAAGACCTCCGCGGCCCCGTCGCCTCCCCACCAGCGCAGGACCGCGGTGCCGGCCCGCTCCTCGGGAGTGTTGGCCCGCTTCAGCATCGCGGGCCGGCCCTTCCATCGCACGGGGAGCAGGTCGCTGCCGGGCGTGGCGATGGGGGCACCGTCGGGAGTGAGGTCCCAGCGGTCGAGGGTCTCGCGCCACGCATCGAGTGGTTGCACGACATTCGACTCTACTGGCGCGCATCATGGTCCGATGAGCGACAGCACGGGCGAGCCCTCGGTGGCGATGGCGCGGGTACGGGCGCATGATGAAGCCGTGAGCGACTTCAATCAGGGCATCATCGACGAGTTCCGCGCCAACAACGGCACCGTGACCGCCATGGGCTTCGGGCGGGCACTCGCGCTCGTCCACAGCACGGGCGCCAAATCCGGCGAGCCGCGGGTCAACCCGCTGGCCGCCATCCACGACGACGAGGGCTGGCTGCTGCCCGCGTCCGCCGGCGGATCGCCGAAGAACCCCGCCTGGTACCACAACCTCAAAGCCCACCCGGACATCGAGATCGAGTACCCGAACGACGAGGGCGGCGTCTCTACTGCGCAGGTCACCGCGACGGAGTTGACCGGTGCCGCGCGCGACGAGGCGTGGGCCCGGTTCGTCGCGCGGTCGAGCGGCTTCGCCGAGTACGAGCAGGCCGCGCAGGGGCGCGTGATCCCGGTCTTCCGGTTGACCCCGCGCTGACCCGCCGGTCACCTCCGGTAAAGGGCTGCCGTCACTGCCCCGAGGGCCACGTCGACATGGTCGCCCGGCAATAGCTTCCGCAGGAGCGCCGCGTCCATGTACTCACCGGCGTCGATGGCGGCCTGCGCATCGGCCTCCTCGCCCGAGTACTCGTCGTCACCGTCGTCGGCCCCGGCGTCGTAGCTCTCCTGCGCATAATCCAGGATCCATGACGCGCTATCGACGTAGTGTTCGTCGACCGTCAGGCCGTCGACGTGACCGACGACGGTCCAGGCGGCCCCGTCGTAGCCGTAGGCGAAGTTCGCGTGGCCGATGTCGGGGTCCGGCGCGACGAACCACCACGCCGGTGCGCCGGCGGCGATCAGATCGTCGCGGCCCTGCAGGTCGATGTCGCCCACGCCGCGGTCGAAACCGACGATCGACGCGCGACCGTCGGGAAGCGGGGCCAGGTCGAACCAGGATCCGCCGCCGTCCTCCAGGTGCGCGATCCCATCCGCTATCGGGCCGAGGCCCGGCTCTCGGAAGACTGCGGCCTGCAGGGCCGCCCATACCGCGGTGGTCGACCAGAGCGCAGCGGGCGAACCGAGTTCAATGGGGGAACGGGTCATTCCACGAAGATAGTCTCCGCGGCTCCTGCCGCTGAGCGCCCCACCGGCTGAGACTCCGGCGTCCGGTCGCGCATCACGACGAAGGCGGCGACCGCCGTCGCGACCAGGATCAGGCTCGAGACGCCGACGGTCGTGGTGACCGCGTCGACCCAGGCCGAGCGGGCGGCGTCAGCGAGCGCGGCACCGTCCGGCCCCGCGATCCCGTCCGCGCGCGACAGGGTGTCGCCGAGCGTGCGCGACATCCCGTCGTGCCGGGTGAAGACGGCCGTCGCGACCGAGCCGAGCACCGCGAGCCCCGTGGCGGTGCCGAGCTCGAAGCTCATCTCCGACATCGACGAGGCCTGTCCGGCCCGCTCCGGCGGCGCCGCGGCGAGCGCCACCGACGAGACGAAGGTGAACAGCGTGCCGTAGCCCACCCCTGCGACCACCGTCCCGAGCACGTACAGCCAGGCGGTACCGTCGGTCCCGAGCCCGACGAGCAGCAGCTGACCCACGGCCGAGAACAGCAGCGAGGTCACGAAGGTGCCGCGTCGTCCGAGGTACTGCTCGATCCACGGTGCCCGCATCGAGAAGTAGGCGACGACCGCCGCCGCGGGCAGGCCCAACAGGGCCGCCGCGAGCACGTCGAAGCCGACCACAGACTGCAGGTAGATGCCCGTGAGGTAGGACATCGAGCTCAGCGTCGAGATCGCCAGGATGGTGCCCGCGATCGCCATCGCGAAGTACCGGTTGCGGAACAGGTCGAACGGGATCAGCGGATGGGGCGTGCGGCGCTGCTGCCCGATGAATGCGACGAGCATGACCGCACCGGCGGTCCCGACCGCTAGCGTGGTTCCGTCGATGCCGTGCCCGGCCGCCGCCTTCACCGCGTACACGAGCGGGAAGATCGCCGCCATCGACAGCGCGACGCCCACCAGGTCGAAGCGCGCCGCCGAATCACTGCGGAACTCGGGGATCAGCAACGGGCCGGCCACGAGGAACGCGAGGAAGACCGGCGCGTTGATGAGGAAGACCGAGCCCCACCAGAAGTGGTGTAGCAGCACGCCGCCGATGACCGGTCCGACGGCCATGCCGAACGAGAACGCTGCGGTCCATACGCCGATCGCGATGCCGCGGGCCTTCGGGGCGCGGAAGATGTTGGCGATCAGCGCGAGGCTGGCCGGCAGCAGGGTCGCGCCGCCGACGCCCATGAGGGCGCGAGCGGCGATGAGCAGGGCCGGGGTCGGTGCGAATGCGGCGATCACCGAGGCGACGCCGAACAGCCCGGCACCCCAGGTCATGAGGCGGCGGCGTCCCCAGCGGTCGCCGAGGTTGCCCATCGTGATGAGCAGTCCCGCCAGCATGAACGGGTAGATGTCCAGAATCCACAGTTGCTCGGCCGACGTCGGGTTCAGCGCGGCGCTGAGGTGGGGCATCGCCAGGTACAGCACCGACGCGTCCATCGAGACCAGGAACACCGGCAGGAGCAGCGCGGCGAGACCGGCCCAAGCGCGGCGCGGGGTGGTGGACACGAGAACTCCTCAGGACATTTCGGCAAGCGCGTACGGCGTACGCAAGAAGACTGGGTACACTGTACGCAGCATCGTCGATCCCGGTCAACGGAGAAAGGGCGCTGGTGTCCGAGACCACTCTGACCCGCGAGGCCATTGTGGCCGAGGCGGTCCGTCTCGCGGACGAGGGCGGCCTGGAGAAGGTCTCCATGCGCCGCGTCGCCGACGCGCTCGGCGCGGGCGCGATGTCGCTGTACCGCCATGTGCCCGACAAGGACACTCTGGTCCGCGATATGGCGGCAGCCGTGGGCGCGGAGTATCTGTACCCGCCGGACCTGATCGGCGATCCGGATTGGCGCATGCGCACGCACGTCGCCGCGGAGGCGGACATGCGCCTCTATCTGCATCATCCGTGGGTGCTGCTGGCGCACTCGATGCCGCGCGCTGCCATGGCGCCGTCGGCGGTCTCGTGCTTCCACTGGCTCGTCGAGGCCTTCACGCACCTCACCAGGACGGTCGCCGAATCCGCCGAGCTCACGCTCCACGTCTGGAACCACGTGCAGGGCGCGGGCATCGGCGCCGTTGGCCCCCATCTGCTCGCTCCGGGCTCCTCGCTCGAGGGCGCGGGCTTCGTCGCCGACCTCTCGCGCAACCCCCTTGTCGAGGAGTTTCCGCTGCTCAGGGAGCTCGTCGCGGTCGAACGGCCGGACCTGTGCGCGGCCATGCCATTGCTCCACTCCGGTATCGACGCGCTGTGTGAGGGCTTCGCAGTCCGCTATCGGCGCTGAACCGTCGTCGTCCGTTCAGGGCGGCGCCACCACCGATTCAACCGGATCGGTCAGCGTGAGGTCGTGAGCATTGCGAATCGGCGCACGTTCCTCAGGGGAGCCCTCGCGGGCGGTATCGTCGCGGGCATGGGCCAGCTCCCGTCGTCGCTGAGCGAAGCGCTGGCGCAGCCCGCCCCGCCGGGCGGGCTCGACGGCTTGGAGCACGTGATCTTCCTGATGCAGGAGAACCGCTCCTTCGACCACTACTACGGCGCGCTCCGCGGCGTACGCGGCTTCGCCGACCCCGCCGCGATCCGCCTGCGCACCGGGCACGACGTCTTCCTCCAACCCACCCGCTCGGGGTTGACGGTGCCGCCCTTCCCCGTTCGGGGCGCTGCCGACCGTCAGCGCATGGACGCCGAGAACATCGACGCGCTCGATCACACCTGGAAGGGCGGTCACGCAGCGCTTGCGGACGGCTGGCACGACGGCTGGATCACCGCGAAGACCGACTCGACGATGGCCTATTACGACCGCACGGACATCCCGTTCCACTACGCGCTCGCCGACGCCTTCACGATCTGCGACCACTACTACTGCAGCTCGCCGACGTCGACATCGCCGAACCGCAACTTCTTCTTCTCCGGCACCACCGGCTACGAGCCGGGAACAGGGGAGCGCGCCGTCGAGAACACCGCATACGACCGCGGTCACCCGGGCTACGACTGGCCGTGCATCGGCGAGATCCTGCAGCGCGCGGGCGTCTCCTGGCAGGTGTACCAGGAGTGGGACAACTTCACGGACAACAACATCGAGTTCTTCCGCCGCTTCAAGGCCGTGTCGAAGGCCGTCTTCGCCGACTTCGGCACGGAGATCGACGACTTCTACCAGGGCCTCCGGCGGCTGCCCGCCGAGGAGGCGGACCGTCGATCAGGCGAGGTGGACGCCCGAGCCCGGACCCTGGGCGCCGAGGATCGTGCCCTGTTCTTCCGCGGCCTGCGCCGCGCAGCCACCGGCACCCTCACTGACCGGATCGCCGCCGACATTGCCGCCGGTAGCCTGCCGACGGTCAGCTACGTCGTGGCCTCCGAGCGGGAATCGGAGCACCCCAGCGGCTCCTCGCCGCGCGCCTCGGCGAACCTGGTGCACCGCATCCTCGACGCCCTCGGGCGCAACCCCGAGGTGTGGCGGAAGACGGCGCTGTTCCTGCTCTACGACGAGAACGATGGCTACTTCGACCACGTCCCGCCGCCTCGTCCGCCCCGCGACCGACGCGACGAATGGGTCGGCGACCTACCGCTCGGGCTCGGTGACCGCGTGCCCATGACGATCGTCTCGCCGTGGACGGTCGGCGGGTACGTCGCCTCGGAGACCTTCGACCACACTTCCACGCTGCGCTTCCTCGAGCGTTGGCTCGGCATCTCCGTGCCGGCGATCTCCGGCTGGCGGCGCACCGTCTGCGGCGATCTCACCAGCGCCTTCGACTTCCTTGCACCGCAGGCGCTTCCGGCGCGGTCGCGTCCGCGGTCGGTGGGCTCGCTCAGTCCGCGCTGGAAGCCGCACGCGCCCGCCGTCGGGCGGCGACCCGGCCAAGAGCCGGGCGAGCGCCACGCGCGGCCCGTGCCCTACGTCCCCGGGGCCACCGCGGCCCCCGGGCCCGACGGTGTCCGCGTCCGCCTGTCCAACGCGGGGACGCGATCCGCGCACTTCACGCTCTTCCCCTACCACGCACCGGATTCCGTGCCGCTGCACGCCGACGTGCTCGGCGAGCACGAACTGGTGGTTCCCGCACCGGGCGGGCGCTACGACCTTCTGGTCCTCGGCCCCGCGGGCGAGCACTGGGAGTTCGTCAGCGAGCCGTCCGCCGCAGGATGAACGCGGCGGTGCCCGCGATCCGCGCGTCGGCGTCGGCGGCGAGTTCGCGCAGCGCCTCCACCGCGCCGGCCGTGGGGATCTCCGCGAGGGCCTGCACCACTCGCTGGCGCACCGGGTAGTCGCCCGAATCCCGGGCGAGCGCCGCGAGTTCAGCGCTGATCGTCTCCCCGGCGGGATCCGCGGCCGCGATCGCCCCGAGCGACTCCGCGGCGTCGACGTCCTTCTCGCCCTCCCACACCATGCGCAGCAACTGCGGCGCGGCCGTGGCATCGCCGCGCCCACCGAGGGCGACGGCGGCGACCACGCGCACCGCACCATCGTCGTGGTCGAGCACGGATCGCAGTGCCCCGTCCTGACCGGGGACCTCGGCGAGAGCCAGGACGGCGCGGTGCCGCACGGCCGGATCGGGGGAATCGAGCGCGTCGACAAGGGGAGTGAGGTCCTCGCCGCCGGCCTGCGCCAGTGCCCAGCGCAGGGCGCCCGCCACATTGGTGCTCTCCTCCTTGAGCAGGGCCTCGGCCAGCGCGTCGGTGGGAGCCCGGCCCGCGCTCGTGAGCGCGGCGCGCTGCCGCGCGGCGGGAGCGGCGCTGTCGAGCCGGGAGAGCAGGCCCACGACGTCGAGGACCTGCTCCCAGCCGGTAGGCCCGGTGGCCGCGACCTGGCGCAACCGCTCCAGCAGCTCGGTCTCCAGCCGGATGCGCTCCCGGCTCCGCGCGATCATGTCGGCCACCAGGTGATCCGGCGCGAACGAAGGGTCGTCGAGCGCGCGGCCGATCTCCTTGAGCGACAGCCCCAGTGAACGGAGGCTCTCGACGTGGAAGATCCGGCGGATGTCGTCGTCGGAGTACTCCCGGTACCCCGACGACGACCGCTGGGACGGCCGGACGAGTCCTAGCGCGTCGTAGTGCCGGAGCATCCGCGCGCTGACGCCGGAGCGCCGCGCCACCTCGCCGATCTGCATCGTCCGTCCGTCCCGTCCGTCCCGTCGGTCACTCCGGTCGGCCGAGGGCCGCCACCCGTTGCGCCTCGTGCACCGAGCCTGCGAACCCGGAATCCGGGTCCTCGAGCAGCTGCAGGGTCTGCGCCACGTGCTCCCGTGCGGCGCCCGTCGCCGTGGGTGCGTCTCGGAGCTCGGCGACGCCCTCGTCGCCGAACGCGATGATCGCCCGGCTCAGGCTCCGGCGGGTCTCCGCACCGCCGCGACCTAACTGTCCGACCAGAGCGCGGGCGGCGGACCGTCGGGCTTCGGCGTCCGGAGCCAGCGCCCCGGCCGTGCGCCATGCCGCCTTCGCGACCTCGTCGTCGGCGTCGCCCGCGAGGGCCAGGACCTCACCGAACGCGGCCGCGGACTCGGCGCCGCCGATCTTCGACAGCGAGTGCAGCGCCTGGCTCCGGGCCTGCGCGACCGGGGAGGCGAGCTCGGCGCGGAGCAGCGGGAACGTCGCCGCGGCGGGCAGCCGGGTCAGGGCCCAGGTGAGCATGTCGCGGACGAAGAAGTCAGGCTCGACCGCGCAGCGCGCAACGAGCGCCGCGGCGTCGACGCTCCCGGGGGAAGTCCCGGCGTCGAGGGCCGCGCGCAGGCGGATCGAGGCGTTCTGATGATCGAGCAGGGTCCGGGCCATGGTGGCCACCTCCTTGAATCGTCGGTGGCTCGATTCCAGACCCTGTCACGATGTCAAGGTCAAGCGCCGCAGGTCAGCGGCTCACTCCTTGTCGACGTCGACCACCTTCGCGCCCTCGGCGGCACGCGCGACCGCGGCCGCACCGTCGTGGGCGCCCTTGCGCGATGCGTAGGCCTGGCCCGAGGCCACGACCTCTCCGTTGCCGGCCTTGAGCCGGAACCGGAACTTGCCGGCGTTGTCCTCGTACACCTCGAACTTGCCTGCCATCTGGAGCGCCTTTCTCGTGGTGATCCCCGTCGTCGGGGCCGGATGCAGCGTATGACGTCGCCCACGGGAATGTGAGGCGAAGCGTTCGACACGCCGGATCAAGATCGCCCCGATCCGAACCGGCATCAGCGAGCGCTCAGCTGATGCCAAGGCGCGTGGCTATCGTGGAATCCGAACGGCAACGACGACAGGGGTGGCAGCGCTGATGGGCATCATGGACCGGGTCCGGGGCGAACTCGTCGACATCATCGAGTGGCTGGAGGACAACCGCTCGACGATGGCGTGGCGGTTCCCGCGCTACAACAACGAGATCAAGAACGGTGCGCAGCTCATCGTCCGTGAGGGCCAAGAGGCACTGTTCGTCTACCGCGGACAGCTCGCCGACCGGTACGGCCCCGGCAACTACCAGCTGGTCTCCGAGAACATGCCCGTCATGTCCACGCTGCAGGGGTGGCCGCACGGCTTCAAGAGCCCGTTCCGCAGCGAGGTCTACTTCGTCAACACCCGCCCCATCACCGACCTGCGGTGGGGCACCGCGAACCCGATCACCATCCGGGACCAGGACTTCGGCATGGTCCAGGTGCGCGCCAACGGGCTCTGTGTCGTGCGGGTGGTCGACTCGCCCACTTTCCTGCGGCAGGTCATCGGCACCGATTCCAACGTCGACTCGGACGAGATCGCCGAGCTGCTCCGCCGCACCATCACCACGGCCTTCTCCGAGATGCTCATCGAGACCGGGGTGGGCGCGATCGACCTGCAGGCCCGGCAGCGGGAACTCGCCGCGAAACTGCAGGATTACGTGCAGTCGAAGATCAACCAGCAGTACGGACTGGCGTGCGAGGCCATCGAGCTCAACATCTCCCTCCCCGACGAGATCACGCAGGCCATGACCCGCGGCGTCGCGCGCGGGTTGGAGGAGAAGGGCTACTACGGCAACGTCGGCGATATGAACCGGTTCCAGCAGGGCCGCGCCGCCGACGCGATGCTCGGCGCCGCCACCAACGAGGGCGGCGGCGGGGCCAGCGACTTCCTCGGCGCGGGCATGGGCATGGCCATGGGGCAGCAATTCGCCCAGAACTTCCAGAACCAGCAGGTCCCGGCTCAGGGCGCGCAACCGGGCCCCGGTGCGGCGCAACCCGGCCCGCCGCCGCTGCCGACCGCGCAGGTCTTCCACGTCGAGCAGAATGGGCAGTCCGCCGGGCCCTTCCCGATCGAACAACTGCGCACCCTGAACCTCACCCCGCAGACCCTCGTCTGGACGCCCGCGCTGACCGGCTGGACCCCGGCCGGGCAGGTGCCCGCCCTGGCGTCCCTGTTCGGGCAGACGCCGCCGCTGCCGCCTCGGTCGTAGCCATGACGACGCCGCCCCCGCTGCCAGGTAGCCCCGGGTGGCAACCCGAACAGCAGCGCCCGGATCCCACGGGACCGCCGCGCCCGCCGCGCCCCGTCGAACCCGAGCCGGCACGACCCCACCAGCTCGTGCCGGGCGTACCGTCGGCGAACGATCGCGAGATGCTGCAGGTGACAGAGCAGACTCGTACCTACCCGTGCGGCAACTGTGGCGACGCCCTCGTCTACGACCCCGCGATCGGGAAGCTGCGCTCGCCGAGCTGCGGCAGCACCTACCCGGTGCTGCTCGACACGAGCAAGTCCCTGGTACCGCATCCGCTGGGGCCCACCATGAACGCGCTCTACGCACGTGCCGCGTCGTCGGAGCAGGTGCCCGTCGTCGACCACGAAGTGGTGTGCCAGAACTGCGGCGGCCACACGCTGTTCAGCGGCACCCTCACAGCCGTGCGGTGCCCGTACTGCAACACCCCGATCCAGCGCACCGACGTGCAGGTCGCGCCCGCGCGGCTCCCGGTCGACGGCATCCTGCCGCTGCGGGTCGGAGAGGACCAGGCGCGGCAGAACATCGAATCCTGGGTCGACAGCCGATGGTTCGCGCCGCGCGAGTTCAAGAAGTACCGCGTGCTCGGCTCGTTCACCAGCGTCTACCTCTCGTACTACAGCTACGACGCCGAGGTGACCACCGACTACTCGGGGGCACGAGGCGAGCGACGGACACGGCGCGACCGTGACGGCAACATCGAGACCTACACCGATTGGTATCCGGCGAGCGGGCGGGTGCACGACAGCATCCGGCAGCTCGCCGAGTCCGCCAACACGGGGCTTGACTCCGACCGCGTCCGTGACCTCGAGCCCTGGCCCACCGAACAGTCCGTCACCTACACGCCGGAGTTCGTGGCGGGTCACCTGGCGCGCACCTACGACGGTGACGCGGCGCAGGTCTTCGAGGCGCAGGCGCGGCCGCGGATCGAGAGCATCGTCGAGAACACGGTGCGCCGTGACATCGGCGGCGACGAGCAGCGGATCAGCCGGATGACCCCGATGTACCAGTCGATCGACTTCCTCTACCTGCTGATGCCGGTGTGGCTGCTCACCGTCACCTTCGGAGGCAGGCCCTTCCAGGTCTTCGTCAACGGCGTGACCGGCGAAGTGCAAGGTCAGCGACCGTGGAGCGCGATCAAGATCGCCTTCGCCGTCACCCTCGGGTTGCTGCTGGTCGGGCTGGCGGTGTACCTGTACATGCAGGCCCGCGGCGGGTAGCCGCCGCGGCGGCGAGGAGGAACGTCATGTCGTGGATCATCGTTGCGGTGCTCGCGGTCGTCGTGCTGGCCGTGCTCGCGGCCACCGGCTTCGCGGTCGCGCTCGTGCGCAACAGTCGCCGGCAGCAGCAGGCCGAGGCCGCCATGCCCTTCCCGTCGCGCGCCCCGCTGTCCTGGTCCGGCTCGCACGTCCCCGAGGCGCGCTTGCACCGCCGCATCCGGAAGGCGTTGCGCGCCTTCGATCAGCCCGCTGGCGTGCTGTCCGCGGCGCAACTGGACGCACAGGTCACGCTCACCGTCGCCGCCCAGGAACTCGACGACCGGCTCGTGACCATCGCCGCGCTGCCCGAGGCGGAGAAGGCCCCGGCGGTCGAGTCCGCGACCGCGGACGTCGCCGACCTGGAGCGACGCATCGCCGACACGGTCGTCGTGCGGCCCCAGCTGCCGCCCACAGCGACCTGACGGAAGCTGTCGGGGGCGATCACTAGACTGCCGGTGTGACTTCAGCGAACTCCTCGACCAAGCCCACGATGCTGCTGATCGACGGGCACTCGATGGCGTTCCGCGCCTTCTTCGCTCTCCCGCTCGACGGTGGCCGCTTCCGCACCAAGTCGGGGCAGCCGACCAACGCGGTGTACGGCTTCACGTCGATGCTGATCAAGCTGCTCAAGGAGGAGGCGCCCGGCTACGTCGCCGCGGCCTTCGACGTCTCCCGGCAGACCTTCCGTGCCGAGATGTTCCCCGAGTACAAGGCGCAGCGCAGCTCCGCTCCGGACGACTTCCGCGGTCAGGTGGACGTGGTGAAGGACGTCCTCGGCGCCATGGGCATCCCCACCATGGCGCAGGAGGGCTTCGAGGCGGACGACATCATCGCCACGATGACCACCCGGGCCCAGGAGCAGGGGTTCAAGGTCCTCATCGTCACCGGCGACCGCGATGCGCTGCAGCTGGTGAACGACGACGTCACTGTCCTCTACCCGCGCAAGGGCGTCTCGGACCTCACCCGGTTCACGCCCGAGGAGGTGGAGGCCAAGTACGGACTCACCCCGGCGCAGTACCCGGACTACGCCGCGCTGCGGGGCGACCCGTCGGACAACCTGCCCGGCATCCCGGGCGTCGGCGAGAAGACGGCCGCCAAGTGGATCCGCGAGTATGGGAACCTCGAGGGCCTGGTCACGAACGTCGACAAGGTCAAGGGCAAGGTCGGCGACTCGCTGCGCGAGAACCTCGCGACGGTGCAGCTCAACCGGCAGATCACCGAGATGGTGCGGGACATGACGCTGCCCTACGCGCCTGAGGACCTGGCGCTGCAACCCTGGAACCGCGAGGCCATCCACCAGCTCTTCGACGACCTCGAGTTCCGGGTGCTCCGTGAGCGGATCTTCACCGAGCTCGCCAGCACAGAGCCGGAGGCCGACGAGGGCTTCGAGATCTCCGGCGGCATCGTCGCGGCGGGCACCGTCGCCGAGTGGCTCGCGGAGCACGGCGCCTCGGGTGCGCGGTCCGGGCTCGGCGTCATCGGCCCGGAGGTCGTGGTCGACGGTGACGCGGAGGCCGTCGTGGTTGCGGCTCCCGACGGCGAGGGCGGCTACATCGAGCTCTCCTCGCTGACCCCGGACGACGAGGCCGCGCTCGGCGCCTGGCTGGCCGACGAGGCGCAGCCCAAGGCGGTGCACGAGGCCAAGTGGGCCATGCACGCGCTGTCCAGCCGCGGCTGGACGCTCGGCGGCCTCACGTCGGATACCGCGATCGCCGCGTACCTGGTGCGCCCCGGCCAGCGCACCTTCAACCTCGACGATCTTTCAGTCCGGTACCTGCACCGCGAGCTGCGCGTCGAGGCCGCAGGCGACGACTCACAGCTCTCGCTCCTCGACGATCCGGACGACTCGGCGGGAGAGAAGGCGCAGCAGGCGATCCTGCGGGCCCGTGCCGTCGCCGACCTGGCGGACGCGCTCGACGGCGAGCTGGACAACATCGAGTCGCGACCGCTGCTCGCGGAGATGGAACTGCCGCTGCTCCGCGTGCTGGACGTCATGGAATCCACCGGCATCGCGGTCGACACGGAGCACCTCGAGTCGTTGCACAGCGAGTTCAGCGAGCGGATCCGCGCCGCGGAGGCCTCGGCCTTCGAGGAGATCGGGGAACAGATCAACCTCGGTTCGCCCAAGCAGCTGCAGGTGATCCTGTTCGAGAAGCTGGGCCTGCCGAAGACGAAGAAGACCAAGACCGGCTACACCACCGACGCGGCGGCGCTCGAGGCGCTCTACGAGAAGGAGCCGCATCCGTTCCTGCAGTACCTGCTGGAGCACCGAGACGCGACGCGGCTCAAGGTCACCGTCGAGGGCCTGCTCAAGACGGTCGCCTCGGACGGGCGGATCCACTCAACGTTCAACCAGACCGTGGCGGCCACCGGCCGGCTCTCGTCGACCGACCCCAACCTGCAGAACATCCCGGTGCGCACCGAGGCCGGCCGGCAGATCCGGCACGCCTTCGTCGCGGGCGAGGGTTACGAGACGCTGATGACGGCCGACTACAGCCAGATCGAGATGCGGATCATGGCGCACCTCTCCGGCGACGAGGGCCTCATCGAGGCCTTCAATACTGGTGAGGACCTGCACAACTTCGTCGGCTCCAAGGCTTTCGGCGTCCCGATCGACGAGGTCACGCCCGACATGCGTCGCCGCGTCAAGGCGATGTCGTACGGCCTCGCCTACGGGCTCTCGGCCTTCGGCCTCGCCGCGCAGTTGAAGATCTCGCGCGACGAGGCGAAGGACCAGATGGAGGCGTACTTCGCCCGCTTCGGCGGGGTGCGCGACTACCTCCAGGACGTGGTCACGGAGGCCACGCGCAACGAGTACACGGAGACCATCTACGGCCGTCGCCGGTACCTGCCGGATCTCACGTCGACCAACCGGATGCGCCGCGAGGCCGCCGAGCGGATGGCGCTCAACGCGCCCATTCAGGGCAGCGCCGCGGACATCATCAAGGTCGCGATGATCCGCCTGCAGGAGAAGATCGCCGCCGCCGGTCTGACCTCGCGCATGCTGCTCCAGGTGCACGACGAGCTCGTGCTCGAGGTGGCCGCGGGGGAGCGGGATCAGCTGGAGGCCCTGGTGCGCGACACGATGGGCAACGCCGCGGAGCTGTCCGTCCCGCTGGAGGTCTCCGTCGGCTACGGCCGCAGCTGGGACGATGCCGCGCACTAATAGCATGTCTTCATGCACCAACCTGAATACGTATATGCCGAGCCCCGGCGGATGAAGCTCGGCCGAGGGGCCATCCTCACGGGGCTGGTCCTGTGGACGGTCTCGATGGCCCACTCGTACTTCAGGCTCAACCTGTGGATCCTCGACCTCGTCGTCGTACCGACGATGTGGATCTGCTTCGTTGCAGGCTTCGGCATGGTTATCGCGGGCTTCGCCGGCCGTGGGCGGGGCGGCCTGCTCGGTGTGCTCATCGTGGTACCGGTGATGACACTGATCACCGTCGTGGTCGGCGCGTGGTGGTGGATGTCTCCGCGTACGTGGTTCGCCTCGCATCGTGTGCTGTACGAGCACGCCCTCACCGTCGAGATCGGCACCGGCTACTACGGCAGGTTGCCCATGCACCTGCGGTTTCTCACCGAACGCGGATTCGCCTCGCAGTGGAGCGACGGCGCGCGCTTCTTCCCGCAATGGACGGGAATCCCGGACGATGCGGGCGGGTTCATCCACAGCCCGTCGGGTAGCCCGGAGGGGCGCGACATGTATGGGATGGGCTGCACCGATCCGGTGTCGCTGGGCGGCGACTGGTGGATGTGCGGGATGCGTTCCTGGTGACCCGTGGGGGTGGCCGGCGCGCCGCCCCCACGGATCTATCGATCAGTTCTCGGCGCGGCCCTGCACGGCCGAGGAGCCGAGGTCGCCCGTCTCTAGCGGGCTCCCCGCCGCGACTGCGGCGAGCCAGGTCTCGGTGTCGGCGACCGCCGCCCAGTTCGAGTGGAGCAGCACCATGAGCGTTTCGTGGATCTGCTGTGCGGAGGCGCTTCCGGCGGCGTTGGACAGGTGGATCGCACCGGTGGCGTCCGAAAGCACCTCGACGGCGAGGCCCTCGGGCTCGGCTGCGGCGGCGCTGGCCAGGACGCAGTTGTTGGTCATGTAGCCGACGAGAGTCAGCGTGTCGATAGCGTTGTCGCGCAGCCACTCCGGCAGGCCCTCGGAGGTGAGCACGCTCGAGCGCTGCTTCACGACGTGCGTCGCGACCGCGTCACTGCGCGCGGCGACATCCGGGTGCAGGCGTGCGCCCTCGGATCCCTCGGCGAAAACGGGAGCTCCCTCGGGCCAGACGTGCGCGACGGTCACGATCGGAACACCGGCTTCCTGCGCGGCGTCCATCGCGGCGAGGATCCGCTTGAGCGATTCGACGCTGGGAGGGTAAGCCACTGCCAGCGGGCGGTCCTCGTCGAAGTACTCGTTCTGGACGTCGACGACGACGAGGGCGCGGCGGGGTGTGGTCATGGGATCTGCTCCTGTGCATAGGGATCGGATGCGTGGGCGGGTGGTGCTGTTCCGCTTGAGATCCATACTCGCGCCGCTCGGCGGGGTAGCGTGAGTGGCAGAATTACTGATCTTCGATGGAATCAGGACAAACGCAGTGCAGATCGCTGTTCACGCCTTCGACGGCATTTCGATGTTCCATCTCTCCACACCCCTGATCGCCGTCGGCGAGGTCGGCCGCCTCGGGCTCGCCTCCGACTGGGACACCGGCATTTGGAGCGCCGGAGGAGGCACCGTCCGCGGGCTCGACGGCGTCACCATCACCACCGTGGACCGGGCGGCGGCGCGCGGGGCCGACCTCCTCGTCTTCCCTTCGTGGCCGAACGACTTACCGGAGCCCGGCGCGGACCTCGTCGAGGAGATCCGCGCCGCGCACGCCCGCGGCGCGATGATCGCCGGCCTGTGCCTCGGTGCCTTCCCGGTCGTCGCCTCGGGCATCCTCGACGGCCGCACCGCGACCACCCACTGGGCCTCGGAGGCCGAACTCGCGCAGCGGTACCCGGCGGTCACCGTGCGGGCGGAGGGCCTCTACGTGGATCACGGCGACGTCCTCACCTCGGCAGGCACCGCCTCGGCACTGGACGCCTGTCTCCACGTGGTGCGGACGAGGCTCGGATCGACCGCGGCGACGGCACTGGCCCGATACCTGGTGATCGCGCCGCACCGCGATGGCGACCAGGCCCAGTACATCGACCGCCCGGTGCCCGCCGCGGGTGAGGGGCCCATCGGGATCGCGACGACCTGGGCGCTGGCGAACCTCGATGCCCCGCTCACGGTCGACGACCTCGCGGCGCGGGTGAACATGAGCCCGCGGAACTTCGCGCGCAGGTTCCAGGAGAGCGTAGGCGTGAGCCCCGCCAAGTGGGTCCTCAGCCGCCGCCTGGACGAGTCCCGGCGCCTGCTAGAGAACACCACCTGGAGCATCGACCGGATAGCGCGCGCCAGCGGCTTCGCCAGCGCTGTGACCTTCCGGCAGAACTTCGTTCGGCGCTACTCGACCACGCCGACCTCGTACCGTCACCGGTTCACCGAGGCGCACTGACCGTGCCCCGCGTCCGCGAAGCCTTCCACCTCCTCGGCCAGCCCGCGCCGGTGGCGGCGCGCTGGCTCGGTCGTAGGGCGTGCGGCACACCCGGCACGGCGACGAGCTCGCCTTCCCCGACGCGCTGGACTCGGGGCTGATCGCCGGATCATGTGTGCCGGTGCCCGGCAGGACGCCGGAGCGTAGCGTGGCTCGCTGTGTTCACCATCGGCTTCGACCTGGACCTCACGCTGATCGACTCGCGGCAGCGCATCCTCACGGCGGCTCAGCGCGCCTTCGCGGATCTCGGGCACGCGGTCGACGACGCGTTGCTCCTGCCGCACATGGGGGTGCCGATCGACGACGTGGCGCGCGAGGTGGTGCCGGGGGTCGACGCGGACCGCTTCCTGCAGCGCTACCGGCAGCACTACGACACCGATTCGACGACGCCGGTCCCCGTCCTGCCGGGCGCGGAGGAGCTCCTCGCGGCAATTCGGGCGGCGGGAGGTGCGTCCGTCGTTGTGTCGGCGAAGCAGCAGGCGGCCGCCGAGCGGGCCGTGGCGGAGGCTGGCCTCGACGTCATGGCAGTGGTCGGCGGGCACTTCGGGGAGCGGAAGGGTGACGCGCTCCGTCGATTCGGGAACGTTCGCGCCTACCTCGGCGACCACGTGGAGGATGCGGCGGCGGCCCGCTCGGCCGGGTGCCCGTTCATCGGGGTCACGACTGGCGAGTTCGGCGACTGCGCGCTCCTACGGGCCGGGGCGGCGCGCACCGTTGGACATCTCGCCGAGGTGGTCGCGCTACTGCCCGAGTACGCGGTCACCTGAAAACGCCCGGGAGCTGGACTTTCGCTCCGAAGTTTGATATTGCATAACCTATGGGGCAGACAATCGGGGGAGCATCGGACACCGTATATCCGATGAAGGCGCGGAAGATCGAGTGGGACACCTACGGCGACTCGCTGGCGCGCCGTTTGGTGACGCTGCGCAAGTCACGTGGGCTGTCGCAGGAGAAGCTCGCCGAGTCGGCGGGGCTGCACCGGAATCAGATCTCGAACATCGAGCGCAACGTGAGCTCGAACGACGGGGTCTCGGACCCGCACATGTCCACCGTGTACAGGCTGGCAGCGGCGCTGGATGTGCCGCCGGCGCTCTTGATGCCGGATCTCGACCGCCGAGTGGCGAACCGCTCGCCAGAACAGGCATCGGGCAAGGCGATCGCAGCGGTCGAGGCGACGCTGCGGTCAGCCCTCGACGAGGGCTGACCGCCGATGGACTACTTGGCCTTCGCGGAGCCGCAGGTGCGGTAGGCGTCGGCGACGGCGCGCTGAACGTTCGCCTGCTCGCCGGCCAGACTCATGGCCGCGCCGGTGCCGCGGAAGGCGAGGGCCGCCACGCGGAGCTGGCGGGTCAGCCCGTCCGAGGCAGCGATGTCCGCGAACTCCTGCGGGCCGCCCGCGGCATCCTCGAGGCGCTTGGCCAGGCCCGGCGACGAGCGGTCGATCGCGGCGCGGAGCTGGCCCACCGTGCACGAGGTGCCCGGCACGGCGCGCGCCGACGCGGCGTTCGGCTTGGGCGCGGGCTTCGGCGTTGGAGCTGCGGCGGCGAGTGGCGCGCCGGCCAATGCGATCGCGCCGAGGACGGCGGCGGTGGCGGCGGTGCGGCGGAAGGTCATGCGGGAGTGCCTTTCGGTGGCGTTGTCGAGATGGGGATCAGTACTTGTCGCAGGTTGCGATGACCTTGGCGATCTTCGCGTCGATGTCGGTGCGGTTGGCCCTGTAGTAGGCGGCTGCCGCAGGGTTGTCCTTGGTCAGCCGCTCGATGATCGCCTGGCGATCCTCGGGCTTGGCGGTGAGGAGCTCGGTCGCCTGGTCGCGGCCGCCCGGGGTGGCGTCCATGACCGCGATCGCCTCGGGGGCGATGACCTGCGTCGCGCGCTCGACCTGCGCGACGGTGCACTTGGTGCCGGGGACCTTGTCGGTCGGCGCGGCGGAGGCGACGGCGGGGACCACAGCGAGGGCTCCCGCGAGGGCTGCGACCGCGGCGGCGATGCGGATCCGGTTCATGACTGTCTCCTGTTCGGGGCGGTGACGACTGCCCAGCGAGAGTACCGGTTCGGCAGGAACGACGAAAGGACGGCGCCGGGCAAGAACAACCCGGTGCCGCCCGATCGAAACCCCTGTACTAGCTGGTGGTGCAGGTCGCCTTGATCGCCGTGATCTTCTGCTCCACCTGGGCCTTCGTGGGCTTCGTCTTGCCGTCGCGCGCCTTCGGGTGGGCCGGCTTCGTCTGCCCGGGGTGCGTCTTCTGCCATTCCGCCTTACGGGCGTCGTGGGCCTTCTTCGCCGCGTCTCGAGCTGCCTTGCGCTGCTCGGGGGTCTTCACGAGCATCTGCTCGAACCGGTCCTTTGCCTTGGCGTTGGTGCTGATGTGCCGCCAGAACTCCGGCGCGACCTTCGCGGTGGCGCGCTCGACCTGGCCGACGTTGCACTGGGTGCCGGGGACGGGTGCCGTCGGCGAGACCGGCGCGGCGTTGGCGGCGCCGGGTGCCAGCAGGGCCGCGCCGGACAGTGCCGCCATCGCGGCGGTCGCCGCGGCCAGCCGGGTTCGGGTGATTCGATTCATGCGCTTCTCCTCGGAACGGGCGGCCGCATTCGGGTCGCCCTCAGTGAGCAGACACGCCGCCGGTGAACGCGGGGCGTGAAGTACCTGTGAGTCCGCTGGAGAACGGGCACGGGCCCACACAAGCGACTATTGGGGCTTATCGCAGACGAAGATCGCCGTCCCCGGAAAGAGCGCTCCGCGCAGCGGACTCCACTGCCCCCACTCCTGGGTGAAGCCCTCGGGCCACTCCGGCTCGATCACGTCCACCACCCGCAGGCCGGCGCTGACGATCTCCCGGATCCGGTCGCCCACCGTGCGATGGTGCTCGACATACGTCGGCGTCCCGGCGTCGTCCGTCTCCACATACGGTGACCTATCGAAGTACGACAGGGTCGCGACGAGGCCCTCCGGCCCAGGATCGTCGAGGAACATCCACCGCATCGGATGGTTGACGGAGAAGACGAACCGGCCGCCGGGGCGCAGCACGCGGTACGCCTCCGTCATCACGCGCGCCGAATCCGCGACGAAGGGGATCGCGCCGAAGGCCGAACAGGCGACGTCGGCGGCACCGTCGGCGACGGGGAGGTTCTCCGCCCCGGCCTGGACCAGAAGGGGGTTCCCATTGCGCACGTGGGGGAGCCCGCGGCGGAGCATGCCGGCCGAGATGTCGATCCCGACCACCGTCGCGCCCCGCGCAGCGAGCCAGCGGGCGCAGGGGGCGCTGCCGCAGCCTATCTCCACCGCCACGGTTCCGGGCCCGACGGTGCCGAGCAGTCCGGCGTCGGACTCGCGGAGGCTCTCCGGGCACCAGACGAACTCGCCGTCGGCGGTGTCCACGCCGAGAAAGGCGGCGTGCTCCGCATGGTAGGCCTCCGCGTCGGAGTCCCACCAAGAGCGGTTCGTGGCCTCGGAGCCCGCGCTGTCGCGGCGCATGTCCGGTTTGGGGCGGTGAGACACGGGAGTGAACCTCTCGGCATCGGGTGCGACGAGGGCGGTTTGCCCAGCTAGCGGGCAGGGGAGTAGCCTGTACCACGCGTGTGCCCATGCGTGCGCGATTTAGACCCACACTACTAGCACCCTGTCCGGAGCAACTTACCCAATGCCCACCACCACCGTTACGTCCCCGCAGGTCGCCGTCAACGACATCGGCACCGCGGAGGATTTCCTCGCCGCGATCGACGCCACGATCAAGTACTTCAACGATGGCGACATCGTCGAGGGCACCATCGTCAAGGTCGACCGTGACGAGGTCCTGCTCGACATCGGTTACAAGACCGAGGGTGTCATCCCCTCCCGTGAGCTGAGCATCAAGCACGACGTAGACCCGTCCGAGGTCGTCAACGTCGGCGATGCCGTCGAGGCTCTCGTCCTCACCAAGGAGGACAAGGAAGGCCGCCTGATCCTGTCCAAGAAGCGCGCGCAGTACGAGCGCGCTTGGGGCACGATCGAGGAGCTCAAGGAGAAGGACGAGGCCGTCAAGGGCACCGTCATCGAGGTGGTCAAGGGTGGTCTCATCCTGGACATCGGCCTCCGCGGCTTCCTCCCGGCCTCGCTGGTCGAGATGCGTCGTGTGCGCGACCTCCAGCCGTACATCGGCAAGGAGATCGAGGCGAAGATCATCGAGCTCGACAAGAACCGCAACAACGTGGTCCTGTCGCGCCGTGCGTGGCTCGAGCAGACCCAGTCCGAGGTCCGCAGCGAGTTCCTGCACCAGCTGCAGAAGGGCCAGGTCCGCAAGGGCGTCGTGTCCTCGATCGTCAACTTCGGTGCCTTCGTGGACCTGGGCGGCGTCGACGGCCTGGTGCACGTCTCGGAGCTGTCCTGGAAGCACATCGATCACCCGTCCGAGGTGGTCACCGTGGGCGACGAGGTCACCGTCGAGGTCCTCGACGTCGACCTGGACCGCGAGCGCGTCTCGCTGTCGCTCAAGGCGACCCAGGAGGATCCGTGGCGTCAGTTCGCCCGGACTCACGCCATCGGCCAGATCGTGCCCGGCAAGGTCACCAAGCTCGTTCCGTTCGGCGCGTTCGTCCGCGTCGAGGAGGGCATCGAGGGCCTCGTCCACATCTCGGAGCTGGCCGAGCGCCACGTCGAGGTCCCGGACCAGGTCGTCTCGGTCGGCGACGACGCCATGGTGCGCGTCATCGACATCGACCTCGAGCGTCGTCGCATCTCGCTGAGCCTCAAGCAGGCCAACGAGGACTACGCGGAGGAGTTCGACCCGTCGAAGTACGGCATGGCCGACAGCTACGACGAGAACGGCGAGTACATCTTCCCCGAGGGCTTCGACCCCGAGACCAACGAGTGGCTCGAGGGCTTCGACAAGCAGCGCGAGGAGTGGGAGGGTCGCTACGCCGAGGCGGAGCGTCGCCACAAGATGCACACCGCGCAGATGGAGAAGTTCGCGGCCGACGAGGCCGCCGAGGCTGCTGCCGGTGGTCCGGCCGCGGGTGGCGCGAACTACTCGAGCGAGTCGTCCTCGAACGACCGTGGCGGCAACGAGGCCCCGCAGAGCACCGGCGGTTCGCTGGCCAGCGATGCGCAGCTCGCTGCTCTCCGCGAGAAGCTGTCGGGCAACGCCTGATCCGCATCGACGCCGAACGCCCCGCATCCCTCACAGGGTGCGGGGCGTTCCCCGTCTCCGGCGAGGCATGCACGTATCGCCATGGGGAGCTTTGACAATGATTTTCATCAGCCGAGACACTTCTCCGCATGTCTCCCCGCTTCCGCAAGGCCGTCCCCTTCCTCCTCGTCGTTCTGCTTGCTGCCGGATGCAGTGACGCCGCAACCGAATCGGCATCCCCGTCCAGCTCCGCAGGCTCGGACGCCGACGCGCCTGGGGGCGCGACCGAACAGCGCCGCGCGACGCCGCGCCTCGCCATCACCTACGAGGGTGGGGTGCAGATCGTCGACGCCGCCACGTTCGAGCGCGTCGCGGACTTCCCCGGCGAGGGCTACCTCCGGGTCAACCCCGCCGGCGACGGCCGCCACGCCGTGCTCTCCGAGGGCGACGGCTTCCGCCTACTGGACCTCGGCTCCTGGTCCGTGCCCCACGGCGACCATCAGCACTTCTACACCGCTGCGCCTCGTCGCACCGACATCACGATCCAGGCACCCGAGCCCGGCCACGTAGTCCGCCATGACGGCCGTACCGTGTTCTTCTCCGACGGCACCGGCGTCGTCACGTCGATCGCCTCGGGCGCGGTGGGTGTCCCGGACGCACCTCGCGCGACGTACACCGCCCCGAAGCCGCACCACGGCGTCGCCGTCGAGCGGGCGGACGGCTCGATGCTCATCACGCTCGGCGACGAGAAGGCCCGTACCGGCGTCGCGATCCTCGACAAGGGCCGGAAGGAGATCGCCCGCAACGAGCAGTGCCCGGGCGTGCACGGTGAGGGTGCCGCCGAGGGTGGCGTCGTGCTCTTCGGCTGCGAGGACGGCGTGCTCGTGGTGCGCGGCAACGACATCGTGAAGACCGCTGCGCCCACGCCCGGCTACGCGCGGACCGGCAACGTCGCCGCCACCGAGGCGCATGCCGTGGTGCTCGGCGACTACAAGGTGGATAAGGCGGCGAAGCCTGAGCGGCCCACCCGGGTTAGCCTCATCGACACCCGCACCGGCGCGGTGAAGCTCGTCGACCTGCCTGCCTCCTACAGCTTCCGCTCCCTCGCGCGGGGCCAGTTCGGCGAGGCGCTCGTCCTCGGCACCGACGGCGTGCTCCGCGTCCTCGACCCGAACACGGGTGCCACGGTCCGCGAGGTCAAGGCCGCGGCGCCGTGGACCGAGGACGCGAACTGGCAGGAGCCGCGCCCCGCGGTCTTCACCCTGGGATCCACCGCCTACGTCACCGACCCGTCGGCCAAGTCGATCGTCGCGATCGATGTCCCCACCGGCAAGGAACTGCGCCGCGGCATCCTCGAGCACACGCCCGACGAGGTATCGGGCGTCACCGGGGTCGGCACCACTCACTAGTCTGAGCGCATGTTGCGAATCGGACTGACGGGCGGCATCGGTGCGGGCAAGTCGACGGTGGCGAAGGAGCTCGCCGCCCTTGGCGCCGTGATCGTCGACGGCGACAAGATCGCTCGCGAGGTCGTTGAACCGGGGACTCCCGGTCTCGCTGCCCTCGCCAAGGCCTTCGGCGAGGGCATCCTGGCCGCGGACGGCAGCCTCGACCGACCTGCGCTCGCCGCCATCGCCTTCTCCGACGACGAGTCCCGCGCCAAGCTCAACGCGATCACGCACCCGCTCGTGGGTGCGCGGTCCGCGGAGCTGATCGAGGCGGCCGGCCCCGACGCCGTGATCGTGCAGGACATCCCGCTGCTCGTGGAGAACAAGGTGGCGCCGATGTTCCACCTCGTGATCATCGTCTGGGTCGACGCGGAGGAGCGGGTCCACCGGCTCGTGGGCTCGCGCGGCATGGCAGAGGGCGATGCCCGCGCCCGTATCGCCGCCCAGGCGACCGACGAGCAGCGTCGCGCCGTCGCAGACGTCTGGCTGGAGAACACCGGCACCGAGGACGCGACGCGCGCCGCTGTCCGGGCGCTGTGGGCAGACCGCATCGCGCCGTACGCCGCCAACGTCGTCGCGCACCGCCCGGCCGCCGACGCCCCGCGGATCGTCGACCCGGCCTACGACGAGCGGCTCGCCGGGCGGCTGTGGGTCGCCCTCGGCGCGGACGCCTCCTCGGTCACGGCCGACGGCGCCGAGGCCGTCGTCGTGCTCGCCGACGGCGTGACCGTGGATGTGGTCGTGGAGAAGCTCGCGGCGGCGGGTTTCGCTCCGACGGGGCGGGGGGAGTTCGCGGGCTCCGACCCGGGGCGCGCGGTGACGGTGCGTATCACCCCCCGTCAGGATTAACGATCACATAATTCGTTCATTCGGCACGTATCGCCGAAACGTTCTGCGACGCCATCGGTTCGGGAACACACTGGTGGTCACCGCTGCCACAGGGGCAGCGCGTTGGGCGAACGAGACGAGGTCCGCAAGTGTCGGAGACACGGTCCATCGACGACCGACATCCCCCAGCGGGATTGACCCGCGAGGACGAGGGCTACAACAAGGGCATCAAGCCGCGCCAGCTGCAGATGATCGCTATCGGCGGCGCCATCGGCACCGGCCTGTTCCTCGGTGCCGGCGGCCGCCTCCACGACGCGGGGCCCGGCCTGTTCCTCGTGTACGCGGTGTGCGGCGTGTTCGTCTTCCTCATCCTCCGGGCGATGGGCGAGCTTGTCCTGCATCGCCCGTCGTCGGGATCGTTCGTCTCGTACGCCCGTGAGTTCTACGGGGAGAAGGCGGCGTTCGTTGCCGGCTGGATGTACTTCCTGAACTGGGCCATGACGGCGATTGTCGACACCACCGCGATCGCCACCTACTTCCACTACTGGAAGGCTTTCGATCCTGTTCCGCAGTGGCTCCTGGCCCTGATCGCGCTGGTGATCGTCCTGTCGGTCAACCTGGTCTCCGTCAAGCTGTTCGGCGAGATGGAGTTCTGGGCCGCCCTGATCAAGGTCGTCGCGCTCGTCGCCTTCCTCGTGATCGGTACGGTCTTCCTCGCTGGACGGTACGAGATCCAGGGCGCAAGCACCGGGCTGGGGATGGTGACGAACCACGGCGGATGGTTCCCGGTCGGGGCGCTGCCTTTGGTCGTCGTCACGTCGGGCGTGGTCTTCGCCTATGCGGCCGTCGAGCTCGTGGGTACCGCCGCCGGCGAGACGGAGAACCCTGAGAAGGTGATGCCCCGCGCGATCAACTCGGTGATCGCGCGCATCGCGATCTTCTACGTCGGTTCGGTGGTCCTCCTGGCTCTGCTGCTGCCGTACACGGATTACTCCGGTAAGGAGAGCCCGTTCGTCACGTTCTTCTCGAAGCTCGGCTTCGACGGAGCCGGCGACCTCATGAACGTCGTCGTGCTGACGGCGGCGTTCTCCAGCCTCAACGCCGGCCTGTACTCCACTGGGCGGATCCTGCGTTCTATGGCGATGAACGGCAGCGGTCCGAAGTTCACCGGGGTGATGTCCAAGCAGGGAGTGCCTTACGGCGGCATCATGCTCACGGCGGTGATCTGCCTGTTCGGTGTAGTGCTGAACGCCTTCAACCCCGGACAGGCGTTCGAGATCGTCCTCAATGTCTCCGCGCTCGGGATCCTCTCCTCGTGGGCCACGATCGTCCTCTGTCAGATGAAGCTCAAGTCCGAGGCCGATGCCGGCCGGATGACCCGGCCGAGCTTCCGCATGCCTCTGGCGCCGTGGTCTTCCTACGTCACCCTCGCGTTCCTGTTCGCGGTTCTGGTGCTCATGGGCTTCGACCGGCCGATCGGTACCTGGACGGTCGCCAGCCTCGTGGTGATCGTTCCGCTACTCATCGGCGGTTGGTACCTGGTCCGCGGCCGGGTACTGGAGGAGGCGCGCCTGCGCGAGGGGTACACCGGCGAGTTCCCCGTCGTCGCCAATGTACCGGTCGAGCCGGCCGAGGACCGTCCGTCTCGATGGGCACGCGTCCGGAATCGGTACGCCTCGCGCCCGCCCTTGTACGGCATGGCGTTGGTGTTCGCAGGTATGGCCGTCGTCGCGGTGACTGCCTACTACCACCTCGGTTGGTGGTCGATCATCGGCTATGCGGTCGCCGGCGTCATGGCGATCGTCGGCTTCGCGCTGGCCTTCCGGGACCTGTCCTAACGCCCGCGGTCATCCGCTGATGTAGTAGTCGCGCGCGTGCAGCGCGGCCAGCGGCGTCCACCGTGGCGCCGGCCGGTCGTCCTCGGCGTCGGCCGCGGGCGCCGAGCTGCCGTGCGCCTGGATGGTCAGCGCGGTCACGGGCTCGTGGTCGACGAGCGTCGCGACCGCGTACACCGCGGCGAGCACATGCACGCACATCGTGCTGCGCGCCTTGCACGAGCAGTCGGCGGCGTCGAGGACCGGTCCGGGCCGGAGCCCGCGCGCGATCAGCGCCGCGTGGATCGCGTCGTCGGGCTCGGTGCGGGAGCCCAGCTCCTCCCGTAGCGCCGTCGCGACCGCCGGCGCCATCGCGGCGAACTCGAGGTGCGCCGCGGACGCGCTCGCTCCGCTGTGCACGAGCGCGGTGACCCGGCCACCGTCGAACTGCATCGTGACGCCGCCGTTGCGGGCGAGCCTCCGAGCCCGCGGGGCGTGCGTGTTCGGGGTGCTCGCGGTGGTCGGCTCGGCGATGCGGACGAGGTCGGCGCCCCAGGTCGTGAATCCGAACGGGTTGGTGGCCATCTCAGTTCTCCCGGTTCCGGCGCAGCGCGTCCATCAGGCGCTCGTCGTCGAGCGAGGCGAGTTCGGTCACGATCGACCCGTCGTCGGCGTGCACCCCGAGAAGCGCCTTGCGGTGGTGCATCTCGTCGATGTGCTCCTCGATCGTGGTCGCCGTCGTCAGGGTGGTGACGGTGACCGGACGGCTCTGCCCGATGCGGTGGGCGCGGTCCGTGGCCTGTGCCTCGACCGCCGGGTTCCACCAGCGGTCGTAATGCAGGACCTCGCTCGCGCGGGTGAGGGTGAGGCCGGTGCCGCCCGCCTTGAGGCTCATCACCAGGACCTCCGGGCCGGTGCCCGCCTGGAAGGCGTCGGCGATCGCGGACCGCTCGGCGACCGGCATCCCGCCGTGGAAGAACGGGACGGGGCGGCCCAGCAGCGACGAGGCCGCCGCGGCGAGCAACTCGCCCGTCTCCCGGTACTGCGTGAACACCAGGCTCGGCCGGTGCGCGGCGACGTTCGCCTCGAGGATCTCCATCGCCACGTCCAGCTTGCCGGACCGGCCCGGCTCCCAGGAGGGCTCGGCACCGTCGACCAGGCCCGGGTGGTTGCAGATCTGCTTGAGCGCGGTGAGCACCGCGAGCAGGCGGCCGTGCCGCTCCAGCCCGCTGCCGAAGCCGTCGTCCGCGGCCCGGGCGAGGCACGCGTCGTAACGGCGGGCCTGCTCGTCGCTGAGGTCGCACAGCACCGGGTTGTCGATCTTCGGCGGCAGCGCCCCGGCCGCCCGATCCTTGGTGCGGGCCAGCATCACCGGCGCGACGGCCGCACGCAGGCGGCGCAGGGCACCGTCGTCCCCGGACTCCACGGCCCGGGTGAACCGGCGCCGGAAGACCGCCTTCGCCGGGAACATCCGCGGCGCGACCACGCGCAGAATCGCCCAGAGGTCGTCGAGTGAGTTCTCGATCGGCGTGCCGGTGAGGGCGATGCGGAATTCGGCGTCGAGCTCGCGCGCGGCTCGCGAGACCTGGGTCCGCGGGTTCTTCAGCGCGTGCGCCTCGTCGAAGACGACGACGTTCCACCGGGTCCGGCCGAGCTCCGCCGCCGAGAGGCGGAGCCGGGCGTAGGAGACGACGGTGACCTCGTCCTGCAGGGCCGGCGCGAATCGGGCGATCTCGCGGCGCCAGTTGGTGGCGAGGCTGGTGGGGCACACGACGAGGTGCGGCCCCGGGCCCAGCCGGGTGAGGGCCGCGATCGCCTGCAGCGTCTTGCCGAGACCCATCTCGTCGGCGAGCAGCGCCCCGCCGTGATCGTGCAGTGCGCGGAGCAGCCAGGCCACGCCGGCCGCCTGATAGGGCCGCGGTTTCGCCTCGAGGACGCCTTTGAGGGACGCCGCCGTCGCGACGGTGTCGGCGAAGGCAGTGGTCGCGTAGGCGGCGGAGGTGACGGCGGTCCCGGTCGGGTCCGGCTCGGCGTGGGCCGCGATCGGCAGCGGCGCGTCCCCGCCCCGGTCCCGCGCGGACCATGCGGCGAGCGAGGCCGACGGCCGTGCGGCGCCGGGCAGGGCCGTGACGTCTATGACGTCACAGCGCACGTCCGCGACGGCGAGTGCACCGTCGACCGGAACGGCGAGCGGGAGAACCGTGGCGCGGGCGGGGTCGTCGAGGTCGTGAGACGACCAGAGGGCGAACTGGTGGAGGTCGGGGAGGTACGTGACTTCGAGGCTCAGGGCGCGTCCTTCGCTGGAGTCGAATAGGGTACGTTGTACGGAGTACTCGAACAGTGTACATAGTACGGAGAAAGATGGCGATGAATCCCGAGGACGAGGGCCGCGCGCTGGTCCGGCTGCTGTGGCGGGCGGAGGCCGGGGAGCCGGCGCCGGGGCGCAAGGGGCCCAAGCAGCGCCTCACGGTCGACGAGGTGGTCGCGTCCGCGATCGAACTCGCCGACGCGGAGGGCCTCGCGGCGGTGACCATGCGGGCGCTCGCCGCGCGCCTCGGCGTCGGGCCGATGAGCGTGTACACCTACGTGCCGACCCGCGACGTGCTGGTCGCGCTCATGGTCGACGCGGTCGCGCTCGCGCAGCCGCCGGTCGAGCGGCTCGCCACGCTGCGCGCCTCCCTGGTCGCGGCCGTCGGTGCGCGCCGCGACGAGTACCTCGCGCACACGTGGCTGCTCGACGCGCCCTCGTGGCGGGACGTGCTCGGGCCGGGGAAGATCGGGCAGTACGAGGCGCAGCTCGCGCTCCTCGAGGACCTCCCGATCGGCGACCTCGAGCGGGACTGGCTGATCGTGCTGTTGGAGAGCTTCGCCGCGGGCGCCGCCCGCAGTTCCGGGGCGCGCGGCGCCGCGTCGCGGCCGATGACCGACGCGCAGTGGTGGGAGGTCGTCGGGCCGGAGCTCGCCGCGCTCATGCCGCCCGGGAAGTACCCGATCGCGGGCCGCGTCGGCACCGTCGTCGGCGAGTACTACAGCGCGCCCGGCGATCCCGATGCCGGCTTCGAGCTGGGCCTGCAGGCGCTGCTCGACGGCCTGGAATCGCGGATCCCCGGCCTGCGGGACGGGTAGCGGTCAGCGCCAGGTGATCGGCGCGCCCTCCGCGGCCAACCAGGCGTCCACGCTGTGTCCGTGCGTCGCCGTGCCGGTGACCGCGCGGACGGCCGCATGCAGTGCCCGCTCGGCGTCCGCAGCGCTGAGCAGGTCCGCCGCGGAGGCGGCGAGCAGCTCGTCGACGTCGATCAGCTCGATCGGCCTGCCCGGGTGCTCGACGAGGTCGAGGTACCAGTCCTCGGTGTGCCAGACGTTCCCGTCCCGGTGGACCCGGGCGACGTCGAGGTACACGCGCTGATCGCGCTCGTGGCCCGGCGTGAAGTGGAAGATCGTCGCGCGCAGGTCGAACGCGGGGAGCAGCCACGACTCGACCGCGTCGAACTTCGGGTGGTCCGCGCCCCGGAAGACGTACAGCCCAAAGGGCGTCTCCCGGAACTCCTCGACCTCGCGGACGAAGCCCTTGGGGTCGGTGTTGGTCATCGCCGGCGGATCGAAGGCCTCGCGCTTGGGCGGGTGCACGGCGCCGTCGTCGACCGCGGCATCGGCGGCGAGGCGCAGCACCAGCGTGACCTCGGTGTGCCCCCGGGGCCGGCCGGCGACCGCGCCGGAGGGCCGGAAGCCGTGGCGCCGCAGCAGCGCGCCGAGCGCGTCGTCGTAGGTGCGGACGAGGATCCCGTCGAGCCCCGACGCCCGCTCGCGCGCCGCGTCGAGGAGGGCGGGCACGGCATCCTCCGCCGCATCGAGCACCGTCAGGTCCAGCCAGCCGCCGCCCACCGCGCCGATCGCGGCCGCCCCGTCGACGGTGAGCTCGAAGGTCACGTCCGCGTCCATTCGTCCACGATACGACGCCTCGCCGGGATTCCCGGGTGGCTGCGCGCCCCGGGACCCACGTGGGGCGGCCGGTCCGGACTCCCCACGTACGATCTCCAGTCGTGCCCCAGTACCTGCTCCTACCCGCCCCCGCCGCCAATCGCGTCTACGCGGAGGCCGCCGCGTCCATGGTGCGCGCCGAGCTGACGGTGCTCAGCCGGGCCGCGCTCGGCGGGCGGGTCGGGCCCGTCGAGACCGCGACCGTCGCGGGCGTCGAGTACCTCGGCTTCGAGGCCGACGAGATGACCGAGCGCGATCTCGCCTTCCTCGGCCTCACCTCCGCGTTCTACGCGCTCTTCGAGGCCGACGGCGAGCTGCTGCGTCCCGTGACGGTGCCCTCGCCCGACCGCTACCCGTCCGACCTGCTGACGATCCTCAAGTATCAGGGCAAGACGAACGAGCAGTTCACGCGGCTCGTGCTCAACATCACCGCGGCGTCGACCGCGCGCCCCGACGGCGTGCTCGACCGGACGCTGCGCGTGCTCGACCCGGTGTGCGGGCGCGGCACCACGCTGAGCCAGGCCGTCATGTACGGCCTCGACGCGGTGGGCATCGACGTGGACACCAAGGACTTCGAGCTCTACAGCTCCTTCTTCACCACCTGGCTCAAGGATCACCGGTTCAAGCACGCCGCCGCGACCACCCCGGTGCGCCGCGAGAAGTCGGTGATCGCCAAGAAGTACGAGGCCGCCTTCGCCGCCGAGAAGGCCGACTACCTGGCGGGGGAGAAGCAGACGCTCACCTGCTACGCCGCCGATACCCTGCTCACCTCCCAGCTGATCAAGCCCGGCACCGTCGACGTGGTGGTCGGCGACCTGCCCTACGGGGTGCAGCACGGCAGCCGCGGCCCGCGGGGCCTGGTGCGCGACCCCCTCGACCTGCTGAACGCCGCCCTCCCCGGCTGGGCCACACGGCTCCGCACCGGCGGCGCGATGGGGCTCGCGTGGAACACGCGGGTCGCGCCCCGGGCGCGGGTCGCGGAGGTCCTGGAGGCCGCCGGCCTGACGGTGCTCGACGGGCCGGGATACGACGACCTACGGCACCGGGTGGACCGGGCGATCACGCGGGACGTCATCGTCGCGCGCCGGGACTGAGCCCGCGCCGGTCCGCTCGCGGAAAACTTGTCGGTGGGTCGGCCTAGGCTGGTGCCATGGCATTCGCGGCAGAACAACCGGTGGTGGCGCACTCCGAGCACCGGCCCATCGGGGAGATCGAGCGGGCCCCGGCGGAGTTCACGGTGGTCAGCGAGTACGAGCCGGCGGGCGATCAGCCCACCGCCATCGCCGACCTCGAACGCAGACTGAAGACGGGCGAGCGGGACGTGGTGCTCCTCGGTGCCACGGGTACCGGTAAGTCGGCCACCACGGCCTGGCTGATCGAGAAGGTGCAGCGGCCCACGCTCATCATGGCCCCGAACAAGACGCTGGCCGCGCAGCTCGCCAACGAGCTGCGGGCGATGCTGCCACACAACGCGGTCGAGTACTTCGTCTCGTACTACGACTACTACCAGCCCGAGGCGTACATCGCGCAGTCCGATACGTACATCGAGAAGGACTCGTCCATCAACGACGACGTCGAGCGGCTGCGGCACTCCGCGACGTCGTCGCTGCTGTCGCGGCGGGACGTCGTGGTGGTCGCGTCCGTCTCGTGCATCTACGGCCTCGGCACCCCGCAGAGCTACCTCGACCGTTCGGTGCAGCTCGAGGTGGGTATGGAGGTGGATCGGGATGCGTTGCTGCGGCTGCTCGTCGACGTGCAGTACACCCGCAACGACATGGCCTTCACCCGCGGCTCGTTCCGGGTGCGCGGGGACACCGTCGAGATCATCCCCTCCTACGAGGAGCTCGCGATCCGGATCGAGTTCTTCGGTGACGAGATCGAGGCCCTGTACTACCTGCACCCGCTCACCGGCGACATCGTGCGCCAGGTCGAGGACCTGCGGATCTTCCCGGCGACGCACTACGTCGCGGGCCCCGAGCGGATGGCCCGTGCCATCGAGGGGATCGAGGCGGAGCTGGAGGAGCGGCTGGCGGAGTTCGAGCGGCAGGGGAAGCTGCTCGAGGCCCAGCGGTTGCGGATGCGCACGCAGTACGACCTGGAGATGATGCGGCAGGTCGGTTTCTGCTCTGGCATCGAGAACTACAGCCGGCACATCGACGGGCGCGCCGCGGGCTCGGCGCCCGCCACCCTCATCGACTACTTCCCGGAGGACTTCCTCCTGGTGATCGACGAGTCGCACGTGACCGTCCCGCAGATCGGCGCGATGTTCGAGGGCGACGCCTCGCGCAAGCGCAACCTCGTGGACTTCGGCTTCCGGCTCCCGTCGGCGGTCGACAACCGCCCGCTCACCTGGGAGGAGTTCGCCGGACGCATCGGGCAGACGGTGTACCTGTCGGCCACGCCCGGCCAGTACGAATTGGGGCAGACCGGCGGCGAGTTCGTCGAGCAGGTGATCCGCCCGACCGGGCTCGTGGACCCGCAGGTGGTGATCAAGCCGACCAAGGGCCAGATCGACGACCTGATCCACGAGATCCGCGACCGCACGGAGCGGGACGAGCGCGTCCTCGTCACCACCCTCACCAAGAAGATGGCGGAGGACCTCACCGACTACCTGCTGGAGGCGGGCATCCGGGTCCGGTACCTGCACAGCGACATCGACACCCTGCGCCGGGTGGAGCTGCTCCGGCAGCTGCGTCTCGGCGAATACGACGTGCTGGTCGGCATCAACCTGCTCCGTGAGGGACTCGACCTGCCGGAGGTCTCTCTCGTGGCGATCCTCGACGCCGACAAGGAGGGCTTCCTCCGGTCGACCACCTCGCTCATCCAGACGATCGGCCGCGCGGCGCGCAACGTCTCCGGCGAGGTGCACATGTACGCCGACAAGGTGACCGAGTCGATGCGCGTGGCGATCGAGGAGACGGACCGCCGCCGCGAGAAGCAGATCGCCTACAACACGAAGATGGGCGTCGATCCGAAGCCCTTGCGCAAGAAGATCGCCGACATCCTCGACCAGGTGTATACGGAGGCGGACGATACGGAGCAGGCGATCGGTGGCTCCGGCCGCAATGCCTCCCGCGGCCGCCGGGCACAGGGGGAACTCCGGTCGGCGGCGGCGGTGAGCGCCGGCATGTACGAGGGCGAGGACGTGAAGTCGATGCCGCGGGCCGAGCTCGCGGACCTGATCTCGGAACTCACGGACCAGATGATGAATGCCGCGCGGGAGCTGCAGTTCGAACTGGCGGGCCGGATCCGGGACGAGATCGCGGACCTGAAGAAGGAACTCCGTGGCATGGACGCCGCCGGTTTGCAATGACCTGCGAAGGCAGGCGAATCGGATGACATCGGCTGAACCGGTGTGTTCCCCGCCGCAAACGGCCTGTTCCCGGGGACGATGAGGCTATTGTGTCGGAGAAGTAATGCTAGGGCGTTCCCATGGCAGACCTCCGCTGGAGAAACGTAGAGAAAGAGGAGACTCGATGAGTGGCTACAGCACGATCGTCGTCGGCACCGACGGCTCGGAGTCGTCGCTGCGCGCCGTGGAGCGCGCCGCTGCGCTGACCGGCGACGGCAAGCTGGTGATCGCGTGCGCCTTCCTGCCGAGCGAGGGCGCCGATCCGGCAGCGTCCGACATCCTGGGCGCCGACGCGTACCAGCTGCAGGGCGCGAACCCCGTCAACGACATGCTCCGCACCGCCGAGGGGCGCGCGGTCACGGCCGGTGCGCGGAACGTCGAGAAGCGGGCCATCAAGGGCCAGCCGGTCGACGCGCTGCTGGACCTGGTCAAGTCGCTGCCTGAACCGGCCCTGCTGGTCGTGGGCAACAAGGGCATGAACTCCCTCACCGGCCGGCTGCTGGGCTCGGTGCCCTCCGACGCCGCCCGCAAGACCTCCGTGGACATCCTCATCGTCCACACCACGTAGGCAGTACCCCCTGAGGGCCGTCGTCAGGCCTCCAGGGCGCGCAGTGCGCGCGGCAGCGACCCGGACGTGACCACGGTCAACGTCTGGGTCGCTCGCGTCAGGGCCACGTACAGATCGCGCAGCCCCCGATCGAACTCGACCTCGGCGGGCTCGCCCACGATCAGGCCCGGCTCCACCACGATCACGTGATCGAACTCCAGGCCCTTCGCGTCGCGGACGCTCATCACGCGCACGTTCGGCGCCGTCAGGCGCCGCAGCGAGGCCACCAGGCCCGATGGTGCCAGCACCGCCGTCAGGCGCTCCTCGTCGCGCGGCAGCTGCGCGCGCACGGCCTCGACGAGCGGCCGTCCGCCGTCGACCCGCACCAGGCGCGGGGGCTCCGCGCCCGCCCGCACCGACGCGGGCGGTGACAGCGTGGGATCGATCTCGGCCAGCACGCCGGCCGCGAGATCCATGATCTCCTCGGGCGTGCGGTAATTCACCGTCAGCTCGGCCACCGTGAACCGCCCGGGGACGTACGGATCCAGGGCCTCGCCCCAGCTGGTCATCCCGGCAGCGTCACCGGTCTGCGCGGTATCGCCCACCAGCGTCATCCACCGGTTCGGGCTGCGCCGCATCAGCATTCGCCAGGCCATCGCCGAGAGTTCCTGCGCCTCATCGACGATGATGTGCCCGAACGTCCACGTGCGGTCGTCGCGGGCGCGGTCGGCGGTGGAGTTGAACTCGCGCACCGTCTGCCGCTGCGCGAGCTGCTCCGCATCGATCAGGTCGTAGGCCATGAGGATCTCGGCGTCGAAGTCGTCGTCCAGATCCTGCGGCGCGGAACCGGTCAGGATGTCGAGCGCCTCCTGCGCCTCCTCGAGACGCTGCCGCCACTGGCGCTCCGCCTCGTCCGCGTCAGGATCGTCGTCGCCCAGGAGCTCGGCGATCTCGTCGAGCAATGGCGCGTCGGCGGCGGAGAACGCGGGCTTGCCGTCGGCGCCCGTGATCGCGTCCCGACGCAACTCCGCGCGATCCGCGTCCGTGAGGTCGGGCGCGGCCTCGGCGAGCCGGTCCTCGTCGCGCAGGAGCTCCGTGAGCACCCGCTGCGGCGTCAGGGCCGGCCACAGCTGATCGAGCGCGCCGAGGACCTCCCGGTCCTGAGCCAGTTCGTCGCGGATGTCGGAGATATCGGTGCGGGAGAGCAGCATCGTGTTGTCCACCACCGACGAGCCGATGGTCGCTGCGTGCTGCGCGGCCAGGGCGTCGAGCGCGGACTGCCGGAAGATCGCGCGGGCCGTGTTGTGCGGGCGTCGCGACGAGCGGGCGCGGCCCCGGGCGCGGGTGGCGAGCTTCTTGTCGATCGTCAGTGGGTAACCGTCGAACTTCAGCACGATCGGCTCGTCGGGCGCCGTCTGCCAGCCCCGGACCGCCTGCTTGACGACCTCGACCATGGCGGTCGAACCCTTGAGCCGGGCCGCCGCGGCCGTGTCGTCCAGCGTCGCGAGGACGCGGGGAAACAGGTCGCCGATCGTGCTCAGCAAGACGCCGGTCTCGCCGAGGCTGGGGAGCACCTGGCTGATGTAATTGAGGAAGGTCTCGTTGGGGCCCACGATGAGCACGCCGGTCCGGGAGAGGTTTTGCCGGTAGGTGTACAGCAGATACGCGGCGCGGTGCAGCGCGACCGCCGTCTTGCCGGTGCCGGGACCGCCCTGCACCACGAGGACGCCGCGGTGCTCGGACCGGATGATCGCGTCCTGCTCGCGCTGGATCGTCTCCACGATGTCGGCCATGTGCCCGGTGCGGGCCCGGTTCAGGGCGTCCACCAGAGCGGATTCCCCGGCCACGTTGGCGCCCAGGCCGTGCCCGGCGTCGGCACCGTCGCCCCCCTCACCGGTGAGCGTGAGGCGCTCCGCGACAACCCCCGTGAGGTCGCGGCCGCGGGTGCGCACGTGGCGGCGCACCGCGACGCCCTCCGGCTGGGCGGGCGTGGCGAGGTAGAACGGGCGGGCGAGCGGCGCGCGCCAATCCAGCAGGAGGGTGCTCAGGTCCTCGTCGTCGTCGAGGACGCCGATCCGGCCAATGCGGCGCACCGCGTCGGGCGAGGCCGCGTCTCCGCCGGTCATGTCGAGGCGGCCGAAGTAGAGGTTCTGCTCGGCGGCGTCGTACTTCGCGATGTCGTCGGAGTAGAGCTGGTGGTACGAGTCCCGCTCGGAGATCTCCTGCGGGTTCTCGCCCACCTCCTGCAGGTTGTCGGCCCGGCGTCGGTTCGCGGTGGTGCGCATGGCGTCGATCCGGGCGTACACGCGATCGAGGTGGGCCTGCTCCTCGGCGAGCAGGGGATCGACGGCGTCGGTGGTCACGGGACTCCTCGTGTGCGGCGGCGATGAATCAGACCGTCCATTGTCCACGATCCGCGGGCTCGGCGCCGCCGCCACCCGGCCACGGTCAGTAGTCGGGCAGGTCGATGCCGTTGATAGCGCGCTCGATCACGGCCATGTCCCAGTCCTCGGGCGAAGTGGTGGGTGGCTCGCCGGGGGCGGGGACGGTGCGGCTGGCGGCGTTCCACTGTCCGACCTGTTGGTTGGCCTCGACCATCGGCCGCAGCAGACGCTCGTACGCGGCGAACGCCGGCTCCGGTCGCCAGTCCGCGGCGGCGAGCTCGCCCGCGAGCACGTAGGCGCCCACCAGCGCGAGGCTGGTGCCTTGCCCCGACATCGGAGACGAGCAGAACGCCGCGTCGCCCAGGAGCGCCACGCGCCCCGTCGACCAGGCGTCCATCACGACCTGCGCGACGGCGTCGAGGTAGAAGTCGTCGGCGGTGTCGGCATGGGCGAGGATCCGCGGGGTGAGCCACCCGAGGCCGGCCATCTTGCCCCGGAGCAGCGCCTTCTGGGCGTCGGCGTCGCGGACCGCGAGCTCCGCCTCGGTGGCGGCGAACGAGAACAGGGCCATGCCGAGCGTGGCGTCGCGGATCGGGCGCAGGCCCGCCGACCTGCCCGGGACCACGCAGTCGAGCAGCCAGCGGTCCAGCCCGAACTCGTTGGGCACGGTGTAGAAGGCCATCGCGTGCCCGAGGTGCCTCACGTACCGCTCGTGCGGCCCGAAGGCGAGCGCGCGGAGCGACGAGTGCAGGCCGTCGGCGCCGATCACCAGGTCGAATCGGCGCTCGGTGCCGCTCGCGAGGGTGACGTCGGCCCCGGCCGCGTCCTGCGCCAGCACGACGATCCGCTCGCCGAACAGGTACTCGACTCGGTCGCGGGTGGCGTCGTGCAGCACGTCGGACAGGTCGCCGCGGAGGATCTCGATGTCGGCGATGAAGCCGTCGCCGCCGTCGTCCTCCGCGCCGAAGGTCTGGAGGACGGTGCCGTTCTCGTCCACGAAGTGCGCGCCCGCGGTCTCCGTGCGCGCCGCGCGGACGGCCTCGTCGAGCCCCATCCGGCGGATCACCTCCCGCGCCACCCCGCGCGCGTCCACCGCCTGCCCACCGGGCCGCAGGCCCGGAGCCCGTTCGACGACGGTGACGTCCGCGCCGTAGCGCGCGAGCCAGAGAGCGAGCGCGGGGCCGGCGATGCTCGCGCCGGCGATCAAGATCCTGGGAGCGGTCATGCGGGTCTCCTCGATCGTTCGTGGAAACGACGGTGACACGCTCATTGTGGCGCAGCGGTTCGGTGCGTGACGGCCGACCCGCGACTCCGGCCGCTGGAGGCTCACACTGGAGGTATGACTCCGTGGGTGCTGCACGTCGACATGGACCAGTTCCTGGCCGCGATCGAGATGCAGCGTCGCCCCGAGCTGGCGGGCCTCGCCGTGGTCGTCGGCGGACGCGGCGACCCGACCGAACGGGCCGTGGTGTCGACGGCGTCGTACGAGGCCCGTGCGTTCGGCATCCGGTCCGGCATGCCGCTGCGCACCGCAGCCAAGCGATGTCCCGACGCCGTCTTTCTCCCCGTGGACTTCCCGGCGTACGAACAGGTGTCCGCCGAGGTGATGGGCACGCTGCGGGCCCTTCCTGGCGCGGCCGTGCAGGTCCTGGGTTGGGACGAGGCCTTCGTAGGGCTGGACACGGAGGACCCGGCCGCAGCGGCCGCTTCCATCCAGCGCGCGGTCCTCGACGCGACCGGCCTGCACTGCTCAATCGGGATCGGCGACACCACCGTGCGAGCGAAGAACGCCACCGACCTCGGCAAGCCGCGCGGAGTCTTCTGGCTCACCAGCGAGAACTGGCTCGCGGTGATGGGCGAGCGGCCCACGCGCGAGCTGTGGGGGATCGGATCGCGCCTGTCCCAGCGCATGGTCGGACTGGGCATCATCGCGGTCGCGGATCTCGCTGCGGCGGACGAGGCCGCCCTGGTCGCGGAATTCGGATTGCGCACGGGGCCTTACCTGCTGGGGTTGGGGCGCGGCGCGGGTCCCGACCGCGTGGATGAGACTCCGTGGGTCGCCCGCGCCCACGGACACGAGCGGACTTTCCAGGAGGATCTCGTGACACCCGAGCAGGTCCGCGGCGCGTTGGACGAGCTGGCGGGTGCCGTCGTGGCGGACCTGCGGGCGGAGGACCGCCCGTGCATGCGCGTGCACGTGAAGGTGAGATTCGCGCCCTTCTTCACCGTCAACCGCGTGCGCAAGCTCCCCGAGCCGACCTTCGACCCGGCGCGCATCGCCGACACCGCCGAGGCGCTGTACCGAGCCCTCGACGACGATCGCCCGGTACGGCTGCTGGGTGTGCGCGGCGAGATGGTGCCGCCGGAGGGCGGCTACCCCTGATCGACTACCAGCCCCGCTCGCGCCACTCCGCGAGGTGCGGGCGTTCGGCGCCGAGAGTGGTGCCCTTGCCGTGGCCGGGGTGCACGACGGTGTCGTCGTCGAAGCGGTCGAACAGCTTGGTGGTCACGTCGGTGTAGAGGCTCGCGAAGTCCTCGGGCGAGCCGGTCTTGCCGACGCCGCCCGGGAACAGGCTGTCGCCCGTGAACAGGTGGACGGGCGCACCGTCGAACTCGGGGCGCAGTGCGAGCGCGATCGAGCCCGGGGTGTGGCCGACGAGCTCGATGACGTCGAAGGTGAGATCGCCCACGGCGAGCACCTCGCCGTCGGAGAGGGTGCGGTCGGTGGGGGAGTCGATGCCCTCGGCGTCGTTGACGCCGGCCGCCGCGGGCACGCCGAGACCCTCGCGGACCTCGGCCAGCGCGTACCAGTGGTCCAGGTGGCGGTGGGTGGTGACGATCAGCTCGATGCCGCCGGTCTCCCGCGCGACCTCAAGGATCTTCTCGGCCTCATTGGCGGCGTCGATGAGCAGCGTGCGCCCGGAGGAATCACTCACCAGGTAGACGTTGTTGTCCATACCGCCGACGGAAATCTGCTTGATCGTGGTGGTCACGGCCTCGACGCTACCGTGCGGCGAAAACTTGTCAGTGCGGTTGCCTAGCATTGACGAGGGCCCGCGCTGCGGGCCTGCAATGAGTCTGATGAGGGGATCACGGTGGTCGATCGTTTGATCGTGCGCGGCGCGCGCGAGCACAACCTGCGGGGTATCGATGTGGACCTCCCGCGCGACAGCCTGATCGTGTTCACGGGGCTCTCGGGCTCCGGCAAGTCCAGCCTCGCGTTCGACACGATCTTCGCGGAGGGGCAGCGGCGCTACGTCGAGTCGCTCTCGGCGTACGCGCGCCAGTTCCTCGGGCAGATGGACAAGCCCGACGTCGACTTCATCGAGGGCCTGTCGCCCGCGGTGTCGATCGATCAGAAGTCGACCAATCGCAACCCGCGCTCGACGGTCGGCACCATCACCGAGGTCTACGACTACCTACGACTGCTCTACGCGCGGGCCGGCACGCCGCACTGTCCCGAGTGCGGCTCGGTGATCGCGCGGCAGACGCCGCAGCAGATCGTCGACCAGGTGCTCGACATGGAGCAGGGCACCCGCTTCCAGGTGCTCGCTCCCGTCGTTCGCACCCGCAAGGGCGAGTTCGTCGACCTGTTCAACCAGCTGCAGACGCAGGGCTACTCCCGCGCGCGGATCGACGGCGTGGTCTACCAGCTCGCGGAGCCCCCGAAGCTGAAGAAGCAGGAGAAGCACGACATCGAGGTCGTCGTCGACCGCCTCGCGGTGAAGACGACGGCCAAGCAGCGGCTCACCGACTCCATCGAGACGGCCTTGCGGCTGGCCGACGGCATCGTCGTGCTCGATTTCGTGGACCGGGAGGAGAACGACGCCGAGCGGGAGCGCCGCTTCTCGGAGAAGATGGCGTGCCCGAACGGCCACCCCATCGCCGTCGACGACCTCGAGCCGCGCTCCTTCTCCTTCAACTCGCCCTACGGCGCGTGCCCGGAGTGCGACGGCCTCGGCGTGCGCAAGGAGGTCGATCCGGAGCTGGTCGTGCCCGACCCGCTGCTCTCGCTGGCCGACGGTGCCATCGCCCCCTGGTCGTCGGGGCAGAGCGCGGAGTACTTCCTGCGCCTGCTTTCTGGCCTCGGCGACGCGATGGGCTTCGACCTGGACACCCCGTGGAAGGACCTGCCGGCGAAGGCCCGTAAGGCCGTCATCGAGGGCTCCGAGCACCAGGTGCACGTGAAGTACCGCAACCGGTACGGGCGCACCCGCTCGTACTACGCCGAGTTCGAGGGCGTGATGCCCTTCCTGCACCGTCGCCTCGAGTCCACCGAGTCGGAGCAGATGAAGGAGCGGTACGAGGGCTACATGCGCGACGTGCCGTGTCCTGCGTGTTCCGGCGCGCGCCTGCGGCCCGAGATCCTCGCAGTGACGCTCGACCATCCGCGGTTCGGCGAGAAGTCGATCGCGGACGTCGCGGCGATGTCCGTGGGGGAGTGCTCCGACTACCTCTCCGATCTCAAACTCGGTGCGCGCGAGGCCGCGATTGCCGGTCGCGTGCTCAAGGAGGTGCAGGCCCGCATCGCCTTCCTGCTGGACGTGGGCCTGGAGTACCTCTCGCTCTCCCGCGCCGCGGGCTCGCTGTCGGGCGGTGAGGCGCAGCGCATCCGGCTCGCCACGCAGATCGGCTCCGGCCTCGCCGGCGTGCTGTACGTGCTCGACGAGCCGTCGATCGGCCTGCATCAGCGCGACAACCGCCGGCTCATCGACACCCTCGTGCGGCTGCGCGATCTGGGCAACACGCTCATCGTCGTCGAGCACGACGAGGACACGATCCGCACCGCGGACTGGGTCGTCGACATCGGCCCGTACGCGGGCGAGCACGGCGGCAAGGTCGTGCACAGCGGAACCTACAAGGCGCTCCTCAAGAACAAGGAGTCGCTGACCGGCGCCTACCTCTCGGGGCGGCGCGCGCTGCCCGTGCCGGCGGTGCGCCGTCCGATCGACAAGAAGCGCCAGCTCAAGGTCGTCGGGGCGCGCGAACACAACCTCAAGAACATCGACGTCGCCTTCCCGCTGGGCGTGCTGACGGCCGTCACGGGTGTCTCGGGCTCAGGCAAGAGCACCCTGGTCAACGACATCCTTGCGACGGTGCTGGCGAACAAACTGAACGGAGCGCGCCAGGTCCCGGGGCGGCACAGCCGCGTCACCGGGCTCGACGACCTCGACAAGCTGGTGCAGGTCGACCAGTCGCCGATCGGCCGGACGCCGCGGTCCAACCCGGCCACGTACACGGGAGTCTTCGACAAGATCCGCACGCTGTTCGCCGCGACCACCGAGGCGAAGGTGCGCGGCTACCAGCCCGGACGCTTCTCGTTCAACGTCAAGGGCGGCCGGTGCGAGGCGTGCTCGGGCGACGGCACCATCAAGATCGAGATGAACTTCCTGCCGGACGTCTACGTCCCGTGCGAGGTGTGCCACGGCGCGCGCTACAACCGCGAGACCCTGGAAGTGCACTACAAGGGCAAGAACATCGCCGAGGTGCTCGACATGCCGATCGAGGAGGCAGCGGAGTTCTTCGAGGCCGTCACCTCGATCCACCGCTACCTCAAGACGCTGGTCGAGGTCGGCCTCGGATATGTGCGACTCGGCCAACCGGCCACGACGCTCTCCGGCGGCGAGGCGCAGCGCGTGAAGCTCGCGGCCGAGCTGCAGAAGCGGTCCAACGGCCGCACCGTCTACATCCTCGACGAGCCGACCACCGGCCTGCACTTCGAGGACATCGCGAAACTGCTGCAGGTGATCGACGGGCTGGTCGACAAGGGCAACTCGGTGCTCGTCATCGAGCACAACCTGGACGTCATCAAGACCGCCGACTGGGTCGTCGATATGGGGCCGGAGGGCGGTCACGGGGGCGGCACCGTCGTCGCCCAGGGCACGCCCGAGGACGTGGCCGCGGTGCCGGATTCCTACACAGGCACCTTCCTCAAGGAGGTTCTGGCCACGTAGGAGGGCCGCCGCCCTGGGGATGCGGCTGTGGACGGGCGGTGGATCGCCTGGGGACGCCTGTGGAGCGCAATCCACAGCATCTTGTGTAAATTGCACGCGTGTGACACTAGATGTAGTATTGAGGGCATGAGCAGCAACGTGATCGTCTACACCAAGCCCGCGTGCGTGCAGTGCACGGCGACCTACCGTGCGCTCGACAAGGCGGGCGTCGAGTACACCTCGGTCGACATCAGCCTCGACGAGGAGGCGCGGGAGTACGTCCTGGCGCTCGGCTACCTGCAGGCGCCGGTCGTCGTGGTCGACGGCGCGGACCATTGGTCGGGCTTCCGTCCCGACCGGATCAAGTCGCTGGCGAATCACGCGGTATTGGCATTCGATGCATCATAAGTAGGATGACTCGCGCAGACGTTTTGGCTGGGTGCTAACCGCGCGTCGGTTGTGATGGCCAAGTTACCGCTGGTGGCATCCGTGTCGGAGTGGGAGCATCAATGTTGCACCTGATGCAACATTGGGTGTGAATGTGGATGACGATGGAGCCGCCCGCCGTGATGAACTCGCGAATGTCTTCAATCTGGATCCCGAGCGGGCGCTGTTCGAGGCGATGTTGCAAGGGTGGGGGAACCAGCAGCGTGCGCGGTTCCTGAAGGAGCGGACGATTGTTCCGCGGGTGCGCCTGGTGCGGAGGTTCGCTGAGTTCTCGGATCTGTATCCGTGGCAGTGGACCCCGGCAGAGGGGGAGTCATGGATCGCGTCGCTGCGGTCGGGTAGCTCGCCGCTGGCGATCTCGACCTTGCGCGGCTACGAGGTGACGATCCGCGTCTTCTGCGAGTTCCTCACTGACCGTCGCTATCGCTGGGCTGATGAGTGTCAAAGCCAGTTCGGTGCGACGCCGGAGCAGATCTTCCACGATGACAACTCGATCATTCATGTCGCGGAGTACGAGGGGCGGGGTTCCCGCCGTCCGTTGACCTATGACGAGGTGCAGGCGCTGTTCGATGCCGCCGATGGGCTCGCGGACCAGATCGCTGCACGTCATCGTAAGGCTGTGCTCCCGGCGCTTCGGGATGCGGCGATGATCAAGTTCGCCTACGCATTCGGGTTGCGGCGAAATGAGATCGCGATGTGCGACGTCGTTGGCGCCGACGCCTCGGCCCGAGAACGGATACGCAGCGCCAACCGCCTCCTCACACACTTGACCGTCACCGGCCGCTCGATCAGCGACCTCGATCAAGCGACCTTCGACCGATGGTGCAATGGCAACATCCGTCGCACGCGAGTGCTTGCAGGATTCATCAAATGGCTCACCGCCCGCCATCTCGTTACCGACGTTACAGTTCCCACCATCCCGAAAGCGCCTATCCAACACCTCGGTGAAGAAGACGAACAACGCGAACTCATTAGGTCCCTACTCGACGACACGAACGAACTAGAATTGGACCTCCGCGTTGCCGGGCTACTCATCCTGCTCTACGGCGCACGCATCCCACAGATCACCGCTCTCACAACCGACCACGTCCACGTCGACGAAAACCGCGTCGCCGTCACCCTCCCACAGGCGCAGAGGCTGAACATCCCGCCAGCGATGGCACCGCTCGTCGCGGAGCTTGTCGCGAACGCCCGCACTGAACAAGGCAGAATCCGGGAACCAGCACCAACTACTACCTGTACCCCGGTGGACGTCGCGGCGAACCCCTCCACACAACAACCCTCGGGCTCAAGCTCAAAGCCGCTGGGATCTCCCCAAGAATCCACCGAAACCAGGCCATGCTCACCCTTGCCGAAGACCTCCCCGCTGCCGTCATCTCCGCACACTTCGGCATCACCATCGGCGCAGCGACCAGTTGGAGCGGAATATCGCAACGCAACCAAACCGACTACGTTATCGCCCGTATGTCAAACCAAAACAGATCAACCAAGATCGTTACGTGATTGGCAGCGACATGCGGACGGGCGCCGTCAGTCACGGCCGTCTCCTTCGGAGTAGGCCGGACTCTCGCACACTGTTTTTCTGAGAGTCCCGGTCGCGATGCCCGGCGCTGTGCCGGGGGGTGATGATCGATGCTGTGGCCTCAGAGAACGTCGATCCGAAGCAGCTTGCCGAGCGCTTGCTCGCTCATGCGAAGAACAAGGCGTGAACATGGTCGGCCCGGGAGGGCTGTTGTCGCAGTTGGCCAACAGGTTCTTGAGACTGCGTCGGGTGCGGAGATGACCGAGACCCCGGCCGACGGGCGACGGGTCGATCCCAGTCCGACGTTGACACGGCCCAAGTACCGTTAATCAGGCAGGCCGTCCAGTCCGTCGTTGACAGCAGGTCCGCGCGTTGTGCGCTGAGCGAGTCCCTTGCCTGAGCGTCTGCCTACGTGGGCGCCTTGGTTGGTAACCTGCGTGAAGGGATTCGCGGCGTGGACTTCGGCATCGGTGCTGGTGGCGGTCGTTGAACGTGTGCTGGCACATGCCGCGCGCAGTGTACTTCCGGGCTAATTGGCTGGCACCGGCTTCGGATCTTCAACGGAATCTGCGCCAGATAAGGTCCGCCGTTGCTGCCGCCTACGAGGACGGGTTCGTGGTGTCCTGGTCGCTGCTGCCGGGCTTGCGGTCTCGACCATCATCGTTGGTGTGCAGGTGTCGGTAGTCCTGGGCGTTCTGTGCCTCGGTCGTGAGGGGCATCGGGTAGGTGGTGGTGTGGGTTCGCCAGTCCCAGAATGGGTCCGCCGGCCAGTCGATAGCTGGATTGCGGGTTCGGAACGCGGCGGGATGGGGCGCGTCTTCTGGTTCGGTTGGTGTGTAGTACTGGTCGAGGAACTGGTCGTCGCGCGTGAGGTAGGCGTCGATCGCGTTCGGAAGATCGACGGGGTGGGGGCCGCCGCTGTACTCGCGGTCGCCGCGGATTTCCCATCCTTGGAAAGTTTGCTGGCCGATGTCGAGGTAGAGGGCGTCGTCGCCGCGGCGTGCGATGTTGAGGAGTTCTGTGGGGTCGGGGCACGTCTGAGATGCGAACATGGCGTTGTCGCTATCGCCCCAGTACTCCTGGCTTGCCAGTGAAACCTTGGTGTAGGAGCTGGGGTCAGGGAGTGTGTCAGCGATTTCCGCGTGTAGGTGGGTGAAGAAGGCGCGGAGGGCTTCGGGGTAGTACTGCCACCACGGTGGAGTTCGGTCCGTGCCGAGCGGGGTGGCGAGCCGGATCAGGCATGGCTCGGTCTCGTCGTCGTCTCCGGGGCGACGGTCGAAGGCGACGCCGAGTTCATATCGCTGTGTCGGGTCGTGCCGCGGGTTCGGGGCGATGATCACCGCGCCGAGTGCATGTTGGGACCGCAGGAAGTCCTTGAACCTGGGAAACAGGGGCTGCGGTGCCAGCTGATCCCAGGCGCTGGCGATTGCCGCGGCGCCGTCGCGCCCGAGAACATCGCGCCACCACGGAGGTATTGACGGGGAGGCCGGAGGTGTAGTGAAAATGCTGTCGTTGGGTTGCGCTAGTACTTCGAGAACGTCGTCGATGTGCACGGGGAGCAACCACTCCTGTCTGTGAGCGTCGTGAGCTACTGATCAGAGCTCCTCGCGATGGCGGACCGAAAACGCTATTGCTCTGCGAGGCGATCGTGCCCTCTATGGCTCCTCGTCGCTCGGTGTCCAGTAGTTCGGCCACCCAGGATGCCCGCCGATCTCCCGTGAGTATGCGACCCAGCACGAGGCATTAGGGCGGTCGAGCGTGTGATCGCGGGGCCGGGCCGGGCCCAACCGGCCTGAGGTGCGTGTGGACTGGTAATCGTAATCGTCGATAAGGAAGTGATCCACGGCCTCGAGGATGTCGACGCGGTCGACGCCGCCGTCTTCGCCGAGCCAGGAGCGGACCCAGCCGTCGTGGGTGGGTCGGCCGACATCGAGGAACAGGAGCTCGAACTGATTCAGTCTGGCGATCTCCAACAGTTCGTGGGGGTCGGGGGCGTCACCGAAGTACTGCCAGTCCTGGTGGGTAGGAGCTGGCAGGCTCGCGAAGATGGCGGACTCGGCGCGGCAGTCACTTGGGTCGGAGAGGATCTCGCCGAAGCATCCGATGGAGGCGTGAGCGCGGAGGTAGAAGTCGGCGAGGTCCGGCGGGTAGTGATCCCACCACGGCGGGAGCGGCGCAGACTTGCTCACTGGCGGCCGCAGGTCGTAGAGGACGGGTTCCCGTTCGGACTCGTCCAGGTCCGGGTTCGGAATGTAGTCGAAGGCCACGACCAGAAACCACTCGCTGTCGTAGAGGTAGTCTTCCCGCATCAATGCGGCACCGACGCAGCGATCAGATCGAAGCAGGTCGGCAAAGCGCGGAAACAGGTCCCGACCGAACAAATTTCGCCAGTGAGCAGCGATCACATGACCGCCGTCCGGGCCGATCGCGTCGAGCCACCACGACGGAACAGGGGCGTCGTCCTGCAGATCAGCCCGCCACACGACGAAGTGCCTCCACTCCGGCCCGACATGAGTCGATGACGTCAGTCAATTCCATCGTTCGACCTTCCTTCGCTGCCCGACCCGACCGCCCGAGACGGTCGGCAGCCTGCACGCAGTGCGTTCAGCTAGCTTCGGACTGTGCGGAACCCGGTGTGGCTGGTGGTTGTTTCGGGTGCGCCGTGGATACGGGCGCTGTTGCGGTAGCGGTTGCAGTAACTGTCGTGGCAGAGGTAGCTTCCGCCGCGGAGGATGAACTCATCTCGTGCGGGATCTCCGGGTGTGTGGGGATCAACGGCGGTTCCGGTAGTGAGGGTTTGCGCGGCGCGTTCTGCGTAGAGGTCCGGTACGTAGGCGTCGGTGGTCCATTCCCAGACATTGCCGACGGTTTGGTACATGCCGATGTCGTTGGGCGGGAGCGCCATCACGGGCAGCGTGCCGACCGGCGCGGTCGGCTGGTCCGGGAAGGTGCCGCGGAAGATGTTCACCTTCAGCCGTTCACCCTCGACGGGTGGTTGTCCACCCCACGGGTAGGTCTCGCCGAGGATGGTGCCGCGGGAGGCGCACTCCCACTGCGCTTCGGTGGGGAGGGCGCGGCCGGTCCACTGGCAGTAGGCGTGGGCATCGAGGTACGAGACGTGCACGACGGGATGGTCGGGCCGGTCTTCGATGGTACTGCCGGCGCCGAACGGTGCCCGCCAGTACGCTCCCTCGACCGTTTGCCACCACCATGCCTGCGGGTCGGGTGTGCCGTGGATGGTGGCAGTCGGTGGGACCTGGAGGTAGAACACCGATGAGGTGCCGCGCTGCTCGGCGGTGGAGACGTAGCTGGTGGCAGCGACGAACCGTGCGAACTGAGCATTGGTGACAGTGGTCGCGTCAATGCTGTAGGCGTTAAGCCCAACTGGATGCGCGGGGCCTTCGCCGTCGGCGTCGTTGCCGGCACCGGTGAAGTCACCCATCAGGAACGGCTTCGGCCCGACGCGGACCTGCCAGCTGTCATGCACGCCCGAACCGCGTTGCACGGCGGTCATGTCCTGCGGTGCTGCGGCGTGGCGGCCGCGCTGACCGGCGGCCGCCGACGAGGTGGCGCTGTTGTTGGTGCCGCAGCACGATGATGAGTTCTGCTCGTTCATCCTTCTCGCTTCCACAGGGTTTAGACCTTCGCCACGTTCGCCGGGATGCAGATCGCTCGGACATCCGGGGCCACCCCGCCGGGGCGGCCGATATCAGCCCAGTGCTGCTGCACTAATCCCTGGTAAACGCTGTTGATCGCCTGGTAGTCGTGCCATGCCTGATCGAGCTCTGGCGTGGTCACCATGCCCTTGGAGTTCTGTAGGGCCGTCCACAGAGCGTCGATGGCTTTGTCGCGGGCCTGGCTGACCGCTGCCGGCGGCTCCCATCCGTCCTTGAAGAAGTCCGACGCGTGCAGCTTGTGATCCGGCCCGAACGGCGGCGAGTCGAAGACACCCTGCGCCTCACCTTGATGCTCACCAGGGGTCGCCTTCGACGGTTTCGGCAGCAACTCGCTTCCGTCTGTCCCTGAGGTTGTCAGCACCGGCGGCCGCTCACCGTTGATCACTGCATCAAGGAACTTCTGCAGTGCGTCAGGCGGCAGGTCCATGATCTTCTTGATCTCTTCTTCCGAGTAGCCCATGTCCCGTAGGAGCGAAAGGAGGGCGTCACGGTCGTTAAGAAGTTCCTTCACGATCCGCTTTCGAATCGCACTATCTGCGATCTTGACCCGACGAATGGCTTCCGCCATGAGTTCCGGGTCCAGATCGCTACCGTCCGCGTTTTTCCAGAGCGGCTTAGGCTTATCAACATTGTCGGTGTTTGGATCTTTGGGGACAGGCCAAGTGTTCTCCGGCATGTCGGCGATTTGTCTCTGAATATCTTTTGGAAGGTACTCGAATCCCGGGTAGGCCGCCAGAGTGCGCACCGGAACTAGATGGTCCGGATGGATCTCTTCATTTCCAGTTATTGGTGCGTGATTCGGATCCCACGGGTTGGGTTGCCCAATTCGCTTCTTCCATTCTGCTATCGCGCGTTCGCGGGCTGCATCGCGGTATTTAGATCCTGGGCGGATGTTCTTGTATGCCTGGCGCTGACCTGCAGTGAGTTTGTCGCGGAAGTACTTGAAGGGGTCGGGGTTGGGGAGTCCGTCGCCGGTGGTTGGGGTTCCGGTGACGGGTTTATCGACGACGCGGCCGGGGATTACGCGGGTGGAGGTCCGCAAGTAGGCGGTTTGGGTGTCGGCGACGGCCTTTCCGGGGCGCAGGGTGCTGCTTCCGGTGCGGAGGCGGCGGCCGGCGGTGAGGGCGGTTGACTCGTTGACGAGGTAGGCCCACATCGGCGGGTCATCGTCTTCGTCGCGGTCGTCGTCGTTATCTGTGGTGTAGGGCCTGTGGGGTGCACTGGACTCGGCGGGTGATCGCGTCGTGGTGCGTGAGGTGGACGAATCCGCCTCGATCCGGGGCCGGCGGGGGGTGGTCGTGGCGGGCGTGGGGCGTCCGGGTGCGGTCGTGCGGACCTCGGGCTGCTGTCCGGTAGGGCGAGCGGGGGCTGTTCCCTGTGCCGGCTGATCAGGTTCGTTGCCCGGAACGGTGGGTGCTTGCTGGCCGGGGGTGCCGAACTGCGGGGTCTGGGCCTGGATGTTGCCGCCGTCGTTGCTGCCTCCCTGTGCGGGAGAGGTGGCGATGCCATTGTCTTGCTGGCCGCCCTGCTGCGGGCCTTGTTGGCCGGGTGCGGTGGTCTGCTGCTGGGTGGGGGGTGTGAAAGTCAGCTGTGGTCCTGGCCCGGGTGGGCAGGTCGCATCGCCCGGGCAGGTAGCCCAGCTGCTGCCGGCGCCGACGAATGCCCCGGCGAAGGAGGTGGCGGCGACGATTGCGAGGACCGCTGCAGCGGCGCGGATCTGCTCGGGGGCAGGGGCGGATCGGCCGGCCTCCCGAAGTCGTGTCAGACCGGAGAAGAAGACCTTGCCCACGAACACCATCACGAGCCAGAACCCGAGAAAGACCAGCGGGACCGGCCGCAGTTGCGGCGCGATGATGGAGAACAGAACGCCGGCGACGATCCCGATGATGCCGAGCGCTGTCAGCAGGACCCCGGACAGCAGGACTATCGAGCGGGGCTTCTCACCCGCACTGGACGGTCTCGTAACCTCAGCAGCACTCACGATCACAGAACCCCTTCACACGGACGAACGCAAACAACAGACGTGGGCGCGCTGAGAAGTGAGTGCGCCTGATGGCTGCAGTTCACCGGATTGAAGGGGAACGTCAACCGCTTGAACCGCGTAGCGCGGACCAAGCTGCAGATCAGGACGTAGAAATCGAGTTTTATAGACCACGGTCCCTATAAATTTATAGGGCTTCACCACCCCGCTATAAACGGGCAATTAAGGCATGGGGGTGTCGGGCTAGCGGCGGTACCTGTCCTGCCAGAACGGGTCGTTGGGCCAGTCCACGGCGGGGTTGCGGGGCCGCAGGGGCGGCGGGTAGATGGCCTGGGAGGCGTCGGTCTCGGGCAGCCCCTCCTGTGAGGAGTAGTCGTTGACGATGTATGCGTCGATCGTCTCGAGCAGGTCGACCGGACGGGGGCCGCCGACGAGGTCGTGGATCCCCGGAACCTCCCAGCCCTGGTAGGTCTGCTGGCCGATGTCGAGGTAGAGCTGATCCTCGCCCGGGGCGGCGACCAGAACGAGCTCGCGCGGGTCGGGCATTGGCTGGAACGCGCACAGGTCCTCAGGGTTATCGAGGTCAAACCGGTGGGACGCAAGAATTACCCCAGCGCTCGGGTCGGTGAGCACGCCTTCGCCGATATCACGGTGCGCCTGGAGAAAGAAGGAACGTAGAGAGGGCGGAAAGAAGCTCCACCATGGCGGAGTTGCTTGAGCATCGAGTGGAACTGCCAGGCGGATGATCACCGGGCCTTCTTGCGTGTCGTCATCTGGGTAGTGATCGAGTGCGACCACGAGGTTCCATCGCGCAGGATGCTCAGGGCCGCCGGGGTAGGAGCGGAGAATCGCTACACCGAGTGTGTGTTCGGACCGTAGCAACGCCTTTGTTTGCGGGAAAATCTCAGTGGGGGCGAGTTCATCCCATTTATTGGCGAGCAACGTGCCCCCGTTGGGGCCGGTGACTTCTGCCCACCATGCGGGGATGGGCTCGGTGCCAGTGAGTTCGGCCGGATTAGCGACCGTCTCGTCGTTGAACTCGCGGATCCACTTGGCGATTACATCGAGGTAGTCCATATTATTCCCCGCTTTCACGGTTGGGGGTGGAGGGTTTCGGTGGAGCTCGAAACGTGTGTGGTTAGTTTAACATTGCTCCGGCGATGGCGGAGATGACGACGGCGAGGGTGATTACGGCGAATACTGTTGCCAGGATGGCCTTGTGGGTGCGCAGTGTTGTTTGGGCGTGTTCTTGTGAACGGTTCCAGAATTCGGTGGCGGGGGCGGGGATCTGTTCGGGTGTTGCGGGTCCGAACCAGCGCGAGGCGTTGTCGCTTCCCGATGGTGGGAGAGCGGTCAGTGGGCTGAGGGTGTGGAGGGCTTTGGCGGTCGTGGTGAGGCGTCGGTGGCGGTAGAGCTGGCTTGCGGGCCTGCCGGCTTGCTCCCACCGGACGGCGTCGTCGAGGAGCGCTGATCGGGTTGCGAGCGCGGTTCGGTGTGTGGTGATCCAGTCGACGAGCGGTGCCCATTCGGTGAGCAGCTCCGAGTATGCCCAGCCCCACCGTTTCGTGGCGGAGTGTTGGGTGAGGATGTAGGCGGCGGCGAGCGTGTCGAAGGTGGCGGCGAGCTGCGGCGGGTGCTGAGGGCGGTAGATCAGCGTGGCGGAGGCGACTGCGTTGATGTCGACAGCGGTCAGCTGCGCGGCTAGATGCGCGAGGGCGGTTTGATCCAGGTCGGCTCTGGTGATGACCTGATCGGCTGCGTCGAGGGCTCCTAGGACGGCTTGCCGGTGTGGGTCCGTGGCGTTCGCGCGCTCGAAGTGGGTTTCCCAGGTCCGTAGCGGCCACAATGCTGTTGGCGCGTTCGCTGTCGCGGCTGTTCGGCGCTGGGCGCGGTCGATGAGCCATGTCAGCACCGGCTCGATGGTGCTGAACTGGGCGGGCAGATGCCGGCCGGTGCGCCAATGTGAGAGTGCGCCGACCGTGATTTTCCCGCCGACTGCGTTGGCCGTCGCCGCGAGCGTGGGGCTGCCCGCGGCGACGAACAGATCCTTGAATCGTGTCGCGAATTCCTCCGCCGCTCCACTGGGTGACGAAGCGAGCGTTGACCGATTGGACTCGGGCGAGGTCGTCATGCGTCGTCATCCCGCAATGCGCCCCAGAGGGCTTGTCCGCCGGCGACGGCGAGCTGGCTCGCGAGGAGCATGACCAGGGTGAATCCGAGGAAGACCCACGGCACACCGATCGTCTGCCCCCAGGACGGCAGCGCGGTGACGCTCGCGGCGCAACCACACAGCAGGATAGCGCCGATGAACAGTCCGACCATCCTCCAGGCGAACGTTTTCCGCTCAGAGCGATGGTGCCGAGCGGCGGCATCGTCGGTGCTGACACTCATCGGTGCAGCTTCTGGATCTATCAGTGCGCTCACTCTTTCCCTGATCTAGTGGTACTCACGACCCCGGTTCTAGGTTCTAGGGACGCACGAGGAAGACGGGCTTACCGAAGGTGGTGACGGTGTCGTCGGTACGGTCAGTGGAAATCGCGACGGTGGCGTAGGAGCGTACTTGGACGCCGCCGATGCAGTTGTCTACGGCGATCCGCACGTCGCGGGTCATGGTCTGCACGTTCGGGCCGGTGACAGCCTTCTTGGCGAAGGGGATATCTTTGGTGGTACCGGGCTTGATGACACCGGAGATGCTGCCGGTCTCCGTGACGGTGTCTGAGACGGTGCCGGAGAGGCTGCCGGTTCCGGTGCCGGAGACGCTGCCGCCGCCTTGCCCGCCGCTCGAGCCTCCCTGTCCCTGGCCGGTGACGGTGCCTGACGCGGTCACCGTGGGGGTGACGGAAGCGGTAGTGGCGTTCGACAGGGAGCCGCCGATGGTGGCGCTGTCGGCGGTGACCGCGCAGCCGACGTGGACGCCCGTGGTCAAGGTGACGCTCTTGAGCTTGGCTGCGGGTTTGACTTTCGGGTCGGCTTGCACGATGGTGACCTGTCCGCCGACGTTCGAGAAGCCTTCGAAACTCTGGGGGGAGCGGTTCAAAGGCGGTACGCTGTCAAGCTTTTCGCCGTACTTGCTCACCGTCACTCTCCACCCGTCCCGAGTGGTCAGCACGCGCGAGGTGTCCGCGAAGTCGCCGGTGCGGATATCGCCCGGTTGCGGCACTGACTGCCGCACCGGGACGGGCGGGCCGGCCACGGGGTTCGCGGGCTTCGGCGGGCCGGGCTTCACATTGACAGGCGCGACTGGCGCGGCCACCGGTGCGGCGACGGGCTTCGGTGCTGGCGCGGGCGTCCTGGGCGGGGTCGCTGTCGCAGGCTTGGCTTGCGGGCGCACCGCAACGCCTGGACGAGCCTGCGCGGGTGCACTCGGTGCCGGATCCAGGACTGTCACCAAACGCTCGCCACCTGGAGCGGCGGGACCTGCAGGGGCAGCGAGAGCTGCTGGAATCCCCGCCGTGAGCAGCGCAGCGCTCACAGCGCCGACAGTTACCAGCTTCCTGACCTTCACCACTAGCCCTCACTCGATACAACATCACGAACACCGACAGCCCCAATAGCACCATGCGCCTCGTTAGTCACGCAACAGATGGTGGCGTGTCATCCTCTACGTGTTGGCGCTCGTGCGGTGAATTATGTTGCTGTGCAACGATCTCAACGGTTCATAACAAGTTGGTTACGGGATTGATCGTTCCGGGAGTGCCGTCTCCCGTTCGGGATGCTGATCTGTGATGCTGAATCGTTGTGACTGGATCGAAAGCGACCGTTGCTGTGACGGATCTGAGGGTCCGCGCGCTCGCCCGCCGTGGCCGCAGAATGCTCACCACCCGCGCCGCCGCAGCTGAAGGGGTGAGCTCGCTCGCCCTCTCGCGGGCAGGTGCTCGAGGCACCGTCTATCCGACTGGATACCGCGGCGTCTTTTCGGTGTTCCCGCCAGAGCTGCTCTCTGCCCGTGATCGGCTGCAGGCGGCGTGGATCGCGATCGACCTCACCGCACCCCCATGGGAACGTGCACACCAGCGGGCGAATATCGTTAGCCACCACACCGCGCTCGACCTCCATGCCCACCGGCCGCCCGCCGAGCCCTTCGAGTTCGCCCTCGGCTCGATCACCAGACTGATCAACCGACCCGGCATCATCGCCCATCGACAACCGATCGACGCAGACGAAGTGGTCATCGTCGACGGTCTGCCAGCGCAGACCGTGGCTGCTGCGATTGTCGATCTCATGCGCAGCTACCGGCCGCACCCCGAGCAAGCCTTGCCACGTCTGCTGGCCGAGACCATCGCCGCCGGCGCCGATTGGACAGACGTGCCCGAGCAACTCGGCTATATGCTCGGCAACCCCTGGTCCAAACACGACCCCCGACAGGTCCTCGCAGACCTCTTCATTCGTTCCGGAGCCAACCCCGCCCTGGCCTCGGCGGCGATCCTGGGCGTCGACTGGCATCAGGTTGGGTTCTGGCGCATCCAGATCAGCAGGGACGACAATCGCACCGCCATCACCGACCACTTCATCGACGCCCTCACCCACGTATGCCGCGCAATAGCCGACCCAGACAAGGTGGCCGGCGCCCTGGCGGCCGACCGCTACCTCAACCGGTTCGCCGACATCACCCGCGACCGCGTCGCGCTCTTCGACGGCACCCGCCAAGAACGGATCCGCCTGCAACTCTCCACGCCCGTTGCCGGATCCGCGCGACACCTGCGGCGCAGCGCGGCTAAAGGGGGGGCGACGCACTGGCAGATACCGCAATCGACGAGGCACGCAGGATCGTCCTCGACATCGCCTAAGGGCACCACGGCATCGTCACCACCGCCGAAGCCGCCCGCCGCGGCGTCAACCACCAGCCCTTCCCCGACTTCGTCGCCGAAGGGCTCATCCGCCGCACCAACAACCGCGGCGTCTACACCACCCACCCCCGCCCGCTCACCGGCCTCGCCCGCCTGCGCGCCGCCTGGTACGCCGCCGACACCCGCACCCCCATGGACCAACGCCCCACCAACTGCCGCGAAGTCATCACCGGCGTCACCGCCCAAGTCCTCCACGCCGGACAAATCCCTGCGCCGCCGTATCACCTAGCACTCGGCTCCAAAAACCGCCACATCAAACGCGCCGACGTCATCGCCCACCGCACCCGCTCACTCACGCCCGACGACATCGTCGAAATCCACGGCATGCCCGTCACCACCCCCGCTGCCACCACCGAACTTGCCTGCGGGAACCATGCCACCCGAAGACTTCAACAGATTCGTGCAACAGCGGATCTGATCAGGCGAGATGTCGGCGTGGGCAGCCGCGCGGTTTCGTGCCCGGGTGGGACTCGCTGGACTTCTCGGTGACCAAGCGGGCAGATCAGCAGCGGGCAGAATCCTGTGGCCGCCCGCTGATGCGGCCTGTCTGAATAGTGCAAACTCGAATAACGTTCATGCGCCAGTGTCGGCGGCCGTCGCCAGCGCCTAGCGCGAACACGGCCGAACGGGCCCTCAGTCGCGGGGATGCGACTGAGGGCCCGTTCGCGTCCTCGGGTGGCGTCGCGAAAGCCGAACGGACCCCCAGCCGCGGGGGAAGCGGCTGCGGGCCCGTTCGTCGGCCGTGGAGGGTTGTTCGGTTATCGACTCAGCGGTGCGGGTAGCAGCGGCCGGGCTCCCACCGGCCGGGAACCCACCGGCCCTGCTCGTACCAGCCGTTGTGCCACCGCGGCTGGACCCAATAGCCCGGGTGCCAGCCCCAGCGATCCACCCAGCCCGGCCGCCAGTAGCCGCGCTCCCACCAACCCGGGTGCCAACGGCCCTGGGTCCAGTAGCCGCCCACCCAGCGTCCCGGTTCGCACCATCCGTGCCCGGGGTGCGATACCGCGGGGGTCGGAGCGGCGGCCGCCGTCGTGGCGGCCACCGTCCCCAGGGGTGCCATTACTCCTGCAGCGACCAATACGCCGGCCGCAAGCGCTCTCATCCTTGTCATGCCGTGACGGTACGCCTCGTGTGACCTGGAACACTAGACCTATTTACACAGGTCAGGGTGTTTTTGGGGGATAACCCTGAGGGTTAGCTGTATACCGGTCCCGTGTACTTCTCGCCCGGACCGCGGCCCGGTTCGTCGGGGTAACTACTGTATTCACGGAAGGCGAGCTGCAGCGACTTGAGGCCGTCACGGTACGGACCCGCGTGGGGCCCGAGGTACTCGACCGACGCAGTGGTCAGTCCAGCGAGGGCGGTGATGAGCCGACGGGCCTCGTCGAGGTCGAAGTGCGGGCTCTCGCGCGGATCGAACGCCGTCGTCGCGTCGCCGTCCGCGCCCGTCAGGCCGAGCTTCTCCGCCGCGGCGCTCATCAGTAGCATCCAGGCGCTGGAGATGACCTCGATCGACGGCGAGTCCGCGACCAGGCGTTCCAGGGTGTCGGGCTCGGGGGACGAATTCGGATTCTCACTCACGACTGCTACACTGTCATGTGCGACCGCTCCGGCTATGTCCGGGGCAGCAAGTGGAGTCCACTCCCACCACGCCGACTTCCGGTCGGCTGGTCCGGTCGCCGCCGCGGAATCCGTGAGGAATTTCCGCTGCGGTCTCCTCGTTGGAGGAGGGGTCGATCGTCGGCGTACGCCGTCGGGGCCCGAATCGGTCGGTGTGGGCCCCGTCAGGCGAATAGCCTGGTCGGGGCCTTTTCGCTGTGGGACTTGGGTGGGCCTCGTCGGCTGCGCGGCGGTCAACGAGTGAAGACCGCTCGCAACGAGACACGAGCACCTATTCAAGGAGGCCCCATCAGCACTGAGACACGCACCAACGGTCAGATCCGCGTTCCCGAGGTCCGACTCGTCGGCCCCGGCGGCGAGCAGGTCGGGATCGTGCGAGTTGAGGATGCGCTCAAGCTGGCGTACGAGGCGGATCTCGACCTGGTCGAGGTGGCGCCGAACGCCCGCCCGCCCGTGTGCAAGATCATGGATTACGGCAAGTTCAAGTACGAGGCCGCGCAGAAGTTGCGCGAGTCGCGGAAGAACCAGCAGCTGACCGTGATCAAGGAGCAGAAGCTCCGCCCGAAGATCGACGACCACGACTATGAGACCAAGAAGGGTCACGTCGTCCGCTTCCTGGAGCAGGGCTCCAAGGTCAAGGTCACGATCATGTTCCGCGGCCGCGAGCAGTCGCGTCCGGAACTGGGTTTCCGCCTCCTGCAGCGCCTCGGCGCCGACGTCGCCGAGCACGGCTTCGTCGAGACGTCCGCGAAGCAGGACGGCCGCAACATGACCATGGTTCTCGCCCCGCACAAGGGCGCGAAGACTCGCGCCAAGGCGCAGCAGGACAAGGAAGCCCCGGTCGCGCGCCCCGCCGCGCCCGAGGCTCCGGCCGAGTAGCGAGTTCCTCGCGCCCGGCCTGAACACAACGATAGAGAGACGAACATGCCGAAGAACAAGACCCACAGCGGTACCTCGAAGCGCTTCAAGATCTCGGGCAGCGGCAAGGTGCTGCGCCAGAAGGCCGGCCGTCGCCACCTCCTGGAGCACAAGAGCTCGCGCGTGACCCGTCGCCTCGACGGTGTGGCCGAGGTCGCGCCCGCCGACGTGCGGCGCATCAAGAAGCTGCTCGGCAAGTAAGCCGCTCCCGGTACCCGCTAGAACTTTTCACACGTAAGGACGAAGACTTATGGCACGCGTCAAGCGCGCAGTAAACGCTCAGAAGAAGCGTCGTTCCATCCTCGAGGCGTCGAAGGGCTACCGCGGCCAGCGGTCGCGCCTGTACCGCAAGGCCAAGGAGCAGCAGCTCCACTCGCTCACTTACGCGTACCGCGACCGCCGTGCGCGCAAGGGCGACTTCCGCAAGCTGTGGATCACCCGCATCAACGCCGCAGCGCGGGCCAACGACCTCACCTACAACCGCCTGATCCAGGGTCTGAGCCTGGCCGGCGTCGAGGTGGACCGCAAGAACCTCGCCGAGATCGCCGTCTCCGATCCGGCCGCCTTCACCGCGCTCGTCGAGGTCGCCCGCAAGGCGCTCCCCGCCGACGTGAACGCGCCCGTCGCGTAACTTGACGCAGCACTCGCAACGACCCGCGGACCAGCTCTTCACGGAGCGGACCCCGCGGGTCGTTGCCGCTTCCAAGCTCCTCCGCGCCGCCGGCCGCCGCAAGGCGGGCCTGTTCCTCGCGGAGGGCTCGAACGCCGTCACTTCCGCGTTCGAGGCCGGGCTCGTCGACGAACTCTTCGTCAGCGAGGAGGGTGCCGCGCGCTACCCCGAGCTGCTCACGGGTCGCGAGGCATACGTGACCGAGCGCGCCATGCGCGGGCTTTCGGACACCGTCACTCCGCCCGGCATCGTCGCCGTCTGCCGGGCTCTGCCCGAGGCCCGCGTGCCCGACGGTGCGCGGCTGGTCGCCGCCCCCGTCGACGTCGCCGAGCCCGGCAACGCCGGCACCGTCATCCGCGTTGCCGATGCGGTCGGCGCCGACGCCGTGCTGCTCGCCGGCGACGCCGTCGACCCGATGAACGGCAAGGTCGTGCGCGCCTCCGCCGGATCCGTCTTCCACCTGCCCGTCGTGCAGGAGCGCGATGCCGCTGCGGCGATCGCGCAGCTCAAGAACTCCGGGCTGACGGTGCTGGCCACCGCCGCCGACGGCGGGGTCTCGCTCGACGACGCCGACGAGTTGCTCGCCGGCCCCACGGCCTGGCTGTTCGGCAACGAGGCCCACGGTCTGCCGCGCGCGCTCCAGGATCTCGCCGACCACCGCATCGCCATCCCGATCCGTGGCCGCGCCGAATCGCTCAACCTCGCCACCGCCGCGTCGATCTGCCTGTACGCGAGCTCGCGCGTGCAGAATCGGGGATAGGTCCTCACCGGTTCCGGGTAGGACTACTCATCCTTGACGGCGCCCGCACCGGAAGCATGGTGACCATGAGATTCCTGCCCGCCCGCTCCGTCGTCCTCGACGGCACCCCGAACGCCCGCGACCGCGCGATCGACGTCGCCCGCCTCGCCAGCCTGCTGGTCGTCATGGTCGGCCACTGCGTGCTCCTGCTCGCCACCATCACCCCGTCGGGTGTGTGGGTGGGCAACACCCTCGGCGCGCAGCCCTCGCTGCAACCGATCACGTGGGTGCTGCAGGTCATGCCCCTGTTCTTCCTCGCCGGCGCGGCCTCGTCCGCCTACGGACTGACGCCGGGGACCGCGTGGGGCGGGTGGCTACTGGGCCGGGCGCAGCGGCTCGCGCGCCCGGTGTTCTGGTACCTGGCGTTCTGGTCGCTCGCACTGGCCGCGACGCGGGCGCTGCTGGGGGAGCCGAGCGCCGTGCGGCTCGGCGGAGAGTCCGTCGCGCTGCTGTGGTTCATCGGCGTGTACCTGCTGGTCCTCGCGTTCGTGCCCGCGCTGATGCGGTGCGGAGCCGCCGCGCTCGCCGGGATCGTCGTGACCTTGCTAGCCGCGACCGCACTGTTCGACGGTGCGCGCCTCGGCACGGGATCGATCGAGTGGGGCTTCCCGAACTTCCTCGTCGTGTGGCTGATCCCCGTGGTCATCGGCGTGGCCTACGCCCGCCGGCTGATCCCGGCCCGGTTCGCGCTGGTCGTCGCAGCGGTCGCGTTCGTCGCGGCTCTGGCAGCGGTCGCGTTCGGCCCGTACGACGTTCCGCTCGTCGTGACCGGCGCCGAGACCTTCTCGAACACCACCCCGCCGACGTTCCTGCTCGGCCTCCACTGCGTGTGGGTGAGCCTGTTGTTCGTCGCGGCGGCGCCCGCGATCGGCCGTTGGGCCCGGAGCCCCTGGGTTTGGTACCCGGTGGCGGTGGGCAACGGCGGCGCGATGACGCTCTACCTCTGGCACATCCCCGCGATCGCCGTCGCCGCCTTCGCGCTGCACGCGGTGGGCATCGACGCGGTCGACCCGGACCAGGCCGGCTTCTGGGGCCTGATGGCGCTGCGGGCCGTGGTCTTCGCGGTGGTGATGTTCGTGCTGTTCGTCCTTCTGTCGCCGCTGGAGCACCGTCGTCTGCCCTGGTGGGACGCCCGAGTGACGGCCCGCGGCGTGCGCGGCGCCTGCGCCGGCGTGCTCGTGTGCGTCGCCGGAGTGGCGGTTCTGCTCATGGCGAAGGAGGGCCTCGGTTCGTCGACGGGGTGGTCCGCCCTCGTGGTATTCGTGGGGATGCTCGGCACGGCGAGGGCGGTCGCCGGTGCGGCTCAGGCGGACGTGTGCGTACCGTGTGCTTCCGTGCCCGACGGTGCCACGGCGGCACCGTCGGTCTCCTGAGCGGCGTGTTCGACCTTGTCGGGAACGCCGATCGCGGGGCCGGCCGCCACGATCGACGGCTGTGCGGGCGCACCCGGGAGGAGGACGTTGAACAGAAGGTTGAGCAGCACCGCCACGATCGCCGCCGCGCTGATGCCCGAATGGAATATGACCACGAACCAGGCGGGGAACGCGTGCCAGAAGTCGGTCGAGACCACGGGGATGAGCCCGAAGGCGAGCGCTGCCGCGACGATGAGCAGGTTGTTGTTGCCCTGGTAGTCGACCTTCGCGAGGGTGCGGATCCCGCTGGCCGCGACGGTGCCGAACAAGACGATCCCAGCGCCCCCGAGGACGGGCCCGGGGATCACGCTGAACGCGGCGGCCGCCATCGGTGACAGCCCGAGGAGCAGGAGGATCGCGCCGCCGGCGGCCACGGCGAACCGGCTCTTGATCCCGGTGAGCGCGACCAGCCCGACGTTCTGCGCGAACGCGGTGGCGGGGAACGAGTTGAACACCGGCGCCAGCAACGAGGACGCCATGTCGGCCCGCAGCCCGTCCGCGACCCGCCGCGAGTCGACCTTCGTGCCCACGACCTCACCGACCGCCAGGATGTCCGCGGTGGTCTCGACCATCGTCACCAGGATGACCACGGTGAGCGAGACGATCGCGCCGATCTCGAACATCGGCCCGCCGAAGGCAAAGGGGTGGGGGAGGGAGAACACCGACGCGGATCCCACGGCGCCCACGTCGGCGTGTCCGACGATCAGGGCGACGACGGTGCCGACCGCCAGCCCCAGCAGCACCGACAGCCGGGAGAGCACACGCACCTTGCTGAGCAGGACGACGGCGAGGAAGGTGAACATCGCGAGGCCGATGCTCGGGAGCGCCGCGAAATCCGGATTGGCGACCTTCTGCCCGTCGACGGTGATCGTCGGCTGCCCGGTGATCCACCCCGCCGCGACCGGCATGAGCGACAGGCCGATCACCGTGATGATCGACCCGGTCACGACGGGTGGGAAGAAGCGGATCACCCGCGCGAAGAACGGCGTGATGGCCAGGCCGATCGCCGCGGCGACGAGCAACGATCCGAAGACGACGCGCAGCCCGTTTTCGGGGTCGCCGGCGAGGATCGTGAGGATCGTCGAGACGGTCGCGAAACTGGTGCCCTGCACCAGAGGTAACCGGCTGCCGAAGAACGGCACGGCGAGCGTCTGCAGCATCGTCGCCAGGCCGCTGACGAACAGGCCGCTCGCGACGAGGAGCGCCTTCTGCGCGGTGTCCAAGCCGGCGGCGCCGCCCACGATCAGCGGGACGGCGATGACACCGCCGAACATCGCGAGGATGTGCTGCACCCCGTAGCCGAGAGTCTTTCCGACGCCCAGGTACTCGTCCTCCGGTCGCGTGAGCGGCGTGCCGCCGTCCGTCGTCGTGATAGCCATGGCCCGACGGTAGGCAGCCCGATCCGTCGATCGATTGCCTCGATGTGACGGCGGTGTTGCATCACGCCAGGGCAATGTTGCCCGATGCGGAACCGTCCGCGTTCTTGCTCGCCTGGTACGTCCGGGACAGCTCGTCGTAGGCCGCGATCAGGCGTTCCAGGAGACCGGGGCACTCCTCCTGCGCGAGCGGCATGAGGTCGGTCGCGCGGAAGAACGCGTTGCTCCGGTTGTACAGGTCGCGCCCCGGCGCCGGCGCCGAGCGGTCCGGGTCGGGCACCGCGTAGACCTCGGTGAGGATCCGGATGTCGTGCGGGATCGCGAAGGACCTCTCGGAGTCGCTGTGGCTGAACAGGTAGGACAAGTTGTCGAAGCCGGACCAGGCGATACCCGACAGGCACAGCGAGCACGGTTCGTGCGTGGCGAGGAAGACGCAGTCGGCGGGCGCAGGTCGGTCGCCGCGCTCGTAGAACTTCTTGATCGCGTGGATCTCGCCGTGCCAGAGCGGGTTCGACGTCTCGTCGTTGGTCGCCGCGATCACGGTGGTCAGGTCGCTCTTGCGGAGGATCGCTGCACCGAACAGCTTGTTCCCCGCCGCGACGCCGGCGCGGGTCAGCGGCACGATCTCGTCGGCGATCACGGTCAGCAGGCGGTTCACGTCCGTCATGCGTTCATCACACCGCATGAGTGTTCCGGGCGCGCGACAACCGCCGGCAGAGTTGCAGTGTGATCCCCCGGTGTGTGACGGCGCGTGGCTGCGATCGCGCTCGCCCTGCCCCGCGTCGTGGAGGTTGCGGCTCGGGAAGATCACCCGCGATGAGCTGGCCGAGGTCATCGGGGACGCGTGGTGTGCCTGTGCCCCGACGACCGTGGTCAGGGCGGGGCTCACGGAACGTGACGGCTGACCGCGTGTTGGGCGCGTACCAGCGGTAATGCGATTCCGTCCGCGGAATCCCGTCGACTAGTCTGGTCGGGTACCGTCCCACCCTCACCGAGGAGCCCAGAGCAGTGTCGGAAGACCAGATCGCCCCCGTCGACGACCTCAGCGAAGCCGCGCTCGACGCGTTCGCAGCGGAGGCCGCGCAGGCGTTCGACGCCGCGGCCGACCTGGAGGCTCTGAACACCGCCCGGCTGGCGCACCTCGGGGAGAAGTCGCCGCTCGCGCTGAGCAAGCGCGCCCTCGGCTCCATCCCCAAGGAGGAGCGCAAGGACGCGGGCAAGCGGGTCAACGTCGCGCAGGGCCGTGCGCGCGCCGCCTACGAGCAGCGCAAGGCCGTCCTCGACGCCGAGCGCGACGCCGCGGTGCTCGTCTCCGAGTCGATCGACGTGACGCTGCCGTCGGCGCGTGCGCCGCAGGGCGCCCGCCACCCCGTCAGCATCATCGCCGACGAGGTGGCCGACTTCTTCGTGGGCATCGGCTGGGAGATCGCCGAGGGCCCCGAGGTCGAGACCGAGCACTTCAACTTCGACGCGCTCAACTTCCTGCCGGACCACCCGGCCCGCTCGATGCAGGACACTTTCTACGTCGCGCCCGAGGGCTCGCGGCAGGTGCTGCGCACCCACACCTCGCCGGTGCAGGTGCGCTCGATGCTCACGCGCGACGTGCCGATCTACGTGGCCTGCCCCGGCCGCACCTTCCGTACCGACGAGCTGGACGCCACCCACACCCCGGTGTTCAGCCAGGTCGAGGGCCTCGCGGTCGACAAGGGCCTGACGATGGCGCACCTGCGCGGCACCCTCGAGGCCTTCGCCAAGGCGATGTTCGGCCCCGAGACCACCACCCGCATGCGGCCGAACTACTTCCCCTTCACGGAGCCGTCGGCCGAGGTCGACGTGTGGTTCCCGAACAAGAAGGGCGGCGCCGGCTGGATCGAGTGGGGCGGCTGCGGCATGGTCAACCCGAACGTGCTGCGCGCCTGCGGCATCGACCCCGAGGAGTACTCGGGCTTCGCGTTCGGCATGGGCCTCGAGCGCACCCTCCAGTTCCGCACCGGCCTCTCGGACATGCGCGACATCGTCGAGGGCGACGTCCGCTTCACCCTGCCCTTCGGCGTCCGCGGCTAGCGCCGCTCACCGCTTCCACAGCCACACCAGGAGAAGGACTTCCACCGTGCGCGTTGCACAGTCATGGCTCACCGAGATCCTCCGCCGCGACACCCCGGACTGGGGCGTCACCGCCGACGAGCTGGACGCGGGGTTCGTTCGCGTCGGCTTCGAGGTCGAGGAGCTCGACTCGCTCGACACCGTGACCGGCCCGCTGAAGATCGGCCGCGTCGTGGCGATCGAGGAGCTCACCAACTTCCGCAAGCCGATCCGGTTCTGCCAGGTCGACGTCGGCGAGGCCGAGCCGCGCGACATCGTCTGCGGCGCCCGCAACTTCGCCGAGGGCGATCTCATCGTCGCGGCGCTGCCCGGCGCCGTGCTGCCCGGCGGCTTCGCGATCGCCACGCGCCAGACGTACGACCACACCTCCGACGGCATGATCTGCTCGGTCTCCGAGCTCGGCCTCGGCACCGACCACTCGGGCATCCTCGTGCTGCCCGCGGGGACCGCGGCGCCCGGCGACGACGCCAAGCAGGTGCTCGGCATGGACGACACCGTCATCGAGCTCAACGTGACGCCCGACCGCGGCTACGCCTTCTCGGTGCGCGGCCTGGCCCGCGAGCTGGCGTGCGGCTACGACCTGCCCTTCACCGACATCACCACCCCGTCGGAGAAGGCCGGGCGCGGCGCCGGCGGCGTGGACGTCACCGTAGAGCCCGAGTCGGGCTGCACCCGCTTCACCGCGCTGCGCGTCGAGGGCATCGACCCGAAGGCCGTCAGCCCGTGGTGGCTGCAGCGCCGCCTGCTGACCTCCGGCGTGCGCCCGATCAGCGCCGCGGTGGACGTGACCAACTACCTCATGCTGCTCAGCGGCCAGCCGCTGCACGCCTTCGACGCCGACAAGGTGCGCGGCGGCCTCGTCGTGCGCGCGTCCCGCCTCGGCGAGACCCTCGAGACCCTCGACCACGTCGAGCGGAAGCTCGATCCCGAGGACGCGGTCATCGTCGACGACTCCGGGCCCGTCTCGCTCGCGGGCGTCATGGGCGGCGCCACCACCGAGGTGGGCGACGACACCGTCAACGTGATCCTCGAGGGCGCCATCTGGAACCCCGTCAAGGTGTTCCGCACCGGCAAGCGACACAAGCTCAGCTCGGACGCCGCCAAGCGCTATGAGCGCACCGTCGATCCCGCGATCTCCGTGTGGACGGTCCGCGAGGCGGCCCGCCTGCTCACCGAGATCGCGGGCGGCACCGTCGTGGGCGAACTCACCGACCTCGGCGGCTACGCCGATCGCCCGCAGGTGACCATCGCCGCGGACCGTCCGGACCGCGTCGCGGGCATCACCTACGCACCGGGCACGACGGTGCGCCGCCTCACCCAGATCGGCTGTGAGGTCGAGGGGGAGGGCAGCCTGACGGTGACCCCGCCGACGTGGCGGCCGGACCTGAACATGGTCGCGGACCTGGTCGAGGAGGTGCTGCGGCTCGAGGGGCTGGAGCAGATTCCGCCCGTGCTGCCCGCCGCCCCCGGTGGCCGGGGGCTCAGCGCCCGGCAGCGTCGCCGCCGCACCGTGAGCCGCTCGCTCGCGCACACCGGCCACGTCGAGGTCCTCACCAGCCCGTTCCTGCCCGCCGGAGTCTTCGACACCTGGGGCCTGGAGGCGGACGACCCGCGCCGGAATACCACGAAGGTGCTCAACCCGCTCGAGTCGGATCGGCCGTCGCTCGCCACCACGTTGCTGCCCGGCCTGCTGGAGATCCTGGCGCGCAACGTCTCCCGCGGACAGCGCGACCTCGCGCTGTACACGATCGCCCAGGTGGTGCTGCCGTCGGAGAAGACGGTCGCCGTCGACCCGATTCCCGTCGACCGTCGCCCGACCGCCGAGCAGGTCGCCGAGCTCGACGCGTCGCTGCCGAGCCAGCCCGAGCACATCGCGCTCGTCTTCACTGGCCAGCGCGTCCTTGCTGGGCCGGCCGGGCCGGGTCGGGCCGCCGACGCGGCGGACGCCTTCGAGGCGGTCCGCGAGATCGGCCGCGCGAGCAACGTGGAGCTGACCCTGCGGTCCGCGCAGTTCGCGCCGTTCCATCCCGGACGCTGTGCCGAGGTCCTCGTCGGCGAGACGGTCGTCGGGCACGCGGGCGAGCTGCACCCCGCGGTGCTGGAGCGCGCGGGCCTGCCGGAGCGCACCACCGCCGTCGAGCTCGACCTCGACGCGATCCCGCTCGTAGAGAACCTGCCCGCGCCCGTCATCTCGCCGTTCCCGGCGGTGCTGCAGGACGTCGCCGTGGTCGTCGACGCCGCCGTCCCCGCCGAGGCCGTCCGGGCCGCCCTGGCCGACGGTGCCGGGGAACTCCTCGAGGCCATCTCACTGTTCGACGTGTTCACGGGCGCGCAGGTGGGCGAGGGGCGCAAGTCGATGGCCTTCTCGCTGCGCTTCCGCGCGGGCGACCGCACGCTGACCGAGGACGAGGCCTCGACGGCGCGCGACGCCGCGGTGGCGAAGGCGTCGGAGCTCGTGGGCGCTGTCCTGCGCTGATCCCGACCCGGACATGGAACCGGCCCCGTCGACCTGGTAGCAGGTCGACGGGGCCGGAGTCGGTGTGGGCCTAGCTGGTGTGGTGCACCTCGGCCAGCCGGTAGACGGGGGTGTCGAGGCCCTCGTAGCGGGCCTTGAGCTGCAGTGCCAGGTACAGCGAGTAGTGCCGCGACTGGTGCAGGTTGCCGCCCATCATCCACAGTCCGGGCACCTGCGTGGGCTTCCACATGTTGCGCTGCTCGCCCTCCCAGGGGCCGGGGTCCTTGGTGGTCGCGGAGCCGAGACCCCAGCACTTGCCCAGCGTGTCCGCGGTCTCCTGGCCCATCAGGTCGGCGGCCCAGCCGTTCATCGAGCCGTAGCCCGTGGCGTACACCACCAGGTCGGCGGGCAGCATCGTGCCGTCCTTGAGCACGACGGAGTCCTCCGTCAGGTGGTCCACGCCGCCCTTGGCCAGCTTGATCGAGCCGTCGATGATGAGTCCGGCGGCGCCGACGTCGATGTAGTAGCCCGAGCCGCGGCGCAGGTACTTCATGAACAGGCCCGAGTCGTCGTCGCCGAAGTCGAGCTCGTAGCCCGCGTCCTCGAGGCTCCGGTAGAAGTCGGCGTCGATCTCGCGGACCTTGTCGTAGATCGGCTTCTGGAACTCGTTCATGATCCTGTAGGGCAGCGAGGCGAAGATCATGTCGGCCTTGTCGGTGGTCACGCCGTTGGCCAGGGCGCGCTCGCTGTACAGGTCGCCGAGGCCGTGCTCCATGAGCGACTCGGACTTGATGATGTGGGTGGAGCTGCGCTGCACCATGGTCACCTCGGCGCCGGCCTCGATGAGCGCCTTGCTGATGTCGAGCGCCGAGTTGTTGGCGCCGATCACCACGACCTTCTTGCCCGCGTAGGCGTCCGGGCCCGGGTGCTTCGAGGAGTGGTGCTGCTCGCCCTGGAAGACGTCCATCCCCTCGAACGACGGGATGTTCGGCTTGCCGGACATGCCCGTCGCCAGCACCAGTTGCTTGGGGTGCAGGGTCAGGCGCTCGCCGTCCTTGTTCACCTCGACGGTCCACTCGCCCTTCGCCTCGTCGTACGACGCGGACAGCGCCTCGGTGCGCGACCAGTACGGCACTTCCATGACGCGGGTGTACATCTCCAGCCAGTCGCCGATCTTGTCCTTCGGCGCGAACACCGGCCAGTTGGCGGGGAAGGGCAGGTAGGGCAGGTGGTCGTACCAGACGGGGTCGTGCAGGCACAGCGACTTGTACCGGCCGCGCCACTGGTCGCCGGGGCGGTCGTACTTGTCGACGACGAGCGCCGGCACGCCGAGCTGCCGCAGGCGGGCGCCGAGGGCGATGCCGCCCTGGCCGCCGCCGATGACGAGGGTGTCGGGCTGGATCGAGCGGCCCAGCTCGGCCTCCTCCTGCTCGCGCCGCTCGGCCCAGGTCGGGGCCTCGACGTGAGCGCCGTGCACCGCGCCCATCGGGCGGCGGGTGCCGAAGGACTCCTCGTGGCCCTTCAGTTCGCGCAGCGTGGTGAGCAGCGTCCAGGCGCGGTCGACGCCGTCCTCGTCCTGCCGGATGCGGACGTGGCCCTTGCCGCGGCCGACGCCGGTCTCGAAGCCGATGAACGCCTCGGCCACGTCGTCGCCCGACGCGGGGTCGGTGGTCGCGAAGGCGCTGGGCGCCGTCCCGTCCAGGCGCTCGGTGAGCATCGCCGCGATCTGGTCGCGGCCCTCGCTGGTGTTCAGGTTCCAGGTGAACGAGACCAGGTCGCGCCAGAAGCCGCCGGGCTCGAACAGGTCCGCCGCCGCGGCGACGTCACGGGCGGCGAGCGCCGCCTCGAACTTCGCGAGCCAGGCGTCGACCCGCTCCTGGGGGCCGGTGGCGACGTCCGGTGCCGATTCCGCGATCGCGGTCATGTGATGCTCCTTCACGTTCGGTGTGGTGCTGTGGTGTGAATCACACTCCTGGTGTGACAGGGGTTACAAGGGTTGCGTCCCGTTGCACCGTTCTGGGCGATCGCCCCTGCCGCGACGGGCGGCGATGCAGAATCGAGGGGTGGCACACGCAGTGGAGCCGGCGGTGGCGCACGGAGAGGACCCCCGGACCTACGCGCGCCTGCTGGCCGAGGTGTACGACGCGACGATGGCCGGGGAGCGGCCGCCCGCGCGTCCGCGCGAGGTGATCGGCGACTCCTGGGATCGCGTCATCGCGGCGGGCCTGCGCCCCGATTCCGGCGCGGGCCCCGCGATCCACTCCGCCGACCTGTCCCGGCTGCGCCGGGAGTCCGGGCTGGCGGGCCTCATCGACGACTTCACCGCGGGCCTCGCCCCGATCACCGACGCCGGGTCGAGCATCATGGTCGTCTCCGACGCCGATGGCCGGCTGCTCTGGCGCAGCGGCTCGACGCGCGTGCTCCGCGAGGCCGACCGGCTCGGTTTCGTCGAGGGCGCCGCGTGGTCGGAGAGCGACGTGGGCACCAACGCCATCGGGACCGCGCTGGCGTCGCGCGCCGCCGTGCAGACCTTCTCCGCGGAGCACTTCGCGCGCAACCAGCACCCCTGGACCTGCTCGGCCGCACCGATCCGCGACCGCCGCACGGGTCGCGTGCTCGGCGTCGTCGACGTCAGCGGGCCGGCCTCGACGGTGCATCCCACGACGCTGGCGCTGGTCGCGGCCGTCGCCGGCCTCGCCGAGGCGACGCTGCGCGAGTCCCACCTGGCCGGACTCGACCAGTTGCGCACCGTCGCCGCCCCGCTGCTCGCGGGCCTCTCCGGCCCCGGCCTGGTCGTCGACTCCCACGGCTGGGTCGCCGCCGTCGGGCAGCTCGCGCCCTGCACCCGGGTCACCCTGCCGAACGCCGTGGACTCGGCGCACCTGTGGCTGCCGGAGCTGGGGCAGTGCACCGTCGAGCCGCTGCCCGGCGGGTGGCTGCTGCGGCCCGTCGCCGACGAGCCGCGCGACGGCGCCACGCGGGTGACGCTGGACCTGCGGGCAGGGAAGGCCCCGTCGGTCACGGTCGCCGGGGCGACGGGGGAGTGGCGGCACCAGCTCACGCCCCGGCACGCCCAGATCCTCGAGCTGCTCGCCGACGGTCGCGGGCACACCGCCGCGCAGGTCGCCGCGTCGCTGTTCGGTGACCCGGCGCGCGTGGTCACCGTGCGCGCCGAGATCTCGCGGCTGCGCCGGGTGCTGTCCGGGCTGATCGCCGCCCAGCCCTATCGCTTCGCCGACGCGGTGCTGGTCGAGACCCTGCGCTGAGCCCGCCGCAAGGCCGCAACCCCGCGCAACCTTTGCCGGATGTGTCCCGGGTCACATAGACCGGAGTCCGACCACGTCGACGAAGGGACACACGATGGCGCGCATCGCACTGGTGACGGGAGCGGGACGAGGGATCGGCGCGGGCATCGCGCGACGCCTCGCCGCAGACGGTCTCGACCTGGCCCTGGTCGACCTCACCGCCGACGGCGTCGAGGCCGTCGCCGAGGAGATCCGGTCGACGGGACACCGCGCCGTCGCGCTCACCGCCGACGTCTCCGACCGCGACGCGGTCTTCGGCGTCGTCGCCGCGGCCGTCGAGGCGCTGGGCGGGCTCGACGTGATGATCAACAACGCCGGCGTGGCACTTGTCGGGCCGGTCGCGGACGTCACCCCCGAGGAGCTGCGACGGCTGTTCTCGGTCAACGTCGATGGCGTGCTCTGGGGCATCCAGGCCGCCGCGGCGTCGTTCATCGAGCGCGGCGTGCGCGGCAAGATCGTCAACGCCGCCTCGATCGCCGGGCACGAGGGCTTCGCCATGCTGGGCGCCTACAGCGCCACCAAGTTCGCGGTCCGCGGCTTCACGCAGGCCGCCGCGAAGGAGTACGCGACGCACGGCATCACGGTCAACGCCTACTGCCCCGGGGTGGTGGGCACCGACATGTGGGTCGAGATCGACCGCCGCTTCGCCGACCTGACCGGCGCCGCGGTGGGCGCGACGTACGACCAGTTCGTCGGCGGCATCGCCCTCGGTCGGGCGCAGACGCCGGAGGACGTCGCCGCGTTCGTCTCCCACCTGGCCTCGCCCGATTCCGACTACATGACGGGGCAGGCCGTGCTCATCGACGGCGGCCTGGTCTACCGCTGATCCGGGTGCGGAAGGGGACGAGCGTGAGCGAGCCGGCGATGTCGGCGGGCGAGGATCCGCGGCGCTACGCGCGCCTGCTGTCCGAGGTCTACGACGCGACCATGAGCGGCTCGCGCCCACCGGCCCGGCCGCGCGGCGTGATCGGCGACTCCTGGGAGCGGGTGCGCGCCGCGGGGCTCGCGCCCGACGCCGACGCGGGGCCTGCGCTCGGCTGGATGGACGTCGAGCTGAGCCGGCAGGAGTCCGGGCTCGGCCCCGTCCTCGAGGAACTCACTGCGGGCCTCGCCCCGCTCACCGCGGACGGCGAGAACATCCTCGTGGTCGCCGACCGGTTCGGCCGCGTGCTGTGGCGCTCCGGATCGACGCGGGTCCTCTCGCATGCGGATCGGCTCGGCTTCGTCGAGGGCGCGGGGTGGGCCGAGGATCAGGTGGGTACTAACGCCATCGGCACGGCGATCGCCTCCCGCACGCCCGTGCAGATCTTCTCCGCCGAGCACTTCGCTCGCAGCCACCACGCGTGGACCTGCGCCGGCGCGCCGATCCGCGACGTTGACACCGGCCACATCCTGGGCGTGGTCGACGTCTCCGGTCCGGCCGCGACGGTGCACCCGACGACCCTGGCGCTGGTCTCCACCGTCGCCAAGCTCGCCGAGGCCCGGCTGCGCGAGGTGCACTTGGCCGGGCTCGAGCGGCTGCGGTCCGTGGCCGCACCGATGCTCGCGGGCCTCGGCCGCCCGGGCCTCGCGGTCGACGTCAACGGCTGGGTGGCCGCCGTCGGCGACCTGCCGCCGCGCTCGCGCATCGCGCTGCCCGCCGACCTGACCGGCCCGTCGGTCCGGCTCCCCGAGCTCGGGGTGTGCACCGTCGACCCGCTGCCCGGCGGCTGGCTGCTGCAGCCCGACCCGGGCGACGGTCCGGACGTCCTGACCCGCGTGACCCTGGACCTGCGGCCCGGCCGGGCGCCGGAGGTCGCGGTCGCGGGCGGCGGGGGATCGTGGCGCTACCAGCCCTCGCCCGGCACGCGCAGATCCTTGCGCTCCTCGCCGACGGCGCCGGGCGTTCCGCCGCGCAGCTGGCCGAGGCGCTGTTCGGCGATCCCGGCCGGGTGGTCACCGTGCGGGCGGAGATCTCGCGCCTGCGCCGGGTGCTGTCGGGGGTGATCGCGGCGCAGCCCTACCGGTTCGCGGACGGCGTGTCGGTCGAGTTGCTGCGCTGACCGGCCCCGGCCTCTAGCGTGGAGGCCGTGAGCGAGCCGCAGATCTTCCCCGAGGACTGGACCACGGCGCTCGTCCTGGTGGCGCACCCGGACGACCCCGAGTACGGGATGGCGGCGGCCGTCGCCCGCTGGACCTCCCAGGGCAAGACGGTGGCCTACGGCCTCGCGACGTCCGGCGAGGCCGGGATCGAGGGCATGTCGCCGGGCACCGCGGGACCGGTCCGCGAGGAGGAGCAACGACGGTCCGCCGCCGTCGTCGGCGTCGACGAGGTCAGGTTCTGGGGCTACCCGGACTCGCGGGTGACCAACACGCCCGACCTGCGGGAGTCGATCCGCAAGTCCATCGCCCGGTACGAGCCCGACATCGTGCTCACGCTGTGGGGCGGGCCCGAGTGGGCGCCGGGCGCGCCGAATCAGAGCGACCACATGGAGTTCACCCGCGCCGTCGCCGAGGCCGCTGCGGCGGCGGGCGTCACCGCCTACCAGACCGCCCCGGAGCCCGCGTACATCGTCGACGTCACCGGATTCACCGAGCGCGCGGTCGAATCGCTCGCCGAGCACCGCCAGTACCTCTCCGTGCTGGACCCGGTCACGCCCGTCATCGAGCAGGCGCGCGTGCAGGTCGGCTCCGCGTGCCTGCCGCGCGGCGAGTTCCGGCACACCGTGGGCTTCCGCGACCTGGTTTAGCCGAGCCGCTGCACTTCGCGGCGCAGGTCGCAGGCGAGTGCCAGCTGGAAGCCCGCGCCGATGGTGTGGCCCTCCACCACGGCGATCGTGAGGAAGGGGCCGTCGGCGAGGAGTGCGAAGGGCTCCTGGAAGGCGCCGGTCGCGTGCCGGGCGCCCTCGTCGGACAGGGCGACGACGTCCACCAGGTTGCTGGGCTCGCCCGTGCCCGCCGGGTCGAGCAGACGTAGGTTCAGGCCCGCAGAGAAGGTCCCGCCAGCGCCGCGCACGACGACGACGCGGACATCGGTGTCCGACTCAGCGGCCCCGACGGTCTGTGAGAGTCTGGGCGCGAACGGTTCTCACGACGGAAGAAGGATCCAGTGGCGGATGACATCGGCAGCGGCGCGGCGGACGACGCGGGGCTGGGCTTCGGCGTCGACGAGCGGGGCGTCGCCACGATCACCCTGCAGCGGCCCGACGCCGCGAACGCGCTGAGCCAGCCGCTGGCGGACGCGCTCATCGAGGTCGTGGAGTCCATTGCCGCGACCGGCGACGTGCGCGTCGTCGTCCTGCGCGCCGAGGGGCGGTTCTTCTGCGCCGGCGGCGACGTCAAGGCGATGGTCGCGGCAGAGGATCGCGGCGCGATGCTCGATCGCCTCGCCGGCACGATCCACGCCTCGCTCGACGCACTGAACGGCCTCGCGGTACCGGTGGTCGCGGCGATCCAGGGCCCCGTCGCCGGCGGCGGCCTCGGGCTGGTGCTCGCGGCCGACGTCGCGATCGCGACCGAATCCGCGCACTTCTCCACCGCGTACGCGGGCGTCGGGCTCAGCCCCGACTGCGGCGTCTCCGCGCTGCTGCCGAAGGCGGTCGGCATGCGGCGCGCGCTACGAATGTTGCTACACGGCGAGCGGATCGATGCGCCTACCGCCGCTGCGTGGGACCTGATCGATCGGGTCGTCCCCGGCGAGGAGCTGGAGGCCGAGGTCGCCGACGCCGTCGAACGACTGCTCGCGGGCCCGCACCCGGCTCTCGGCGAGGCGCGGCGGCTCGTGCGCGCGTCGTACGCCCGCACCTACGGCGAGCAGCTCGACGACGAGCGGCGCACCATCGCGCGCATGGGCGGGACCGAGGCCGCCGCGGCGCGGCTCGCGCGCTTCGCCTGACCTGGTGGGGCTTGTCAGCCCAGGTGGAAGGCCTGCGTGATGTGGTTGCCGCGCCGGTGATCGCCCACCAGGCTGGGGCGGCCGCGGCCCATCTTCACCAGCATGGCGCGGTTCTCCACCCGCGGCGCGAAGCCATCGAGGACGCGGTTGACGGTGCCCCGCAGGCCGCGATCGCGGCGCGGCAGCGACAGTGGCTGCGTCAGGGCGTCGGAGTTCGAGGTAGGAAGATCGTTGCGCATGTGATGTCTTTCGGGTGCCGGGTTCGGTTCGTTACTGCTACCCAGGGTGCCCACGGCTCCTGATGAGCGGCTGGGCGGAACCTGTGGGTGTTCGCCGCACGCCGCGATCGGGATCGGTTGTGAATAGGATTGCATGATCGTGCATAATCATTGCATGACTGTTTCCGTGGCGATCGCGGGCGCGAGCGGCTACGCCGGGGGCGAGATCCTCCGGCTGCTGCTCGGGCACCCGCAGTACCTGTCCGGTGAGCTGACGATCGGCGCGCTCACCGCCGGCGGCAACGCCGGCAGCACGCTCTTCGAGCACCACCCGCACCTGCTGCCCCTGGCGGACCGCGTCCTGCAGGAGACGACCCCGGAGACGCTGCGCGGCCACGACGTCGTCTTCCTCGGCCTGCCGCACGGCAAGTCCGCCGAGATCGCCGAGGCGCTGCCCCCGTCGACCCTCATCATCGACTGCGGCGCCGACTACCGGCTCAAGGACGCCGCCGAGTGGGAGCACTACTACGGCAGCGCCCACGCCGGCACCTGGCCCTACGGCCTGCCCGAGCTCCCGGGCAACCGCGACGTGCTCGCGGGCGCGTCCCGCATCGCCGTCCCGGGCTGCTACCCGACGGTGTCGACCCTCGCCTTCCTGCCCGCCGTCGCGGCCGGCATCGTGGCGCCCGAGGTCACCGTCGTGGCCGTGAGCGGCACGTCCGGTGCCGGGAAGTCGCTGCGGACGGATCTGCTCGCCTCCGAGGCGATCGGCTCCGCGCGGGCCTACGGCGTGACCACCCATCGGCACACCCCGGAGATCACGCAGAACCTCTCGGCGGCCGCGAATTCGCCGGTGACCGTGTCGTTCACGCCGATCCTCGTGCCCATGGCCCGGGGCATCCTCGCCACCGTCTCCGCCCCGACGACGGTGACCGCCGCGCGGGCCCGGGAGGTCTACGCGCAGGCCTACGCCGACGAGCCCTTCGTGCACCTGCTGCCCGAAGGCCTGCAGCCGCAGACCAAGTCGGTGGTCGGCAGCAACGCCGTGCAGGTGCAGGTGGCCGTCGACGAGCGCGCCGGGCGGCTCATCGCCACCGCCGCCATCGACAACCTCACCAAGGGCACCGGCGGCGCCGCCGTCCAGTCCATGAACCTCGCGCTCGGCTTCGCCGAGACCGCCGGCCTGTCCACCGTAGGAGTCGCACCGTGAGCGAAGCGAAGACGTCCAACACAGCAAGCTTCAAACTCGTTCGGAACCAGGGCGTCACGGCGCCGCTGGGCTTCAAGGCGGCGGGCATCGCCGCGGGGATCAAGGTCTCCGGCAAGCCGGATCTGGCCCTGGTCTTCAACGAGGGGCCGCACTACGCCGCAGCGGGCGTCTTCACCCGCAACAAGGTCAAGGCCGCACCGGTGCTCTGGAGCGAGCAGGTGATCAACGACGGGCACCTGCGCGCGGTGATCCTCAACTCGGGCGGCGCCAACGCCTGCACCGGCCCCGGCGGCTTCCAGGACACCCACGCGACGGCGGAGAAGGTTGCGGAGACGCTGAGCCACTGGGGAACCGAGACCGGCGCCGGCGAGGTCGCCGTGTGCTCGACCGGGCTCATCGGCGACCGGCTGCCCATGGACAAGCTGCTCGCCGGCGTCACTGAGATCGTGCACGAGATGGGCGGAGGCCTGACCGGTGGCACCGACGCCGCGCACGCCATCATGACCACCGACACGGTTCCGAAGGAGACGGCGCTGCATCACTCGGGCGGCTGGAACGTGGGCGGCATGGCGAAGGGCGCCGGCATGATGGCGCCCTCGCTCGCGACGATGCTCGTGGTGCTCACCACCGACGTGCACGCCACCCCGGAGCAGCTCGACGAGGCCCTGCGGTACGCCACGGGCTACACCTTCGACCGGCTCGACGTGGACGGCGCCACCTCGACCAACGACACCGTGTTCCTGCTCAGCAGTGGCGCCAGCGAGAAGACCTGCACGCAGGAGGAACTCAACACCGCCGTGCGCGAGGTCTGCGACGACCTCGCCGCCCAGCTGCAGGGCGACGCCGAGGGTGTCACCAAGCGGATCCTCATCACCGTGACCGGCGCCGTCTCCGAGGAGGAGGCCCTCGTCGGTGCCCGGGCCATCGCCCGCGACAGCCTGGTCAAGACCGCGCTGTTCGGCAGCGACCCCAACTGGGGGCGCGTCATGGCCGCGATCGGCATCGCGCCCATCGAGCTGGTGCACGACAAGCTGACGGTCTCGTTCAACGGGCAGCCCATCGCCGAGAACGGCTGCGGCGTCCCCGGGGCGCGCGACGTCGACCTCTCCGGACCGGAGATCGACGTCACCGTCGACCTGGGGCTCGGTCGTGGCACGGCGACGATCCGCACCACAGATCTCTCGCACGCCTACGTCGAAGAGAACTCGGCGTACTCCTCATGAGCGCGCCCGATCTCACACCGCTCGACAAGGCCGGCGTACTCGCAGAGGCACTGCCCTGGCTGCTGGACTTCCACGGCAAGACCGTCGTGGTGAAATACGGCGGCAACGCCATGATCGACGACGCGCTCAAGCGCTCCTTCGCCCAGGACATGGTCTTCCTCCGCACGTGCGGCCTGTCCCCGGTCGTGGTGCACGGGGGCGGACCGCAGATCAATGCCATGCTCAAGCGACTCGGCATGGAGGGCGAGTTCCGCGGCGGCTTCCGGGTGACCACGCCCGAGGTGATGGATGTCGTCCGGATGGTGCTCTTCGGGCAGGTCGGGCGCGAGCTCGTCGGCTTGATCAACTCCTACGGCCCGTTCGCCGTCGGCATGTCCGGCGAGGACGCGCACCTGTTCACCGCGACGCGGCGGCAGGTCGTCGTCGACGGTGCGCCGACCGATATCGGGCTCGTCGGCGACGTCACCGAGGTGAGGCCGGAGGCCGTCAACGACCTCATCGCGGCGGGCCGGATCCCCGTGATCTCGACGATCGCGCCGGACGCCGACGGGGTGGTGCACAACATCAACGCCGACACCGCCGCGGCCGCACTCGCCGAAGCGCTCGGCGCCGAGAAGCTGGTAGTGCTCACCGACGTCGAGGGCCTGTACACGAACTGGCCCGACCGCTCGTCATTGACCTCGGAGATCGACACGGACGCGCTGACCGCGCTGCTGCCGAGCCTCGACTCCGGCATGGTCCCCAAGATGGAGGCGTGCCTGCGAGCCGTGCACGGGGGCGTTCCCACCGCGCACGTCATCGACGGGCGGGTACCGCACTCCGTGCTTCTCGAGCTGTTCACGAGCAAGGGCATCGGCACCATGGTGTCCCCGCCGAAATCTCCGACAGAGACCTGGATCTGACACACATGAGCAACGAAGCAATGCAGTCGCGGTGGAACGCCGCGGTGATGGACACCTACGGCACGCCGCCCATCGCGCTGGTGTCCGGCCGCGGCGCGACCGTGACCGACGCCGACGGCAAGGAGTACGTCGACCTGCTCGGCGGCATCGCCGTCAACGCCCTCGGTCACGCGCACCTGAAGATCGTCGAGGCCGTGACGCAGCAGGTCTCGACGCTGGGGCACGTCTCCAACCTGTACATCAGCGAGCCCGTCGTGCGCCTCGCCGAGCGGCTCACCGAGGCCGTCGGCGTGCCCGGCACCCGGGTCTTCTTCAGCAACTCGGGCGCCGAGGCCAACGAGGCAGCCATCAAGATCGGCCGGCGCACCGGCCGCACCGCGATGGTGGCCGCCGAGGGCGCCTTCCATGGCCGCACCATGGGTTCGCTGGCGCTCACCGGCCAGCCCGCCAAGCGGGAGCCCTTCGTGCCCCTCATCGAGTCGGTCACCCACGTGCCCTACGGCGACGTCGGCGCACTGCGGTCCGCGGCTTCGGGTGAAAACGGCGCGATCGCTGCTGTTTTCCTGGAGCCGATCATGGGGGAGGGCGGCGTCGTCGTCCCGCCCGAGGGCTACCTCGCGGAGGCCCGCGCCGTCGCGACCGAGGCCGGCGCGCTCCTCGTCTTCGACGAGGTACAGACCGGGATCGCCCGCACCGGAACGCTCTTCGCGTACCAGCGCGCGGGCGTCACGCCCGACGTCTTCACCCTCGCCAAGGGGCTCGGCGGCGGCCTGCCCATCGGCGCGACGGTGGCCGTCGGCGCCGCCGGCGAGCTGCTGACCCCGGGCCAGCACGGCACCACCTTCGGCGGCAACCCCGTCGCCGCGGCCGCCGCGAACGCCGTCCTCGACGTGATCGAGGCCGAGGGCCTCGCCGAGCGCGCCGATGCGCTCGGCAAGCACATCGCTGCCACCGTCGAGGGGTACGGGCACCCGCTCGTCACCGGCGTCCGCGGCTCCGGCCTGCTCCTGGGGATCACCCTCGCGCAGCCGGTCGCCAAGACGATCGAGACCGGCGCCCGCGACGCCGGATTCCTGCTCAACGCCGCCCAGCCCGACGTGGTCCGCCTGGCCCCGCCCCTCGTCCTCACCGACGAGCAGGCCGACCGCTTCCTCACCGCTCTTCCCGCCCTCCTCGATGCAGCCCAGGAGACCCCATGACCCGCCACTTCCTCCGCGACGACGACCTCAGCCCGGCCGAACAGCGCGAAGTCCTTTCTCTCGCAGCGGAACTGAAGGCGGCACCGTTCTCGCGGCGCCCGCTGGAGGGCCCGAAGGGCGTGGCGGTCCTCTTCGACAAGAACTCCACCCGCACCCGGTTCAGCTTCGACGTCGGCGTCGCGCAACTCGGCGGCCACGCCGTCGTCGTCGACACCAAGTCGACCCAGATGGGCCGCGATGAGTCCCTCGCGGACACCGCCCGCGTGCTGTCGCGGTTCGTGGATGCCATCGTCTGGCGGACGTACTCCCAGGAGGGGCTCGAGGAGCTGGCGCGCTACTCGACGGTGCCCGTCGTCAACGCCCTCTCCGACGACTTCCATCCCTGCCAGATCCTCGCGGACCTGCAGACCATCGCCGAGCGCAAGGGAGCGGAGGGCACCGGCTCCGTCGCCGGCCTCAAGCTCACCTACCTCGGCGACGGCGCGAACAATATGGCGCACAGCTACATGCTCGGCTGCGTGACGGCCGGGATCGACGTGACCATCAGCGCACCGTCGGGCTTCCAGCCGGACGAGCGATTCGTGGAGGCGGCCCGGGCCCGGGGCAAGGAGACCGGCGCCGAGGTCAGCGTCATCTCCGATCCCATCCTCGCGGTGGCGGGCGTCGACGTGGTGGTCACCGACACCTGGGTGTCGATGGGCCAGGAGGACGACGACGTGGACCGCAACGCGCCGTTCCGCCCGTACCAGATCAACGCCGAGCTGCTGGCACACGCCGACCCCGACGCGATCGTGCTGCACTGCCTGCCCGCGCACCGCGGCGACGAGATCACCGACGAGGTGATCGACGGGCCGCAGTCCGCCGTGTTCGACGAGGCTGAGAACCGCCTGCACGCGCAGAAGGCGTTGCTCACCTGGCTGCTGGAGCGCTCATGACCGGGGGCGCGCGATGACCGACCAGCCGCTCGCCACCCGCGCCGGGCGGCAGGCGGCCATCGTCGAGATCCTGGCGAACCACCAGGTGCGCAGCCAGGCCGAGCTGCAGGCGCTGCTCGTGCGCGGCGGCTACGAGGCCACCCAGGCCACCATCTCGCGCGACCTCGACGAGCTGGGCGCGGTGAAACTGCGCGGCGCAGACGGCGGCACCGGCGTCTACGTCGTACCGGAGGACGGCTCGCCCGTGCGCGGCGTCTCCGGCGGCACCGAGCGGCTCTCCCGCCTGCTGGGCGAGCTCCTCGTCTCCACCGACCACAGCGGCAACATCTGCGTCCTGCGCACCCCGCCGGGCGCGGCGAACTTCCTCGCCAGCGCCCTCGACCGCTCGTCGCTGCCCGAGGTGGTCGGCACCGTCGCCGGTGACGACACCGTCCTCGTCGTCGCGCGCGAGCCCCTGACCGGCAAGGACCTTGCCGAGCGCCTCGTGGCGCTCGCCTGAATCCGCACACTCACCACCAGATAGGCTTATCGACCATGTCCAAGGTCCTCTCCACCCTGCCCATCGGCGAGCGCGTCGGCATCGCCTTCTCCGGCGGCCTCGACACCTCCGTGGCCGTCGCCTGGATGCGCGACAAGGGCGCCGTGCCCTGCACCTACACCGCCAACATCGGCCAGCCCGACGAGCCCGACATCGACGCGGTGCCGGACCGCGCCAAGGAGTACGGCGCTGAGATCGCGCGCCTCGTCGACGTGCAGCCGCTGCTGGTGCAGGAGGGCATCGCCGCCTTGCAGACCGGCGCCTTCCACATCCGCTCGGGCGGCAAGACCTACTTCAACACCACGCCGATCGGCCGCGTCGTGACCGGCACCATGCTGGTCCGGGCCATGAAGGAGGACGGCGTCGACATCTGGGGCGACGGCTCCACCTACAAGGGCAACGACATCGAGCGGTTCTACCGCTACGGCCTCATGGCCAACCCGGCGCTGCGCATCTACAAGCCGTGGCTGGACTCGCAGTTCGTCACCGAGCTCGGCGGCCGCAAGGAGATGAGCGAGTGGCTCGTCGCGCACGGCTTCCCATACCGCGACTCCACCGAGAAGGCCTACTCCACCGACGCCAACATCTGGGGCGCCACGCACGAGGCCAAGGACCTGGAGTACCTCAACACCGGTGTCGTCATCGTCGACCCGATCATGGGCGTCGCCCCGTGGGACGAGTCCGTCGAGATCACGACCGAGGACGTCACCGTCACCTTCGAGGCCGGCGTCCCGGTCGCGATCAACGGCGTCGAGTACTCCGACCCGGTCGAGCTGGTCCGCGAGGCGAATCGCATCGGCGGCCGCCACGGCCTGGGCATCTCGGACCAGATCGAGAACCGGATCATCGAGGCCAAGTCGCGTGGCATCTACGAGGCGCCCGGCATGGCGCTGCTGCACGCCACCTACGAGCGCCTCGTGAACGCGATTCACAACGAGGACACCATCGCCACGTACCACAACGAAGGCCGTCGCCTGGGCCGCCTCATGTACGAGGGCCGCTGGCTGGACCCGCAGTCGCTCATGCAGCGCGAGGCCATCATCCGCTGGGTCGCCTCCGCCGTCACCGGCTCCGTCACGCTGCGCCTGCGTCGCGGCGACGACTACTCGATCATCGACACCACCGGCCCCAACCTGAGCTACCACCCCGAGAAGCTCTCGATGGAGCGCGTCGGCGACGCCGCCTTCGGCCCCGACGAGCGCATCGGCCAGCTCACCATGCGCAACCTCGACATCGCGGACTCGCGCTCGCGGCTTGAGCAGTACGCGGTCCAGGGCATCGTCGCGGGCGAGACCGCCGCGCTGGTCGGCGAGCTCGAGCAGGGCGGCGCGGACGCCATCGTCGCGGGCGGCGAGAAGACCCCGTCCGCCCTCGACGAGGTCGGCAACCACGCCGCGTTCGACCTCGGCACCGACTAGGAGATCCGTTGAGCGAGAACGCCGGGAAGCACGGCACCAACGAGGGCAGCCTGTGGGGCGGACGGTTCGCGTCCGGCCCGGCTGAGGCGATGGCCGCGCTGAGCAAGTCCACGCACTTCGACTGGGCGCTCGCCCCGTACGACGTGCGCGCCTCGAAGGCGCACGCCCGGGTGCTCAACCGTGCCGGTCTGCTGTCCGACGCGGACCTGGAGGCCATGCTCGCGGCGCTCACCCGCCTCGGCGACGACGTGGCCTCGGGCGCCTTCCAGCCCGCCGAGTCCGACGAGGACGTGCACGGCGCGCTGGAGCGCGGGCTCATCGAGCGCGCGGGACCCGAGGTCGGCGGACGCCTGCGCGCGGGCCGGTCGCGGAACGACCAGGTGGCCACTCTGTTCCGGATGTGGCTGCGGGACGCGGTGCGGCTCGTCGCGGTCGGCGTGCTCGACGTGGTGGACGCCTTCGTCGCGCAGGCGCAGGCCAACCCCGACGTGATCCTGCCGGGCAAGACGCACCTGCAGGCGGCGCAGCCGATCCTGCTCTCGCACCACCTGCTGGCCTACACGCATCCGCTGCTGCGGGACGTGCAGCGGCTGCAGGATCTGGACAAGCGGATCGCGATCTCGCCGTACGGTTCCGGCGCCCTGGCCGGATCGTCGCTGGGGCTCGACCCCGACGCCATCGCGGCCGACCTCGGCTTCGATTCCGCGGCGGACAACAGCCTCGACGCCACCGCGTCGCGCGACTTCGCGGCGGAGGCCGCGTACGTCTTCGCGCAGATCGCCGTCGACCTCTCGCGCTGGTCCGAGGACGTGATCCTGTGGAGCACGGCCGAGTTCGGCTACGTCACGCTCGCCGACGCGTGGTCGACGGGCAGCTCGATCATGCCGCAGAAGAAGAACCCCGACGTCGCGGAGCTCTCGCGCGGCAAGGCGGGCCGGCTCATCGGCAACCTGTCGGGCCTGCTGGCGACGCTCAAGGCGCAGCCGCTCGCGTACAACCGCGATCTGCAGGAGGACAAGGAGCCGGTGTTCGACTCCGTCGAGCAGCTGCGGCTGCTGCTGCCGGCCGTCGCCGGGCTCACCGCCACCCTGACCTTCCACCCGGAGCGCATGGGCGCGCTGGCCCCGGCCGGCTTCACCCTCGCGACCGACGTGGCCGAGTGGATGGTGCGGCAGGGCGTGCCCTTCCGGGTCGCGCACGAGGCCGCGGGCGAGTGCGTGCGCGCCGCCGAGTCCCGCGGCGTCGGCCTCGACGGCCTCACCGATGAGGAGTTCGCCGCGATCCACCCGGCGCTCACCCCGCAGGTCCGCGAGGTACTGACGGTGCGCGGCTCCGTCTCCTCCCGCGACGCCCGCGGCGGCACGGCCCCGTCGGCGGTGGCGAGGCAACTCGAGGCAGTGACCGCACCCCTGCCCGCCCTCCGCACCTGGGCCACCACCACCGCCTGACCCGATTGAACGACGTTCTGGAGAGTCTGAACTGCTGTTTTGCTCTCCAGAACGTCGTTCAATCGCGGGGTAGGGGACCGGTGATGACCTGCTGGAGCGGGGGAGCGGCGAGGTCGACGAGCTCGTCGACGGTGAGCGAGGCCAGGGGCTCGAAGCCGACGACGTAGCGCGCGACGAGCAGCCCGAAGACCTGGCCCACCATGAGATTCGCGCGGAGCACCCCGTCGCCCGGGCCCGCGTCCATGCGGCCGATCAGCTCGCCCAGCGCGATCTCCAGCAGGAAGCCGCGAACGATCGCGGGGTCGCCGTCGTTGCCGAGGTTGGTGCGGATCACCGCGACGCCCACGTCGCGCAGCGGCCCGTCCCACATCGTCAGGAGCGCGCGGAGCAGGGCGCGCGCGGCGTCGTCGAGAGGGGCGTCCCGGAGCGGCGCCCGCACGAACTCGGGGTCGGCGGGGATCGCGAGTGCGGCGAGGTACAGCTCCTGCTTCGTGCCGAAGTAGTGGTGCACCAGAGCGGAATCCACGCCCGCGGCCTCCGCGACCGAGCGGACCGTCGTGCCCGCCAGGCCGCCGCGGGCGAACGCGGCCCGCGCCGCACCGAGGATCCCGGCCCGGGTGTCGGGGCTGCCGCTTCGCCGGCCCGACCGGTGGACCGGACCGCTCACGCGACCTTCCGCTGCAGGGTGGCGGCGGCGAGCGCGAGCGCCGCGACGGCGAAGCCGGCGACCACCGCGAGCGAGGTCCACATGGTGCTGGTCGCGGAGCTGTGCGCGCCGACTTCCTGGAGCGCCGTCACCGCGTAGGTCATCGGCAGCACGTCGGCGATGCCCTGGAGCCAGCCCGGCATCGCGTCGTGCGGAACGAGCAGGCCGCATAGGAAGATCTGGGGCACCACGACGACCGGCATGAACTGCACCGCCTGGAACTCGGTGCGGGCGAAGGCGCTGAACAGCAGCCCCAGCGCCACGCCGAGCCAGGCGTCGACGACGGCGATGAGGACGACCAGCCAGACACTGCCGGCTGTGGCCATGCCGAGCAGGTACGCGGCCACCGTGGTCGCGATCGCCGCCTGGATCGTCGCCGCGAGGGAGAAGGCGACGGCGTAGCCGAGGAGCAGATCGGCCTTCGCGAGGGGGGTCGTGAGCAGTCGCTCCAGCGTGCCCGAGACCCGCTCGCGCTGCATGGCGATCGACGTGACGATGAACATCAGCGCGAACGGGAGCACGCCCAGCAGGACCAGCGCTATGCGGCTGAACAGAGCTGCGCCGCCCGGGGAGTCGCGGTAGAGGAAGTACATCAGCGTCAGCAGGGCCGTCGGCACCACCACGATCATCGCGACGGTGCGCGGGTCGGCGTGGAGCTGGCGGAGGACGCGGACCGCCGTGGCGCGGGTGATGCTCGGGTTCAGAACGGTACTCATGCCGTCGCCTCCTGTTCGCGGACGAGCGCCAGGAAGGCGTCGTCGAGAGTGGCGGCGCCGGTCCGGGTCAGTAGATCGGACGGTGCGAGCTCGGCCACGAGCCGACCCTCGCGGAGCAGGATCAGGCGGGCGCAGTGAGCTGCCTCGTCCATCACGTGGCTCGAGACGAGCAGGGTGGTCCCGGCCGCCGCCATCGCCGCGAACCGTTCCCACAGCTCCGCGCGCAGCAGCGGGTCGAGGCCGACCGTGGGCTCGTCGAGGATCAGCACCTCGGGGTGCGCGACCAGCGCGCACGCGATGCTGACGCGCGAGCGCTGACCGCCCGAGAGCGCCTCGGCCGGGCGGTCGGCGAAGGCGCCTAGACCGACGGCGTCGATCGCCTCCTCGACGTCGGCCTTCGCGGACGAGCGGCGCGCGGGGAACAGGGCGCCGAAGTACTCGACGTTCTGGGCGACGGTGAGATCGCCGTACACGGCGGGGGACTGGGTGGTGTAGCCGACGCGGGCTCTCAGGTCCGGGCTTCCCGCGGGGCGGCCCAGTACCGTCGCCGTGCCGCCGGTGATCCGCTGGGCGCCGACGATCACCCGCATGAGGGTGGTCTTGCCCGAGCCGGACGGGCCGAGCAGCCCGGTGATGGCGCCCGCGGGGATCTCGGCGTCGAGGTGATCGAGGACGGTGCTGCCCGAGCGCGCCACTGTGAGGTCGGATAGGACGATCGCGCTGGTCATGGCGCCTCCTATGAAATTCATTCGACGATGAATTCGTCGCTCAGTGAATCGTGCGCCCGACGGATCCGGGGCGTCAAGGGGCTGTCAGTGGCGTTGCCGCCGGTCGCCGAGGCGCCGCATCGCGCTCAGCACGGGCAGTCCCACGGACGGCGCCACGTCGGAGGATCGCGCGAGCGCTCCGCGCCAGCGCGGCACGACCCGGAAGATCTGGCGCGACTGCAGGAGCCGCAGCCCGGCGGCGGCGACGTCGTCCGCCTCGAGGGGCTTCGGCCCAGCGAACAGCAGGGCGGCGCCGGCATCCCTCTCCCGGTCCGTGACCATCGCGGTGCGGACCACGTCCGGGCACAGCGCGCGGGCGCGGATCGGGAGGCCCGCGTGGTCGAGGTCGCCCTGGAGCGAGGTCGTGAAGGACAGGACGGCCGCCTTGGTCGCGGCGTAGAGCGCGAGTCCGGGAACGGGGGAGAGAGCGGAGAGCGAGGCGACGTTGAGGATCGCCCCACCGTGCGCGCCCATGGCGTTGACAGCGGCCGCGGACCCGCCGATCGGGCCGCGCAGATTCACATCAAGGATCGCCCGCACCTGTTGGTCGTCGTGGTCCCAGCTGTCGCCCGCGATGAGGATCCCCGCGTTGTTCACCCAGACAGCCAGCCGCCCGAGCTCCTGCGCATGCGCGGCGACGTTGCGGTGCGAGCCGAGGTCGCTCACGTCCTGGGCGAGGCCGACCGCGTCTCGTCCGACCTCGGCGGCCGCGCGCTCCGCGGCAGCGCCGTCGATGTCGGTGAGGATCACCCTATGGCCCTGATCGGCGAGTCGGTGGGCGAACCGGAGGCCGATACCGCGGCCGGCACCGGTGACTACTGCGATGGATGTCATGTCGACGAACCTAAGCCCAGTAGGTCACGCGGTGCGCCGTACGGGTGGGCGAGCGCTCGGGCCGCTCGGTGAAGGCCGGGAGAGCGGCGGGTGTTCAGTGGCTGGAACGTGTTCCCGTTTCCGGTCGCCCTGCGGAGAACATCGGATAACATCACCGAATGACCGCAGAGCGCACCGTCCGCGGGCTCATCGACGAGCCCCGCCACTCCGAACCGGCCGAGCTCGCCGCGCTGTTCGCGCAGCTCGAGCCCGTCTCGATCGAGTTCCTGCTCGGGGACTGGCACGGCGGCGAGCTGCCCTCGGGTCACCCGATGGACGGCGCCCTCGGCACGGCGCGCTGGTACGGCAAGAGCTTCGCCTCGGCGAACGACGTCCAGCCGCTGGTCTGCCTGGACGAGCAGGGTGAGAAGTTCTCCAACGTCGCCCTCGGCAAAGGGGAGGCGACGCTGCGCCTCATCGACTTCGACGGGACCGTGACCGCCTCGATGGTCTACGACGGGCAGCCGGTGATCGATCACTTCGCCAAGGTCGACGACGACACCGTCATGGGCGTGATGACCGGGAAGAACCTGGCCGCGCCATATTTCTATTTCTACCTCGAGCGCGACGGCGGCCATTCGGTCGCCTCCGGGGACCGCGACACCGCATCCGGTGCGCCCGGCGGCTGCCTGGCGGACCGGTGACCGGCACCGTCGCGCGGGTCGTCGCCGCGCCGGGCAAGGCACCGTCGGCCCTCGAGGTCCAGATCCCCGCGCCCACCGGCAACCAGGTCCTGGTGCGGATCCACGCGGTGGGCATCTGCCACACCGACCTGACCCTCGCCGCGCAGTGGCCCGAGCACGGCCTGCCCGTGATCCTCGGCCACGAGGGCGCGGGCGTCGTCGAGGCGCTCGGCCCCGAGGCGCTCGGCCTGGCCGTCGGCGACCGGGTCTCGCTCACCTTCGACAGCTGCGGCGCCTGCGAGTTCTGCGCGGGGGGCACGCCCGGCTACTGCGAGCAGTCGATCATCCGCAACTACCTCGGGCTCCCGGGGATCCGCGCGGGGGAGACGGCCGTGACCGGAGGCTTCTTCGGCCAGTCGAGCTTCGCGGGCCTCGCGCTCACGACCGATCGGAACACGATCCCCATCGGCGATCTGCCCTTCGAGCTGGCCGCACCGCTCGGTTGCAGCGTTCAGACCGGCGTCGGCACCGTGACCCGCGCGCTGAAGATGGAGCCGGGGCAGTCCGTGGTGGTCTTCGGGACCGGCGCCGTGGGCCTCGCCGCGATCATGGGGGCGAAGCTCGCCGGGGCCACGACGATCGTCGCGGTCGACCCGCGCGAGGATCGCCGCGCGCTCGCCCGCGAGTTGGGCGCGACGCACGTAGTCGAGGCCGGGGCGCAGGCCGAGCAGCAGGTCATCGAGGCGACGGGCGGCGGCGCGCACGCCGCCGTCGACACGACGGCGCGCGCGGACGTCCTGAACCAGGCGATCCTGGCGCTTCGGCCGCGCGGCACCCTCGCGGTGGTCGGGCTCGGCACCCCGTCGGCCGACCTACCCGTCATGCTCATCATGGCCCGTGGCCTGCGCGTGATCGGCGTGATCGAGGGCGATTCGGAACCGTCCGAATTCCTGCCCGAGCTCGCCGCCGCAGCGGCGGAGGGACGGCTGCCCGTCGAGCGGCTGGTGACCACCTTCGCCGACTTCGACGACGCCTGGGCCGCGGCCCGCGAGGGCACCGCGATCAAGCCGGTGTGGCTGCCCGCTGGGTAGCATGGCGCCATGGCCATCGACGCGACACTGCTGAAGATCCTCGCCTGCCCGCAGGACAAGGGGCCGCTGCTGTACGTGCCGGACGAGCTGTTCTACAACCCGCGCCTGCACCGGGCCTACCCGATCGAGGACGGCCTGCCCGTGCTGCTGATCGGGGAGGCCCGCGACGTCGACGACGCCGAGCACGAGTCGATCCTGGCGCGCGCCGCCCAGTGATCCGCGTCGGGTGACCGCGAACCTGCGGGACCGGCTCGCGGTGCACCCTCTCAAGGCCGCCCGGCTCGTCCTCGGCTCCGTTCTCGTCGTCGATGGAATCCGGGCCCGGATCGTCGAGGTGGAGGCCTACGGTTCACCTGAGAACGGCCCCTGGCCGGACGCGGCCGCCCACACCTATCCGGGCCCGACGCCGCGCAACGCCGTGATGTTCGGGCCTGCCGGCCACCTGTACGTCTACCTTTCGTACGGGATCCATCAGTGTGTCAACATCACCGCCGGACCGGACGGTGTCGGCTCCGGGGTGCTGCTCCGCGCCGCCGCCATCGAGAGCGGCCTGGAGCGAGTGCGGGAGCGTCGCGCCGTAGGCGATCCTGACGCGCGGCTCGCAGCGGGGCCCGGCCGGCTCGGTCAGGCTCTCGGGATCACTGTGGCCGACAAGGGCATCGACGTGCTCGATCCGTCCTCGGCGGTCCAGCTCGAGATCGCGGCCCGACGGGGCCCGGTGGTCGCGGGGCCGCGGATCGGGATCAGCAGAGCGGTCGACCTTCCGTGGCGGCTGTGGCTCCAGGGGCACCCCTCAGTGAGTCGTTGACCCGCCCCAGCGGGAGCCAACCGCCGGCCAAGGCGGACTTGGTCGACTGGGCGCATGATGGACTCCGACCAGCTCGGCCGTGACCGCGGACTGAACGCGGTGAACGGGCGGGCGTTCGCCGACCCCGACGAGGAGCGGGCCGCCCGCGCGCTGATGGGGGCGCCGTTCCCTGCGACCACCGAGGGCCTGATCGAGGCGGGCTGGGGACTGGTTCCCATCCTCCAGACGCGCTCGGGGACCGCACTCGCGACCGCCGCGGAGGCGCGGCTCGCGGCGATCCTCGGCCTGCTGGACCTGCGGCGACTGGGGCCGGGTGCGGCGCACGCGCAGGCAGAACTCGAGCGGCACCGTCGGGCTGCGCATCGCGCGCAGATCCCGGTGGAGGTGGCGGCCGCGGTCGCGATAGCCCTGGTGGTGGCCGGCGCGGGCGCGGTGGTGCTCTGGCTGTTGTCCCTGCTCGGCGCCGTCTTCGCCATCGGAGCCCTGATCGCGGTCGTGATCCTCGCCTCCTGCGTCGTCGGGATCCTCCGCTGGATGGAACGCGCCGAGCTCGACCCCGCCCGCTTCACCGTGCGCGGACTCGTGATCGCTCCGTGGCTCGCGGGCCTCCCGGCGGCCACGGCGGCGGCGGTGCAGTCCCTGTTCGACCTGCCGCACGGACTCGCCGGCGTCACCTTCACGGAGGACCGGGACCTGGTCACCGTCGACGACGGTGCGGGGACTGTCGGGGTGGTGTCGCGGTCCCGATTCCTCTGGGACGCGCAACGGACAGCACCGTTGACCGCCGATGACGTGCGCGATCTGCTGACCGGATACCTGCGCCCGGGAGTTCCGGGCGCCCTCGCCCTCCGCGGGGAGGTCCCCGCGCCGGCATGGCTCCGCGGCCCGTTCGACGGCTGGGAGCGACTCTTCGACCGCTTCGGGGTCGTCGGGCCGATCACCGTGCGCTGGACGGTGCAGGGTGGCGCGCTCATCGCCGAGCTCGCGGAGGAGTACGACGACGAACCGGCCGCGGTGCTGGTCGGAGACTTGGCGGCGATCGCCGCGATGTCAGGCGCCGCCGCCCACCGCAGCGCCGATGACGCCGGGCGCGCGGTCGCGGACCTCCTGGTGAACCAGCTGGTGCACGGGGACCTGGTGATGTTCACCCGCGGTGGCGGCCCGGCGGACCGCGAGCTGCTGGTGACCGCTCTGCAGGGCGGCGACCTCCGTGATGCGGCCGTTCGTTCACAATGGACGGGTGAGCACTGACATCCTCGAGGAACTGTCCTGGCGCGGCCTGATCGCGCAGTCCACCGATCTCGACGCGCTGCGCGAGCTCCTCGCCGCGGGGCGGATCACGCTCTACGCCGGGTTCGACCCCACCGCCTCGTCGCTGCACGCGGGCCACCTCGTCCAGTTGCTCACCCTGCGCCGGTTCCAGGAGGCGGGGCACCGGCCGATCGTCCTGGGCGGCGGAGCGACGGGCCAGGTCGGCGATCCCCGCGATGTCGGGGAGCGCGTCATGAACTCCGTGGACACGGTCGCCGAGTGGGCCGCGAAGATCGACACCCAGCTCCAGCGCTTCGTCGCCTTCGACGGCGAGAACGCGGCGATCCTGGTCAACAACCTGGATTGGCACGGGCAGATGAACGTGCCGACCTTCCTGCGCGACGTGGGCAAGCACTTCTCCATCAACGTGATGCTCGCGCGTGAGACGGTCAAGCGCCGGCTCGAATCGGACGGGATCAGCTACACCGAGTTCAGCTACATGCTGCTCCAGGCGTACGACTACGTGGAGCTCGCGCGGCGGTACGACGCCGCGCTGCAGATCGGCGGCTCCGACCAATGGGGCAACATCGTCGCGGGCGTGGACCTGAACCGGAAGATCGACGGGCGCCACGTGCACGCCCTGACCACGCAGCTGGTGACGTCCTCCGACGGCAAGAAGTTCGGCAAGTCGACGGGTGGCGGTTCTCTCTGGCTCGACCCGGAGCAGACCAGCCCCTACGCCTGGTACCAGTACTTCGTGAACACGGCCGACGCCGACGTCGTGCGCTACCTGCGCTGGTTCACCTTCCTCACGCAGGAGGAGATCGCGGAGCTGGAGCGCGAGACGGCCGAGGCCCCACAGAAGCGCACCGCCCAGAAGCGGCTCGCCGCAGAGATGACGACGTTGGTCCACGGCGAGGAGCACACTCGTGCCGCCGAGCTGGCCGCGCAGGCCCTGTTCGGTCGCGGCGAGCTCGCCGAGCTTCCCGAGGGCACTCTCGCGGCGGCGCTCGAAGAGGCGTCCGTCGTCGTGGTGGCGGCGGGGGAGCCGAGGACGATCGTCGACCTGCTGACCGCGTCGGGACTGTGCGAGTCGAAGGGCGCCGCACGCCGGGCGGTGAAGGAGGGTGGTGCGTACGCCAACAACGTGAAGGTGGACTCCGAGGAGTGGGAGCCGGCCGCTGGCGACCTGCTGCACGGGCGGTGGCTGGTGCTCCGCCGCGGTAAGAAGACCTTCGCGGGTGCTCGATTCGCCTGAAACCGCTGGTCATGATCACTGAGGCCGTCCCGCCATCGAGCGCGGGGCGGCCTTTGTGCTGCAGGTCACAAACATGTCATTCAACGGTCCACTGAGGCCCGCAGTGCTCTGACCAGGCCAGATGAACAGCACGTTACGCGCTGACCTGGGGATTTGTGCTTCCGTTCCACGGTGCGTAACTTATTCGAAGTCAGCGTGACACCGACCAGGACGGGGCCGAAAAGCCCAGGTCAAGCGGTAGAAACGCAGACACCTTGAAAACATGGAGCCGAACCCGGTTTGACACCGAGATCGACTCCGACATAAGCTGGAACGGTTGCTCCGAGCAGCCAGCCACTACGGAGAGACTCACTCTCGAACGTGTTACACGGTCGAGAGCGTCGAGATGTGCGGTTGAGCGGTTCGAGGCAGCTCCGAGAGTGACCCGCGAGAGCGAGTTGCACACGGAAATCCGCTCTGCTAAGCTTGAACGGTTGCTTCGAGCGGGTCGCCTTGACAGGCGGAGCGCGAGAATGTAACCTGGAACGGTTGCCTGCGAAGGTTTTCACTCCACTGTTAAGACCTCGTTGTGCGGGGTTAAGGTGAAGTGAGCCGCGTTTGGCGTGTTCTTTGAGAACTCAACAGTGTGTCGATGAAATTGTCAGTGCCAAAATTTTTTGGCACGCATGGACAATCAGATTATTTT
>NZ_JANUCJ010000005.1 GCF_024807615.1 Tsukamurella ocularis | reverse complement strand
TAGTCACCGCATGATTGGCAACTGAGAAACGAGTACCCATAAGCCTGTCGTGCCCCTCCAGGAGAGTCCCCCGGCAGCAGGAGCGACGGGGGTTGAATTTGGGCAGAACCTTATAGCCGGTTAAGTGCGTCCGCAAGAGATACCGCAACGGACGTACGCTTCGTCACATCAACTAGCGACCACGGCCGTCCTGCGCTTATCTTCCCGGCCCGGGACGCCCAGAGATGTGCCGCCACAAGCCCGTCGAAGTTCCTAGTTGCGGCGCCGCTGCTGGCGACGCTGCCCGCGGACTGCGACATCGACATCGGCCGGCAACGTCCAGCGGCGGCCGTGCCCGACGGTGTTACGCAGGTCGAGCTGCACTGTTGCCTGGATTGAATCGGTGGTGTCGAGAAGTGTGATCGACTTCACCCGCCAGTACTCACCGCGGTGCCACACATGCTCACCCACAACCAGATCCCGCGCACGCTTGCGTACCGATGCGAACAACGGCTGCCGCGGCGACACACACCTCACAGTGAACGATCACGATGAACAGGCGATGAACAGTCCGCGTCGCCGCCTCTAGTGATGATCGCGGCAACATGGGGCCATGCCGTACGTCCCCGAGCCCAGCGAAGACGAGATCCGCGAACTGCTCGAGTCGATCCGGGCCGCCGCCGACCGCAAACGGGCCGCTGAACAAGGACTACCGCGCCGCCATTGCCCGCGCGCGTAGCCGGCACCTGCGTTTGTCGCACATCGCCCGCTACACCGGCGCCGGCCAGCAAGCCGTCGCGAAGATTCTCCGCCGCATCGAAGCCGACGCAGAAACCATGACCCGAGACACGCCCGTCAACTGAGAAAGGCCACACACTGCAATAGGCGAGGCCCCGATACGGGATCTGAGCCCTCCGGAGGGCTCAGATCGTGATCAGACCCGGCCCGGAGGGGGGAGAGGAGCCGGGGCCTGTTGGTTGAGCTGAGCTTTGGTGTCCTCGGCGTTCTGCTCCTGCTCCTCGGTGGCCTGGTAGACGCCAGACGTGCCCGGCTGGCTGAGTTCAATGCCTCGTTCGCCACGTCCGCCTGCGCCCCGAGAGCCGTGGCCAGGGAGAGACCCGTGGATCGGTAGGGTGCTGCGACGGTGCTCTTCTCCGCCAAGGCCTGCCGCGAGAGGGCGCGCAGCTCCTCGACCCGAGCGTTCCCGTCGCTGAGGCTCTTGAATTGATCCGACGCCTGCTCCCGGGGAGCGTCGCCGGTCACAATGTTGTCGGGCATTTGTACATTCCTTCGTTACGGCGTGATTGAGTCGGGGTTGATCGGGCGTCGGTGCTCAGCGGGAGCCCCGGTTCGGCGGGGGCCGGGAGGTCCGTGGACGGCTTCGGGTCGGTCGGGGTGATCACCGGCTGCGAAGCGGTGTCGGTCCCCTGTCCCCCACCGAGACCGATGGGCTTGTCCGGGGTCGTCGGGAACACCGTGGAGCCCTGTTCGGTGGACGGCTTTGCCGGATCACCGGTACCCGGAGCTGCCGGAGCGGCAGGTGCGCCCTCCGGCTTCGCGGGGTCACCGGGCTTGGCCGCATCACCGGTACCCGGTGCGGCAGGAGCCCCCGGAGCGCCGGGAGCAGGAGCGCCACCGGGTGCGGCGTCGGGCTTGGTCGCAGCGGGGTCACCACCGGGAGCGGGAGCACCCGGTGCACCCTCCGGCTTCGGATCACCCGGCTTGGCCGCATCCCCCGGAGCCGGGGAGCCGGTGTCGAGCGTGAAAATGCCGTCGTGCTGGCCATCGGAAGTGCTCCTCCGTGGCGTCGACGAGGAGCGCGCCGGCGATACGGTGCATGGTCACGGGTGGAACCTCCGGTGGTCGGGCAGTGATGCTCCTAGCATCGGTGAGGTGGCCACCGCTGCGCACCCGCAAACGCGCGCATTCCCAGGGCTCGCTGTGAGTCTCGACCGCGACGGCGCTGTGCCTGGGATCGTCGCGGGGGGCTCTCAGCAGCTTCACGCTCGTGCACCTGCCTCGCCGTGGTCGCAGCTCCTGCCGACTGGCCGTGGAAGCCGGTGGGGTGGAGAGCGGGCGCAGTGCGGTATTGGGGCGGATGCCGACGCAGCACGAGCAGGGCTCGGACGACTGCGGCGGAGCCAGCGGATCACGGTGCTGTTCTACGCCCACGAGGGCATGCCGTCGTCCTTCGTTGTGAGCTGAGAAGGATCACCGGCCCGGCGAATCCGCCGAGCCGGTGATCTACCTCAGCTGCACCTGTTAGGCAGCCTTGTCGGTGGTGGAATCAGTCGCCGTACCAGCATCGGTCGACGCGGACTCGGTCGCGGACGGTGCCGCCTCTGTTGCTGCTGTCTCGGCAGGAGCGGTATCAGGTTCGGACACATCCGGCTTCGTCGAGGACTCCGCCGCCGACGTCTCCGGAGCCTGCTCCACTGACGTCGGCTCCGACGGCTCTGGAGTCGGCGTTGCGACAGGGGGCTCGGGGGCAGAGGGTGCGGTCACCGTGCCTCCGCTCGTGCCGGTGGAGTCGGTTGCGGTCGAACTCTGCTGATCGGTAGCGCTCCCCGACGGTGCCTGTTCGGCACCAGTGTTGCGCGCGAGCAACGTGGACACGGGCGTTCCGCCGTCTTCCGCACGATGCGAACCGCCGGTGGTCTTCGCGGCCGCAGCGCTCGCACCCGCGTCCGACTGGGTCGGGGCACCGGGCAGGCCTGCGGACCGGTCGACGGCCTGCTGGGACAGGTCCAAGATCGACGCCGCCGCGCCGTTGAACGCCGTGCCGTACTGCTGTGTCGCGATATCGGAGAGCGGCTTGAGCACTGGGGTGACGAAAGTGGCCCAGACCGGTCCGAAGGCGGTCATAACCGGCTTGATAACGGCATCGAGGCCGAGGAGCTGGGTCAAAGAACTGACCCCCAGTGGGCCTGTGATGCCGGTGATGATGCCGCTCATCGGATCTGTGGGAAGGAGGCCGGGGGGAATGAGGCCCGCGGAGGTGTTGGGTCCGGCCTTCGTGCCGATCTGAAGCAGGTCGTCGGTGAACAGCTTGAACCCGAACAGGGAGGGTGACGTCAGGCCCATGCCATTCACGCCGAAGTTGAATCCGCCGAGCCCGTACACCAAAGGCAGGGGAATGCCCAGGGGGTTCTGGATCATCATCAGGTTCTGACCGTTGTTGACGTTGATGCCGTTGGTGCCGATGTAGTTTCCGGTGGTCACGTTGAGGTTAGTGAGGCCGAACGGAAGGAACGTGCTCAAGTTGGTCATCGTGGCACTGATCGGCGAGTAGACGCCGTTCTGGGTCGGTAGCAGGACGCTTGCGCCGAGGACGCCGACCTTCGCGATGTTGAGCGGCAGTGCAGCGCCGGCGGCGTAGATCGGCGCCGCAACGACGGTCTCCGAGCCACCGAGCCATCCTGGAATCTTAAGAGCCGCGGTGGGCATGGCACCCCACCAACCGAGCTGACCGCCCAACGGGAAGTTGTAGGTCCCACTACCCTGCGGAAGCCAAATGGTTCCCGACGGGAGTGTGCCGTTCGGGACCAGGGGGATCTCTGTCTTGCCGCCACCGAGGATCGGTGGAATCGGGATGTTGATGCCTCCGAGGTTGATGTCCCCGGGAAGGATGAGCGTCAGTCCGTCGGGCGTCTTGACGAAGGTGTTCGTGATGATCGTCTCGCCGTTGATCCCGAGGAACTTCCAGTCGTATCCGCCCTTGTACTGCGACTGGGTGATCTCGAGGCCCTTGATCAGCTCGCTCACCGCGGGGAGCCCACCGACGATGTCCCCGACCAACGGTAGCGCGAGGATCTTCTCCAGCGTCTCGCCGGCACCGATGAGAAGTGATCCGCCTGGCAGCTCGGCGGGGAACGGCAGGCTGACCTTGCCGCCACCGGGGAGGACAATATCCGGCACGACACCCGGGACTCCGGTCGGAAGCTTGATGCTTCCGATGTTCTTGAGGATCTGGGGGAGATCGGTGATCTTCGTGGCGTCGGACTGGGTGAAGGTCGATCCGAATGTCGGCAGGAGGCCGCCGGAGCCGTTTGCGATCGGGCCCCAGACGGAGTTGGCGCTCGCGTTCACATTGTTCGCGGCGTTGAGGAAGTTGTCGAGCGCGTGCGAGTAGTCGCTGATCGCCTTGCTGTAATTGGGCGGAGTGGTCGCCGCTTGCGCCGGAGCGCTCATCAGGCCGACGGCCGCGGTGGCGCCGACGGCCGTCGCGGCGACTGCGGTGCGCTTGGCGGCCAGCTTCGAGGCCTTGCGATGCTTCGCACTCATGGTGGGAGGATCCTTTCGGACGAAATGCAGATACGTTAATCGCGCATCCACCGTGAGGGTAGGACTGTTGAAGTCTGGAGTTCAGGGTTTGTGCAACAGCAAATTATGAGATTGCTACGTCATTGGTTTGCTGCTATTGCTATTGACCTGGCTGTCGCTCGCGGAAGGCCTGTCGGTAGGGTATTCGTGTCGATGGAAAGGAACCTGGATGAGTCTCGACGAGCTGTCCGACTGGCCCGTCGACAACGTCGCCGGCGCGCTCCTGCGCACGGACGTGTCGCGCACCGTCGACGCCCATGGCGACGTGGATCGGCAGTACGAATTGGCCTCGGTCACTAAGCTTCTCGTCGCCTACGGCGTTCTGGTCGCGATCGAGGAGGGGGCGATCGAACTGCGGCAGCCGGCCGGTCCGGAGGGGAGTACCGTCGAGCATCTGTTGGCGCACGCGTCGGGCGTCGCCTTCGACTCGGCGGAGATCATTGCGCCGCCCGGTGCGCAGCGCATCTATAGTTCGTACGGATACGAAATTCTCGCGGATCTCGTCCAGAAGGAATCGGGAATCGCCTTTCCCGACTACCTCGTCGAGGGGATTTTCGACCCGCTCGGGATGCGGAACACCGCACTGACGGGGCCGGCCGGGCACGGCGCCCGGTCGACGGTGTCCGATCTGGCCCGGTTCGCCGCGGAGGTCTCCTCGCCGACGCTCCTCGACCCGCACACCGTCGACACTGCGCGCGCGGTCCACTTTCCGGGCCTCCCGGGCTTCGTGCCCGGCTACGGGAAGTTCGCGGACAACACCTGGGGGCTCGGCCTCGAGGTGAAGGGTGGCAAGCGGATGCACTGGACGGGCACGCGGAATTCGCCGCGTACCGTCGGGCACTTCGGACAGGCGGGGACGTTCCTGTGGATCGACCCCGATCTGCAGCTTGCGGCGGTCGTCCTCACCGACCGGCCGTTCGGTGCTTGGGCCAAGCCGTTGTGGTCCGATTTCAACGATCGGCTGATTTCTCAGGAACTTCAAGGCGAGTAACTGGCGCAACACGCGCATCATGGTGCACAATGGCTTCATAACTACATCGATGTGATAAAGCGCAGCTGGTAGCCGGCGCGTTTCGACAGGTGGCTTGGGGAAGACGTCCTCGTCGAAACGAAGAAGGTGGCAACCATGCAGCAGCTGAGTCAGTTTGCAGAGGTGACGACGGGAGTCGTCTGGATCCACGCCGCACCTGCTGCACTGTGCCCGCACGTGGAGTGGGCGCTGTCGAGGACCCTCGACGCCCGGGCCACTCTCAAGTGGTCCGCGCAGGAGGCTGTCCCCGGCATGCAGCGTGCCGTCGTCGACTGGGTTGGCCCGGTCGGCAGCGGTGCGCGGATGGCGAACACCCTGAGGGAGTGGAACTCCCTCAGGTTCGAGGTCACCGAGGACCCCTCCGAGGGGGTTGACGGTGAGCGGTTCTGCTATGCCCCGGGGCTGGGGCTGTGGCGCGGCACCATGAGCGCGTCCGGCGACACCTTGCTCGGCGAGGCGCAGCTGCGCTCGATGATGCTCGACCAGGGGCCCGAGGGCCTGCAGACGTCCCTCGACTCGCTCCTGGGCACCGCCTGGGACGACGCCCTCGAGCCCTTCCGCATGTGCGGCCAGGGCGTCGAGGTCACCTGGCTGTCCCAGGCCGTCGGCTGAGACCTGCCTGAAACCCGGCCCTGGCGGGCGAGCGCGGCGCTTCGGCGACGGCGCCCCGCCGGGACCGGGACACGGGCGAGGAATCTCGCGCGATTCCTCGAGCGCAGAAAGTTGTCGGCCCGATCTGCCACCATCGGGACATGGCACTCTCCACGTCCGAGAAGCAGGAATTCTTCGCCCAACCCCATGTCGCGGCGTTCTCCGTCGCCGAGCCCGGTCGCGGCCCACTCACCGTTCCCGTCTGGTACGCCTACGAGCCGGGCGGAAAGCCCTGGATCACCATCGGTCCCGGGTCCCGCAAGGCGACCGCGCTCGCGGCGGCCGGCCGGTTCTCGCTGATGGTCGACACCGTCGAGCCGCGCACGATGTATGTGAGCGTCGAGGGCACCGTCGCCGAATCGCGCCCTTCGACCGATGACGAGGTTCGCTCGATGGCGGCCCGCTACCTCTCCGGCGCCGCGCTCGACGGTTACCTCGAGTTCGCCTTCGGCCAGCTGGGGGAGCACCTCACCGTGGTTCTCGAGCCAGAGCACTGGCTGGGCGCCGACCTCACGATGTGATCGCCCGACGGTGCCGGAGCCGCCGGCACCGTCGGGGCGTTCAGTACTTGACCCGGCGAGCCGTCGTGGGTGCGTTGGTGCACGTGCCACGCACCCCGCACCACGTCCCGGTGGGTTGGGCGCCGGGCATGATCACCTCGCGAACCGCCTTGTCGGGCAGGGGGAACGGGATGTTGACGGTGTCGAACTGCCAGCCGGACGGCCCGCGAGTGGTATGTATGCCGGATCAGAATGGCTGCGCCCCAGGCCGGTTGACACGCGTAGCGGACGCCACGACGGATTGTGCTGACCTGCGCACCGGCACCGTCGGGACATGCGAAACCGGTCGCCGAAGAGATCCTCGACGACCGGCTTCTGGAGAAAAGCTCAGTACTTGCCGAACGCCAGCGCCACGTTGTGACCGCCGAATCCGAAGGAGTTGTTCAGCGCGTAGGAGATGTCGCCCGTGCGGGCGGCGCCGTGAACCACGTCCAGCTCGATCTCCGGATCCTGATTCTCCAGGTTCAGGGTGGGCGGGATGATCCCGTCGCGGATCGAGAGTACGGTCAGGGCGGCTTCCAGGGCGCCCACGGCGCCGATCGAGTGACCCAGCGCGCCCTTGGGCGCGTAGACCGCGGCCTCCGTGCCGACGACCGCGTTGATGGCTTTCGCCTCCGCGGTGTCGCCGATCGGCGTGGCCGTGGCGTGAGCGTTGATGAAGTCGATGTCGGAGCGGCTCAGGCCTGCGGTCTCCATCGCCCGCTTCATCGCGCGAGCGGCGCCGCCGCCCTCCACGTCCGGGGAGACCATGTGGTAGCCGTCGGAGGTGATGCCGGCGCCGAGCAGCCGGGCGATCGGCTTCGCGCCGCGCGCCAGGGCGTGCTCCTCGGTCTCGATGATCATGAGGGCCTGCGCCTCGCCGAAGACGAAGCCGTCGCGGTCCTTATCGAACGGACGTGAGGCGGCCTGCGGGTCGTCGTTGCGGGTCGACAGCGCGCGCATCATCGCGAAGGAGGCGATGGGCGGCGAGTCGATCCGGCCCTCCACGCCACCGCAGACCGCGATGTCGGCATCACCGAGCACGATCTGGCGCCAGGCATGGGCGATGGCCTCGTTGCCCGTCGAGCAGGCCGAGACCGGCGCGATGGCACCCGCACGGGCACCGATCTCCAACGCCGAGACGGCGCAGGCGCCGTTCGGCATGGACATCTGTACGGCGAACGGCGAGACCTTGCGGACGCCGTGATCGCGCAGCGCGTCCACGGCCTCCACCATCGTCTCGCCGCCGCCGAGGCCCGTGCCCACGACGGCCGCGAGGCGTGTCGGGTCGACATCGGGCCGACCGGCCTTGTCCCACAGCCGCTTGGTCATCACGTGGGAGACCTGCTCGACGTAGGACATGCGCCGCTTCGACACATGTTGTTTGCTGATGTCCCCGGCGTACTGGCGGTCGGGCCGCTCCGGTACGTCGTCCGACGGGTCCGACAGCAGCTGGCCGCCGAACCGGACCGGAAGGTCGGGGATCTGCACGCCGATGAAATCTCCCTCGAGCGGACGGATGCCACTCTTACCATCGAGCAAACCCCGCCAGGTGGCGTCGGTATCGACGCCGATCGACGTGGTCAGCTCGATGGCGGTGACGACGACACTCGGGAAGTCGCCACCGCGCGTCGAGAAATTCCTCAGCGAAGGCAAGGGCTTACTTGCCCTTCTCGGCCTCGTACTTGCCCTTGAGCTCGGCAGCGAGATCAGCGTTCTCGGCCTCGAGCTTCTGGATGTACGAGACGGCGTCGCCGACGGTCTTCAGGCCCGCGAGGTCCTCGTCCGGCACCTTGACGCCGTACTTGTCCTCGAGCTGCACGGCGATCTCGACCATCGACAGCGAGTCGATGTCCAGGTCGTCGATGAACGCCTTGTCCAGGGTGACCTCGGAGGGCTCGATGCCGGTGACCTCTTCGATGATCTCGGCGATGGCGGCGACGATTTCGTCCTGGCTGGTGGCCACAGTGGGTCCCTTTCCTTGTGTGACCCGACCCGCGATTTCGCGGAGACGGGAGTCTATCCGTGCGACGACGGGCGTCGCGGGGTCCGACGGTGCCGGGCGGCCCGTCGAGTGGTCTGAATCGCTACTGCGCGGGGGTGAACAGCTCGGTGAGGTCGGCCGGGGTCTTGACGGCGACCTGCGGCACACCCTTGAGCTCGCGCTTGGCGATGCCCACGAGGGCGCCGGCCGGGGGCAGCTCCACGACCATCGAGACCTCGGCCTCGCGCATCGTGGCGGTGCACAGGTCCCAGCGGACCGGGCGGGTGACCTGCGCGACGATCTGCGACAGTGCGGCCTCGCCGGAGGTGACCGGCTTGCCGTCGCGGTTCGACAGCAGCGTCAGCTGCGGGTCGCGCGGGGTGATGGCCTGCGCGGCGGCCGCGACGGCCTCCTGCGCGGGGGCCATGAACTCGGTGTGGAAGGCGCCGGCCACGGCGAGCGGGCGCAGGCGCGCCTTGTCGGGGGCGTTGTCGGCGAGCTTCTGCAGGTTCTCGACGGTGCCGGCGGCCACGATCTGCCCGGAGGCATTCATGTTGGCAGGGACCAGGTCGAAGGACTCGAGCGTGGCGAGCACGTCCGCCTCGTTGCCGCCGAGAACGGCGGTCATCGACGTGGGAACCAGGGCGCACGCGGCGGCCATGGCGCGACCACGGATGGCGGCCAGGCGCACGGCGTCGTCGGCGGAGATGACACCGGCGACGGCGGCGGCGGCCAGCTCCCCGACGGAGTGGCCGGCGACGACCGTGTCCGACGGCTGCGTGCCCATCTGCTCGAAAGCGAGCAGCGCGGCGGCCACTACGAGCGGCTGAGTCACGGCAGTGTCCGTGATCTCGTCGGCCTCGGCGATGGTGCCGAGGCGGACCAGGTCGAGATCGGCGATCTCGGACCAAGCGCGCAGGCGCTCCACGGCAGAAGGCTGATCGAGCCATGCGGTCAGCATGCCGGGCTTCTGGGAACCCTGTCCGGGTGCGAGCAGTGCAATCACGTGTACCAGGAAACACCCCGGGAACCTGAAAAGAAGGTGTTGGAGCCTGAGAACCTGACTCATTGAATTTGTGGGGTTTCCACAAAAGTGCTGCTCAGCGAGTCCTGCCTGTTACCAGAGTGTTATGTGTGACTGGATTAGCTCAGCGAGATGTCTGTGATCCGCGTCATAGCGGCGGGGGTGAACCGGTCAGGATTCGCCGCTGCAAGACGCCCGATCGTCGCTGCCACACGCAGCACGAAGGCGTCGCGCGGGTCCTGCGGGTCCCGCCCGGTGATCTCGGCGATCTTCTTCAGGCGGTACCGCACCGTGTTGGGGTGGACGAACAACTCGCGCGCGCACGACTCGACCGCGCCGCCTGAGTCCAGATAGGCGTCCAGCGTGTCCGACAGGGCGGAACCCGCTTCTTCGAGTGGCTTCACCAGGAGTTCGTAGAGAGTGCGGCCGGCGTGCGTGTCGCCGATCAGCGCGCGCTCCGGCAGAAGCTCCCAGCTGTGCACCGGGCGCGGTGCGCCGGGCCAGCCCGCGACGGCATTGACGCCCGCGATGGCCTCGACGGCCGAGGCGTGGGCGTCTTCCAGCGTCGGCGTCGTGTGCCCGATCACGACGGGTCCGTCGGCGAAGTGGCGCATGAGTGCGTCGGCGAAGGCGTCTCCGGTCGTCACAGCGCCGCTGACGATGACCACCAATTTGGTGCCTTGGACAACGGCGAGCGCCGACCGGCCATGCGACCGGGCGGTGTCGTGCACCGATCCGGCGACGGAGACGTTCTGGTCCGGTGGAGGATTGCCGACGATGACGGTGGCCGACGCCACCGGGTCCCAGTTCAGCGCCGCGGCCCGGGAGAGCAGGTTGGCGCCGGTGTCGCCGCGGACTACCGCGTCGACCACCAGCGCCTCCATCCGTGAGTCCCACGCGCCCCGAGCCTCGGCTGCCGAAGCGTAGATCGATGCGGCGCCGAAGCCGATCTCGCGGCCGTACCGCAGCACCGCCTCGGTGAGCGAGATGAGCTGGTCCTCGTTGCGGGCCAACAGCGGCAGCCAGCGTTCGAAGAACTCCATCGCCACGCGGACCATCTCCACGGTCTGCAGGAGAGAGACCCTGCGGGCCAGGTCCTGCGGCACCGTCTGGAACGAGGCGACCGTGTACTCGACGTTGCTCGGGTTCTCGATCCACTCGGCGAAGTTGACGACCGCCGTCTGCACGACCAGCTGGATCGACGCCCGCTGGCTGGCCTCCAGGTCCGCGAAGTACGGGAGCTGCTCCTCCATGGAGCGCACCGCCTCCGTCGCGACGCGGCCCGAGTACTGGCGGATCCTGGCGAGGATCGCCTCGGGCAGCACGTCGCGAGGCTCGGGGCGCTTCCGGTTGAAGCTCCCCTTCCCCGGCTTCCCGGGGAGGGGGAACGAGCCCGTATCAGCGGTCATGGAGTCCTAGGCTACGCCGGGGTCCGACGTCTGCTTCGGGGCGGCGAGCACGTCGTCGATCCGGTACCGCTTCGCGGCGTCCGCGGCGACCGAGAAATCGAGTGCGCCGTCGCGCGCGAGCCCCAGGAGAACGCCCACGACGATCGACTCGGCGTCCACGTTGAAGTACCGCCGGGCCGCCGGGCGGGTGTCCGAGAAGCCGAAGCCGTCGGTGCCCAGGGTGACGTAGGTGCCGGGCACCCACTGCCGGATGAGGTCCTGCGTGCCACGCATGAAGTCGGACGCCGCGATCGTCGGGCCCTCGGTGCCGCCGAGGACCTGGGTGACGTGCGGCGTGCGGAACTCGGCGCCCGGGTCGCGCAGCGCCGCCTTCTCCGACTCGATGCCGTCACGCGACAGCTCGACCCAGCTGGTCACCGAGAACACCGACGCGGAGACGCCCCACTCGTCGGCTAGCATCTGCTGCGCCTTGAGCGCGTCGGGCATCGTGACGCCCGACGCAAGGATGTTCGCCTTCTTCTCGTGCGCGGTGTCGGCCGGCTTGAACAAGTACAGGCCCTTGAGCAGGCCGTCGACATCCAGGTTCTCCGGCTCCGCCGGCTGGTGGATCGGCTCGTTGTAGACGGTGATGTAGTAGTAGATGTTCTCTGGGTTCTCCCCGTACATCCGTCGCAGGCCGTCGATCACGATGTGCGCGAGCTCGTACGCGAACGCGGGGTCGTACGCGACGACCGCCGGGTTGGTCGACGCGAGCACGTGGCTGTGGCCGTCGGCGTGCTGCAGGCCCTCGCCGGTCAGCGTGGTGCGGCCGGCGGTAGCGCCGAGCACGAAGCCGCGGGCCATCTGGTCCGCAGCGGCCCACAGGCCGTCGCCGGTGCGCTGGAAGCCGAACATCGAGTAGAAGATGTACAGCGGGATCATCGGCACGTCGTGCGTGGCATAGGAGGTACCCACCGCGGTGAACGACGCCGTCGAGCCGGCCTCGTTGATGCCCTCGTGCAGGATCACGCCCTGCGGGTTCTCCTTGTACGCGAGCATCAGCTGCGCGTCGACCGCGGTGTACGTCTGGCCGAGGCGGTTGTAGATCTTCAGCGTGGGGAACCAGCTGTCCATGCCGAAGGTGCGCGCCTCATCGGGAATGATCGGCACGATGCGGGGCCCGACCTCCGGGTCGCGCAGCAGCTCCTTGAAGATGCGCACCACGGCCTGCGTGGTCGCCACCTCCTGCTTGCCCGAGCCCTTGAGCATCACCTTCACCGCGTCGATGCCGGGGGTCTGGAGCACCTGGGCCTTCGTGCGCCGCGTCGGCAGGAAGCCGCCGAGCTGCTTGCGGCGATCCAGCATGTACTGGATCTCCTTCGACTCCGGTCCCGGGTTGTAGTACGGCGGGAGGTAGGGGTCCTTCTCGAGCTCGGCGTCCGAGATCGGGATCCGCAGGTGATCGCGGAAGCCCTTGAGGTCGTCGAGGGTGAGCTTCTTCATCTGGTGCGTGGCGTTGCGGCCCTCGAAGTTGTGGCCGAGGCCGAAGCCCTTGACGGTGTGCGCCAGGATCACCGTCGGTTGGCCCTTGTGCTCCATCGCCGACTTGTACGCCGCGTACAGCTTGCGGTAGTCGTGGCCCCCGCGGCGCAGCCCCCAGATCTGCTCGTCGGTCATGTCCTGGACCAGTTCCTTGGTCCGCGGGTCGCGGCCGAAGAAGTGCTCACGCACGAACGCGCCGTCGTTCGCCTTGAAGGTCTGGTAGTCGCCGTCGGGCGTGTTGTTCATGATGTTGACGAGCGCGCCGTCGCGGTCCTTGTGCAGCAGCTCGTCCCACTCGCGGCCCCAGATCACCTTGATCACGTTCCAGCCGGCGCCGCGGAAGAAGGACTCCAGCTCCTGGATGATCTTGCCGTTGCCGCGGACGGGACCGTCGAGGCGCTGCAGGTTGCAGTTCACGACGAAGGTGAGGTTGTCGAGGCCCTCGGTCGCGGCGATCTGGATCTGGCCGCGCGATTCGGGCTCGTCCATCTCGCCGTCGCCGAGGAAGGCCCAGACGTGCTGATCGGAGGTGTCCTTGATGCCGCGGTCGTGCAGGTAGTGATTGAACCGCGCCTGCTGGATGGCGTTCATCGGGCCGAGGCCCATCGACACCGTCGGGAACTCCCAGAAGTTCGACAGCAGCCGGGGGTGCGGGTAGGAGGGGAGGCCCTTGCCCTTGTCCTCGTGCGACTTCTCCTGGCGGAAGCCGTCCAGGCGCTCGGCGGGGATGCGGCCCTCGAGGAAGGCGCGGGCGTAGATGCCGGGGGAGGCGTGGCCCTGGATGAAGACCTGGTCGCCGCCGCCGGGGTGCTCCTTGCCGCGGAAGAAGTGGTTGAAGCCCACCTCGTACAGCGACGCCGCGCCGGCGTACGTCGAGATGTGGCCGCCGACGCCGACGCCGGGGCGCTGCGCGCGGTGCACCATGATCGCGGCGTTCCACCGGATGTAGGCGCGGTAGCGGCGCTCGATCTCCTCATCGCCCGGGAACCAGGGCTCGAGATCGGTGGGGATGGTGTTGACGTAGTCGGTCGACGTGAGCGACGGAATCGACACGCGCTGCTCGCTGGCGCGCTCGAGCAGGCGCAGCATCAGGTAGCGGGCACGGGCGGGGCCGTGGGTCGCGATCAGGTCGTCGAAGGACTCGATCCACTCGCCGGTCTCGTCCGGATCGATGTCCGGGAGGTACGACGCCACCCCCTCGCGAATCACGCGGACGCGGTCCGGGCGAACGTCGTTCGACGGTGCGGATCCTTGTCCTGGGGCGGGTGCCGGGGTGGTGGCGGTCGAGTCTGTCACTGGTGCTCCTCACGGGTCGCGAAGGCGGTGCGTAGGTCTGCGGTGTGTCGCAGATCCCATCCTGCCGCATTGGAAAGTTACTCGACAGTCGTATTCCGCGTGGTGGAATTAGCCAGGGTCTGCCGCGCGAGTTCGGCGTACCCCGCTTGCGCGCACGCGTAGGTGCCGTAAGTTGACACCGAACAGCTGTATGCGGGTGGCAACGGGCCGGCCGCGCTGATGCGAGGAGGCTCCCACCGGTGTCCACGAATGGGTCATTCGCCCAGAAGATGGGCCTGCAGCCCGGCAACATCGTGCAGGAGATCGGTTGGGACGACGACACCGACGATGACCTGCGCCTTGCCATCGAGGAGCTCACCGGCGCGGAGATGCTCGACGAGGACACCGATGAGGTGATCGACGTGGTCGTGCTGTGGTGGCGCGATGACGACGGGGACCTCGTCGACACCCTCATGGACGTGATCACCCCGCTCTCCGACGACGGCTACGTCTGGGTGCTCAGCCCGAAGACCGGCCAGCCGGGCCACGTGCAGCCCAGCGAGATCGCCGAGGCCGCGCCGACGGCCGGCCTCACGCAGACCTCGTCGACCAACCTCGGCTCCTGGATCGGCTCGCGGCTCGTGCAGCCGAAGTCCGGCCGCGTGGCGAAGCGTTGAGCTCAGCCGTTCCCGCCGGACCGCTGCTAGTGGGCGCCGACGCCCCCTCGTTCACCCTGCGCGACCAGAACAACCGCCCCGTCTCGCTCGAGACCTACCGCGGGCGTAAGAACGTGCTGCTCGTCTTCTTCCCGCTGGCCTTCACGGGCACCTGCGAGAGCGAGTTGGGCGGGATCCGCGACTCGCTGCCGTCGTTCGAGAACGACGATGCCGCCGTGCTCGCCGTGTCCGTGGGTCCGCCGCCCACACACAAGGTGTGGTCCGGCTCGCAGGGGTATCTCTTCCCGATCCTCTCGGATTTCTGGCCGCACGGCGAGGTCGCGAGCGCGTACGGCGTGCTCAACGGCAAGAACGGCTACCCGAACCGCGGTACCTTCGTCATCGACCGCGAGGGCGTGATCCGGTTCGCCGAGATGAACGAGCCCGGCGTCCCGCGTGATCAGTCGCTTTGGGAAGACGCCCTCTCTGCGCTATCTTCGACCGGCAAGCGCGTGTAGCTCAGTTGGTTAGAGTCCTGGTCTTACACACCAGTTGTCGGGGGTTCGAGTCCCTCCGCGCGCACCACGGCCTCACCGGTCCCGGTAGGCCTCCAGGAGGCGCAACCACACCTCGCTGATCGTGGGGTAGGCGGGCACCGCGTGCCACAGCCGCGCGATCGGCACCTCTCCCACCACGGCGATCGTCGCCGCGTGCAGGAGTTCCGCCACCGCGGGGCCCACGAGCGTCATCCCGATCACCACACCGCGGCCCTCGTCGACGACCATCCGTGCCCGGCCCGCGTAGCCGTCGGCGTACAGGCTCGCGCCGGCGACCCAGCCGAGGTCGTAGTCGACGACCGCGACGTCCGTGCCGGCCTTCCGAGCCTGCGCCTCCGTGACGCCGATGGCCGCGACCTCGGGCTCGGTGAAGATCACCTGCGGCACCGCGGTGTGGTCCGCCGTCGCGACGTGCGCGCCCCAGGGCGCGTCGTCGTCCGCCGCCCCGCGCGCCCGGGCGGCGATCGCGTCGCCGACCGCCCGCGCCTGGTACTTGCCCTGGTGCGTGAGCAGCGCCCGGTGGTTCACATCGCCCGCCGCGTACAGCCAGTCGAAGCCCTCGACCCGCAGTGTGTCGTCCACGGCGAGCCACGAACCCGGCTCCAGCCCGACGGTCTCCAGCCCCAGGTCGACGGTCCGCGGCGTACGCCCGGTGGCCGCGAGCACCTCGTCGGCGACGACGGTCCGCCCGGCCGAGGTCTCGATCGTCACCTCGCCGTCCGCGCGCGTGACCCGGGTCGGGGACTCGCCGGACACCACCTCCACGCCGAGCACGCGGAGGCCGTCGCCGACCGCCTCGCCCGCGAAGGGCTCCAGGCCGGTGAGCAGACCGCTCCGCGCGAGCAGCGTCACCTGCGAGCCGAGAGACGCATAGGCCGTGGCCATTTCGGCGGCGACCACGCCGCCGCCGATCACCGCGAGCCGCCGGGGCGCGGCCTTCGCGCTGGTGGCCTCACGGCTGGTCCACGGGCGCGCGGCCCGCAGGCCGGGGATGTCCGGGACGGCCGCGTCGGTGCCGGGCGCGAGCACGACGGCGTGCTTCGCGGACAGGGTGGTCTCGGCACCGTCGGGCCCGGTGACGGTGACCCGGCGCTGCCCGGCGAGTCGCCCCTGACCGCGGATCGTGGTGATGCCCGCGCCCTGCGCCCATCGCACCTGCCCGGCGTCGTCCCAGTGCCCGACCACGGCGTCCCGTCGGGCGAAGACCTCCGACGGGTCGAGCGCGGCCTCGCCGGCGAGCGCGCCGCGGACGTGCTGCGCCTCGCGCAGCGCCTGCCCGGGCCGGAGCAGCGCCTTGGACGGCATGCACGCCCAGTACGAGCATTCGCCGCCGAACTTCTCGCTCTCCACCAGCGCGGCGGTGAGCCCGCCCCGCACCGCGCGGTCGGCCACGTTCTCGCCCACCGGCCCGCCGCCGATCACAACCACGTCGAATTCGTCCATGGCGCACCTCCTTCGACCACCGTACGTCCGCCTGTGGTGGGCTCGCGAAAAAGAGGATGCGGACGGTCTGGGCCCGGGGATACGCTGTGCGCAACCGTGACAGGACCTGAGGAGGTGAGACCCGTGAACGTTTCACGCATGTGGGTGCTCCCTCCGTTCTCACGGTCGACCTAGGTGTCGCCACCAGGAGCGCCGCACGCAGGCATTCCGGAAGGCATCACCATGAACGATTCCCCTCTCACTCTCGTGCGCGCCGACGACGGCGACTGGCTCGCGATCGACGCCGAGGACCGCGTCATCGGCCGCGCCGGACCGTCACGTCGGGCTGGTTTCATCAGCGTCGACGCCTGGACCGCAGCGGCTTTCGACCTGCTCGCCGCAGCGCTCCTCGCGGAGCTGCCGCCGCCGATTTTCACCCTCGTGGCGGACGGCGACGATGACCTGCTGGCCGCGTGGCGCCGACACGGCTTCGCCCCGCACCGGCGGGAGACGCTGTACCGGATCCCGCTCGACCCGCCGCCCGCCGTCATCCCGCCCGGGGCGTGGCGGGTCCGATCCACGCCCGGTGTCGAGCCCTTCCTGGCGGTGCAGGCCGATCCCGCCGACGGTGCCGCCGTGGCCGTGATCGAGCAGGCCGGCGGCATCGCAGTCGAGACCACCGTCGAGCTGGTGCGGTCATGACGAAAACCTCGCGCGGCATCGAGGCCGCAGGCACCGTCATCGAAGGGCTTCGCGCGGCCACGTTCCGGGTGGAGCTCGACAACGGGCACGTCGTCCTGGCGCACATCAGCGGGAAGATCCGGAAGAACTACATCAAGATCGTCCCGCTCGACCGCGTGCTCGTGGAGATCAGTCCCTACGATCTCAGCCGAGGACGGATCGTCTTCCGCTACCGGAACTGACGGCGGGCCGGATCGGTCAGGAATCGACGCCACGCCCGGCGCGGTCAAGCTCGCGCTCTACGGCCGCAAGGCCGCCGCCAAGGACGCCGGTGTCGCGGCCGAGGGGAGCGGCTCGCATCGCCTCGGCATCGACGGCGCGCTCGGATCCCTCACCGACCCCGACGGCTTCGTCTGGCGGTAGCTTGCGCGGGCCGGCGGCCGGGTAGGCTCATCCTTGGCGGCGACTCGGCCGCCCGGCATCGACCGCGCCACGTCACGGCGCCGCGAATGACTCACTTCCAGAAGAACGGGGCGATCGCCCCTCAACCTTGAACCCGCACCGGCCGCGGAAGCCGCGGCCCGAGGTTCCCGCTGTCGCTCTGCTCAAGGAGTGGCGTGAGCACGTCGAGCGGACGGAACGCCGTGTCCGCGACGGTGACTACGGCTACCTCACGGGTTGCGAGTGCTGCGACGGCATCGTGCTGACCGATGCCCGAGATCGGCTCGAAAGCATCATGCGCAACGGCGGTCGCCGGGCGCACCGACTGCGGATCGCCGTCGAGGCACTAGACCACCGGTTCCTTCTCGTCACCACTGAGGACCCGTACTCGTGGCGGTCCCAGTCATGGTGGCGGCGGCGCGTTCCGCACGGCTGAGCCGGTACTGTCGACGTCCGTGAACCGCACCACCGAGCTCGCACTCGGCGTCCTCACCGATGAGGTCTTCGGCGACCCGCGCCGGTACCACCCGGTGGCGGGATTCGGCACCGTCGCGCAAGCGCTGGAGGCGCGGATGTACGCGCCGTCGAAGCTGCGGGGCGCCACCTACACCGCGATCCTCGTCGGGGGCGCCACCGCGCTCGGATACGCGCTGCGGAATGTCCCGGGCGCCACCGCTGTCGGCACCTGGGCGGTGGTCGGGGGCGCGGGCCTACGGAAAGTCGGCTCCACGCTGGGCGCCGACCTGGAGCGCGGCGACCTCGACGGCGCACGCACCCTGCTGCCCAGCCTGTGCGGCCGAGACCCGTCGGTCCTCGACACCGCGGGACTCGCCCGCGCGGCCACCGAATCCGTCGCCGAGAACACCTCCGACGCGGCGGTCGCGCCCCTGTTCTGGGGCGCCGTCGCCGGCCTGCCCGGCCTGCTCGCATACCGCGCCGCCAACACCCTCGACGCGATGGTCGGCTACCGCAACAACCGCTACGGCGACTTCGGCTGGGCCTCGGCGCGCCTCGACGATGCGCTCAATTACGTCCCCGCCCGGCTCGCGGGAGCGGTCACCGTCGCCCTCGCGCCGGCCGTGGGCGGGGCACCGTCGGACGCGGCGCGGGCGTGGCGCCGGGATGCGGCGAAGCATCCCAGCCCCAACGCCGGGGTCGCGGAGGCGACCGCAGCCGGCGCGCTGGGCCTGCAGCTGGGCGGGCGCACGCAGTACGCGCACGGCGTGGAACTGCGCCCCACGCTCGGTGACGGCCGGGCCCCCGAGCCGCGCGACCTTGCGCGGGCGGCCCGCCTGTCGCTGGCCGTCGAACTGGGCGCCCTGGCGGCTACTGGCCTTTGCGTCCGTACCGGTCGGCGAGCCGTGCGGCACGCGCGGCCTCGGGCGTGATCTCCGGCGACGTGTCGTCGTCCGCCGACTCCTCGGGATCCGCCGTCCCCGCGTCGAAGACCGCCTTGTCCTCGCGCCGGCGGCGCACCTCCGACCACACGAAATAGCCGATCGCGAGCGGCGCCATGATGCCGAAGGCGAGCCACTGCAGGCCGTACGAGAGGTACGGGCCCGCGTCCAGCATCGGCAGCGGGATCGGGTCGAGGCCACCGGGCTGGCCCTCGTCGAGGTTGAGGTACCCGGGCGCGAAGGCGATGCCCTGCGCCGGCCCGATCGCCCCCGGGTCGATGGCGAAGACCTGCAGGTAGCCGCCCTCCGTGCGCGGGCCGCGGGCAGGGTCGGTCTTCTCCGGGGCGCGGACGCGCGCCTGGACCGTCACCGTGCCCGACGGTGGCGGCGCGAACTCGGGCACCACACCGCCGGTCGGAGTCTGCACGAATCCGCGGTCGATGAGATAGGTCGCGCCGTCGTTCGCCGCGAAGGGCACCAGCACCTCGTACGCGGGCTTGCCGTCCTGGTTCCGCAACCGGGCGAGCGACTGCTTATCGGCGAGGTACTGCCCGGTGAGCACGACGCGCCGCCATTCGGCGTCCCTCGGGACCTCCGTTCGGCCGCCGAGCACCTGCGCCGCCGGCACGGGCGAGGCGTTGACGGAGTAGGCGATCTGCTGGTTGCGGTGGCTGGTGGAGGAGTTCTTGCCCAACTGCCACGGCGCGAGCACCGACCAGCACAGCGCGGTGAAGGCGATCGCCGCGACGGCGAGGGCGATCCACCGCGGCTGGAAGATCACCTTGATCCAGCTAGGCAAGATTCGCTCGCGTCCACTCGAGGAGGCCGGGCATCGCGCCCTCGACCTGCGCGAGCGTCACGCGGAAGTCGTCGTGGTCGCCGTAGTACGGGTCGGGCACGCTCTCGTGCGCGGCATCGGGGTCGAAGCTGCGGAGCAGTCGGATCCGCTCCGCGGGGACGCCGCGCCGCCGCAGCGGCCCGACGTGGGAGCGGTGCAGCGCCACCACGAGGTCCGCGGAGAGGTGGTCGTCCGTGAGCTCCGCGGCGGTGTGCTCGGTGGAGTAGCCGGCCTCGGCGAGCACGTCCCTCGCGCGCCGGTCCGCGGCGCCGCCCTCGTGCCAGCCGTCGGTGCCGGCACTGGTTACCCGCACCGCCTCGGCCAGGCCGGCGTCGGCGACGGACTGCTCGTAGACGATCTTGGCGATCGGCGAACGGCAGATGTTGCCGGTGCACACGAACGTGACATGCAGCGGAGTACTCACACCTCCATCTTGCCCGACGACGGGGAGACCTCGAGATCGCTGGTGGCCGGCCGCGGCGCGAGCTATGCTGTGTGCACGCCCGGGCACTAGCCCGTGGACAGCGGCCCCGCAGCCATCCGGACGGTTGGTGAGCGGGGTTTCGTGTATCACCGGACCTTGACGGCCGCGTCGATCAGGTCCGAGATTCGCCGAGCCCAATCGCCTCCGCGTGCGACTGACCATGCGATCGCGTCGGGGATCCACAGGAGGGGCTCGCTCGCCGGACGGGCGTGGACGTACTCGAGGTCGTAGGCTGCGGCGCGGGTCGCTCGGAACAGCACACGCCGGTCCGACTGCACGAGGCTGTCATCCTGCTCGAGGATCAGACGGCGCACCGAGTTCGCCGCTAGACGGTCCACTGCGCACGCGAGCGTGCGCTCCCTCGCGACCCGCGGATCACGGAAATCGCGGGCGTCGAAGACCACCGCGACGACCGGCATTGCGGACAGCGCGGCCGCGATCGCACGGCGACGGGACGGCGATGCCTTCGCGAAATGGATACGCCGCTGCCCCTTCATCCGGAGCGCGTTCAGATCCTTCCGCATTGTCGGAATCGCGGACGGATCGACGACGACGGCCACGACGATGAGCCCGGAGTCCTTCGTCTCGTCCACGAACGCGTGCATGTCGAGTTCATACCGGAGACCTCCGACGGTTCTACGCTGACAGCCATGAAGCTGGCAGAGGTCATCGACATGCTCGATCAGGCGTACCCGCCCCGGCTCGCGGAGGGGTGGGACAGCGTCGGGCTGGTGTGCGGCGACCCGGAATCCGACGTCACACATGTCCTGGTCTGCGTGGACGTCACCGCCGACGTGGTGGACGCCGCTCTCGCCCGCGGCGCGCAGCTCGTGATCGCCCACCACCCGTTGCTGCTGCGCGGTGTGGACACCGTCGCGGCGAGTACGCCGAAGGGCGCGCTGATCCACCGCCTGATCCGCGGCGGCTGCGCTCTGTTCACGGCGCACACCAACGCCGACCGCGCGCGGGGCGGTGTCAACGACGCCCTCGCAGCCGCGCTCGGCCTGGAGGTGACCGGCCCCGTCGAACACCTCGACGGGCCGTCGGCGCTCGACCGGTGGGGCGTCATGGTGCCGCCCGCCCATGCCGACGAGGTGCTCTCCGCGATGTTCGAGGCCGGGGCCGGCGAGGTCGGGGAGTACTCCGAGTGCGCCTGGCGGGTCGACGGTGTCGGCCAGTTCCGGCCCGGCGCGTCGGCGAACCCGGCGATCGGTGCGAACGGCGAGCTGACGACGGTCGTCGAGACGCGGGCCGAGCTGGTGGCCGCCCGCGGCCGTCGCGCCGACGTCCTCGCCGCGCTGCGCAGCGCCCACCCGTACGAGGAGCCCGCCCACGACATCATCGAGCTCGTCGGCGGCGAGCGGGAATGGGGCCTCGGCCGCGTCGGCGTGCTGCCCGAGCCGATGTCCCTGGAGGCGTTCACCGCCCACGTCGCTGCGGCGCTCGGCGCGCCGGCCAGGGCGGCGGGCGATCCCGCCGCCGTTATCCGCACCGTCGCCGTCTGCGGGGGAGCGGGGGACTCACTGCTCGGCACCGTCGCGCGCCTCGGCGTGGACGCCTATGTGACCGGCGACCTGCGGCACCACCCCGTCGACGAGCACCTGCGCGCCGGCGGTCCCGCACTCGTGGACGGCGGGCACTGGGGCACCGAGTTCCCCTGGTGCGCTACCGTCGCCGAGCTGCTGTGGCCCTACCTCGACGTCGCCGTGCACGACGCCCCGACGGATCCGTTCACGGTGCGGGCCGCGCCCGCACCGGATGCGTAGAGTGGCGCAGATGAACGCTGATCCGGCCGCCCAACGCATCCTGCTGGACCTCGCCGAGGTCGACGCGGAGATCTCCCGTCTGGCCCACCGCGCCACCCACCTGCCCGAGGACGCCGAGCTCGCCGAGCTCGAGAAGCGCGCGACCACCGAGCGCGACGAATCGGTGCGCGTCTCGATCCTGGTCGAGGATCTGGATCGCGACATCAGCAAGCTCGAGAAGGAGGTCGAGCAGACCCGCCTCCGGGAGCAGAAGGACCGCGAGCTGCTCGCCGCCGGCGCCGTCCCGGCGAAGCAGCTCACGGAGATCGAGCACGAGCTGCGCGGCCTCGAGCGTCGCCAGTCGGTGCTGGAGGACGAGGAGCTCGAGCTCATGGAGAAGCGCGAGGCGGTCGAGCTCGATCAGCAGCGCGCCGAGGCCGTGGTGACCGCGACGAGCGACGAGATCGCGGCCGTGCAGCGCCGCCGCGAGGAGACCGTCAAGGACATCGACGTCGCGCGCAACCGCACGACTGCGACCCGCGAGGACGTCGTCGGGAAGCTTCCGGAGGATCTGTACGCCGAGTACGAGCGGTGCCGCAAGAACTCCGGTGCCGGCGCCGGGCTCCTGCAGGCCCGACGGTGCGGCGCCTGCCGCTTGGAGCTCGACCGGGGATTCCTCGACGGCGTCAACCGCAAGCCCGCCGATCTCGTGGTGCACTGCGACGAGTGCGGCGCGATCCTGGTGCGGACCAACGAATCCGGGCTGCCCCAGCCCAAGCCCGAGGAGTGACGGGAGCGCAGCGCGGGGGCTGGACCGCCTCCGCGCACGAGCCCACTCGCGTGATCCTGTTGCGGCACGGCCAGACTCCAGCATCCGTGCGGCGGCTGTACTCCGGCCGCGGCAATCCGTCGCTCACCGACCTCGGCCGGGAGCAGGCCGCCGAGGCCGCGGAACTGCTGCGGCTCACGCCGATCGACGCCGTCCTCTCCTCGCCGCTCGACCGCGCGCGGCAGACCGCCGACGCCGTGGCCGCCGGCCGAGGGCTCACCATCGAGACCGAGGACGCGCTGATCGAGACGGACTTCGGTGCGTGGGAGGGCCTCTCGTTCGGCGAGGCACGGGACCGCGACCCGGAGCTGCACGCCCGATGGCTCGGCGACACCTCGGTGGCCGCGCCCGCCGGAGAGAGCTTCGACGAGGTGCACACCCGCGTCGCGGCGCTGCTGGAGCGCGTCACCGCCGATCACCCCGGCCGCACCGTGCTGCTGGTCTCGCACGTCACGCCGATCAAGACGGCGCTTCGGATCGCCCTCGACGTCGGCCCGCAGCTGCTCTACCGGCTGCACCTCGACCTGGCCTCGATCTCGATCGCCGACTTCTACCCCGACGGCGGCGCTTCGGTGCGCCAGGTCAACCGGACCGCGGGACTCTGAGGCTCGGGTACTCTGTACCGCGCGGACGAGCTGACCGGGCGGCCGCGGCGTCGGGAACGGCTGGGTGACCAGTACGCCCGTGCCGAGGAAAGTCCGGACTCCACAGGGCAGGGTGGTTGCTAACGGCAACCCGGGGTGACCCGCGGGACAGTGCCACAGAGAACAGACCGCCCGGGCTCCGGCCCGGGTAAGGGTGAAACGGTGCGGTAAGAGCGCACCAGCGCGGCGGGTGACCGTCGCGGCTCGGTAAACCCCACCCGGAGCAAGGTCGAAGGCGCCACCTCACGGTGGCGCTGCGCGCGTGATCGAGGGCTGCTCGCCCGAGCGCGCGGGTGGACCGCTCGAGGCACCCGGCGACGGTGTGTCCAGATGGATGGTCGCCACCCCGGCGCAGCGATGCGGCGGGGGACAGGATCCGGCTTACACGTCAGCTCGTCCGCCCCGACATTTCGTCGCACCCGGGCTAACCTGGTCCGATGGACCTCTCCGTGCTGTCCTGCGGTCTCCGCGGTCACGTCACCTTCGCCCCCGATGAGGAGGGCCTCCGCGCCCGGGTCCGGACCGACACGCCCGAGGGCGAGGCGTGGCGCTGCCTGCGCTGCGACGACTTCGTGGTCGGCCCGCCGCACGGTTCCGGACCGGCGGCGCACGCACCGTCGGTACCCCGGGGCCGGGCGCTGCGGGACGAGCTGATCATGCGCTTCCTCGCGGTCGAGCGGTTGCTCCGGGGAATCGTCTTCGCGGCTGCCGGCGTCGTCGTGTGGCAGTTCCGCGGCACCCACGAGCACCTGCGCGAGGTGTTCCAGTCCAAGCTGCCGGTGCTGAGTCAGCTCGGCTTCAACGTGGGTGACTCGAGGATCGTGCAGACCGTGGACACCGCGCTCGGTCTGTCGAGTACGACGCTCGCGTGGGTCGCGGCCGGCCTCGTCGCCTACGCCGTGATCGAGGTCGTCGAGGCGGTGGGACTCTGGCTCGGGAAGCGCTGGGGCGAGTACTTCGCGGTGGTCGCGACCTCCGCGTTCCTCCCGCTGGAAATCTACGAGATCACCGAGAAGGTAACCGCACTGCGCGCGGGTGCGCTGCTGATCAACATCGCCGCCGTCGCGTGGCTCGTGTGGAGCAAACGGCTGTTCGGGGTCAACGGCGGTGCGGCGGCCTACCGCGCCGAGCGGGAGTCGGAGAGCATCCTGACGGTCCGCCGCGCCGGCGAGTAGCGTGCAGAGGTGACCGATTCGAGCGCCCGCGACGCCGTCATCGCCCTCCTGCACAGCCTTCCCGATTCCACCGTCGACACTATCGCAGCCGGCGCGATCGCCGCCGACGGGAAGACCCCCGTCCCCGAGATCGCCTGGGGCGACACCTTCGTCTACTCCACGCCGAACGGCGAGCCGGGCGTCATGCCGTACCTCACGATCATCACCAAGAACTACCCCGACGACGAGCAGTCCGCCCTCGACCGACCCGGTGCCTTCCGACTCAACGCCAGTATCGGCAGGGAGGCGTTCGCCGAACTGATCGGTTACCCGCCTGCGGAGCATGCCGACCGCGTGAGCGAGTGGGACTACGCCGCCGACGGTGTCGTGATCCCGCACCCGCTGTACGCCAAGCTGGGCTGGGTGTCCGTGGTGAACCCCGGGACCGGGCCCGGCGTCGTCGATCTCCTGGAGCGCGCCCGCGCCCACGTGCAAAAGCGGTAGAAACGTGTCGGTGCCCCCCACTACCGTGTGAGTCATGACACAGGGCGAGAGTGGTGACTGGGCGATCGAAGCCATCGGTCTGGTGAAACGGTTCGGTGACTTCACGGCGGTGGACGGGGTCAGTTTCCAGGTGCCGCGCGGCTCGGTGCTCGGCCTGCTGGGGCCCAACGGCGCAGGCAAGACGACCACGGTGCGCATGATGACCACGCTCTCGCCGCCCACCGAGGGCACTGCCCGCATCGCGGGCTACGACGTGCGGGAACACCCCATCGAGGTGCGGCGGAACATGGGCCTCACCGGGCAGGCCGCCACGGTGGACGAGATCCTGACGGGGCGCGAGAACCTGGCGATGATCGGCGGCCTCTACGGCATCCCGCGGGCCGCGCTCAAGCGGCGCAGCGCGGAGCTGCTCGAGCAGTTCTCGCTCACTGCGGCGGCGGACAAGCAGGTCAAGGCGTACTCGGGCGGCATGCGTCGCCGGCTCGACTTGGCGGTCAGCCTGCTCACGGCGCCGCCCGTGCTCTTCCTCGACGAGCCCACCACCGGTCTCGACCCGCGCGCCCGCTCGGAGCTGTGGGATGTGCTGCGCACGCTGGTGGCGAACGGCACCACCCTGCTGCTCACCACGCAGTACCTCGAGGAGGCCGATCAGCTGGCCGACGAGATCATCGTGATCGACAAGGGCCGAATCATCGCGCAGGGCACCCCGCTGCAGCTCAAGGAGCGCGCGGGCGCCGCCAGCCTGGTGCTGACGGTGTCCGACGCGGCTGACCTGCCCCGCGCCCGCGACATCCTCGCGCAGCTCGGCAGCGAGGTCTTCGTCGACGAGGGTGCGCGCCAGGTGAGCAGCCCGGCGAACGGGCTGGACGACCTGAACCGGGCGGGCGCGTTGCTGGGGGAGAGCGGGATCAAGGTCGACGACCTCGGCCTCTCCCGCCCCAGTCTCGACGACGTCTTCCTCTCCCTCACCGGGCACCGCACCGAAGCCGACGAGAGCGCCGCCGAGGAGGCCTCCGCATGACCGCCACCACCGAGTCCGCCGGCGTGGGCGGCGTCGAGACGCATCAGACCAGCCTGTGGCAGCAGTCCTGGATCATGGTTCGCCGCAGCATGATCCACACCAAACGGATGCCCGAGATGCTTTCCGACGTCACGATCCAGCCCATCATGTTCACGGTGCTGTTCGCGTTCGTCTTCGGTTCCGCGATCCCCACCGACGGCGTCTCCTACCGCGAGTACCTGCTGCCCGGCATCCTGGGACAGACGATGGTCTTCACCTGTTTCGTGGTCGCCGGTGGCCTCACCACCGACCTCGAGAAGGGCGTGATCGACCGGTTCCGCTCGCTGCCGATCAGCCGCGCGTCAGTGCTCATCGGGCGCAGCATCGCGAGTCTGCTGCACTCGTCGATCGGCATCGTCGTCATGTGCCTGACGGGCCTCGCGATCGGCTGGCGCATCCGGACGAACCCGGTGGACGCGGTTCTCGGATTTCTCGTGCTCCTGGTCTTCGGCTTCGCCATGATCTGGTTCGGCATCCTCGTCGGCTGCATGATGCAGTCGATCGAGGCCGTGAACGGCTTCATGTTCGCGACGATGTTTCCGATCACTTTCCTCTCCAACGCCTTCGTCCCCACAGCGGGAATGGCGCCGTGGCTGCGGGCGATCGCGGAATGGAACCCGGTCTCGTCGCTGGTCCAGTCCATGCGGGAGCTGTGGGGCAATGATCTGCCCCTGCGCGAAGGTGCGCCGTGGTCCCTGCAGCACCCTGTGCTCGCGACCGTGATTTGGTCGATCGCGCTCACCGCGGTGTTCGCGCCGCTGGCCGTGCGTGCCTTCAACAAGCGCACCGTCGACTAGGCTCGGGCGGGTGATCGGAGAACCTCTGCCCCCGCGCATCACCGAGCCCGAACGCCGTCGCGAGCTGCTGGACAGCGGCGCCATCTACACGGCGCAGCGATCCGTACGGGGTGATGCTGTCAGCCCCGATCGCCGCCTCAAGTTCGACGGGGTGGCCCGCTACCTGCAGGACACGGGGCAGGACCACCTGCGTCATGTGGACTACGAGGACATCCACCCGTACTGGGTGGTGCGGCGCACCGTCATCGAGATCCTCGAGGGCGGCGAGCAGCCCGACATTCTCGCCGTCGAGCGCTGGGGCTCCAAGATGGGCTCGCGGTGGTGCAACGTGCGCATCGGTATCGACGGGCAGAAGGGCACCCGGGTCGAGACCGAGGCCTTCTGGATCAACTTCAACATCGATACCCTCACCCCGTCGGCGCTGAGCGAGACCTTCCTCAGCACTTTCGGCGCCGCCGCCGAGCCGGGTGTCCTGCGCTGGAAGCAGTGGCTCGATCCCACGCCCCACCCCGACGCGGTCGAGGTGCCCTTCTTGCTGCGCGCCGCCGATCTCGACATCATCCAGCACGTCAACAACGCCGTGTACTGGACGGCGCTGGAGGAGGTGCTCTCCACCTACCCGGACCTGCGCGAGCGCCTCCCGCTGCGCGGCATCGTCGAGCACAACTCGGCGCTGCAACTCGAGGACGCGCCGCGGCTGCTGGCGCACCGCGAGGGCGACGTCGTGTACGCCTGGCTCGTCGCGGGGGACCGCACCGCCGCGGCCATGAGCGTCGAGGCGCTGGCGGAGTAGGCGTGACCGGCATCCCGATGCGCGGCCCCGTTCCGTCCAGCGCGGTCGACTTCGGGGCCGTTCGCACCGAGTTCGAGCTCGTCGAGGACTTCCCGGCCGACGTGCTGGCCGAGGCGCAGGCGAGCGCGGACCGGTTCCCCGAGGGGCGCGAGGACCGCCGCGACATCGACTTCGTCACCATCGACCCACCCGGAGCGAAGGACCTCGACCAGGCGGTGCACCTCGCCGCCGAGGGCGACGGCTACCTCGTGCACTACGCGATCGCCGACGTCGGCGCGCTCGTCGCACCCGGCGGCAGGCTCGAGGCGGAGACCCGCCGCCGGGGCCAGACGATGTACCTCCCCGACGGTTCCGTACCACTGCATCCCCGGCCGCTGTCCGAGGGCGCCGGCTCCCTGCTACCGGGCCAGGACCGCGCGGCCGCGCTGTGGGAGATCCACCTGGACGCCGCGGGCGAGGTCACGTCGGCGACCGTCCGCCGCGCCGTGGTCCGCTCCCGCGCGCAGCTCGACTACGCGGGCGTCCAGGCCGACTTCGACGCCGGTCGGGTGCACCCGAGCATCGCGCTTCTGCCCGAGGTGGGGAAGCTCCGCGCCGCGTGGGGCCGCGCGCACGGCGCCATCGACCTGCGGCTGCCCGCGCAGGAGGCCGTGGAGGCTCCCGGCGGCTGGACCGTGCGGATCGAGCCGCGCACCGATTTCGACGCGCACAACGCGCAGATCTCGCTGCTCACCGGCGTCTGCGCCGCCGACATCATGCTCCGCGCGGGAGTGGGCGTGCTCCGCACACTCCCCGCCGCCCCCGTGGACGCGGTCGCCGACTTGCGCCGCACCGCCGCAGCGCTCGGGCAGGACTGGCCGCACGACGTCACCGTCGGGGACTTCCTCGCCGGTCTCGATGTCGCCACCCCGCAGGGCCTCGCAGTGATGACCGACGCTGCGCGACTCCTTCGCGGCTCGGGCTACGCCGCCTTCGGCACCGCCGCCGCGCCGGAACCGCCCGCCGACCGCGGGCACGCCGGCGTGGGCGCGCCCTACGCCCACGTCACCGCGCCGCTGCGCCGCCTGGCTGACCGCTACGCCACCGAGGTGTGCCTCGCCGCGTGCGCGGGCGCGCCGATCCCGGACTGGGCCCGGGGCGCGCTCGACGACGTCGCCGAGACGATGCGCCGCACCAACACCTTGGCCAACAAGATAGACCGGGCGTGCATCGATTTCACCGAGGCCGTGATCCTCGCGGGCCGGGTGGGCGAGCAGTTCACCGCCGTCACGATGCGGGCCGACCAGGTGCTCCTCGACGAACCCGCTGTCATCGCGCCCTGCACGGGCGGCCCGCCGGAGGGCAGCAGGATCACGGTGCGCCTCGAGGCGGCCGACGTTGCGTCCCGAAAGGTGTCCTTCGCGTACGAGAAGGCGCTAGCGTGAGGCTATGAGCCGTCGTCTCGTCCTCATCCCTGCGCTGGCCGCCTTGCTCGCGCCCCTGATTCCCGCCCTCGCGGCGCCCGCAGCGGCGGCTCCCGAGTGCGCCGACTACACCTTCATCGGCGCCGCGGGCTCTGGCGAGGGCCACTCCGCCGGCGGCCTGGGTGCCACCGTGAACTCCGCCGCCCAAGCCTTCGCTAGCCGGGCCCGCGCGGCGGGGAAGACGGTCGCGATCCGCCCGATCTACTACCCGGCCGCGGCCGTGCCCACCCGGGTGGACCAGTTCGGCGGCTTCCTCGCCAGTATGAACACCGGTGCCGCGAACACCCAGGGCGATGTCGACATCGTTCTCAAGGCGTGCCCGTCCACGAAGGTGGTACTCGCCGGATATTCGCAAGGCGCGTCCGCGGTGCACCGGGCGCTGCAGAGGCTCGGCGACCGGAAGCAGATCACGGCGGCGGCGCTCATCGCCGACCCGGACCGGATCCCGAACGACACCACCCGCTACCTCGGCTCGGCGCCGCGCACGCAGGGGATGGCGCAGGCCTCGGCGATGATCAGCGGCGCCAACCCCGCGCCGCTGCCCCCGCGCATCGGCGGCCGCACCCTGAGCATCTGCACCTCGGGCGACCCGGTGTGCCACTGGACCGGTGACCTTGCGACGACGGTCCCGAACTCGCACAGCTCCTATTCGGGAGCCGATATCGGGGGCCGGCTGGCCGGCATCGCCGGGCTCTGAAGGGAAGCCAGAGGCCGGGTCAGCGTAGCCCGCGCAGCATCCCCGGCAGGCTCGCGCGCGCCTGCGCGGCGCGGAACTCCTCGACGGCGTCGAGGCGGCCGAGGCGGAAGGCGATCCCGGGATCGGTGGTCTCCGCCGCCAGCTCGGCCACCGCGTCCCGCGCGATCGTCGCGTCCTGGAACTCGCCGAGCCGGTTCTGCACCTTCGCGAGTGCCTTGACTTCGGTACGCAGGTCACCGCGCACCACGGGATCGACGACGGCGGAGGCGTAGCGCAGCCGCTTCGCGTGCTTGCGGATCGCGTGCACATCGTGATCTGTGCACGCCGGGTCGGCGAGCAGCACCATCGACTGCCGGGCGAAGGAGCGGATCCGCTTGTCCAGCAGCGGCGCCAGGCTTTTCGTCGCGGGAAGGTCGGCCCGCTCCCGCAGCGGCGGGTCGACGAGGAAGGCGTCGATCGCGTCCAGCAGCACGAAGTACCGGTCCGAGTTCAGTGCGATGTTCACGCGGGTCCAGCCGCGGGCTTCCGCGGCGTGCTGCCGCTGTGCGAGCGCGGCGCCGGCGCCGCCGAACTCGCCGTCGGCGTCGAACTGCGCGAATCGCTGCGCCAGCACCTCGGCGTCGCGCACGGCGCCCAGGATCGACGCGAGGAGCTTGAGTTCGGAGCTCAGTGCGGCGTGGGCCGGCCCCTCGAAGAAGCCCGAGAACTCGGTGAGCACGCTGCGCAGCTGCCGGGTCGCGACCCGCATCTGGTGCACGGAGTCGTCGCCGCGGGAACGCACTCGCGGGTCTTCACGGAGCAGCTTGTCGCGGTACGCAGCGAGGGCCGCGGCCAGCAGCTGCGCGGCGGTGGCGCGCGCGATCTTCTTCGGTAGGTCGACGGGCCCGCGCGCCACCTCGGCGTCGATCGCGCGCGCCAGCTTCGACGCCGCGTCGGGCTCGGCGCCGCCCGCCGCGCGCAGCGCCTTGTCGACGGCCACCGCCGTCGTGCGGCCCGGCGACGTGTCCGGCACTTCGAACTCCCACTCGCGCCACTGCTTCTCGGGCCCGTCGGGCAGGAGCGACACCGAATGCACGTGGTCGTCGACGAACTCGCCGAGGAGCCCACCGTCGACCGCATGGCAGTAGGTGGTGTGGCGTTCATTCTCGACGATCGCGATGGGGGCGAGAGCGCGCCCGCGCACGACGGCGCGGACGCGCTCCACCAGCTTCTCGGGCACCTCGGAGGCGGCGCCCTCCGGCGCGTCCTCCTCGTCGCCCAGCGGCACCGTCACCTCGCGGCGGTCGGCACCGTCGGGCAGCTTGAGGTGCCACCCGTCGTCCTTGCCGCCGGTGCGGCGGCGCAGCGTGATCCGGTTCGCGGCGAGGTCCAGGGCATCGGTGTCGTAGTACACCGCCACCAGGTGGAAGACCTCGTCGGTCGAGACGTGGTCGACGCCGGGCACGGCGGCCAGCGAGGGCGCCGCCGTCTCGGGGCCGACCTCGTACTTCGTCTCGATCTCACGCTGCTCGGCCATGATCAGCTCTTCGCGAAGCGGTCGGTGGCCTCGATGAGCGCCGATCGGATCCCTGGCTCGAAGGCCGAATGGCCGGCGTCGGACACCATCACCAGGTCGGCGGCGGGCCAGGCCCGGTGCAGGTCCCAGGCGCTGCGGGCGGGGCACACCACGTCGTAGCGGCCCTGCACGATGACGCCGGGGATGCCGGCGAGGTGGCCGATGTCCCGCAGCAGCTGCCCCTCGTCGAGGAAGCCGCCGTTCACGAAGTAGTGGTTCTCGATCTGCGCGAACGGGATCGCGAACCGTGGGTCGTCCGCATCGGCTGAGCTCTCGGACGTGTTGATGAGGTGGCTCGTGCTGCGCTCCCACTTCGACCACGCCTTGGCGGCAGCCAGCGCGACGGCCTGGTCGTCCGCGTGCAGGAGCCGGTGGTAGGCCGCGATCTTGTCGGCCGACGGTGCCCGGTCCGCCTCGTCGAGCGGGGCCAGGTAGTCCTCCCAATTGTCGGGGTAGATGTGGGAGGCGCCCTCGTTGTAGTACCAGTCCAGCTCGCTGCGGCGCAGCAGGAAGATGCCGCGCAGCACCAGCTCCGTCACGCGCTCCGGGTGGGTCTGCGCGTAGGCCAGGCCGAGGGTGGAGCCCCAGGAGCCGCCGAAGACCTGCCAGCGGTCGATGCCGAGGTGCTCTCGGATCCGCTCGATATCGGCGATGAGGTGCGCGGTGGTGTTCACCGCCAGCCGGTCGGCGAGCGAATCACCCTCGCCCGATGGGGGATCGGCGATGTGCGGCTTGGACTGCCCGCAGCCGCGCTGGTCGAAGACGACGATGCGGTACGCCGCGGGGTCGAAGAACCGCCGGCAGTCGGGGGAGGTGCCGCCGCCGGGGCCGCCGTGGATGAAGACCGCGGGTTTGCCCTCGGGGTTGCCGCTCTGCTCGACGTACAGCAGCTGTCCGTCGCCGACGTCCAGCAGTTCGGTGCTGTAGGCCTCGATCTCGGGGTAGAACTCTCGCATCAGAATCCGTGCTCCGGTCCGGGGAACTCGCCGGAGGCGACCTCCGCCACGTACTCCTGGGCGCCGCGCAGCAGCTCGTCGCCGATGTTCGCGTATTTCTTGACGAATCGCGCGGTGCGGCCGCGGTTGAGGCCGGAGAAGTCCTGCCACACCAGCACCTGACCGTCGCACTGATTGCCGGCACCGATGCCGATAGTGGGGATCGCGATCTCCTTGGTGACCTGCGCGGCCACGTCGGAGGGCACCATCTCCAGCACCACGGAGAAGGCGCCGGCGGCGTCGACGGCCTTCGCGTCGAGGCGGATCTTGTGGGCCGCGTCGTCGCCGCGGCCCTGGACCCGGTTGCCGCCCAGCGAGTTCACCGACTGCGGAGTGAAGCCGATGTGCGCCATCACCGGAATGCCGCGGCGCTGCAGGAACTCGATGGTGGGCGCCATGTGCTCGCCACCCTCGAGCTTCACCGCCTCGGCGCCGGCCTTCATCAGCGTCGCGGCGCTGCGATAGGCCTGCTCGGGGGACTCCTCGTAGCTGGCGAAGGGCATGTCCGCCACCACCAGCGCGTACTTCGTGCCGCGGCGCACCGCCGCGACCATCGCCGCCATCACGTCCAGGTCCATCGGCAGCGTGGAGTCGAACCCGTAGACGGTGTTCGCTGCGCTGTCGCCGATCAGCAGGGCGGTGACGCCGGCCTCGTCGAAGATCGACGCGGTCATGAAGTCGTAGCTGGTGAGCATCGCCCACTTCTCGCCGCGCTCTTTGAGCTCGGCCAGGTGGTGGATGCGCACTTTCTTCCGCGGGGGCTTCGCAGCGGTCTCTCCGCCCTCGCCAGAGGATCCGGCTCCGTACAACGGGGTCTCGCTCATCTCGTCACTCCATCTCAACAGTCCCAGCCGGAATCTCCGGTCCGGGCAGTCTCTAGGCCGGATCGTGCCAGCGGTTCGTGATCGGCATCCTGCGGTCGCGGCCGAACGCTTTGGGCGTGATCTTCGGGCCGAGCGGGTACTGCCGCCGCTTGTACTCGGCGCGGTCGACGAGGCGTGCGACCTTGCGGATCAGGTCGGGGTCGTACCCCGCGCCGTTGTTCCCCTCCGCGGCGATCTCGGCGACGCCCTGGTCCTGCTCCACGTAGCGGCGCAGGATGTCGTCGAGGATCTCGTAGTCGGGTAGCGAATCGCTGTCCTTCTGGCCGGGGCGCAGCTCCGCGGAGGGTTCCTTGGTGATCGAGTTCTCCGGGATCGGCGGCGTCTCGCCGCGCTCGACGGCGACCTTGTTGCGCCACCGCGCGAGGTCCCACACGAGCGACTTCTCCACGTCGCGGATGGGTGCATAGGCGCCCACCGCGTCGCCGTAGATCGTCGAATAGCCCACGGCCAGTTCGCTCTTGTTACCGGTGGCGAGCACCAGGTGGCCGTCGAGATTCGACAGCGACATCAGCGTCATCCCGCGGCAGCGGGCCTGGATGTTCTCCTCCGCCAGGCCGGACAGGTGTAACTGGCCGACGAAGGCCTCCACCATGTGCTCGATCGGCTCGAACCGGAAGTCGATCCCCATGCGCTGCGCCTGATCCGCGGCGTCGTCCTTGGAGTGGTCCGAGCTGTACTTCGAGGGCATGCCCACGCCGTACACGTTGTCGGCGCCCACCGCGTCGGCGGCGATCACCGCAACCAGCGCCGAGTCGATGCCGCCCGACATACCCAGGCCGACGGTGCGCCCGCCCACCTTGTGGACGTAGTCCCGCGTACCGGTGACCAGGGCCGCCCAGATCTGTGCGAGGTCGTCGAGCTCGGCCCAACCCACCACCTCTTGCGGGTACTGCGCATTGGGTCGAGCGGGCAGGGTGACCGTCTCAACGGACCAACCGTCGACGGCCTCCGCGGCACGTCGTCCGAGGGGCTTGACGTCGACGAACTGGGTGTGCTCGATGAACTGTGGGCCGACACTCCGTTCGCCCGGCTTGCGGGCCAGAGTGTCCGGCCAGACGAACGAGTCGCCGTCGAAGACGAGCTCGTCCTGCCCGCCGACCAGGTTGACGTAGATCACCGGGGCGCCGCCCTCGGCGACGCGGGCCGCGACCACCTCGCGGCGCTGCGCGGGCTTGCCCGCCTCGAAGGGGCTGGCGTTGAGGCACAGCACCGCGTCGACGCCGAGCTCCGCCAGCCCGGCCACAGGACCGTCGGGCCACCAGACGTCTTCGCAGATAGCGAGGCCGAGCCGCACCCCGTCGACGTCGAGAACGACGAGTCGGTCGCCGGGCGTGAACCAGCGCTTCTCGTCGAAGACGCCGTAGTTCGGCAGGAAGTGCTTGTCGTACCGCGCGACGAGCTCGCTGCCGTGCAGCACGCCGGCGGCGTTGCGGGCACCGCCGGTGGGATTGGTACTGGTCTCCGGGGCGTCCGGGTCGCGGTCGAGAAAGCCGACCACCACGATGAGATCGCCGCAGCCCGCCGCGTCCAGGGAGCGGGCCAGTTCATGCACGGCTTCGCGGGAGTCGACGGCGAAGGACCGGCGCAGCAGCAGGTCCTCGACCGGGTAGCCCGTGAGGGCCATCTCGCCGAAGACGGCGACCTGCGCGCCGCGCTGCGCGGCGTCCCGGGCTGCGGCGGTGATCCGAGCGACATTCGCGTCCAGGCCACCCACGACGGGGTTGATCTGGCACGCCGCGACACGAAGTGGCGTCATGGCTCAACCCTAGCGTCCCGGGAACCGGGAGTGCCGCGTGGCAGGATCGGAAGGATGAAGGCAGGCAAGCCACTCCTGACCGCGACTGCGGTCCTCGCCGCGGCGGTGCTCGCGGGATGCTCGGTCCAGATCGCGGGGACCGCGGAACCGGCAGGTGGATCGTCCGCGCCGGGCATCGCCACACCCACCCGGACGTCGGGGGCCGGCGTGCCGGCGAGCCTCGGCAAGTACTACGGGCAGAAGGTCGAGTGGGGCTCCTGCGCCGCGATCGCCAAGGCCGACGACATCGCCGAGTACGACAAGACGAAACTCGAGTGCGGCCGGGTGACGGTGCCGATCGACTACGACGATCCGTCGGCGGGGGAGACGGAGCTCGCCGTCGCCCGCGTCAAGGCCACGGGGCAGCGGCGCGGGTCGCTGCTGATGAACCCCGGTGGTCCCGGCGGCTCCGGCGTGCAGCAGGTGGCGGGCAAGTCGATGGAGGCCGACAAGTTCGAGATCGCGCAGAGTTTCGACCTGGTCGGCTGGGACCCGCGCGGCGTGGGCGCAAGCTCGCCCGCCGTGAAGTGCTTCAGCGACCGGCAACGCGACGAGAACCGGCTCTCGACCCTCGCCTTCGACAACTCCCCGGCGGGCATCGCGAAGCAGGAGGCGTTCAACAAGTCCCAGGCGGACCTGTGCGCCGAGAAAATGGGGAAGGCCTTCCTGGCCAACGTCGGCACCGCACAGACCGTGCGCGACCTGGACGTGCTGCGCGCGGTCCTCGGTGACGAGAAGCTCACCTACCTCGGCTACAGCTACGGCACGTTCATCGGCGCCATCTACGCGGAGACCTTCCCCGAGCGGGTCCGGGCGATGGTGCTCGACGGTGCTGTCGACCCCGCCCTCGACCAGATCACCGCGAACGTGCAGCAGATGGCGGGGTTCCAGACGGTGTTCGACGACTGGGCGAAGGACTGCGCGAAGTACCCCACGTGCCCGGTCGGGACCGACCCGGCGCAGGCGACCGCGCGGTACCAGCAGTTGGTGCGCCCGCTCATCGACAAGACGGTGCGCGGCCAGGGCGGCCGGCAGCTCAGCTACACCGATGCCACGACCGCCACCATCCAGGCCATGTACGCGCAGCAGCTCTGGGAGCCGCTGCGACGGGGGCTCACCGGCCTGCAGCGCGGCGACGGCTCGCTGCTGCAGCGCATCGCAGACCTGTATCTCAACCGCGATGAGCTCGGCCGCTATTCGCCGATGATGGACGCCAACACCGCGATCAACTGCGTCGATGGCCCCGCCGTCACCGCACCTGCGGATCTGGCCCGGCTCGACACCGAGATCCGCAAGGCAGCGCCCTTCCTCGACGACGGTCGCGGTACCGGCCGCGGCGCGAAGGGCACCTGTGCGTTCTGGGCGGCGGCTCCCACGCTCAAGCCCCACGAGGTGAACGCCGTCGGCGCACCGAAGCTGGTCGTGGTCTCGACGACCCACGATCCAGCGACCCCGTACGAGAACGGGGTGAACCTGGCCAAGCAGCTCGGAGCCTCGCTGATCAGTTTCGAGGGCAGCCAACACACCGTCTCGCTGGAGGGCAATGCGTGCGTCGACGACGCCGTCACCGCCTACCTGCGCGACCTCAAGGCCCCGGCGGCGGATCTGCGCTGCACCGCCTGATCAGTTCGCGGCGAGCACCCGGATCGCGAAGATCAGTGTGTCGCCCGGGTCGACGCCGGCTTTCGGCTCGCCCTTGGGGTAGCCGTCGACCGCGGTGACCGCAGTGACCACCGTTGTGCCGGACCGCTGGCCGACGAGCGCCGCCCGGAACCCGGGGACGACGTCGGGGAGGGCGATCTCGGCCGACGTCGCACGGCCGAAGGCGTCGTCGAAGACCGCTCCCGTGCGGCCGTTCACGCCCTGGTAGCAGACGGTGACCACCGAGCGCTCTGTCAGCTCTACACCGGACCCGGGCTCCGCGACCACGATCTGCGTCCGGTCCACTCGGTACGGCGCGTCGACGGTGATTCGCGGCGCCGCGTGCTCGGTCGGCGGGACGACGACGGCCCGGCCGGTGGCTCCGCTCAGGGTGACGGCCTTCGCGTCTGCGGCCGGCGCCGCAGCGGGGCAGGTGTCGATCGTGCCGGTCGCCCGGGCCGGGGCGGGCCCCTCGGTCGCCGCGCCGCACCCGGCAAGGGGGAGGAGGGCGCACGCCGCCGCAGCGGCGACGGTGAGGCGTGCGAACGGTGCATCCACGCCCGGGACGCTACTCGGTATCCCCTCTCCAGGTGCGAATCGGCCGGAACCGAGGGGAGGCATCCGGTCGTCGACAACCTTCTCGCGTTGTAACACGCAGTTAACACCTCCTCGCTTAGGGTCGAGACATGGACCGGCAGCAGGAGTTCGTGCTTCGCACCATCGAGGAACGGGACATCCGCTTCGTGCGGCTGTGGTTCACCGACGTGCTCGGTTTCCTCAAGTCCGTTGCTATCGCGCCCGCGGAGCTGGAGGGCGCGTTCACGGAGGGGATCGGCTTCGACGGCAGCTCGATCGAGGGCTTCTCGCGGGTTTCGGAGGCGGATACCGTCGCCAAGCCCGACCCGTCGACCTTCCAGGTGCTGCCGTGGACCAGCGGCAACGGGGAGATGCACTCCGTTCGCATGTTCTGCGATATCGCGATGCCCGACGGGACGCCCTCCTGGGGCGACAGCCGGCACGTGCTGCGGCGCCAGCTCAACCGCGCCGCCGATCTCGGCTTCTCCTGCTATGTGCACCCGGAGATCGAGTTCTACCTCCTGAACAAGGAGTCCGGCCCGCACGGCATGCCGATCCCCGCCGACAACGGCGGCTACTTCGACCAGGCGGTGCACGAGTCGGCGCCGAACTTCCGGCGCAAGGCGATCGAGGCACTCGAGGCGATGGGTATCTCCGTCGAGTTCAGCCACCACGAGGCGGGACCCGGCCAGCAGGAGATCGATCTGCGGTACGCGGATGCGCTCTCGATGGCGGACAACGTGATGACCTTCCGCTACCTGGTTAAGGAAGTGGCGATGACCGAGGGCGTGAAGGCCTCGTTTATGCCCAAGCCCTTCTCGTCGCACCCCGGATCGGGGATGCATACGCACATGAGCCTCTTCGAGGGCGATTCCAACGCCTTCCACGACCCGGACGACGAGCTTCAGCTCTCGGCGACCGGCAAGGCTTTCATCGCGGGCATCCTGCACCACGCGCCCGAGATCTCCGCGGTCACCAACCAGTGGGTGAACTCGTACAAGCGTCTCGTGACCGGCGACGAGGCACCCACCGCCGCGACCTGGGGCGCCGCGAATCGCTCGGCGATGGTGCGCGTGCCGCTGTACACGCCGAACAAGGCGAGCAGCCGCCGCATCGAGGTGCGCTCGCCAGATTCGGCGTGCAACCCGTACCTGGCCTTCGCGGTCCTGTGCGCGGCCGGGCTCGAAGGCATCAAGGGCGGCTATGAGCTGCCCGAGGCCGCCGAGGACGACGTGCGGCAGATGACCGCCCGCGAGCGCCGCTCGATGGGCTTCAAGGACCTACCCGCCAGCCTGGACGACGCGCTCGTGCTCATGGAGAAGAGCGAGTTGGTCGCGGAGACACTGGGGGAGCACGTCTTCGAGTACTTCCTGCGCAACAAGTGGTCCGAGTGGAACGACTACCGCGCGGTGGTCACCCCGTTCGAGCTCGACCGCTTCCTCTCCCTGTAGGGCGGGGCCGACGGTGCCGCCCACGAACCGCGAGGTCCGCCGCCCGAGTGCGGGCCGGCTGGGCCTCCTGGACTCCAACGCTGAGCCGAACCTCGAATCCCTGGGGTGGGCGAACGTCGAGAGTGCCGACGTCCTGTGGGCGCTCTCCCGCGCAGCCGACCCGGACTGGACACTGCGCGCCCTGGTGCGGCTGCGGGAGTCCGCGGCCGCCGACTGGGCGGAGATCGACGGGCTGATCCGCGGCGACACCACCTTTCGCGGCCGGCTCTTCGGGCTGCTCGGAGCGTCCGACGCTCTGGGGGATCACCTCATCAGTCATCCCGCGTCCTGGCGCCTGCTGCGGGACACCGCGCCGCTGCGCTCGCGCGACGATCTGATCGCCGCAATGCTCGCCACCGTCGACGCGGTGAAGGTCCCGGGTCGCCGCGACGACGACCTGATCTATCGCGCGGCGGTCACCGGCGGCGCCGCGATCGCCGCGCTGCGCGACGGCTACCGCGACCTGGTGATGGTGCTCGCCGCGCGGGACCTCGCCGAGCTGGTGGAGAACGAGCCCACCCTGCCCTTCGCGATCGTGGGCGCGCATCTCGCGGACCTCGCGGACGCCGCGCTCACTGCCGCGTTGGCGGTCGCCGTCGCGACCGTCCATCCCGACGCCGACCCGCAGGGTCGCCTCGCCGTGGTCGCGATGGGCAAGTGCGGTGCCCGGGAACTGAACTACGTCTCCGACGTGGACGTGATCTTCGTCGCCGAGCCCGCCGATGGGGCCTCCGCGCGGCTCGCGGGGGAGATGATGCGGATAGGCTCCGCGGCGTTCTTCGATGTGGATGCTGCGCTCCGCCCGGAGGGCAAGGCCGGTAGCCTCACCCGCACGCTGGAATCCCATGTGGCGTACTACAAGCGATGGGCGAAGACCTGGGAGTTCCAGGCGCTTCTCAAGGCCCGCCCGCAGACCGGTGACATGGAGCTGGGGCATGACTACCTGGGCGCGCTCAGCCCCATGGTGTGGGAGGCGGCCGAGCGCGAGGACTTCGTGCAGGACGTGCAGGAGATGCGCCGCCGCGTCGAGGAGAACATCGCCCCAGACCTGCGCGAGCGCGAGCTGAAGCTGGGCCGCGGCGGCCTGCGTGACGTCGAGTTCGCCGTCCAGCTGCTGCAACTGGTGCACGGCCGCACCGACGAGACCCTGCGGGAGCGCAGCACCGTCGACGCCCTGGAGGCGCTCACCGTCGGAGGCTACGTGGGGCGCGACGACGGCGCGAACTTCACCGCCTCGTACGAGTTCTTGCGCACGTTGGAGCATCGGCTACAGCTGCGCCGCATGGAGCGCACCCATCTGCTGCCGCCGCCCGATCACGAGGAGGCGTGGCGCTGGCTGGCGCGCGCCGCGCACATCCGGCCCGACGGAGATCGCGACGCCGCTGGGGTGCTGCGGGCGGAGCTCAAGCGGCAGTCGGCGCGGGTGCGCCGACTGCACACCAAACTCTTCTACCGCCCGCTGTTGGACTCGATCGCGAACCTCGACGCGGACGCGGTGAGCTTGAGCGACGATGCGATCGTCGCGCGACTGGCCGCGCTCGGCTTCCTCCAGCCGCAGCACGCCCTCGCGCACCTCAAGGCGATGGCGGACTCCTCGCGACGGGGCCGGATCCAGACCATCCTGCTGCCCACCCTGCTCGAATGGCTCAGCGAGACCCCGAATCCCGATGCCGGCCTGCTGAACTACCGCAAGCTCTCCGAGGATCTGCGTGACGTCGAGTGGTATCTGCGCGTACTGCGCGACGAGTCGGTGGTCGCGCAGCGGCTCATGACCGTGCTTGGCTCGTCGACCTTCGTCGCGGAGCTCCTGGCCCGATCGCCCGACGTGATCCGCCTCTACGCCGACGGCGCCGCCGGTCCGAAGCTCACGGAGCCCTCGCCGAACTCGGTCTACGACGGCATGCTCGCCGCGGTCAGCCGTGCCCCGCACCGCGACCGGGCGATCGCGGTGGCGCGGGCCATGCGGCGTAGCGAGATCGCCCGCGTAGCCTCGGCAGACATTCTCGGCATGATGACCGTGCCGGAGGTGTGCGCCGCCCTCTCGTCGGTCTGGGGCGCCGCCCTCGACGCCGCGCTCGTCTCCGAGGTCGCGACGTCCGTGGTGGAGCGCGAGTCCAGTCGCAGTGCTTACCCACCGGGCGCGCCTGCGCGGATCGCGGTCATCGGCATGGGCCGGCTCGGCGGTCACGAGATCGGCTACGGCTCCGACGCCGATGTGCTGTTCGTCTGCGTGCCCAACGAGGGCTACGAGGAGTCCGACGCGGTGCGGTGGTCCAACCACGTCGCCGATGCGGTGCGGACCCGGCTCGGCGCACCGTCGGTGGACCCGGGTCTGGAGGTCGACACGGGCCTGCGCCCCGAGGGCCGCAACGGACCCGTGGTGCGGACCTTGGCTGCGTACCGGGCCTACTACCAGCAGTGGGCGCAGCCCTGGGAGGTACAGGCGCTCCTGCGCGCCACCCACGTGGCCGGCGACGAGGGCATCGCCCGCGAGTTCCTGCACATGGTGGACGAGACCCGGTACCCCGAAGGCGGCGTCTCGCCCGCGACGGTCAACGAGCTGCGGCGCATCAAGGCCCGCGTCGACTCCGAGCGGCTGCCCCGCGGGGCAGACCCCGCGACGCACACCAAGCTGGGTCGCGGCGGGCTCTCCGACGTCGAGTGGACGGTCCAGCTGGAGCAACTGCGGCACGCCAGTGCCGTTCCCGCGCTGCGCAACACCTCGACGCTCGAATCGCTCGACGCGATCGAGGCGAACGAGCTGCTCCCGGTGAGCGACGTCGAACTACTGCGGGAGGCGTGGCTTACCGCCACCCGCGCCCGCAACGCGCTGTTCCTGGTGCGCGGCAAGCCCGTCGACCAGCTGCCGGGGCCCGGCGCGGTGCTTTCCAATGTGGCGTACGTGGCCGGGTGGAGGGGAAGCTCGCTGGACTACCTCGACGACTACCTGCGCACCACCCGGCGCGGGCGCGCCGTGGTCGACCGGGTCTTCTGGGGCGAATAGCGCCGCAGCGGGCAGGATGGCGGCATGAGGATCTTCTTCCGGATGGCGGCAAGCATCGTCGGCACCGCTGCCCTGCTGGGCGCGCTCCTGGCGCTCGTGCTGCACTTCTGGCCCGGGACCGACAAGATCACGGTGGCCGCCGCTGCGGTCTCGCCGGTGCTCTGGGTGGCCTGCATCGCGATCGCGGTGGTGTGCCTGCTGTACGTCCGTGCGCTGCTGCGTCTCGTGCTGGCGGTGGCGGTGGTGGCCGCCGGGGTCTGGGTGCAGGCGCCGCTGTGGCGCGGCGAGCCGGCGCCCGCCGGACCGGAGCTCACCGTGCTCAGCGCGAACATCCAAGTGGGTGCAGGCGATGTGGATGCGCTCGCGAAGCTGGTCCGCGAGAACCGCGTGGATGTGCTCGCCGTCCTCGAGGTGACGGATGAGGCCGCCCGGCGGATCGCCGCGTCCAGCATCGCCACGGACCTGCCGCACTCGATCGTCCGGCCCGCAGCGCTGGCCGACGGGACCGCGCTCTACAGCCGCCACCCCCTCACGAGCACCGGCACCGTCCCCGGCTTCGTCATGAACGCGCTGACCGCCGTCGCGACCGTCCCCGGCCGGGGCGACGTGCAGCTCTTCGCGCTGCACCCGATGCCGCCCCTGGACCCGGAGACCTGGGACTCCGAGCTGCGCCGGATCGGTACCCTCCTGCAGGGCGTTCCCGAGGGGCGCCCCGTCGTCGCGCTGGGGGACTACAACGCCACCTTCGACCATGTGCGCTTCCGTAGCCTGCTCACGGGCGGATACCGCGACGCGGGGCAGCTCGCCGGCGCGGGCTGGCTGCCCACCTACCCGACGGACAAGACCTACCCGCCCGTGGTGGGCATCGACCACGTGCTGCTGCGCGGGCTCGGGGCGGCCGAGGTCACCGGCCACGAGGTGCCCGGCGCGGATCACCGGGCGCTGCTCGCCCGGGTGGGCTGAGGGAGTGCACGGCGCTCAGGCGACGTGGAGCTCCAGGCAGTTCTCGACGTTGAACAGCCGCAGGGTGCGCCGTGCGCCCGGCGGGATCTCGTCGATGACGTCGGTCGTCGCGACGACGCGGGGTTCCGTCGCGGTGTGCGTCGCACCGTGCCGCACGAGGTCCACGGTACCCGCGGCACGGACGTTGCGAACCCAGTCGGTGTCCGGCCCGTAGGGCAGCGCGATGACGAGCGTGCCGCGGTCGGTCGCGAACGCGTCGACCGGCGTCTCGTAGGCCGTGCCGCTGCGCCGCCCCACGTGCCGCACCACCGTGCGGGTCGAGTCGGGGGACTCGGCGGCGTGGACGGCGCGCGGGTTCGTGAAGTCCCGGTTGACCCGGCGCACGACGTTCAGGACGGGACGGATCCGGAACCGGATACCGGCGAGAATCACCGCCAGCGCGGCAAGGGGGAGGAGCACCACGGCTCCGACGACGGCGGACAGTACGCGCATGACGCCTCCAGGGATCGGTGTGCTCCCAGTCTCGCGGCGGCGTCCGCGCCGCGCATCAGGGCGATCCCTGAATCCGCGGGCCCGCGACGGCCTGAGAGCTACGACGCGGAGAGGATCTTGATCGCGAAGATCAACGTGTCGCCGGCCTGGATCCCGGCCGAGGGCTGGCCCGTCACGTAGCCGTCGGCGGGCGCGATCGCCACGCCCACGGAGGTGCCGACCTTGTTGCCCGCGATGGCCTTCTTGAAGCCGGGGATCACTCCGTCGAGTGAGAACGACGCAGGCTTGCCGCGGTCGTAGGTGCTGTCGAAGCGCTCGCCGGTGCGGCCGTTGACTCCCAGGTAGCAGACCGAGACCGTCGCGGTGTCGCCGACCACGGCACCGTCGCCGGGCGGGTTGAAGGCCTGGACGTGGGTCTGCTCGACGGAGAAGGGCTTCTCAACGGTGATCTGCGGGGATGCGGTGTCCGAGGGGCCCGTGACCACGATGGAGCCGGTTTGCCCCTGGTAGGTCCAGTCGGGGGAGTTGGCGGTGCTCGGGGCGCCCGTGGGGCAGGCCGCGGAGGCCTCCGGCGTACTGCACGCGGTGAGGGACGCCGCAGCGAGGACGACGGAGGCGAGGGCGAGGGTCGAACGGGAGGCACGCATGGTCTCGAACCTACCGTCTCGCCGAAGGCCTTCAGCAGCGTCCCAGGCGGACCGACCGGCTCCGCATGAACCGTCACTGGCCCCCAAGGTTCCCGGTGATCCAGGCCGTCACCGGCGTTAGGACGGATTCGGGCGGGCGGAGCCGCGGCCGAGGTCCTCGGCGTCGAACAGGTTCGCCTCCCGGTCACCACCGACGATACGGGTTCGGCCCCGCACCTGAACAGGTGCGGGGCCGAACCGGTTGGAGCTCAGTCGATCACACGTCGTAGTAGAGCTGGAACTCGTACGGGTGCGGGCGCAGGTTGACCGGCGCGATCTCGTTCTCACGCTTGTAGGAGATCCACTCCTCGATCAGGTCCTCGGTGAAGACGCCACCGGCGGTGAGGTACTCGTGGTCCTCCTCGAGACGGTCGATCACGTCCGCGAGCTGCGTCGGGGCCTGCGGGATGCCCTTGGCCTCCTCGGGCGGCAGCTCGTAGAGGTCCTTGTCGACCGGGGCGTGCGGCTCGATCTTGTTCTTGATGCCGTCCAGGCCGGCCATCATCATGGCGGCGAAGGCCAGGTACGGGTTGCCCGAGGAGTCGGGGCAACGGAACTCGATGCGCTTTGCCTTGGGGTTGTTGCCCGTGATCGGGATACGGACGCACGCCGAGCGGTTGCGCTGGCTGTACACCAGGTTGATCGGGGCCTCGTAGCCCGGCACCAGACGCTTGTACGAGTTGATCGTCGGGTTGGTGAACGCGAGCAGCGACGGGGCGTGGTGCAGGATGCCGCCGATGTACCAGCGCGCCAGATCCGACAGACCGCCGTAGCCGGCCTCGTCGTAGAACAGCGGCTTGCCGTCCTTCCACAGCGATTGGTGGGCGTGCATGCCCGAGCCGTTGTCGCCGAACAGCGGCTTCGGCATGAACGTGACGGTCTTGCCCTCCTGCCACGCGGTGTTCTTCACGATGTACTTGAAGAGCTGGACGTCGTCAGCCGCGTGCAGCAGCGTGTCGAACTTGTAGTTGATCTCGGCCTGGCCGCCGGTGCCCACCTCGTGGTGGCCGCGCTCGAGCGTGAAGCCGGCGTTCTGCAGGTTGGTCGAGATCTTGTCGCGCAGGTCCACGTAGTGGTCGTACGGCGCGACGGGGAAGTAGCCACCCTTGGTCTTGACCTTGTAGCCGAGGTTCGGGGAGCCGTCCTCCTCGACCGCGCGGCCGGTGTTCCAGGAGCCCGAGATCGAGTCGACCTCGTAGAACGAGCCGTTGATCGTCGAGTCGAACGAGACCGAGTCGAAGATGTAGAACTCGGCCTCGGCACCGAAGAAGCAGGTGTCGGCGATGCCGGTGCTCCGGAGGTACTCCTCCGCCTTGCGCGCGATGTTGCGCGGGTCGCGGCTGTAGGCCTCGCGGGTGAACGGGTCGTGCACGAAGAACGAGATGTTCAGGGTCTTCGCCGCACGGAAGGGGTCGATGCGCGCCGTGGTGACGTCGGGCAGCAGCATCATGTCCGACTCGTCGATCGACTGGAAGCCGCGGATCGACGAACCGTCGAAGGCCAGACCGTCCTCGAAGACGCTCTCGTCGAACGCCGAGGCGGGGATGCTGAAGTGCTGCATCGTGCCGGGCAGATCGCAGAAGCGGATGTCGACGTACTCGACGTCTTCCTTCTTCAGGTAGTCGAGAAGTTCCTCTTTGGTAGTGAACACCTGTTACTGGCTCCTTCGTCGTCCGGCGGTGACGGCCACGGTCGTACCGTTCGCACCACCACCGAGGTTACGAGAATGAACGGTATGGACGAGGTGTTGCCCGAGAACTAACGCAATGTTTCATCGGTGTTACACATCGAGGGCCGTCCGGAAGGCCGCCGAATCGGACCCCACGTACCCTGAGTGCATGCGTCGAGAAACGGGATCATGGCTCTCCGGTGCCTCCGCGGCCCTGCCGGAGGGCGCGCACGGCGAGTACCGAGGGCAGGCCCTGGGTCTGCCGCGCGACGGTGCCGGGTCGGCCGCCGGCTCGGGCCGCCGCGTGCTGGGCCTGTTCCTCGACTGGGTGCCGTCCGCGCTGATCGCGGTGGCGATCGTGGGACCGAGCCGCGTCTTCGCGGGGGAGCCCACCGCCTTCGATACGCTCGCGCTGGGTATCTGGTTCGCGGTCGGCGTACTGTCGGTGACCCTGTTCGGCTTCACGCCCGGCCAGTACTTCGCCGGGCTCCGCGTCGCGCGGATCGAGAACCCGCAGATGCGGGTGGGCTTCGTCCGCGCGCTGGCGCGCAACCTGCTCATCGTCTTCATCGTGCCGCCGCTCATCCAGGACGTCGACGGTCGCGGCATGCACGATCGCGCCACCGGAACGATCCTCGTCAAGGCGCGCTGACGACGCAGGCCCGCTGACGACTCAGGGCCCGCCGTAGCGGGCCCCGAGGGCGGTCAGTTCGAGCCGGTCTTGCGCCGGACGGTGCGCTGCACGCTGCGCATCTTCGCACCCTGCGGCAGCGGCCCGCGCGGCATCTGCGCGCCGCCTGTACGGGTGGAGAGCGCCGCGAGCCGGCCCTCCAGCTCGTCGATCTTCTTGCCGTTGATGTTCGACGGGAGCTTGTTCAGGGACCGCTGCAGTTTTCGGAGCGGGACCTGCCCCTCCTCGTTGCCCACGGTGAACTCGTAGATCGGGGTCTGCCCCACCACTCGGGCCGTCTTCTTCTTCTCTTGCGCGAGCAGGCCTTTGATCCGGCCCTCGTTGCCCTCGGCCACAAGGATCACGCCGGGCTTGCCGATCACGCGGTGCACCGCGTCGGCGTGGGTGGTGCGGGCGACGGCCTGCGTCACGCGCCACGAGCCGCGCATGTTGTCGAGCGCCCAGCCGGCGGCGCCGACCTGGCCCTCGTTCTTCGTGTACACGCTGCGCTCCAGGCGGCGGGTGAAGACGATGAACGCGCCGAGAGCGCCGAGCAGCACGCCGAGGATGAGGAACATCCACCACGTGCCGGCGAAGTAGCCGATCACCAGCGAGAGCGCCACCGCCGCGACGAAGACGCCGACCATGATCGGTACCAGCGCCTTGTCTTCCTTGCGCTGCATCTGGAACGCCTGCCACATCTGCTTGCGGCGGTCCTTCGAAGCGGCCCTGCGAACGCGCTTCGCCTCGGCCTTCTGCGCCTTGAGCTTGTCGGCGGCTGCCTTGTCCTGTGCCATGTCCCCCAGCTTAATGTGCGACTACTTCACGCCGAACCGCTACTTCGCGGCGGCGGCCATCCGGCTCAGCACCGAGGTGGCCTCCTGCGCCGCATCACCCTCGGCGGTCAGGTGCGCCATGTTCTCCGGGATGGGCCGGCCGTGGTGCGCCATCGCCTTCGCGTAGAGCTTGCCCGCGCGGTACGACGAGCGCACGAGCGGTCCGGCCATGACACCGGCGAAGCCCATCTCCTCGGCGGCGGCGGTGTGCTCGACGAACTCCTCGGGCTTGACCCACCGCTCCACGGGGTGGTGCCGCGGCGACGGGCGCAGGTACTGCGTGATGGTGATGATGTCGCAGCCCGCATCGTGCAGGTCGCGCATCGCCTCCGTGACCTCCTCGGGGGTCTCTCCCATGCCGAGGATGAGATTCGACTTGGTGACCAGGCCGAAGTCGCGAGCCTGGCGGATCACGTCGAGCGAGCGGTCGTACCGGAACGCCGGACGGATCCGCTTGAAGATGCGCGGCACTGTCTCCAGGTTGTGGGCCAGCACCTCGGGGCGCGACTCGAAGACCTCGGCCAACAGCTCCGGCTTGGCGTGGAAGTCGGGGATCAGGTTCTCGACGCCTGTGTTCGGGTTCAGCGCGTGGATCTGGCGCACCGTCTCGGCGTACAGCCACACGCCCTCGTCCGGCAGGTCGTCGCGAGCGACGCCCGTGATGGTGGAGTAGCGCAGGCCCATCGCCTGCACCGACTCGGCGACGCGGCGCGGCTCGTCCCGATCCAGCTCCGCGGGCTTGCCCGTGTCGATCTGGCAGAAGTCGCAGCGGCGGGTGCATTGCTCACCGCCGATGAGGAAGGTGGCCTCGCGGTCCTCCCAGCATTCGTAGATGTTGGGGCAGCCCGCCTCCTCGCACACCGTGTGGAGGCCCTCACGCTTGACGAGGCCCTTGAGCTCGGTGAATTCAGGGCCCATCTTCGCGCGCGTGCGGATCCAGTTCGGCTTGCGCTCGATCGGGGTCTGTGCGTTACGGACCTCGAGGCGGAGTAGCTTGCGGGGGTTCTCCGGGGTACTCACTCGATCCATGCTACGCCCGGCCGCGCGAGCCGACGGTGGCGCGGGTCACGCCTCGTCGACCTTGATTATTCGATCATCTAATCTGACTCGGGCAGGAGGTGCGGAGATGACGCTGGGGCGGACCCCGTGGGGCACGTTCGTTGTGCTCTACCTGGTGTTCTTCCTCATGGGCGCCGAGATGAACCTCGTCGCGCCGCTGCTGCCCGACATCGCGCGCGCCTTCGACGCGTCGACCGGCGCCGCGGGCAACGTCGTCACCGCCTACGTCCTCTGCTACGCCGTCACCGGGCCCCTCTTCGGCAGGCTCTCGGACCGGCTCGCGCGGCGGCACGCGATCGCCGCCGGGATGGCGGTCTTCGCGGTGGCGGACGTCCTCAGCTACCTCGCGCCGTCCCTGGAGCTGCTCGTCGCGGCCCGTGCGCTCTCCGGCCTCGGCGCGGCCCTCGGCGCACCGTCGATCTGGGCGTACCTCGCCGAGTACGCCGCGCCCGCGGAGCGCGGCCGGGCGGTCTCGCTGGGCGCGGCCGCGTACGCCGGCGGCCAGGTGCTGGGCGTACCGCTGGGCGCGCTCCTGGCGACGGGGCTCGGGTGGCGCGCGCCGTACCTGCTGATCGGCGTGCCGATGTTGGCGGTGGCCGCGATGACGGCTCTGCGCCTGCCGTCAGCAGGCCCGTCCGCTCCCGGCCCTGACCGGGGCGGCCTGTTCGCACCCTGGCGCGACCGGCGGATCGCGCTGGCCTTCTCGTCGTCGCTGCTACTCCAGGCGGGGCGGCTCGGCGCATACACCTACGTCGGCGTTCTCCTCTCCCAGCGGTTCGGCTACGGCCTCACCGCGCTGGGCCTGGTGGGCCTCGTGGTCGGGATCGGCTCGATGGCCGGGTCCGTCAGTACGGGCGTGCTCGTCGACCGGCTCGCCGGTCGCGGCGTGCACCCGGCGTGGGTGCCGGCCGGTGCCGCTCTGGTCGTCGCCGCGGGGGTCGCAGTCGCCACGACGGCGACCGTCCCCGCGGTGGTCATCGCGGCCGTGGCGGTGTGGTGCGCGGGCGGTGGGGCCTTCTTCTCCGCGCAGCAGACCTACCTTTCGTCTGCTGACCCCGACAACCGTGCCGCCGTGCTCGGCTGGAACAACGCGTGCACGAACGCCGGGGTCGCGACCGGCACGTCGGTGCTGGGCGCGCTGGTGGTGGGTGGCCCGTGGTTCGCCGCCACGGCGACCGCGTTCGCCGTGGCGGCCGCGCTCTTGTGCTTCGCCTCCGTGCGCCTCGGCGCCGCGCCGTCCCGGGCCTAGCTGACCCGGGACGGTCCCGTCAGGGTTTCGACGGCCACCACACGCGGTCGCCGAGCGCTGTGATCGCGGCGGGCACGAACACCGTGCGCACCACCACGATGTCGATCAGGAGGCCGATGCCGATGGTCGAGCCGATCTGGAGCAGGTTGATCACGCTGCCGCTCATCAGCGCGAACATGGTGATCGCGAAGACCAGCCCGGCGGTGGTGATCACGCTGCCCGTGGTGCCGAACGCGCGGAGCACGCCGCGCACCGTCGAATCCCCGGCGGCCTCCTCGCGGATGCGGTCCGCGAACAGCATGCTGTAGTCGGCGCCCACCGCGACCAGCGCCATGAAGGCGATCGGCAGCACCGACCAGTCGACGGGGATGCCGAGCCCGTGCTGCCAGAGGAGCACCGACGCGCCCGCCGCGGCGGCGAAGGACAGCACCACGGTGGCGACCATGAGCGCCGCCGCGATCACCGCGCGGAGCAACACCAGCAGCACCAGGAAGACGCCGATCACGGCGACCAGGCCGAAGAGCAGGAAGTCGCGCAGCACCTGCTCGCGCATCTGCGCCGAGATCGACGCGAGGCCGAAGCCGTCCATCGTGGCGGGTTCGAGCACCGTTCCCTTCGCCGCGGCGCGCGCGGCGTCGGGGATCGAGGCGGAGGTGTTCAGGGCCTCGTCCGAGTACGGGTTGATGCCCCACACCACGAGCATGCGGGCGGACCGGCCGTCCGGCGACATGAGCACTCGCGAGCCGTCGACGAAGCGGTCCGACTGCAGCCCCTGCGCGGGCAGGTAGAAGCCGCGGCCCGGGCCTTCGGTGGTGCCGGAGCTGAGCCCGGTGAGGTAGTCCGTCGCGGTGCCGAGGCCCTCTTGGAGGCGGCCCGTCATCTCCACCACCTGATCGGTACCCGTCTTTACCTGTCCCAGGCCCGTGCTGAGCTGAGAGAGGCCGGTGGAGAGCTGGGTGACGCCCGCATTGAGCTCGGCGAGCTGGCCCTTGACCTGTTCCGGGCTGAGCGCGCCGAGGCCCGTGAGGAGACCCTGCAGGCGAGCGAGGGCGTCGTCGGCCTGGGCGAGCGCGGTCGCTGCGCGATCCGTCGTACCTGCGGGCAGCACGACTGTGGCGGCGCGGACCGCCGACGAGGCCCGCCCGGACGTCGCGCGATCGAGTTCGGCGAAGGCCCGGCGCGCGGCTGTGCAGTTCACGTCGGCGGTGCAGGCGGGGGAGGCGGGGCCGACCAGCGGGCCGAAGACGTCGCCGATCCCGGCGTTCTGCCGTTGCGCGGTCCGCACGGCGTCGGCGGCGGTGGTCAGGGTGGCGACGGCGCTGCGCAGCAGGGCGGTCGCGGCGTTCACGTCGACGGTGCCGCCGCTCGCGGTCGCCAGCGCCTGCTGGGCGGAGGTCAGCGCGTCGAGCACGCCCGACGCGAGGCCGGTCACGCGCTGCGTACCCGCGACGAGCTCCGGGACCCGGCGCGACGCCTCGCTCGCGCCGGCGTTGAGCTGGTCGACGCCGGAGGCGAGCGCCTGGAGCTGCGGTGAGGCCTCCTTGAGCTGCCGGCTCGCGTCACCGAGGCCGTTCGCCACCTGCTGCGTCTGATAGCCGACCGCCGATTCGGGGATGGGCTTGCCGTCGGGCCTGGTGATCGACCGGACGTAGGCGACCTGCGGCAGGTTCGACACCCCGATCGCGATGGCCTCGAGCGCCGCCAGGTCGTGGGTGTTGCGCATGTCGTGATCGGCGCGGATGAGCAGGAACTCCGGCACCGCCTCGTTGACGCCCCAGTGCTCCTGCACCGTCTCGTAGCCGTTGCGGGAGTCCGTGGCCCGCAGCTGCATCCGGTTCTCGTCAAAGCCGATCACCATGCTGGGCAGCACCGCCGCGGCGGCGAGCAGCACCACGAGCGCGGCCGCCGACAGCGGCACCGCGCGGCGCATCACCTTCGCACCCGTGCGGCGCCAGCGCTTCTCGGTGCCGGGCCGCGGCTCGACCCAGCCGCGCGCGCCCAGGAAGCGCAGCAGCGCGGGCGGCAGGGTGAGCGCGATGAGGCAGGTGACGATGATCGAGATCGTCGTGGGCAGGCCGGCAGTGACGAAGATGCCGACTTTGCAGAAGATCATCGCGCCGCTCGCCACGGCGATGGTGAGGGCGGAGGCGACGATGATGCGTCCGACGCGCGTCGACGCGGCGACCGCGGCCTCCTCGGAGGGGGCTCCTGCGCGGCGCGCTTCGTGGTACCCGGCGACGGCGAAGATCGCGTAGTCGGTGGCGGCGCCGAGCACCATGGCCGTCATGATCGCGATGGAGAAGTTGGACACGGGGATCACTTCGTGCTCGCCGAGCAGCGAGACGATGGGCCGCGCGACGGCGAGCGACAGGCCGATGGTCAGCAGCGGCACCATCGCCGCGCCGATCGACCGGTAGGTGATGAGCAGCAGCGCCATGATGAGCACCACTGAGACCGCGGTGATCACCAGCAGCGAGGCGTCGATCGCGGTGAACAGGTCCGACAGGGTCGGCGCGGTGCCCGTGAACTCCACGGTCGTGCCCGCCGGGGCCGGGATCGAGCGGATCGTGGCGCGGATCGCCTCGGTGCTCGATTGCGCTCGGGTGGAGCCGATGTCGCCCACCTCGGCGACGAGCAGATTGATCGCCTTGCCGTCGGGGCTCAGGCCCACTTCGCGTGCAGCCGGCTTGCCGAACGTGTCGATGACGTAGGCGACGTGTTCCTTGTCGGCCTCGAGTGCCGTGGTGAGCGCCCGGTAGTACTGCTCCTGCTCCGGGCCGATCTTTCCCTCGGCGCTGATGATGACGTTGCCCTGCGCCGTGGACGACGGGGTGCCGAATTCCTCGGCCATCGCCCGCAGCCCGTCGACGCCGGGCAGGTCGCCCGGGATGAACGGCGCGGAGTGCTTGTGGACCGTGACCTCGAGCTGCGGCACCGCGACGTTGAGGACACCGGCGACGGAGATCCAGAACAGCAGGATCCAGGCGGCGTAGCGCACGCAGAGCCGGCCGAGCCGCGCGAAGAAGGGCTGTTTCGCTGCGGAATTACTATGGGCGTCGATCACGGTCACCTTCCGGTCCGCCGGAAGAGAGCCGGCCGCGGTCCAAAAATCGAACTAGACTGATAGGTGTGAACCGTAATCTCTATCGACGAGGCACGCCTAGAGCCTCTCGGTGTGGGTTCCGCCGCAGAGCGGCAGGGGGAGTGACATGGGTCACAACGACCGGGACGTCGACCGCCCGCTACCCGGGCGGCCCGTCCGAGGTTCGGACACCGGGCGGCCGATGATGGCCGCGCTCGACCTGTTCGGCCGGCGGTGGGCGCTGCGGATCGTGTGGGAGCTGCGGTTCGGGAAGTCGCGGTTCTCCGACCTGCGCAACGAGATCGAGGGCATCTCGTCGAGCACGCTTTCGCAGCGCCTTTCGGAACTCACTGCGGCGCACATCGTGGCGCAGACGTCCGACGGTGCCTACCGCCTCAGTTACCAGGGCAAGGCCCTGCTCATCGCCCTGGGCCCGCTGGAGCTGTGGGCCAAGACGTGGGCGAAGGGCGTCCGGGACGGTGTGGAGGAGGGCTCGGCCGATCAGGCGTGATCGGCGACGTGCAGGGTCTCGTCGGTGACGGGGAGGTCGCCGTCGAGCGCGCGCTGGACCGCGTCGACGACGGCATCGCGCACCTCGCCGACGGTGACGTCACGGCCCAGCTCGGAGCTCAGAGTGGTCACGCCCGCGTCGGGGATGCCGCAGGGGATGATCGCTTCGAAGCCGCCGAGCGTGTTGTCGCAGTTGAGTGCGAAGCCGTGCAGGGTGACGCCCCGCGCGACCCGGATACCGATGGCGCCCACCTTGCGCTCGGGGCGCGCACCGTCGGCGGGGAACCACACGCCCGAGCGGCCCTCGACCCGGCCGACCGCGAGCCCGAGGCCCCGGCAGACCTCGATGAGCGCCTGCTCGATCCGGCGGACGTAGTCGACGACGTCCATCGCGGAGCCCAGCTTGATGATCGGGTAGCCGACCAGCTGGCCCGGGCCGTGCCAGGTGATCTTTCCGCCGCGGTCCACGTCGATGACGGTGCTGCCGTCCGTCGGCAGGTCCTGCGGCTCGGTGCGCTTGCCCGCGGTGAACGTGGGCGGGTGCTCGAGGAGGAGCAGCCGGTCGCCGATGGCGCCGTCGGCGCGCTGGTTCGCGAGGTCGTGCTGGAGATCGAAGGCCTCCTGATAGCCGATGGTGCCGAGGTCCTCGACCACGATCGGAGCGGAATCGGCGCGGGCGGAGCGTGCGGGCATGCCCTCGACGCTACGCCTCGTCCGCCATGGCCGCGGCGAGTGCGGCGGGAAGTGTGGTGTGCGCGAACCGGAATCCGCTCTCGTGGAGCACGCGCGGGACGGCGCGCTGCGACGTGAGCAGGCCCTCGTCGGCGATCTCGCCGACTGCGGTGCGCAGGGCGATCCGGGGTACCACCCAGCGCGCGGGGCGGTGCACCTCGCGGCCGAGCGCCTCGCTGAAGGCCTGCTGCCGCACGGGCGCCGGCGCGACGACGTTGACGGGCCCGGAGATCGTGCCGGCAAGGGCACCGTCGAGCACGTGCAGGACGGCGCGGGCGGCGTCGTCGCGCGAGATCCACGACATCCACTGGTGGCCGCTGCCGAGGCGGCCGCCCAATCCGAGGCGGTAGACGCGACGCAGCACGGGCAGGAGGTCTCCGGCCGCGGAGAGGACGTGCCCGAAGCGCAGGTGCGCCACCGTGACGCCCCCGGCGCGCGCAGGACCAGCGGCGGCCTCCCACTCGACGCAGAGGCTCGCGAGGAAGCCCGAACCCGGCGGGGTACCGTTCGGTCCGTCGAAGCACTCGGTCTCGCTCGCGTCGCCGTAGACGCCGATCGCGCTCGCGCCCAAGAACACCGGCACGCCGTCGCGCGCGGTCGCTTCGGCCAGCGCCGCGGAGGATTCGATCCTCGAGTCGCGCAGGTCCTGCTTCACCGCGCCGGTCCACCGACGGCCCGCGATGGCCGAGCCGTTCAGGGCGATCACGGCGTCGAACCCGGCCAGGTCGGGGACCTCGCCGCGCGCCGGATCCCAGGGGAGCCCGCGCGCCGAATCACCCCGAACGAGCGGAACGACGGTGTCGCCCCGCCGCGTCAGGGCTCGCGACACCGCAGTGCCGATGAGCCCCGACGATCCGGCGAGGGCAACCCGTCGTTCCATGAGATCGGGTGGTTCCGGGGATTACAGGCCCAGATCCGCCTCGAACGCGCCCTCCTCGAGACGGTGCTTGACCGTCGTGAGGAAGCGGCCCGCGTCGGCACCGTCGATGAGGCGGTGATCGTAGGTCAGCGGCAGGAAGGCCATCGGGTGGATGCCGATGGACTCGGTGCCCGCGGCGTCCTTGACCACCACCGGGCGCTTGACGATCGCGCCGGTGCCCAGCATCGCCGCCTGCGGCGGGACCAGGATCGGGGTGTCGAAGAGCGCGCCCTCGCTACCGATGTTGGTGATGGTGAACGTGCCGCCGGACAGCTCGTCGGGCTTGAGGCCGCTGTTGCGGGTGCGCTCGGCCAGGTCGACGATCGCGCGGGCCAGCCCGGCCAGCGACAGGTCGTCGGCGTTCTTGATCACCGGCGAGAGCAGGCCCTGCGGGGTGTCGACGGCGATGCCCAGGTTCACCACACCGTGGTAGGTGATCTCCTTGAAATCGTCGCTGATCGACGCGTTGACGTTCGGGTGCACCTTGAGCGCCTCGATGACCGCCTTGGCGATGAAGGGCAAGTAGGTCAGGTTGACGCCCTCGTTCGCCTTGAACGCGGCCTTCGCCTGCGCACGCAGCGCCACGATCTTGGAGAAGTCGACCTCGAAGACCTGGGTCAGCTGCGCGGAACCCTGCAGCGACTCCCGGGTGACCTTCGCGGTGATCTGGCGGATGCGGTTGGTCTTCTGCGAGGTGCCGCGGAGCGCCGCCAGCTCGGGGCGGGCGCCCTTCGGGGCCGACGGTGCCGGAGCCGCGGCGGTCGTGGGGGCGGCGGCAGCAGCCGGAGCGGCGGGGGCCTTGGCGGCCTCGGCTGCGGCCAGCACGTCCTGCTTGCGGATGCGGCCACCGACGCCGGTGCCCTTGACCGCGTTCAGGTCCACGTTGTTCTCCGCGGCCAACTTGCGCACCAGCGGGGTGACGTACGGCGTCGAATCCGATGACGAAGCCGCCGGGGCGGCGGGCGCCGCGGGGGCGGCCGGAGCAGCCGGGGCCGCGGGAGCGGCCGCAGCAGGAGCGGGGGTCGGCGCGGGAGCCGGGGCGGCGGGGGCGGCCGGAGCGGCGGGAGCCGGGGTGGGCTCGGGAGCCGGTGCCGGGGCGGCGGGCGCGGCCGATGCCGCGGGGGCGCCGGAGCCGACGACGGCGAGCGCGCCACCCACGGCGATGACGTCGTCCTCGTTCGCCTTGATCTCGAGCAGCGTGCCGGCGACGGGCGACGGGATCTCCGTGTCGACCTTGTCGGTGGAGACCTCGAGCAGCGGCTCGTCCACGGCGATCTCGTCGCCGACGCTCTTGAGCCAGCGCGTGACGGTGCCCTCGGTGACGGACTCGCCCAGCTCGGGCATCGTCACCTCGGTGCCCGACGCGGGCGCGGCGGGAGCCGCAGGCGCCGCGGGGGCTGCCGGAGCCGCAGGAGCGGCGGGCTCGGCCGGAGCGGCGGCCGCGGGGGCCGGCTCGGGCTCGGCGGCGGGGGCAGGGGTGGACTCCGCGGGGGCGGACTCGCCCGCCTCGCCGATGGTGGCGAGATCGCCACCGACCTCGACGACGTCGTCCTCCTGCGCCAGGATCTTCAGCAGCACACCCGAAGCCGGAGCCGGGATCTCGGTGTCGACCTTGTCGGTCGAGACCTCGAGCAGGGGCTCGTCGACGGTGATCGTGTCGCCCTCCTGCTTGAGCCACCGGGTGACGGTGCCTTCGGTGACGCTCTCGCCGAGTGCCGGCATCTGGACGGAGAAGGCCATTTCCTCTGACTCCTCAGGTTCGGTTATCTGCTGTGATACGAGCTGAACGCGGGTTTCGGCTGGTGGCCTCCACCGACACCTGACCCTACCCTCAGGGGTCGGGTCCGCGCGGCGGTTGGGGGCTTACTCGCCGGTAACTCCCAGGGGGCGGGACGTCAGCCCCGCTGCGCGATGTCGCGGAGCACCGCGAGCATCGTGCGGACCGGGACGCCCGTACCACCCTTGGTGATGTAGCCGAAGGGCCCGCCGGTGTTGAACGCCGGACCCGCGACGTCGACGTGCGCCCACTGCACCCCGTCGGCCACGAACTCCTTGAGGTACACCCCTGCGGTGAGCATGCCGCCCCAACGGTGGGGGCTCACGTTCGCCAGATCCGCGACGCGCGAGTTGATGTCGGCGCGCAGCTCCTCCGGGAAGGGCATCGCCCAGCCGTTCTCGCCGACGGAGCGGGAGAGCTCAGCGACGCGATCGCGGAAGTCGTCGGTGCCCATGACGCCGGGCGTACGGGTGCCGAGCGCGACCATCTGCGCGCCCGTCAGCGTCGCGGTGTCGATGAGGTAGTCCGGCTCGTCCTCGCAGGCGCGGACGATGGCGTCGGCCAGGATCAGGCGGCCCTCGGCGTCGGTGTTGATCACCTCGACGGTGATCCCGCCCTTCTCGGCGCCGGGGTACTGGGTGAGCACGTCGCCCGGGCGCTGCGCGGTGTGCGATGGCATGTTCTCGGCCATCGGCACCGTCGCGGTCACGTCGACCTTCAGTCCGAGCTGCGCGGCCAGGATCACGGTGGCGATGACCGCCGCCGCGCCGCCCATGTCGGAGGTCATCTGCTCCATGCCCGCGGCCGGCTTGATCGAGATACCGCCGGTGTCGAAGGTGATGCCCTTGCCGACCAGCGCGACGTGCTTGGCACCGTCGACGCCCGAGACGTGGCGCAGGCGCACGAGGCGCGGCGGGCGCGAGCTGCCCTTGCCGACCCCGATGATGCCGCCGTAACCGTTCGCCTCCAGGTACTGCTCGTCGAAGACCTCCACGTCCAGCCCGGCCGCGGTGCCGAGCCGCTCGGCGCGGTCGGCGAACTCGCCGGGGGAGAGGACGTTCGGCGGGGTGTTGACGAAGTCGCGGGCCAGCGCCACCGCGCCGGCCGTCAGCCGGGCCTGTTCGGCGGTGCCGCGCACCTCGTCCGCGAGCGCCTCGGACGCGGGGGCCGAGAGCAGCGCGAGCGCGCCGAGCGTCTCCTTCTTCGGCGCCGAGGTGGTGCGGAACTCGGCGAACCGGTACGCACCCAGGATCGCGCCCTCGACGGTCGCGGCCAGGTCGATCGAGGAGAGGGTGGTCGCCGCCGCGGCCACGCCCTCGAGCGCGCGGGCCGCGACGCCCGCGGCGCGGCGCACGGCCTCCGGGGTCACTGACTTCTCGGCGCCCAGGCCCACGCCCAGCACCGTCGCCGCGCCCAGGCCGATCCCGGCCGGCGTCGCGATCCGGACGACCTCGCCGGCCTTGCCCTCGGCGCCGAGGAGCGCGAGCGCCTCCGCGACAGGCCCGCGCGCGGCCTCCGGGACCCCGGGGTCGAGCGTGATCGGCCCGTCGCCCTCCGCGGAGTACACGCCCACGACGAGCGCGTCGGTCGCCGCCGCGAGATCGTCGGTCAGCGTGATGGCGGTTCCGGTGAACGGCGTGCTCAAGGGGTTTCCTCTCGTCGGGGCGGCGGGTGTGCTTGCCTGTACGGATGTTACGCTTGGGACTGTGGGGCGCGCCGCCGCCCGGGGCCGCCGGCTACGCGGCCGCGATGCCCGCGCCCGTCGTCGCGCACCTGTTGGAGATGCTCGCGCGCGAGGGCCACCCCGCGGCGGAATGGGCCGCGCGCGCCGGGATCCCCCGGACCGATCCCGCAGGCGACCTCGTCCTCGCGTTCCCGCAGGTCGCGCGGTTCCTCACCGAGGTGGTCCGCGAGTTCCCGGACCGGCCCCTGGGGATGCAGGCGGGCGCGCGGCCGTTGCTGCAGTCCTTCGGGATGCTCGGAGTGGCGGTCCAGACCGCGGACGACGTGGAGGGCGCCGTCAACGTCGGCCTGCAGTACCACCAGGCTGCGGGCAGCCTCGTCGACTTCTCCGTGGACGCCGTCGGCGACGCCCTCCGCCTCGCCGTGGTGCCGCGCTCGATGGACCCGGAGCTGCTGCCCTTCCTCTGCGAGGAGACCCTGCTCAGCGTCACGACGCTGCTGCGATCCGCGCTCGGGGACGAGCGGTGGTCACCCGTGCTGGTCGAGCTGCCGTATCCGGCGCCGTCGTACGCCGCCGAGTACCCGCGGGGCTTCGGCTGCCCCGTGCGGTTCGACGCCCCGTCCGGGCGGATGACGGTGCCGCGGAGCCTGCTCGGCACGCCGCTGCCCCGACGCGAGCCCGCGGTGCACGCCGCCGCACTGGCGGCCTGCCGTGCGCTCACCGGGACGAGGGCCGAGGCGCGCGACCTCGACCACGTGTGGGCGGTCGAGCAGCTGCTCCGGGCAGACCTGCGCCGCCCGTTCACGATGGCCGGCGTCGCGCGACAGCTCAACACCACCGAGCGAACGCTGCGCCGGCACCTGGTGGAGGCGGGCGAGTCCTTCCGGTCGATCCACACCCGGGTCCGGCGCGAGCGCGCCGAGGACCTGCTGCGCACGACCGGACTACCGGTGCGGTCCGTGGCAGAGGCGGTCGGCTTCGCCGACGCCCGCGACTTCCGGCGGGCCTTCGCGCAGTGGACGGGCCGCACGCCCGCCGAGGTCCGGGCCCGCGGGGAGATCCGGACGGAGGAGGGGGGATCTACGGTCACGCCCAGCTGAGGTGGCGGCTGCGCCCGTACGATCGGTGCTCATGACGGGAAACGGCACGGGCGAGACCACGACCGGAGCGGGCGCACTGGACCTGGCGGCAGCACCGTCGTCCCTCGACCGGGACTGGGAGATCGACCCGACCGCGTACTGGGCGACCATCGACGCCGCCACCCACGGCCTCGACGCGCCGATCCTCGCCGCGGACCTCGATGCCCTGCGCTACAACGTGGCCGACATGCTGCGGCGCGCGGCCGGCAAGCCCATCCGCGTCGCCTCGAAGTCCATCCGCTCCCGCCCCGTGCTCGACGCGCTGCTGCGCGTGCCCGGCTACGCGGGCGTGCTCGCCTACGACGTGGCGGAGGCCCATTGGCTGGCGGCCGACGGGACGGACCACGACGGCGCCGACCGGCCGGGGTGCACCGACGTGCTGGTCGCCTACCCGAGCGCGGACCTCGCCGCCATCGCCGCGCTGGCCGCCGATCCGGCCGCCGCGATGCGGGTGACCCTGATGATCGACGACGCCGAGCAACTGGACCTCATCGACGCCGCGGTGCCGCCGAGCCGCCGCCCCGAACTGCGGGTCTGCATCGACGTCGACGCCTCCTACCACGCCCCCGCGCTGGGCGCGATCGGCGCGCGCCGCTCCCCGATCCGCACGCGTGGCGAGGCCTCGGTCCTCGCGGCGACAGTAGCGGGCCGCAAGGGATTCCGGCTCGTCGGCGTGATGACCTACGACGCCCAGATCGCCGGCGTCGGCGACCTCAGCATCCGTCGACCCGGCGCCGGGACGCTGCTGCGGACCATGCAACGCGCGTCCTGGGACGAGCTGGTGACGCGCCGCCGGGAGATCCTCACGGACCTGCGCCGGATCGCCGACCTCGAGTTCGTCAACGGCGGCGGAACAGGCTCCCTGGAACGCAACGCCGAGGACCCCAACGTCACCGACATCGCCGCCGGCAGCGGCCTGTACGGCCCGCACCTCTTCGACGGCTACTCCCACTTCCGCCCGGCGCCCGCCATGGGGTTCGGGCTCGCGGTGGTGCGTCGTCCGGACGCGCAGACCGTGACCTGCCACGGCGGCGGATGGATCGCCTCCGGCGCGGCGGGTTCCGACCGCCTACCGAAGCCGGTGTGGCCCGAGGGGCTGAAACTGACGGGTCGCGAGGGCGCGGGCGAGGTGCAGACGCCGCTGACCGGCGAGCGCGCCGCGCGGATCTCGCTCGGCGACCGGATCTGGTTCCGGCACACCAAGGCCGGGGAGCCGGCCGAGCACGCCGACGATCTCGTGATCGTCTCCGACGGTGCCGTGCACGCCGCGGTCCCGACCTACCGCGGCGAGGGGAAGTGCTTCCTGTGAACAAGTGGATCCCGAGCCTGGACCAGCTGACCGGCAACGTGGGCGAGTGGCGGAACTGGGGGCGCACCGCCTCCGCCTTCCCCTCGTACGTCTCGCGGCCCGCGAAGATCGAGGACGTGGTGCGCACCGTCGAACGGGCCCGCGAACGCGGCGGCACCGTCAAGGCGCTGGGCGCGGGGCACTCCTTCACGGCGATCTCCGCCCCGCGCGACGTGGCGCTCGCGCCGGACCACCAGGGCGGGCTCGTCACCGTCGACGTCGACGCCAAGCGGGTGACGCTCCGCGCCGGTACCCGGTTGTACGACGTGCCCGCGCTGTTCGAGCCCTACGGCCTGGCCATGGCTAACCTGGGCGACATCGACCGGCAGACCGTCGCCGGTGCGATCTCGACCGGCACGCACGGCACCGGGCTTGGCTTCGGCGGTATCGCGACCCAGGTGGTCGGGGCCACCCTCGTCTCCGGGACCGGGGAGGTGGTTACCGTCGGCGAGAACGACCCGCGGCTGCAGGCCGTGGCGCTCGGGCTCGGCGCGCTGGGGATCCTGGTCGAGGTCACGCTGCAGTGCGTGGACCGGTTCGTGCTCGAGGCGACCGAGGCACCGCTGTCGCTGGGGGAGACCGTGGACGGCTTCGTCGAGCGGGTGCGCGACGTCGACCACTTCGAGTTCTTCTGGTTCCCGGGGACGGACGGCACGCTCACCAAATCGCAGATCCGCCGGCCCGGGGATCACAAGCGCAAGCCGATCGGCGGGGTGCGGCGGTTCGTCGACGACAAGGTCGTCGGGACCGGCGCGCTGATGGCCGTGTGCGAAATGGGGCGCGCGGTACCGTCGCTGACGCCCCGGCTGGTCTCGCTCGCCACGTCGATGCTCTCCGAGCACACCGAGATCGACTACTCCACCAACGTGCTCACGACCGATCGATCCGTGCGCTTCCGCGAGACGGAATGGGCCGTGCCGCTGGAGAACACGATGCCGGCGTTCGCCGCGCTCAAGGCGGCGACCGAGAAGCACGACTGGAACCTCACCTTCCCGATCGAGGTCCGTGTCGCCGCCGCCGACGACCTGATGCTGTCGACTGCTTCGGGCCGGCAGTCCGGGTACATCGCCGCGCACCGTTACGTCCGGGACAAGCCCAGCGACTACTTCGCCGAGGTCGAGCGGATCATGATCGAGCACGGCGGCCGCCCGCACTGGGGCAAGATGCACACGCGCACCGCCGAGTTCTTCCGCGGCGCTTACCCCCGGTTCGAGGAGTTCCTGGCCGTGCGCGACGAGCTCGACCCGGACCGCGTGTTCGCCAACGACCACCTGGACGCTGTGCTCGGCCGCTGACTCGTGCATGATTTCCCGCCATGAAGATATTCGGCTGGACGCCGACCACTGACGGTGCGGGCGTGGTGGGGCCCGGTGAGCGGCTGAGTTGGCCCAAGACGTTGGGCATCGGCGTGCAGCACGTGGTGGCGATGTTCGGCTCCACGTTCCTGGTGCCGGTGCTCACCGGCTTCCCGCCCGCCACCACCCTGCTCTTCTCGGGCGTGGGCACCCTGCTGTTCCTGCTCATCACCGGCAACCGGCTGCCCAGCTACCTGGGGTCGAGCTTCGCGGTGATCTCGCCGATCACCGCGGCGACCGCCTCACAGGGGATGGGGAGCGCGCTGGGCGGCATCGTCGCCGTGGGCGTGCTGTTGATCCTGGTGGGCGGCGTGGTGCATCTCGTGGGCACGGCGTGGATCGAGAAGCTGATGCCGCCCGTCGTGACGGGCGCGATCGTCGCGCTGATCGGCCTCAACCTGGCGCCCGCGGCGAAGGCGAACTACGAGAAGGCCGCCGTGACGGCCACGATCACGCTGGTCTGCCTCATCCTGTCCCTCGCCCTGTTCAAGGGCATGCTGGGGCGGCTCGCGATCTTCACCTCGGTGTTGATCGGCTACGCGGTCGCGTGGTTCCGCGGCGAGGTCGACTTCTCCAAGGTCTCCGCGGCATCCTGGGTCGGCTTCCCGGAGTTCCACGCCCCGTCGTTCTCCTGGGCCGTGCTGCCCATGTTCCTGCCCGTGGTCCTCGTACTCGTGGCCGAGAACGTCGGGCACGTGCGGTCCGTCGCGCAGATGACGGGGGAGGACTACGACCCGGTGATGGGCCGGGCGCTGGCCTCCGACGGCCTTGCGACGGTGCTCGCCGGCGCGGGCGGCGGCTCCGCCACCACGACCTACGCGGAGAACATCGGCGTCATGGCCGCGACCCGCGTCTACTCGACGGCCGCGTACTGGGTGGCCGGCGTCGCCGCGATCTTGCTGGGCATGTCGCCGAAGGTCGGCGCGGTGATCGCGTCGATCCCGCCGGGCGTGCTGGGTGGCATCACGACGGCGCTGTACGGCCTCGTCGGCATCCTCGGCGTGCGCATCTGGGTGGAGGCGCGCGTCGACTTCAGCAAGCCCATCAACCAGCTCACCGCCGCGGTGCCGCTCATCATCGGCATTGCCGACTTCACCTGGTCCGTCGGCGAGGTCACCTTCACCGGCATCGCACTCGGCTCCGTCGCCGCGATCGTCATCTATCAGGGCATGCGCCTGTTGGGCCGGTCCGGCAGCGCGGCCCTGGACTAGAGTGCCGGACATGAGTGAGACGCTGATCGAGGGACCCCTGAACGCCGTGCACGTCGAGCTGGGAGCGGCGTTCGCGCCCTTCGGCGGCTGGTCGATGCCCGTCAAGTACGCGGGCACCGTCGGCGAGCACACCGCCGTCCGTGAGGCCGTGGGGATCTTCGACGTCAGCCACCTCGGCAAGGCCACCGTCGCCGGGCCCGGCGCCAAGGACTTCGTCAACCGCGTGCTCACCGCCGATCTCGGCAAGATCCACCCGGGCAAGGCGCAGTACACCCTGTGCACCAACGAGTCCGGCGGCGTGATCGACGACCTCATCGTCTACTACGTCTCCGACGACGAGCTCTTTCTCGTGCCCAACGCCGCCAACACGGCCGCGGTCGTCGCGCACCTCGTCGCGCGGGCGCCCGAGGGGATCACCGTCACCGACCAGCACCGCGACTACGCCGTGCTCGCCGTGCAGGGCCCGAAGTCGGCGGAGGTACTGCAGGCCGTCGGGCTGCCCACCGAGATGGAGTACATGGCCTACGAGGACGCCTCACTGAACGGCACCCCGGTGCGCGTCTGCCGCACCGGCTACACCGGCGAGCACGGCTACGAGCTGATCCCCGCCTGGGGTGACGCCGAGACCGTCTTCCGCGCGCTGCTGCCCGAGATCACCTCGCGCGGCGGCCAGCCCGCAGGCCTGGGCGCCCGCGACACCCTCCGTACCGAGATGGGCTACCCGCTGCACGGCCACGAGCTCACCGTCGACATCACCCCGGTCCAGGCCCGCGCCGGCTGGGCCGTCGGCTGGAAGAAGCCCGAGTTCGTCGGCCGCGACGCCCTGCTGGCGGAGAAGGAGGCCGGTCCGGCGCGCAAGCTCTGGGGCCTGCGCGCGACCGGCAAGGGCGTGCTGCGCGCCGACCTCACGGTGCTCTCCGCCGACGGTGTGCCGATCGGCACCACTACGTCGGGCACCTTCAGCCCGAGCCTCAAGACCGGAATCGCCCTGGCGCTCATCGATTCCGCGGCGGGGGTCGAGAAGGGGACGCCGGTGAGCGTGGACGTGCGCGGCCGCGCGATCGAGTGCGAGGTGGTCCTCCCGCCGTTCGTCGAGGCGAACACGAAGTAGTCCCGAGGCGGCCCCGGAAAAATACTCGGGGTTCCTACTGATTGGTACGGCCCGCGCCCGCGCGCGCGGGTCGTAGAATCTTGTCCCATGACAACTGGCACGGCCTTCGCCCTCACCCGCAACGACCACCCCCGCTCTGCGGCTGAGCGCTCTGAGATCCTGGCGAACCCGGGATTCGGCAGGTACTTCACCGACCACATGATCTCGCTCCGCTGGAACGAGGCCGAGGGCTGGCACGCGCCCGAGGTGCTGCCCTACGGCCCCATCCCGATGGAGCCCTCGGCGTCGGTGCTGCACTACGCGCAGGAGATCTTCGAGGGCCTCAAGGCCTACCGCCAGCCCGACGGTTCCGTCGCCACCTTCCGGCCCGAGGCCAACGCCACGCGCTTCCAGCGCTCCGCCGAGCGGCTCGCGATCCCGCCGCTGCCCGAGGACGTCTTCGTGGAGTCGCTCAAGCAGCTCGTCGCCATCGACGGCGAGTGGGTGCCCGCGGCCGGCGGCGAGGAGGCCCTGTACTTCCGGCCGTTCATCTTCGCCGACGAGGAGACCCTCGGCGTCAAGCCGTCGAACAGCTACCGCTTCCTGGTGATCGCCTCGCCCGCCGGCGCCTATTTCGCCGGTGGCGTGAAGCCCGTCTCGGTGTGGCTCTCGCGCGAGTACGTGCGCGCCGCACCCGGTGGCACCGGCTTCGCCAAGTGCGGCGGCAACTACGCCGCGTCGCTCGTTGCGCAGGCCCAGGCCGCGCAGCAGGGCTGTGACCAGGTCGTGTGGCTCGACGCCATCGAGCACGAGGCGATCGAGGAGATGGGTGGCATGAACCTGTTCTTCGTCCTCGGCTCCGGCTCTTCGGCCCGGATCGTCACGCCGGAGCTGTCCGGATCGCTGCTCCCCGGCGTGACCCGCAGCTCGCTGCTCCAGCTCGCCCGCGACGCCGGCTTCGAGACCGAGGAGCGTCGCATCACCGTCGACGAGCTCAAGGAGGGCGTCGCCTCCGGCGCCATCACCGAGGTCTTCGCCTGCGGCACCGCGGCCGTGATCACGCCCGTCGGACGGGTCAAGGGTGCGTCCGAGGACTTCACCATCGGCGACGGCGAGCCCGGCGAGATCACCATGGCGCTGCGCGAGACCCTCACGGGCATCCAGCGCGGCACGGTCCCGGACGCCCACGGCTGGATGACCACCCTGAGCTGACGCTCATCCCGACGTAGGCGGCCCACACCGGATTCCGGTGTGGGCCGCCTGCGTCAGTAGTAGTCGTCAGGCATCGTCAGCATGACGGCGTCGGCGGGGAAGCCCGGTGCGAGTTCTCCGAGGACGGAATCGAAGCGGTCTCCCTCGTCGGTGAGGTAGAGGACGGGCCCCTTCCCGTAGTCGTTGATCTCGACGCCGAATACCTGCCGTTCGCATGAGATGGCGACCGCTTCGATCCACGCTTCGAGACTCGGCGCGTGCACGGGGCGCAGTTCATCGGCGTGGTGGAACTCCAGGACTTGTCCGGCAATGCTGGGATATGGGCTGGTGCCGTCACCTTCAAGCCGGGCCTCTCCTTTCATATCGATGACCAGCTCGGGGCCGCCGTGTTCCATGAGAGGCAGGTAATGCTCGCCCCACCATGCAGACGCGATCCAGCCGATTTCGTCGGCACGGAGTTCACGAAGCATCGTCAGAGTCGCAGTCGCGTTACGCGCAGACGTCAGCTCGTAGTACTTGATCATGTAGGCAGAGCGCGGGTACTGGTTGCGCGGATCGGGGCCGTGCCAGGCGACGAAGTCGCGATACAGCTGGGGGAGCGGTATACCGAAGGTTCGCTCAAGCTCGTCGAGATCCTCCTGCGGCGAGCCTGGGCCGAGCGCGGCGTGGAACTCGGGGTAGTTCGTCGCGAGTGCCGCGTCCAGTCTTGCGATCAGTGGATGCATGGTGGCACCATACCGAGGAGTTCTATGGTCGGCTGGCCACGGCTGCAACATCTTTCGAAGCGTTGTGCGATGGTTTAGGCCTGATTCGTCGCAGAACAGTGTGGAAGGTGCCAGAGCCCAGGACTATTCGATCCAGGCGCTACTGACGTGACCTCCAGCGTGCGTAGAGCGCGTCGATGGTCGGCGCTACGGCGTCGTACAGCTGCCAGGTGTCGGCGACGGCGTACGTGGAGGGGTGCTCGGAGATCTCCGGCACCTTCGCGTACGCGTCCAGGTAGGCGGAGTACGAAGCGTTGGTGAAGGCGTTCCCCTCGTCAGTGAACGCACCGGAGTCGAATTGGCCGACCATGTGTTGTACCAGGTAGGCGCCGGGTGTCAGCTTGCGGTCGTCGAGCAGGTCGAGGTGCGGATCAGGGACCGGCTCGGGTACTCCGTGCCACAGCGTGGTGCCGCTCGCGAGACCGTGCGCCCGCATCCAGGCGTAGAAGATCCCGATGTGCGTTGCGGCGTTGTCCTCGGGAAGGCCGAGCTCGTCGACGGTCTCCTGGTGCCATTCGGCATCGTCGTAGGTCATGACGTGAGGTTCCCGCGCGACGGTTGGCGGTGGCTTGCCGCCCGGTTGATCAGGTGGTGACGTGCTGGGCGGAGTGGCCGATGGCGGCTTCCTCGTTCAGCATGCGCATGAACTTCGCTTGGCTCGCGTCGCCGCGGCGGGCGGCGCGCTCGCGACCGCCGGGGAGCTGGTTGAACACCGATTCGATGAGGTGGTACGGGATCCGGAGGGCCGGGTACCAGGGGAGGGTCGGCGGGACGCCGAGCTCCTTCATGGCGCTCCGCCCCAGGTAGGCGGTCGCGATCGACAGGTGCTGTGAGCGGGCGATCCTGCGGCGCAGGCCGGTGAGCTGCCCGTACTTCCAGAGCATCGGGTCGTCGGCCATCGGCTGCGCGAGTGCCTTGCTGGTCTCGTCCGGGGTCGAGAGCGCCCGCGAGGTCTGGAACAGGATCCGGAGGCTGTCGCGGAAGCCGTGCGGAAGGAAGTCGTCGTGCACGCCCATCAGTCGGCCGACGTACCGCGTCAGGTGCGCGGCCGCGTCGTACTCGCGGGGGCTGGCTACCATGCCGATCCCGGTCCCGGTGGCGACGGGCGCGATGAGCGCGCCGACCAGTGTGGCCGCCATGTCCGTCTGATTGATCGGTAGGCCGTAGGCCTCGTAGTCCCAGTCCGGTAGGGCCATGAGGTGCCGACGCACCATCGAGTGGATGAACCGCACGTGCAACGTGGACCGGTAGCCTGCGCCACCGGGCCGCAGGCCTTCCGGGACGATCACGTCGAGCGCCCACTGCGAGGTCTCGGCGAAGCGCTTGTTCGAGCCCTTCTCCAGCGCGCCCGTGCGCAGCAAGGTCTGGTTGAAGCCGGAGAAGAGGTAGCCGCCCATCAGCGCGACGTCGCGCGCGATGGAGAAGCCGTCCGCGCCGCCGCTGCGCATGAGCTGGCCGCCGAGGAGGATCTTGTCCCAGTCGACCCAGTCCGGGGCGGTCTCCATGTCCTCGAAGAAGGTGCGCAGTTCCGACGGTGCATCGGGAACCGAAGCGATGCCCGCGTTCAGCGCCCGGTCGAACATCGGCTTGCGTGTATCGCGGTCCTGGTAGATCCACTCGACCAGCTCGTCCATCACGGCATCGCCGGCGGTGAGCAGCTCGCCGAACCGCCGGAACTCCGCGTCCGTCGGCTCGGGGAGGCGCAGAGCGCGGCTCACCATCCGGATCCCGGGAGGCACGCGCCGGGGGCGCGCGGGATGTCGCGCCGGAATCGATCGTGCTCCGTTGAGTGTGGTCACATACCTGTGTCTACTCCTGACAACGACTGTTGTCTAGGGCGTGCCCAGGCGCCTCTGGTGCGGTATTGACCTCACAAGTTATGATACATAACCTAAAGGGTATCAACATTCGCTGATTTCTCTGGAGGCATTGATGACAGATGGCAGTGGCGCGACGGTGTTCGCCTCGGTCGGTGACGGCCGGATCGCTTACGACGTGGTCGGAGAAGGGCCTCTGATCGTCCTCTCTCCGGGGCTCGCCGATACCCGGGCGACCTATCGCTTTCTCGCTCCGCGCCTGGTCGATGCCGGATACCGAGTGGCCACCGTCGATCTGCGCGGCCACGGTGACTCGAGTGCCCGATGGTCCTCGTTCACCCGCGCCGACACCGCATCGGATCTGGCGGAGGTGATCACGGATCTCGGAGGTGGTCCGGCGATCGTGGTGGGACAGTCGTTCTCGGGCGGTGCCGCCACGATTCTCGCGGCCGAACGCCCGGATCTCGTCGCGGCCGTCATCGAGATCGCCCCGTTCACGAGGCCGCCGTCGTTGAGCCTCGCCGCATTCCTGCGCGACGGTGCGTACCGCCGAGGCACGTTCCTGCTCGGCGGATTCGGCATCACCGGAAGCCCACGACGGTGGTCGCAGTACCTCGACATGGCGTATCCCACGCGGAAACCGAGCGATTGGGATTCGTGGAAGGCCAGCGTGCTCGCCGGTCTGGAGAAGCCCGATCGGCGCCGTGCGGCTACGAAGATGGTTCTGGCGAACGCGAAGGACGCAGCAGAGGCGCTTCCGCACGTGACCCGACCCACGCTGATCATCATGGGCTCGCAGGACAGTGACTTCGCCGACCCGGTTGCGGAGGCGAAGGGCATCGTGGCCGCCCTGCCCGACTCGATCGGCAGCTACGTGACGATCGACGGGGCAGGGCACTATCCGCACGCGGAATTCCCGGACGAGGTCGCCACGCACATCCTGCGATTCCTCACCGGGCTTCGCCTTGCCTAGGGCGGGACTCAGTTCCGCGCACGTGGTCACCGCTGGTGCCGCCCTCGCCGACGAGGTCGGCATCGACGCGGTGACCTTCGCGCTTCTCGCCGAGCGACTGGGAGTGAAGCCGCCGGCGCTCTACAAACATGTCGACAGCGTCGGCGATCTGCGGCGTCGGATCGCGACACTGGCGATGACCGAACTCGGTGACGAGGTGGGCGTCGCGATCCAAGGACGTTCACGTGCCGCGGCGATGGCGGCCCTCGTGGAGGCGACGCAGTCGTACATCGGCCGGCACCCGGGACGCTACGCGTCGACGACCGGAATCGCGATGGGTGCCGATCCCGACGACCCGTTTCTGCGCGCGGCCACCCGGGTCATGCAATCACTGCGTGCGGTGGTCTCCGGGTACGGGGTGGCGGCAGAGGAACTCGATCACGCGATCCGGACTCTCCGGTGCACCATGCACGGGTTCGCCGTGCTGCAGGCTGTCGATGCCTTCCAGTGGGAGAACGACTCCCGGGAGACCGCGACGTGGATGGTGCGATTCCTGGACGCTGGACTGTCCGGGCTGGGCGGCGCCCAGCGGGGAGATCCGCGGATCGACGCGTTCTGAGCCGCCATCGGCTAACGGGAGCCTCTCCAGAGTGCGTACAGCTCGTCGAGCACAGGCTCGATCGCGTTGTAGAGCCGCCAGCTGTCCTCGACGGCGTACATGTTCTCCGCGTCGACAACCACCGGGATGCGGTCGTAGGCACCGAGGTAGTCGCTGTACTTCGCCTCGACGAACCTCCGACCTTCCGCAGTGAAGGAGCCGGGATCCAATTGGCCGGCAAGATGCCGTTCCAGATAGGCGCCCGGGGTGAGCGCGCGGTCGTCGAGGAGATGGAGCTCAGGATCGGGCACCGGACCGTCGACGCCGTGTTCGAGGTGGGTGCCGCTCGTGAGGCCCCGGGCGCGGGCCCATGCGTAGAACATGCCGATGTGCGTGTTCGCCGCCTCCTCGGGCAGGCCGAGTTCGGCGGTCGTGTCGGAGTGCCATCCCGCGTCGTCGTAGGTCATGTCGGGAGCCTGGCCCGCTGAGCTTGCCGGGCGCTTGGGGACCACTTGTCAGGCGATGCAGAGACCGATCAGTGCGACCACCGCGGCGAGCTCGATGCCGAAACCCAGGACGTCGCCGCTCATTCCGGCGAACCGGCGCACGCAGTGCCGCATCGCGAGGGCCGCGACGAGCAGCGCCATCGCGATGGCGAGCGGCCCCTGCCACGGGCGCCCGGGCACCGCCGGGGCGGCCGCAGCCAGCGCGACCACGGCCCAGAGGCCCTGCGTCGCAAGGCCTTGGGTGCCGGCCGTGAGCGCACCGAAACCGTCGGGGTTCGACGGTGCCCAGCCGCGCCGGCAGCCGAGGACCGCGGCCACCCGGGAGGCGCCCACGGCCACGCCGATCGCGAGCCACGCCCCGCGGTCCGCGAGCCCACCGACGGCGGCAGAGCCGGCGATCAGGAGCAGCGCCAGCGCGGCGGCGCCGAACGGGCCGACGGTGCCCTGCCGCATGATCTCTCGCGCCCGCTCCGGCGAGCCGTAGCTGCCCAGGCCGTCGACGCAGTCCGCGAAGCCATCGAGGTGCATTCCGCGCGTCAGGAGCGCCCCGGCGCCGACGGCCAGGGCGCCGACGAGCACCGTCGGCAGGCCCGCGGCGTGGCAGGCCCAGGCGACCGCGGCGACGGCGGCGCCCACGATCGCGCCGGCGAGGGGCACGCGGGCGATGATGCGGGCGCCGTCGGCCCGGGTGACGGGGCTCGGCTGCAACGCGCCGGGCACGGGCAGCACCGTCATCCAGGCGACGGTGGCGGCGAGGTGCCGCACGTCAGTCGGCGGCCTTCCCGGACACGCCGGCCGCGTCGAAGGTCGCCATCTCGCCGAGGACGGCCACGGCCGAGCGCACCAGGGGGAGCGCGAGCGCCGCGCCGCTGCCCTCGCCGAGCCGCAGGCCGAGGTCGAGCAGGGGCTCAATGTCCAGGCGGTGCAGCGCGAGGGCGTGCGCTGGCTCGGGGCTCTTGTGCCCGGCGACCCACCAGCTCACCGCGCCGGGGGCGAGGTCATTCGCGACCAAGGCCGCAGCCGTGACCACGACACCGTCGAGGATCACCGGCGTGCGCCGCACCGCGGCCTGCGCCAGGAAGCCGGCCATGGCGGCCAGGTCCGCCCCGGCGACGGTGCGCAGCAGCGCCTTCGGGTTGCCGACGTGTGGGCGTGCGCGGTACATGCCGTCGCGGACCGCGGCGGCCTTGCGCATCCAGGCGTTGTCGTCGATGCCGGTGCCGCGGCCCACGACGAGGACGGGCTCGGTATCGGTGAGCGCGCCGACCAGCACCGCGGCGGGCGTGGTGTTGCCGATGCCCATGTCGCCGGCGATGAGCAGGTCGGCGCCGGAGTCGATCTCCTCGTCGGCGATCCGGCGGCCCGCCGCGATCGCCGCGATAGTCTCCTCGTCGGTGAGCGCGTCGGTCACGGCGATGTCGCCCGACGAGCGGCGGATCTTGTTGCGGCTCAGGTCCTCGCGGGTGTCGCCGGCGACGGCGATGTCCTCGATGCGGACCGTCGCGCCGGCCTGCGCGGCCAGCACGTTGATTGCGGCGCCGTCGGCGGCGAAATTCGCCACCATCTGCGCGGTGACCTCCGGCGGGTAGGCCGAGACGCCGCCCGCGGCCACGCCGTGGTCCCCGGCGAAGACCACGATGCGCGCGCGCTCGAACTGCTTCGGTGGGCACACGCCCTGGCACGCGGCGATCCACTCGCCGAGCTGTTCCAGGCGGCCCAGCGAGCCCGCTGGCTTGGTCAGTTCCAGCTGGCGATCACGGGCCTCGCGGCCGACGAACGGATCCGGCGGGGAGAGCTGCGGGAAGGCCAGCGGGTCGGCGCCCGGTTCGAACGGTGGGAGCACGATCGGCGGCGCCGGCGGCACGTCCGGCACGGGCTTGATCAGGCTCGCGGCGGGCGTGGAGGCAGTCGAGGGGGAGGGCGCACCGTCGAGCAGCACGGGGATCCCGGCGACGACGAGCTCGGCTTGGTCAGCGATCGCCGCGAGCCGGCCGTTGAGCGTGCCCAGCAGGTCTTGGAAGACGCGGCCCGCGTGGGTCTCGGGGACGAGCGACAGGCCCACCTCGGGGCTGACGATGACCAGCTCACCCGTGTACGCCGCCGCGGCGGCCACGAGGCCGTCGAGATCGGGCTGCGCGTTCTCGGGGGTCTCCCACCCGGCCGCGTCGAGGCGCGCGGCGAGCCAGCCGCCCAAGTCGTCGATCAGCGTGGGCGCGGAACCCTCGGAGAGGACCGCGCGGAGGTCCTGCGTCTCGACGGTGGACCACGACGACGGGCGACGCTCGCGGTGCGCGGCCACCCGCGCGGCGAGGTCGGGGTCACCGTCGGGCCGCGGCGCCGTGGCGACGTACCGGACGAGGGCGCCGGCTCCGGCGATCAGCTGCTCGGCGCGCGCGGACTTGCCCGAGCGGACCCCGCCGAGAACGAGGGTGAGCGCCACGGGCTAGACCGCGTCGCCCGGCTTGACCTGCGGCCGCGGGATGCGCATGCGCCGCAGTTGCGTGGAGCGCATGAAGGCGTACCAGCCGAGGCGGAAACCCGTCTCGGTGGTGTCCGGCCAGCGCTCGCGGACGCGGTTGTTGACGCGACGGCCGGTGAGGATGCCCTCGATCGCCATCACCGCGACCATCACCAGCAGGATGAGCATCGGGATGCCCGCGAGCTCCGGCCGGTTGACCGTGACGAACATGAAGACCATCACGGCCACCGCGAACGGGATGAACATGGTGGAGATGTGGCGCTTGGCGTCGACCAGGTCGCGCACGTAGCCCTTGACGGCGCCTTTGTCGCGGACCGGCAGGTACCGCTCGTCGCCCTGCATCATGAGCTCGCGGCGCTCGTTGGCCTGCGTGCGACGATCCGCGGCGGCCGCCTTGCGCTCCTCCTTGCTCATGGAGTTGCGCAGCTCCTTCTTTCGCGCGCGGGCCTCGGCCCGTGTCATCGGCGCGGGGGCGACGGGGCCGCGCTTGCGGCCCTGCGCTTCGCGACGGCTGGGCGTGGGGCGGCCCTTGCCCGCCGTCGGCGCGGGCTTGGCGAGCGGATCCGCGGCGGTCTCGTCGACGGTGTCGGCTGCCGCGGACTCCGCCGCCTCGGAGGTCGAATCGTCGGCCTTCTGCCAGGGGAGTTTCACGCCGTCCAGCCTATTCGATCCCGCCGGGTGCGCCACGACGCGGGTGATGGTGACTCCCGGGAATGCAGGGCGGGGGAGTACCGTTGAACCAGACACCGACGTGCGTCTGTGAGGAGAACCTATGACTACTGCTGCTGAGAGCGAAACCACCGGTGTGGTGCTGACCGAGGCCGCTGCCTCGAAGGCGAAGGCGCTGCTGGACCAGGAGGGTCGTGACGACCTGGCGCTGCGCATCGAGGTGCAGCCGGGCGGATGCGCGGGCCTGCGGTACCAGCTGTACTTCGACGACCGGTCGCTCGACGGCGACGTGCTGTCCGAGTTCGGCGGCGTGAAGCTGTCGGTCGACCGGATGAGCGTGCCGTTCCTGATCGGCGCGAAGATCGACTTCGTCGACTCGATCGAGAAGCAGGGTTTCACCATCGATAACCCGAACGCCACCGGCTCGTGCGCCTGCGGCGACTCGTTCAACTGACGCACGACTGACGCCCGCGAGGCGTGCGGAACCCTCTCGCGGTTAGGCTGACTGGATTCGTCCGTCGCCGACCACGGGAGGGTTTCGTCGTGTCGATCGCCGTTTCCGGTTCCATCGCCACCGATCATCTGATGCGTTTCGAGGGGAAGTTCTCCGAGCAGCTGCTCGCCGAGCACCTCGCCCACGTCTCGCTGAGCTTCCTCGTGGAGGAGCTCGTGCTGCAGCGCGGCGGGGTCGGCGCGAACATCAGCTTCGGCATGGCCCGGCTTGGCCGGCGACCCGTGCTCGTCGGCGCGGTGGGCGCCGATTTCGACGAGGGCTACCGCGCCTGGCTCGAGGACGCGGGTGTCGATACTCGCGCGGTCCGGGTCTCGCAGACCGCGCACACCGCGCGCTTCCAGTGCACCACCGACTCGGAGATGGCGCAGATCGCCTCCTTCTACTCGGGCGCGATGGCCGAGTCGCGGGAGATTGCGATCGCCGACGTCGCCGCCACCGTCGGCGAGCTCGACCTGGTGGTGATCGGCGCGAACGATCCCGCCGCCATGACTCTGCACAGCGCGCAGTGCCGTGAGGCGGGCATTCCCTTCGCCGCCGACCCGTCGCAGCAGCTCGCGCGCCTGAACGGTGAGGAGGCCCGCGACCTGGTCGAGGGCGCCAAGTTCCTGTTCACGAACGAGTACGAATGGGGCCTGCTCCAGCAGAAGACCGGCGTGAGCGCCGAGCGGCTCACCGCGATGGTCGAGGTCCGCGTGACCACCCTCGCCGAGAAGGGCGCAGAGATCGTCGTCAACGGCACGGACGGCACCGTTGCGCAGCGCATCCACGTCGACGTGGTGCCCGACCGCGGCCGCGTCGACCCCACCGGCGTCGGCGACGCCTTCCGCGCCGGCTTCCTCGTGGGCCTGGATGCGGGCCTGTCGTACGAGCGCTCCGGCCAGCTCGGTTCGTACGTCGCCGTGAAGGTGCTCGAGACGGTCGGGCCGCAGGCCTGGGACTACGACGTCGAGGACGCGCGCGAGCGGCTGACCGAGGCGTACGGCGCCGCGGTGGCCGCCGAGATTCTCGCTGCGCTGTAGGTCACAATCGCGATTACTCGCGAGTAACCTACGGTATCGTAGGTTCATGACGATCGCCGGTGTGCCCGAGATCAGGCCGCGCCTGCGGGGAGTGATCCACCAGTTCGGCGCGCTCGGTGCCGCCGTCCTGGGGATCCCGCTGGTGATCGCCGGATTCCGGGAATCCACCTCCGCCGGGTTCGCCCTGATCGTCTACGCGATCACCGTGTTCGGGGTGTTCGGCGTGAGCGCCGCGTACCACCGCGGGAAGTGGACCGACGCGCAACGCATCTGGATGAAGCGCGCCGACCACTGCATGATCTTCGTCTTCATCGCCGGCAGCTACACGCCGATCGCCGTGCTCGCCCTGCCGTCCGGCGTCGCCCGGTGGGTGCTTGCTGTGGTCTGGGGCGGCGCCCTCGCGGGCGTCGCGCTCAAGCTGCTGTGGCCGCACGCCCCGCGCTGGGTGGGCGTGCCGCTGTACATCGCGCTCGGCTGGGTGGTCGTCGCCGTCGCCGGCGACCTCGTGCGCGGCGCCGGCTGGACCGCGTCGATCCTGCTCGCCGTCGGCGGCGTGCTCTACAGCGGGGGAGCGGTCCTCTACGCGACCCGCTGGCCGAACCCCTGGCCCGGCGTCTTCGGGCACCACGAGTTCTTCCACGCCGCGACCGTCGTCGCAGCGCTCTGTCACTACGCCGCGATGTGGATCGCGTTGCTGCGCTGATGCCCTAGAGGCGGACCGGGTAGGTCGGCTCTTCGATGGCCGGGTGGATGCGGTCCTCGACGAAGATGCCGTGCCAGACCATGAACACCAGGACGGTCCAGATCCGTCGGGAATGGTCCGTGCCGCCCGGCCAGCCCTCGGGTGCCTTCGCCTTGTGCTCGTCGAGCATGGCGAGCACGGCGCGCCGGTCGATCCACTCGTCGGTCTGCGACTCCTCGATGACGGTCCGGGCCCAGTCGTAGAGCTCCGGGCCGGCCAGCCAGTGCCGCAGCGGCACGGGGAAGCCCAGCTTCTTCCGGTGCAGCACGTGCGGCGGGATGATCTCCTCCAGTGCGCGGCGCAGCGCGTACTTCGACGTGCCGCCGGCCAGCTTGAGGTCGGCGGGCAGGGTCTCCGCGACGCGGAAGACCTCCTTGTCCAGGAAGGGCACGCGCAGCTCGAGCGAGTTGGCCATCGTCATCTTGTCGGCCTTGACCAGGATGTCGCCGCGGAGCCAGGTGAACTGGTCCAGGTGCTGCATCCGCTCGACGGGGCCCCAGCCTCGGGTCTTGGCGTAGATCGGGGCGGTCACGTCGGTGTGCGTCCACTCCGGGCGGAAGTCGCGCAGCACGTAGTCCAGCTGGGCGTCGTTGAACGAGCGCGCGTTGCCGTAGTACCGCTCCTCAAGTGGCAGTGAGCCGCGCTGCAGCAGCGACTTGCCGCGCTTGCCCTCGGGCATACGGTCGCCGATCTTGCCGGCGGTGCGCCGCGCCCAGGCGGGCAGCTTGTCGAAGGGCGCGAGGGACAGCGGCTCCTTGTAGATGGTGTAGCCACCGAACAGCTCGTCGGCGCCCTCGCCCGACAGCACCACCTTGACGTGCTTACGCGTCTCGCGCGCGAGGTAGTAGAGGGGGACGAGCGACGGGTCGGCCACCGGATCGTCGAGGTACCAGACGATGGCGGGGATCGCGTCGCGGAACTCCTCAGGCGAGACGGTCTTGACCACGTGGCGCGCGCCGATGGCCTCGGCGGACTCGGCGGCCACGTCGACCTCGCTATAGCCCTCGCGCTGGAAACCGGTGGTGATGGTGATCAGGTCGGGGTTGTGCTGGATCGCCAGTGCCGCGACGGCCGTCGAGTCGATGCCGCCGGAGAGGAAGGAGCCGACGGTCACGTCGGCACGCATGTGCATCTTCACCGAGTCGCGCAGCGCGTCGGCGATGTCGCGGTAGATCGCCTTCGCCTCGACGGACTCCAGGCCGCCAGTCACCTGCTTCACGGGGAAGCGGGGCTCGAAGTAGCGCTGCGCGTCGACGGTGCCGCCGGGGGAGAGGGTGGCGTAGCAGCCTGACTCGAGGCGGCGGATGCCCAGATGCAACGACTCGGGCTCGGGCACGTACTGAAGCACGGTGTAGTGCTGCACGGCGCGGGCGTCGAGGCCCGGCTTCAGGCCCGCCTCGTCGGCCAGCGCGAGCACGGACTTCTTCTCCGACGAGAAGACGGTGCCCTTCGATCCGGTGGCGACGTACAGGGGTTTGATACCGAACTGGTCGCGGGCGAGCGTCAGCTCCCGCTTCTCGGTGTCCCAGATCGCGAAGGCGAACATGCCCCGGAGCTCGGCGAGCACGCCGTCGATGCCCCAGTGGTGGAAGCCGGCGACGATCGACTCGCCGTCGCCCTCGGTGCGGAACTCGGCGCCGAACTCGTCGGTCAGGCGCTGCCGCAGCTCGAGGTAGTTGTAGATCTCGCCGTTGAAGGTCAGCGCGTACCGGTCGGGGCTCTCGGGCGGTCCCCAGCGCAGCGGCTGATGGGCGTGCTCGATGTCGATGAAGGCGAGGCGGTTGAAGCTCAGCGCCAGGTCGTCGTCGTGCCACGACCCGCCGAACTCGTCGGGGCCGCGGTGCCGCATGCACCGGCCGGCGGCGGTCACCGCGTCGACGACGTCGCCCGCGTGCTGATCGGCGGACAGGAATCCCAGGAGGCCACACACGGTTGACCAGTATGCCGGAACGGGGCCCTGCACCCGGAACGGCGCAGGCCCGTGCGCCGGGCACGCGAAACGACGCGCCATTTGCCGACCCCGCAACGTGTACCCCGTCCCGTTGGTCTACGCTGCGTAGTACAAGGGGAACGTGCAGCCCCGGCCGTGAGTTCCCGGACGGGGAGACGGTCCGGAACGGGCCCCGTAGCACTGACCGTGTTTCAGCAGGAAGGCGCGACATTGGCACCCGGAAGTAACGCCCACGGTGGGGCCGCGTCCTGGCGTAAGCGCCTGGTTCTGGCCGCCGGGCTCGTCGCTGGCATGTTCGCTCTGGCGGGCTGCTCGGCCGACGAGGTGATGCGTTTCGGTTGGCCCGAGGGTGTTACCCCCGAGGCCCGTGACATGACTGAGCTGTGGAGCTGGTCCGTCGTGGCCGCCCTGATCATGGGTGTCCTCGTCTGGGCCCTCACGTTCTGGACCATCACGTTCCACCGGCGCAAGGCGGACTCGCCCGATTTCCCCCGGCAGACCGCGTACAACGTGCCGCTGGAGCTGCTGTACACCGCGATCCCGTTCCTCATCATCGCCGTCCTCTTCTACTTCACCGTGGTCGTGCAGACCAAGGTCGAGAAGATCGAGGACAACCCGGGCGTGACCGTCGACGTCACCGCCTTCCAGTGGAACTGGCGTTTCGCGTACCGCGAGGTCACCCTGAACGGCACCAAGATCAAGCTCGAGCGGGAGAACCCGTACGGCAAGCAGCCCGACATCGCGAAGCTCAACGAAGAAGCCGAGAAGATGAAGGAGCACGGGCACGTCGAGGCGCAGCCCGAGCGCGGCCCCAACCACGGCCGCTTCCAGGAGATTCGCGACTACCTGAAGTTCAGCACCGTCGAGGTGCAGGGCTCGTCCGCCGAGATCCCCGTCCTGGTGCTGCCGACCGACACCCGCATCCAGTTCGACCTGGCCTCGGCCGACGTCGTCCACTCGTTCTACGTCCCGCAGTTCGCCTTCAAGCGCGACGTGATGCCGAACCCGGTGCAGAACCACACCCAGAACAAGTTCCAGGTGTCCAGCATCGACCGGCCCGGTGCCTTCGTCGGCCGCTGCGCCGAAATGTGCGGCGACTACCACTCCATGATGAACTTCGAGATCCGCGCCGTGACGCCGGAGAACTTCAAGAAGTACATCGAGGCGCGTCAGGGCGGCAAGGACAACGTCGCCGCGCTGGAGTCGATCGGTGAGGTGGGCGTCTCCACGAGCACGTTCCCGTTCGACACCCGCCGCACCGGCCGCACCCCGTCGGGCAACAGCACCGCGCCCGTCAACGCAGAAGGAGCGAACTGACCCATGAAGGTCGAAGCGAAACTCTTCGAGTTCCTCACCGCGTTCTTCTTCCTCGCGGGCATCCTGTACACCGTCGCGACCGCGATCTGGGGCCCGGGCTACGGCTACGGCGCCGTGGAGTGGGTCGGCGTCACCGGCATGTTCCTCACCGGCGGCCTGACGCTGATCATCGGCACGTACTTCCGGTTCGTGTCCAACCGCGTCGACACCCGTCCTGAGGACTACGAGGACGCCGAGGTGTCCGACGGTGCCGGCGAGCTCGGCTTCTTCAGCCCGCACTCGTGGTGGCCCATCCTGCTCTCGGCCTCGGTCGCCGTGGTCGGCATTTCCGTCGCCCTGCAGCTGTACTGGCTGTGGTTCTTCGGCGGCCTGCTCGTCGTCGGCGCCGCGTGGGGTCTCGTCTTCGAGTACCACAAGGGTCCCGAGAAGCACTAGGACACGTTCTTTCAGCGACGCCCGCACCGGAGTTCACCGGGGCGGGCGTCGTTCTTTCGTCCACGTTCACCGCCGCGCCGCCCGCGGGTCGTCTCGGCCTGATTCCATGCACGCATGACGCAGGCCAGAGCCGGGCTGTCCGTACGCAAGCTCACCGCCGACGAGGTGCGCGGCCGGGGCGGCACCGTCGCTCCGCCGAAGACCAAGCTCGACTTCGCGGAGGTGGAGCCGGAGGCGTACGGCGCCGGGGCGTACGGCACCGTCGGGCACACTGGCGTCGTTCACGCCCCCGAGCGCGCCTACCTGGCCGTGGACACTGTCGGCAGCCCCCGTACCTCCGAGGACTTCCGCGTGGCCGCGGAGGCCCTCTACGCGGCCGCGTACGGCGTCAAGGTGCGGAACAAGGCGCTGTACCGCCGCGGCACTCCTGGCGCCGACGACGCGCTCCGCAGCGATTTCCGGATGCCCCCGCTCGAGCGGCTCCGTGGCGACGTGGCGCCGCAGGACACCGGAGCAGCCCGCTGGACGCTGCTGCTGCGCCGGCCCGCGTGGATCGACGAGGCCGAGGTGGGCGACGTGCTCGAACAGCTCGAGGTCAGCAAGGGGCTGAGCCTGGCCCGTGTGCACTGCCTGGACCTGCCGGCATCGTCATACCTCCAGACCCGCGTCGATGGCCGGTGGTCGGCCGCCCTGACGCCCACGGCGAAGGCCTTCGCCGTGCAACTGCGCGAACAGGAACTGACCGCCGTCGACGGTGCCTGGCACGAGGTCTGTCTCGGGGAGCCCGGCGCCCCGGTGGGGGAGAACAGCTACCTGCTGCGCCTGCGCCTGGCCTGAATCAGCCGCGTACGTCGCCACGGACCCGCGCTCACGTCACGTCGTCCCGGCTGCGTCGTTCGCGCGTGACCCCGGCGACGGTGCCGGACGCCGCACCCCCGAAGGCCGTCATCGACGTCACCTCGCACTCCGTCGTGTGCGCAGTTCCGCGCACACCACGCGCCTGCGCGGACGTGCCGCGTGCGCACAGGCGTGCCCGGTGCGCGGATCCTCGCGCAGCGTGCGCAGGCTCGCGTGGAGTGCGGAGCAGTGGCGCAGGCGGACGGGATGGCGCGCGCGGGCGGCGGACCGTCGGCCCCCGGAAACGACTGCGGCCCCTCCCCGGGGGGGAGGGGCCGCAGTGGCGTTGTCAGAACTACTCGACGTCGAGCTTGCCGCCGTTGTCCTGGACCTTCTTCAGAGCCTCGAGCGCCTTGACCTCGTTCGCGTGATCGCGAGCGGCGTTGTCGCGCTGCTCCTCGGCCGAGTCGGCCCGCAGGAACGAACCCGTGCCGGGCTGGCCGGCCGCGCCGAGCTGGTTGGCCTTGGTCGGGACGACCGCGCCCTCGTAGGGGAGCGGCACGGCGTGGCCGTGGTCGTCGACGGGGCCCAGCGGCTGGTGGAGCTCGATGAACTCACCGTTCGGGCGGCGCACGATGACGCCGGTCTCGATGCCGTGCTCCAGCACCGCGCGGTCGGCGCGCTGCAGGCCGATGCAGAACCGGTAGGTCAGCCAGTAGGCGACCGGCGGGGCCACAACGAGGCCGATGCGGCCGATCCACGTCATCGCGTTGAGCGAGATGTGGAACTTCAGCGCGATGACGTCGTTCACGCAGGAGAGCGTGAGCACGATGTAGAACGCGAGCGCCATGGCGCCGATCGCGGTACGCACCGGCACGTCGCGAGGACGCTGCAGGATGTTGTGGTGCGCATCGTCGCCGGTGAGCTTCTTCTCGATCCACGGGTAACCGAACATCAGGCCCACGATCACGCCGATGATGATCGCCACGAACGCGGCGCCCGGAACCGTGTGGCCCCAGAAGTAGAGCTCCCACGCGGGCCACAGGCGGGCCAGGCCGTCCGTCCACATCATGTAGACGTCGGGCTGCACGCCCGCAGAGACCTTCGCCGGGTCGTACGGGCCGATCGTCCACACCGGGTTGATCGTGAAGATGCCCGCCATGAGGGCGATGATGCCGAAAGTGGCGGCGAAGTAGGCGCCGGTCTTGACCGCGAAGACGGGCAGGATGCGAACACCCACGACGTTCTCCTCAGTGCGGCCGGGGCCCGCGAACTGGGTGTGCTTCTGGTACCAGACGAGGGCAAGGTGGCCCGCGATCAGCGCCAGGATGATGCCCGGGAAGAGCAGGATGTGCAGCACGTACAGGCGAGGGATCAGCAGCTCGCCGGGGAAGTCCCCGCCGAACAGAGCCCAGTGGACCCAGGTGCCGACCACGGGGAGGCCGACGACGATGCCGGACATCGCGGCGCGGACGCCGGTGCCCGAGAGCAGGTCGTCCGGGATCGAGTAGCCGAAGAAGCCCTCGAACATGGCGAGCAGCAGTAGCGCGCAGCCGATGACCCAGTTGGCCTCACGCGGGCGACGGAACGCGCCGGTGAAGAAGATGCGGGCCATGTGGATGATGATCGACGCGGCGAACATCAGGGCGGCCCAGTGGTGGATCTGGCGGACGAACAGGCCGCCGCGCACCTCGAACGAGATGTCCAGGGTGGTGGCGTAGGCGCGCGACATCGCGACGCCGTGCAGCGGCTCGTAGGCGCCCTCGTAGTGGACCTCCGACAGCGACGGGTCGAAGAACAGGGTGAGGTACACGCCCGACAGCAGCAGGATCACGAAGCTGTACAGCGCGATCTCGCCCAGCATGAAGGACCAGTGCGTGGGGAAGACCTTGTTGATCTGGCGACGGATCCCGGGCGCGAAGTGGTACCGCGAATCCAGATCGTTGGCCTGGTGGCCGATCCGATCTCCGAGTGTGGTCATCAGTGCGTCGCCTCCCAGAAGGCCGGTCCGACCTGTTCGATGAAGTCGCCGTTGGCGACCAGGTAACCCTGCTCGTTGACCGAGATCGGCAGCTGCGCGAGGGCACGGGCGGCGGGACCGAAGACCGGCTTGCCGTACTCGAGCGCGTTGAACTGCGACTGGTGGCAGGGGCAGAGGATGCGGTTGGTCTGCTGCTCGTACAGCGACGTGGGGCAGCCGAAGTGGCTGCAGACCTTGGTGTAGGCCCAGTAGTCGCCGTAGTTGAAGCTCTCCTGGCCCTCACGCTTGATCGCGCGCACGGCGTCCTCGGGACGCAGGCGGATCAGCATCACCGGGTTGCGGATGCCCTTGAGGCCGTGGAGCAGCTTGAGCCGCGACTCCTCGGTCTCGCCGAAGCCGTCCGAGACGCGCCACGGGAAGACCGTCATCATGCCGCCGGCGTCGAGGTCCTCGGCGCGCACCAGCTTGACCTTGTAGGGATCGCCCACGTCGTTGCGGAGGAAGACCGGCTCGTGGTTGAGGTCGCTCGAGAAGTCGTTCTCCAGCGAGTTCCAGTACGGCGACCAGCCGGTGTGCCACAGCGGCGAGGCCTCGCGCTTGGCCCACGGGTTCTTGATGAGGCCGCCGATGAAGCCAGCCGCAGCACCGAGTCCGAGCACGCCCACGCCGAAGCCGGCGGAGGCCATGATCATCTTGCGGCGGGGGAGCGTCGAGGTCTCCAGCGCGTCCTTGAACAGCGCGGCCGTGGTGGCCTTGTCGACCTTGGACGAGCCGCCGGCGTCGTGCCGCTGCTGGACTGCGATCTCCTCGGGGATGAACTTCTTCGTGAACTGCACGGTGCCCGCGAAGACGCAGAGCAGCGAGAGGCCGAAGGTGATGCCCAGCATCGGGGTGTAGAGCGTGTACCACCAGTAGTGGGCGTCATCGATGCCCTGGTACTTCCACGGCCAGAACAGGAAGACTCCGAGCAGCGCGGCGCCGAAGACGCCGGCCAGGGCGAACCACAGCGCGACGGTACGCTCGGCGCGCTTCTCGGCGCGGGTGCCGGGGACCGGCCAACGGGGCTCGCGGTAGACCAACTCGACGCCGTCGAGGTTGGTGCCGAGCTTCACCAGCTCATCGTGGGACAGGTTGTCCAGTTCGTCGTCCGACGGGACGTTGTTCAACGGCTTGGCGGTCAATTCCTGCTCCCAACCCACATCGCGGCGCCGACGACGGCGATCATCCCGGTCACCCACATCACCATGCCCTCGGACGCGGTACCGAAACCGCCGAGGCCGTGGCCGCCGGGGGACTGGGTCTCGCCGACGTTCTTGATGAAGCCGATGATGTTCTTCTTCTCTTCAGGCGACAGTGCACGGTCCGAGAACTTGGGCATGTTCTGCGGGCCGGTCAGCATCGCGGCGTAGATCTCCTGCTCGTTCGCGGGATCCAGCGGCGGCGCGAACTTGCCACCGGACAGGGCGCCGCCCCGGCCGGTGAAGTTGTGGCACGAGGCGCAGTTGAGGCGGAAGAGCTCGGCGCCGGCGCCGAGGTTCTTGCCGCGCAGGGACTCCTGCGCGATGACGCGGTTGCCGTTCTCGTCGCGCTTGATCGAGCCGTCCGGGTTGTAGTCCCACACGATCGACGGTCCGCCGCCGATCGACTGGATGTACGCGCCCATGGCGTCGATCTGCTTCGCATCGAACTTGGCCGGCTTGCGCACGATCTGCGAGGAGTTGACCGTCGCGGGCATGCGGCCCGAGTGCACCTGGAAGTACACGGCCGAATCGCCGACGCCGACGAGGCTCGGGCCGCGGTCCTTCACGCCCTCGAGGCTGGCGCCGTGGCAACTGATGCACGAGGTCTCGTACAGGCGCTTGCCGTTCTCGACCTGGGCGGCGTCGAAGTCGTCGGCGATCGCGACCTGCGGGGTCGGGCTGGCGATCGTGGCGACACCGCCCGCGGCGAGGAGGCCGCCGACCAGCAGCGCCGCGCTCGCGAACTTGCGGCGGAGCTTGCGCTGCTTCCGGGCCTTCTGTGCCGAGGCGACGGACGCGCGCCCGGCACCGTCGGGCTCGCCTCCCTCGCCGGCGGGCTCAAAGTTGGCTGAACTCATCTGCTATCCCTCTGTGATGGCGACTGAGATAAACGTCTTTAGCGAATGATGTAAATGACGGCGAAGAGGCCGATCCACACCACGTCGACGAAGTGCCAGTAGTAGCTGACGACGATCGCCGAGGTCGCCTGGGCGGGCGTGAACTTCGAGGCGCGGCTGCGGGCCAGGATGAAGATGAAGGCCACGAGGCCGCCCATCACGTGCAGGCCGTGGAAGCCCGTGGCCATGTAGAACACCGAACCGTAGACCGAGGAGCTGAGCGTAAGGCCCTCGCCGATCAGGGTCTTGTACTCGTGGAGCTGGCCCGCGACGAACAGCGCGCCCATGATCAGCGAGATCAGGTACCAGATGCGGAACTTGAAGACGTCGCCCTTCTCCGCGGCGAAGACGCCCAGCTGGCAGGTGACCGACGAGGCGATCAGCACGATGGTCGGCGGCAGCGCCGCCATCAGGCTGACGTTCGTGTCGACGGGGGGCCATCCGTTCTCCCCAGCTCCGGCCCGCGCCACGAAGTACATGGCGAAGAGCCCGGCGAAGAACATGAGCTCGCTCGACAGCCAGACGATGGTCCCGACGCTGACCATGTTGGGCCGGTTGAGTGAGTGCACGCGCTGGGTGATGGCTGTAGCTGAGGTCGGTGCGGCGCTAGTCACTCCGCAAGTATGACCGGTCGTAGTATCGAATGCCTACCCGGGTCGCAGATTGGGCGCGTCGAATATCGCGGGCAGGTTCAAGACCTCCCGCTCGATGACTCGAAACGCCACGTCAACGGCCTGATCGGAACCGGCAGATAAGGCATACCTTGCCCTACGACCTCAATGGCAGACCCGAACAGCGGACCCGTCTGGGGCGCCTTCTCGGACGCCTGTCCACGCGCACCGTCGAGGAGTTAACGCCCGGGGACCCCGGATTGGTTCCCGTGGCCGAATCAGACGACGACGCGGCCGCCTCGTCGTCGGTCCTCGACGCCTCCCCGGGCTTCGATCCGGAGGCGCAGAGCGTGCTGCGGCACGTGCTCGAGATCCCGCGCGGCGAGGTCGACGAAGTGCTCCGGCTCGTCGGGCAGGACCGGTACGAGCGCGTGCCCGACGGTGCGCCGCCCCGCGACGGCCTGGAGACGGTCGCGGTGGCGCGCGTGCAGAAGGTCGACGCGTTGCACGTCTCGCAGGAGCGCTCGCGGATGGCGGGCGTCACCGCGCGGCACGGCGGACGGGCCGTCCTGTGGCAGGTGCTCCAGATACCGGGTTGACCGCCCCGATTACAGTTGCGGCCATGGATTGGCCGACGGTTCTCACCGAGCTCACCTCCCAGCGCGACCTCAGCGCGGAGCAGGCGCGGTGGGCGATGTCCGAGATCATGAGCGACGGGGCGACGCCGTCGCAGATCTCCGCGTTCGGCGTGGCCATGAAGATGAAGGGGCCGTCGCCCGTCGAGGTGCGGGCGCTGGCCGACGTGATGCTCTCGCTCACCACTCCCGTGCCCTTCGATGCTCGCGCCGTCGACATCGTCGGCACCGGCGGCGATCGCTCGCACTCGGTGAACATCTCCACCATGAGCTCGATCGTCGTCGCCGCCGCGGGCGTGCCCGTGCTCAAGCACGGCAACCGGGCGGCGTCGTCGAAGTCGGGCGGCGCGGACTGCCTCGAGGCGCTGGGCGTGGCCATCGGGCTGAACGCCGACGGGGTCGCGCGCACCACGGCCGAGCTGGGTATCGGCTTCTGCCTCGCCTCCGTCTTCCACTCCGGCCTGCGCTTCGTCGGCGCGACTCGCAAGGAGATCGGCATCCCGACCGTTTTCAACGTGCTCGGCCCGCTGACCAACCCCGGCCGCCCGTCCGCCGGCCTCATCGGCTGTGCCTTCGCCGATCTGGCGCCCGTCGTGGCGCAGGCCTTCGCCGATCGCGGCGGCCAGGACCACGTCATCGTCGTCCGCGGTGACGACGGGCTCGACGAGCTGACCACCACGTCGACCTCCACTGTGTGGCGGGTGCAGGAGGACGGCGTCGGGGTCGAGTCGGTCGACCCGCGCGAGCTGGGCCTCGGCCGCGTCGCGATGGAGGATCTGCGGGGCGGCGACGCGACCGTCAACGCCGCGATCGCCCGGGCCTTCCTCGCCGGCGAGGAAGGCCCGGTCCGTGATGCGGTGCTGCTCAACTCGGCCGGTGCGGTCGCCGCGTACGAGGGGCTGACCGCCGGCGAGTCGGTGCAGGACTCGATCGCGGCGCACCTGCCGCGGGTCGCGGAGGCCGTCGACTCGGGTGCGGCGGCGGCGCTGCTCGACCGTTGGATCGCGCTGTCGCAGGAGATCGCGGGCGCGTGAGCGAGTCGGGACTGGATCGGATGCGTGCGGACGCCGCAGCCCGCGGCCTGACGGTGACCGTCCGCGAGCGCCCGTCCGCGCGCAGTCTGGAGGAGGCGGCGGCCCTCATGGACCTGCCGCCGTCGCAGCTGGTGAAGTCGCTGGTCGTTCGCCGCGGCGAGGGCGCCTATCTGTTCGCGCTGGTCCCCGGCGATCGGTCGATCGCCTGGCCCAAGCTTCGCGCCGTGGTCGGCGTGAACCGGCTCGCGATGCCGCCGGCCGACGAGGCGCTCGAGGCCACGGGGTACGAGCGCGGCACGATCACGCCCATCGGGGCGCGGGGAGACTGGCCGGTGTACGTCGACGAGCGGATCGCCGGCGCGACGGTGGCCCTCGGTGCGGGCGCGCACGGACACAGCGCGATCGTCGACGCGGACGCGCTGATCGTGGCGTGCGGCGCGACCGTCGCGGACATCTCCGACTAGGCGCACGAACGAAACGCACAAAATTCCATTCCGCGGAATCCAGCGTTCCACGCGCCTAATGTTGGCTGCGTGAGTAAGCGCACCGTCTCCCCGCAGATCGCCCGTTCCTGGCTGCTCGTCCCGGCCTCCCACCCCGAGTCCTTCGCCGTCGCGCAGGCCAGCGAGGCCGACGCCGTGATCATCGACCTCGAGGACGCCGTCGCCGCGAAGGATAAGGAACAGGCGCGGGCGGACACCGTCGAATGGCTGTCGACCGGCCACCGCGCGTGGGTGCGCATCAACGACGCGGCGAGCGAGTACTGGAGTGCCGACTGCGCCGCGCTCAAGCAGTGTGCGGGACTCGAGGGCGTCATGCTCGCGAAGTCCGAGGGATCGAGCCATCTCGACGACACTGCGGACCGTCTCCCCGACGGCACGCCGATTCTCGCGCTCGTCGAGACGGCCCGCGGGATGCAGAACGTTGCGCGGATCGCCTCCGCGCCGTCGACCTTCCGGATCGCTTTCGGCACGGGCGATTTCAAGCGCGACACCGCCGTCGGCGAGGACCCGATCGCCCTGGCCTATGCGCGCTCCCAGCTGGTCATCGCGTCGCGGGCGGCGCGCCTACCTGCGCCGATCGACGGGCCGACCCTGAACATCACGCACCTGCCCACCGGGACGGCGCTGGCAAAGGAGATGGGCATGTCCGGGAAGCTGTGTCTCACGCCGGAGCACGCCGGCGTCATCAACCGCGGCCTGAGCCCGAGCGAGTCGGAAGTGGCCTGGGCGCACGGCTTCATCGACGCCTTCGAGAAGTCCGGCGGCAAGATCACCGACGGCTCCGACCTCCCGCGCCTCGCGCGGGCACAGAAGATCGTGCAGCAGGCCGTCGACTTCGGCATCGAGGTCGAGGCCGCGGAGGTCAGCCACAGCGGCTACTGACTGCGAGGCCTACTCTCGGGGCATGGGCTTGTTCGGGAGGAAGAAGTCGGTCGACGATCAGCCGGACCCGTACCTGGATCTGCTGACGATCCGCGACGCGGACCGGTTGCGCGCACTCACGCGGGCCGTCTTGGCGGAGAACGGATTCGAGGCGCAGGTGTTCGGTGACCACCTCGCTCTCGTCGACGGGCGAACGCTGGGGCTCGACAACCTCGCGCGCAAGGTCCACGTCGCCGAGGGGGAGGAGTGGGACCGGATCGTCCGCGCGCACCTGGCGGCGCTGCTCAGGCCCAGTGAGGACCCCACCGGTGATGACCTGCTGACCCGGATCGTGGCGCGGCTGCTCGATGTCTCCGTGGGCTCCGGCGACCCGAGGCTGACCTTCGACTACGCGTTGCCCTGGCAGCCGGGCGTCGCGGAGATCCTGGTGGTGGATCACCCCGACCACGTGAGCATGCTCGGCGACGGCTCGGTCCGAGAGATGGCGCCGCTCGGGCCCTGGTACGACCGGGCGCGGCGGAACCTGTTCCGCGAGCTGACCGAGACGGCCGAGGTCCGCGTCGAGACCGTGGAGCACGACGGTCACCGATTCCAGTGCGCTCTCAGCGAATCCGTATTCACCGCCAGCGGCGCATTGCTGCTGCCCGAACTGCTCCCGCGGTGGGTGCCGGGCATCGACGTCAGCGGCGGCGTGCTGTTCGCCGCGCCCTTCCGCAACCAGCTGGCGTTCGCTGCCTGCTCGAGTGCGGAGGCCGCACTCGGTGGCCTCATGCTGTTGCCCGTGTTCGCCGCCAACGGCTACTCCGACGGGGTGGGGCCGGTATCGCCGAACGTCTATTACTGGCGTGACGGCACGGTGACGCAGATCAGCACCATCGCCGACGACGCCTTGAACGTGACACCGCCGCCGGAGCTGCTGGAGATCATCAACGGCGGGTGAGCCGTCAGTTCCCGATGTCGAAGCCCGCGTCGACGTCCGCGGAGGCGTACTCGCGGAAGGCGATGTGGGTGGACGTGCTCGCGACGCCGTCGATGCGGTTGATCTTCTCCGTGACCACCTCGGCGATCTGGTCGTGCTCGCGCACGCGGACCTTCGCGATGAGGTCGATGTCGCCGGCGCACGAGTACACCTCGGTGACGCCCTCGATGTTCGCGACGGCCTGCGCGGTCTCGGGGATGCGGTGCACGTCGGCGTTGATGAGGACGATCGCGGTGATCACTGCGGGGCCTTCCGATCGATCTGGCGTTCACGCGGCGTGCGTGACCTCCTCACTGTATTGCCTGGCGGTCCCGCGCGGATGCGCCGCGGCCGCACGGGCGTCGCGGCCCGCCTCGGTGGCCCGCCCGGACCACTCGAGCCAGCGACCCGCCCCCGCCAGCGGCTCGCACCACATGCCCTGCACGTCGACGATGCGCGTCCCCGGCCGCAGTGCCCAGCGGCGCAGGAGTGCCGCCTCCTCCGGGCTGGCGCCGTGCAGGGTGTCGGAGGGGAAGAGGGTGTCGGGCACGTCCGGTGCGGCGAGGTCGCCGAACGCCTCATAGACCGACTCGGCGCTCGCGCGAAGCCGGTCGAAGACGGGCATCGGCGGCACCCCGCGTGGGGCGACGCCGGCCGCGGCGAGCCGGCCGTGGCGCACGATCGACAGCTCCCAGCCGCCGGCCCCGTCGGGATGGGCGATCGAGAGCTCGGGTACGTCCGCGAAGGCGACGAGCGCGTGTGAGCGGGCGACCGCGTCCACCAGGCGCGCCGCGCGGTCGCGCAGCCGCGCGGCGGACTCGAAGAACTCCCGGTCCGCGAGGGCCGCCAGACGCGCCTCCAGCACCTCGAAGACCTCCGACGAGCGCCCGATGAGCGCGGCGGCCGCCCGGTCGGCCCGCGGCCGATACAGGGCCGCGGGCTCCGGTGCCGCGACCGATGCCTGGCACCCGCCGAGCGGGCGCGCGCCATCGGGTCCGAGGGCGCACGTGTGGACCGCGCCGGCGCGCAGGCGAGTGGTGCAGGTGCGGAGCCCGCATGCCTCGGCGAGCAGTTCGGCCAGGTCCGCCGCGTCGGTCCGCGAGCGCACCGGTCCGATGCACGGGGCGCCCGCCGGCGCGGAGCGCTTCACGGCGAGCCGGGGGAAGGGCTCGGACGTGAGGCAGATCCACCAGCCGCGCTTGGGGTACTTCGACCGGCGGTTGTACGGGGGAGTGTGCGCGGCGATGAGCCGTAGTTCCCGCGCGGCCGCTTCCAGCGCATGCGCGCACTCCACGTGATCCACCCGTTCCGCGAGGCCCACCATCTCCTTGATTCGGCCCCGCGTCTCGCCGGCGGTGAAGTAGCTGCGCACTCGGCGGTGCAGGTTCCCCGACGTACCGACGTAGAGCACCTCGTTCCCCGGACCGCGGAACAAGTAGACGCCCGGCCGCTCCGGCAGCGGATCGGCGAGGTGGCGCTTGGCGCGCTGCTGCGGCGTGACAGACGGTAGATGCCCGCGCAGCTCCCCGAGGGTGTGGATGCCGAGGTTGCCGACGCGCCCGATCAGCCCGTGCAGCACCTCGACGGTGGCCCGCGCGTCGTCGAGCGCGCGGTGGTTGGGTGTGGTCTCGGTGCGGAACAGGCGCGCGAGTTCGCTGAGCTTGACCGACGGCGCCTCGTCCCGCGTGAGCACCCGGCGCGCGAGCTGGACCGTGCACAGCGACGCGGGCTTCGGCCATGGGGTGCCGGTGGCGGCCGCGGCCGCCTTGAGGAAGCCGAGGTCGAAGCGGGCGTTGTGCGCGACGAGGACGGCGCCGTGGGCGAACTCGAGGAAGGAGGGGAGCACCGACTCGATCCGCGGGGCGCCGGTGACCATCGCCGTGGTGATGCCGGTGAGGTGCGTGATGTGCGGGGAGATGCCGCAACCGGGGTCGACCAGCGTCGCGAACTCGCCCAGGACCTCGCCGCCGCGCACCTTGACGGCGCCGATCTCGGTGATCGCGTCGCCCCCTTTGGGGGAGCCACCCGTGGTCTCCAGGTCGACCACGACGAAGGTCACCTCTCGCAGAGGCGGGTCGACGGTGCCCGTCTCACAGTCGTCCAGGCTGAGCTGCATGCCAGGACGGTAGAACACCCCACCGACAGGTTTTCGCCGACCGAACGCGCTCTCGAAACTTGTCAGTCGCCGCGCCTAGCGTCGCCGGCATCGAAACCCCGCCAACGAAGGGATGCACCATGACGCTGCACGTCGACTGCTCCACCTGCCCCGCCAAGCCGCGAGCCTGCGGCGACTGCTCCGTGGGCTTCCTGCTCGGCCCGGTCGTCGTGGCCGCACCGCCCGTGCCGGGGCCCGGCGGCAGCGGGGGCGCTTCGGTCACGGAACCGGGGCTGAGTGACGCAATCGCGGCATTCGCGAACGAGGGAATGTTGCCACGCCTCAGGGTAGTCCCTGACCAGGCGAAACAGGCCGGATAGGGTGTGCTTCGGGGGCGCCTCGGGGTGGTTCCCCGGCGCGTCCGGCTAGACAGGCGCGTTTCCGTTTCGTAATCTTTCTGAGACCTTGCGGAGGAGCCCGGAGCGAAACACGCCCCGTCTCCCGAGGTCACCGCCTAAGAGGCCGCGAGGCCTCGCCGGGGACCCACACGCGTTATCCGGGGTGAATCGCCGGAGGTTCTTCGAGCCTCCGGGGTAGGGCATCTTCCTCGCCCGAACCCGTCAGCTAACTCGGTCGGCGGTCGGGAAGAAACTTAGGAGAATCGCTTCGTGGCGAAACACCGACTTCAGCCGCAGCCCAGCCGCGGTGCCACCGTCGCACGCGGTGCCCTCGCAGCGGGCGCCGTAACCATCGGCACGCTTGCGGTACCTACGGCCGCGTTCGCGACGCCCGCTCCGGCGGCGCCTGCGCCGGTCGCGCCCAACGCGAAGCCCGCACCCGCGCCCGGCGTGAAGCCCGCCGTCGCCGCAGGGAAGGCCAAGCCCGCGCAGAGCGTCGCCAGCCGCAACACCGCCGCGCGGCCCAACGTCGTCACCGGTGTCGCGATCGCCCCGAAGCCGGGCGTCACCACTGTCGCCGGCGTGCAGCCGGGCGGCGCGAAGGCCAAGGTCGTCCAGGCCGCGCTGTCGCGCACGGGCCTGCCCTACTCCTACGGTTCCGCCGGCCCCAACTCGTTCGACTGCTCGGGCCTCGTCTACTGGTCCATGAAGCAGGCCGGGATCACGGTCCCGCGCGACAGCTACGGCCAGCTCGGCGGCGGTCGCGCGATTCCGATCTCCGACCTGCAGGCCGGCGATATCGTGATCTACAACGGCGGCAGCCACGCCGCGCTCTACATCGGCAACGGCAAGGTCGTGCACTCGGTGAACTACGGCATCCCGGTCAAGGTAAGCCCGCTCAACGAGATGTCGGTCTACTCCGCCCGTCGTTACTGACGTAACCTGGCAGTGATTGCGTTCGCAATCGTGCTCCAGCTTGGAAGGACCCGCTCGGCCGTGTCATCGACCTCCCCCTCTCGCTCGCTCGTGCTGCGCGGTTCCGCGGCGTCCGCCGTGGTCGCCCTGGTGGCCGGGCTGACCGTCACCGGAAGCGCGACCGCGGATCCCGACACCGCCGATGCGGCCCTGAAGCAGTACGAGGCCCTCTCGGAGCAGGCCTCCGGGACCAACGAGGCGGCGAAGGCCGCGCAGGAGGACGCCGAGAAGGCGACCGCCGCGAAGCGCGTCGCCGACGCCACGCTCGTGGCCGCGAAGCGTGAGGTCGCCGCAGTGCAGGCCCGTAAGGCCGCCCTGCAGCCCCAGATCGACGCGGTCGTCGTCGCCAATTACAAGGGCTCGCGCACCAACCGCACGTATGCGCTCCTCGTCAGCGACTCTCCGCAACAGATGCTCGACCAGATGTCGACGCTCGACTTCGTCAACCGCGACGTCGTCGCCACCGTCGACGCCTACAAGAAGTCGAAGGCCGCCGCCGATTCCGCGGCGACCCGTGCTGCCGAAGCCGCGAAGTCGGCCGAGGACACCCGCACGGAGGCCGAGCGCAAGGCCGCCGACCTCAGGCAGAAGAAGTCGCGCTTGGCGCAGGAGATCGCTCGGATCAAGGCGATCTACGACCGGCTCACGGGTGCCCAACGCCAGACGCTCATCGGCCCGCCCACCCCGTTCGACCCCAGCAAGGTGCCGCCGGGAAGCACCGCGGAGCTCGCCGCCGTCCGGGCAGCGCTCACCCGCGTCGGCAGCCCCTACGCGTGGGGCGGCACCGGCCCGGGCCAGTTCGACTGCTCGGGGCTCATGGTCTGGGCGTACCAGCAGTCCGGCAAGTCCCTGCCGCGCACCTCGCAGGCCCAGCTCAACGGCGGGCGCCCCGTCTCGCGCGGCGAGCTGCAGCCGGGCGACATCATCGTCTACTACTCCGCAGCCACCCACGTCGGCATGTACGTCGGCGACGGAAAGGTCGTGCACGCCTCCACCTTCGGCGTGCCCGTGCAGGTCGTGCCGATCGATGCCGCCGGCCCGTACAACTCGGCGGTCCGCTACTAGTCAACGGCGCGTATGAGAAGCGCCCCTGAGCGGTCCGGGGAGGGCGCCCAGTACGGTTGACGCATGCCGCGCACGCTGCTGGTCACCAACGACTTCCCGCCCCGCCCCGGAGGCATCCAGACCTACCTCCAGGCCTTCGTCCGGCAACTGCCCGCCGACGAGCTCGTGGTCTACGCCTCGCGCTGGCGCGGTGGCGAGGAGTACGACGCCGCGCAGCCCTTCGAGGTGGTCCGCCACCCGACGACCCTGCTGATCCCCACCCCCGACGCGTTCTCCCGCGCCCGGGATCTGGTGCGCTCGCGCGACATCGAGACCGTCTGGTTCGGCGCCGCGGCCCCGCTCGCACTGCTGGGCGCCCCGCTCAAGGAGGCGGGCGCGCTGCGCACCGTCGCCTCCACCCACGGCCACGAGGTGGGCTGGTCGATGCTGCCGCCGTCGCGCGCCTGCCTGCGCCGGATCGGCGACACCACGGACGTGACGACGTACGTCAGCAAGTACACGCGCGGGCGGTTCGCCGCAGCCTTCGGCCCGCGCGCCGCGCTGGAGCACCTCCCGCCCGGCGTCGACACCGACGTCTTCCGGCCCGATGATGCCGCCCGCTCCGCGCTGCGCGCCCGCTACGGCCTCGCGGAGGACGAGCCCGTCGTGCTGTGCCTCTCGCGGCTCGTGCCGCGCAAGGGGCAGGATGTGCTGATCCGCGCCCTGCCGCGCATCCGTCGGCAGGTGCCGGGGGCCAAGCTGCTGATCGTGGGCGGCGGGCCCTACGCCGACACGCTGCACGAGCTGGCGCGGAAGACCGGCGTCGAGGAGCAGGTGATCTTCACCGGGACGGTGCCCTTCGACGAGCTCGCGGCGCACCACAACGTGGGCGACGTCTTCGCCATGCCGTGCCGCACGCGCGGCGCCGGCCTCGACGTGGAGGGGCTCGGCATCGTCTTCCTCGAGGCCTCCGCGTCCGGGAAGCCCGTGGTGGCGGGCGATTCCGGCGGTGCGCCCGAGACCGTGTGGGAGGGGGAATCGGGCCACGTCGTGCCCGGCCGCGACGTCGAGGCGGTCGCCGATGCTGTCGCGGGCCTCCTCGCCGACCCCGAGCGGGCCGCGAAGATGGGTGCCCGCGGGCGCGAGCTGGTGGCTGAGCACTTCGACTGGCGCCGCCTGGGCCACCGTCTGCAGACCCTGCTCAATCCGTACTGATCCGCGGACCATCGGACAGAAGAACAGAACCGCCGCACCGGGATCCGGTGCGGCGGTTCTGTGTTCGAGTGGGCGTTACTTCGCGTACAGCTCGGCGATGTCGTCGGCGTACTTCTGCGAGACGACGTTGCGCTTGACCTTCATGGTCGGGGTCATCTCGCCGGTCTCCTCCGAGAAGTCCTCGGGCAGGATGCGCACCTTCTTGATCGCCTCGGCCTTGGAGACGGTCTCGTTGGCGGCCGCCACGGCCTTGTTGATCTCGGCCAGCAGGTCGGGATCGTTGCGCAGGTCCGTGACGGTGGCCGACTCCGGCTTGCCGTTCGCGGCCTTCCACTGCGGGAAGGCCTCCGGGTCGATGGTGACCAGGGCCGCGATGAACGGCTGCGCGTCGCCGACGACCATGGCCTGCGAGATCAGCGGGTTGCTGCGCAGCGCGTCCTCGAGACCGGCGGGGGAGACGTTCTTGCCGCCCGCGGTCACGATCAGCTCCTTCTTGCGGCCGGTGATCGACAGGTAGCCGTCCTCGTCGATCGAACCCAGGTCGCCGGTGTGGAACCAGCCGTCCTCGATCGCGGCCTTGGTGGCCTCCTCGTTGTGCCAGTAACCGCGGAAGACGACGGAGCCCTTGAGCAGGATCTCGCCGTCCTCGGCGATCTTCGCGGCCTGACCTGCCAGCGGCCGCCCGACGGTGCCGATCTTCTGCGCGCCCGCGACGTTCACGGTGATCGCCGCGGTGGTCTCGGTGAGGCCGTAGCCCTCCATGACGGTGACGCCCACGCCGCGGAAGAAGTGACCGAGCCGCGCGCCCAGGGGAGCGCCGCCCGAGATCGCGACCTTGCAGTTCCCGCCCAGCGCGGCCTTGAGCTTGCCGTAGACCAGCTTGTCGAAGAGGGTGTGCTTCGCCTTGAGGATCAGGCCCGCGCCGCCGGTGTCCTGCGCCTGGCTGTACTCGATCGCGGTCTGCACGGCTGCGTCGAAGATCTTGCCCTTGCCGCCGTCCACGGCACTCTGCTGCGCCGAGGCGTAGACCTTCTCGAAGACGCGCGGGACCGAGAGGATCAGCGTCGGCTGGAAGATGGAGAACTGCGGCACCAGGTTCTTGGTGTCGTTGAAGTGGCCGACCAGCGCGCCGCCCTTGAAACAGGCGATGTTGACGGCGCGGGCGAGCACGTGGGCGAGCGGCAGGAACATCACGTTGGAGCCGCCGCGGATCGCATCGCCGAACGGAGAGCTGAGGATCGCCTCGGCCTCACTCATGAGGTTGGAGTGGGTCAGCTCGCAGCCCTTGGGGCGGCCGGTCGTGCCGGAGGTGTAGATCAGCGTCGCGAGGTCCTCGGCCTTGACGTCGGCGCGGCCCGCGTGGACCTGGTCCTCGGTGATCTCCGCGCCCTCGGCGGTCAGCGTCGCGACGGCGCCCGGGTCACCGTCGGCGGGGTCGATCTGCAGGACGCGCTGGACGTTGTGCAGGCCCTTCAGCTCCGCGACCTCGGCGGCCTGCTTGGCGCCCTCGATGACCATGAGGACCGCGTCGGAATCCTCGAGGATCCAGTCGATCTGGCCCGACGAGCTCGTCTCGTACACCGGCACGGTCACGGCGCCGACGGCCCAGATCGCGAAGTCGATGAGCGGCCACTCGTACCGGGTGGACGAGACCAGCGCGACGCGGTCGCCCGGCTTCACGCCCTGCGCCACGAGGCCCTTGGCGACGCCGAGGATCTCCTGCTCGTACTGCTTCGAGGTCACCGGCTCCCAGGTACCTGCGATCAGGCGCTTGATCCGGACGCTGTCCGGGTCCGTGCGGGCCACATCGAAGACGACATCGACCGTGGAGGCCGAGGGGTCGATGGTGTAGTTGGCGGGAACGCTGATCTCGCGCACGAATCCTCCGGGTCGCAAACGGTGGTGTTGTGGTGAACCTTACACCGCTGCTCGGGGCGCGTTCCGGGCCCGAACCGACCCGGCACCGTCCGTCCCGCAGCCGGATGTGTGAAGCTTAGGAGGTGAGCACCATCCAAGTGGCCGACGTCGCGTTCGTCGCCGCCCACCCGAGTGCCGTGGCCGCCGCGATGGCGGGCGCGCAGCGGTGGCGCGGCTGGTTCCCCGACCTGCGGATGACCGTCACGGAGGACCGGGGCGATCTCGGGATCCGCTGGAAGGTCGACGGTCCCGTCACCGGGACCTCGGAGTTCTGGATCGAGCCGCATCTCGACGGGAGCCTGCTGCACTACTTCCTGCACGCCGAGCCGAAGGCGCCCATGACCCCCGAGCAGATCGTCGCCGACGTGCGCGAGCGCCGGGTCCGTGGGCACGACGTCATGTTCGACGTGAAGTTCACCGCCGAGAACGGCCGCATCCTGGGCGGCCCCGCCGTCGGGGAGGTGGAGCGTGTCTGACGCGGAGCGCACCCGCGAATCGATCGTCATCGCGGCGCCGCCGGAGCGGATCATGGCCGCGATCTCCGCCTTCGACCGCTATCCCGAGTGGGTCTCGGCGGCGCGTGAAGTCACCGTTCTCGAGACCACGGAGGACGGGCTGCCGCGGCGCGTGCGGTTCGTGCTGGAGGAGGGCTTCCTCCGCGATACCTATGAGCTCGAGTACCGCTGGGCGCCCGGCGGCCGGTCTGTCGAGTGGGACCTCGCGGCGAGCACGCTGCAGAGCACCCAGCACGGCCGGTACGACCTGACTCCGACCGCCGACGGTGCCGGCACCACCGTGACGTACACCCTCGAGGTGACCCTGCAGATCCCGATGCTCGGGATGCTCCGCCGTAAGGCGGAGAAGGCGATCACCGATACCGCCCTGAAGGAGCTCAGGCGCCACGTCGAGGGCGAGTCGGCGGCACAATCCTGATGTCCGGGGAGGGCACCGCGACCCGCCTGCTGCTGGTGTCCGGGGCCGGGGGAGCGGGCCGGACGGTCCTGGCGACGGCACTGGCCGCCCGTGCCGCGGGCCGCAGCCGCACCTTGCTCGTCACCGTCGGGCGGGTCGTCGATCCGCTCCTGGCCGACGGAACGGGGCCGTTCGACCAGGTCCATCTCAATCCCGTCGAGTTGCTTGCGCAGTGGTGGGCAAGCCTGTCCGCCACCGTCCGCGCCGGTCGGGGGCTCGCCGCCGGCGCCGATGCCGGGGCGTCCGGGTTCGACCCGTTCGCGCTCGAGCCGCCCGAGCTGACGGGCCTCGCCGACGCCGAGCACGTCCTGGTGCTCCGCGCGATCCGGGGGCACGTGGAGTCGGGCGCGTACGGCACCGTCGTCGTCGACGGACCGGCCTTCGACGGCCTCGTCTCCCTGCTCACGGCCCCGTCGTCGCTGGCCGCCTACCTGGAGCGCGTGTGGCCGCGGCACGTCCGGCTCTCCGGACCGGCGGCCGGCCCCGCCGCGGGCGCGCTCGCCGCGCTGCTGCTCGCCGAGCCGCTCGCGGGACTCGCCGATCAGCTGGCGGCGTTCGTCGCCGACCGATCAGCGTTCGAGCTGGTGCACGTCGTGACCGGCGATCCCGGCCGCCCGGCCCGCGCCCGGGAGGAGCTGGCCGCGCTCGAGGTACTCGGACTGCGCCCCGTCGCGCTCGTGCTCAACCGGCTCATCACGGTCGATGACCGGTTCGCGCTGGACCTGCCGCACCCTGCGGTGCGACTCGTCCGGTCGCGGGTTGCTGCGCAGGACGACGCGCGGGAGGCCCTCGCCGAGGTGGCGACGGTGCTCGACCGCGCCGTCGTCGAGGCGGCTGAGGCGTTCGAGCCCGTCCTGACGCTGGCCGCCGCCGCCGCGGTGGACTGGGACGCGGACGCGATCCTCGATGCCGCGTCCGCGGTCGTGCCCGTGCCGGAGGTGCGCGCAATCGGCGGCACGGGCCTCGACGCACGCTACGGGTGGTCGGTCGCGCTACCGCTGGTCGACCCCGCGACGATCGGCCTGGGTCGCGTCGAGGAGGACGTCGTCGTCGAAGCCCAGGGTGTGCGGAGACGGATCCGGCTACCGTCTGTGTTGCGCCGCTGCATCGTTGCGGGCGCCACATACGAGGAAGGGGAGTTGCGCGTGACCTTCGTCCCCGATCCGGAGGTGTGGCCCCGTGGCTGATCCGAGCCCTGATCCCTCCGACGAGTTCCTCGCCTCCGCGGCGCGCCTGTTCGAGACCGCCCGGCCGTGGATCGCAGCGGCCCTCGCCGAGCACGCCGCACACCCCGAGGGCGCACCCGGCGCGTGCCGGCTGTGCGCGCTTCGCGGCGCCGTGGGCCGCCATATCGAGCCCTTCGCCGCCGAGGCCTCGAAGTCTTTCGGCCAGTTCGCCGACGAGGTGCTGGCCGACCTGCTGCGGCTCGCCGAGGAACTGCTGGACAGCGCGCGGATCGCCGCGGCAGCCGTGGCTGCTGACTACTTCGCCTCCGTCGGCGGCGAGAGCCGCGTCGCACCCGAGGCCCCCGCCGCCGAGCCCCCCGCTCCCTCGTCGCAGGCGAGCGGGTACGAGCGCATCGACGTCCGGCTCAACTCCTCCGAGGAGGACTCCACCACATGACGTTGACGATCGGCATCGACATCGGCGGCACCTCGGTCCGCGCGGGGGTCGTGACGGACGACGGCACCGTCGTCGACACGGCACGGGCGGAGACCCCACGCAGCGCCCGCGCCCTGGAACGTTGCCTGGACCGCGTGGTCCAGGAGCTGTGCGTGGAGCACGACGTGAAGGCCGTGGGCCTGGCCGTCGCCGGCTTCCTGGACCCGACGCGCCGGACGGTGGCGTTCGCGCCGCACCTGCCGTGGCGCGACGCCGCGGTGCCCGCCGAGATGGCCGAGCGGATCGGCCTGCCTGTGGTCATGGAGCATGACGCGAACTCGGCGGCATGGGCCGAGTTCGTCCACGGTCCGGCGCGGCAGTCGCGCGTCACGTGCGTCGTCGCGCTCGGCACAGGCATCGGCGCGGGCCTGCTCATCGACGGCGAGATCTACCGCGGGGCCTACGGGGTCGCGCCGGAACTCGGCCACCTGCAGGTGGTGCCCGACGGTCGGCCGTGCGAATGCGGGAAACGGGGCTGCTGGGAGCGCTACTGCAGCGGAACCGCCTTGGTGGAGACCGCGATCGACCTGATGGGCGGTTCTGGATCGCGTGGCGTGGTGCTCGCCCGGGAACTGTCCGACGACCCGGGCTCGCTGACGGGGCGCAAGGTCGCCGCCGCCGCGGAGGCCGGCGACCCCGTCGCGCAGGAGGCGGTGGGCGAGCTCGCCCGCTGGCTCGGTGTGGGCCTGGCGATGGTCAGCGACGTCTTCGACCCGGACCTCATCGTGCTCTCCGGCGGCGTGGGCGCCTCGTCGCGGCTGTTCCTCGACGACGCCCGGGATCATTACGCGCGGCAGCTCACCGGTGGCAAGTACCGCCGCAAGGCCCGTATCCGCGCCACGGAGCTGGGCGAACGCGCAGGTATGCTCGGCGCCGCGGCGCTCGCGCGGGACGCCGTCACCTGCTGACGGCACCCTGGATTGCGATCAGGAATGATCCAGACCCTCGTCTCCGGAACGATCACCCCGTAGGGTTCCCGCGTGACTGCACTCAGAACGTCCCGCGGGTTCCGGTGGCTCGCGGTGATTCCGCTGCTCGGACTGCTCCTCGCGTTGGTCTCCCCGGCGGGTGTCGCCTCCGCCGCGCCCGACCCCGGGAAGTGTGCTCCGCCGGGTGAGGCGTCCGCATCGGCGGCGCCGCTCAACCTCGCGGCAGCGGGAACGCAGGACGTCGACCGGTACACCACGCCGGGTGTCGTGCCGCTGGAGTCGATCGACCGGAACGCGCTGGGGCTGATCAAGCCCGACACGATCACCGTCGGGACGCTGGGCGACGCGCCGCCGAGTATCTGCCTGAATCAGGCCACGGGCCAGTACACGGGCTTCGACAATGAGCTCCTCAAGGCCATCGCGCAGAAGCTCGGCCTGAAGATCGAGTTCTCGGGCACGGAGTTCTCCGGCCTGCTCTCGGCCGTCGCCACCAAGCGCTACGACGTGGGCTCCTCGTCGATCACGACCACCGACGCCCGCCGGCAGACGGTCGCGTTCACCAACGGCTACGACTTCGGCTACTTCTCTCTGGTGGTCAAGACGGGCTCGCCGATCACGAGCTTCAGCGACCTCGCGGCCGGGAACCGCATCGGCGTCGTGCAGGGAACGGTGCAGGACGAGTACGTCACGAACGTCCTGAAGCTCGAGCCGGTGAAGTATCCCGATTACGCGACCGCCTACGCGAACCTGCGATCAGGACAGATCGACGCGTGGATCGCACCGTCGGCGCAGGCAGACGGCCAGGTCAAGCCGAGCGACGGCACGGCCATCGTGGAGAACACCTTCTCGGTGAACAACTTCGTGGGCTGGGCCGTGGCGAAGGGCAACCAGCCGCTGCTCGACGCCCTGAACTCGGGGCTGGACGCGATCATCGCCGACGGCACCTACGCCACGCTGTACACGGATTGGGCGCCGCGGGAGATGCCGAAGGGGTGGAAGCCCGGTTCGAAGGCGGCGCCCGCGCCGCAGCTGCCCGATTTCGCGGCGATCGCCGCGGCGAACGCCAAGGACAAGCCCGCGGCGTCCTCGGTCGAGCAGAAGGGGACCTTCGCGCAGCTGGGCGAGACCTTCTTCAACTGGAGCCTCTACCGCGAGGCCTTCCCGTACCTGCTCAAGACGGGCCTGCCGAACACACTGATCCTGGCGATCGTTTCCGGCCTGATCGGCACCGTGATCGGCCTGCTCCTGGCAGTGGCCGGCATCTCCCGCACGCGCTGGCTGCGGTGGCCCGCCCGGGTGTACACCGACGTCTTCCGCGGCCTCCCCGCCGTGGTCGTGATCCTGCTCTTCGGTCTCGGCATCGGGCCGATCGTCAAAGACGTGACGGGCAACAACCCGTACTGGCTCGGCGCGATCGCCCTTGGTCTCCTGGCCGCGGCGTACATCGGCGAGATCTTCCGCTCCGGCATCCAGTCGGTCGAGGCGGGCCAGATGGAGGCTTCGCGAGCCATCGGCTTCAGCTACCGGCAGTCGATGTCGCTCGTGATCATCCCCCAGGGCGTCCGACGGGTGCTCCCGGCGCTGATGAACCAGTTCATCTCGCTGATCAAGGACAGCTCGCTGATCTACTTCCTCGGCTTGCTGGCCTCGCAGCGCGAGCTGTTCGCCGTCGGCCGTGACCTCAACGCCAACACCGGCAACCTGTCGCCGCTGGTTGCCGCGGGCCTGTTCTACCTCGTCCTGACGGTGCCGCTGACGCACCTGGTGAACTACATCGACACGCGGCTCCGATCGGGCAAGCGGGAACAGGCTCCCGCCGAACTCGACCTCGCCGCCGAGAAGGGCTGACCGCCGTGACCGAGAATCCGACTCCCTCCGCTGCCGAGCCCTCCACGACGGCCACCGCGCCCGCCGTGCCGGGCAAGACGCCGATCGTCCCCGTCTCCCTCGCAGGCAAGGACCTGCACCTCGCATTCGGTGCCAACCACGTGCTCCGGGGCGTGGACATCGACGTGCCCGCCGGAACCACGACGACGGTGATCGGGCCGTCGGGTTCCGGCAAGTCCACCCTTCTGCGAGTCCTGAACCGGCTGCACGAGCCGCAGTCGGGCGACATCCTGCTCGACGGGCGCTCGGTGCTCAAGGACGACCCGGACGAATTGCGCCGCCGCATCGGTATGGTCTTCCAGCAGTTCAACCTGTTCCCGCACAAGTCGGTGGTGGACAACGTCGCGCTCGGCCCGCGCAAGCTCCGGGGCCTGAGCGCCGACGAGGCGCGTGACCTCGCGCTCGCCGAGCTCGAGGTCGTGGGGCTGCGGGCGAAGGCGGACGCGCGGCCGTCGAGCCTCTCGGGCGGCCAGCAGCAGCGCGTCGCCATCGCCCGGGCCTTGGCCATGCGCCCGCAGGTGATGTTCTTCGACGAGGCCACCTCGGCCCTGGACCCCGAGCTGGTCAAGGGCATCCTCGCCCTCATGACTGAGTGCTCGGCCGAGGGGATGACGATGGTGGTCGTGACCCACGAGATGGGCTACGCCCGCACCGTCTCCGATAACGTCGTTTTCATGGACGCCGGCAGGGTCGTAGAGGCCGGCACGCCTGAGAAGCTGTTCGAGGACGCCGAGAGCGAGCGGCTGCGTGCCTTCCTTTCGCAGGTGCTCTGACCCGCAGCCGGTGGGCATCGTCGGTAGAGTGAGCCGCAGCACGACGGGCTGCGGAGTGAGAGCTGGGCGACATGTGGTGGATTGTCTTCAAATGGGTCCTTATCGGACCGGTACTGCGCCTGCTGGGGCGCCCGCGCGTGGTCGGCGTCGAGAACCTGCCCAAGGACGGAGCCGCGATCCTTGCGAGCAATCACCTCGCGGTGATGGACTCGTTCTTCCTGCCGCTCATGGTGCCCCGGCCCATCAAGTTCCTCGCGAAGAGCGAGTACTTCACCGGTAAGGGACTCAAAGGCGTCTTCAAGAGGTGGTTCTTCTCCTCCGTCGGTTGCATCCCGATCAAGCGCGGCAGCGCGAGCGCGGCGCAGGACGCGCTCAACGCCGGCGTCGGCGCGCTCCAGGACGGCCAGCTCCTCGGCCTGTACCCGGAGGGAACGCGCAGCCCCGACGGCCGGCTGTACAAGGGCAAGACGGGCATGGCCCGCATGGCGCTGGACACCGGCGCCCCGATCATCCCCGTCGCGATGGTCGACACCGAGAAGTTCAACCCGCCCGGCTCCACGTTGCCGCACCCGACGAAAGTGCAGATCCGCATCGGGAAGCCGCTGGACTTCTCCCGGTTCGAGGGCATGTCCGGCAACCGGTTCATCGAGCGGGCCATCACCGACGAGGTCATGTACGAGCTGATGAAGCTCTCCGGCCAGGCCTACGTCGACGTCTACGCGCAGGACGTGAAGGACGGCGTCGTCGTCCCGGGCGAGGAGCGCGAGGCCGGCGCCGCGTAGCCTGACTGCCCATGCGCTACTTCTATGACCTGGAATTCATTGAGGACGGCAGGGTCATAGACCTGGTCTCGATCGGCATCGTCGGCGAGGACGGGCGGGAGTTCTACGCGGTCTCCACCGAGTTCGACCCGGAGCGCGCCGGGCCGTGGGTGCGCGCCAATGTGCTGCCCAAGCTGCCGCCTCCCGCGAGCAAGTCGTGGCAGTCCCGGGCCGCGATCCGCGACGGCGTGCTCGACTTCCTCACCGCGGGCCCCGGCGACATCGAGCTGTGGGCATGGGTCGCCGCCTACGACCACGTAGCGCTGTGCCAGCTCTGGGGGCCGATGACGGCGCTGCCGCGGTCCATGCCGCGATTCACCCGCGAACTCAAGCAGTTGTGGGACGAGCAGGGGCGACCGCACCTGCCCGCAGCACCGTCGGACGCGCACGACGCGCTCGCGGACGCCCGGCACAACCTCGCCAAGTACCGGGCGATCACCGGCGGATAGCCCGGCGTAATCTTGCTCACGTGGCAGTGAACTGGACCGTCGACGTCCCCATCGATACCCTCCCCAAGCTCCCGGCGCTCCCGGGTGACCTGCGCGAGCGCCTCGACGCCGCGCTGGCCAAGCCGGCGCTGCAGCAGCCGAGCTGGCCGCGGGAGCAGGCGGACGCGATGCGCACGGTGCTCGAGTCGGTGCCGCCGATCACCGTGCCGCCGGAGATCCAGTCGTTGCAGGACCAGCTGGCGGAGGTCGCCCTGGGCCGCGCCTTCCTGCTGCAGGGCGGCGACTGCGCCGAGACCTTCGTCGACAACACCGAGCCGCACATCGCCGCGAACATCCGCACGCTGCTGCAGATGGCGGTCGCGCTGACCTACGGTGCCTCGATGCCGGTGGTCAAGGTCGCGCGCATCGCCGGTCAGTACGCCAAGCCGCGCTCCTCGGACACCGACTCGCTGGGCCTGACCAGCTACCGCGGCGACATGGTCAACGGCTTCCCGCCCGAGGAGGCCGTCCGCAAGCACGACCCGTCGCGCCTGATCCGCGCCTACGCCAACGCGAGCGCGGCGATGAACCTGGTGCGCGCCGTGACCGGATCGGGCATGGCCGACCTGCACAAGGTGCACGAGTGGAACCGCGAGTTCGTCGCGAACTCGCCTGCCGGCGCCCGGTACGAGGCGCTCGCCGCCGAGATCGACGGCGGCCTGCGGTTCATGGCCGCGTGCGGCGTGGAGGACCGGAACCTCAAGTCCGCCACCATCTTCTCCAGCCACGAGGCGCTGGTTCTCGACTACGAGCGCGGCCTGCTGCGCCTGGCCGACAACCCGGAGGACCCCGAGGCCCAGCAGGTGCTCTACAACCTGTCGGCGCACTTCCTCTGGGTCGGGGAGCGCACCCGCCAGCTCGACGGTGCTCACATCGCCCTGATGGAGCTGATCCAGAACCCGATCGGCGTGAAGATCGGCCCGACGACCACGCCCGAGCTGGCGGTCGAGTACGTCAAGAAGCTGGACCCGCACAACAAGCCGGGCCGGCTCACCCTGATCTCCCGCATGGGCAACGGCAACGTGCGCACCGCGCTGCCGCCCATCGTCGAGGCCGTCGAGGCGACGGGCCACAAGGTGATCTGGCAGTGCGACCCGATGCACGGCAACACCCACGAGTCGTCGACGGGCTACAAGACCCGCCACTTCGACCGCATCGTCGACGAGGTGCAGGGCTTCTTCGAGGTGCACCGCGCGATCGGCTCGCACCCGGGTGGCGTGCACGTGGAGCTCACGGGCGAGAACGTCACCGAGTGCCTCGGCGGCGCGCAGGACATCTCCGACGCCGACCTCGCGGGCCGCTACGAGACCGCCTGCGATCCGCGCCTGAACACCCAGCAGTCGCTGGAGTTGGCGTTCCTGGTCGCTGAGATGCTCCGCGGCTGATCACACGGTGTAGCGGAGCTCCCGGACGGCGGATTCGCCCGCCGGGAGCCCGTCGCCGACGCCGGGCGTCACGGTGAGGGACTCGCCGCGCGCGACGGCTATCCGGATGTCGGACATCTCCCGCCGCGACCACGGCTCGCGGCGGAAGAACATGTCGTCGAGGCCCTTGACGAACCACGACGCCGAGAACGCGAAGATGCCGACGACCTCGGCCACCCACAGCGGACCGAAGTGCAGGGGCAGCGTCGTGTGCGTCCTCGACGCGAGCAGGCACAGGCCGCCGATCACGACGATGGTCAGCGCGCACCCGAGGTGGAACCGCCAACCGAGGCAGTTCGACACCTGCGCGAGGAAGCGCGTGAGCCGCCCGCTCCCGGCCGGGGCGACCGCCGGCCGCAGGAATGGGTTGCGGCGGTCGTGCACCGCCGTCAGCACGCACATGAGGACGAACATGCCGAACACGACGGCCGCGGCGCTCAGGTGCACGACCGAGGTGTCGAAGGGCAGCCGCTGCTGGAGGGGAGTGGGCAGGGGGAGCGCCGATCCCGCGCCGCATTCACCGGTGGGGATCGGGTCGGGCAGTTTCGTAGGGAAGACCGCTACGAGCACGGCGGAGGCGCCAGCCACAGTGCTCGCCGCGTTCGCCACCGATCGCCGGTTGAGCTTGTACGAGAACAGCAGGAAGCCGACGATGCCGAGCCCGATGACGAAGACGTCACGCGCGCCGGAGTGGTAGTACGCGCTCAGCGAGTCGCGCACGCGGAGGCAGCCCTCACCGAGGGCGAGGAAGTCGACTGCGATCAGCGCCACCGGCAGGAGGACGCCCACCAGGCCGCCGTGGAACCGGATCGTCAGGAGCGACCGGACTGAGTCGGACCGCTCGATGGCGCGGAGGTCCTCGGCGGGCATGACGTCCGCCGCGCACCTCCGGGACGAAGGGGAATCAGTGTGTGTCATAGCATCATCCATTCCCAGGTGCACCCGGAACCACTGCTGGGTCGAGGCTAGCAAGGGCGGCGTGCCGGCGCTTGCCGTTCCGGCGACGCGGAACCGGGAGGACGCGGGCCACAATCGGGGGAATCTCCTGACCGTGCCGCCAGAGTCCTGGGACCATGCGGGTATGGGTGCCTACGCCGACGAGTACCGCCGCAGCATGTCCGATCCCGAGGGGTTCTGGGCCGAGCAGGCCGCCGCGATCGACTGGATCGTCCCACCGTCGCGGGTCCTCGACGACGCGGACGCGCCGCTGTACCGGTGGTTCCCGGACGCGGAGCTGAACACCTGCGTGAACGCGGTGGACCGGCACGTCGCCGCCGGGCGCGGCGATCAGCCCGCGGTGATCCACGACTCCGCGATCACGGGCGAGGTGCAGACGCTCACCTACGCGCAGCTGCTGGAGCGGGTCGCGAGGTTCGCGGGCGTGCTGACCGGCCTCGGCGTGCGCAAGGGCGACCGCGTCGTGGTCTACCTGCCGATGATCACCGAGGCCGTGGTCGCGATGCTGGCGTGCGCGCGGATCGGGGCGGTGCACTCGGTGGTCTTCGGCGGCTTCGCGGCGCCGGAGCTGGCTGCACGGCTCGACGACGCGCAGCCGAAGGCCATCGTCACCGCGTCGTGCGGACTCGAGGGCTCCAAGGTGCTGCCGTACCTGCCGATCGTGCACGCGGCCATCGACGCGGCGACGGCGAAGCCCGACACGGTCGTGGTGTGGCAGCGCCCGCAACTGACGGCGGAACTGGGCCCGCGCGATCATGATTGGGCCGCGGCGGAGTCGGCGGCGCAGCCCGCCGAACCGGTCGCGGTGCGGGCGACGGACCCGCTGTACATCCTCTACACGTCCGGCACCACGGGGAAGCCGAAGGGCGTGGTGCGCGACAACGGCGGCCACGCGGTGGCGCTGGCGTACTCGATGCGGGCGATCTACGACGCGCACCCGGGGGAGGTGTGGTGGACGGCGTCCGACGTGGGCTGGGTCGTCGGCCACAGCTACATCGTCTACGCGCCGCTGCTGATCGGCGCCACGACGGTCGTGTACGAGGGCAAGCCCGTCGGCACCCCCGACGCGGGCGCCTTCTGGCGCGTGATCGAGCGGCACGGCGTGAGCAACCTGTTCACCGCCCCGACCGCGCTCCGCGCCATCCGCAAGGAGGATCCGGACGCCGAGTTCCTCACGCGCTCCGACGTCTCCAGCCTGCGCACCCTGTTCATGGCGGGGGAGCGGCTGGATCCGGACACGTACGAATGGGCGGCGGAGAAGCTCGGGGTGCCGGTGATCGACCACTGGTGGCAGACCGAGACCGGATGGCCGATCGCGGCGAACCTGCGCGGCGTGGAGCCGATGCCGGTCAAGCCGGGCAGCGCCACCGTCCCGGTGCCCGGGTTCGGGGTGCGGATCGTCGACGACGCCGGGCAAGACGTTCCGGCAGGAGGCGAAGGCGCTGTGGTGATCTCGCTGCCGCTGCCGCCCGGCACACTGCCGACGCTGTGGGGCGCCGACGAGCGCTACATCGACTCCTACCTGAGCACCTTTCCCGGCAACTACCTCACCGGTGACGGTGGCTACTTCGACGAGGACGGCTACCTCTTCGTCATGGGCCGCACGGACGACGTGATCAACGTGGCGGGACACCGGCTCTCGACCGGCGCGCTGGAGGCGGCGATCGCCGGGCACCCGGCGGTCGCGGAGTGCGCGGTGATCGGCGTGGCGGACCAGCTCAAGGGCCAGGTGCCGCGGGCGCTGGTGGCGCTCAAGGCCGGCGGCGACTGGCACCACGACGCGGTACGCGCCGAGATCGTTCAGCGGGTGCGGGAGACCATCGGCGCCGTCGCCGCGCTCAAGGAGGTCGCGATCGTCGCGGCGCTGCCGAAGACGCGCTCCGGCAAGATCCTTCGGCGCAGCATGCGCGCCATCGCCGAGGGGCGCGACGAGGCCGTCCCGTCGACCATCGAGAACCCGGCCGTCCTCGACGACCTGCGGGGCGTGCTCCGCGGCTAGCTAGCGCTGCAGCAGCGGCGCGCTGCGGTAGCTCCACAGGCCGATCGTGCTCAGCGCGTCGCGGTAGATGCTGCGCAGCTCGTCCGTGGACGGCGTCGCCAGGTCGGCGAGCGGCTTGTCCACGGCCGCCACGGAACTCACGGTGAAGGTGGCGGGCAGGTTCTCCCGCGCCGCCAGCTTCAGGTCGACGGTGCCGCGCCGCACGTGGCTCGCCGAGCTCACCAGAATCGCGTGGTCGACGCGCTTCGTCGCGAGCACGTACGAGCTGTACAACGCGTTCTCGACGGTGGTGCGGGCGAAGTTCTCGTCGGTGATCCGCGCGGCGTCGACGCCGCGCTCCACGAGCCAGTTCTTCATCAGCGCGCCCTCCGTCTTCCCGGCCTGTTCCACGCCGCCGGTCACCACGATCGGCGCCGCTGGCAGGGCGCGCGCCACCTCCAGGGTCTTCTCCAGGCGCTGCAGGAGGGGAGCGTCCATCGTGCCGTCTTTCTTCAGCGCGTAGCCGAGCACGACGATCCCCGTGTTCGGCGGGGCGATCCGCGGCGACGAGTCGGTCAGGGTGGACGCGACCGCCTGATCGATCGCGGCGAACAGCGCCTCGATCTCGGGGACCCGGTCGGGCGCGACCCGGCGCAGCTGCTCGACCTCCGCGGCCGAGCCCGCGGCGTCGCCGAGGAAGCGGTTCCACACAGCGAGGTAGGTGTGCGCATCGTCGTCGTCCGGCGCGAACGCGAGGACCCGGCGGTACAGCTCCAGGGCGCCGGGGACGTTCTTCTGGGCGATCCGCGCCGATGCCGCGCTGAACAGCAGGTCCGCGCGGTACGGCGCCAGCGCGGAGGCCTCCAGCAGCTTCTGCTCGACGATCGTCATGTTGTCGACGGTCTTGTCGGTGTTGCCCGCGGTCGACGTGCGGGTGGGGTTGTCGAAGGCGTCCTTCGCCTCCGCGAGCAGCGCCGACACCTGGCTCGCGACCCCGCGGGCGGCGCTGGACGAGGACGCCGCCGAGGACGTCGGCGCACCGTCGGAGGAGTTCGAGGTGCAACCCACGAGGGTGACCGCGGCGACTGCGGCGAGGGCGATCGCGCGGCTGAGGACGGAGGTCCGGTTCATGGCGCCCACGCTAGCGGGCTGCCCGCGACGGCGCCGGGGTTCAGTCCGCGCGCTGGGCGAGCTTGAGCAGTCGGCCGAGCAGCTCGTCGCCCGCGAGCTCCGTCTCCGCGGCGTCGCGGTCGGCCGCGACGGCGGCGTCGTGCTCCCCGTGCACCTGCGTGTGCAGCTGCTCCATGCGCCGGTCCAGCTGCTCGGCGACGGCTGCGGCCGCGGACAGCTCGTCCTGCAGGTGGGCGGGGACGGCACCGTCGTACTTGTAGAAGATCTTGTGCTCCAGGCTGGCCCAGAAGTCCATCGCGATGGTGCGGATCTGCAGTTCGACGGGCACGTGCACGGGTCCGGTGGAGAGGAAGACGGGGATCTCGACGATCGCGTGGAGGCTCTTGTAGCCGTTGGGCTTCGGCGCCGCGATGTAGTCCTTGACCACGACGACGCGCACGTCGTTCTGCGCGGTGATGGTGTCCAGGATCCGGTAGGTGTCGGCGATGAAACTGCACGTGATCCGGATGCCGGCGATGTCGGTGATCGCCTCGCGGATCAGCGGCAGCTCGGGTGCGATGCCACGGCGCGCGACCTTCTTGACAATGCTCTCGGGCTTCTTGATCCGCGAGGTGACGTGCTCGATGGGGTTGTACCGGTGCAGCTGCAGGAACTCCTCGCGGAGGATCGTGACCTTGGTCAGCACCTCTTTCACGGCGAACTGGTACTCCATGAGGAAGCGCGTCAGCTCGTCGCGCATGCGGCGCGCCTGCGCCAGCGTCGCGGCGTCGGGGATGAAGCCGGGCTCGAACGGTGCGGGTGTGCTCATCGATGGTCCCCGCGCGTCACGGCAGGGCCGTGATGGTCACCGTCGACCCGGCCTGCACGCGCGTGCCTCCGCCCGGGTCCTGCCAGATGACCTGCGACTTGTCGGAGGCGAAGATGCCGTTGACCTTGACCTGCAGGCCGGCGTCCTGCAGGACGGAACGGGCCTGGCCCACGTTCATTCCGGTCACCGACGGGACGGTCACCCGGGAGGCCATGGTGACGGTGACGCGCTTGTTCGACGGGTCCACGCGGCCGCCCGCGGGCGGGCTGGTGGAGGTGACTACCGAGCCCGAGCCGGTCTCGCCCGTGAACTCGGCGACCAGGCCCGCGCGCTGCAGCAGCTGCTGCGCCTCGGTGGAGGTCTTGCCGATCACGTCGGGCACTGTCAGCGCGTTCGAGACGAGGAGTGTCACGCTGCCGCCCTTGTTGACCTGACCCGACGGGTCCGTGCCGAAGACCTTCCCGGCCTCGGTGCTGGAGTCGAACTGCTGCTGGGTCTCCTTGACCGTAAGGCCCGCCGAGCGCAGCAGCGCCGTGGCCTCCTCAGGGGTTTTACCGCGCACGTCGGGGATGTCGACGGGTTGGTTGCCGGCGGAGGCGACCACGGTCACCGTCGCGCCGACGGAGACGCGGGTGCCGGGCGTGGGGGAGAGGCCGATGACGCCGCCCTGGGCGATGTCCCGGCTGAACTGCGCGGGGCCGCGTTTGGGCACCAGGCCGCTGTCGCGCAGCTGCTTCTCGACGTTCTCCGGGCTGTCGCCGGGGCGGAACTGGGGGACGGTGGGCCGGCCTCGCGAGTACTCGATGGTGACGGTGCCGAAGCGGCTGATGCGGCTGCCCGCGGACGGGTCGAGTCCAGTGATGGTGTCCTCGGTGATGTCGTTGCTGTACGTGCCGGCCAGCTCGACGTCGAGGCCCGCGTCCTTGATCGATTTCTCCGCCGCGGCGCGGTCCATGCCCGTCACGTTGGGCACCGTCGTGTACTGGCCGGACGCCAGCCACCAGCCGCCGACGGCGAGCAACAGCGAGACGACGGCGATGAGCGCGACGATGACCCACGACTTCGCGCGGCTCTTCCGCGGCGGCGACCAGGGCTGCGCCGCGGTCTCGGACGGCAGCGGTTCGTGCATGGTCTCGGCGCGGGTGTGCTGCACCGGGGTCGGCGGCACCGCCGGCTGCGCGAGGGTGGGCGCCGGCACCGCGGGCGCACCCGGCACCGCCTGGCCGGGCTGCGGGGAACCGGGCAGGGGTTGTCCCGCGATGAGCGCGCCGGTGGGCTCGGCCGCGGCGGGGATCAGGGGCTCGCCGCGCTGCGCATACATCGCGGCGGCGGCGCGCTGCTCGGCGCTGGACTGCGGCGCGGGCACGGTGAACGGCGGCAGGTCGAGGTCCTCCGCGATCGCGCTGAGCGCCTCGGCCATGGCGAAGCCGTCGACGTAGCGACGCGCCGGATCGCGGTCGGTCGCGCGGGCGACGAACTCGTCGAACTCCGGCGGCACCCCGGCGATCGCGGCGCCGGGCCGCGGCACGTCGTTGTGTAGACGCTGGTAGGCCAGCGAGATCGCGGTGTCGCCGGTGAAGGGCACCTGGCCGGTGAGCAGTTCGTAGACGAGGATGCCGCTGGAGTAGACATCGGAGCGGGCGTCGGCGTTGCCGGACTCGACCTGCTCCGGCGAGAGGTAAGCGGCGGTGCCGAGGATCACGGACGAGCTGGTCACGGACGCGGCCGCGATGGCCCGGACGAGACCGAAATCGGCGACCTTGACCTCGCCACCGTCGGAGATGAGAACGTTCTCCGGCTTCACGTCGCGGTGCACCAGGCCAGCGCGGTGCGCGGTGCCCAGCGCGGTGAGGACGGGGCCCATCACCGCCGCCACCGCGTGCGGCGGCATGGGTCCGCGCTCGCCGAGCAGCTCGCGCAGCGTGCCGCCGGTCACCAGTTCCATCACGAGGAAGGCCAGCTCACCGTCAACGCCCTGGTCGTAGACGGCGACGAGGCCGGGGTCCTTGAGCTTGGCGACGGCCCGCGCCTCGAACTCGAAGCGGGAGACGAACTGGGCGTCCGCCGCGTACTTCGGGTCCATCACCTTGATCGCGATGGGCCGGTCGAGCCGCAGGTCGAGGCCCATGTAGACGGTGGACATGCCGCCACGCGCGATTACCGCATCGATGCGGTAGCGGCCCTCGATGCGGGCACCGATCAGCGGGTCGCGCGGGGTGTTCACCTTCTCGGGGTCCTCTCGGTGCGTGCGGTATCGACAGTTCAGCCTAGCGACCCCGGGGGTGGATCGGCCGAATCCGTGGGCTGGGTACAGTGTGAGCGTGAGCTCCGTCCCCTATCTCAGCGACGATCTGCTGCCCGAGGGCACCGCCACCTACAACCTGGCCACGGTTGCGAAGGGCCTCGGCGTGTCGCAGTCGAAGGTTCTGCAGCTGCTGCGCGATGGTGAGCTGATCGCCGTCCGGCGCGGCGGCGACTTCCACATTCCTCGGCTGTTCTTCGGCGAGGTCGACGGGCGTTTCTCCATCGCCAAGCATTTCACCGGCTTGCTCAGCGTGTTGCGCGACGGCGGCTTCGAGGAGGAGGAGATCCTGCGCTGGTTGTTCGCGCCGCAGGACGACCTGAACGACTGCCCCGCCGAGCTGCTGCACACCGACTCCGCGCGCGAGATGATCCGCCGCGCGCAGTCGATGGCCTTCTAGCGACGCCGGATCCGACCGGCGCGGGCGCGGCGGGTCTCTGCGTTCCCGAGGAACGAAGTCGAGTGTGCTCGCCCCTGCAGGGTATGCGGATGTTGCATATCCGGATATGTGCAGTTCAGGGTGTATTTCTGCTACGTGGGGTATGTCGATTTCGCATACCGCGCGTGTCTACGACAGGTGGTCGACCACCGCGCGGGCCTGCGACCGCAGGTCCGGCCGGTTCAGGAGTTCGACCCGCCGACCCCGGGACCACACCCGCACAGGAACGGCCTCGAACCCCTCGAGTCGCGGCCCTGTCACCAGGGCGACGGCGAGATCGGACTCGCCGGAGCGCAGCGCCGCGACCGGGTCGTCGACGATGACCTGGTGGATCTGCAGCTCGTGTTCCCGGTTCCATCGCGTGACCTTGCCCTCCAGATGGTCGGGTAGGCCGACCCCGGCGGTACGGCTGATGGTGACGGACTGCTGCGCGGTCCCGCTCAGCGCGCTCAGCTCGTCGATGTCCGCGACGATCCGTTCGATGATCGCGAGCGCCGGGAGACCGGCCGGCGCCGGTGTGGTATGCCGAAACTGCATGGCTCGTTCCACGTCACCACTTCCGGCCGGGTAGGTCCGTTCCTGCGCCTGCCGCCCGCTCGCGTGGAGCTCGAGCGCGCGTCTACACCGCGGGTGCGAGGCCGAGCTTCGGTCGCACCTTGAGCGGGTCCGGGCCCAACAGCGACCATCCGGCCAGCGCGCCCAGCGCCGCCGCGAGCGCGACGTTCCACAGCGAGTACAAGCCGATGGATCCCGTGGGCATGAACACGACCATCAGCCACACGGACAGGCCCGCGATGATCGCCAGCGTGCGTCGCGACCAGGTGAACGCGCCCGCGACGGCCAGCGGCCACGTGTAGTACCAGGGCAGCGATGCGGGGGAGAGCACGCACACGGCCAACAGGCCCAGCAGGATGCCCATGACGTTGCGCTGCTCGTTCTGCCGGAACCGCCACCACAGCACCACCAGGGTGATGGCCAGGAGCGCGATGCCCACCGCGCGGGTCACCACCAGGATCGGTGCCAGGTGCAGGTCGGTGAACGGCGCGGCGAGGAATGCGGTGATCTGCGCGAGCGCCGTCGGCAGGGTGATGTAGTTGATGATCTTGATCGAGCCGGCGAGCGCCGTCATCCAGCCCAGCCCGACGCCCGCTATCACGGTGAACGCCGCGAACAGCGCGACGAAGGCCCCTACTGACGCAGCTAGCACCGTGCCGAAGGCCTTGACAACCGATTCCTGCGGGCTCGACTCGCGCCGGTGGTGGAACCAGATCCACACCACGAAGGGGAGCGCGATCGCCGCGGTGCCCTTCACCGCGACTGCGGTCACGATCACCGCCACCCCGATCAGGTGCCGCCGGTCGAGCACCAGCGCGATCCCGGCGACCATCAGGCCCACCATGAGCGCCTCGTTGTGCACCCCGCCCACGAGGTGCACGACCACCAGCGGGTTGAGCACCGCGAACCACAGCGAGACGGCGGGCTTCGCGCCGAAGTGCCGGGCCAGCTTCGTCACGCCCCACACCGAGAGGGCGATCCCCGGCAGCATCGCCAGCCGCAGTGCGATGACGCCGGCCAGCACGTTGTCGCCGCACAGCTGCGTAACCCACTTCGCGATGAGGATGAACAGCGGCCCGTAGGGCGCGGTGGTCGTGGTCCAGATGCCGCTCACGTCGTCGAGCAGGCCGTTGGGATTCACGACGGGGCCGTCCACGTACGGGTCGAAGCCGTCGCGTAGCAGCGCGCCCTGCGCGAGGTATGAGTAGGCGTCGCGCGAGTACAGGGGCACGGCAACCAGCAGCGGCGCGATCCACAGGGCGACGGTGCCCGCGACCTGCGGGACCTCCAGTCGGCCGCCGAGCGCGGCGCGGCCCAGCCGGATCCACGCGATCACGAGGAGTGCGATGCCCGTCCAGAACAGGATCGAGCTCAGCACCAGGCCGTGGCCGAAGCGCAGCCACGACAGGTGCGCCGCCTCGAGGGTGGTGTCGTGCACGCGGATCGCGCCCGCGCCGAAGCTGCCCACGGTCGTCAGGACGGCGCCGACGAGCCCGAGCAGGGCGGGGCGACCGTCCTTGGACCGCAGGAAGGTGCTGTAGCCGCGCAGCGCGGACTGAACTGATCCGGACATCCCCGCCAGTCTAGGCGGAGCGCACTCTCAATCCAGCCCCGCGTACACGGCCACCGGCCCGCCCTCGAGGACGTGCACGGCGACGGGGGTCTCGAAGATCTCGGTGAGCAGCTCGCCGGTCATGATCTCCGACGGTGCGCCCGACGCCGCGATGGTGCCGTTCTTCAGCGCCACGATGCGGTCCGAGTAGGCGGCCGCGAAGTTCAGGTCGTGCACCACCAGGATGATCGTCTTGCCCAGCTCGTCGGCCGCGCGGCGCAGGCGTCGCATCATGCCCACCTGGTGCCGCATGTCGAGGTTGTTGAGCGGCTCGTCCAGCAGGATCACGTCGGTGTCCTGCGCCAGGGTCATCGCCACGTAGGCGCGCTGGCGTTGGCCGCCCGAGAGCTCGTCGAGGAAGCGGTCGGAGAGCTCCGTCAGGCCCAGGAAGCCCAGGGCCTCGTCGACGTGCCGTACGTCCTCCGCCGTCATCCGGCCGCGGCTGTGCGGGAACCTGCCGAAGGCGACGAGGTCTCGCACCGTCAGGCGGGCGTTGACGCCGTTCTCTTGGCGGAGGATGGCGAGCTTGCGCGCCACCTCCGTCGGCTTCATCGTGCGGATGTCGGTGCCCTCGAGCAGCGCCGTGCCGGAGTCCGGCGTCAGCAGTCGGCCCAGGATGGTGAGCAGCGTCGATTTGCCGGCGCCGTTGGGCCCGACGAGCGCCGTGACGCCGCCGCGGGTGAACTCCCCGGAGACCGGGCCCAGCACGACGGTCTCGGCGTACGTCTTGGTGAGGTCCGTGAACGCGATGGCGGGTGCGGTGGTCGTGGACGTCACAGGGTCCCCCTTCGGCGGAACAGCATGGCGAGGAACAAGATGCCGCCGACGAACTCGATGATCACCGTGAGCATCCCGTTGGCGTAGAAGATGTTGTGCAGGATGAACTGCCCGCCGGCGAGCAGGATCACGCCGAGCAGGAAGGCCATCGGCAGCGTCGCGCGGTGCCGCCAGTCGCCGGCCAGCTGATACGCGAGCGTGGCGATGATGAAGCCGAAGAACATCATCGGGCCGACGAGCGCGGTGCTGATCGAGACGAGGACGGCGATGAGGACGAGCGCCAGCGTGAGCTCGCGCTGGTGGTTGACCCCCAGCCCCATCGCGGGATCGCGGCCGAGCAGCAGCACGTCGAGCACCCGGCGCCGCCGCCAGACGATGACGCCCACCACGATGCACGTCACAGCGGCGATCGGCAGCAGATCGGCGTTCACCGCGGTGAGCCGGCCGTAGAGCTTGATCGACAGGGCGTCGAACTCGGTGGGGGAGAGCAGGCGCTGCAGGAACTCGGCGAAGGCGCGGAAGGCGAGGCCGAGCACGACGCCTGCGAGGAGCAGCAGGAACAGGCTCGCGAAGCGGCCCGAGAACAGCCAGCCGTAGAGCACGGCGGCGAACATCACCATGGCTGCGGTCTGGGCGACGAATTGCGGCACGGAATCCCCGTTGTCCACGAACCGGCCGCCCACCAGGAAGACGCCCACCGTCTGGATCAGCACGTACAGCGAATCCAGGCCGATGATCGACGGCGTCAGGATCCGGTTGTGCGTCACGGTGTGGAAGAGAACCGTCGAGAGGGCGCCGCAGAAGGCGGCGACGAGGATCGCGGTGGCGGTGCGGACACGCCGCTCGAAGGACAGCCCGAACTGGAAGTCCCAGCGCAGCACGTCGTCCGCGCCGGTGCGCATCAGCAAGTAGACGGCCAGGCACGCCGTCGCGAGTGCGGCAGCGATCGCCAAGCGGGCGCGCCAGCCCACGCGGCCCCTGCTGCCGGCCACTGCGGGCGCCGAGACGGCCTCAGAGAGCGACACGGTTTCTCCTTGACAGGACGATCACCAGGAAGGTGATGGCGCCGACCACCCCCATGATCACGGACACGGGGATCTCCATGGGGCGCACCACGACCCGCCCGATCAGGTCGCAGCCCACGATGAGGACCGTGGCGAGCACGGCGACCCACGGGAGTCCGCTGCGCACGTCGTCGCCGCGTAGCGCACTGATGATGTTGGGGACGACGAGGCCCAGGAACGGGATGAACCCGACGACCACGCTGGTGACGCCCGAGGCGAGCGCCACCATGGTGACGCCGAGGCCCATGGTGAGCCCGTAGCGCATGCCGAGGGAGGTCGCGACGTCCTTGCCGAGCCCCGCGATGGTGAAGTAGTTCGCCAGCAGGAAGGTCGCCACGGCGATGATCGCGACGGCCCACAGCGGCTCGTAGAAGCCGCGCACTATGTGCGCGAAACCGCCGGAGCGCCAGCTCACCACGGCCTGCAGCAGGTTGGCACCGATCGCCAGGTAGGTAGTGATGGCGCCGACGACGGCTCCCAGCATGAGGCCGACGAGGGGCACGATCGCGGAGCGGCGGGCTCGGATCCGGGAGATGAAGCCGAGGAAGACGAGCGTGCCCAGGAAAGCGGTCGCCGTGGCGGCGATCATTCGGACCATCGGCGACGCGCCGGGGATGTAGAGCATGCACAGCAGCACGCCCAGCCCCGCCCACTCGGCGGTGCCGGCGGTGGTCGGCTCGACGAACCGGTTCTGGGTGAGTCGCTGCATGATGACGCCGGAGAAGCTCATGGCGAGGCCGGCGAAGACCAGGGCGGCAGTGCGGGGGACGCGGGAGATGAAGAACATGCGCCACATCTCGTCGTCGCCGGCGAGGAGCCCGGCGACGGTGATGTGGTACTCGCCGGTCATCAGCGAGGCGAACAGCAGTGCCACGCACGCGAGCGCGAGCAGGGGGAGCGTGACGCGACCCAGGCGGGTCCCCGTCCGGGGACCCGCCTGGGTCGGTGAGCCGGTGTGGGTCGTCGTCACTTCTTCGCGGCGATGGCCTCGGCCAGCTTGGCGTAGTTCTCGCCGTAGTCCTGGATGCCCTCGCGGAGGTAGAAGTCGTTGTCCAGGTAGAAGATCCGATCCTTCTGCTGGAACTCCACGTTGGCGAAGGCCTGCTGTGCCTTGAAGGTCTCGGCGGCGGTCTGCGGCTTGCTGCCGTCGGTCGGTGGGACGGCGGCGTCGCGATCCATGACGATGACCCACTGCGGGTTCGCCTGGGCGATGGCCTCGGGGGTGAGGCCCGAGTTGGTGTGGTGGTCGCCGGCTTGGCCGCCGAAGACGTCCTTGAGGTTCAGCGGGGCGATGAACGGCTGCATGCGCTTGGCGCCGTTGTCGATCTTGCCGCCGTTGACGATCGAGAGGAAGACGCTCTGGCCGGTGGCCTGTGCCTTCGCCGCGTCGAGGCTCTTGTCGAAGTCGGCGACGATCTGCTTGGCCTGATCGTCCTTGCCGAAGATCTTGCCCAGCGTGATGGTCGAGTCGCGCATGGTCTCGACGCGGCCCTTGGGCGCGCCGTCCTCGGCCGCGATGTCGATGAACGCGGCGCCGGTCTTCTCGGCGATCTTCTTGATGTCGCCCTCGGCCTTGGCGAAGCGGTAGCCGCCGATGATCAGGTCGGGCTTGACGTCCTCGATGACGTCCAGCTTCGGCTCCGCGTGCGTGCCCGTGTCCTTGATGTCCGCGTTGGAGATCCAGTCGCCCAGCACGCTCTTGGCGAACAGGCCCTTGGGGATCGCGACGGGGGTGATGCCCATCGCCTTGACGGTCTCGGCGCTCGTGTTGTCGAGGACCACGACCCGCTTCGGGTTCTTGGGGACCTGCACCTCGCCCTTGTTGGTGCTGACGGTGATCTTCTCGTCGGCGGCGGGCTTGTCCTCATCGGCGCTGGTGGTGGAGCAGCCGGCGACGACGAGGCCGGTCGCCATCAGCGCAGCCGCGACGGGCGCGGCCTTGCGGAAGCGGGTGAACATGCGGGGTGACTCCTTCTCGTACTTGCTTCAAGACGGGCACCGTAAGCCATCAGTAAAGGCTTAGGTAAACGGAACCATACCCAGGGGTGGCTAGGTTTACCTAACTCTGCTGATCGCGATTCAGGCCGCGCGGTCGACCAGAACCGCCGCGAGCCGGGCCAGGACGGGCCGGGCACCGTCGTGGATGGGCGCCTCCGCCAGGGCGGACGTGGCCCGGGCGGTCAGCTCCTCCACCCGCGCCTGCATGGCCGACGGTGCCCCTGTCGCCCGGAGTGCGGCGCGTGCGCGCTCGACGCCCGCTCCGTCGAGGTCGGTCCCGACGAGGCTGCGCAGCTCATCCGCGGCGTCGCCGCCGGTCGCGAGGGCGTGCGCGAGCATCGGGGTGTGCTTGCCCGAGCGGAGGTCGTCGCCCGAGGGCTTGCCCGTGACCGCGGGGTCGCCGAAGGCGCCGAGCAGGTCGTCGCGGAGCTGGAAGGCGATCCCCAGGTCCACGCCGATCTCCCGCAGTGCCGCGATCGCCGCGTCGGAGGCGCCGGCCAGCGCCGCGCCCACGTGCAGCGGTCGCTCCACCGTGTAGCCGGCGGTCTTGAACCGGACCACGCGCTCCGCGGCCTCCGCCGACTCGTCGCGGGACGCTTCGCTCACGATGTCCAGCAGCTGGCCGCCCAGGACCTCCGTGCGCATGGCCGCCCACGCGCGTGCAGCCCGCAGATAGCGCTCGGGCGCCAGGCCGGCGCCGAGGAACATGTCGTCCGCCCACGCCAGCGCCAGGTCGCCCAGCAGGATCGCCGTCGCCTCGCCGAACTTCTCCGACGAGCCCGACCAGCCCCGCTCGGCGTGCAGCTGCGCGAATTCGCGGTGCGTCGTCGGGAAGCCTCGGCGGGTCAGCGAGGCGTCGATGATGTCGTCGTGGATGAGAGCGCACGCCTGCACGAATTCGAGCGACGCGCAGGCCCGCAACGCGGCCCGGGCGACGTCACCGTCGGCCTCCCCGCCGCCCGCCAGCCACCCCGCCCAGGCGAACGCGGGCCTAATACGCTTACCGCCGCGCAAAACGAAGCGCTCCAGCCCCGCCGTGGTCTCCACAAACACCGGACCTACGGGTTCGACCAGGTCACGCCGCTCATCGAGGAAGGATTCGAGGGCCGGCTGCACGGCCGCCGCGATGTCCGTCAGGGAGGTCTGGGGCGGGGCGACGGGCAGCGTCATACCTGGAAACCTATTCTTAAGGGCGTGAGTGAACAAAGCCGGACCGTACTCGACCGACTCGACGCCGTGCGCGCGAGCGGCCGAATGCCGTTCTCGGTGGAGTTCATGCCGCCGCGTGACGAGGAGGGCGAGGCCCGGCTGTGGCGCGCCGTCCGCACCTTCGAGCGGATGGACCCGGCGTTCGTCTCCATGACCTACGGCGCGGGTGGCTCGACGCGCGACCGTACCGTCCGCGTGACGGGCGAGATCGCCGAGACCACGACGCTGCTGCCGGTGGCGCACCTGACCGCCGTGAACCACAGCATCTCGGAGCTTCGCGCCTTGATGGGCGCGTACGCGGACCAGGACGTGCGCAACGTGCTGGTGCTGCGTGGCGACCCGCCGGGCGACCCGATGGGCAAGTGGGTGCGGCACCCGGAGGGCCTCAAGTACGCGAGCGAGGTCGTCGAGCTGGTGCGCGAGCTGGGCGACTTCCACGTGGGCGTGGCCGCTTTCCCCGAGGGGCACCACCGCTCGCCCGACCTGGACACCGACGTGCGGTACTTCGCGAACAAGCTCCGCTCCGGCGCCGACTACTCGATCACCCAGATGTTCTTCGACGTCGACGACTACCTGCGTCTCCGCGACGCCGTGGTGGCCGCCGATCCGGAGCAGGGCGCGAAGCCGCTAATTCCCGGGATCATGCCGATCACCTCGCTGAAGTCGGTGGTCCGCATGGCCGAACTGTCGAACGCGAAGATCCCGGGCGCGATGCGCGCCGAGCTGCGTGCCGCCGCGGGCGACGGGCCCGAGGAGGATCGCGCCGCCGTGCGTGCCGTCGGGATCGACATCGCCACGCGGATGGGGGAGCGGCTCATCGCCGAGGGCGCCCCGGCGCTGCACTTCTGCACGCTGAACTTCGCCAAGGCCACCTCCGAGGTACTCGAGAACCTCGGGATGCTGCCGGTCGGCGTCTAGCGGTCGCGTTCCTCGCGCTGCTACGACTCGGCGCGGGCCGTCGCGAACGCGGCGATCGTCTCGACCATCGTGTCCAGGCCCGGCTGTTCGAGCGGGTAGTGGCCGGCGTTCTCGAGCAGTGCGGTCTCCACCGGGACGTGGGTGATCCGGTCGAGGAAGGGCGTCGACAGCTCCAGCGGGGTCCACCGGTCGGCCGCGGGCTGGGTGAGGAGCACGGGGCAGACGTCGAAGTCCTCGGGTGCGACGTCGGGCCGGAAGTTCAAGTAGGAGTCGAGGAACGCCAGGGAAACGAGGTTCCCGGCCGACGTGCGGTCGGCGTAGCAGGCCCGCTTGGCGGCGGGGTCGTTGACCAGCGCGCGCATCTTGCTCACCAGCTTCATCGGGACCTTCGTGCCGCGCAGTGGCGTGCGGGCGAGGGCCTTCATGACGGGCGCGCCCGCGCTGCCGGTGATGGGGTCGAAGGCAGTGTCGCGGCGGACCTTCGCGGACTGCTGATCGAGGAAGGTCATGCCGATGATGCCGCTGACCCGCCGGTTGATCGACGCGATGTGGTAGGTCTCCATGCCGCCGGCCGACAGTCCGTACAGGACCACGGGTCGGTCGTCCTTCGCGAGTTCCGCATCGACGAGGTCCGATCCGATGTGTACCCAGTCGTCGTATCTGACGAGCGCGCCGTGCGCGACCTCGGTGACGCCGTAGGAGGGCATGTCGATGGCGATGGTCTCGAAGCCGCGCTCGGCGAGCGGCCGGCCGAGGATCGTGGTCATCTGGCGGCCGTTGGTGCCGACGCCGTGCAGGAGGATCACCTTCACCGGCGCCTCGGAGTTTCGGTAGGTGTCGAGGTGGATTCGGTGGCCGCGGTGCTCCCACCACTCCTCGACGGGTTCGGTGTCCGGCGTCAGCCGGTACGACGGGGGGAGGGATTCCTGGATGGTCCGCCATGCGGACTGGTCTGCGTAGTTCACGGGAACGATGATTCACACCCCCGCGTGTTAATGCAAGAGATCCTCGCATTTAAGGTGGGGAGTGTGGCAGAAGAGACTCGGAGGGAACGCCCGGGCGGGCGTACGGCTCGGACCCGGCGCGCAGTGATCGACGCCACGACGGCGCTGCTGCACGAGGGGTCCCCGGCGGAGCTGACAGTTGGCCAGATCGCCGCCCGGGCCGGGGTGAACGAGGCGACGGTCTACCGCAAGTGGGGCTCCAAGGACGCGCTGCTCCGCGACGTTCTGCTGACGCTTTCGTCCGAGCGGCTCACCGCGGCCGATACCGGCTCACTGCGGGGCGATCTCGTCGAGACCATCGGCGCGGTCGCGGACTTCCTGCGGACCCGGGCCGGCCACGCGCTGGCCTCGCTCGCGGCGACCGCCGACGACGAGACCGCAGCCACGCTCCGCGACGCCTTCTGGGCGGACCGGTTCGCCCGCGCCCGCACGATCTTCGACCGCGCCGCTGCGCGCGGTGAACTCGTCGACATCGACCGGGCGATGCTGGCCTACGAGGCCCTCATCGGGACGCTGCATTTCCGCATTCTGGCGCGCCGCCGCGAGCTCGATGCGGACATCGCCGAGCGGCTCACCGACCTCGTGCTCGATGGGTTGCGGCCTCCGGATCGGACCTAGCGGTTCAGCTTCTCCCGCAACCACTGCGGCAGCTCGATGAGCGACTCGGGCTCGTCGGACTCCTGGCCGGGCTTGGGGCTGCGGTCGCGGCGCACGTAGGCGGCACCGGCGACGATTGCGGCGGCGAGGAACGAGATCAGGGCGGTGACCCACGCCCACTTCGTGAACGAGGCGATCGACGGATCGGCGTACTCGGCCTCAGCGGTCAGCGCCGCGGACGTCCCGGCGTTGAGCGTCCAGGTCACCAGGTCATCGGCCTCCTGCTGGCCGTTGGTGGCCGTCACCGGGCCGGGAAACTGCAGGGAGACGACGATGACCGCGGAGTTCGGGGCCAGCGACGACAGGTCCGCCGTGCCGGAGAGGATCACCGTGCCGCCGGTGCGCTGCACCCGCATCTTGATCGACGCCGCCGAGGTGTCGAAGGCCTGGGAGACCACGTCGCCGACCTGGTTGAACTGGCCGAAGGTGATGTCCTGGAAGATCATCTGCGTGCCGACTTTGCCGTTCGAGTCGTACGCCTTGACCTCCGCGAGGCCCTTCAATTCGCCCGGTGCGGCGATCTGCGGACCCTGCGGGTTCGACGCCGGCGTCTGCGCGGCGACGATCTTGCCGGACATCCGGTCGCCCTTGCCGGGGCTGGAGCACGCCGCGGGGGCGGCGACCAACAGCAGGACCGCCAGGGCCGCGAACATCCTTCGGAGTATCACGGTCGCCATCGTGCCAGGTGTCCCAGGTCGCGGGCGAGCAGCCGCGCCGCGATCCGCCCGCTCGATCCGTTCACGCCGCCCCCGGGGTGCATCGACGCGCCCGCCAGGGCGAGGCCCGGCGCCCCGGGGATGCGGCCACCCGCCAGCTCGGGGAGCGGCCGGAACAGCAGCATGTTGTGCAGCGCCATCTCCACGTGCATGACGTTCCCGCCGAGCAGTCCGAGTTCGGACTCGAGGCTCGCCGGGGTCTGCACGAAGCGATGCTCGATCGAGTCGGCGAAGCCGGGCGCCCAGCGCTGCGTCTCGGCGACGATCCGGTCGGCCTCGGCCTCCGCGACGGCGGCCCACTCCTGCCCGCCGCTCAGGACGTACGGGTACCACTGCGCCCAGAGGGTGGTGTTGTGCCGATCCGCCGGGGCGATGGACCGGTCGAGGCCCGAGAAGGTCATCGCCAGCACCGCCGGCCGACGTGGTGCGTCGCCGGCCAGCATGTCGCCCCGAGCGCGGGCAAGGTGGCCGCGGTCGGCGGTGAGCAGGCCCAGCCCGGACTGATCGGCGAGCGGCACCCCGTCGAAGGCGGGTGGCGTCGTCGTGCCGAGTCGCAGCACCATCCCCACGCCGGGGCCGACCTGGATAGCGCGGCGCCAGCCGGCGATCCGGGCGGCGTCGTAACCGCCGCGCTCGAGGAGGCCGAGGGTGGTCAGGACGTGGCAGCCCGCGAGCACGGTGCGGGCCCGGACGGTCCGCGCACCGTCGGGCCCGCCGACGGTGACCTCCCATTCCCGGCCCGTGCGGCGCAGGGCGGTGACGGGGGAGCCCAGTGCGACGGTGGCGCCGTCGGACGTCAGGCGGGAGAGGAGGGCGGCGGTGAGTGCGCCGCTGCCGCCGACCGCGCGGCCCGGCGGGAGGGTGTGCATGAGGGCGGCGAAGCCGACCATGGGCGCGGTGCCGGGCTCGCTCATCGCGGGGCCGGACTGGGCGCCGAACCAGGCGAGCGCGGCCTTGAGGCGCTCGTCGTCGAAGTACTCGTCCAGCAGTTGATCGCCCGAGGCGAGGTAGGTGCGCGACATCTGCGTGAGGCTCCCGCGCCCCTTCGTGGGCCAGAAGGCGCGGCCGAGCCGCGGGGCCGTGGGGGAGGAGCCGAACGCGGCCATGGTCGCCTTCGCCCGGGGCGTCCACTCCGCGACGAACCGACGGTACGCCGCGGCCTCGCGGGCGCCGCAGGCCGCGGCGATGGAGTCGGCGGTCGCGTCGAGGTCCTGCCGGAAGACGATCGGGGGCGCGGTGCCGCCCGGCGGGGTGGGAGCGAAGGCCCACGGATCGCAGTCGAGGTAGCGCAGCCCGTGCGCCGCGAGGTCGAGCTCCTCCGCGATGCCGGTGTGCCGGAACATCAAGTGCGCCGACGAGCCGCGGTCCACGCGGTAGCCCGGGAACCGTTCGACGGTGCTGACCGCCCCGCCCGGCACCGCATCGGCCTCGAAGACCGCGGCGGACCGGCCCTGCGCCGCGAGGTACGCGGCGCCGACCAGCGCATTGTGGCCGGACCCGACGACGGCGACGTCGACCTCGGGCGCGCTCACCGTGCCGGCGGCGGTGGGAAGGGCAGATCGTGGCCCAGGACGGCGAAGGGTCGCGGGTCGCCGGAGAAGCGGAAGTCGCGGAGCACGTCGTAGAAGCCGGTGCGGCGGTAGAGCCGCCAGGCGCGGTTCTGCTCGGCGGCCACCTCGGGGGTGGAGAGCAGGACCCGCGGCTCGGGGCGGTCGGCCAGCAGGGCGCCGAGCAGGGCCGAGCCGACGCCGTGCCCCTGCGCCGCGGGGTGCACATGCAGTTCGGTGAGTTCGAAGTAGTCGGCGGCCACCGCCTCGATCTGCGGCTGCGTCAGCCCGCGCCGGCCCAATCCCACGCGGAGCTGGCGGTTCCACCACTGATCGCCGGCACCGCTGTAGCCGTAGGCGATGCCCACCAGGTGGTCGACTACGCGGCCGTCCTCGGCGCGGAGCGCCTGGACTGCGCCGAACGCGGCGTAACCGGGCCGATTCAGATGATCGCGCCACAGGGGAAGACGGTGCGATTCCGTGCCGGCCGGGTAGTCCATCGCGGCCACGTAGATCTGCAGGGCGGCGGGCAGCCACAGCGTGGCGTCCTGCGGCGACAGGACGTGGATCCGTGGTTGCTGCGTCGGCACTGCGGTCACGGCTTCCTCTCCCTTGACGTCTCGCACACTCACGCTATATTAGAGGGGATCGAATGATTGTTCGATCACGGGCCATCGGATTGGCGCACACGTTCTGGCGCCGGGGCTTCGGTCGCTGATCCCGGTCCGTCGGGCGGGGCTGGCGCGGAACGAGGGAAGCGTTACGTGTCAGTCCCGTCCGGTACAACTCGCGGTAACAGGGTGAGAAGGCCCACGGAGCAGGAGGAAGGTCATGGTCGAATCGAAGGCACGGATCGGTCACGTCGGTTCCGGTCGTCGCATGGGCGAGTCGGGCGCTGCCCGCATCCTCGATCGCGCGGACCAATTCCTCGCCCGCGCCGGCGGCTCGCCTGCCCCGGCCGACCAGTACCGCGAGATCTACCACGCCGCGCTGCGCGGCGCGGCCGCCCTGTTGGCGGAGCGGGAGACCGGTGTCCGGCGCCCCACGCGCAACGCCTGGTTGCGGCTCGCCAAGGCGGCTCCGGGCTACGCGGAGTGGGTCGCTTACTTCACGTCGGTGTCCGGGGTGGTCGCGGCGCTCGAAACCACGGCCCGCTCGGTGAGTGCCGACGAGGTCGCGGTACTTCACGGTCGAGTGCAGAGCTTCCTGAATTCCGTCGAAGCGGATCTGTGTCGCGCTGCCTGATTTCTCACAGCGAACGCTCATTCTTCGGCGGATGGTGGTCGTGGGGTCACAAGCCTCGTATCATGAAAGGAGGAGTTGGACCCCATGAGTGCTGAAGGAGGGGAACGTGCCACTCTCCGAGCACGAGCAGCGCATGCTCGACCAGATCGAGAGCGCGCTGTACGCAGAGGATCCGAAGTTCGCGTCGAACGTTCGAGGTGGGCGGTTCGTCGGCGCTTCGGGTAAGCGCCGCGTGATCGCGGCGATCGGCTTCGCGGTCGGATTGATGCTGCTCATCGCCGGGATGCTGCTGGGCAAGGTGGAGTACACCGTGATTGTCGGCCTCATCGGCTTCCTGCTGATGTTCGGTTCTGTGATCTACGCGCTGTGGTCCGGGCCTGCTTCCAAGGGGCCCCGCGGCACCGTCGAAGGGGATGGATCCGTTCGCGCCCGATCGGCTCGTGGTCGAGGCGCCCGCGCATCCGGTCAGTCTTTCGTGGCCCGCATGGAAGAGCGCTTCCGCCGCCGCTTCCCCTGAGTTCGCAGAGCTGATAGAGCCGCCGCCCTGATGGTCGGCGGCTTTTTCGTTGCGCTGTGAGCGAAATCGACGATCACTCCGCGGTCCGGTTGCGTCGCGTGTGCGCCGTCGCCGCCCGTGAAGCCGTTGCCGGCTCCTCGGCGAGGATTCGCGGGAGCAGATCGGCTGCGATCCGACGGGGGAGAACTGGTGTCGTGCGTCGCCCATGCGCGCCGTATCTCCACCTGCACCGCCGGCCCCGTCGGTGCGCCGTCCTCGCCGTGGGGTCGCTGCTCAGCTCGACGGAGGGCCGGATTCGGGCTCATGTGCATCTGAACCGTGGATTCACCGGAACGGGGCTGCGCCGGACCGTTCCGGTGGGTTGTTCCCCACTTCGCCCCACTTGGATTCCCCACATCTCCCCACGGCTCGTCTGGCAGTGATCCGTCATGCCTCATGAGTCTCAACTGTCGCGAGATCGCGCACGATTCCGCAGGTGTGACGAAGTCCGCCACGCCGGGCGTGCCGCGTCCCCCCACCTCTCACCACGCCCTTGAACTGGGCTGTTTCTGAGAATCCGCCGCGAAACGCGCCGCGGTGTGGCTGAAAGTGGTGAATGGTGGGGTAATGTGGGGCGCACTGGAGAAAGACGCGCTAGTCTGAAGTCTCGATCCAGTGACAACCCCTCGGGGTAGGCGGGAGGTGGCCGTGATGTTCACGGGTACCTACACGCCGAAGCTCGATGACAAGGGACGGCTCACCCTCCCCGCGAAGTACCGCGAGGAACTGGCGGGTGGGCTGACGATCACGAAAGGACAGGATCGAAGCCTCACGGTGTACCCGAAGGCGGAGTTCGAGCGCATCGCCGAGAAGGCGGATGCCATCGAATGGACCGACCCCGCCGGACGCGCCTTCTACCGCAACTTCTTCGCCAGCTCGGACGATCAGCGTCCCGACTCCCAGGGTCGGATCTCGCTCTCGGCCGATCACCGTCGCTACGCAGGCCTGACCAAGGAATGCGTCGTCGTCGGATCGCGGAGGTTCCTGGAGATCTGGGACGCGGAGGCGTGGGAGCACTACCAGGCACAGCACGAAGACGACTACGCACAGCCGCAGTCCGAGTCGCTCAAGGCGATCTTCTGACAACCGCGCTCTTGCGCGGCCCGGTCGAGGTGGACCGAGGCCTGCGCCCGAACCGGCCCTGACGTACTTCCCCAACGCCAGGTACGGGGTCGGGCGGGGACCCCGCTCCATCCGCCAGAAACCATCGAACGCCATCGTGTGCCCTGGAGGAGTCATGTCCGACGAGTTCTTCGGTCACGTGCCGGTCCTTGCGACCCGCGTGCGTGAGCTCCTCGCCCCGGCGCTGCAGCACGACGGCGCCGTCTACGTCGACGCGACACTCGGCGCCGGCGGCCACTCCGAGCTCATCCTCGAATCCTTCCCGCACGCCCGCGTCGTCGGCCTCGACCGCGACACCGACGCACACGCCATCGCCGGCGAGCGGCTGGCCCGGTTCGGCGATCGCTTCATCCCCGTCCACACTCGCTACGACGGGATGGCGGACGCCCTCGATGACCTGGGGCTCTCGTGGGGTGCGGGCGGCCCCGGCGTCGATGCGATCCTGTTCGACCTCGGCGTCTCGTCCATGCAGCTCGACCGGGCCGAGCGGGGCTTCGCCTACTCCGTCGACGCCCCACTCGACATGCGGATGAATGTCGAGGATCCCCTCACCGCGGCCGACGTGCTCAACACCTACTCCCACGGCGACCTCGCGCGGATCCTGCAGCGTTACGGCGACGAGCGGTTCGCGGGCAAGATCGCCTCCGCCGTTCTCAAGGAGCGCGAGAAGGAGCCCTTCACCACCAGCGGCCGTCTCGTCGAGCTGCTCTACGCCACGATCCCCGCGCCCGCGCGCCGCACCGGCGGGCATCCGGCCAAGCGCACCTTCCAGGCGCTACGGATCGAGGTGAACGCCGAGCTCGCCTCCCTGGAGGCCGCGGTGCCGCAGGGCCTTGACGCGCTCGCCGCGGGCGGTCGCATCGTCTTTCTCAGCTACCAGTCGCTCGAGGACCGCATCGTCAAGACCGCGCTCGCGGAACGGACCCGGTCCACCAGTCCCGCGGGGCTGCCTGTCGAACTGCCCGGGACCGGCGCGACCTTCGAACTGCTCACCCGCGGCGCCGAGCGCGCCACCGATGGCGAGATCACCGAGAACCAGCGGGCGGCGCCCGTGCGCATGCGCGCGGCCCGCCGTCTCGACACCCCCACCGACCGGACCCGCAGCACGAGGAGCGCGCGATGACCGCACCGAACGCGACCCAGGCACCGTCGACTCCGGACACCCGGACCCGGCGGGCGCCCGCACGCCGTGACGACCGCGACACCTCGCGACCCCGGTCGAGCTCCGCGCAGCGCGCGCTGGACCGGCGACAGAAGCGCATCGAGCAGCAGCGGGCTGTCCTCGACGCGGGCGGCTCCCTGCGAGAGACGCCCGCCGAGCGCGCCCTGCGCCGGCACCGTGACGGTGCGGCCTCCGCGGGTCTGCTCGCCCGTCTGCCCCGCCCGGCCGGCGTGGTGCGCCGGGTGCCGTTCGTGCTGGCCTTGATCGCACTCGTCTGCGCCGGACTGGGCCTGACGCTATGGCTTTCGACCGGCAGCGCCGAGAACTCCTACGATCTCCGCAAGCGCGAGGCCGTGAACAACTCGCTCGCCGAGAAGAAGGCGGCTCTGGAGCGCGACGTGAAGTCGGGGGAGAGCGCCCCGGGACTCGCCGAGCGCGCTACCGCGCTCGGCATGATCCCGGCGGGGACCGTCCCGGTCCTGGTCGGCAAGGAGGGCGGCAAGGTCGTCGTGGTCGGCAAGCCCGCGCCCGCCACCGGTGCCGCCAAGCCCGCACTCAATCCGCCCGCGCAGCGCACCGGCGACCCCAGTGGCGCCACGTCCGATGGTTCCGGCACGCCGGTCGCCGGGAATCCCGGACCCGCACCGGCGGGCGGGGAACAATTGGTCACCATGAACCCCGGCAGCCCGACCGTCGTGAACGCGCCGACGCCCGCACCGTCGGCGGCCACCCAGACACCCGCGCAGACTCCGGCTCCGACGCCCGCCCCGAGCCCCGCCGCGCAGGCGCCGGCCCAGGGGACTGCCCGGTGACCCGCGCTCAGCGCCCGCCGACGAAGACGCGGCCCACCGCCCGCTCCGGGGCGCAGCGCGGCGCCGCGGCCCCCAAGGCCGGTCACCAGTCCGCCCGCGCCCGCGTCAAGGGCGGCCGCGCACCCGAGGTCTCCACCGCCTTCACCGGCCGCGTCCGCATCGGTGGCTGGGTGATCGTCGCGGTCTTCACCGTCATCGCGGTGTGGCTCGGCGTCGTCCAGTTCGTGCAGGCGCCGGGCCTGTCCGCGAAGGCGGAGAGCCAGCGTCAGGTCAAAGAGGTGCTGCCGGCCGTCCGCGGTTCGATCACCGACCGTGCGGGGCAGCCGATCGCCTTCACGATGGAGGCCAAGTCGCTGACCCTGCAGCCCGTCGCCGTACGCAAGCAGATCCAGGAGAAGTACGACAAGGACGTCGAGCTGGTCAAGGAGGGCGGCGACGCCGCGAAGGGGGTCACGCCCGTCGGCGTCGACGACCGGCTGCAGCAGATCGCCAAGAAGATCGTCTCCGTCCTCGGCGACTCCGTGAACGAGCAGAAGCTGCTCGAGCAGATGCGCGGCAACGACACCTTCGTCTACCTGGCCCGTGGTGTCGACCCGGCCAAGGCCTCGGCGATCACCGACGAGTACTCCGAGGTCGGTGCCGAGCGGCAGTCGATCCGTAACTACCCCGGCGGCTCGCTGGCCGCGAACATCGTGGGCACCACCGGTTTCGAGGGGCAGGGCCTGATCGGCCTCGAGTCCTCGCTGGATTCGATCCTCGCCGGTACGGACGGCTCGCGCACCTACGACCGCGGCTCCGACGGTGCCGTCATCCCCGGCAGCACCCGCGACATCCATCCCGCCGCCAACGGCGCCCGCGTCGTGCTCACCCTCGACAACGACGTGCAGTTCTTCGTCCAGCAGGCCGTCGCCCAGGCGAAGGCGAAGTCCGGCGCGAAGAGCGTGCAGGCCGTCGTGCTCGACTCCAAGACCGGCCAGGTACTGGCGATGGGCGTCGACAACACCTTCAACCCGTCGCTCGGCGTGAACAACAACCCGGACTCGGCGCGCACCGGCAACCTCGCCGTCACCACGCCCTTCGAGCCGGGCTCGGTGAACAAGCTCATCACCGCCGTCGCCGCGATCGACGGCGGCAAGACCAAGCCCGACGAGGTGCTGCAGGTCCCGGGGCAGATCAGGATGGCCGGTGTCACGGTCAAGGACGCCTGGGCGCACGGCACCGAGCCGTACACCACGACCGGCGTCTTCGGTAAGTCGTCCAACGTGGGCACACTGATGCTCGCGCAGCGCGTCGGCGAGAACGCTTTCGCCGACTACGTCGACCGCTTCGGCCTGGGCCGCTCCACCGGCGTGGGCCTGCCCGGTGAGTCCGGCGGCGCCGTGCCTGCGCGCAACCAGTGGTCCGGCGGCACGTTCGCCAACCTGCCGATCGGCCAGGGCCTGTCGATGACGGTGCTGCAGATGGCCGGCATGTACCAGGCCCTCGCCAACGACGGGGTCCGGATCCCGCCGCGCATCATCAAGGAGGTCGACGGTGCCGCGAACCCCGCGTCGGGCGCCGAGCCGGTCCGCGTGATGAGCTCCGAGACCGCCCGCACCGTGCTCGACATGTTCCGTGCCGCACTGCAGCGCGATCCGATGGGCTACCAGCAGGGCACCGGCGCGCCGGGCTCGGTGGAGGGCTACCAGATCAGCGGCAAGACCGGGACGGCGCAGCAGGTCGACCCGGTGACCAAGGCGTACTCCAACTCGCTGTACAACATCACTTTCGCGGGCGTGGCGCCCACGAACGACCCGCGCTTCGTCATCGGCCTGATGATGGACGCGCCCGCCCGGAGCTCCGACGGCACCGGCGGGCAGTCCGCGGCGCCGCTGTTCCACGACATCGCCTCGTTCCTGCTGCAGAAGTACGGCGTCCCGCTCTCGCCGCCGTCGAAGCCGCTGACGCTTGTGGCCGGTAAGTAGTTAACCGGCGGGTAGGATCTACCGGTGCCCGAATCGACTCTCACCCGCCCCGCCCACCCCCGCGGAGCCACGCCGGCCGAGGTCGCTGCGCAGGTCCCGGGTGTCACCCTCGCAGGTGCCGACGCCGGTGAGCTGCGACTCACCGGGGCGACCGTGCGCGCCCAAGAGGCGCGCCCCGGCGATCTCTTCTGCGCCGTCCCCGGCACCACCACGCACGGCGCGCGGTTCGCCGCGGGCGCGATCGAGGCGGGGGCCGTCGCCGTCCTCACCGATCCCGACGGTGCCGCCCTCCTCGCGGAGGACGGCCACGACGTCCCCGTGCTGCTGCACGGGGATCCGCGCTCGGTCCTCGGTCCGGTCGCGGCCGTGGTCTACGGCGCACCGTCGACGCGGATGACGCTCGTCGGCATCACCGGCACGTCCGGCAAGACCACCACCAGCTACCTCGTGGAGGCGGCGCTCGCCGCCGGCGGTAACCCGACGGGGCTGATCGGCACCGTCGGCACCCGGATCGCCGGCGTCGACGTCCCGACCACCCTCACCACACCGGAGGGCTCCGCACTCCAGGGGCTGTTCGCCTCCATGGTCGAGCGCGGCGTGACCGCCGCCGTGATGGAGGTCAGCTCGCACGCCCTGGCTCAGAACCGGGCGGGCGGCACCCGGTTCGCGGTCGGCGCCTTCACCAACCTGAGCCAGGACCACCTCGACTACCACCCGACGATGGAGGACTACTTCGCCGCGAAGTCGCTGCTCTTCCTCGGGCCGGAGGCCTGCGAGCGCGCCGTCATCTGCGTCGACGACGAGTGGGGCCACCGCATGGCCGAATTGCGCCGCGCGGCCGGCCTGCCGCTGGTCACCGTCGCCACCACCGGTCCCGCCGACTGGACCGCGGGCGAGGTCGCCGCGTACTCCGACGGCACCCAGCGGTTCACCCTCAGCGGGCCGGACGGACAGACCTTCTCCGCCGTCGTCGGGCTGCCCGGCGCGTACAACGTCGCCAATGCCGCGCTGGCGTTGGTCATCGCCCACGAGGCCGGCGTCCCGCTCGCCGACGCGGCTCGCGGCATCGGCGCCGTCGCCGTGCCCGGCCGGGTGCAGCGCATCGACCGCGGCCAGGACTTCCTCGCCGTCGTTGACTACGCCCACAAGCCCGCCGCGCTCGACGCGGTGATCGCGACGCTGCGCGGCCAGACCGCCGGCCGGATCGTCGTGGTCGTGGGCGCGGGCGGCGACCGCGATCGCGGCAAGCGCCCCCTCATGGGCGAGGCGGCCGCGAGCGCCGCCGAGCTGGTCATCGTGACCGACGACAATCCCCGCACTGAGGATCCCGCCGCGATCCGCGCAGCCGTGGCCGCGGGCGCGCGTGCCGTGACGGGCGGCGGCGAGGTCCGTGAAATCGGTGACCGCCGCGCCGCCATCGTCGAGGCCGTGAACTGGGCCCGCACCGGCGACGTCGTGCTCATCGCGGGCAAGGGCCACGAGGCCGGCCAGGAGATAGGCGGCGTCAAGCACCCGTTCGACGACCGCGACGAGCTGGCCGCCGCACTGGAGGCCCGCGCATGATCGAGCTCACTCTCCGCGAGGTCGCCGCGATCGTCGGTGGCACCCTGCACGACGTGCCCGACCCCGAAGCGAAGGTCACCGGCACCGTCGAATTCGACTCCCGCGAGGTCGCGCCCGGCGGGCTGTTCCTCGCGCTGCCCGGCGCCCGCGTCGACGGGCACGACTTCGCCGTGACCGCGATCGATAAGGGCGCGGTCGCGGTGCTCGGCGCCCGCCCCGTGGGAGTGCCGGCGATCGTCGTCCCAGTCTCCGGCGAGACAGACAACCGCGTCATGGCGCTGGAGAACGACACCGACGGCGCGGGCGCCGCAGTGCTGAAGGCCCTGGGCGACCTGGCTGCCTACTGCACGAAGACCCTGGCCGCGGACGGGCTGACGGTGGTCGGTGTCACCGGCTCGGCCGGCAAGACGTCGACCAAAGACCTCATCGCCGCCGTGCTGCGGCCGCTCGGCGAGACCGTCGCGCCGCCCGGCTCCTTCAACAATGAGATCGGCCACCCGTGGACCGCGCTGCGCGCCACGGCGTCGACGAAGTTCCTGGTGCTCGAGATGTCGGCCCGCGGCGAGGGCCACATCGCAACGCTGGCCAAGGTCGCGCCGCCACGCATCGGCGTTGAGCTCAACGTCGGCACCGCGCACCTCGGCGAGTTCGGCTCCCGCGAGGCCATCGCCCGCGCCAAGGGCGAACTGGTCGAGGCTCTGCCCGCGGGCTCCACAGAGCCCGGGAAGGGCGGCGTCGCCGTGCTCAACGGCGACGACGCCGCGGTGGCAGCGATGGCCGCGCGGACGGACGCGCGCGTCGTCTTCTACGGCGCCGGTGATGCGGAGATCGCGGCGGCGGATGTGCGCATCGACGCGCAGGCCCGCGCGTCCTTCACCCTCCGTAGCCCTGCGGGCACCGCGTCCGTCGCACTCAAGGTCCACGGCGAGCACCAGGTGCACAACGCCTTGGCCGCTGCGGCGGTCGGCCTCGAATGCGGCGCGACGGTCGCGCAGGTCGCCGAGGCGCTTTCGCGCGCCGGCGCCGCGTCGCCGCGCCGGATGGACGTCTTCACCACCGACGAGGGCGTGACCGTGGTCAACGACACCTACAACGCCAATCCCGACGCGATGCGGGCCGCGCTGCGCAGCCTCGTGCTCATGTCCGAGCACGACGAGGCGGGGGAGCGCCTGCCCGGCCGCGACCGTCGTCGCACCTTCGCAGTCCTCGGCGAGATGGGCGAGCTGGGCGACGAGTCGATCCTCGAGCACGATCGGCTGGGCCGGTTCCTGGTGCGGCTCGACATCACGTCGACGATCTGCGTCGGTACCTCCCGCGCGGTACACGCGCTGTGGCAGGGCGCCGTGATGGAGGGCTCCTGGGGCAGTGAGGCCGTGCGGGTCGACACCCGCGAGGAGGCCGTCGACCGGCTGCGGGACGAGCTCCGGCCGGGCGACCTCGTTTTGGTCAAGGCGTCGAAGTCCGAGAAGATGTGGGAGGTCGCCGAGCACCTGGGCACGGCGAGCGCGGTCAACAACGAGAACGGGGAGTCACCGAAGTGATCCAGATCCTGTTCGCGGGCGGCATCTCGCTGGCCGTGGCGATCCTGCTCACGCCCGTCCTGATCCGGGTCTTCTCCCGGCAGGGCTTCGGTCAGGAGATCCGCGTCGAGGGGCCGCAGAGCCATCAGAAGAAGCGCGGCACCCCGTCGATGGGTGGCGTCGCGATCGTGGTGGCCCTATGGGCCGGCTACCTCGGCGCGCACCTGCTGGGCTGGAACTCCGGCCCCGGCCCCAGCGCCTCGGGCCTCCTGGTCCTCGGCCTCGCCACGTCGCTCGCGCTCGTGGGCTTCCTCGATGACTTCATCAAGGTGCGCAAGCAGCGCAACCTAGGCCTGAACAAGACCGCGAAGACCGTCGGTCAGACGGTCGCCGCCCTGATCTTCGGCGTGCTCGTGCTGCAGTTCCCCAATGCCCAGGGGGTACGCCCGGCCAGCGAGTTCCTCAGCTACACGCGCGACATCAACACCATCTCGATGGGCGCGATCGTCTTCGTGATCTTCTGCTGGTTCGTCGTCTCCGCCTGGTCGAACGCGGTGAACTTCACCGACGGCCTCGACGGCCTCGCCGCGGGCTCCATGGCGATGGTGCTCGGCAGCTATGTGCTCATCAGCTTCTGGCAGTTCCGCTACGCGTGCGAGACCAAGCAGGTCGCCGGCTGCTACGACGTGCGCGACCCGCTCGACCTGGCGCTCATCGCGGTCGCCGCGGGCGGCGCCTGCCTCGGCTTTCTCTGGTGGAACGCCGCGCCCGCGAAGATCTTCATGGGCGACACCGGCTCGCTGATGCTGGGTGGCCTGCTGGCCGGCCTGTCGATCACCACCCGCACCGAGCTCCTCGCCGTCGTGCTGGGCGCGCTGTTCGTGGCCGAGATGGTCTCGGTGGTCATCCAGATCGCGGTCTTCCGGTCGACGGGTCGCCGTGTCTTCCGGATGGCGCCCTTCCATCACCACTTCGAACTGTCCGGGTGGGCCGAGACTACGGTGATCATCCGGTTCTGGCTGCTCACGGCCATTGCGTGCGGCCTCGGCCTCGTGCTGTTCTACGCCGAGTTCCTCGGCTCCGGCGCGGTCGGCTAGATGGCGGGGATCCCCGGCCCCGGCGCGCACGTCCTCGTCGCGGGCGGGGGTGTCACCGGCCCGGCCGTCGCCCGGGCCCTGCTCCGGCTCGGGGCCACCGTCACCGTCGCCGACGGCAAGCCCGCCGCGCGGGAGAAGATCGCGGGCGAGGTGCCGGGCATCGTCGTCGCCGATCTCGACGGGCACGACCCGTCGGGCTACGACCTCGTCGTGGTCGCGCCCGGGTTCCGCCCCACCGCCCCCGTCGTGGTGGCCGCGGAGGCCGCGGGCGTCGAGGTGATAGGCGATGTCGAGCTGGCCTGGCGGATCGACCGTGCCGGTGCCTTCGGCGCGCCCCGCGACTGGCTCGTCGTGACCGGCACCAACGGCAAGACCACCACCACGCAGATGCTCGAGGCGATCCTGCTGCGCGCCGGCGTGCGCGCTGTCGCCTGCGGCAACATCGGCCGTCCCGTCATCGATGCGATCGGCGACGACGCCGACCCGCGCGTGCTCGCCGTCGAGCTCTCGTCCTTCCAGCTGCACTGGGCCCCGTCGGTGCGTCCCCGCGCGGGCGTCGTGCTCAACGTCGCCGAGGACCACCTCGACTGGCACGGCTCGATGGCCGCGTATACCGCCGACAAGGCGCGCGCCCTCTCCGGAGAGCTCGCCGTCATCGGCCTCGACGACCCCGTGGCCTCGGGCCTGAGCGGGGCGGTCACCGTCGGCTTCACCGCGGGCGAGCCCGGGCCGGGGCAGTACGGCGTGCGCGGGGGTGTCCTGGTCGACGGTGCCGGCGCGCCCGTCCTGCCCGTCGACGGGGTCTCGCCACCCGGGCCCGCAGGGATTGCGGACGGGCTGGCCGCGACCGCGCTCGCGCAGGCCGTCGGCGTGACCGCCGCGCAGGCGGGCGAGGCACTCGCCGCGTTCCGGGTGGGCGCACACCGCGCCGAGCCCGTCGCGACCGTGCGCGGGATCACGTACATCGATGACTCCAAGGCCACCAACCCGCATGCCGCGCTGAACTCGATCGAGGCGCACGAGCGGGTGGTGTGGATCGCGGGAGGTCAGCTCAAGGGCGCCGACGTCGGGCCGCTCGTGCAGCGGGTGGCACCGAGGCTCGTTGGTGCGGTGTTGCTCGGACTCGATCGAGACGACATCGCGGATTCGCTCGCGCGACACGCACCGGATGTCCCCGTGGTTCGGGTGTCCTCGGGCGAACATAGTCCTGTGTCTCCTGTGACTAATGATGCGAATCGTTCTGTAGGGACGACTGAGGCTGGCGATGTGCGAGTGTCCGGCGATGCTGATGCGGTGATGGCCGCCGTCGTCGCCGAGGCCTCCCGCATCGCCGAAACCGCAGCCCACGACGGTGCAGCGCCCGTCGTGCTGCTCGCGCCCGCCGCGGCCTCGCTCGACATGTTCACCTCGTACGGGCACCGTGGCGACGCCTTCGCCGCCTCCGCCCGGGCGCTCGGGGACGCCTCGTGAGCCGCGCCGGCAAGGCCGCCGCCGGTTCCGACACCGATTCCGATCTCGCCCCCGGCGGCGTCAACGCCCCCGAGAGCACCGAATTCGACGCGCAGCCCCAGGAGACGGCCGCGTCGACGACGGGTTCTCGCGGTGCGGCCGCCGCGTCCGCGGCACGCTCCGGTGCCGAGGCCGCCCGCACCGGGGCCTCGCTGCTGCGGGGCGGCGCCGTCGGCCTCGCGACGGCTCTGCGCCGCCCGCTCGCGTCCTTCCATCTGGTGCTCGGACTCACCGCCGTGCTCACCGTGATGGGCCTGATCATGGTGCTCTCCGCGTCGTCCGTCGAGGACATCAGCGCCACCGGCTCGCCCTGGGGCAAGTTCACCAGCCAGCTGATCTACGTCGCCCTCGGCGTGGTCGCCTTCATCGTCGCGCTGTACCTGCGCCCCGCGCTGCTGCGCCGGGTGGCGCTCGGCGGTGTGCTCGTCTCCATCGCTCTGCTCGCGGCGGTGCTCGTGCCCGGCGTCGGCACGATGGTCGGCGGCGCGCGGCGCTGGATCGATGTAGGTGGCTTCACCCTGCAGCCCTCGGAGATCGCGAAGGTGGCACTCATCATCTGGGGCGCGCACCTACTCGCGGACCGGGGCCGCAAGGGCAACATCAAGGAGCTGCTGCTGCCGCTCGGCCCCGTAGTGGTGCTGATGGCGGCGCTCGTCGTCGCCGAGCCGAACCAGTCGACGGCCATGATCATCGTCTCCATCGGCGCGATGCTGCTCTACTACGCTGGGCTGTCGTCGAAGTTGATCGCCTCACTGCTGGTGGTGTTCGCACTGCTCGGCATCTTCTTCGCGCTCGCGGAGGGTTACCGCTCGGCGCGGGTGCAGGCCTGGCTCGGCCGCACCGACGATGCGCTCGGCGCCAACTACCAGTCCAATCAGGCGCGGTACTCGCTCGCCGACGGCGGCCTCTTCGGCGTGGGGCTGGGCAACTCGACGGCCAAGTGGAGTTACTTGCCCAACGCGCACAACGACTTCATCTTCGCGATCATCGGCGAGGAGCTCGGCTACCTCGGCGCGGGCGTGGTCATCCTCATGTTCGGCATCCTCACCTGGGTGGGCATGCGGATCGCCGGCCGGGTCGCCGACCCCTTCCTGCGCCTCATGGCCGCCTCCATCACGACGCTCGTCGCGCTGCAGGCGATCATCAACATGGGCTACGTCGTGGGCCTGCTGCCGGTGACCGGCATCCAGCTGCCCCTGCTCTCCGCGGGCGGCAACTCGGTGATCCTCGTGCTGTTCATGATGGGCCTGTTGGCCAACGCGGCTCGGCACGAGCCGGAGGCGATCGCGGCGCTGGCAGGCGGCCGCGAGGGTCGCACCGGCCGTCTCCTGCGCCTGCCCAAGCCGCTGCCCTACATCCCGCCGCGCCCCGAGCGGCCGGCCGGCCGCGGACCCGCCCCACGGCAGGGTCGTCCCGCGCCCGCCCGGCGTGCGCCCGCGAAGGGGCGTACCGCGCCCGCGGCGCCGTCGCCGTACGATCGACACCCGTACGGTGACGAGAGCCTGGGCCGGCGCAGCGCGCCGCGCCGGGACCTCCCGCCGATGCGGCCGCAGGGCCGCGGCGGCGAGCCCTGGCGGGGCGATCGCGCCGGACAGCAGCGGAACGCGCCGCAGCAGCGGCGCCGAGGACAGGAAAAGGGCAGACGGGCGTGGTGAGTTCTTCTCGAGCGGTTTCGGTGGTGGTGGCCGGTGGCGGCACCGCAGGACACATCGAACCCGCACTGGCGGTGGCCGACGCCGTCCGGGCCCAGCAGCCCGACGCCGTGGTCACCGCCCTCGGCACGCCGAAGGGGCTCGAGGGCCGCCTCGTCCCGGAGCGCGGCTACCCGCTCGCCATGATCCCGCCCGTCCCGCTGCCGCGGAAGCCCGGGAAGGACCTGGCGAAGCTGCCCTTCACGCTCACCGGCGCGGTGCGCCGCACCCGGAAGGTGCTCCGCGAGACCGGCGCCGACGTGATCATCGGCTTCGGCGGCTACGTCGCCCTGCCCGCCTACCTCGCCGCCCGCAGCATGGGCGTGCCCATCGTCATCCACGAAGCCAATGCCAGCGCGGGCGTCGCGAACAAGGTCGGCGCGAAGCTCGCCACGAAGGTCTTCGCCGCCGTCCCCGGATCCGGCGTGCCCGCCGAGGTCGTCGGCATCCCCGTCCGCGCCTCCATCACCGGGCTCGACCGCGCGGCCCTGCGCGCCGAGGCCCGCGCGCACTTCGGGCTCCCCGCCGGCGGGCCCGTCGTGCTCGTCTTCGGTGGCAGCCAGGGCGCCGTCCGGCTCAACGACGGTGTCGTCGGCGCGGCACGGGACTTCGCCGACGCGGGCGTCGGCGTGCTGCACGCCTACGGCCCCAAGAACTCCGTGGACCTCGGACCGGCTGCTGCGTCCTCCTATGTCGCCGTGCCCTACCTGTCGCGGATGGACCTCGCCTACGCCGCCGCCGACCTCGCCGTGTGCCGGTCGGGCGCGATGACGGTGGCCGAGGTCGCGGCTGTCGGCCTCCCGGCGGTGTACGTGCCCCTTGCGCACGGCAACGGCGAGCAGGCGCTCAACGCGCAGCCGGTCGTCGCCGCGGGCGGGGGACTGCTCGTCGACGACGCCGCCTTCACCTCGGATCTCGTGCGGGAGAAGGTGATCCCGCTCGCGGGTGACGCCGAGCGACTCGCGGCCATGAGTTCCGCGGCCGGGGGCACCGGGCATCGGGACGCGGCGGGCATCGTCGCGGCCGCGGCCCTCGCACTGGCACAGGAGAGGCGGACGTCGTGACCGAGTCGACTGGAGCGCTGCCCGAACGGCTGCAGCGGGTCCACATGGTGGGCATCGGTGGCGCCGGCATGTCCGGCATCGCACGGATCCTGCTGGCCCGCGGCGGCCAGGTGTCGGGCTCCGACGCCAAGGAGTCGCGTGGCGTCATCGCCCTGCGCGCCCGCGGTGCGCAAATCCAGGTAGGGCACAGCCCCGAGGCGCTCGACCTGCTGCCCGGCGGCCCGACGGTGCTCGTGACGACGCACGCCGCCATCCCCAAGGACAACCCCGAGCTGGTCGAGGCGCAGCGCCGCGGTATCCCCGTGATCCTGCGGCCCGAGGTGCTCGCCGACCTCATGGACGGCTACCGCACCCTCCTGGTGAGCGGAACCCATGGCAAGACCTCCACGACGTCGATGGCGGTCGTGGGCCTGCAGCACTGCGGCGCCAACCCATCCTTCGCCGTCGGCGGTGAGCTCAACGAGTCCGGCACCAACGCCTTCCACGGCACGGGTGACGTCTTCGTGGCCGAGGCCGACGAGTCTGACGGTTCGCTGCTGCAGTACGCGCCCGACGTGGTGGTCGTGACCAACGTGGAGGCCGATCACCTGGACTTCTTCGGCTCGGAAGAGAAGTACGTCGCCGTCTTCGACGCCTTCACCGAGCGGATCCGCCCCGGCGGCACCCTCGTGGTGTGCCTCGACGACCCGGGTTCGGCGGCGTTGGCGCAGCGAACGCATGCCGCGTTGCGCGTCCGCGGCGTTCGCGTCCTGGGCTACGGCGAGGGCACTCACCGCGACCTCGCGCCCGACGTGACGTTGATCGCGGAGCTGTTGGAGTACAAGCCCCGCGCCGAGGGCGGCATGCTCAAAGTCCGATTCTCCGACGAGAACCGGAAGGTCACCGAGCGGGCGATCCTGCTCTCCGTGCCCGGGAAGCACATGGCGCTCAACGCCATCGCCGCGACGATCGCCGTCGTCAGCACCGGCCAGCCGGCCGCGAAGGTGATCGAGGGGATCGAGGCCTTCGGTGGCGTGCACCGACGGTTCCAACTGCGCGGCACCGAGCAGGGCGTGCGCGTCTTCGACGATTACGCGCACCATCCGACCGAAGTTCGCGCCGTCCTCACCGCCGCAGCGGAGATGGTCGCCAAGCAGGCCGAACCGGGCCGCGTGATCGTCGCCTTCCAGCCTCACCTGTACTCGCGGACCGAGCAGTTCGCCGCCGAGTTCGCGCAGGCGCTCAGCCTCGCCGACGAGGTCGTGGTGCTCGACGTCTACGGCGCGCGCGAGGCCCCGTTGCCGGGCGTGACGGGGGAGCGCATCGCCGAGAGGGTGACCGCCTCCGTGCACTACGTGCCGAGCCAGGCAGAGGTGGCCGGCGTGGTCGCCGGCCTCGCGAGCCCGGGCGACGTCGTGATCACCATGGGCGCGGGAGACGTGACGATGCAGGGCCCGACGATCCTCAATACGCTGGCGCAGCGCGGCGCCGAGGCGGGCGCGTGAGTTCTCCCGCGACGCGCAGGCGCGTGCCGGGGCTGCGGCGGTTGCTGCTGATCCTGCTCGCGCTGGCGGTGGTGGCGGGACTCGCTGCGGCGGCGTACTTCTCGCCGGTACTTTCGGCGCGCGACGTCTCTGTGACGGGTGCGACCAACGCGCCCGCCGATCAGGTCGCGAAGGTGGTGGAGCCGCTCAAGGGGCGCCCGCTGCTACAGATCACGCCCGGCCAGCGCGACGCCTACGCCGCCCAGGTGGTCGCGGTGAGCCCGTGGATCGATCGCGCCACGGTCACCGTCTCGTACCCGTCGACTCTCGTCGTCGAGGTCACCGAGCGTGAGGTGGTTGCCTACGCCCAGCGTCCCTCCGGAATCGTGCTCGTGGACGCCAAAGGCGTGCCTTTCATCAAGGTGGGGGAGCCGCCCATCCTCACGCCCAAGCTCGTCGTCGACGATCCGAAGTCCGATGATCCCGCAACGATGGCGGCGGTCACTGTGCTCCGGGCGTTGCCGCCGGACCTGCACGGGCAGGTTGTCGAGATAGGGGCGGATTCGCCGGTGAACGTGCGCTTCGTGCTGCGCGACAAGCGGGTCGTGTACTGGGGCGACGATCAGCGGACGGCGGATAAGACCGCGGCGCTGCGGATGGTGCTGACCCGCCCCGGCAAGGAGTTCACCGTGATCAATCCGGACATGCCGACCACCCGCTGAGGTGTTCTTCCCCTCACCGAGAACGTTTTTCCCGACACGCCCGCGCGCCTGCGGGGCAAGCGGTGCACCGCCCTCTACCTTGGTTTCAGACCAGCTACTTGACATAACTTTAAGCCTTTTGTTGAGGTTTAGGGTTCGTCTCAGAAGCAACAGACTTCACATCAGGGGAAAGGCGAAACATGACCGCCGCGCACAACTACCTCGCCGTAATCAAGGTCGTCGGCATCGGCGGCGGCGGCGTCAACGCCGTGAACCGGATGATCGAACAGGGGCTCAAGGGCGTCGAGTTCATCGCGATCAACACGGACGCCCAGGCGCTCATCATGAGCGACGCCGACGTCAAGCTCGATGTGGGTCGCGACTCGACCCGTGGTCTCGGCGCCGGCGCCGATCCTGAGGTGGGTCGCAAAGCCGCCGAGGATGCCAAGGACGAGATCGAGGAGCTCCTCAAGGGCGCCGACATGGTCTTCGTGACCGCCGGCGAGGGCGGTGGCACCGGTACCGGTGGCGCGCCCGTCGTCGCCAGTATCGCCCGCAAGCTGGGCGCCCTCACCGTGGGAGTGGTCACCCGGCCGTTCACGTTCGAGGGGGCCCGCCGCGGCAAGCAGGCGGAGACGGGGATCGGCTCGCTGCGCGAGTCCTGCGACACGTTGATCGTGATCCCGAACGATCGACTGCTGCAGCTGGGTGACGTGAACGTCTCCGCGCTGGACGCGTTCAAGAGCGCCGACGAGGTGCTCCTCAACGGTGTCCAGGGCATCACCGACCTGATCACCACGCCCGGTCTGATCAACGTCGACTTCGCGGACGTCAAGAGCGTCATGTCCGGCGCGGGCAGCGCTCTCATGGGCATCGGCTCCGCGCGGGGTGAGGGTCGCGCGATCAAGGCCGCCGAGGCTGCGGTGAATTCGCCGCTGCTGGAGACCTCGATGGAGGGCGCGCACGGCGTGCTCATGTCCATCGCGGGCGGCAGCGACCTGGGCCTGTTCGAGATCAACGAAGCTGCTTCGTTGGTGCAGGGCGCCTCGCACGAGGACGCGAACATCATCTTCGGCACCGTGATCGACGACAACCTGGGCGACGAGGTGCGGATCACCGTGATCGCCGCGGGATTCGACGGTGCCGCGCCCGCGCGCCGGCCCGTGACCCGCATCGGCGGCCAGCACACCGCCGTCGAGCAGCCCGCGGCCGAGTCCGAGGACGCGCGCCGGGGCAACCCCTTCGATAGTCGGCCGCCGCGCGCGAACGACCCGTTCCCAGCCCGGTCGACCGGCCGTGAGACGCGCTCGGACGACGACTTCGACCTCGATGTCCCGTCGTTCCTGCAGAACCGCCGCTGAGGAATTCGACGCCGACGGCGCTTCCGGCTCTGCCGGGGCGCCGTCCGTAGTCTTGTGCCATGGCTGATTCCGCGAACGCTCCTGACTCTGCGGCCCGTGTCCGGCGCGTGACCACCACCCGCGCTGGCGGCGCCTCGCAGGCTCCGTACGACACCTTCAACCTCGGCGACCACGTCGGCGACGACCCGGCGGCCGTCGCTGCGAATCGGCTCCGCCTCGAGCGGGAGATCGGCGTCGAGCCCGGGCATGTGGTCTGGATGGAGCAGATCCACAGCCGTACCGTCGCCGTCGTCGATGGTCCGCGTGCAGAGCCCGTGGAGGCCACCGACGCGCTCGTGACGACGGTGCCCGGCCTGGCTCTCGCCGTCCTTACCGCGGACTGTGTCCCGATCCTGCTCTCGGACGACGAGGCGGGCGTGCTCGCTGCCGTCCATGCGGGCCGCGTCGGCGCCCGGATCGGCATCGTGCCCGCCGTCGTCGAGGCGATGCGTGACCTGGGCGCCCGCCCGGAGCGCATCGGCGCTTTCCTGGGCCCCGCGGCGAGTGGCGCCAAGTACGAGGTCCCGGCGGCTATGGCGGCCGACGTCGAGCAGCATCTGCCGGGCAGCCGCTGCCGCACGGAAAAGGGCACTGATGGGCTCGACCTGCGGGCGGGAATCCGTCGCCAGCTGCAGGGGCTGGGTGTCGCGGCCGTCGCTCAGGACCCGCGGTGCACCATCAGCGATCCCACGTTGTTCTCGCATCGACGGGGTGCACCGACGGGGCGCCTGGCCTCGGTGATCTGGATCGACACGGCGAAATGACATCGATGGGATTCGTGCGCGTGTCGGAACCGCTATTCGCCCCTGTTCCCTACTAATCTCACTTCCATAACGACAGTCACAATCGTCACACCAGCCCATGCAGGCGCCGAGGAAGGGCAAAGATGAGCACTCTGCACAAGGTCAAGGCGTACTTCGGGATGGTTCCGCTGGACGCCTACGACGACGGATACGTCGACGAGGGCACCCCGCAGCCGCGCGGCCGCCGCAGCCTCGACGACGAGTTCGACGACTACCGCGGCGAGCGCGGATACGCCTACGACGGCCGCCGCGCGGACGACTACGACGCGTACGAACCCGCCTACGACGCCCGCGGCGGCTCGTACGACGACCGCTACGATGCCGGCTACGAGCGCGGCTACCGCGAGCCCGCCCGAGCGTCGCTGCCGCGCCTGGAGCCGCTGCGGGATGTCTCGCGCACCGTCGCCCCGTCCACCCGCGGCGCGCTGGCGATGGACACCCGCGCCGACGTGCTCAGCCAGGAGAACCCGATGTCGCGCATCACCACCCTGCGTCCCACCTCCTATGAGGAGGCGCGCACGATCGGTGAGCGGTTCCGCGAGGGCATCCCGGTGATCATGGATCTGACGGCGATGGACAACGCCGACGCCAAGCGTCTGGTCGACTTCGCGGCCGGCCTGACCTTCGCATTGCACGGCTCCTTCGACCGGATCACCACCAAGGTGTTCATGCTGGCCACGGCCGACGTGGACGTCACGGCGGAGGATCGGGCGCGGATCGCGGAGACCGGCTTCTACAACCGCTGACGCTTTCGGGCAGACTGGTACTCGTGCAAGCATTCTGGCTCGTCGTCTACACGCTCCTCTCGATCTTCTGGTTCCTCCTGATTGTTCGGCTCGTGGTCGAAGTGGTGAAGTCCTTCGCTCGGGAGTGGTTCCCGAAGGGGATCGTGGCCCTGATCCTCGAAGGAGTGTTCACCGTCACGGATCCGCCGTTGAAGGCGCTCCGGAAGGTACTGCCTTCGCCGCAGTTGGGACCGATCCGCCTGGATCTGTCGTTCATCGTGCTGTTTCTGCTGGTAGCTATCGCGCAACGGATCGTCGGCGGGCTGGCGGTCTAGGCCCGATGTGCCCCGTTCCGATACCGAGAAGCGGACATTTCATCGCGTGATTGTTGGGTGATGAGGAACAAACGGGTCTGGTGTGACAGGATGTGCACTAGTTACAGTGTTGGTCCAAGTGACTTGAGATCTGTCGAGCAGCCGAATTGAGGGGAAACGACCTATGAAGCTGACACCCGCCGACGTGCGGAACGTCGCGTTCAGCAAGCCGCCGATCGGCAAGCGTGGCTACAACGAGGACGAGGTGGATCAGTTCCTCGACCTGGTCGAGACCGAGCTCGCTCGGCTGATCGACGAGAACAACGATCTGCAGCAGCGCACCGCCGAACTGGAGCGTGAGCTGGCCGAGGCTCGCGCGGGCGGCGGCGAGCAGCCGTCCGCCGACAGCACCGTCGCCTTCGCGTCGCCCACGCCGGCAGCGCCCGCCCTCGCGGAGCCTGCTCCCGCCGCCGTCGCGGCGCCGGCGACCACCGACGAGGCGCACGTGCGCGCCGCCAAGGTGTTGGGCCTCGCGCAGGAGACTGCCGACCGGCTCACCAACAACTCGCGGTCCGAAGCCGAGAAGCTCGTCTCGGATGCGCGTGCCCAGTCGGAGGCCATGGTCACCGACGCCCGGCAGAAGTCCGAGGCGATGGTGGCCGACGCGCGTCAGCGTTCGGACGCGCTGCTCGCCGACGCGCAGACCCGCTCGGAGAACCAGCTGCGCCAGGCGCAGGAGCGCTCCGATGCACTCCAGGCCGAGGCCGAGTCGAAGCACACCGAGATCATGACCACCATCAACCAGCAGCGCACTGTGCTGGAGGGGCGGATCGAGCAGCTCAAGACGTACGAGCGCGAGTACCGCACCCGCCTCAAGACGTACCTCGAGGGACAGCTCGAGGAGCTGCAGTCGCTGCGCAGCGCCGCCCCGGTCGATCACGGCCAGGGTCGCGGTGGCGACTTCAACGACCCCGGCAATGCCGCCGGCGGCAACCAGCAGTACAAGTAGCCGCTGGTACCAGCCGGTACTGGGGCGGAGTTCTCATGCTGCTAGCCGCACTGGGGGCGACGGTCATCGGGTTCATCCTGCTGATCGTCGCCCTGGTCACGTCCAATCTGTGGCTCGCGATCGCCTGCGTGGTGGTGTCCGTGATCGGCGTCGGCCTGCTGCTCGGCGACGTCCTCACCTACCGCCGCGGCGATCGGGACAAGGCGGACAGCGCCTCCGCACAGTGGAGCCCGGGCGACCGGGACGACGACGCGGACGAGCCGCCGTCCGAGCGGTCCGCGCGTGCCGTCGCCTCACCCGAGAGCGACACCGAGGCGGAGGAGCCTGTGGTCGTCGACGACGCGGCGCGTGAGGCGGGCACCGTCGGGCACGAGGAGTTCGGTCACCACGACGACGACGCGAACCCGACGACGCAGTTCGCGATGGGACCGCTCGGCGGTCCGACGGGGTGGGAGCACGAGTCGCCGACCGATACGGACGACGACGCTACGCGCGGCCTGTTCGCACCCGGGAAGTACGACCCGGACATGACCGATCAGATCCCGCAGATCCGGATCGATCAGGCATGGGGTACCGAGTGGACGCCGCCCCAGGAGCCGGAGTCGGAAGATCCCGGCAAGAAATGACGTTGCACGATTCGCTATCCTTGGCGGTAGCACTGCGTTGATCCGGCCATCACCGGGGAGCATCCGGAAGAACGGGCACACGCCTCAGTAGAACCGGACGGGCGGGCCCGTCACAGCCCGAGAGAAGAGCGGCGCAGCCCTCCCAGGAGGCGCAAGCGGGGTGGTACCGCGGTACCCGGCCGAGGGTCGGGCATCGTCCCCGTGCTGGTAAGAGACGGCACGAGGAGTCACCGTGAGCAGCATGCGCCCCTATCCGCTGGTCGACATGACCCGCGACGACGACGGCCCCGCCAGGACGGGCGCACCGTCGTTCCCCGACCTCGAGGAGCGCGTTCTCGCGTACTGGGCCGAGAACGACACCTTCCGTAGGTCCATCGCGAACCGTTCCGAGGCGGACGAGTTCGTCTTCTACGACGGTCCGCCCTTCGCCAACGGCCTGCCGCACTACGGCCACCTGCTGACCGGCTACGTCAAGGACCTCGTCCCGCGCTACCAGACGATGCGCGGCAAGAAGGTCGACCGCCGCTTCGGCTGGGACACCCACGGCCTGCCCGCCGAGCTCGAGGCGGAGCGCCAACTGGGGATCAAGGACAAGTCCGAGATCGAGACCATGGGCGTGGAGAAGTTCAACGACTACTGCCGCACATCGGTGCTGCGGTACACGGAGGAGTGGCGCCAGTACGTCACCCGCCAGGCCCGCTGGGTGGATTTCGACAACGACTACAAGACGCTCGACCTGGACTTCATGGAGTCCGTCATGTGGGCGTTCAAGACCCTCCACGAGAAGGGCCTGATCTACCAGGGCTACCGCGTGCTGCCGTACTCCTGGTACGAGCAGACGCCCCTGTCGAACCAGGAGAGCAAGCTCGACGACGCCTACAAGATGCGGCAGGACCCGGCGGTCACCGTCGGGATGCCGCTGCGCACCAAGGGCACGAAGCTCGAGGCGCTCGACGGCGTCGAGGCCCTCATCTGGACCACCACGCCCTGGACGCTGCCGTCGAACCTCGCGATCGCCGTGCACCCGGACCTGGACTACGTGCACGTGACCGGCGCGGACGGCAAGGACTACCTGCTGGCCGAGGCGCGCCTGGGCCAGTACGCCCGCGAGCTGGGGGAGTCGCCGGAGGTCAAGGGGACGTACAAGGGGCGCGAGCTCGAATTCGCCGCCTACGAGCCGCCCTTCGACTTCTTCGCCGGGCATCCCAAGGCGCACGTGACGCTGCTCGCGGACTACGTGACCACCGACTCCGGTACCGGCGTGGTGCACCTCGCGCCCGCCTTCGGTGAGGAGGACATGGATCTCGCCACCGGCAAGTACGGCATCGAGGTCGTGCAGCCGTTGGATCCCGGCGGGAAGTTCACCTCCGCCGTGCCGCCGTACGAGGGGCTGCAGGTCTTCGACGCGAACCCGGTGATCAGCAAGGACCTCAAGGCCAAGGGGCGCCTGCTGCGCCACGAGACCATCGAGCACAGCTACCCGCACTCGTGGCGCTCCGGCCAGCCGCTGATCTACATGGCCGTGCCCTCGTGGTTCGTCGAGGTCACCAAGATCATCCCGCGCATGCTGGAGCTGAACCAGGACATCACCTGGAGCCCCGCGCACATCCGCGACGGCCAGTTCGGCAAGTGGGTCGAGGGCGCGCGCGACTGGAACATCAGCCGCAACCGCTACTGGGGCGCCCCCATCCCGGTGTGGGTGTCCGACGATCCCGCGTACCCGCGCGTCGACGTCTACGGCTCGCTGGACGAGCTGGAGGGCGACTTCGGCGTGCGCCCGACCAACCTGCACCGCCCGTACATCGACGAGCTCACCCGGCCGAATCCCGATGACCCGACCGGGAAGTCGACGATGCACCGCGTTCCCGAGGTGCTGGACTGCTGGTTCGAGTCGGGCTCGATGCCCTTTGCGCAGGTGCACTACCCGTTCGAGAACCGCGACTGGTTCGACACGCACTTCCCGGGCGACTTCATCGTCGAGTACAACGGCCAGACCAAGGGCTGGTTCTACAACCTGCACGTGCTGGCGACGGCGCTGTTCGACAGCGCCGCCTTCCGCACGGTCGCGGCGCACGGCATCGTGCTCGGCCACGACGGGCTGAAGATGTCGAAGTCGAAGCGGAACTACCCGGACGTCAACGAGGTGTTCAACCGCGACGGCTCCGACGCCATGCGCTGGTTCCTCATGGCCTCGCCGATCCTGCGCGGCGGCAACCTCGTGGTCACCGAGCAGGGCATCCGCGACGGCGTGCGGCAAACGCTTCTCCCGCTGTGGAACGCGTACTCCTTCCTGCAGCTGTACGCGGAGAAGCCGGCCACCTGGCGCACCGATTCCGAGGACGTGCTGGACCGGTACATCCTCGCGAAGCTGGCGCAGACCCGCGACGCGATGACCGAGGCGCTCGACACCTGCAACATCGCCGATGCCTGCGAGGAACTGCGGCTCTTCGTCGACGCGCTGACGAACTGGTACGTGCGCCGCTCCCGCGCGCGGTTCTGGGACGGCGCGGACTCCGGCGCCTTCGACACGCTGTACACCGTGCTGGAGACTGTCTGCCGGCTCGCGGCGCCCCTGCTCCCCATGGCGACCGAGGCCATGTGGCGCGGCCTCACCGGTGGCGAGTCGGTGCACCTGACCGACTGGCCATCGGCGTCGGATCTGCCCGCGGATCCGGAGCTGGTCGCGGCGATGGACGAGGTGCGTGACGTCTGCTCCGTGGCGTCGTCGGTGCGCAAGGCGAACAAGCTGCGCGTGCGGCTGCCGCTGCACACGCTCACCGTCGCCGGGCCCGGCGCGGAGAAGCTCGCGCCCTTCGCGTCGATCATCGCCGACGAGGTGAACGTCCGCGACGTGCAGGTCTCGCCCGATGCCGATCAGTACGGCCGGGTCGAGATCGCCGTGAACGCGCGCGCCGCGGGCCCGCGCCTGGGCAAGGACGTGCAGACGGTGATCAAGGCCGTGAAGTCCGGCGACTACACCGTCTCCGACGGAGTCGTGACAGCCGCGGGCATCGCCCTGCAGGACGGCGAGTACAGCCGCAAGCTGGTCGCCGCCGCGCCCGACTCCACCGCGGAGCTGCCCGACGGTGCCGGGCTCGTCGTGCTCGACCTCACGGTCGACGCCGAGCTCGAGGCCGAGGGCTGGGCCAAGGACCGGATCCGCGAGCTGCAGGAGGCGCGACGGGCCGCTGGTCTCGACGTGAGCGACCGGATTGCCCTGGTGCTCGACGTGCCCGCCGAGCACCGGGCGGCCGCCGAGGCGCACCGGGACCTCATCGCGGGCGAGGTGCTGGCCACGTCGCTGGAGTTCGCGGCCGTGCCCGACGGGGTGGATCTGGGCGATGGTGTCCGAGGCCGACTCACCAAGTCCTGACTCCGGGGCGCCGTCGGACAGGAGCGCCCGCTGGGTGCTCCATTTCGACATGGACGCCTTCTTCGCGTCCTGCGAACAGCTGACCCGGCCCACCCTGCGCGGGCGTCCCGTGCTGGTGGGTGGGCTGGGCGGCCGCGGTGTTGTGGCAGGGTGCTCGTACGAGCCGCGCGTCTTCGGCGCGCGCTCCGCCATGCCGATGCACCAGGCGCGGCGGCTGGTCGGCGCGGGCGCGGTGGTGCTGCCGCCGCGCGGCGCCCTGTACGGCACCGTCAGCCGACGGGTCTTCGCGACCGTGCGGGAGCTCATCCCCGTCGTTGAGACTCTGTCCTTCGACGAGGCCTTCGGCGAGCCGGTCGAGCTCGCCGGGGCGTCCACCGACGAGGTAGTGGGGTTCGCCGAGGAGCTCCGCGCCCGGATCCGCGGGGCGACGGGGCTCGTCGCGTCCGTCGGGGCGGGGGCCGGGAAACAGGCCGCCAAAATCGCCTCCGGGCTCGCCAAGCCCGACGGGGTGTCCGTCATCCCGCCGGCCGCGCAGGAGTCGATGCTGTACCCGCTACCGGTGCGCAAGCTGTGGGGCATCGGCCCGGTGGCAGGGGAGCGGCTGGCGCGCTTGGGGATCGACACGATCGGGCAGTTCGCGGCGATGAGCGAGGTCGAGGTGGTGTCGGTGCTCGGCGTCTCGCTGGGGCCGGCGCTGCATCGGCTGGCTCGCGGCGAGGACGACCGGCCGGTGGCGGTGAACGGCGAGGCGAAGTCGATCAGCGCGGAGCACACCCTCGAGACCGACGTCACGACCATGAACGCCCTGCGGCGGGAAATCGATCGGAGCGCCGAGCACGCGCTGCGGCGGCTGCGCCGGGACGGACGCGGGGCGCGGACCGTCGTGCTCAAGCTCAAGCGGTCGGACATGTCCCTGCTCACCCGGTCCGCCACGCTGCCGTCCGCCACCACCGATGCCGCCGTGCTCACCGCGACTGCGCAGCGCCTCGCGCTCGATCCCATGGAGGTCGGCGGCTTGCGGCTCGTCGGGGTCGGTTTCACGGGCCTCAGCAGCGTCGAGCAGTTCACGCTGTTTGGTGAGGAGAGCGACGGGGCCGTCCCTGACGTCGCGGAGACCGACGGTGTCGCGGCCGCAGCTGGCGCCCCGGAGGCCGACGCCGAGGAGGACGGCGTGGTCATCGGGTGGCGTCCCGGCATGGACGTCCGCCACCCCGAGTTCGGGCACGGCTGGGTGCAGGGCGCCGGCCACGGCGTGCTGTCAGTGCGTTTCGAGACCCGTACCTCCGGTGCCGGCCGCATGCGCAGCTTCAAGGCCGACGATCCCGATCTCCGCGAGGCCGATCCGCTGGACTCCCTCGACTGGCCCGCCGAGCACCTGCGCACCGACGAGTACGACGACGGCTGAGTCACGCCGCACCGGGCGCCGGTGCACCTGCCTGTCTCAGTTCGACGCTCTCCGGTGACTTGTCCGCGGTCCTGGCTGGATGCACGCCGTCAGGCGGCGGCGCGCAGGTCGGCGGGCATCTGACAGTTCCACGGCTCGTCAGCGTCGTGTTCGGCAAGGAGGGTTTCGAGGATCGGCGGGCCGTGGGGGCCGTCGAGGATCGTGCTGATGTCGTCGTGAACCGTGCCGACGCGTTCGTTGTATCGGACGCGCAGTTCCTCGCTGCGCCACAGGTTCCGGAGCTCCGCGCATCGTGCGCGCCACCGTTCGAGTGCCTGCCGGTAGAGCTCGTCGGCGTGGTGCTTGTGGTTCACCCGGTGCTCATGCGATGGGTCCGCGGTGCGTCGCCAGCCGGTGCGGCCCGCGTACTCGCCGCTGCGGACGGTGATCGTGTCCCATCCGCGCGGGTTCTCCGTCAGGTCGGGGATAACCTTGCCGTGGTGAGCGTCGCAGGCGAGCGTGAGCGCGGTGACGTCGGTGGTGCCGCCGTCGGCCCATTCGGTGATGTGGTGCACCTGGCAGCGGGTGGCGGGCGCATCGCATCCTGGTGCGGTGCAGCCCTTCTCGGCGCCGTATAGCGCGATCCGCTGATCCGCGGAGGCGAGGCGCTTCTCGCGCCCGAGGAACAGCGGCCGCGAGGCCAGGTCCAGCACCAGGACGTACTTCGGATTGGTGCCCATCATCCGCAGAGCGTCGGCGACCGGGAGTCTGCCGCCGGTGGCGGTGGTCGCGATGCCGGTCTCCGTCTCGAGCTGGTCGATGCCGAGCGTGATGATCGGGACGCAGGGCACGCCGCGGTGCTTCCCGAGCCCACCCGACGCGATGGCGAGCCTCAGCGCAGTCACGAGCGCGTCGTGGTTGCGCTGCGGGGTGGTGCGCTGGTCACGCTTGGCGGCCGCCTGTACTGCGGCCTGATCCGTCAGGTCCACGGGATCGTCGGCGTCAGCAGGGTTGTTCACGCCGGGCCGGGCGAGCTTCTCGAGAATGGCGTCCAGCAGTGCCCGTCCCTCGGGGGAGAGATCGCCGTCGAGCGGCGTCATCAGATCGTCGTCCTGCTTGCCCACGGTGAGCCCGCGGGCGCGATCGACGACATCAGAATCGGGCTCCGCCCCATCGGGATCGAGATGCGCGAGCGCGCGGGCGCCGATGACGACGAGGTCCTCCGGCGTGACGTCCGCGGCGGCGGTGATGAGCACGTCCTCGAGGATCGCGGCCTGGTCGGGGCGGATCGTCTTGCGGCAGCTCGCGAAGACCCGTTCGATGGCGAGAGCGTGGCGGTCCGAGATCGCCCCGTCCTGCTGCGCCTCGGCGACGAGCGGGTACCGGGGCTCGGGGCACGCGCCGTGCCCGTGCTGGGGAGCGCGATCCCGCGCGCCATGGATCCGGTCGCGCGCCTCGCCGCCCGCGAGACGGAGCCGCTGCACCAGCAGCTCCTTCATGCCGGTGTAGCCCAGCTGTCCCGGCAGGCCCTGCTCCACGGCGACCTGAGTGAGGAGATGCTGGCTGAAGGGCACCTTTCGAACCGCCGTCTCCAGCCGCCCCAGTGAGGCGAGAACGTCCTGTGAGTCGAGCATGACGGGGTCGACCTGCGCGAGACACTCGGCCGCGTGTTCGAATGAGGTGAGCGCATCGAGATACTCCGCTGCTGTGCAGGTGGAAGTATCCATCTCGCCCCCCTTGAACACCTCTATTCTACCTCAGTGTTCGATGAGACTGCAACAATAATCGATAAAAAGTTCGATGAAAAGTGCGGTGGTCAGGGCGCGAGCATCACCGAGCGCAGCCGCTCAAGATCGGCGAGCACTGTCGCGCAGTCCCGGGCGAAGTCGGCGTCACTCGCGCCCAACCGCCGCACCGTGAACAGCACCTCCGCACCGTCCGGGTGCGCCAACACGCGCAGGGGATTGTTCACGACGGTGCCGTCGGGCAACGTCACGTCGTGATCGAGGACGCCGAACGGATTGTCCGGCGCGAACCGGACCCGCACCTCGCCCATCGGCGAATCCGTCAGCAGGTCGTCACCGTCGGCCCGTACGCCGGTCGCGAGGCCGGCGGCCCAGCGGACGAGGTTCTGCGGATCGCGGGCGAAGGCGTAGACCTCCTTCGCACGACGGGGGATCACGACGCTGATGTGGCGGGACTCCTCGGTCATTCCGCCACGCTACCGAGGGGCGACGGCGCGCGGCTAGGGTGCGAGGGCGGCGTGTGGTTCACCGCGATCGGAGACGAGTCAGGCAGGGAGAGACGATGACACCGATACTCGACGGGATCGTGGTCGCGGACTTCAGTCGTGTGCTGGCGGGCCCGCTCGCGACGGTGATGCTGGCCGATCTCGGCGCCGACGTGATCAAGCTGGAACGTCCTGGCACCGGCGACGACACCCGGGCCTGGGGACCGCCCTGGACCGAGCGCACCAGCGCCTACTTCGAGTCCGCGAACCGCTCCAAACGCAGCGTCGCGCTCGACCTCGACGCGCCCGAGGACCGCGCCGCCGCCCGCGCGCTGGCGCTCCGCGCCGACGTCCTCGTCGAGAACTTCCGCAGCGGGGTACTCGAGAAGAAGGGCTTCGGCTACGAGGAGCTCGCCGCAGCCAATCCGCGCCTGATCTACTGCTCCGTCACCGGCTTCGGCTCGGGCGAGGGCGCCGCCCTACCGGGCTACGACTTCCTCGTCCAGGCCGTCGGCGGACTGATGAGCATCACCGGCGAGCCGGACGGCGATCCGATGAAGGTGGGCGTCGCCCTCGTGGACGTCCTCACCGCCAAGGACGCCGTCGCCGGGATCCTCGCCGCCCTCTACGAGCGAGAGCGTTCGGGCCTGGGGCAGCGCGTCGAGGTGAACCTGCTTTCTTCCCTTCTCGGTTCGCTCGCCAACCAGGGGGCGAACTTCCTCGCGACGGACACGGCCCCGTCGCGGATGGGCAACACGCATCCGTCGATCGCGCCCTACGAGACTCTGCGGTGTCGGGACGGGCTGATCGCCGTGGCGTGCGGTAATGACGGACAGTTCGCCCGGCTCGCAGCCTCGGTCGGAGCCGCGGACCTGGCGGACGATCCGCGGTTCGCGACCAACCCGGATCGCGTCCGCCACCGCGCCGAGATGGTCGCGCTGCTCGAGGAGCGTCTCGCGGCGCAGGACGCGGGGGAGTGGGCTCGCAGGCTGACGGACGCCGGGGTCCCGGCCGGCACGGTCGGCGACGTCGCCTCGGGATTCGCGCTCGCCGAACGCCTGGGCCTGCGTCCGCGGGTCACCGTCGGCGACGGGGCGATGGACCAGGTGCGCAACCCGATCGGCTTCTCACGTACCCCCGTCGCCGCCTATCGTCGGCCGCCGGCGCTTGGCGAGCACACCGACGCCGTCCGCGCCGCGGTGAACTCCTCGGAAAAGCAGGGCTGACGCGCAGGCGGACCGCGGCCCGGCGCTACCGCCCGAGGTAGGCCGCGATCCACTGCGGGCCCACGCCCGCCGCTAGCAGTACGAGCAGCACGATCCGCGCCTGGCCGGGCCGCAGCCGCCGCGACAGCAGTGCCCCGGCGGCAACGAGATCGGCCGCGCCGCCGCCTCCGCCATACGCCGCGTCGACCGGGCCGGACGCGATCCGCGTGGAGACGACCACGACTACCCCGGCGTCGAGGGCTCGCCGCACCGCGTCCGCCAGAGCTACCGTCGTGTTCCCGCTCCCAGTGCCCGCCAGGATGATCCCGCGCGCGCCGGCCCCGACTGCCGCGTCGACGAGGGCACCGTCGGCCCCCGGATAGGACGCCACGACATCCACCCGGATCCCGGCGACCGGCGCGGGTTTGGTCAGGAGCCGGTGTGGCGCGGTCCCGGCCAACTCGGCCACGGGCAGGCCGCCGGCGAAGGGCTGTGGCGCGACCGTGGAGATCTTCGCGAGGCCGCGCACGGTCTGCACCTGCCCGGCGAAGGAGAGCAGCACACCGAGCCCTCGGTACGCGGGGTCGGCGGCGACGGCGATCGCCTCCGCGAGGTTCGCGGGGCCGTCGGCGGCGGGGGAATCGGCGGGGTGCTGCGCGCCGGTGAAGACGACGGGCCGCGGATCTGCATGCGTGAGGTCCACCAGCAGTGAGGTCTCCTCCATGGTGTCCGTGCCGTGCGTCACCACGACGCCCGCCACGCCCGGGTCGCCGAGGGCGTCCGCCACAGCGGCGCGGATGTCGTCCAGCTGGTCGAGGGTCAGCGCGGAGGAGTCCGCCGAGGTCACATCACGGACCGTCACGTCGATCCCGGGCACGTCCCCGGCGGTCGCGACCAGCGCAGCGCCCGCGTCGGAAGGGACGGCAGCGCCGGCGTCGTCGTGGCGGCTGGCGATGGTGCCGCCCGTGGCGAGCACGATCACTTGAGGCATGCGAGCAGCATCGCACGTCGGGCGCGGGGCGCGGTGGCGCACCGCGCCATGTTTGGCATAGTGGAGGCGGCGAAGCAGCGGCCGGACGGAGGTGAACTTCTTGATGCGCGGACCGATCCTCATGGCCCCCGTCGCGGTACTCGTGGGCCTGGCCTGCGGTGCCTGCAGCGGGGAGAGCACCGAATCGCGGTCGAGCACCCCCTCGACCGTCTCCGCCCAGGTGACAGAGGCACCGTCGAGCACCCCGGACCGGGCCCCGTCGACGCAGCAGCTCGAGGAGATGCTCAGCCGCGCGGTCGATCCGAAGGTCCCGCTTGAGGAGAAGGTGCAGCTGGTGCAGGGCGCCACCACCGCCGACGGACCGCTGTTCGACGAGCTGGTCAAGCTGCGCAGCGACAATCCCCAGGTCAGTTGGCACATCGGCAGGCCCGTGCTGGAACAGCCGGGCGTGGCGAAGGCGCAGTTCTCGGTGCTCATGGGCGGCACGAACCAGCTCGCGTACGCGTCCCTCGCGTTCGACGACGGACGGTGGAAGCTGCAGCGCTCCTACGCGTGCCAGATGATCGTCCAGGTCGGGCGCGACTCGCCCTCCTGTCGCTGATTCCTACTTCGGCCCGAACCGGTAGACGCTGCCCGTCTTCTGGGTGAGCTTCTTCGCGGGATCGTCGCCGAGCAGCGTGCGGCCGCCCTCGAGTTGCACGCCACCCTGGCCGAAGGCGCGCGCCGGGTCGATCTCGATGGTGCCGTTGCCTTCGGAGGTATAGCTCTCGATCGTCAGGGTGGAGCCGCTGCCCGGAACGCGGAAGACGGAGTCGTCGGGCGACTCGTCGACCTTCGCCTTCAACTCGGGCCGCTCGATCGTGCCGCCGAGCGTCACCTGCATGGTCTGGGTGAGGGTGCTGTCGGCGCGGATGGAGCGGGTGACCGTCCACGTCGCGCCCGGGGCGACCGGCTCGGCGGGCAGCGGGACGAGCCGCAGGAAGGTCTGCAGCAGTGCTTGCTCGAACGTGGACTGCGCCTCGGCGGAGACTCCGGGCGGCGCCGCGAGGGTGAACGAGCGCACCTCGCCGCTCGGGGCGAGCTTCACGCGGGCGGCGGAACCCGCCTCGACCTCGAGGGCCTTCGTGGTCGCCGCGTCGGTGGACCGCGGTGCGGCGACGAAGAGGTAGACGTCGAGCGGATCGGCGCAGGACGGCTGCGCGACCAGGGGCAGCGTGACGTCGCGATTGCCGCCCGACGGCGGCTCGCTGCCGACCTGGGAGACCTGCAGCGAGTTGGTGAACAGCGCGTACTCCGCCACCGCGGTGGGGCGTACCGTCAGCGCTCGGGCCGCGCCGGAACCGGGGGAGTCGAGCACCACCGCCGCCTGCGGCACGTCGACGGTGACCGCGTGCCCAGGGAGCACGGGCGGGGTCGCGGCGCAGCCGGCCGTCGCGGCCGGAGCCGCCACCGACTGCCGGGCGGGCGCCGCCGACGAGGAGGCGCCGGCGCCGTTGGAACCGCCGTCCCCACATCCCGCGAGGCCGGTGACGAGCACCACCATCGACGTCGCCACCACCGGGACCAGCCGCAACCGCTTGCCATGCACACCGCCACCGTAGTGGATGATGGAGCCATGGATTCCCCCGCAACCGCACGGCCGAGCTGGTATCGGAACCCGCGCATCCTCCTGGCGGTGGTCGCGGTCACGGTGTTCCTCATCGACCTGGCCGCGAAGACCACGGTGGTCCGGCAGATGACCTACGGCGAGCAGATCCACGTACTCGGCCCGTTCAGCCTGTACTTCGTGAAGAACCCCGGTGCCGCATTCTCGATGGCCACCGGGTACACCTGGGTGCTCACGCTGATCGCCGTGGGCGTCGTCGTCTGGATCGTGCGGATGGGCTCCAAGCTCACGTCGTTGCCCTGGGCCCTCGGCCTCGGCCTGGTGCTCGGAGGCGCGCTGGGCAACCTCGCCGACCGGATCTTCCGTGCGCCGGGCGTCTTCCGCGGGCACGTCATCGACTTCTTTTCCGTCGGCGATTGGTTCCCGGTTTTCAACACCGCCGACTCCGCGATCAGCATCGCCGCGGTGCTGCTCGTCGCGCTCACCCTGTTCGGGCGCGACCCCTACGAGGGTTTCGGTGAGAAGCACACGCGCACACCGGAGAAGTCCACGGTCGAGGAGACCCGCACTACCGGATCGGAGGCGACCGATGCGTGAATCGCGCACCATGCCCGTGCCCGACGGGCTCGACGGCCTGCGGGTCGACGCGGGCGTCGCCCGCCTGCTGGGTCTCTCGCGGACCGTCGTCTCCGAGCTGGCGGCCGAGGGCTCCGTCACGCTCGACGGGGTCGCGGTCGGCAAGTCCGACAAGCTGCACGCCGGAGCCCTGCTCGACGTGACGCTGCCCGAGCCCGCGCGACCGCTGGAGATCGTCGCCGAGCCTGTTCCGGGGATGAACATCCTCTACTCCGACGCCGACATCGTGGTCGTCGACAAGCCCGTGGGGGTCGCCGCGCACGCCTCCGTCGGCTGGACCGGCCCGACGGTGATCGGCGGCCTCGCGGCCGCCGGGTTCCGTATCTCCACCTCGGGCGCGCCCGAGCGGCAGGGCATCGTGCACCGCCTCGACGTCGGCACCTCCGGCGTCATGGCCGTCGCCGTCTCCGAGCACGCCTACACCGTGCTCAAGCGGGCGTTCAAGCAGCGCACCGTCGACAAGCGGTACCACGCGCTGGTGCAGGGCCACCCCGATCCGATGTCCGGCACCATCGACGCCCCGATCGGCCGGCACCGCAGCTCCGACTGGAAGTTCGCGGTCACCAGGGACGGTAAGCCGTCGATCACCCACTACGACACGATCGAGGCCTTCCAGGCCGCGACGCTGCTGGACGTGCACCTCGAGACGGGGCGAACGCACCAGATCCGCGTGCACTTCGCGGCCCTGCACCACCCGTGCTGCGGCGACCAGACCTACGGCTCCGACCCGGTGCTCGCCAAGAAGCTGGGCTTGGACCGGCAGTGGCTGCACGCCCGCACTCTGGGCTTCACCCATCCCACGCAGGGGGAGTACGTGGAGTTCACCTCGCCGTATCCCGACGATCTGCAGCACGCCCTGGACGTCCTGCGGGACGCGTGAGCCGGACTCTCGCCGGCTGGGCCGCGCTGCTCGCCGTCGCCCTCGGCCTGGCGTACTGGCTCGGCTCGGCGACGCCGGTGCGGGTCATTCGGTCCGACGGTGACCGGCTCGGCCCGCAGTCTGGCCAGGCCGTCGCCGAGTACCTCGGCGAGGCCCGCGTCTCGCTCGCCGCGGCGCCCGCGGGTGAGAGGCGTTGGGCGCTGATCTCCCCGACGACGGAGTGGACGCCCGACGAGGTGTGGACCTGCGCCGCCGGCCTGGATCGCGTGGGCCGCGTGCTGGTCCGGGTGCGCATCCCCGGCGTCCAGACCCCCACGGCGGCCGTGCCGCCCGGCCAGAGCATCGAGGGCGTGCGGGCTGTGAACGAGTTGGCCGCGCTGGCGATGCCGGGGCTCGTCGCCCCCGGGGCGCGGGGTGACGCGATCGCGCGCGTCACCACCTCCCGCTTGCGTGCGGGTGCTCCCGCGGTGGTCGGTGTCGTGGTGTGGGGCACGGGCGAAGCGCTCCGTGCGGTGTCCGGCCGGCCGGGGGTGCGGTCGGTCCAGGTCCTCCCACGCGACGGTGCCCGGTTCGGCGTTTCAGCGCTGCTCCCGTCGTCGACGGTGACCGCCGCCCCCGGCCCCGACGATCGTCCGGTGCCGACCCGATAGATTGCCGTCCTGTATCTGTATCGTGTTGATGTGAATCCGTTGCGGGCGCGGCAGTCGGGATGTCTGGTCTCCGTCGCTGCCGCCGCGGCCGTGCTGGCGCTGTCGGTCTACGGGCTCGCCTCGTGCGCGACCTTCGGCGATACGACGCGTGAGCTCGACGCGGCGGGAGTGCGGACGACGGTGCGGGAGTGGACCGGTGCTTCTCTCCCCGAATCACTGACCGTGATCAGCGCGTCGCGGACCGACGCCTTCATGGATCCGTCTATGGGCGCCGTGTTCGAGGCTCCGGCGGCCGGTGTCGACGAGTTCGTCGGAACGCTCGGCGAGCGGCGGCTCAAGGAGTTCGCGCCCGACTGCTCCGTCCCCGCGCGGACGCCCGTCTTCACGGAGATCCCCGGCTCGGAGTGGACATTCGACGCGAGCTCGCAGTCCTGGCTCGGCAATATGCAGGGGCAGTACGAGAGCGGCTACGACGTCATCACGACGGTCGAGAGCGGAACCCTCGAGCGGTGTCGGAACATCGTCACCGTCTTCGCCAGGCCGAAGAGTCCCTATGTCGATATGGCGATCCAGAAGAAGGGCGACGGCACGAGCCGCGTCGTGCTGGGCGTGACCTACACCTGAGCCCGGATGTGACAGCCGAGCACCGTGCCCGCAATCGACCGATTCGCCCGCGGCGAACGAAAATCAATTGTGAGTGTCCGCTCATTTCTGTAGTCTCGAATTCGTGCCTGCGGCTAACGAAAATCGAACCCGCGCGCCGCACCTGCCGCCCGACGAGCGGCGCGCGGCGCTGATCGCCGCTACCCGGGACGCGCTACTCGAGCACGGCGCCGTGCCCACGACCAGGCAGATCGCCGCCGCCGCCGGGGTCGCCGAGGGCACCATTTTCCGGGTCTTCGACTCCAAGGAGAAGCTTCTCGACGCTGTGATGGCCGAATCCTTCGACCCCGCGCCACTGCTCGTCGACATCGATGCCATCGACGCGGCGCTGCCGTTGCGCGCGCGACTCTACCGGTTCACCGAGCTCGTCCAGGCGCGGTTCCAGCGGATCTTCGGCCTCATGGATGCCCTCGGCCTGGTCGCCCCGCCCCACACGCGCGACCGGGACGCGCACCGTCGGGCCAAGGACGGCGGCCCCGCGCTCGTGTCCCGCCTGCGCGGCGTGATCGGCGATGACGCCGACCAGCTCTCCGTCCCCCCGGAGGAGGCGATTCACCTCCTGCGCCTGCTCACCTTCTCGGGCAGCCACCCGCACATCAGCGACGGGCACGTCCTGTCGCCGCAGCGCATCGTCGACGTCCTGCTCGACGGCATCTCAGCCCAGCCCACCACTGAATCCGCAGCAAGGAACAGCCTCCAGTGACCCTTCTCAGACTGATCGCCGAGCACCTACGGCCCTACCGGCCGTGGCTCCTCGCCGTGGCCGCCTTCCAACTCGTCAGCGTCGTCGCCAACCTGGTGCTGCCCAGCATCAACGCCACGATCATCGACCTCGGCGTCACGCCGGGCGACACCGGATACATCTGGCGGATGGGCGGGGTCATGATCGCGATCACGCTGGTCCAGGTGATCGCGGCCGGCGGCGCCACCTTCTTCGCGGCCCGCAGCGCGATGGCCTTCGGTCGCGACACCCGGCGCTCCCTGTTCGGCCGCGTCCGCACCTTCTCCGGCCGCGAGGTCTCCGGCTTCGGTGCCGCGTCGCTCATCACCCGGACCACCAACGACGTGCAGCAGGTGCAGCTGCTCGTGCTGATGACGCTGTCGATGATGATCCAGGCCCCGTTCATGGCGGTCGGCGGCGTCGTCATGGCGCTGCGCGAGGAGCCCGGCCTCGCCTGGCTCATGGTGGTCGCCGTGCCCGTCCTGGGCGCGGTGCTGGGCGTGGTGATCGCCAAGATGATCCCCGGCTTCCGCGTGGTGCAGACCCGGCTCGATGCGGTCAATCAGGTACTCCGCGAACAGCTCACGGGTGTCCGGGTCATCCGGGCCTTCGTCCGCGAGCCCGTCGAGCGCGAGCGTTTCGACGGTGCCAACACCGTCCTCACCGACGCCTCCGTTCGCGTGATGCGGCTGATGGCGGTCATGTTCCCGTGGGTGATGCTGGTGCTCAACCTCTCCACGGTTGCGGTCTGGTGGTTCGGGTCGCACCTGATCGCGGACGGCTCCGCCCAGATCGGCTCCGTGACCGCCTACATGCAGTACATGATGCAGATCCTCATGTCGGTGATGATGGCGACCTTCATGGTGATGATGGTGCCGCGCGCCTCCGTCGCGGCCGAGCGCATCACCGAGGTGCTCACCACCACGTCCACCGTTGGACCGCCGGAGAGTCCGAACCCGCTCCCCGCGATCACCGGCACGATCGAGCTCGACGACGTCACGATGTGCTACCCCGGCGCCGCGAAACCGGTGCTGCAGAACGTGAACCTGACGGCCCGCCCGGGGGAGACGGTCGCGATCATCGGATCCACGGGATCCGGGAAGTCCACCCTGATCAACCTGCTGGCGCGACTGTTCGACGCCACCGCTGGAGCGGTCCGCTACGACGGGGTCGACGTCAAGGACCTGCGCTCCGACGCCCTGTGGGGGCACGTCGGGTTGGTGCCGCAGCGCGGATACCTGTTCAGCGGCACCGTCGCCAGCAACCTGCGCTTCGGCAACCCGGACGCCACCGACGACGAGCTCGCGGAGGCGCTGCGCATCGCGCAGGCGGACGACTTCGTCGCCGAGATCGGAGGCCTGGACGCCTCGATCGCGCAGGGCGGCACCAACGTCTCCGGCGGGCAGCGCCAGCGGCTCGCGATCGCCCGCGCCCTCGTCGCCAAACCAGCGGTGTACCTCTTCGACGACAGCTTCTCCGCGCTCGACCTCGCGACCGACGCGAAACTGCGTGCGGCCCTGCGGCCGTACACGAGGGACGCGACGGTCTTCATCGTGGGCCAGCGCATCTCGACGATCGCGGGCGCCGACCAGATCATCGTTCTCGAGGACGGCGAGGTGGTCGGCCACGGCACCCACGCCGAACTCCTCGAGACCTGTCCCACCTACCAGGAGATCGCCGGCAGCCAGGCGACGGCGGGGAGTGCAGCATGACCGGACCGGGAGCACGGGCGTCCGCCGCCGCAACGGCGGGCTCGCCCGCACAGAAGCCGATGACCTTCTGGCCCTCGCTGAAACGACTGCTGGGCCGGCTGCGGGAGCAGCGCTCGGCGATGACTGCGGCGGTGCTGTTGTCGGTCGGCTCGGTCACCGCCGCCGTGATCGCACCGAAGGTGATCGGCAGCGCGGTCGACGCGATCTACGACGGCTTCCGCTCGCAGCTGCAGCACGGGCCGGGCATCGACTTCCACCGCGTCGGCACCATCCTCGCCTGGGTGATCGGGTTGTTCGTGGCGAGCGCACTCCTGCAGTACGCGCAGGGCTTCCTGCTCAACGGCGCGGTGCAACGGGTCATGTACTCGCTGCGGCGCGAGGTCGAGGAGAAGCTGAACCGATTGCCGCTGAGCTACTTCGACAAGCAGCCCCGCGGTGAGCTGCTGTCCCGCGTGACCAACGACATCGACAACCTGGGGCAGTCGCTGACGCAGGCGCTGAGCCAGCTCATCGTCTCGGCGTTCACGGTGGTCGGGGTGCTGATCATGATGCTCGTCGTCTCGCCGCTGCTGACCGCCGTCGCGGTCGTCGTGATCCCGCTCATCGTGATCTTCGCGGGGCAGATCATGAAGCGCAGCCAGAAGCACTTCGTCGCGCAGTGGCGCTCGACGGGCTCACTCAACGCGCAGGTCGAGGAGGCCTTCACCGGTCACGACCTGGTCACCGTCTACGGCCGCGGCGACGCGCTGCAGGAGCGCTTCGCCCAGGAGAACGACGCGCTGATGAACGCCAGCTACAAGGCGCAGTTCCTCTCCGGCCTCGTCATGCCGATCAGTATGTTCGTCGGCAACCTGCAGTACGTCGCCGTGTGCGTCGTCGGCGGGCTGCGGGTGGCCGCGGGCGGCATGAGCCTCGGCGACGTGATCGCCTTCATCCAGTACTCGCGGCAGTTCACGCAGCCCCTCACCCAGATGGCCTCGATGGTGAACATGCTGCAGTCGGGCGTCGCCTCCGCCGAACGGGTCTTCGCGATCCTCGACGCCGACGAGCAGACCGCCGAGCGCGCCGGCGCGCTGCCGGTGCCCACGCGAGGCCGCGTCGCCTTCGAGGACGTCTCCTTCGGGTACAAGCCCGACGAGCCGCTGATCGAGGGGCTGAACCTGGTCGCCGAGCCGGGGCGCACCGTCGCGATCGTGGGCCACACCGGTGCGGGCAAGACCACGTTGGTCAACCTGGTCATGCGGTTCTACGAGCTCAGCGGCGGCCGGATCACTATCGACGGGGTCGACATCGCCGAGGTCGAGCGTGCGGACCTGCGCCGGCGGATGGGGATGGTGCTGCAGGACACGTGGCTCTTCGAGGGCACGATCCGGGAGAACATCCGGTACGGCCGCCTCGACGCGACCGATGAGGAGGTCTACGCCGCCGCGCGCGCGACCTTCGTCGACCGCTTCGCGCACTCGCTGCCCGACGGCTACGACACCGTGCTCGACGACGAGTCCGGCAGCGTCTCCGCAGGCGAGCGCCAGCTGATCACCATCGCGCGGGCCTTCCTCGCAGAGCCGGCCATCCTCATCCTCGACGAGGCGACCAGCTCGGTGGACACCCGCACCGAGGTCCTGCTGCAGCGGGCGATGCACGCGCTGCGGGCGGACCGGACCAGCTTCGTCATCGCGCACCGTCTGTCGACCATCCGCGACGCCGACGTCATCGTCGTCATGGACCACGGCCGGATCGTCGAGCAGGGCTCGCACGACGAGCTGCTCGCGGCCGGCGGCCACTACGCCGGCCTCTACCGCGCCCAGTTCGAGGGCGTTGAGATCTGACGCGTGAGTCCGCGAACGGCTCGTCACCGGGGCGACGGTCCTCGGCCGGGTTACGCTGGTCTTCGACGGAACGGACGATATGGGGCAGAAGCGGCGGACATGAGTGATGAACTCGCACCCGGGACGGTGATCGGCGGTTATCGGATCGAGCGGCGCCTCGGATCCGGTGGTATGGGGTCCGTCTACCTCGCCAAGCACCCGGAGCTGCCCCGATACGACGCGCTCAAGGTGCTGGGCGCCGGCTACTCGGGTGACGAGGCCTTCCGCAAGCGCTTCCTGCGCGAGGCGGAGCTCGCCGCGCGCCTCGACCACCCGAACGTGGTCACCATCTACAACCGCGGCACCGAGGGCTCCAGGCTGTGGATCGCGATGCAGTACGTCGAGGGCGACGATTGCTCGGTGCTGCTCAAGCGCAGCCCGGGCGGGCTGGCACCCGCCGTCGCCGTGGAGATCGTCGGCCAGATCGGACGGGGACTGGATCGCGCGCACCGCGCAGGCCTGCTCCACCGCGATATCAAGCCGGCCAACATCCTGGTGGCCGCCGTCGACGACGAGGACGACGGCGACGAGCGGCGCGCCCTGCTCACCGACTTCGGGGTGGCGAAGGGAGGCGAGGACACCTCGCAGCTCACGGCCGTCGGCACTGTCCTCGCGACGCTCGCCTACGCGTCACCGGAGCAGCTGTGCGGGGAGGAGCTCGACCCGCGGTCGGACCAGTACTCGCTGGCCGCGACGTTCTTCCACCTGGTCACCGGCAAGGTGCCGTACACGGGGGCGAGCACCGACGCGGTGATCGACGCGCACTTCAATGCGCCGCCGCCGCGGATCTCGCAGATCCGCCAGGGTGTGCCGCCCGCGGTCGACGCCGTGGTCGCGCGCGGCCTCGCCAAGACCCCGGCGGAGCGGTTCGCCACATGCAAGGAGTTCGCGACCGCGCTCAAGTCCGCGTTGACGGCCCCGGTCGGCCGCCCGGCGCCTCGTCCGGTGCCCCGCCCCGCGCCGCCCGGATACGTGCCCGGTCCCGGGCATCCGTCCGGACCGCAGGCACCCGCGACCGCGGGACGCCCATCCCTGCCCGTGCAGCGCACCGTCGCCCCGGGGATCCGGGGACAGGCGAACCGGCCGAGCTACCCGACGGCGCGGCCCGCGCAGCCCGTCGCCCCGCAGTCCGCCGCGCAGCAGCCGCTGTACGGGGCGAGCGTGGGCGCGCAGTCCGGCGCGATGCAGCGCCCGCCGGCGCCGCGCGCGCAGCCCGAGAAGCCCTCGGCTCCGGGCGGGATGTCGCCTGCCGTGCTGGTGCTGGTGGGGGTGGCGGTGGCCGCGTTGCTGGTGTTGATCCTGGTCATCGCCTTCGGCTGACGATCCGCGCGACGTGTCGGTGGAGGGGCCTACACTGCCTAATGACAGCGATGAGATTCTTCACCGGAGGTGAGTAGCCCATGACGTCCGCCGCCGGCTCGTTCGTCCATCTGCACAACCACACCGAGTACTCGATGCTCGACGGTGCGGCCAAGGTCGACCCGTTGTTCGCGGAGGCGAAGCGGCTGGGCATGACGGCGGTGGGCATGTCCGACCACGGCAACATGTTCGGCGCGTCGGACTTCTACAACACCGCGGTGAAGTACGAGATCAAGCCGATCATCGGTATCGAGGCGTACATCGCACCGGAGTCGCGGTTCAACACCAAGCGAGTGAAGTGGGGCGATCCGTCGCAGAAGAGCGACGACGTCTCCGGCTCTGGCGCGTACACCCACATGACGATGGTGGCGGAGAACGCCACGGGGCTGCGGAACCTGTTCAAGCTCAGCTCGTTGGCCTCGCTCGAGGGGCAGCTCGGCAAGTGGTCCCGCATGGACGCCGAGATCATCGCCGAGCACGCCGAGGGCATCATCGCCACCACGGGCTGCCCGTCGGGCGAGGTGCAGACGCGGCTTCGATTGGGACACGAGCAGGAGGCCCTTGAGGCCGCGGCGAAGTGGCAGGAGATCTTCGGCAAGGAGAACTTCTACCTGGAGCTGATGGATCACGGCATCGACATCGAACGCCGCGTCCGTGAGGGCCTGCTCGACATCGGCCGCAAGCTCGGGATCAAGCCGCTCGCCACCAACGACTGCCATTACGTCACCAAGGATAAGGCTGAGTCGCACGGCGCGCTGCTGTGCATCCAGACCGGTAAGACCCTGTCCGATCCCACCCGGTTCCAGTTCGACGGCGACGGCTACTACCTCAAGTCGGCGCAGGAGATGCGCGACCTGTGGGATTCGCAGGTGCCCGGCGCCTGCGACTCGACCGTCGAGATCGGCGAGCGCGTCCAGTCCTACAAGGAGGTCTGGGAGCACAAGGACCGGATGCCGCGGTTCCCCGTCCCGGAGAACCACACCCAGGAGTCCTTCCTCGAATCCGAGGTCATGGACGGCCTGAACCGTCGCTTCCCCGACGGTCCGCCCGCGGACTACGTCGAGCGCGCGAAGTACGAGCTGTCGGTGATCAACGAGATGGGCTTCCCGGCGTACTTCCTCGTGGTCGGTGACCTCATCGCGCACGCGCACGAGGTCGGCATCCGCGTCGGCCCGGGCCGTGGTTCCGCGGCCGGCTCGCTGGTCGCGTGGGCGCTGGGCATCACCAACATCGACCCCATCCCGCACGGCCTGCTGTTCGAGCGGTTCCTCAACCCCGAGCGCGTCTCGATGCCCGATATCGATATCGACTTCGATGATCGTCGCCGCGGCGAGATGATCACCTACGCCTCGGAGAAGTGGGGTTCGGACAAGGTGGCCCAGGTCATCACGTTCGGCACCATCAAGACCAAGGCCGCCATCAAGGACTCGGCCCGCGTCATCTACGGCCAGCCCGGATACTCGATCGCGGACAGGATCACCAAGGCTCTTCCGCCGCCCATCATGGCCAAGGACATCTCGGTCAAGGGCATCACGGACCCCTCGCACGAGCGGTACAAGGAGGCCGTCGAGGTCCGGCAGCTCATCGAGACGGACCCGGACGTCAAGAAGATCTACGACATGGCGCTCGGACTCGAGGGCCTGATCCGCAACGCGGGCGTGCACGCCTGCGCGGTGATCATGTCCTGTGATCCGCTCACCGACGCGATCCCGGTGTGGAAGCGCGCACAGGACGGCGCCATCATCACCGGCTGGGACTACCCGTCGTGCGAGGCCATCGGCCTGCTGAAGATGGACTTCCTGGGGCTGCGCAACCTCACCGTGATCGGTGACGCCCTGGAGAACATCAAGGCCAACCGCGGCATCGAGCTCGACATGGACGAGCTGCCGCTCGACGACGAGACCACGTACCAGCTGCTGCAGAAGGGCAATACGCTCGGCGTCTTCCAGCTCGACGGTGGCCCGATGCGGGATCTGCTGCGCCGCATGCAGCCCACCAAGTTCGAGGACATCGTGGCCGTCGGCGCGCTGTACCGCCCCGGTCCGATGGGCATGAACGCGCACAACGACTACGCGGACCGGAAGAACGGGCGGCAGGACGTCAAGCCGATCCATCCGGAGCTGGAGGAGCCGCTCAAGGAGATCCTCTCGGACACGTTCGGTCTGATCGTGTACCAGGAGCAGATCATGCACATCGCGCAGAAGGTCGCCGGGTACAGCCTGGGCCAGGCCGACATCCTGCGCCGAGCGATGGGTAAGAAGAAGAAGTCGGTGCTGGACGAGGCCTACGGCGGCTTCCAGCAGGGCATGCTCGACAACGGTTTCTCGCAGGCCGCGATCACCGCGCTCTGGGACACCGTGCTGCCCTTCGCCGGGTACGCGTTCAACAAGTCGCATGCCGCCGCCTACGGCCTGGTCTCGTACTGGACCGCGTACCTCAAGGCGAACTACCCGGCCGAGTACATGGCCGGGCTGCTCACGTCCGTGGGTGATGACAAGGACAAGGCCGCGATCTACCTCGGCGACTGTCGCCGCCTCGGCGTCACAGTGCTCCCACCCGACGTCAACGAGTCGCACTTGCAGTTCACCTCGGTCGGCGAGGACATCCGGTTCGGTCTCGGCTCGGTGCGCAACGTCGGTGAGGGCGTCGTCGCGTCCATCGTGCGCAGCCGCGGTGAGAAGGGGAACTTCACTTCCTTCTCGGATTACCTCGCCAAGATCGAGGTCGCTGCCTGCTCCAAGAAGGTCACGGAATCCCTCATCAAGGCGGGCGGTTTCGACTCCCTGGACCATCCGCGCAAGGGCCTGTTCCTGGTGCACAGCGATGCCATCGAATCGGTGTTGTCCACCAAGAAGGCCGAGGCGGTAGGCCAGTTCGATCTCTTCGGATCCATGGGTGAGGAGGAGGGCGCCGCCGGCCCTATCGACGACGTCTTCACCATCAAGGTGCCCGAGGAGGAGTGGGACGGTAAGCACAAGCTCGCCCTCGAACGCGAGATGCTCGGCCTGTACGTCTCCGCGCACCCGCTCGACGGGGTAGAGCACGTGATCGCCGCGCAGACCGACACCCCGATTCCCGCGATCGTCGAGGGCGATGTCAAGGACGGCACTCAGGTCACCGTCGGCGGCATCCTGCAGTCGGTGAACCGGCGTGTGAACAAGAACGGCGCCCCGTTCGCGTCAGCGCAGCTCGAGGACCTCTCCGGCGGTATCGAGGTGTTCTTCTTTCCGCAGGCCTACGCCGCTTTCGGTGCCGAGGTGGTCGAGGACGCGGTGGTGCTCATCAAGGCCCGCGTGAACTTCCGCGATGACAAGGTCACGCTGATCGCGAATGACATCGCGCCCATCGACCTCTCTCAGATCGGGGTCGCGAAGCCGCTGTCGCTCACGATGCAGACGCGGGTGTGCACGCAGGACAAGGTCTCCGCGCTCAAGCAGGTGCTGCAGCGTCACCCGGGGGTCTCGGACGTGCACGTCAAGCTCGTCAGCGGCGACAAAGCCACCACGCTGCGGCTCGATGACACCCTCCGGGTGAACCAGTCGTCGTCGCTGATGGGCGACCTGAAGGCGCTACTGGGCCCCAACTGCCTCACGTGAAGGTCGGCGCTGGCTGTGTGCCTCGATTGATCGCGAGACTATGAGAGCGACGCGGTGGACGCGACGGCGGTCAGTGCGTGCGTAGATGAATCGAGCGGGCGGCCCACCAGACCACGACGGCGACGCCGGTGGCGGCGAGCACGGCGGGCGCGAATGAGGCCGCACCGGTGGCGAGCGTGAGCACGACACCAAGGGCGAGCACGACCAGCGCGGCGACCAGAGCCTCGGCCTTGTAGCGGGGCCATGCGACACCGAAGACGTCGACGGTGGACCGCTGCGCGGCGGCGCGGCGGGCGGAAGTCGAGGATGCGGCGACGGTCGTCATGATGTTCACCCTACCCTGTGACGGAGATTTCGGCGACCCGAACTCACGGTGTGACGGGTGGATCTGGGATGATGGTTCGCGTGTTGCGCTGGATAACCGCAGGAGAATCGCACGGCCCCGCCCTTGTGGCCCTCATGGAGGGCATGGTCGCGGGCGTCGAGGTCACGTCGTCGGACATCGCCGCCCAATTGGCGCGGCGACGCCTCGGCTACGGCCGGGGTGCGCGCATGAAGTTCGAGGCCGACAAGGTCACCATCCTCGGTGGTGTCCGGCACGGCCGCACGCAGGCGGGCCCCGTCGCCATCGAGATCGGCAACACCGAGTGGCCCAAGTGGGAGCAGGTCATGTCGGCCGATCCCGTCGACCAGGAGCTACTCGACGGTATGGCCCGCAATGCGCCGCTGACTCGGCCGCGCCCCGGTCACGCCGACTACTCGGGAATGCTGAAGTACGGCTTCGATGACGCCCGCCCCGTCCTCGAGCGCGCGAGCGCCCGTGAGACGGCCGCCCGGGTCGCCGCAGGCACCGTCGCCCGGAACTTCCTGCGCCAGGCCTTCGGTGCTGAGGTGGTCAGCCACGTCATCTCCATCGGCGCATCCGAGCCGTACGTCGGGCCGACCCCATCGGGCGATGACCTCGACCGGATCGACGCCTCGCCCGTGCGGGCCTTCGACGAGGCCGCGGAGCAGTCGATGATCGCCGAGATCGAGGCCGCGAAGAAGGACGGTGACACCCTGGGCGGTGTTGTCGAGGTCGTGGTCACCGGCCTGCCGGTCGGCATTGGATCCGTCGCGTCGGGGGAGAGTCGCCTCGACGCGCGGCTCGCCGCCGCGCTCATGGGCATCCAGGCGATCAAGGGCGTCGAGGTCGGTGACGGTTTCGAGACCGCTCGCCGCCGTGGCAGTGCCGCGCACGACGAGATGCTGCCCGACAAGGGCGGCGTGCTGCGCTCGACCAACCGGGCGGGCGGCGTCGAGGGCGGCATGACCAACGGCGAGGAGCTCCGCGTGCGCGCGGCGATGAAGCCGATCTCCACGGTCCCGCGCGCGCTGCGCACCATCGACATGCAGACCGGCACCGAGGCCGTGGCGATCCACCAGCGCAGCGATGTCTGCGCCGTGCCCGCCGCCGGCGTCGTCGCCGAGGCCATGGTGGCACTCGTCGTGGCGCAGGCGGCGCTCGAAAAGTTCGGCGGCGACAGCCTCGACGAGACCCGCAGCAACTTCGAACGGTACTCCGAGCAGGTGGCGGCGCGGTTGCAGCGGGTGACACCCGAGGCGATCTGATGGGCACCGCGCCCGGCCACGAGCCGGGGCCCGCGGCGATCCTGATCGGCCCGCCCGGGGCGGGGAAGACGACCATCGGCCGTCGGCTCGCGCGCGCGCTCCGGGTGGAATTCCTCGACGTCGACGAGGAGATCGAGCGTCGCGATGGCCGGACCATCCCGCAGATCTTCGCCGGCGACGGCGAGCCCGCCTTCCGTGCCATCGAGGAAGAGGTCGTCGCCGACGTGGTCGCACACCATCCGGGCGTCGTCTCGCTCGGCGGCGGCGCAGTGCTCTCCGAGCCGACCCGCGTGCTCCTGCGGCGGCATCAGGTGGTCTACCTCGAGCTGACGGAGGAGGAGGGGATCCGGCGCACCGTCAGCCCGGCCGCGTCGAATCGCCCGCTCCTGAAGGGGGACGACCCCGCTGCGGCGTACCGAGCCCTGATGGCGCGGCGCACGCCGATCTATCGCGAACTCGCGACGATCCGCGTCTCCACCGTGGGACGCGCACCGTCGTCCGTCGTCCGGCAGGTGCAGCGGCGCCTCAAGGACACCGCACCCGGGCGGGAACGCCGCGGCCCCTGGCCGAAGCTGCCCACCGTCCTCCGCACGTCCGCCAAGAATCGATCGGAGTAGTAGATGAGCGAGAATCCGGTGAAGGTCCGCGTCGACGCGGGCAGCCCCTACGACGTGGTGATCGGTCGCGGGCTCCTGGACGAGACCGTCGCGGCCGCCGGCGAGGCGACCACGGCCGCGATCTTCTACCAGCCGACCCTCGCAGAGACCGCCGAGGCACTGCGACAGGCCCTGGCCGACAAGGGGATCGACGCGCATCGCATCGAGCTGCCCGACGCGGAGGCCGGCAAGGACCTTCAGGTCGCCGGGTTCTGCTGGGAGGTGCTCGGCCGCATCGGGCTCAGCCGTCAGGACGTGATCTACAGCCTGGGCGGCGGCGCCGCGACCGACGTCACCGGCTTCGTGGCCGCCACCTGGATGCGCGGCGTGCCCGTCGTCCACGTCCCCACCACGCTGCTCGCGATGGTCGACGCGGCCGTCGGCGGCAAGACCGGCATCAACACCGACGCCGGTAAGAACCTGGTCGGCTCCTTCCACGAGCCGCGGACTGTGATCGTCGACCTGGTGACGCTGGAGACGGTGCCTCGCAACGAGATCGTCGCAGGCATGGCGGAGGTCATCAAGACCGGCTTCATCGCCGACCCGGTGATCCTCGAGCTGATCGAGGAGGATCCCGAGGCCGCGCTGGATCCGACCGGCGACGTGCTGCCCGAGCTGGTCCGCCGCTCCATCGAGGTCAAGGCGAAGGTGGTCTCCGCCGACCTCAAGGAGTCTTCGCTCCGCGAGATCCTCAACTACGGCCACACTCTCGCCCACGCTCTCGAGCGCCGAGAGCGTTACCGCTGGCGCCACGGCGCCGCCGTCTCCGTCGGCCTGATCTACGCGGCCGAGCTCGGGCGGCTCGCCGGCCGCCTCGACGACGAGACCGCAGACCGGCACCGTCGCGTCCTCGAATCCGTCGGCCTGCCCACGAGCTACGACGCCGACGCCTTCGGACAGCTCCTCGAATACATGGGCAAGGACAAGAAGAACCGCGCCGGTCTGCTCCGATTCGTGGTGCTCGACGGCCTGGCTCGCCCGGGCCGGCTCGAGGGGCCGGACCCGTCGCTGCTGGTCGCCGCCTACTCCGCTGTCGCCAAGGAGGGGCCGCAGCCCGCGGGCGCCGTGCTCCTCTGATGCGTCAGAGCCCGAGCATCTCGGCAGTGCGCTCGAGGGTGTAGTCGAACAGCGCGCTCGCGGGCTCGAACGTGTTCGCGTACTGGCCGAACAGCTCGAAGCTCACCGCGCCGAAGAGCTGCGTCCAGGCGAGCACGCCCAGCGCGAGCTGCCCTGGCTCGGCGCCCGGGGCCACGACCTCCGCCGCGGCGCGCAGTTGCACGTTGAGCCCTGCCGATGGTGCGGGGGCACCGCCCTTCCCGCACATCGCGATCCGGGCGAAGGCGCCCGACGTGCGGATCGCGGCAGCGGTCGTCTCCGCCGGAGCGTGGTATCCCGGCACCGGCGAGCCATAGAGCAGCGTGTATTCGTGCGGGTTCGCCAGGGCCCAGGTCCGTAGTGCCCGCCCCGCAGCCAGCCACCGCTCCCGCGGCCCACCGGCCCCGGCCTCGGCTGCCTCCACCGCGTCGCCGAGCGCCGTGTAGGCGTCCGTGATCAGCGCGGTGAGTAGCGCGTCGCGGCTGGAGAAGTAGCGGTACACCGCCGACGACGCCAGCCCCAGGTCCCTCGCGACGGCGCGCAGCGACAGCGCGGCGGCGCCGACCTCGCGGAGCTGCTCCCGCGCGCTGCGGGTGATCTCGGCGGTGAGCTCGGCGCGGGCGCGCTCGCGGGCGGTCAGGGAGGCGTTCACGCCTCGATTATTGCACTGATCCGAAACGAGATCACTGCTCTTGACAATGCTCCGTAATGGGCGGAGCATGGAGTTGAAACGAGAGCAGTGCTCACTATTTGGAGGATTCCATGACCGCATCCGACGCCGATCACGTCCGCCCCGGCCGCACCGCGACTGCGTTCAACAACACCGTCGCGTGGCTGGCCCGGCGTGGCATCTCCGTCTACGGCAGCAGGGAGCTCGCGGTCCGCGGGCGCACCTCGGGGGAGTGGCGCACCACCCCCGTCAATGTGCTCACTGTCAACGGCGCCGACCATCTCGTCGCTGCGCGCGGCGTCACCCAGTGGGTGCGGAACATGCGTGCCGCTGGGGCGGGTGAGCTCCGGCTCGGGCGGACCGTCGAGCCGTTCGCCGCCGCCGAGATCACGGATCCGGCAGCCAAAGTGCCCGTGCTGCGCGCTTACCTGCGCAAGTGGGCCTGGGAGGTGGGCGTCTTCTTCCCCGGCCTCTCCGCCGACAGCACCGACGATGAGCTCGCCGCCGCTGCGGTTCGATATCCGGTGTTCGTCGTCGAACGATGCTGACTGCCCTGCCGGACGGGGTGCCGCCGGTACATTCGGGACTGTGACCGAGACCAGGACCATCGATCAGTCCAGCGGCGTGCTGGAGGTGCACACCGGGGTGGCCGGGCGATCGGCCCGGTTGGGGCACCGCCTGGTGCTCGCGCCGACGGCGTGGCGAGCCGCGGTGGAGGTCGACGGCGAGCAGCCGGTCTCCCTCGTCGTCACCATTGACGCGGGCTCTCTGGAGGTCGTCTCCGGCGAGGGCGGACTCACTCCCTTGACCTTGCCGGAGCGCGCGGTGGCCACAGCCAACGCGCACCGCTCCCTCAAGGTCAAGTCGAACCCGTCGATCGACTACCGCTCAACCACGATCGAGGCCTCGCAGAACGGATTCCGCGTGCGCGGCGAGCTGTCACTCTGCGGCACCACCCGACCGTGCGACTTCGCCCTCGCCTACGAGGAGGCCGAGCCCGCCCCGGCGCTCGCCACCGCCGTGCCCGTGCGGCAGACGGACTTCGGGATCAAGCCCTTCTCGCTCATGATGGGCACGCTCCAGGTGGCCGACGAGGTCACGGTGATCGCACGCGCGACGGTCTGACGGCGCGCGGCGGCGCGCGACCGTCGCGCCGCGATACCGTGGCAGAATGCCGCAGAAGACCACCGACCACGCCCGCCGGCGCGACACCCTCCGCGCCGCGCTCGCGGGCCACGAGCCCGCCCTCGACGCCCTGCTCGTCACTGATCTCGACAACGTGCGCTACCTCGCGGGCTTCACGGGCTCCAACGGTGCACTGCTCGTCGCCGCGGACCCTGCCGCCGACGCCATCGCCACCGACGGCCGCTACCTCACGCAGGTCGCGGAGCAGTCCGGCGATGTGCGCGCGATCATCGAGCGCGACGTCGCCAAGGCGCTCCTGGAGGAGGCGAACGGCACCGTCGGGTTCGAGGCGACGGCTCTGAGCTACGCCGACCACGCCCGGCTCGCGCCGGAGGCGCACCTGGTCCCGACGGCCCGGCTCGTGGAGAAGCTCCGCGAGGTCAAGGACGACGGCGAGATCGAGCTGCTCCGCCGCGCCTGCGCGATCAGCGATCAGGCGCTCGCCGAGCTAGTGAAGGAGGGCACGATCCGTCCCGGTGCGACGGAGACGCAGGTCGCGCGACGCCTCGAGAACCTGATGTACGAGTTCGGTGCCGAGGCGGTCGCCTTTGAGACGATCGTCGCCGCCGGGCCGAATTCGGCGATCCCGCACCACCGGCCCACCGACGGGGTGCTCGCGGTCGGCGACTTCGTCAAGATCGACTTCGGCGCGCGGTTCCGTGGCTACCACGCGGACGAGACGCGCACCTTCGTCCTCGGCGAGCCGGCGGCCTGGCAGCAGGAGATCTACGACGTGGTCCGGGCGGCGCAGACCGCCGGTCGCGAGGCCCTCGTGCCCGGCGCCGACGTCCGCGAGATCGACGGCGCGGCGCGCGCGGTTATCGAGGCCGCGGGCTACGGCGAGCAGTTCCTGCACGGCCTCGGCCACGGCGTCGGGGTGCAGATCCACGAAGCCCCGACGCTGGGCAAACTCGGCAGCGGTACACTGTCCGACGGTGCTGTGGTCACCGTGGAGCCGGGTGTGTACCTCCCGGGTCGTGGTGGAGTCCGCATCGAGGACACCCTCGTGGTCCGTGCGGACGGACCGGAACTGCTGACGCGCACCACCAAAGACTTGATCGCACTCTAGGAGAATCGACACAACGTGGCATCGACTGCTGATTTCAAGAACGGCCTGGTCCTCAACCAGGAGGGCCAGCTGTGGCAGATCATCGAGTTCCAGCACGTGAAGCCGGGCAAGGGCCCCGCCTTCGTGCGGACCAAGCTGAAGAACGTCGTGTCGGGCAAGACCGTCGACAAGACCTTCAACGCGGGCGTCAAGGTCGAGGTCGCCACCGTCGACCGGCGCGACTTCGACTACCTGTACCACGACGGTTCGGACTACGTCTTCATGGACGCCGAGACCTACGACCAGATCAACCTGGACGACGCCAAGGTCGGTGACAGTGCGAAGTTCCTGCTGGAGAGCATGCGCGTGCAGATCTCGATGCACGAGGGCGAGGCGCTCTTCGTCGAGCTGCCGCTGTCGGCCGAGTACGTCGTCCAGCACACCGATCCGGGCCTGCAGGGCGACCGCTCCACCGGTGGAACCAAGCCTGCCACCCTGGAGACCGGCGCCGAGATCAACGTCCCGCTGTTCATCAACACCGGCGACAAGCTCAAGGTCGACACCCGTGACGGCGGCTACCTGGGGCGCGTGAACTCCTAAGTGCCCGAGCAGTCAGACATCCGGCGCCCGAAGAAGTCGGGCGCCCGACACCGGGCGCGCAAGCGCGCCGTCGACCTGCTGTTCGAGGCGGAGGCCCGTGGGGTCACCGACCTCGACGGCCTGCTCGTCGAGCGCCGGCAGCTCGCCGCCGACGACGCCTCCGTCGCCCCGGTGTCCGAGTACACGGCCACGCTGGTCACCGGCGTCGGTCTTGACGGCGCCCAGGTCGACTCGGTGATCTCCTCGCACCTGACGGGCTGGACGCTCACGCGCCTGCCCGCCGTCGATCGTGCGATCCTGCGAATCGCCGTCTGGGAGCTCTTCAACGCCGTCGACGTGCCTCCCGCCGTCGTGGTCGACGAGGCTGTCGAGCTCGCCAAGGAGCTGTCGACCGACGATTCGCCGACCTACCTCAACGGGGTGCTGGGCAAGGTCGCGGCGCTCGCGCCGCAGGTCCGGGCCGCAGCCGCGGCCCAGCCGTCCGACCGCTCGGAGTAACCGCTCAGCCCTTGAGGCGCTCTGCAAGGGCGCGGGCATTGCGCAGCGCGAGGGCCTGCACCACACCGATGGGGTGCACGCCGCTCGCAGTCGGCAGGGCCGAGGCGTCGGCGATCACCACGTTCGGCACATCCCACAGCGCCCCCTCCGGGTTCGCCGCGCCGCGCCGCGCCGAGGACGCCATCCGGGCGGTGCTCATCGGTTCCTGCGCGCCGAGCGCGATCTCGCCGACCCCGTACCCGGCGGCGTGCGACCGGTCCAGGAACCGTTCGACGGGGCGGTCGCCTGGAACGTGATCGCCCCCACGCTGCTGGCCGGTGAAGATCCGCCGCGCTCCCGCCGCCTCGAGAATGCGGACCGCGGTGTCCACGCCGGTCCGCAGATTCGTCCGATCGGCCTCTGCCAGGTCGTACCGAACGGAGGGCTCGCCGGACGTGTCCATCACGACCTCGCCCGCGCCTCGGTCGCGCAGCACCACGCGCACGATCGACAGATGCGGGAACTGTCGCATCACGTTGAGGTGTTCGACGGGGTTGCGCCAGGGCACGAAGCTCGACGCCAGCGCGGGGGTGAGCGGCGCGGTCTCGTAGCGCACGCCGAAGCCCTTGCCGTCGAGGTTCGCGTGCGCGTCGCTGAACCGGGTGGACGGTGCCCCCAGCCACGGGTCGACGGTCTCGCCGAACAGGCCGACCGCGGTGGCAGTGGGGTGCAGGTGCAGGTGCTTGCCCACATGCTGCCCGCCGATGCCCGAACGCGAGAGCAGCGCCGGTGTCTCGAAGCCGCCCGCGGCCACCACGACGGCGCTGCAGCGCACCGTGAGCCACGAGCCGCCCGAGGTCCGTGCGATCACCGTGCGGGCCAGCCCGCCCTGCGTCTCGATCGACCGGGCCTGCGCCCCGGTCACGATGCGGGCGCCCTTCTTCTCGGCGTCGCGCAGCCACGTACGGGCGGCATGCTGCTTGGCCGCGACCCGGCTGGACGGGCCCCACCGGCCCCCGGACTCGAAGTCGTCCGCCAGGCTCACGGGGCGCACCGCAAGGTCGAGCGCGCGGCAGCCCTTCTCCAGAATCAGGTCGCGTGCGGAGGGGGTGCCGGCGCCGTCGATCACGCCCGAGCGCTGCCACACCTCCGCGAGAGCGGTGTCCAGTGCGGGCCCGGTGTCGATTCCTCGCGCCGCCCAGTCGGCACGCACCTCCTCGGGTGGGCGGAAGTAGCCGCCGTGGGAGACCGTCGTGCCCCCGCCGAGGCAGCGCGACGTGAGGAGGTAGGACTGCGCGTTCTCGGTCCAGAACGGCCCCGGCGCGTACAGCTGCGCCAGGTTGTCGAGGTCGGAGTCGCCCACCTCCGTGGGCGCGACGTAGTCGCCCCGCTCGAGGACCAGTACGTCGAGTCCTGCCTCGGCGAGCGCTGCTGCGGCGACCGCGCCGCCCGCGCCGGAGCCGATCACCACCACGTCGCACCCGGTCGAGGCGTCGATCTCGTAGCGGGCGGGGGAGAGGGGCCGCTGCGCGCGCAGGGCGCGGGCACGCGGCTTCTTCATGCGTGCCTGTCGCGGGTAGCCGATCGCGGCCATCAGCTCGGCACCCGGGCCGTGCTCGCCGTCGGCCCCGCCCGCCGCGTAGTAGGCGAGCAGCGCGATGTTGCGCAGGCGCTTGAACAGCATCCGCTTCTGGACGAACCGCGACCGGGACAGGTCGATCAGGACCCGCTCGCGTTCGGCGGCCGACAGGTCCGCGAAGCGCTGCCCCCGGGTGCCCAACACAGTGGTGCAGAACACGCGGTTGTCGAAGAGTGACAGGGACTGCGCGAGCGTCACGCCGTCGCTATCGCGCGGACTGCGGTCGGCATAGGAAACAGCCAGGTCGCCGGCCCGGAGGTCGCTCGCGGAGGGGATCGCCACGCTGTCCCCCGGGGCGAAGGAGTCGACGATCGCGGACAGCGTCCTGCGTTGCCTGGTCGACAGTTCCATGACCTGAACGTACTGGTATGCTTCGTGTCGCATCAAGACATCCTTTTCAGTCCGTCCTGTGAGGCGGAGCGAGCCGTCCGGAGAGGCGGAGAAGGGGGTCACGTGGCTCGGGAACTCATGTCCGCGGCCGATGTCACCCGAACGGTGGCCCGGATCGCGCATCAGATCATCGAGAAGACGGCCTTAGACACGAGGGCCGCGGGTGATGAATCGCTTCCCCGCGTCGTCATGTTCGGTATCCCTACGCGCGGTGCGGTTCTCGCCGCCCGGCTGGCGGCCGACATCGAGGAGTTCTCCGGCGTGGCGGTGCCCGTCGGTCACCTCGACATCACCCTCTACCGCGACGATCTGCGGCACAAGCCGCACCGGCCCCTCGAGCGCACCACGGTGCCGCCGCAGGGGGTCGACGGTGCGCTGGTCATCCTCGTCGACGACGTCCTGTTCTCCGGCCGGACGGTGCGCGCCGCGCTCGACTCGCTGCGGGACATCGGTCGGCCTGCCGCGGTCCAGCTCGCGGTCCTCGTCGATCGCGGCCATCGGCAGCTTCCGATCCGCGCCGACTACGTGGGCAAGAACATCCCCACCTCCCGGCAGGAGGACGTGCAGGTGCGGTTGCAGGAGAAGGACGGCGAGGACGCCGTGGTGATCTCCGAGCTGCCCGCGTCGGAGGCGACGGAGGGCGGGGTGTGACCAGGCACCTGCTCTCCGCCGCGGACCTGAGTCGCGCCGAGGCCGAGGAGATCCTCGACGAGGCGGACCGGCTGCAGCAGGCGCTGATGGGCCGCGAGGTCAAGAAGCTCCCCACGCTGCGCGGTCGCACCGTGATGACGGTCTTCTACGAGAACTCCACCCGTACCCGCGTCTCCTTCGAGGTCGCGGGCAAGTGGATGAGCGCCGACGTGATCAACGTCTCCGCGTCCGGGAGCTCCGTCGCCAAAGGGGAGTCGCTGCGCGACACCGCGCTGACCCTGCACGCCGCGGGCGCCGACGCGCTGATCGTCCGACACCCCGCCTCTGGTGCGGCGCAACAGATCGCGGCCTGGACCCACTCGGCCGCCGCGCTCAACGGCCTGCCCGGGCCCGTCGTCATCAACGCGGGCGACGGCATGCACGAGCACCCCACGCAGGCCCTGCTCGACGCGCTGACACTGCGCCAGCGACTCGGCGGCATCGAGGGCCGGCGCATCGTCATCGTCGGCGACGTGCTGCACAGCCGGGTCGCCCGGTCGAACGCACTGCTGCTGTCCACGTTGGGTGCCGAGGTCGTCCTGGTGGCCCCGCGCACCCTGCTGCCGGTCGGCGTCGAGACCTGGCCGGTCACGGTCGCCGACTCGCTCGAGGCCGAGCTGCCCGGCGCCGACGCGGTGATGATGCTGCGCGTGCAGGCCGAGCGGATGAACGGCGGCTTCTTCCCCAGCGAACGCGAGTACTCGGTGCGCTTCGGGCTCAATCCGCAACGCGCGGCCCTGCTGCCTGATCACGCCGTCGTGCTGCATCCCGGACCCATGCTGCGGGGCATGGAGATCGGCTACTCGGTCGCGGACTCCGCGCAGGCCGCGATCCTGCAGCAGGTCAACAACGGCGTGCACGTCCGCATGGCGGTGCTCTTCCATCTTCTCGCCACGGAGGGGGGTGCGGAATGATGCCGACCCACCCCGGTGCCATCCACACCTCGCGGACCGAAGGAGGCCCCGAATGAGTCTGCTGCTCACCAATGTCCGGCCGTACGGCGAGGGCGAACCGGTCGACGTCGCGATCGCCGGCGGCGAGATCCTCGCCATCGGTGCGGGTCTGACGCCCGCCGAGGGCGCCGAGGTGATCGACGGCGGCGGCAACGTTCTGCTGCCGGGATTCGTCGACCTGCACACGCACCTGCGTGAGCCCGGCCGCGAGGACACCGAGACCATCGAGTCCGGTTCTGCCGCCGCCGCGCTCGGCGGCTACACCGCGGTCTTCGCGATGGCCAACACCAGTCCGGTGGCCGACTCGGCCGTGGTCACCGACCACGTCTACCGGCGGGGCCAGGAGGTGGGCCTGGTCGACGTGCACCCCGTGGGCGCCGTCACCGTCGGACTGCAGGGCGAGAAACTCGCCGAGATGGGCATGATGGCCGCCGGCCCCGGACGGGTGCGGGTGTTCTCCGACGACGGTGTCTGCGTGTCGGATCCGCTGCTCATGCGCCGCGCGCTGGAGTACTCCGCCTCGCTGGGGGTCGTCATCGCGCAGCACGCGGAGGAGCCGCGGCTGACGAAGGGTGCAGTGGCGCACGAGGGACCCGAGGCCGCACGCCTCGGCCTCGCCGGCTGGCCGCGCGCCGCCGAGGAGGCGATCGTCGCCCGCGATGCGCTGCTGGCCCGCGACGCCGGGGCCCGCGTGCACATCTGCCATGCCTCCACGGCGGGCACCGTCGAACTGTTGAAGTGGGCCAAGGAGCAGGGCATCGCGATCACGGCCGAGGTGACGCCGCACCATCTGCTGCTCGACGACTCGCGGCTGCAGACCTACGACGCGGTGAACCGGGTGAACCCGCCGCTGCGCGAGGCCTCCGACGTCGCCGCGCTGCGGAAGGCGCTGCGGGACGGTGTGATCGACTGCGTCGCCACCGATCACGCGCCGCATGCCGAGCAGGACAAGTGCTGCGAGTTCGCCGCCGCCCGCCCCGGCATGCTGGGGCTCGAGACGGCGCTGGCGATCGTCGCGCAGGTCTCGGTGGAGACCGGTGACCTCGGCTGGCGCGACGTGGCGCGGGTGATGAGCGAGAAGCCCGCGCAGATCGCCCGGCTGGACGATCAGGGCCGGCCGATCGGCGTGGGCGAGCCCGCGAACCTGACGCTGGTCGATCCCGACCTGGGATGGACGGTGCGCGCGGACGAGCTCGCCAGCCGCTCGCGCAACACTCCGTTCGCCGAGTTGAGCTTCCGGGCCAAACCCGTGCTCACGGTGCTTCGCGGCCGGGTCACCGCCCGCGACGGGGTGGCCGCGCAGCCCGAGACCGGGGCGCGGGCGTGAGCGTCAGTGACTTCGCCACGCTGCTGCTCGTGCTCGTGGTGCTGGCCGGCCTGTTCTCGCTGATGGCGCTGGGTTGGCGCCGCCGCGGGCAGCGGCAGGCGGCGTCGGTGGGCGAGATCCCCAGCACGCCCGAGCAGCTCAGCGAGTTGGTCTTCGGCCCGGTCTCCGGCGTGTACGTCGGCAGCACCGTGGCGCCGCACTGGCAGGACCGGGTGGCGGTGGGGGACTGGGGGTACCGGGCCACCGTGAACCTGAGCCGGTACGCCGACGGCTATCTGATGGAGCGCGGCCGCGGCAACCCGATGTGGATCGCCGACGAGCACCTGGTCGAGGTGCGGCGTGCCTCCAAGCTGGCGGGCAAAGTGATGCCCGGCGACGGACTGCTGGTGTTCCGGTGGGAGCTGCCCACCGGCACCGTCGTCGACACGGGCTTCCGAGCAGACGACAAGACGACGTATCGAAAACTGATGGACGTGAGGGAAAGCTAGATGGCTGCCGACAACAAAGCACTGCTGGTCCTGGAGGACGGAACCGTGCACCGCGGGGTCGAGTTCGGCGCCGTCGGACAGACTCTGGGCGAGGCCGTTTTCTGCACCGCGATGACGGGGTACCAGGAGACGCTCACCGACCCGTCGTACGCGCGACAGATTGTGGTGGCGACCGCCCCGCAGATCGGCAATACCGGCTGGAACGACGAGGACGACGAGTCCCGCGGCGACAAGATCTGGGTCGCCGGTTACGCGGTGCGCAACCCCACCCGACGGGTGAGCAACTGGCGCGCCAGTGGCACCCTCGAGGGCGAGTTGGTGGACCAGGGCGTCGTGGGCATCGCCGGCATCGACACCCGCGCGCTGGTGCGCCGCCTGCGCGACCACGGCTCCATGCGTGCCGGAGTGTTCTCCGGAGCGGCGCTCGCGCCCGAGGCGGAGCTCCTCGACCGGGTACGGGAGCAGCCGTCGATGAAGGGGCAGAACCTGATCGGCGAGGTCTCGACCACCGAGGCCTACACGATCGAGCCGGAGGGCGAGGCCCGTTTCACCGTCGTCGCCGTCGATCTCGGCATCAAGACCAACACCCCGCGCATGTTCGCCGAGCGCGGCATGCGGGTGCACGTGGTGCCCTCGACCATCACGGTCGACGAGGTGCGTTCCTTCAACCCGGACGGCTTCTTCCTCTCCAACGGTCCCGGCGACCCCGCCACCGCCACGCACGAGGTGGAGCTCACTCGCGGCGTCCTGGACGCCGGCCTGCCGCTGTTCGGCATCTGCCTGGGCAACCAGCTGCTGGGCCGCGCCTTCGGCCTGGAGACGTACAAGATGAAGTTCGGTCACCGCGGCATCAACATCCCCGTCGTGGAGCACACCACCGGCCGGATCTCGATCACCGCGCAGAACCACGGCTTCGCGCTCGAGGGCGAGCGCGGCGCGGAGTTCGACACCCCGTTCGGCCGCGGCCGCGTCAGCCACGTGTGCGCCAACGACGGGGTCGTGGAGGGCGTCGAGCTGCTCGACGGCCGCGCCTTCTCGGTCCAGTACCACCCGGAGGCCGCGGCGGGACCGCACGACGCCGCCTACCTCTTCGACAAGTTCGCGACTGTTATGGGAGACAAGTAATGCCACGGCGCACCGATATCCAGCACGTCCTGGTGATCGGCTCGGGCCCGATCGTGATCGGCCAGGCCTGCGAGTTCGACTACTCCGGCACCCAGGCGTGCCGTGTGCTCCGCGCTGAGGGCCTGCGCGTCTCGCTCGTGAACTCGAACCCGGCGACGATCATGACGGACCCGGAGTTCGCCGACGCCACCTACATCGAGCCCATCACGCCCGAGTACATCGAGAAGGTCATCGTCGCCGAGCGCGACAAGGGCTTCCCCATCGACGCCGTGCTCGCCACCCTCGGCGGCCAGACCGCGCTCAACGCCGCGGTCGGCCTGCACGAGCAGGGCATTCTCGAGAAGTACGGGATCAGTCTCATCGGCGCCGATTTCGACGCCATCCAGCGTGGTGAGGACCGGCAGAAGTTCAAGGACATCGTCGCCAAGATCGGCGGTGAGTCCGCGCGGTCCAAGGTCTGCTTCACCCTGGATGAGTGCAAGGAGACCGTGGCAGACCTGGGCTACCCGGTCGTGGTGCGGCCGTCCTTCACCATGGGCGGCCTCGGCTCCGGCATGGCCTACGACGAGGCCGACCTGCTCCGCATCGCCGGCGCGGGCCTTGCCGCCTCGCCGACCGCGAACGTGCTCATCGAGGAGTCGATCCTCGGGTGGAAGGAGTACGAGCTTGAGCTCATGCGCGACGGCCGCGACAACGTGGTGGTGGTCTGTTCCATCGAGAACGTCGACCCCGTCGGCGTGCACACCGGCGACTCGGTCACCGTGGCCCCGGCCATGACGCTCACCGACCGCGAGTACCAGATCATGCGCGACCAGTCGATCGCGATCCTCCGTGAGGTGGGCGTCGACACCGGCGGCTGCAACATCCAGTTCGCGCAGGACCCGCGCGACGGCCGCCTGGTCACCATCGAGATGAACCCGCGCGTCTCGCGCTCCTCTGCGCTGGCTTCCAAGGCGACCGGCTTCCCGATCGCCAAGATCGCCGCGAAGCTCGCCGTCGGGTACACGCTCGACGAGATCCTCAACGACATCACCGGTGAGACCCCGGCATGCTTCGAGCCGACGCTCGACTACGTCGTGGTCAAGGCGCCGCGCTTCGCCTTCGAGAAGTTCCCCGGCGCCGACGACACCCTCACCACCACGATGAAGTCGGTGGGCGAGGCGATGAGCCTGGGCCGCAGCTTCGCCGAGGCCTTCGGCAAGGTGATGCGCTCGCTGGAGACCAAGCGCCACGGGTTCTGGACGGGGGCGCCCGTCGAGGGCACGCTCGAGGAGCTGCTGCAGGAGATCACGGTCCCCAAGGACGGCCGGTTCTACCTGATCGGCCGGGCCTTCGAGCTGGGAGCCACCGTGGAGCAGGTCTTCGACGCCACCGCGATCGATCCCTGGTTCCTCGAGGAGATCAAGGCGGTCATCGACCTCGGCACGCAGGTCCGCGACGCGGACCTGACGCCGGACCTGGTGCGGCTGGCCAAGACCCACGGCTTGTCCGACCTGCAGATCGCCGAGCTGCGCGGGGTGAGCGAGGACGAGGTCCGCGCCTTCCGGCACGAGCACGACGTGCGTCCGGTCTACAAGACCGTCGACACCTGCGCCGCCGAGTTCGAGGCGAAAACGCCGTACCACTACAGCAGCTACGAGCTGGACCCGGCGGCCACCGGCGAGGTGGCCCCGCAGACGGAGCGGCCCAAGGTGCTCATCCTCGGGTCGGGCCCGAACCGCATCGGCCAGGGCATCGAGTTCGACTACTCGTGCGTCCACGCCGCGCTCACGCTGAGCGAGGCCGGCTACGAGACCGTGATGATCAACTGCAACCCGGAGACGGTTTCCACCGACTACGACACCGCCGACCGGCTCTACTTCGAGCCGCTCACCTTCGAGGACGTGCTCGAGGTGTACCACTCGGAGCAGCAGTCGGGCGAGGGCGGCCCCGGCGTCGTCGGCGTCATCGTGCAGCTCGGCGGGCAGACGCCCCTGGGCCTTGCCGCCCGCCTCAAGGCGGCCGGCCTGCCCATCGTCGGTACCTCGCCCGAGGCGATCGACCTCGCCGAGGACCGCGGCGAATTCGGCCGCGTGCTCACTGAGGCGGGCCTCCCGGCGCCCAAGTTCGGCACTGCTACCACCGCCGACGGTGCGGTCGAGGTCGCGTCGGGCATCGGCTACCCGGTGCTGGTGCGTCCGTCCTACGTGCTCGGCGGCCGCGGCATGGAGATCGTCTACGACGAGCAGGCGCTCCTCGACTACATCTCCCGCGCCACGGAGCTCGCCCCCGACCGCCCGGTGCTGGTGGACCGATTCCTCGAGGATGCCGTGGAGATCGACGTCGACGCGCTGTGCGACGCCACGGGCGAGGTCTTCATCGGCGGGATCATGGAGCACATCGAGGAGGCTGGCATCCACTCCGGCGACTCGGCGTGCTCCCTGCCGCCGACCACGCTGGGGCGTGCCGATATTGACGCGGTGCGTGCCGCCACCGAGGCCCTGGCCCGGGGCATCGGCGTGCACGGTCTGATGAACGTGCAGTACGCGCTCAAGGACGACGTGCTCTATGTCCTCGAGGCCAACCCCCGCGCTTCCCGCACCGTGCCCTTCGTCTCGAAGGCCACTGCGGCGCAGCTCGCGAAGGCCTGCGCCCGGGTCATGCTCGGCCAGACCATCGCCGAGCTCCGTGAGCAGCAGATCCTGCCCGCGAAGGGCGATGGCTCGCAGATGCCGATCGATGCGCCGGTCTCCGTGAAGGAAGCGGTGTTGCCCTTCAACCGCTTCCGCCGCATGGACGGCACCGGCGTCGACTCGCTGCTCTCGCCCGAGATGAAGTCCACCGGCGAGGTGATGGGCGTCGACCGCGACTTCGGCACCGCCTTCGCCAAGTCGCAGACGGCGATCAGCGGCTCGCTGCCCGCCACCGGCAATGTCTTCGTCTCGGTCGCGAACAAGGACAAGCGCGCCCTGATCTTCCCGATCAAGCGCCTGGCCGATCTCGGCTTCTCCATCCTCGCCACCGAAGGCACTGCGGACGTCTTGCGGCGCAACGGCGTCCAGGTGGAGACGGTGCTCAAGCACTCGGACGTGATTCCCGAGGGCGAGCAGTCCATCGTCGAGAAGATCAAGGCCGGCGAGGTGGGCCTGATCATCAATACCCCGTTCGGGAACGCCGGACCGCGCGTCGACGGCTATGAGATCCGCACCGCCGCGGTGCAGGCCTCCGTGCCGTGCGTGACCACTGTGCAGGGCGCGTCGGCGGCCGTGCAGGGCATCGAGGCGGCGCTCCGCGGCGGGATCGGCGTCAAGAGCCTGCAGGACATGCACGCGGCGCTGGTGAACCGGTGACCTTCGCCGCGCGCGTCGCCACCGCCACCTCCGCACGGGGGCGACTGGTGGTGGGGATCGACCCGCACCCGCCGCTGCTCGCTGCGTGGGGCCTGTCCGACGACGCCGCCGGCGTGCGGGCCTTCGGCCTGCGCTGCGCCGAGGCCTTCGCGGGCGAGGTCGGCTTCGTCAAGCCGCAGGTGGCCTTCTTCGAGCAGTTCGGCGCCGCCGGGATGCTCGCGCTGGAGGAGGTCATGGCCGCGTGCCGCGAGGCCGGCGCCGTCGTGATCGCCGACGCCAAGCGGGGCGACATCGGTTCCACCATGGCGGGCTACGCGCGCGCCTGGCTCGGCGACTCGCCGCTGTCGGCCGACGCGGTGACCCTCTCTCCCTATCTCGGCTACGGCTCGCTGCGGCCCGCGGTCGACGCGGCCCGCGCCGCCGGGCGCGGCATCTTCGTCCTCGCCCGTACGTCCAATCCCGAGGGCGCGCAGGTGCAGGCCGACGGCGTCGGGCAGCGCATCGTCGACGACGCGCGGGCCGACAACGCCGACGGGGCCGGCACCGTCGGCCTCGTCGTGGGCGCCACCCGCGAACACGGCCTGGACCTGGCCGGCCTGAACGGGCCGATCCTGGCGCCGGGCCTGGGTGCGCAGGGCGCGACCCCGGCGGATCTGGCGGCGATCTTCGGCACGGATGCGACAGTGCTGCCCAACTCCTCGCGACAGGTGCTCGGGGCGGGTCCCGACGCCGCCGCGCTGCGGTCCGCGGCGCTGACCGTGCGGGACGAGGTCGAGCGCGCGCTCGGCTGATCCGTCCTCGCTCGATCCGATCCTGGCGGGACCTGCCCGGGGCTATCGTCGACGGGGTGAACGTCGATGTGACACCACTCCCCGGCATCGGAGTGCGCAAGGACTTCGAGCTCGCCACCGGCCGGCGCGTCGGGGTGGTGGCGCACCGCGACGGCACCGTCGAACTGTTCCTCTCGGAACGGGACGACCCGGACGCGTGTGCCGCGCAGGTGCCCCTCTCCAGTGAGGAGGCCGGCGTGCTCGCCAACCTTCTCGGCGCGCCGCAGCTGGTCAACCAGCTGCGCGCCGACCAACGCGGGCTCGAGGGCATCAACACCCGGCAGCTGCCGATCCTCGCCGGCTCGGCTTACGACGGTCGGACGCTGGGGGAGACCCAGATGCGGACCCGGACCAAGGTCTCGCTCGTGGCGGTGATGCGGGCCGGCGAGGTGCAGCCCTCGCCCGGTCCCGAGTTCGTGTTCACCGCGGGCGATCTGCTGGTGGTCGTCGGGACGGCCGAGGGGCTCGAGGCCGCCGCGCAGATCCTGACGAACGGGTGACCCTCCACCTCGACGAGAACACCGTCGCGCTGATCGAACTCGGCGCCATCTTCTTCGTCCTGGGCTTCCTCGGTCGCGCCGCCAGCAAAGTGGGCGTCTCGCCGATCCCGCTCTACCTGATCGGCGGCCTGGCCTTCGGCGTCGGCGGAGTGATCCCGCTCGGCGAGGCCTCGGACTTCAGCCGTACCGCCGGCGAGATCGGCGTGATCCTGCTGCTGCTCATGCTGGGCCTCGAGTACACCGCGGCGGAGCTCACCACCGGGCTGCGCCAGTCCTGGCTCGCGGGCGTGGCCGACATCGTGCTCAACGCAACCCCGGGCGCCGTCGTCGCACTCGTCCTCGGCTGGGGGCCGACCGGTGCCCTCGTACTCGCGGGCGTCACCTACATCTCGTCGTCGGGTATCGCCGCGAAGGTGCTGAGCGACCTCGGCCGGCTCGGCAACCGTGAGACGCCCGTCGTGCTCTCGGTGCTGGTCTTCGAGGACCTGGCGATGGCGATCTACCTACCGATCCTCACGGCGATCCTGGCCGGTCTCGGACTCGCGGGGGAGGTCTCCGCGGTGACGATCGCAGTGGTCGTCGTCAGCGTCGTGCTGATTTCGGCCGTGAAGTACGGCCACCGGGTGTCGGCGCTGGTCTACAGCGACGACCGCGAGGTCTTTCTGCTCAAACTCATCGGCGCCGCCCTGCTGGTGGCGGGCGTGGCTTCGGCGCTGCAGGTGTCGGCGGCCGTGGGCGCCTTCCTGCTCGGCATTGCGATCTCCGGGTCGATCGCGCACGAGGCGACCCGGCTCCTGGAGCCGCTGCGCGACCTCTTCGCCGCGCTGTTCTTCGTGGTCTTCGGGCTGAACACCGATCCGCGGGCCATCCCGCCCGTCCTCGGCTGGGCGGTGCTGCTCGCCGTCGTGACCACCGCGACCAAGCTCGCCACCGGGTGGTGGGCGGCGAAGAGGGTCGGCGTGAAGCGCATGGGCCGGGCCCGCGCCGGTGCTGCCCTCGTGGCGCGCGGGGAGTTCTCCATCGTCATCGCCGGGCTGGCGGTCACGGCCGGCGCCGTGGACGGCCGGGTCGCCGCGCTCGCGACGACGTACGTCCTGATCATGGCCGTAGTGGGGCCGATCATCGCCCGGGTGGTCGAGCCCGTGGTCCGGGCGGGGGAGCGGACGGTGCAGCGCGTGCGCTCCGCCGCGTCGCCGTCTGCGGGGTGACTGCCGCCCTCGTCGTCGGCGAACGGGATGCCGACACGCCCGGGTCCGCCGCGAACTGCAGGTATTTTCGCAGGTCACTTGAGTTTCACCTGTCACATCGTTACCTGGTCGAAAGTGCGATGCGGCCGATCTGAAGGCCTTGTGGTGCAAGGATTCTCGATCGCAACGTGCGCCTCTTGCGGCGGTTCGGGCCGTCGGACGGCCGGGGCACCTACATCACCGCCAAAGCGCAGGTGAGAGGGGGGTGGGGTTCCCATGGCGAGCGAAACGTGGGTACCGTCGCAGGAGTCGCAAGTACGCGGCAAAGACCTAAGTACATCGAAGACGGAGGAATCGTGGCCCTTCCCCAGTTGACCGACGAGCAGCGTGCCGCTGCTCTGGAGAAGGCAGCTGCCGCTCGTCGTGCACGCGCCGAGCTGAAGAACCGGCTCAAGGGCGGCACCACCACCCTGCAGCAGGTGCTCAAGGACGCAGAGACCGACGAGGTCATTGGCAAGATGAAGGTCTCGGCACTGCTCGAGGCGCTTCCTAAGGTGGGCAAGGTCAAGGCTCAGGAGCTGATGACCGAGCTCGAGATCGCCCCTACCCGCCGCGTGCGGGGTTTGGGCGACCGGCAGCGCAAGGCGCTGCTCGAGAAGTTCTCCGCCTGACACGTAGTGTCCGGAGAAGTTCCCGCGGGCCGGAGGGGCCGACTGGTTGTACTGGTCGGCCCCTCCGCCGTCGGTAAGTCGTCTGTGGTCGGAGAGCTCCGCTCGAAAGTGCCCGACCTGTTCTTCTCGGTGTCCGCCACCACGCGCGATCCGCGCCCCGGTGAGGTGGACGGCCGGGACTACCACTTCGTCGGTGACGGTGGCTTCGACCGCCTCATCGCCGACGGTGCGCTCCTCGAATGGGCGGAGATCCACGGCGGTCTACAGCGGTCGGGGACGCCCTCGCGGCCGGTGTACGAGGCGCTCGAGGCCGGCCGGCCCGTGCTGGTCGAGGTGGACCTCGCCGGTGCTGCCAGCGTCAAGGCCGCGCTGCCGGAGGCGGTCACCGTCTTCCTGAGCCCGCCGAGCTGGGAGGAGCTGGAGCGCCGGCTCCGCGGCCGGGGCACCGAGAGCGCAGAGAAGATCGAGCGTCGACTCGAGACCGCGCGGGCCGAGATGGCCACCCGGGACGACTACGACGCGGTGGTCGTGAACGACGACTTGGACCGCGCGGTGTCGGATTTGGTATCCTTGCTGGTCGGCGCCGGCGACCCGACGGCCTAGCTCTGCCGCCTTGCGGGCGTAGACTGGGCGGACCAGCGATAATCGTGAAGTTTGTGACGTAGGAGAAGCGTGAGCACCACCACTGAGACCGTGTACGACCAGCCGCTCGGCATCACCAACCCGCCGATCGATGAGCTGCTCGAGCGCACCTCCTCGAAGTACGCCCTGGTGATCTACGCGGCCAAGCGCGCGCGTCAGATCAACGACTACTACAACAGCCTGTCCGACGGCATCCTCGAGTACGTCGGCCCGCTCGTCGAGCCGGGCCTGCATGAGAAGCCGCTGTCGATCGCCATGCGCGAGATCCACGAGGATCTCCTGGAGCACACCGAGGGCGAGTGAGCTGACGCGCCCATGATCATCGTCGGCGTCGGCGGCGGCATCGCCGCCTACAAGGCGTGCGCTCTGGTCCGGCACTTCACCGAACGCGGGCACGAGGTGCGGGTGATCCCCACCGAGTCCGCGCTCAGGTTCGTCGGTGCCGCGACCTTCGAGGCGTTGTCGGGTAACCCCGTCCAGACGGGGGTCTTCGAGTCGATCCCTGAGGTGCCGCACGTGCGTCTCGGGCAGTCGGCCGACCTCGTCGTGATCGCCCCGGCGACCGCAGACCTGATGGCGCGCGCCGCCCAGGGCCGCGCCGACGACCTGCTGACCGGCACCCTCCTCACCGCCCGTTGCCCGGTCGTCTTCGCTCCGGCGATGCACACCGAGATGTGGGAGCACCCCGCCACCCGGGCCAATGTCGCGACCCTGCGCGAGCGCGGTGCCGTCGTCATCGAGCCGGCCTCGGGCCGGCTCACCGGGAAGGACACCGGCGCCGGCCGGCTGCCCGAGCCCGACGAGATCGGCGCCCTCGCCGACGTCCTGTTGGAGCACCCGGGGGCGCTGAACCGCGACCTCGAGGGCCGGAAGGTCGTCGTCTCCGCCGGCGGGACCAAGGAGGCGCTCGACCCCGTCCGCTACCTCACCAACCGCAGCTCCGGGAAGCAGGGCTACGCCCTCGCCCGGCTCGCCGCGCAGCGCGGCGCGCAGGTGACGCTGGTCGCGGGGAACACCGTCGGCCTGGCCGACCCGTCGGCCGTCGAGGTCGTGCGCATCGCCTCCGCGCTGGATCTCCAGGCCGCCATGGCCGAGCACGCCGCCGACGCCGATCTCGTGATCATGGCCGCCGCGGTCGCCGACTACCGGCCCGCCGAGGTCGCCACCACCAAGCTCAAGAAGGCCGCCGACGGCACGAGCGAGGCTCTCGAATCGATCACCATGATCGAAAACCCCGACGTGCTCGCCGGGCTCGTCGCCGGGCGCCGCGACGGCGCCCTGCGCGCCGATGCCGTCATCGTGGGCTTCGCCGCCGAGACCGGCGATACCAACGGCTCCGTCCTCGACTACGGACGGGCCAAGCTGCGCCGCAAGGGCTGCGACCTGTTGGTGCTCAACGCGGTCGGCGACGGCCGGGCCTTCGAGGTCGACGAGAACTCCGGCTGGCTGCTGGGTGCGGACGGCGGCGAGACCGCCCTGCCCCTCGGCTCGAAGGTCGCCATGGCCGCGCGCATACTGGATGCCGCGGTCTCCCGGGTGCCTGCCGCCCGCTAGCATTTCCAATCGCAAACATCATCGAGAGGACGTCCGAAGTGGTTTCCGGTTTCGCCAGTTCCGCCCACCGTCTGTTCACCAGCGAGTCGGTCACCGAGGGCCACCCGGACAAGATCTGTGATGCGATCTCGGATTCGATCCTCGACGCCCTCCTCGCCGAGGACCCGACCTCGCGCGTCGCGGTCGAGACGCTGGTCACCACCGGCCAGGTCCACGTCGCCGGCGAGGTGACGACCTCCGCGTACGCCGACATCCCGCACATTGTGCGCGACAAGGTGTTGGAGATCGGTTACGACAGCTCCGCGAAGGGTTTCGACGGCAATTCGTGTGGTGTGAATATCGCGATCGGTGCGCAGAGCCCTGAGATCGCGCAGGGCGTGGATCGGGCTTACGAGCACCGTGTGGACGGCGCGCAGGACGAGATCGACGCGCAGGGCGCGGGCGATCAGGGTTTGATGTTCGGTTACGCCTGCTCGGACACGCCGGAGCTGATGCCGCTGCCGATCTCGTTGGCGCACCGGCTCTCGCGCCGGCTGACCGAGGTGCGGAAGAACGGCACGCTGCCGTATCTGCGTCCGGACGGCAAGACTCAGGTGACCATCGAGTACGCGGGGGAGCAGCCCGTCCGCCTCGACACCGTGGTCATCTCCAGCCAGCACGCCGCCGACATCGACATCGACGGCATGCTCGCCCCCGACCTGCGCACTCATGTGCTCAACACGGTGATCGCGGACCTGAACCTGCCCAGTCTCGACACCTCTGCGGTGCGGCTGCTGGTGAATCCGACGGGTAAGTTCGTGCTCGGTGGGCCGATGGGTGATGCGGGTCTGACGGGCCGCAAGATCATCGTCGACACCTACGGCGGTATGGCGCGGCACGGCGGTGGTGCGTTCTCGGGTAAGGATCCGTCGAAGGTGGACCGGTCGGCCGCGTACGCGATGCGCTGGGTGGCGAAGAACGCCGTCGCCGCGGGCCTCGCGGAGCGGATCGAGGTGCAGGTCGCCTACGCCATCGGTAAGGCCTCGCCGGTCGGCCTGTTCGTCGAGACCTTCGGCACCGAGCAGCTCGACCCGATCAAGATCCAGCAGGCCATCGCTCAGGTCTTCGACCTGCGCCCCCGCGCGATCATCAACGACCTCGACCTGCTCCGGCCGATTTATGCGCCCACCGCGGCGTACGGCCACTTCGGGCGTACTGATGTCGACCTGCCGTGGGAGCGCACCGACCGCGTGGACGCCCTACGCTCTGCGGCCGGCCTCTGACACCCGCCCCGACCGGTGTGACCGCACCCGGCCCCGCCCAGGCCGCACAAGCGGCCGTCGAACTCCCGATCGCCCGCGTCCTGCCATTGCTGCAGGTCAGTCACCTCGATCGGGAGTTCGACTATCTCGTGCCGCCCGAGCTGGACGAGCAGGCCCGGCCCGGTGTCCGAGTCCGGGTCCGGTTCTCCGGCCGGCTCGTGGACGGCTACCTCCTTGAGCGGCTCCCGCGTACCGAGCACGAGGGCAAGCTCGCCCCGCTGCAGCGCGTCGTTTCGCCGCTGTCCGTCCTCACTCCGCCGGTCCTGCGGCTCGTCACCGAGGTCGCCGCGCGCTACGCCGGAACCCGGGCCGATGTGCTGCGGCTCGCGATCCCGCCGCGACACGCGCGCGTCGAGAAGACCCTGCTGGACCAGCAGGCCGCCGAACCCGCGCCGCCGGAGGCACCCCCTGCCGCTCTCGCGGAGTACACCCACGGTGCGCAGTTCGCGGCGGCGGCCGTCGCCGCGAAGTCGCCGCGCGCGGTCTGGCAGGCACTCCCGGGCGAGGACTGGGCGGCGCGCCTGGCAGAGCTGGCCGCCACCGTCGTCGCGGCCGGACGCACGGCACTGCTCATCGTCCCCGACCAGGCCGATCTCGACCGGCTCGCCGCGGCGTGCGCCCACCTCGACCCCGCAGTGCTGGCCGCCGGCCTGGGACCCTCCGCCCGGTACCGGCGGTGGCTGCTCGCGCTGCTCGGGCGGACCCGGGTCGTGATCGGCACGCGGAGCGCCGCGTTCGCGCCGCTTCCTGACCTCGGCCTCGTGGCACTGTGGGACGACGGCGACGAGTCCTTCGTCGAGCCGCGCGCCCCGTATCCGCACACGCGGGAGGTGCTCGCGTTGCGGGCGCACCAGGAGGGCGCGGCGCTGGTCATCGGGGGCTTCGCCCGCACCCCCGAATCGCAGGCTCTCGTCGAGGCCGGGTGGGCCGCGGAGATCACGGCGCCGCGCGAGCTCGTCCGCAGCCGCTCGCCGCGCATCTCCGGGACCGCGGACTCGGACATCGCGCTGGCCCGCGACCCCCTCGCGCGCTCCGCCCGGCTGCCCGCCGCCGCCTTCGCCGCAGCACGGGAGGCGCTGAACGCCGAACGCCCCGTGCTCGTCCAGGTGCCGCGCCGCGGGTACGCGCCCGCGCTGGCGTGCGAGCGCTGCCGCACCCCGGCCCGGTGCCGGCGTTGTCACGGCCCGCTTGAGCAGGCCGGCGGAGGTGTCCTGCGCTGTCGGTGGTGCGCGCAGGACGACCCCGGCTACCGGTGCCCCGCCTGCGGTGGCACTGCGATGCGCGCGGTGATCGTCGGCGCGATGCGCACCGCGGAGGAATTGGGCCGGGCCTTCCCCGGCGCCGCCGTGACCGTCTCCGGCGGCGAGACGGTGCACGCCGAGGCGCCCGCGGGGCGACGGATCGTGGTCGCCACGCCGGGCGCGGAGCCCGTGGTCGACGGCGGCTACGGTGCGGCGCTGCTGCTCGACGGCTGGCTGCTGCTCGGCCGCGCGGACCTGCGGGCCGCGGAAGAGACCTTCCGTCGCTGGATGAACGCGACCGCACTGGTCGCCTCCGACGGTGCCGTAGTGTGCGGCGCCGACGCAGGTATCCGCGCGGTGCAGGCGCTGATCCGGTGGGACGCAGCCGGTTTCGCCGCCGCCGAGCTCGCCGAGCGGGCCGAGGTGGGATTCCCGCCGGCCACGCACCTCGCCGCGCTCGACGGCGCCGAGGCCGACATCCGGGCGGTCGCGGACGCCGCAACGCTGCCCGACGGTGTTGAGGTGCTCGGCCCCGTCGACCTGCCGCCCGGCGTGCGGATCCCCGGCGCGCCCGACGAGGGCCCGCCGCCGCAGCGGCTCCTGGTGCGCGTCGCGCGGCGGGACGGGCGCGCCCTGGCGCGAGCGCTGTTCCTGGCGCAGGTGGGCCGGGGCCTACGACGCGAGGGTAGCCCCGTCCGCATCCAGATCGACCCGCTGCGGATCGGTTAGGCACCGCCTCAGCGCTGCGGCAGCCGGGCCTCGACGGCGTCGATCGACAGGCCGATCGCGTACTCGAACTCGGCGTCCGCGTCGAACCGGGCAAGGTCTGCCGCGAGCGCCTCGACGGCCGGCAGGCCGCACTCGGCGAGCCCTGCCCGGCGGCGCTCGATGGCCCCGGCGTCCGTGATGCCGAAGGTCGGCGCCGCCTCGAACTCGCGGAGCAGCGTGCCGATCAGCGAGGCGAGCAGGGAGCGCATCAGGTGCACTGCCTCCGCGGGAGCGAATCCCGCACTGAGCAGCACGTCCAGAATCGACTGGGTGGGGGCGAGCGCGGCAACGGACTGCACCTGCCGGGTCAGTACGAGCGTCGCGGCCCGCGGATGGGCCTGGGCGGCGGTGCGGAACGCGCGGGCCACGCCCGCGAGGTCGGCGCGCAGGTCGCCGGTCGGCACGTGCACGACGATCGACCGGAGCAGGTGCTCGGTGACCGCGTCGAGCAGGTCGTCCTTGTCGCGGACGTGGTTGTAGAGGCTCTTCGCGTCGACCGACAGGTGTCGCGCGACGGCGCGCATCCCGACCTCGGTGACGCCGTCGCGGTCGATCAGCGCGAGCGCCGCCTCGACGACCGCAGCGCGCGACAGCCTCGGTGCGCCGAGGGCGGGGCGCCCTCGTCGGGGCCGCGGCGTGGTCATGAACCCCATCATCCCCTACTTTCGACACTCGAAAATATCCACACTGTGGGTAACATGACGGGATGGTCGCCCACACCTCCCGCTCCGTCATGCCGCCCGCGTCCGTCCTGCGGGCGCGCGAGAAGCTGGTGCTCGACCACTTCCACGACGAGGTGCGCCAGGACTGGGACGCGACCATGGAGACCTTCCCGCATCCGCACTACGAGCTCATCGCGCTGCGGCACTGCGTGGACGCCGTGATCGCCGAGTTCTGGCTGCTCGGGACCCACCGCGGGCCGCTCGGCGGGATCCCGTCCACCGGCGGTCGGCACCGTGCACGGATGACCGCGTACTTCGTCTTCGACGAGGGGGAGCGCCTCGTCGCCGAGCGGATCTACTTCGACCAGCTGACTGTCCTGCGGCAGCTGATCGCGGGCCTGAACCTGCGCAGCCCGAAGGGGCTCCTGACGTTGGGGCGGGTCCTGGTCGGAGCCCTCCGGATGTCGGGCGGCGCGCCGGATCCAAGACTCACGCGGACCGCGCCGCCCGTGCTGGACACCTGATCCGGCGTACCCGGTTCCCGGCGCGCCACTACCCTCGGTGTCGTGCGGGGAACAGGTTTCAGTGCCGGGTGGGCGAAGACGGACATCACGGGGGAGCCCTGGGGCGTGGGTCTCATGGGCTACGGTATGCCCGGCCAGCGGGGCCGCGGACTGCTCACCCGGCAGTGGGCCCGCGCCTTCGTCATCGCCACGCCCTCGCACCGGGTGGCCTACGTGGTCGCCGACATCGGGATGTTCTTCCAGGCTGCAGTCGACGAGATCACCGATCGACTGGCCGCCGCGACCGCCGGCCGGCTGTCGGCCGAGAACGTCGTGCTCACCGCCACCCACACTCATTGCGGCCCCGGCGGCCACGGTCGTCACCGCCTCTACAACATCACCACGCTGGGACACCACCGCCGCACCTTCCACCGCCTGGTCGACGGAGTGGTGCGCGCGGTCCTCGACGCGGAGGCGGCCCTCGCGCCCGCGGACCTGTCACTGGCCCGCGGCGAGTTGTACGACGCCTCCGTCAACCGCAGCGCGAGCTCCTTCGACCGCAACCCGGACCACGACCGGCTACCCGGCCGCATCGACCCCTCCGTCACTCTGCTCCGCGTCGAGCGGGACGGCGATCTTCGCGCCGCGATCGACTGGTTCGCCGTCCACTGCACGTCGATGGGCAACGGCAACCGTCTCGTCAGCTCCGATAACAAGGGCTGGGCGGCGTCTGCCTGGGAGGCGATGGAGCGCGGCCGCGAGCCGGGCTTCGTCGGCGCCTTCGCCCAGACCAACGCCGGCGACATGTCGCCCAATCTCGGGGGCGCCGCCGGCCACGGCCCCACGGACGACGAGCGGGCCAACACCGCCGAGATCGGACGCCGCCAGCTCGACGCCGCCCGTCGCCTCGCCGTCGGGCCCGGCCGTCCCTTGACTCCGGCGATCGACTATCGGCTCACCCACGTGGACTTCGGCGCTGCGCAGACCTCGACCGGCCCCACCGGGCGGGCCGTGCTCGGCGCAGCCTTCGCCGCCGGCACCTCCGACGGGCTCGGGTCCCCGGCCTTCCGCCAGGGGCTCGGCAACCGCGTCGGGTCGATCAGTCGGGCGCTGTACCGTCGCCGTCCGGTGCTAGCGGCGCAGCAGGCGCCGAAGGAGATGTTCCTGCCGGCCGGCGCGCTCGGCTGGGTGCAGGAGACCCTGCCGGTCCAACTGATCCGGCTGGGGGAACTGCACCTGTTGTGCTTGCCCGTCGAGGTGACCGTCATGGCGGGCGCCCGCCTGCGCGATGCCGTCGCCGGGGCGGCCGGCATCGACGCGGGTGACGTGCTGATCCAGGGCTACGCGAACGGCTACGCGCACTACCTCACCACGCCCGAGGAGTACGACGCGCAGCGCTATGAGGCCGGGAGCACCGTCTTCGGGCGCAATCAGCTGGCCGCCTTCGCCGAGGCCGCCCAGCGGCTCGCCGCCGACCTCGCCGCCGGACGCCCCTCCGCACCGGGCACGCCCCCGCCGAGGCAACGGGCCGGGCGGGTCGGGTCACCGTCGGGCTCGACGGTGCTGAGTCGTCCTCGTCCGGTCCGCGTCGTGGCGGTGCGGACGCCGGGTGCCGATGGCCGGCTCGCCGTCGACTTCGACTGCCCGCACCCGAACCGGGCGATCCCCGAGAGTTACGCGCAGGTGGAACGGCGCGAGGACGATCGCTGGCTGCTCGTCGCCGACGACGACGCACCGTCGACCGAGATCACCTGGCGGCGGCGGGGATTCGCGTTCCTCGCGACGGTCGCCGTCGACCTCGGCGGAGTGCCCGGCGAGTACCGCGTCGGTTACGCCGAGGCCGTGCCGGGCCGGTACGCCTGGGCCGTGGTCCGCGTGCCTTAGGCAGGCCCAGGCGTCCGCTCAGAGGTGGGCCGGGCCGTTCGTCGTGCGCGTGCTGGGGTCAGACGACACCGAGCGCGAGCATCGCGTTCGCGACGCGGATGAAGCCGGCGATGTTCGCGCCGGTCACGTAGTCGCCGGGGCTGCCGTACTCGTCCGCGGTCTCCAGACAGCGGTCGTGGATGCCCCGCATGATCTCGGCGAGGCGGTCCTCGGTGTAGTCGAAGGACCAGGAGTCGCGGGAGGCGTTCTGCTGCATCTCCAGGGCGCTGGTGGCTACGCCGCCCGCGTTGGCCGCCTTGCCCGGCGCGAAAGAGATCTTCGCCTCGGCGAAGAGCTTCACGGCCTCCGGGGTACACGGCATGTTGGCGCCCTCGGCGACGAAGTTCGTGCCGTTCTTGATCAATCGGTCGGCGGCGTCGCCGTCGAGCTCGTTCTGCGTGGCGCAGGGGAGCGCGATGTCGCACGGCACGTCCCAGACGGACCCGCCGGGCACGAAGATCGCGCCGCGCTCGGCCGCGTAGACGTCGATGCGCGCGCGGCGGCGCTCCTTGACGTCCTTGAGCAGCTCCAGGTCGATGCCCTTCTCGTCCACCACATATCCCGACGAATCGGAGCACGCGATGACGGTGCCGCCCAGCTGCTCGACCTTCTCGGTGGCGTACACGGCCACGTTGCCGGAGCCGGAGACGACGACCCGCTTGCCGTCGAACGAGTCGCCCTGCGTCTTGAGCATCTCGCGCAGGAAGAAGACCGCGCCGTAGCCGGTCGCTTCGGTGCGCACCTGCGAGCCGCCCCAGGTGAGGCCCTTGCCGGTGAGAACGCCCGACTCGTAGCGGTTGGTGATCCGCTTGTACTGGCCGAACAGGTAGCCGATCTCGCGGCCGCCCACGCCGATGTCGCCTGCGGGGACGTCGGTGTACTCGCCGATGTGGCGGTAGAGCTCCGTCATGAAGGACTGGCAGAACCGCATGATCTCGCCGTCGCTCCGGCCCTTGGGATCGAAGTCCGAGCCGCCCTTGCCGCCGCCGATGGGCAGGCCGGTCAGCGAGTTCTTGAAGATCTGCTCGAAGCCGAGGAACTTCACGATGCCCAGGTACACCGACGGGTGGAACCGCAGGCCGCCCTTGAAGGGGCCGAGCGCGGAGTTGAACTCGACCCGGAAGCCGCGGTTGAGCTGCACGTTGCCGTTGTCGTCCTGCCACGGCACGCGGAAGATGATCTGGCGCTCCGGCTCGCAGAGGCGACGGATGACGGCCGCGTCGACGTACTCGGGGTGCTTGCTGACCACCGGCGCGAGCGAATCGAGGACCTCTTTCGCGGCCTGGTGGAACTCGGTCTCCCCGGGGTTCCGCCGGAGGACCTCGTCATACAGAGTCCCCAGCGTGCCCTCAACCTGCGCCATGGCACAGTCCCTTCTGTCCGTAATGACCGTCAAGGGCACATTACGGTGTGAGCGATCGCAGCAGGCTCGCGCCCTGTGCCCTGGCGGGACCGCGGTCCCACCGGCGTCATCCGCGAGGACGGAACTCGTCGACGTAGCCCAGGATCGCCTTCTGGACCACGGGCCAGTAGCGATTCTGGGACTGCGACGGGAGGTAGATGTTGTGGCCCGCGCCGGGCAGCAGCACGGTTTCCCCGCGGCCGCCCTTGGCCTTCAGTGCAGCGATGAAGGCCTCGCATCCGGCTGGCCGGACGATACGGTCTGCGGTGCCGTTGAAGCACGTCACCGGGACCTTGGGGTTGATGTTCTGGATCGGGTCCGCGACAGCGAACTGCTGCGGGAATTCGTCCGGCAGGCCGAGGAAGAGTCGGGTGTTGACGTTGCCGTCGGCGACCGCGCGACGCATGTCGAGGACACCGCCCATCGAGACGACCGCGGCGGGCGTCACGGCCGGCACGCTGCCCATCGCACCGGGCGTGAGCATCGAGCGCGCGGAAGCCCACACGGCGAGCTGGCCGCCCGCGGAGTGACCGGCGACGACCACGTCGTTCAGGTCCAGGTTCGGTGCGTACTGCGCCTTCACCGTCTGCAGGTAGTCGATTGCCGCGGCCGTGTCGGTGAGGGTCACGGGATAGCCGCCGCCGGCGCCGATCCGGCGGTACTCGACGTTCCACACCGCGACGCCGTGGCTGACCAACGATCGCGCCATCTCCGACATCGATCCCGCAGCCGAGGGCGTGCGCCATCCGCCGCCGTGCAGCAGCACCACGACGGGGATCTGCGCGGGCAGCTGGATCGTGGTGCGGGCGCTGAGCGGGCCGCCCGACGGGTTCTGCTGCAGCGCCGGGTTGGCGGGCAGGTACAGCTCGCCGTAGTTCTGTTCGGGATCCGGGAACCCGTCCGGGACGGGGTAGACGATGCGCTGCGGCTGAGTCACCGGGAACTTCCCGACCAGCGAGCCCGGGTTCATCGGCGGGTACGACGCAGAGGGGGACGCCGGTGCCGACGACGACGGAGCACCCTTGCCACCCGTGACGGTGGTGGTGCACCCCGTGCCGAAGAGCACGGAAAGGCAGACGACGGCGCCGATCAGCGGCCGCCGGGCGCGCGCGAGCTGCACGTCGACCCTCTCTCGCCCGGCGGGGCGGTTCGTGGCGTTTCCGTCCGGAATCCTAAGGCAACCCTGGCTCGAACTGCTAGTGCGGGCGCGCCGCTGTGACAGGTGCCGCTGCCCGTCACCTGTCCGGGCTGGATAATGGGGGGATGAGTGTGCTCCCCGTTCGCATCTATCCGGACCCCGTACTGCGCACCCCCGCGGACGAGGTGACGGTCTTCGACGCCGACCTCGCGCGGCTGGTCGACGACATGATCGACACGATGCATCACCACAACGGTGCCGGCCTCGCGGCGCCGCAGGTGGGCGTCAGCAAGCGGGTCTTCGTGTACGGCTGCGGCGGCCGCGAGGGGCACCTGATCAACCCGGTGTGGCGCGCCGTCGGCGAGGAGATGCAGACGGCGGCCGAAGGCTGCCTGTCGATCCCCGAGGTACGTGGAGAGTGCACCCGGCACATGAACGTCGTGGCCGAGGGCGTCGACGTCGCGGGCGCTCCCGTCACCCTCGAGGCCACCGAGATCCTGGCCCGGTGCATCCAGCACGAGAGCGACCACCTCGACGGCGTGCTCTACCTGAGCCGCCTCGAACCCGAGGAGCGCAAGGCCGTGATGCGGGTGATCCGCACCTCGCCGTGGTTCACGGACCCGGGCGCCACCCTGGCCGCCGGTGCAGGCGGCGCGGGCGGACGCGCCTGATGCGGCTGCTGTTCGCGGGCACCCCTGAGCCCGCCGTGCCGGCGCTGCGCGCCCTGCTCGCCTCGGAGCACGAGGTAGCGGGCGTCCTCACCCGCCCCGACGCCCGCTCGGGCCGCGGCCGCGGCGTGCGGCGCTCGCCCGTCGGGCAGGTGGCCGACGAGGCCGGGATCCCCGTGCTCACCCCCGCCACGCTGCGGGATCCGGAGGCGCGGGCGGCGATCGTCGACCTGGCGCCGGACTGCTGCCCGGTCGTCGCTTACGGCGGGATGATCCCGCCCGATCTGCTGGACGTCCCCGTCCACGGGTGGATCAACCTGCACTTCTCGCTGCTCCCCGCGTGGCGCGGCGCCGCCCCGGTGCAGGCCGCGCTGGAGGCCGGCGACGAGGTCACCGGCGCGTCCACCTTCCGGATCGAGGCGGGCCTCGATACCGGGCCCGTCTTCGGCGTGCTCACCGAGCGGATCCGCCCCGACGACACCGCGACGGTGCTGCTCGACCGGCTCGCGGAGCACGGCGCCGAGTTGCTGACCCGCACCGTCGACGGGGTGGAGGCCGGCGCGCTGCAGGCCCAGCCCCAGCCCGCCGACGGCGTCTCGCACGCGCCGAAGGTCACCGTCGACGCCGCGCGAGTGCGCTTCGACCTGCCCGCCGGCGCCGTCGACAGGCACATCCGCGCCATGACCGACGCGCCCGGCGCGTGGGTGCCGCTGGGAGAGGCCCGGCTCAAGCTCGGGCCTGCCGTCGTCGCCCCCGAGGCCGAGCGCCTGGCCCCCGGCGAGCTGCGCGTCACCAAGCGCGACGTCCACGTGGGTACCGCCACGGCGCCCCTGCGGCTCGGCACCGTGCAGCCGCCCGGCAAGAAGCCCATGCCCGCCGCCGACTGGGCGCGCGGCGCCCGCGTCGAGTCCGGCACGACCCTCGGAGGCGACCAGTGACCGACCCCGCGCGGAGTGCCGCGCTCGAGACCCTCGCCGCCGTCCGCGAGCGCGGCGCCTACGCCAACCTCGTGCTGCCCGGCCTCCTCCGCGACAAGCGCCTCAAGGGCCGCGACGCGGCCTTCGCCACCGAGCTCACCTACGGCACCTGCCGCGCCCAGGGCCTGCTCGACGCGGTGATCGAGGACGCCTCCGGGCGGCCGGTCGCCGACATCGACGGGCCCGTGCTCGATGCCCTGCGACTGGGGGTCTACCAGCTGCTCCGCACCCGGGTGGGGGCGCACGCCGCCGTCTCCGAGACCGTGGACGCGGTCAAGGCGACCGCCGGCCGCGGCGCCTCCGGCTTCGCCAACGCGGTGCTGCGGAAGGTGTCCAAGGACGACGAGGACACCTGGGTCTCCCGCGTGGCCCCGCCCGCCGCGGACGACCTGCTGGGGCACCTGTCGATGCAGTACGCGCATCCGCGGTGGATCGGCGAGGCCTTCTGGAAGTCGCTGCGCGCCAACGGCATCAACTCGATGGGGCAGTTGCAGGCCTTGCTCGCCTCCGATGATTCCCGGCCGCCCGTGCACCTCGTCGCGCGACCGGGGGAGATCTCCGCCGAGGAGCTGGCGCTCATCGTCGAGGGGGAGACCGGCCGGCTCTCGCCCTACGCGGTGTACCTGCCCGGCGGCGATCCCGGCGCGCTCGACCCCGTCCGGGACGGCCTCGCAGGCGTGCAGGACGAGGGATCGCAGTTGGTGGCCCGTGCGGCGGCGGTCGCGCCGCTCGAGGGGCCCGACGGTGGCCGCTGGCTCGACCTGTGCGCCGGGCCGGGTGGGAAGGCGGCGCTGTTGGGCTCGCTCGCCTCGATCGACGGCGCCCGTGTGGACGCCGTCGAGCCCGCCGAGCACCGTGCGGAGCTGGTCCGCAAGGCGGTGCGCGGGCTACCCGTGGATGTGCACGTCGCCGACGGTCGCGCGTCGGGGCTCGATCCGGTCTACGACCGCGTGTTGGTCGACGCCCCGTGCTCGGGCATCGGCGCCCTGCGGCGGCGGCCCGAGGCGCGCTGGCGCAAGCAACCCTCCGACGTCGCGGACCTGACGGTGCTGCAGCGCGAGCTGCTGACCGCCGCCGCGGCGCTCACCCGGTCGGGCGGCGTCGTGCTCTACGCGACCTGCTCGCCGCACGTCGCCGAGACGCTCGGCATTGTCGGCGACGAGGAGCTGCTGGCGGCCGCGGGGCTGGAGCGGATCGACACCCGCCCGCTGGTCCCCGAGACGGACCTGCCGCTCGGCGACGGCCCGCACGTACAGCTCTGGCCGCACCTGCACGGCACCGACGGGATGTTCTTCCAGGCCCTCCGCAAGCTCCCCTAGCCCGATTGAACGACGTTTTGGAGATTTTGACCTGCGGTTTTGCTCTCCAGAACGTCGTTCAATCGGTGGATCTTCGGGAGTTTCAGGGGCGGGTTCGTGGGCGACGGTCCGCTCCAGCCGCGCGCCCGTAGCTCGCGGGCGACGCGGTCGAGAATCGCGGCTCGGCCGCTGAGGAGCATCGGTGAGGTGATGCGGATGATGACCCAGTGCTGGTCGGTGATGGCGTTCCAGCGGACGATGTCGATGCGCTGCTGCTCTGTCGAGCGGTGGTAGTCGCCGTCGTACTCGACGGCGATGCGGTACTTCCCGGAACCGAGATCGACGTGGAAGGGCGTACCCGGAACCGGTTGTTGGGGCCGGAAGAAGTCGAGGCCGGACCGGTGTACGACGAGCCGCGAGTACGTTTCCCACGGAGAGTGCGCGCCGTTGCTGGCCTCCGCGACGGCATCGCGGACGCGATTGGCACCGTAGAGGCCAGGGTGGGCGTCCAGGTAGGCGAGGATCGCGGCCTTGGTCGTGAGTGACCGTCCCCGTCGGTCGACTCGGATGAACTGGTCGACGGCCACGATCTTCTCGTCACCCTCGGCGAACCGCGCCAGGTCGACGGCAGTGCGAACGATCGAGGTCGCGACGTGTCCGCGCACGGTGACGACGTCCTCGGCCGGAAGGTGACCGCAGCGCATCACCACGCCGTGTCGCTTCCCCTGGGCGGGAAGCCAGATCTCCGGTCTGTGGCCGGCGGCGTACTCCACACCGTGCAGAACTGCAGCGGTCCAGCAGACGAACACGAGATCCGGGTAGGCGGACTCGAGTGCATCGAGAATGTCGTCGTCCGACGGCATTGCGGCGCCATCGTGGCGGATGCCGTGGATGACGGGGGTCGATTCCTGCCGGAGCGCATGCTCGGTCCGCCCGCCGAGGAGTTCCCGCCTGCGTCCCATCACATCAATTGGACGCACCAGCCCTGCGATCGGATCCCTACCCGACCAATTGAACGACGTTCTGGAGAGTCCTACCTGCGGTTTTGCTCTCCAGAACGTCGTTCAATTGGGGAGGGGGTTCAGCCCTTGAGGACGCCGCCCTTGGTGAACTCCTGGGCGCCGTCCCTGGCGTCGCCCTTCGGGTAGCCCATGCCGAAGGCGCCGCCGCCCTCGACCCACTGGTCCTTGATCTTGCCGGAGACGACGTGCGCGCCGTACTCGGGCGACCAGACGATCGAGCCGTTCTGGAAGTCGTTGTACGCGCCTGCGACGGACCCCGCGGTGGGGCCGCCGACGGAGAGCTCGCTCATCAGCGGGAAGCCCAGCTTGCCGGTGGGGCCGCCCTGCTTGAGGTAGAAATCGCGGATCGCGCCGGTCACTCCGGCCGCCTTGCCGCCGTTGACCTTCGGGTTCCAGTAGATGGTGCCGTTGGTGAACTCCTGCACCTTCGAGCCGCCCGCGACGTCCTTCTCGACGCCGAGGGGTTGGCCGTACTTCTTCTGACCGCCGTCCTTGGTGAAGGTGTCGTTGATCGCTCCGGTGACCGCGAACTTCAACGGCTCGTCGGGCTTGGTGTCTGCGGCGGGCGTGGTCGCCGCGGCCTGTCCGGCGAGGAGCTGGCCGAGGAGCTTCTGCGCGTTCGGGTCGCTGCCGAACATCTTGACCAGCGTCGCCACGTCGGTGGTGGGCAGCTGACCGGTGGCGAGGATCTGCTGTACGCCGGGGATTTTCGCCAGTTCGGCGAGCGCGGGCTGCGCCGATGCTGGGACGGCATTCGCGGTGGAGACCAGCGGCGTGTTCGCCGCCGCGGGCACCGCCGCGGCGGCAGGTGCGGCCGCCGCAGGCGCGGCGGGCACGACCGCTGCCGGTGCCGCGGCGGGCGCGACGGGGACCGCGGGTACGGCGGGCGCGACGGGATCGGCCATCGCGGGTGCCGCGGCAACGAGTGCGGCCGCGGCGACCGCCACGAACGTGGTCAAGGTGGTGCGTGCGATCCGCATGACGACCTCTCAACAATCGACGACACGAGAGTTACCCGTGTGATTAGTGGTGCTGATGTTACTAGAGTGACAAATGAAACACAACGACGACGCGGTGCGCGGCTGTGAATCCGCGGCCGAGCGGCACCACGAAGCCGAATTCCGCCTCGTGTGCGCGCAGGCCCGCGGACTCGCAGACGTAGAATCCGACGCATGTCTTCGCCGATGATCGCGCCGTCCATCCTCTCCGCCGACTTCGCCCGGCTCGGGGCTGAAGTGGCGGCCGTGGGCGGGCCGGAGGGCGCCGACTGGGTGCACGTCGACGTCATGGACAACCACTTCGTCCCGAACCTCACCCTCGGGCTGCCCGTGGTCGAGAGCCTGCTCAAGGCGACGACGATCCCCCTCGACTGCCACCTGATGATCGACGACCCGGGCCGCTGGGCGCCCCCGTACGCCGAGGCCGGTGCCTACAACGTCACCTTCCATGCCGAGGCGACCGACGATCCGGTCGCCGTCGCGAAGGACATCCGCGCCGCGGGCGGCAAGGCGGGTCTCGCGATCAAGCCCGGCACCGCCTTCGAGCCCTACGTCGAGATCCTCAAGAGCTTCGACACGCTGCTCGTCATGAGTGTGGAGCCCGGCTTCGGCGGGCAGTCCTTCATCGCCGACGTGCTGGACAAGGCGCGCGCCGCCCGCCGCCTCGTCGACTCCGGCGAGCTGCGCCTGCTCGTCGAGATCGACGGCGGCATCAACGCCGACACCATCGAGCAGGCCGCCGCCGCGGGCGTCGACTGCTTCGTGGCGGGCTCCGCCGTCTACAACGCCGCAGACCCCGCCGAGGCGCTGCGCAAGCTCCGCGCCCAGGCCGCAGCCGTCCCGCGCGCCTGACGGTGGACCTGCAGGCCGCGCTCGCACTGGCCGTCGAGGAATCGGCGGCCGCCCGTGGGATCAGCACCCCTAACCCGCCCGTCGGCGCCGTGATCCTCGCGGCCGACGGCACCGTCGCCGGGCGGGGCCGCACCGCCCCCGCCGGCGGTCCGCACGCGGAGGTCGTCGCTCTGGCCGAGGCGGGGGAGGCCGCGCGCGGCGGCACCGCCGTCGTCACCCTGGAGCCGTGCGATCACACCGGCCGCACCGGGCCCTGCACACAGGCCCTGATCGCCGCTGGCGTCGCGCGCGTCGCCTACGCCGCCGCCGATCCGAATCCGCTCGCCGCCGGGGGAGCGCACACCCTGCGAGCGGCCGGGGTGGAGGTGGTGCACCTCGCCGCCCCGCCGTGGCCGCTTACCGAGTGGCTGTTCCGGCAGCGGCACGGCCGCCCGATGGTCACCGTCAAGCTGGCGGCCACCGTCGACGGGCGAATCGCCGCCCCCGACGGCACCAGTCAATGGATCACCGGGCCCGCCGCGCGACGACGGGCCCACGCCGAACGCGCCCAGCTCGACGCGATCATCGTCGGCACCGGCACCGTCCTCGCCGACGACCCCGCGCTCACCGCCCGCGATGCCGACGGTGCGCCGCTCGCGCACCAGCCGACCCGGATCGTCCTGGGGGAGCGGGAGATCCCCGCCGCTGCGAAGGTGCTCACCGGGCCGGGCGAGGCGCGTTTGGTCCGCGGCCGCGACCCGCATGCCGCGCTCCAGGCCGCCGGCGACGCCGTGCACGTCCAGGTCGAGGGCGGCGCGACGGTGATCGGCGCCTTCGTCGCTGCCGGCCTCGTGGACCGCGTCCAGGCCTACATCGCCCCCGTGCTTCTCGGCGCCGGACTTCCCGCCCTGACGGTGCCCGGCGTGGGCACCCTGGCCGACGCGACGCGACTGAGCCTGGACACCGTCGAGCGGCTCGGCGACGACCTGCTGGTCACCCTGTTGCGTTCTGCCTGAGCCCAACACTTGGGGCCGCGGCCGGTGAGTGCTACCTTCGGAAGCGGAAGTTCTCAGGGCGGGGTGCGATTCCCCACCGGCGGTGATGGACTCCGGGCGATCCCGGTGTTCTAGCCCGCGAGCGCCCCACCGCGAGGAGGGGGTCAGCAGATTCCGGTGCGATCCCGGAGCCGACGGTCATAGTCCGGATGAAAGAGAACTACGCGGGTGTATCCCGCGTCGTCGTGCCGCCCTGAGGCCGAAGCGGCAGGAGCGGCGGATGTTCACCGGCATCGTCGAAGAGTTGGGCGTGATCACCGCCCGCGAGGACCTCCCGGATGCGGCCCGTTTCACGGTCCAGGGCGATCTCGTCACCTCCGATGCGAAACACGGCGATTCGATCGCGGTCAACGGTGTCTGCCTCACGGTCGTCGCCGTCGAGGCCGGCGCCTTCACCGCCGACGTCATGGAGGAGTCCCTCCGCCGCAGCTCGCTCAGCAAGCTCGGCCCCGGAGACCGTGTCAACCTCGAGCGCGCCGCCGCCATCAACTCCCGGCTCGGCGGCCACATCGTGCAGGGACACGTCGACGGCACCGGCCACGTCCTGAGCCTCAGCCCGTCCGAACACTGGACCGTGGTGCGGCTCGCCCTCCCGGAGCAGCTCGCCCGTTACGTTGTCGAGAAGGGCTCGATCACCATCGACGGCGTCTCGCTCACCGTCTCCGCGCTCGGGCAGGGGGTGACCGGCGACGACGCGCAGCACTGGTTCGAGGTCTCGCTCATCCCCACCACTCTCGAGCTCACCAACCTCGGCGGGGCCGAGCCCGGCACCGTCGTCAATCTCGAAGTGGACATCGTCGCGAAGTACGTCGAGCGCCTGACCGGATTCGCCGGGCGCGAAGAGGAGAAGTAGCCATGACGAGAATGGATTCGATCGAGCGCGCCATCGCCGACATCGCCGCAGGCAAGGCCGTCGTCGTGGTCGACGACGAGGACCGTGAGAACGAGGGCGACCTCATCTTCGCCGCCGAGAAGGCGACCCCCGAGCTGGTGGCCTTCATGGTCCGCTACACCTCCGGGTACCTGTGCGTGCCGCTCGACGGCGCCACCTGCGACAAGCTGGGTCTGCCGCCCATGTCCTCCACCAACCAGGACAAGCACGGCACCGCCTACACGGTTACCGTCGATGCCAAGGAGGGCGTGGGCACCGGCATCTCCGCCGCCGACCGCGCCACCACCATGCTGAAGCTGGCCGATCCGAGCTCGACGGTTGACGACTTCACCCGCCCCGGGCACGTCGTGCCGCTGCGCGCCAAGGACGGCGGCGTGCTGCGCCGCCCCGGCCACACCGAGGCCGCCGTCGACCTCGCCACCCTGGCCGGGCTCGCCCCCGCCGGCGTGATCTGCGAGATCGTCTCGGAGAAGGACCCGGGCGGCATGGCGAAGTCCGACGAGCTGCGCGTCTTCGCCGACGAGCACGGGCTCGCGATGATCTCGATCGCCGACATGATCGCCTGGCGCCGCAAGAACGAGAAGCACGTCGTGCAGCTCGCCTCCGCGCGCATCCCCACCCGGTACGGCGACTTCCAGGCCGTCGGCTACACGTCGATCCACGACGACGTCGAGCACGTCGCGCTGGTCAAGGGCGACATCACCGCCGACGACGGTGCCGACGTCCTCGTCCGCGTGCACAGCGAGTGCCTCACCGGCGACGTCTTCGGCTCGCTGCGCTGCGACTGCGGCCCCCAGCTGGACGCCGCCATGGAGATGGTCGCGCAGGAGGGCCGCGGCGTCGTGCTCTACATGCGCGGGCACGAGGGTCGGGGCATCGGCCTGATGCACAAGCTGCAGGCCTACCAGCTGCAGGACGGCGGCGCCGACACGGTCGACGCGAACCTCCAGCTCGGACTGCCCGCCGACGCCCGCGACTACGGCCTCGGCGCGCAGATTCTCGTGGACCTCGGCATCACGTCGATGCGCCTGCTCACCAACAACCCGGCCAAGCGCGTCGGCCTCGACGGCTACGGGCTGCAGATCACCGAGCGGGTGGCGATGCCGCTGCGCGCCAACGCCGAGAACATCCACTACTTGCGCACCAAGCGCGACCGCATGGGGCACGACTTGCGCGACCTCGACCACTTCGACCAGGGAGGTACCGCGTGAGCGGCGCTGGAATCCCCGACATCACGCTCCACGGTGCCGCCGACCTGCGGCTGGCGATCGTCGCCTCCCGCTGGCACGACACCGTCTGCGAGGCGCTCCTCGCAGGCGCGCTCCGGACGGCGGAGTCCGCGGGCGTGCGGAACGTCACCGTCGAGCGGGTGGCGGGCGCCGTCGAGCTGCCGGTCGTCGCGCAGGAGCTCACGCGCAGCCACGACGCGGTCGTGGCGCTGGGCGTCGTGATCCGTGGCGGCACCCCGCACTTCGAGTACGTCTGCGACGCGCTCACCGCGGGCCTGCTGCGCGTCTCGCTCGACGCCGGCGTCCCCGTCGGCAACGGCGTCCTCACCACCAACACCGAGGCCGAAGCCCTCGACCGCGCGGGCCTGCCCGGCTCGGCCGAGGACAAGGGCGAACAGGCCGCGTCGGCCGCACTCGACACCGCACTCACGCTGCGCAAGCTGCGGGCGGCCCGATGAGCCGCATCGCACTCGTCCAGGCCACCTGGCACCGGAACATCGTCGACCGGGCCCGCGACGGCTTCATCGAGGAGTGGCAGCGCCTCGGCCACGACGGTGCCGAGGTCGACGTCTTCGAGGTGCCCGGCGCCTACGAGATCCCGCTCACCGCGAAGCGGCTCGCCACCACGGGGCGCTACGCGGCCGTCGTGGCCGCCGGCCTCGTCGTGGACGGCGGAATCTACCGGCACGAGTTCGTGGCGACCGCCGTCATCGACGGCCTGATGCGCGTGCAGCTCGACACCGACGTCCCCGTCTTCTCGGTGGTGCTGACCCCGCATCACTTCCACGAGCACGACGAGCACACCGCCTACTTCGAGCGGCACTTCGTGGGCAAGGGAGCCGAGGCCGCCCGCGCCGTCGACTCCACGCTGACGGTGCACGCCGCGCTGCCGACCTCGTAGCCCCGTCTGGCGTGCGGGACGGCCCGCTGTCCGCCTTCCGTAGAATGGCCCCGTGATGACCGACGCGACCACGCAGCCCGTGCTCGAAGTGACCCCGCGCAAGATCAAGTTCTACGCCTGGTCCTTCGCCGTGGTGCTGGTTCTGGGCCACGCCTTCGTCGCCTGGCTGCTCAAGGCCGGCGGGGACTCGGGGATCGCCTTCAAGACCGGCGATCAGGCGGGCATGGTGGGCATCGGGATCATCCTTGCCTGCGGCGCGCTGCTCTTCGCCCGCCCCCGGCTGCGCCTCGGCCCCGACGGGGTCACGGTGCGGAACCTCCTCAACGAGAACACCTATCCGTGGGACGTCGTCGAGGGCTTCTCGTTCCCTGAGGGCGCACAGTTCGCGCACCTCGAGCTGCCGCGTGACGAGTTCGTCGCGATCTGGGCCATCCAGGCCCGCGACGGCGAGCTCGCGGTGCAATCCTTGGACCGCGCCCGCGAGGTCGCCGTCGTCTACCAGCGCTGAGCGCTACTTGATCGTGCCGCCGCGCCCGTGCAGGATCGTCATCAGCTGCGTCAGCTGCCCCTCCTGCGCTGCGGTGCGCGCGAAGCTCGTCAGGTTGAGCAGCGGGTTGAAGCGCTTGCGGGCGATGCCCTTGGCATAGGTGAACTCGCGCAGGCCGTCGGGGCCGTGGATGCGGCCGAAGCCCGACTCGCCGACGCCGCCGAAGGGCAGGTTCGGCACGCCCGCGAAGGTGATGATGCCGTTCACGGCGGCCATGCCGGAGCGGATCCGGTCCGCCAGCTCCATGCCGCGGGCCTTGGAGAAGACCGTCGCCGCGAGACCGTACTTCGTGGCGTTCGCGAGCTCGACCGCCTCGTCCATGGTGTCCACCTTGGCGACCGTCACCGTCGGACCGAAGGTCTCCTGCGTCACGGCGATGGAGTCCTCCGGCACGTCGACGAGGACCGTCGGCTGGACGAACCGCTCGCCGACCGCATCGACGCCGCCGACGAGGGCGCGGCCACCGCGAGCCAGGGCGTCCTCGATGTGCGACTTGATGATCGCCAGCTGGCTGGGCATGGTGATCGGGCCGATCTTGGAGTCCTCGGAGTCGTTCGCCGTGACCTCACGGGCCTTGGCGACGAGCTTCTCTAGGAATGGGTCGTAAACGTCCTTGTGCACGTAGACGCGTTCCACGCCGACACAGGTCTGGCCGGCGTTGGCGAAGGCGCCCCAGGCGGCGGCGTCGGCGGCGGCGTCGAGGTCGGCGTCGCGGTCCACCAGGAAGGCGTCCTTGCCGCCGGCCTCGATCACCACCGGCGTCAGCGTCTCGGCGCACGCGGCCATGACCTTCTTTCCCGTGTTGGTGGAGCCGGTGAAGGCCACCTTGTTCACGCCGGAGGTGCACAACGCGTTGCCGGTCTCACCGAGACCGGTGACGGCCTGCAGAACGGGGCGGCCGACGGCCTCCTCAAAGGTGCGGGCCAGCCACACGCCGACGCCGGGCGTGTACTCCGAGGGCTTGAAGACGACGGCGTTGCCGGCGGCGAGCGCGTAGGCGATGGACCCCATCGGGGTGAAGACGGGGTAGTTCCACGGGCCGATGACGCCGACGACGCCGAGCGGGTGATAGCGCACCGTCGCCGACTGGTTCGCCATGACCAGGCCTGAGCCGACGCGCCGCGGCCCGAGGACCTTCTTCGCGTGGTTGGCGGCGTAGGCCAGGTGGTCGATGCCGAGGGCGGCCTCGAGCAGGGCGTCGCCGTGTGGCTTGCCGGTCTCGTCGTGCACGATCTGCGCCAGCTGGTTGATCCGCCGGGTGATCACGCCCTTCCACGTGTTGAGGGCCTGCTTGCGGCCGTCGAAGCCGATCTCCTGCCACCAGTCGGCCTGCTCGCGGGCCCGCGCCACGACTGCGTGCACGTGGTCGGTCGAGTGGATCGGGTACGTCTCGACCACGTCGCCCGTGCGGGGATCGAGGGAGTCGAAGGTCTTCGTGTTCGCTGCGGTCATGCTGACTTCCTGATCTCGTCGGCCGCCTTCTCGGCGATCATGATGGTGGGGGCGTTCGTGTTACCGCGGGGCACGGCGGGGATGACCGAGGCGTCGACGACGCGCAGGCCCTCCACGCCGCGCACGCGCAGCTGCGGGTCGACGACGGCGTCGTCGTCGGTGCCCATCCGGCAGGTGCCGACGGGGTGGAACAGCGTCTGCGTGTAGTTCGCGATGAGTGCGCGGATCTCTTCCTCCGACGGGTCCTCGGCGATGTGCCAGGGCTTGCCGAGGTAGCGGGCGAGCGGTCCCTGCTGGGCGATCTCCATTACTGCGCGCACCCCCGCGACCATCGCATCGGCGTCCTGGGCGGCGTCGTAGTAGTTCGGTTCGAGCGCAGGCTTGTAGTTCGGGTCGGCCGAGCGTAGTCGCAGCGTCCCGCGGCTCGCGACGTCGACGACGGTGGGGCCGAGCATGATGCCGCGACGGTGCGTCTCATGCAGGAGGTTGTCGTATACGCCGGCCGGCATGACGTGGATCTGCAGGTCGGGGTGTTCGAGGTCCTCCCGGGACCGGAGAAAGGCGCCCGACTCCGCGCCGTTCGACGCCAGCGGTCCGGTGCCCGTGAGCTTCCAGCGCAGGAGGTTACCCACGTCCTGCTTCTCCAGCAGGTCGTAGCTGCCGTGCACGTCGTAGTCGACGGGGACCATCGGGTGGTCGTGCAGGTTGGCGCCGACCCCGGCCAGCGCGGAGCGGACGTCGATGCCGTGCTCGGCGAGGTGCTCCGCCGGCCCGATGCCCGACAGCATGAGCAACTGCGGCGAATTGATCGCCCCGCCGCTGACGATCACCTCGCGGCGCGCGCGGAGGGTCTGCTCGGCACCGCCGGTGCGGATCGTGACACCCGAGGCCCGGTCACCGTCGAACTCGATGCGTTGCGCCGTGGACCGGATCGCGACCGTGAGGTTGGGGCGCCCGCGATTCGGCTCGATGTACGCCTTATCGGTGGACCAGCGTCGCCCGCCCTTGCAGGTGACCTGGTACAGCCCCGCGCCGTCCTGCGCGGCGCCGTTGAAATCGTCGGTGGGCTTCAGACCCCAGGCGACCGCCGAGTCGACGAAGGCGTGGGTCAGCGGGTGGTTGAACCGCCGGTCCTCGACGGTGAGCGGGCCGTCCGTGCCGTGGTACGGGCCGCTCAGGCGCGTGTTGCCCTCCGCCTTGCGGAAGTACGGCAGGACCTCGTCGAACGACCATCCGGTCGCGCCCTGCGCGGCCCAGCGGTCGTAGTCGGCGCGGTTGCCGCGGATGTAGATCATCGCGTTGAGCGACGAGCAGCCCCCGAGGGCCTTCATTCGCGGCCAGTACGCCGGCCGGTCGGCCAGGTGCTTCTGCGGGGTGGTGGTGTAGTTCCAGTCCCACTTGGTCTTGAACATCGCGGAGAAGGCGAGCGGGATGTGGATCTCGTCCGCATCCGCCTCGCCGCCCGCCTCGAGGAGCAGGACGGAGACGCCCGGATCCTCCGACAGGCGGGCCGCCACGACGGCGCCCGCGCTGCCGGCCCCTACCACGATGTAGTCGTATTCGTCCGGCGGCAAACCCGCTCCTCGCGTCGTTCCAGTGCTTGGTGACGAAGTTACTCGGAAGTCTCGTGGGCGTGAAGGGATTGGACAGGTTCGACGGTGCCCTCAGGTCACCCTCAGGCGACGGCGGGGGCGAGGCGCTTGATCATCGGGGTGAGGGCCACCACGACCAGGCCGACACCGATGGCGGTGCCGCCCAGGATCAGGAAGTACGGCGCCTCGTCGTTCTGGTCGTAGAACGTGGCGAGGCGGCCGGCCAGGGCGGTGCCGAGGCTGATCGATAGGAAGTTCAGCGCCACCATCTGCGTGGCGAACGCGCGCGGCGCCAACTTCGTGGAGACGCTCAGGCCGACGGGGGAGATGCACAGTTCGGCGAGCGCGAAGATCAGCATGATCCCGAGGAGCCCGATCAGCGGCGCGGTGTTCACGCCCGCGGGCATGAGCAGGAAGGCGAGGAAGGCGACGCCGATGCCGATGGTGCCGATCGCGAACTTGATCGGCGTACTCGGCTGGCGCGGGCCGAGCTTCGTCCACAGCGCCGCGAAGACGGGCGCGAAGATCAGGATGTACACCGGGTCGACCGACTGGATCCACGAGGCGGGGAACTCCCAGCCGCCGAGGCTGCGGTCGAGACGCTCGTCGGCGTAGACCGCGACGAAGGTGAACATCTGCTGGAACAGCGCCCAGAAGGCGACCTGGGAGAGGAACAGCGGGATGAACGCCCTGACGCCGTTGCGCTCGGCACCGTCGACCCGGCTGCTGCGGAGGAGGAAGACGAAGTAGGCCAGGGAGATCGCGGCGACCGAGATGATCACGGCGTCGACGAGGTTCTTCGCGGTGATGACACCGAGGAGGATCAGCGCGACGAAGACGGCGATCGCGATCACGGCGCCGACCACGACCCGCTGGATGTCGGTGCGGGAGGCGGGGTTCGGCACCTCCTGGCTGATCCGCGGCAGCATCTTCCGGGTGAGCCCGTACTGGATCAGGCCGAGTGCCATGCCGACCGCGGCGAGGCCGAAGCCCCAGTGGAAGCCGGCGTTGTCCTGCAGGTATCCGGTGAGCAGGGGGCCGATGAAGGCGCCGAGGTTCACGCCCATGTAGAAGAGGGAGAAGCCCGCGTCGCGGCGGGTGTCGCCCGCGGGGTACAGGTCGCCGACCACCTTGGTGGCGTTGCCCTTCACGCCGCCGGAGCCGACGGCGACGAGCACGAGGCCGATCGCGACGCCCGTCGCGCCGGGGATCGCGGCGAGGGCGATGTGGCCCGCCATCACGAGGCACGCGGAGTAGAAGAGGGTGCGCTCCGCGCCGAGCAGGCGGTCGGAGACCCACGCGCCCGCGATCGTCGAGAGGTAGACGAATCCGCCGTAGGCGCCGACGATCCCGAGGGAGGTGGTCTTGTCGAAGCCGAGGCCGCCTTCCAAGGCGGAGTAGTACAGGTAGTACGCGAGGATCGCCTGCATCCCGTAGAACGAGAAGCGCTCCCACATCTCGACGCCGAACAGGTTCACCAGCGGCCACGGGTGTCCGAAGAAGCGGGTGTCTGGTTTGTAACCGGGGGTGGTGGTCATTCGTCGATGTAATCACGCCCGAGGCGCCCGGCGTGGCAGCTCAGCGCAGGAGTCGCGCCGCCTCCGGCTGGTACGCGTGCTCGGCCCACTCGCGCGGCGTGCTGCCGTACCGCTTGTCGACGACGGTGCGGTCGGCCCCGGCGTCGAGGAGCGCGCGGATGAGGTCGAGGTCACCCGCCCAGGCTGCGTGATGGAGGGGAGTCGCGCCCTCCCCGTCTCTCGCGCTCGGGTCGTCGGGGAAGGCCGGGACGGTGACGGTGACTCCCGCGACGTCGATGCCGTACTCGGCGAGGAGATTCAGGCGCGCGGCGAAGCCGTGCTGCGCCGCCCAGTCGACCTGGCGGCGCCACACCTGCGCGCGGTTCTCCGTCTCGGCACCGACACGCGTCTCCCACGGACTCGGCCCGGCGTCGGCGAGGCCGTACGCGAAGAGCAGCTCGAGGTGCGCGTCGTCGGGCCGGAACATCCGGTTGTAGAGCGTCTGCTGGTCGACGGGATGCGCGCCTCGGTCCAACAGGAGGGCTGCCAATTCCTGGGCCCGTGGGTGCCGAGGCTGGCGGCCGGCGCCCTGCTCGCCTTCGCCGAAGACTCCGGTGAGGGCGGTGAACGGGGTGGGCAGGCCGGAGTGCAGGAAGCCGGTGTTCGGGTCGGCACCGGCGTCGAGGAGCAGCGTCGCGACGTCGAGCGAGCGATCGATCGCCGCGTCGATCGGAAGGCGCGAATAACAGAGGTAGCTGAGGGGGTGCCAGCCGAAGGGGCCGCCCGGGGCGGCCGCCAGGGAGGGATCGGCACGCAGATGTGCGGCCACCGCATCGGCGTCGCGCGCCGCCGACGCCGCCCAGACGGACCGCTCTACGATGCCGGGGTCCTGCGCGAGCAGGTCGGCGGCGGCGCGCCAGCGCGGAGGCTCGTCCGACGGTCCGTAGCGGAGGGACGCGAGTGAACAGAAGAGGTCCGCGGGCGCGAGTGCGGCCTCGTCCACCGCGCACGGGTCCACGGTGAGGTCGGCGTTCGACGCGGCGGGGGAGCCGCTGCGTGCCGGTCCGGTCATCAGTGCCTCTCGTCGGGCCTGTCGTCGCGGTCAGCGCAGCAGGTTGGTGCGGGTCACCTGCTCGCGCAGGAAGTGGAACTGGGCGTCGAGGCTGGCCTGCAGGTCGCGCAGCTCGTTCGCGTGGCTCTGGAAGCGCAGTGCATCGGCCTCGTTGCCGACGGCGTCGCGGTACAGCTGGTCGAGCAGCTCGCGGTGAGCGCTGCTGTTGGTCCGGTCCAGGATCTGCAGGTCGCCCAGGAGCCGTTCGACGGGGCGGAGCTCGCCCAGGTACTCCGCGAGCGCCGCCACGTGATCGCGGAGGGCGTCCTCCGCCATCCGCGCGGCATGGGCGAACTCGTCGATGTGCTGAGCCAGCGCGGGAGTAGCCGGCGAGGCGCCCGAGGGCCGCGGGGTGTCGGTGCGCATGCGCCACACGCGGTACGCGCGGTGGCTGATGTCCTGCAGCGTGGCGTCGAGGTTGATCCGGACGCGGTGCTGGTCGAGGAGCGAGTTGTTCCACGCGGGGGAGCGGCGGATCTCCTCGGTGAGCAGGACCGCGACGCCCAGGAGTCGGGTTTCCACGCGGGTCTGGCCCGGTTCGGCGTCGGGGTTGTACGCGGGGGTGCGCTCGGCGCGGAACGGCCACGGATTCGCGGCGAGACGCGCCTGCTCCCGCTCGGCGATCCGGTTCTTGTAGCGCGTGAGCCGCCAGAGGTGGAACCCGGCGACTCCGGCGGCCGCGAGCAGGAAGATCAGGATCGCGGGGACGCCGGACGTCGCAATCGCGCTGCTGACCACGAGAGCGCCGATCACGACGAGGACCGCCGCACCCTTCTTGATCTGCGGCGGCGACCGGTACTGCAGACGCGCCGGGTAGCCGGGCGTGTTGCTCGCGGTGAACCGCCGGTAGGCGTCGTCGATCGCGGTCGCGCGCAGGTTCTGCAGGTAGTGGGCGGCGTCGTGCGCCGCGGCCTGCGCCTGCTCCCGCCCGACCGGAACCGCGTCCGCCGCCGTGGTCACCCGGTGGGCGATCTCCTGGGGCACCGTCTCCGCCATCTCGAACCTCCTCCAGAGCCCTACCTCGAATGTACCGAGTGACCAGCCCAGAGCGCCGCCCCGGAACGATGTGACATCTGTCGGTGCCGGTGAGAGTCCGCCCGGGGACTGCTCGAGGACCAGGTGCCGGGCGCATCGCGCTAGTCTCAGGTCAGCGTTTCTACGGAACTCCCGCTCAGGGCAGACCCGTCCGCACGATCATTCGTGCTGCCCTGGGGGTTTGGCGGGTTTGGCGTGACGTTGTTGCGGGTGACCGCGAACCGAACTGCTCGAGGGCGATCCGGGCGTAGTGCCAGTCCTGCACGTTCCCGGCGGAGCCGCCGAGCTCGGAGCGTATCCGGCCACGGCTTAGGGTCGCCTGTTCACCGGGGCCGACACCGACGCAATGCTCGCGCACCCCCGCACACGGCTGAGGCCAGGCGGGCCCTCCGGCTACGCCGCCGATGCCCTATCGAACCCGCCCGCCGCACCGTCGCAGCAAATGCTCGCGGTCGCTGCGGAGGAGGTGCGCGAGCGGCAGGGGCCTCCGCTTGATCTGGCAACCAGAAGCTCGCGGCCGACCTGGTGCCGTACGACGTGGAGCGGGTCCCGGTCGTTCGCCACACCCCTGCGCCAGGTCGCGGGTGCGGGCGCCCGCGTCAAGGCGATGTTCAAGTGTTTCAACCAGTTCGTCACCGCAACGGGCTCGAGTACTCATCATCGACGAAGCGCACAGGACCCGTGAGCGCTCGGCCAACAGATCCGCGCGCGCGACAGACCGGACCTTGTGAGTGGCTGCCCGATCGCCGATTCTGAAAATCGGCCGCTGATCCGGAACGCTGCTGCTCTTGTCACGACGCCGTTGGCACTCGCGACGTCGAGCTTCGCGGATTGCGATGGGCCGACAGTCAGCCGGCCTTCGCCACCGCGCGAGGAGCGAAGGGGTCTGCCGGGAGGTCGAGGTGCTCGCGGAGAGTGGTGCCGGTGTACTCCTTGCGGAACAGGCCGCGCCGCTGCAACTCGGGGACCACGAAGTCGACGAAGTCGTTGAACGTTCCGGGCGAGCTGGCGGCGGAGAGGATGTATCCGTCGGCCTCGCCGCCGGTGAATCCCTCCTCGATCTGGTCGGCGATATCCGAAGCCCTGCCGACGAACTGGGGAAGGAGCACGCCCTGGGCGTACAGCTTGCCGATGTCGCGCAGCGTCAGGTTGTCGCGTTCCGACAGGCGTCGGGCCACGTCGAACAGGCCCTGCGTGCCGCCCACGGCGACGTCCTCCACGGGCTTGTCGAGGTCGTACTGCGAGAAGTCGTGGTCGGTGTGCACTGAGAGCGTAATCAGCCCCGAGATCGGATCGGCCAAGTCGTTGTGGAAGGCCTGCTTCTCCCGCGCGATCGACTCGGTCTCGCCGACGAACGGAATGAACGAGGGGAAGATCTTCACGTCCTCGGCTCGCCGGCCGAAGTTCACCGCTCGAGATTTCACGTCGTCGTAGTACGAGCGCCGCCCTTCCGGCGTCGGATCGATTTCGAAGATCGCCTCCGCCCATTTCGCGGCGAAGTCCTTCCCGCGACTGGATGACCCGGCTTGGATCAGCACCGGCCGGCCCTGCGGAGAGCGTGGGGTCGGGAGGGGGCCGCGCGTTCGGAAGTGCTCCGTCTGCCGATTGACGGCATGGATTCGCGCAGGATCGGCGAACACACCGGAGTCCTTGTCCTGCACCAGCGCGTCGGGCTCCCACGACGCCCACAGCTCGACGGCCGTCTCCACGAACTCCTGTGCGCGCACGTAACGCAGGTCGTGCTCGAGGTGTTCCTCGTGCCCGAAATTCAGCGCTTCCGATTGGCTGAGGGAGGTCACGATGTTCCAGGCGATTCGGCCGCGGGTCACGTGATCGAGGCTCGAGAAGATCCGTGCCAGCTCGAACGGATGGAAGTACGTGGTGGACTTGGTGATCGCGATCCCGAGCCGAGAAGTGACGGCACCGATCGATGCGGCGACGATCGAGGGGTCGAGTGTGGCCGAAGCCTGCGTCCCGCGCCGCAGCGACTCGTCGATGTCGTCGCCGAATCTAGTGGGAACGGAGAGCAGGTCCGCGAAGAACAGGAAGTCGAACTTGCCGCGCTCGAGGATCCGCCCGATTCGGTGGTAGTACTCGGGCGTCAGGAAGGCGGGGTCGGACGCGGGATGCCGCCACGCGGCGTGCGAATGCGTGACGTGCGAGGCGATCTGGAATCCACCGAGATGCAGCTGCCGGGACATGGGCGTTTCCTTCCATCGGGTGCGTGCCTGCAGTCTTCGGCGCGCGGACCCGGATCGGAACCGTTGTGATCCGGGTGGAGGAAATCGCACGTCGCTCGCGCGCTACCGCGGGCGGCCGCCGGGTCGGGAGCCGCCGCCGGGCGCGGTCCGCGTGTCGACGCCGACGGGCAGTGAGACCCGGTAGCCCGTCCGTACGTCACCGGTCACGGTAGCCATCTGGTGCTCGGCACCGTCCTCGCGGAAGACGCTGTCGGAGGTCAGCGACACGCGACTGAACGTCCGCACCGACGACTCGTAGCCAGGGGTGGCGTAGACCGCGTCGCAGACGTCCTTCGGGAAGGCCAGCTGCGAGGTCGCGATCGCGCGCGCCGCGTCGGTGATGTCTGCCCGGTCGCGGTAGACCTCGAAGTGGACGTGGGGCCACCGGCCCTCGTAGCAAGCGGGGAAGACGCTGGTGAAGCGCACGACCCCAGATCCATCGGCGATCTGTACTCCGCGCAAATAGTTCTGGTCGGTCGCGCCCGCGGTGTACAGCGAGTAGCGGCCCTCCCGGTCGCAGTGCCACACGTACACGGCGGCGCCGGCGAAGGGCGCACCGTCGCGCGCGAGATCGCGCACCGTCAGCTCCAGCGCGATGGGCACTCCCTCCGCGGTGCCGGACATCGCACCGAAGCTCGACCGGATGTCGCTGCGCACCACGCCGTCGATCTCCAGCACGTCGGGCCCGTTCGACCCGTCGCCGGGGTACGGGCCCGCCGTCTCCTCGGGGATCTCGGCGAGGTTGGACGGCATCGCCGCGGTCCCCGCCGTGGACGAGGACTCCGCCGGAGAGGTCGACGGTCCGCTCTGCGCGTCGGTCCCGCACGCCGCCAGCCCGATCCCCGCGGCACCGATCCCGAGCGCGGCGAGCATCCGCCGTCGGCTCATCAACGTGCCGAGGTCGAAACCGAGCCCCTGGTCGACGACCTCCTCGTGCGGGCGGGGTAGGGGGCGTCCCTCGTAGGTGCGCATGACGGTCCTTCCGGCGGAGTCGGCCTCTGCGACGAAATGAACGGTATCGGCCGATTCACGCTCGTGTCGTGGAGTTCGCTGTGAGGTCGCTGGGAGCACGGGAAGTGTCAGTGGCCCGCGCTACCGTTCGGGCATCGTCGAAGGGGGCACCGATGTCGGACCTGCAGCCACTGCTCACCGCGCAGATCGTCCCGCCCGAGCGGGCAGCGGACTTCCTGCGCGCCATGGACATCGAGATCGAGGACCTGTACGGCGCGGTGGCGGCGGGGGAGCGGGCGGCCGACGCACTCGATCACTTCGCCCCGCCCATGGCGCCGGGATTCGTGCGCTGGGTCGAGCTCGTCGCGGAGCTGCGTCGGCGGCTCACGTCGACGGGACGGTGGTTCCCGGACAACAGGCGCGGCCAGCCCGCGAGTGGTCACATCGCCAGCCGCCGCACGCTCACGGTGATGAGCGGCGACGCGGCCACCGGCAGCGCGGGATCCGTGCACGGACCGTACGTGGTCCGGCGGAAGGGTACGGCCACCGCGGACTCCTTCCGGCCCGACGAGGTGCTGTTCCCGCCCTCGGACCTGCGCCCGGCGACGCGGTCCGACGGTGCGCTCGCCGGCACCTGGGTGCTCCTCTACTGCGACGACGGAGCGGCGGTCCGCCTGGAGGTCTCCCAGCCATCGGGCTTCGACGAGGACTCGGGGCAGTTCACCGGGTGGACGGTGCGGGTCCTCCTCGACGACTGGCGGCCGGGCGACCGGCGGCCGGGTGAGCGGCGGAGCTCGGAATCGGGACTCGAGTCGGGGCTCGGCGCCGCTACGGACCTGCAACTGTTCCGGGCGGTCGCCTGAGCCGTCCCCGTGAGCTGGCCGAAACCGGGCCGCGCACCGTCGGACATGCGGTACGCATGCCCTATGACCGAGCGGATCCTGCCCCTGGCCTCCACGATGCAAGACGAGCACCTGTCGCTGGCGACGTTGCTCCGCCACGCCACCACCTGGTATGCGGACGCCGGCGAGGTCGCCACATGGACGCCCGAGAAGACCACCCGGATGAGCTTCGGCGAGATGGGGCGCGAGGCCGCGCGACTCGCGAACGCGCTGAAGGCCCTGGGGGTCGTCCCGGGCGACCGCGTCGGCACCTTCCAATGGAACAACAACGAGCACATGACGGCCTACGTCGCGATCCCCGCGATGGGCAGCGTGCTGCACACCATCAACATCCGGCTGTTCCCGGACCAGATCACCTATATCGCCAATCACGCCGCCGACCGCGTGATCATCACCGACGGCAGCTTGATCCCGCAGCTCAACGCCGCGATCGGCGGCATGACCACCATCGAACACGTCATCGTCGTGGACGGGGACAAGGGCGAGGTGGAGGCACCGTCGGGCGTGCAGCTGCACGACTACCGCGATCTGCTCGATGCCCAGGCCGATGAGTACGACTGGCCCGAGATCGACGAGCGCGCGGCGGCGGCCGCCTGCTACACCTCCGGCACCACGGGCGACCCCAAGGGTGTCATGTACAGCCACCGCAGCATCTGGCTCCACTCCACCGCCGTGTGCGCGAGCTACGGCCTCGGTATGGGCCCGAACGACACGGTGCTACCGATCGTGCCGATGTTCCACGCCATGAGTTGGGGCACGCCGTTCGGGGCGCTCATGTCGGGCGCCTCGCTGATCCTGCCGGACCGCTACCTGCAGCCTGAGCCGATGGCCCGCCTCCTCGCCGAGGAACGGCCCACCATCTCGGCGGCCGTACCCGCGGTGTGGATCGGCATCGTCAATCACCTCGACGCGCACCCGCAGGACATCAGTCACCTGCGACACATCGCGTGCGGCGGGTCGGCGGTCCCGCTGAGTCTCGCGAAGGCCCTCGACCGGCACGGCGTGCAGGTGGTTCAGGCCTGGGGAATGACAGAGACCTCGCCGCTCGCGAGCATCGCGTGGCCGCCGCGCGGCGTGACGGGTGAGGAGGCCTGGGCCTACCGGAACACGCAGGGCCGGTTCTTCCCCGGCGTCCAGGGCCGCCTGGTCGACGACCTCGGCGAGGTCGTCCCGGCGGGCGGGGGGCAGGGCGAGGTGCAGGTCCGCGGGCCCTGGGTCACCGGCAGCTACTACAGTCCGGAGGGCTCCGAGCAGGTCGGAGCCGACAAGTTCGAGGGCGGTTGGCTGCGCACCGGCGACATCGGCAAGCTCACGGCGGACGGTTACGTGACCCTCGTCGACCGCTCGAAGGACGTCATCAAGTCCGGCGGCGAGTGGATCAGCTCGGTCGAGCTCGAGAACGAGGTGATGGCGCACCCGGCGGTGTTGGAGGCGGTGGCGATCGGCGTCCCGGACCCCAAGTGGGACGAGCGGCCGCTGGTGGCGGTCGTTCTCCAGCCGGGCGCCGAGATCACCATCGCTGAGCTGCAAGAACACCTCGCCGGGAGGTTCGCGAAGTGGCAGATCCCGGATAATTGGGCGTTCATCGCGGAGGTGCCGAAGACCTCGGTGGGCAAGTTCGACAAGAAGGTCCTGCGAGCGCGGCACGCAGCGGGAGATCTCTCCGTCATCCACGAATAGAGACTCGGACAGGCGTGTCAGAACACCTGGGGTTGACACAATGATGCATTCTGAAAGACATGCCCGAGCAGTCTCACGGTCCACGCTGGGTCGCCGCTGCTAATTGGGCGGCGGCCGGCGGCTTCGGCGTGGGCGCGATCGCGCAGCGCGAAGGGGTCAGCCGGATCGACGCTCTGCTGGCCATCGCCGACGAGTGGACGCGGTTCCCCGACCTGTTCACCCGGCCGCCCGCCACCGTGCCGCCGGTTGGCGTCGAGCAGTGTCCCGAGTGCGGGATCTGGTTCTCGGACGTCGAGGCGCACCGCGTCGTGCACCGTCGGGGTCGTCAGCGCTCCTCTGCGCCCCGCCCTCGGCACCCCAACCGGCAGCGGGCCGTCGAACCGTTGCGGCAGAGCGGTCGACCCTTACACCCACGGGCCTCTCCGAACGCCCTGGAACGCTCATCGGATGCCCCGCCGCCGGGCCGTGGAGTCCCGTTGACCGAACTGCCCCCGGATGCGCCCTGGGGCAGCTGGGCCGAGGCCGCCAACTGGGCCGCCGCCAACGGTCTCGGGCCGAGCCGGCTCGCGGACCGCGTGGGCACCGATGCCGCGTCGGTGACGGTTGCGATCATCGACGCGTGGAGCCACGACCCGACGGCGTTCACCGTGCCGTCCCCCGTCAGCGCCCCCGGCGGCGCGCTCAAACAGTGCCCGGCATGCGGGCTGTGGTTCGCGAGCGTCGACAACCACGTCGCCGCTCACGGCCGGATCAGCGGGCGGCGCGGCCCCGCCCGCACGCGGGCGCGGTGGGGCGCCCGGACCGAGCACGACGGGCATGCCGCCCCGCGCACCGCCTTCGAGCACGCGATGGAGCGAGAGGGACTGCTCGACCACTACCTCGAGCTGCGCCGAAGCGTCCTCGAGCACCTGAGCCCGTCGCAGTTCCGCACCCGTATAGACGCCACGGACCAGCGGGTCGCCGAGTTCGTGGACCGGATGGCGGCGCACGACGACTACGTCGATGCCCTCGGCGACCTGTTGCGCTCGTGCGCGGGACGGCTGGAGGACGACGGCGACCGGGTCCAGTGTCACCTGTGCGGATTGTGGGTGGCGATGCTCGTCCCGCACCTCGGTGTGCACAGCATCGATGCGGAGGCCTACCGCCGCCGGTTCGGCCTGGCCGCCGACGACCTGCTCGCCTCGCGCAGCATGGTCCCGCGGCGTCCCCGCGCGCCCCGTCGTCCTGCCGGGAGCGCCGCCGAGCCCACGGTGACCGCCTGACGAGTCCCAGCGAACGCGCAGGCCGTCCCACGCCGGCGCGCAGGTGCGGCGGTCAGGCTTCTCGTATGACGACGATGAAGAAGATGATCGGATCCGCACTCCTCGGCGCCACCGCGGTCGGCGGTGTCGCCACCGTCGGCGCCGGCACCGCCGCCGCGGCGCCGAATCCCGGCCAGCCCGGTGCCCCGGGCGTCGGGCAGGGCGCTCGCCCCGCCGCGAGGCCCACGCCGCAGCCGGCCGCCCGGCCGGCACCGAACCAGGTGCCCCGCCAGGTCGCACCGCGGCCGAACGGGCAGAACCCGAACTGGCGGCCCGGGCCCGTCTACCGGCAGGGTGCCTGGCACACCCCGGTCTGGGACCAGGGGCGCAACCACTGGGGCTTCTGGATCGGGCCGATCTGGATCCCCATCGGTTGAACCTCGGCCCGCCCGCACCCGAACTTGTCGGCCGCCCGTCCTAATCTGGAAGGGTGGCCGATCCGCAGAGTTACCGTCCCGCACCGGGCACCATCCCCACGCAGCCCGGCGTGTACAAGTTCCGGGACAAGCACGGCCGCGTCATCTACGTCGGCAAGGCGAAGTCGCTGCGTAGCCGCCTGAACTCCTACTTCGCCGACGTCTTCGGCCTGCACCCGCGGACCTACCAGATGGTCACGACCGCGGCGTCCGTCGAGTGGACCGTCGTGGGCACCGAGGTCGAGGCCCTCCAACTCGAGTACAACTGGATCAAGGAGTTCGACCCGCAGTTCAACGTCCGCTACCGGGACGACAAGACGTACCCGATGCTCGCGGTCACTCTCAACGAGGAGTACCCGAGGCTGTACGTCTACCGCGGCCCGCGGCGCAAGGGCGTGCGCTACTTCGGCCCCTACAGCCACGCCTGGGCCATCCGCGAGACGCTCGACCTGCTCCTGCGGGTCTTCCCGGCCCGCACCTGCTCGGCGGGGGTCTTCAAGCGGCACAACCAGATGGGCCGTCCGTGCCTGCTGGGCTACATCGACAAGTGCTCCGCGCCGTGCGTCGGGCGGGTCACGGCCACGGAGCACCGACAGATCGTCGAGGACTTCTGCGACTTCCTCGCCGGCAAGACCGACAACCTCGTCAAACAACTCGAGAACGATATGCTCTCCGCCAGCGAGGACCTCGACTTCGAGCGGGCCGCGCGCCTGCGTGACGACGTGGCGGCCCTGCGCAAGGCCGTCGAGAAGCAGGCCGTGGTGCTCGGCGACGGTACCGACGCCGACGTCATCGCGTTCTCCGCCGACGAGCTCGAGGCCGCCGTGCAGATCTTCCACGTCCGCGGTGGCCGCGTCCGCGGGCAGCGCGGCTGGGTCGTCGAAAAACCGGGAGACGCGGAGCAGAACGAGCACGCCGAGCTGCTGGAGCAGTTCGTCACCCAGTTCTACGGCGAGGAGGTCGAGCGCGCTGAGCAGTCGGGCGACGGTGCGGTCAATCCCGTGCCGCGCGAGGTCCTCGTGCCGGTGCTGCCGGACGACGCGGACGAGCTGCAGGACTGGCTCACCGGGTTGCGCGGAGCCCGGGTCTCGCTGCGCATTCCGCAGCGCGGCGACAAACGCACCCTCATGGAGACGGTGGAGCGCAACGCCATCGAGGCCCTGCACCAGCACAAGCTCAAACGCTCGGGGGACCTCACGGCCCGCTCGGCGGCGCTACAGGGACTGCAGGACGCGCTGGATCTCGACGAGGCGCCCCTGCGCATCGAGTGCGTCGACATCAGCCACATCCAGGGCTCCGACGTGGTGGCCTCCCTCGTGGTCTTCGAGGACGGACTGGCGAAGAAGTCCGACTACCGGCACTACGGGATCAAGGAAGCCGCGGGCGACGGCCACAGCGATGACGTCGCGTCGATCGCCGAGGTCACCCGACGCCGCTTTCTCCGCCACCGCGCGGACGCCCGGAAGGTCGAGGATGCCGACGGAGACGACAACGGGGGAGACCTCGCCCCGGAGGCAGCGCTCGACCCACAGACGGGGCGCCCCCGACGGTTCGCGTACCCGCCCAACCTCTTCGTAGTCGACGGTGGGGCTCCCCAGGCCGCCGCCGCGCAGGAAGTGCTGGACGAGCTCGGCGTGACCGACGTGGCAGTGGTGGGGCTCGCCAAGCGGCTCGAGGAGGTGTGGGTCCCCGGCGACGAGGACCCGGTGATCCTGCCGCGCAGCTCGGATGCGCTGTTCCTCCTGCAGCGGGTGCGTGACGAGGCGCACCGGTTCGCGATCTCCTTCCACCGCAGCAAGCGGTCCAAGCGGATGACCGCGAGCGCCCTCGATGCGATTCCCGGCCTCGGTGACACCCGCAAGACCGCGCTGCTGCAGCACTTCGGCTCGGTCACCAAGCTCCGCGGGGCCAGCCTCGAGGAGATCGTGGAGGTGCCCGGGATCGGGATGACGACGGCCCGCACAGTGCTCGACGGCCTGCGCACCGACGGCGCGTGAACGTGGCTGAGGTGGCGGCGCAGGTCGCGCCCGTGCTCGTCTTCCTCCTCGCGATCACCGTGGTCGCCGAGATCGCGCAGTTGGCCGGCGTGTTCGACGCGCTCGGCGTGCTCGCCGCGCGCCTCGGCCGGGGCCGCGTACCGCTGATGTGGTTGTGCACGGTGGCAGCCGCCTGCGTGGCGACCATCGTGCTCAGCCTCGACACCACGGCGGTGCTGCTGACACCCGTCGTGCTGGCAGCAGCGTCGCGGCTCGGGCTGGCGCCCCTGCCCTTCGCGATGACCACGGTCTGGCTCGCCAACACGGCCTCGCTGCTGCTGCCGGTCTCGAACCTCACCAACCTGCTCGCGGTGTACCACCTCGAGGGCGGTGTGCGGGCGTACGTCGCGCTCTCCTGGCGGCCCGCGCTGGCGGCGATCGCGGTCACCGTCGTCGTGCTGTGGCTGCTGCACCGCCGGGACCTGCGCGGCCGGTACGAGATCCCCGACTTCGCGGCGCCCGCTGACCGGGTCCTCTTCGGCGTCGCGGCGGCCGTCTGCCTCGCTCTGGGGCCGGCCTTCGCGCTCGGGGTCTCGCCCGCCGGGGCGTCGACGATGGCCGCGATCGTCCTGGCCGGCGCCGTTGCCGTTCGCGCGCCGGAGCGGCTCCGCGAGATCGTGGTGCCGTGGCGGATGGTGCTGATCCTGGCGGCCGTCTTCGCCGGGGTACAGGTGCTCCTCGCACTGGGGCTGGAGGGTGTCCTGCGCGAGGTCGCGGGGGCGGGCGCGGCACCGTCGGACCTGTTGCGGGTGGCGGGCGTCGGGGCGCTCGCCGCGAACGGGGTGAACAACCTGCCCGCGTACCTGGCCCTCGAGCCCGTCGCCGCCGGCGACCCGCTGCGGCTCATGGCGCTGCTCATCGGCGTGGGGGTGGCGCCGATCGTGACGCTGTGGGCTTCGCTGGCGACGCTGCTCTGGCGGGAGCGGTGCGCCCGCGCGGGGGTGCGGATCTCCGCCCGACGGTTCGCGTTCCACGGCCTGTTGCTCGCCGTTCCCGCGACGGTCGCCGCGGTCCTGGTTCTCTGACGCGTCAGGTATGTCCGGTTGCTCCCCATCTCGTCTGGCTTAGTGTAGCGTCGCCTTACTCTCGCCCGTCGTGAGTGATTTCGTTGCTCAAGAAAAGGATTCGACGATGTCGTTGCGCAAGCGCTCCACTTTGGCGGCCGCACTGGTGACGGTGGCCTCCCTCACGATCACGGCCTGCGGGTCGAGTGGCGACGGTGCTGCACCGTCGAGCTCGAGCTCCGCGGGCGGTGAACTGACGCTCTACAACGCCCAGCACGACACCCTTGCGAAGGAGTGGGTGGAGAAGTTCACGGCGGAGACGGGTATCAAGGTCACGATCCGCCAGGGCAAGGATTCCGAACTGGCGCAGCAGATCATCGCCGAGGGCGACCGCTCACCCGCCGACGTCTTCCTCACCGAGAACTCGCCCGCGATGACCCAGGTCGAGAACAAGGGGCTGTTCGCCGACGTCGACCCGGCGACGCTCGCGCAGGTGAACAACGGTCTCAAGCCGTCCACGGGCAAGTGGACGGGAATCGCGGCCCGCTCGACGGTGCTCGTCTACGACAAGCGCAAGGTGACGCCCGAGCAGCTGCCGAAGTCGATGGCCGACCTCGCGACGCCGGAGTGGAAGGGGCGCTGGAGCGCGTCGCCGTCCGGCGCGGACTTCCAGGCCATCGTCTCGGCCTACTTGCAGCTCAAGGGCGAGCAGGCTACGAAGGACTGGCTGAAGGCGATGAAGGAGAACGCCAAGGAGTACAAGGGCAACGGCGCCGCCATGAAGGCCGTCAACGCCGGCGAGGTCGACACCGCCCTCATCTACCACTACTACTTCTACGGCGACCAGGCGAAGACCGGCGAGAACTCCGGCAACGTGGGCACCCACTACTTCAAGAACCAGGACCCGGGCGCCTTCGTCTCGATCTCCGGCGGCGGCGTCCTGAAGTCGTCGAAGAAGCAGGGGCAGGCCCAGCAACTGCTCAAGTTCATCACCTCCAAAGCAGGCCAGGAGGTGCTCGAGAAGGGCACGTCCTTCGAGTACCCAGTGGCCTCCGGCGTCCCGGCCAACGCGAAGCTCGTCCCGATGGCGGACCTGCAGGCGCCGACCGTCGACCCGGCCACCCTCAACGGCCCGCAGGTCGTGACCCTGATGACCGAGGCGGGCCTGCTCTGAGGCTGCTCACCCTCGCGGCCGCCGCCCTCGCGGCGGTCGCGGCGGTGCCGCTGGGCTTCGTCGTGTATACGACGATCGACACCGGCTGGGCGGAATCCGTCCGGCTCGTCTTCCGGCCCCGCGTCGCCGAGCTCCTCATCAACACCGTCCTACTCACGGTGATCGCGGTGCCGCTCAGTGTGATCCTCGGCGTCGGCGGCGCCTGGCTGGTCGAGCGGACCACGCTCTGGGGCCGCCGGGCGTGGTCGCTGCTGCTCGCCGCGCCGCTCGCGATCCCCGCGTTCGTCGGCAGCTACGGCTGGGTCTCCGCGATCCCGTCGCTCGGCGGATTGTGGTCGGGCGTTCTGATCGCGGTGCTGTTCTACTACCCGCTCGTCTACATCCCGGTCGCGGCGGCACTGAGCCGACTCGACCCCGCGCTCGAGGAGTCTGCCGCCGCGCTCGGCCTCGGGCGGTGGGCGGTGTTCGTCCGAGTCGTCCTCCCACAGTTGCGGCTCGCGGCGCTCGGCGGCGCCGTGCTCGTGGCGCTGCACCTGCTCGCCGAGTACGGCGCGTTCGCCATGATCCGGTTCGACACCTTCACCACCGCGATCATGGTCCAGTACCAGTCGACCTTCAACGGTGCCGCGGGGTCGATGCTCGCCGGGGTGCTGGCGTTGCTGTGCCTGCTCCTGCTCGTCGCCGAGGTCGCCGCCCGCGGCCACGCCCGGTATGCCCGGGTGGGCTCGGGCGCGGTCGCGACGCCGGAGCGGATCCTGTTGGGCCGCTACCAGGCCGGCGCACAGGTCGCGCTCCTAACACTCGTGGGCGCGGCCCTCGGGCTCCCGCTGTGGTTCGTCGTCCGGTGGACCGTGCGCGGCGCCGCGCAGACGGTGCCCGCGGACCTCCTCGAGGCGCTCGGCACCTCGCTCGGCTACGGCGCGGCGACCGCCGTGCTCACCGTCGCCGCCGCGTTCCCGCTCGCGTACCTCGCCGTGCGCCGGCCGAACGGCATCACCCGGACGTTGGAGGCCTCGACCTACGTCAGCAGCGCGATGCCCGGCATCGTCATCGGCCTGGCGCTGGTCACCGTCTCGATCCGCGCGGTACCGGACCTGTACCAGAGCGCGACGGTGCTGATCCTCGCCTACGTGCTGCTCTTCCTGCCGCGCGCCGCCGTGGGCCTGCGTGCGGGCCTGGCCCAGGCGCCGGTCTCGCTGGAGGAGGCGGCCCGCGCCCTCGGCGCGCCGCCCCCGATCGCCTTCGCGCGCATCACCCTCCGCCTCACCGCGCCCGCGTCGGCGGCGGGCGCGGCCCTCGTCTTCCTCGCCGTCACCAACGAGCTGACGGCGACGCTGATCCTGGCGCCCAACGGAACCCGCACCCTCGCGACCGAGTTCTGGGCGCGCAGTAGCGAGATCGACTATCCCGGCGCTGCGCCCTACGCCATGGCGATGGTGCTCCTGTCGCTGCCCACCACCTACCTGCTGTTCCGCCAGTCCCGACGGGCCGCCGGACGCACCACCCGGACGAGAGGAGCCGCATGAGCGCCGAACTCGCCCTGCGCGGTCTCACCAAGCGCTACGGCGCCGACACCGTGCTGCGGGACGTCGACCTGACGGTGGCCGCGGGCTCGATCACCGCCGTCGTCGGGCCCTCCGGTTCGGGGAAGACGACGCTGCTCCGGCTCGTCGCCGGCTTCGCTCGGCCCGACGCCGGGAGCGTCCGGCTCGGCGACCGCGACCTCGCCTCGGACGCCGCATGGGTCGCCGCGCACCGGCGGGGCGTCGGCTACGTCGCGCAGGACGGCGCGCTCTTCCCGCACCTCTCGGTCGCGCGCAACATCGCCTTCGGGATGGGGGCATCGCTGCCGGTGCGCCGGCGCGCCGCAGCCGGGCGGGTCGCGGAGCTGCTGGAGACGGTCTCGCTGGATCCCACTCTGGCCCGGCGCTATCCGCACGAGCTGTCCGGCGGTCAGCAGCAGCGCGTGGCGCTGGCACGGGCGCTCGCCGGGGCGCCGCAGATCATGCTGCTCGACGAATCCTTCTCCGCCCTCGACGCGGGCCTGCGCGTCGCGACCCGCGCCGCCGTCGCCGACGTCCTCGGCGCCGCGGGCATCACCACGGTCCTCGTCACCCACGACCAGGCGGAGGCGCTCTCCTTCGCCGACCAGGTGGCCGTGCTTCGCGGCGGCGCCCTGGAACAGGTCGGCCCGCCGGCCGGCGTCTACGCGCGCCCCGCATCGGAGGTCGTTGCGCGGTTCCTCGGCGACGTCGTCGTGCTCGACGGTGCGCTCGATGGTGCCGCCGCCGAGACGGTGCTGGGGCGGATCCGCGTCGCCGGGAACGACGGTGCCGCGGCGCCCGGCCCGGTGCCGCTTCTGTTGCGCCCCGAGCAGATCCGGATTGCGGGGGAGGGCGTGCCCGCCACCGTCACCCGGGTCGAGTTCTTCGGTCCGGACGCCACCGTGGGGCTGAGCCTCGCCGACGGGACGAGCATCGAGATCCGGCATCCCAGCACCGAACTGCCCGCGCCAGGCGATGGCGTGCGGCTGCAGGTGGTGGGGGAGGCCGTGATTCTCGAATCGCCCGCGGCTCAGCGGTAGACGAGGAGGGGCACCGTCGCCGGATCGAGGTTGTCAGCGGAGTACGGACCTTCGTAGCAGTACCCGAGGCGATCGAGGATGGCGTGCTCGGTGATCCAGCCGAAATCGTCGTCCTCACCGTGGAGGACGCGCTCGAACGGCAGCCTTCCGCCCTCGTCCACGATCACCCCGTCGTCACTCGAGCCGGCGAACGACCGGATCAGTTCTCCGCGGCGCCAGGCGGCGAAGCATCCCATGTCGACGACGGAATGGAGTACGAACACGTCCGCGTCGTAGCCGTCGATCAGCGCCACGCCCCAGCCCTCGACGGTCTGCTCGAACCAGGACAGAACATCGTCGCTGGCGACGATGACGAGGTCGCCGTAGACCGCCACCGCGATCTCGCCGTCCTCGGGGTAGACGTCGACAAGGAGATCACCTCTCCGGTGCGATCGGCGCGATCGGCCCCAAGAACGCTTGCCGAGGACCGCGGTCGCCAAGGCGTCGCTCGCCTCGACGTCCAGCGGTGGCAGATTCCGAAGCCGTTCCGCCGGATCGGATCGGCACGCGACGACGAAGTTGCACTTCATTCCCATGCCGGGGAGCGTAGGCGCGGTGCCTTGCGCGGCGCTTGGACCGGGCCAGTGGGCTCCGGGGCTCGGATCAGCTGCCGCCGAGGACGACCCCCTCGCGGCGTGGATCGACGCCACCCTCGTACACCTCGCCCTGCTTGACGATCGCGGAGAGCCCCGACACCTGTGGCGCGAGGTTCAGCTGGTGTCCGAGCGCTCGGAGTTGCTCGACGACCTTGCGCCCCTCGTCGGTGTTCAGCGTCGGGTGCGCGCTGTCCACGTTCGTCTTCGCCGTGTTCGCCGCGCCGAAGTTCGCGAGGCCGACGGCCTGCTGCGGGTTCAGCTTCCAGTCGGTGAGGCCGATGATCGTCTTGATGACGTACTGGATGATGACCGCGCCGCCGGGGGAGCCGAGCGCGCCGATCGCCTCGCCGCGCGCACCGTTCGCGCCGCGGCCGAAGAGGATGGTCGGCGACATCGAGCTGCGCGGGCGCTTGTTCGGCTGTACCCGGTTCGCCACCGGTAGGCCCGCGGAGTCGGCGGGCTCTGCGGAGAAGTCGGTGAGCTGGTTGTTCAGCAGGAAGCCGTCGACCATGCGGTACGAGCCGAAGGCCGACTCGATCGTGGTGGTCATCGACGCGACGTTGCCGGCCTTGTCGAGCACCGTGATGTGGCTGGTGCCGTGCTCGGGCGTCGTCGTGACGCCCGGTGTGGCGGTGGCGAACTCGCCGGGCTTCGCTGTGCCCATGGTCTTGTTCCGGTCGATGAGCTTCGCGCGGCCCGCCAGGTACGCCGGGTCGACGAGCGCTGCCGGCGAGCCTCCGGGCAGCGGGATGAAGTCGGGATCGGCGATGTACTTGTCGCGGTCCGCGTAGGCGAGGCGCTCGGCCTCGGAGATCAGGTGGATGGCCTCCGCGGTGGGGATGCCGCCGTCGGGCCCCGGATCGCCGCCGTGCACCGCGGCGGGACCGAGGTTCGACAGATCGAAGGAGTTGAGGATGCCGAGCGCCTGCGCCACCGTGATCCCGCCCGACGAGGGTGCGGGCATGCCGCACAGCTCGCGGTCGCGATAGGGCGTGCACACCGCCTCGCGGGTCTTCACCGCGTACTGCTCGAGGTCCTGCACGGTCATCGTGCCGGCGGTGCGGCCGCCGGTCGTATCGCGCACGGAGGCGACGATCGCCTCGGCGATCGGCCCGGTGTAGAAGGCCTTGGCGCCCTCGGAGGCAATGGCGCCCAGGGTCTTCGCGTACGCCGGGTTGGTGAGCTTGACGCCGGCCTTCTTCGGCGCACCGTCGGGCTCGAGGAAGTAGGCCCGCAGGTCCGCGTCGTTGGCGAAGTTCTTCGCTTCGTCGGCGATCGCGCCGGCCAGGCGCGGGCTGATCTCGAAGCCGTCGTCGGCGATCCTCACCGCGGGGTCGAAGAGCTCGCGCCAGGTCTTGCTGCCGTGCTCGCCGTGGACGGCCTCCAACAGTCGCAGCGCGCCGGGCACGCCGACGGCGCGGCCGGACGAGCGGGCGTCGGGCTTGGGCTCCGTCCGGTCCTCGGGGGAGACCCACCGGAGGTAGTTCTCGTCGGCGCTCGCGGGTGCGGTCTCGCGGCCGTCGTACGCCTGCACCTTCTTCGACTTCGCGTCGTAGTACAGCAGGAAGGCGCCGCCGGCGATTCCGGAGGACTGCGGCTCGACGAGGCCGAGCACCGTCTGCGCCGCCACGAGGGCGTCGGCCGCACTCCCGCCCTGCGCGAGCACCTCGCAGGCGGCTTTCGTGGCGATCGGGTTCGCGGTGGCGACGCCGTAGTCCTTGGTGTGCGTGACGGGCAGGCCGGACCGGTACCCGGACGCGCCCTCCGGGTTGGTGCTGATGTCGCGCGGCCCGGTCGGCGACGCCGTGGCCGAGGGCCGGTACATCGTGCCCGTCGGGCTGGCGGCGTCGCATCCGCCCGCCGCGATCGTCACGGACGACGGTCCGCCGGACGGTCCGCCATCCGAACCGGAAGTACCGCACGCCGTGAGCGCGAGGGGAATGACGACTGCGGCCGCGGCCGCCGACCTGAGACGGAGCATGACGTCCTCCACGAGAATCGGGTCATCGAAACCTAGCACCGGCCCATGAGCCGCGCGAAGGGTTCGCCGAGACGTCAGCGGTAGGAGGCGTCGGGCACCATCGGCGGGCAGGCACTGCCCGGGGACGTGGCGAGTTCGAAGTGCCACCACTCATTGTCGAAGGTGCGGCACAGGCCCCACCGGTTCCCGTTCGCCTGCAGCCATGCCGCGCCGCGCCATGGGCCGACGTCGACCGCCTCGCCGGCGACGTGCGGGGACTCGGCGGGCGGGAGCACCCAGCGGCGCGCCGCCGCGGGGGAGCCGTACCGGGCGAGCCCGTCCTCCCACAGCCACTGCTGTTGGCTCCACGAGCGTTTGCCGGACGTGATGCTGAGCACCACACCGTTCGCGGCGGCGGCGCGGTACGCCGCCGAGTAGGCCTCCGCGAGGGCCGGATCGAGACCCGCGGTGCCGGGCGCCGTGTCCGCCGACGCCGCGGGAGCCACCAGCACGGACGCCGCCACGGCGAGGGCTGCGGCGGTCAGGGTGGCGGTACGGGGGACGGACACGACGATGACTCTAGGCGGTCGGCGGTCGCGAGTGGACGGCCCGCCGAGACCACCGCGGGAAGCTGCTGCGGTGGCTAGGCTGGAGCAGTACCGACGAGCCAGGAGGAGGGTCCGTGCGCCCGACCGGGAATCCGGACGACCGAGCCGAGGAACGGACCGTCGGCGAACACCGCAGCGACGGTCCCATGGACGTGCTCCTGGTGACCGGCCTGTCCGGGGCCGGCCGCGGCACGGCGGCCAAGGTCCTCGAAGATCTCGGCTGGTACGTCGCCGACAACCTGCCGCCCGCGCTGATCAGCAACATGGTCGACATTTCGCTGGCCGACGAGTCGCGGATCCACCGGCTGTGCATCGTGACCGACGTGCGCAGCCGCACCTTCACCGGTGACTTCGCGAACATCCGGCGGGAGTTGGCGGAGAAGGATATCGAGCCCCGCGTACTGTTCCTCGACGCCTCCGACGAGACCCTCATCCGCCGGTTCGAGCAGGTGCGTCGTAAGCACCCGCTGCAGGGCAGCGGCACGCTCGCCGAGGGCATCGCCGCGGAGCGCCGGATCCTGCAGCCCATCCGGTCGACCGCCGACCTGGTGCTGGACACCTCGACGCTCTCGGTCGCCCGGCTGCGCGAGACGATCGAGAACTCTTTCCGGACGCTGCGCTCGGGCACGATCACCGTCACCGTCGAGTCCTTCGGCTTCAAGAACGGCATCCTGCTGGACGCGGACATGGTGCTGGACGTGCGCTTCCTCCCGAACCCGTTCTGGGTGCCCGAGCTGCGTCCGCTCAACGGTTTGACCGAGGAGGTCTCGGGGTACGTGCTGGGGCAGCCCGGCGCGTCCGATTTCCTCGACACCTACGCGCAGCTGCTCGACCCGCTGCTCGCCGGCTATCGGCGCGAGGGCAAGACCTACCTCACGGTGGGCATCGGCTGTACCGGCGGCAAGCACCGCAGCGTCGCGATGACCGAGGAGCTGGTGCGCCGGCTCGCGGGCCGGCCGGGCATCGAAGTCCGTGCCGCGCACCGGGATCTGGGGCTCGAATGACGGCCTTGAAACTGGCCTCCCTCGGCGGTGGCCACGGTCTGTTCGCGACCCTGCGCGCGGGTCGCGCCCTCGGTGCGGAGATCACCGCCATCGTGACCGTCGCCGACGACGGCGGATCCTCGGGCCGGCTGCGGAGCGAGCTCGGCATCATCCCGCCCGGCGACCTGCGCATGGCGCTGGCGGCTCTCATGCCGGACGACGACCGCGGCGAGTTCTGGGCCGGGATCCTGCAGCACCGTTTCGGCGGCGGCGGCGCGATGGCCGGACACCCCGTCGGGAACCTACTGCTGGCCGGGCTGTGCGAGGTCCTGGGCGACCCCGTCGACGCCCTGGACGCGATCGCCGACCGGTTCGGCGTCCAGGGCCGGGTGCTGCCGATGGTGCCGGGGCCCTTGCGGATCGAAGCCGATGTGACCGGGCTCGAGGACGACCCGCGGCTGTCGCGCGTGATCCGCGGGCAGGTCGCCGTGGCCGTGACGCCGGGGCAGGTGCGCCGCGTCCGGCTGCTGCCCGCGCATCCCGAGGCGTGCGCCGACGCGGTCGAGGCCATCCTCGCCGCCGACGTCGTGACGCTCGGCCCCGGCTCGTGGTTCAGCTCCGTCATCCCGCACGTCCTCGTGCCCGAGCAGATGGACGCGCTGCGGCGTACGTCGGCCCGGCGGGTACTGATCCTGAACCTGGCACCCGAGCCCGAGGAGACGGGGGGCTACTCGCCCGAGCGACACCTGCACGTGCTCGCCGCCCACGCCGACGGGTTGCGCTTCGACGACGTCCTCGTCGACGCCCGGACAGTGCCCCCGGGCACCGAGCGCGAGCACCTCATCCGCGCCACCGCGCTCCTCGGTGCGACGCCCCACTTCGTGGACGTCGGCATGCCCGGGACGCACCAGCACGACCCCGAGGCACTGGCAGCCGCGATCGCGAAAGTGGCCTACAGTGAACTCTCGGACCGCGAATAGTCAACCTTTTCCTTTCCCATCCGATGTAGTCGACATTTTCCCTAGGAGGGTCCAGCTGTGGCGCTGACATCCCAGGTCAAGGACGAGCTGAGCCGGCTCTCCATCACCCAGGTGAGCGCGCGCCGCGCCGAGGTCGCCTCGTTGCTGCGCTTCGCGGGGGGCCTCCACATCCAGGGCGGCCGGGTGATCGTCGAGGCCGAGGTCGACACGGGGATCACCGCCCGGCGGCTCCGCAAGGAGATCCTCGACCTGTACGGCTACAACTCGGACGTGCACGTGCTCAGCGCGGGCGGCCTGCGCAAGGCAGCGCGCTACATCGTCCGCGTGGTCAAGGATGGGGAAGCGCTCGCCCGGCAGACAGGTCTGCTCGACATGCGCGGCCGGCCGGTCGTCGGGCTGCCCTCGCAGATCGTCGGCGGCTCGGTGCACGACGCCGAGGCCGCGTGGCGCGGTGCCTTCCTGGCGCACGGCTCGCTCACCGAGCCCGGCCGCTCGAGCGCGCTCGAGGTCTCGTGCCCGGGCCCCGAGGTGGCACTCGCCCTCGTCGGCTGCGCGCGCCGGCTCGGCGTCACCGCCAAGGCCCGCGAGGTGCGCGGCGCCGACCGCGTCGTCGTCCGCGACGGCGAGGCCATCGGCGCGCTGCTCACCCGCATGGGTGCCAACGACACGCGCCTCGTCTGGGAGGAGCGCCGTATGCGGCGCGAGGTCCGGGCGACGGCTAACCGGCTCGCGAACTTCGACGACGCCAATCTCCGTCGCTCCGCCCGGGCCGCCGTCGCGGCCGCGGCGCGCGTCGAGCGGGCACTCGAGATCCTGGGCCCCGACGTGCCCGACCACCTGGCGCAGGCGGGCTCGCTGCGCGTGCAGCACCGTCAGGCCTCGCTCGAGGAACTGGGGCAGCTCGCCGACCCGCCCATGACCAAGGACGCCGTCGCCGGACGGATCCGCCGCCTGCTGTCCATGGCGGACAAGCGCGCCGCCACCGACGGGGTGCCCGACACCGAGTCCGCTGTCACCGCGGACATGCTCGACGAGGGCTGAGCGTCTCGGTAACGCCGAGCGGCGGGGGTGTTCCGGGGCTACCGTTGACGGGCAGGTATTCCTGACCCGAAGGAGCACTACAGTGACGGTTCGCGTAGGTGTCAACGGATTCGGTCGGATCGGCCGCAACTTCTTCCGGGCGGTCGCCGCCCAGAAGGCCCTGGGGACCACGGACGTGGAGATCGTGGCGGTCAACGACCTGACCGACAACGCCATGCTCGCCCATCTTCTCAAGTTCGACTCCATCCTCGGCCGTCTCGACGCGGACGTCGTTGCCGACGGCGACACGATCCGTGTGGGCGATCAGGTGATCAAGGCGCTCGAGGTCCGCGAGGGGCCGTCGGCGCTGCCCTGGGGCGACCTCGGCGTCGACGTGGTGATCGAGTCGACGGGCATCTTCACCGCCCGCGACAAGGCGCAGGGTCACCTGGACTCCGGAGCCAAGAAAGTGATCGTCTCGGCGCCCGCGGCCGGCGCCGACCTCACCGTGGTGATGGGCGTCAACGACGACAAGTACGACGGCAGCCAGCACGTCATCTCCAACGCCTCGTGCACGACGAACTGCCTCGGCCCGCTGGCGAAGGTGGTCAACGACGAGTTCGGCATCGTCAAAGGTCTGATGACCACGGTCCACGCGTACACGCAGGACCAGAACCTGCAGGACGGCCCGCACAAAGACCCGCGCCGCGCCCGCGCCGCCGCGATCAACGTGGTGCCCACCTCGACGGGAGCGGCAAAGGCGATCGGGCTTGTGCTGCCCGAGCTGGAGGGCAAGCTCGACGGCTACGCGCTGCGGGTGCCGATCCCCACGGGCTCGGTCACCGACCTCACCGTGCAACTCGCGAACAAGGCGAGCGTCGAGGAGATCAACGCCGCGATGAAGGCCGCGGCCGAGGGGAAGCTCAGGGGCATCCTCAAGTACTACGACGCCCCGATCGTCTCGTCGGACATCGTCACCGACCCGCACAGCTCACTCTTCGACGCGGGTTTGACCAAGGTGATCGACGATCAGGCTAAGGTCGTGTCCTGGTATGACAACGAATGGGGCTACAGCAATCGCCTCGTCGACGTGACTGATCTGGTAGGTAAATCGCTCTGATGACCGTTTCCACTCTTTCCGACCTGCTGTCCGAGGGCGTCGAGGGACGCACCGTGCTCGTCCGCAGCGACCTCAACGTGCCGCTCGACGATGCCGGCGTGATCACCGACGCCGGTCGCATCATCGCCTCGGTGCCCACGCTCAAGGCGCTCGCCGAGGCCGGGGCCAAGGTGATCGTCACCGCGCACCTCGGCCGCCCGAAGGGCGCACCCGACCCGAAGTTCTCGCTCGCGCCCGTCGCGAAGGAGCTGGGGGAGCGGCTGGGCCGCAACGTCCAGCTCGCGGGCGACGTGGTGGGCCAGGACGCGCTCGCGCGCGCCGAGGGCCTCACCGACGGTGATGTCCTCCTCCTCGAGAACGTGCGCTTCGACCCGCGCGAGACCAGCAAGGACGACGCCGAGCGCGAGGCGCTCGCCCGCGACCTCGCCGAGCTCGTCGACGTCTCCTCGCACGCAGGCGAGGGCGCCTTCGTCTCCGACGGCTTCGGCGTCGTGCACCGCAAGCAGGCCTCCGTCTTCGACGTCGCGAAGCTGCTCCCGGCCTACGCCGGCGGCCTCGTCGACGCCGAGGTCACGGTGCTGGCGCAGCTGACCGAGAACCCGTCGCGGCCCTACGCCGTGGTGCTCGGCGGCTCCAAGGTCTCCGACAAGCTGGGCGTGATCCGCGCGCTGGCCCCCAAGGTCGACACCCTGGTGATCGGCGGCGGCATGGCCTTCACCTTCCTCGCCGCGCAGGGCTACTCCGTGGGCACCTCGCTGCTGCAGGAGGACCAGATCGAGACCTGCAAGCAGCTGCTGGAGGAGTTCGGCGACGTGCTGCACCTGCCGGTCGACGTCGTGGTCGCCGACGCCTTCGCCGCCGACGCCGCGTCGAAGACGGTGGCCGCCGACGCCATCGAGGACGGCTGGATGGGCCTCGACATCGGCCCCGAGTCCGCCCAGCGCTTCGGCGCCGTGCTCACCCAGGCCAAGACGGTGTTCTGGAACGGCCCCATGGGCGTCTTCGAGTTCCCGGCCTTCGCGGCCGGCACGAAGGCTGTCGCCGAGTCGGTCATCAAGGCCACGAGCAACGGCGCCTTCACCGTGGTGGGCGGCGGTGACTCGGCCGCGGCCGTGCGCACGCTGGGCCTCGACGAGGACGGCTTCAGCCACATCTCCACCGGTGGCGGCGCCTCGCTGGAGTACCTCGAGGGCAAGGAGCTCCCGGGGCTGAAGGTCCTCGAAAGGGGTGACGCATGAGCCGTAAGCCGCTCATCGCCGGCAACTGGAAGATGAACCTCAACCACCTCGAAGCGATCGCGGTGGTGCAGAAGCTGGCCTTCGCGTTGCCGGACAAGTACTTCGCGCACGTCGACGTGACGGTGATCCCGCCGTTCACCGACCTGCGCTCGGTGCAGACGGCCGTCGACGGCGACGACCTGAAGATCACCTACGGCGCGCAGGACCTCTCGCCGCACGACTCCGGCGCCTACACGGGCGACATCTCCGGCGCCTTCCTCGCCAAGCTCGGGTGCACCTACGTGGTGGTCGGGCACAGCGAACGCCGCACCATCCACGGCGAGACGAACGAGATCGTGCTCGCCAAGACCACGGCGGCGCTGCGGCACGGCCTGACCCCGATCGTCTGCATCGGCGAGGGCCTCGACATCCGCGAGCAGGGCACCCAGGTCGAGTACAACGTCGAGCAGCTCAAGGGTTCGCTCGCCGGGCTGACCGCCGAGGAGCTGTCCAAGACGGTCATCGCGTACGAGCCCGTCTGGGCGATCGGCACCGGCAAGGTCGCGACCCCGCAGGACGCGCAGGAGGTGTGCGCCGCGGTGCGGGCCACCATCGCCGAGCTCGGCGGCGCCGAGGTGGCCGCGGGGATCCGCGTGCTCTACGGCGGCTCGGTGTCCAGCAAGAACGTGGGCGAGCTCGTCGCGCAGCCCGACGTGGACGGCGGCCTCGTGGGCGGCGCCTCGCTCAAGCCCGACGAGTTCGCCGCGCTCAGCGCCATCGCCGCGGGCGGGCCGCTCTGATCCGGAGCGGGCCGCTGTTGGCCGCCACGCCCGCCACGCCCTGAACGACCGACGTCGACCGGAAGGTACACTGGATCCTCGTGGAAACATTGCAGCTGGTGCTGAAGATCGCCATCCTCGTGCTGAGCCTGCTGCTGGTGGTGCTCGTCCTGCTCCACCGCGGTAAGGGTGGCGGCCTGTCGTCGCTGTTCGGCGGCGGTGTGCAGTCGTCACTCTCGGGCTCCTCGGTGGTGGAGAAGAACCTCGACCGGGTGACGATCTTCGTCGGCATCATCTGGACGGTGTGCATCGTCGGCGTCACGCTGAGCATCAAGCTGACGTCCTAGACGTCGCCCCGAAGACTTCGGCGAGGCGCCTCGAACCCGCAGGGTTCGGGGCGCCTTCGTCGTTGGCGGGGGTGCCGCCGGGCAGGGCGCCCATATGAGCGCTGGCCTCGAAATCTGAGCAGGCGGTAGGAATACTGCCCAGCATGACCAGTGAGCCGGCGCGCGCCGCCACCGAACCCCTCCGTGACGACATCCGGCTGCTGGGCGGGATCCTCGGCGACACCATCCGCGAGCAGGCCGGGCCGCAGATCTTCGACCTCGTCGAACGCGCCCGGCAGGAGTCCTTCGCCGTGCGCCGCTCCGAACTGGACCGCGAGCAGCTCGCCGCGCTGTTCTCCGACGTCCCGACCGGCGAGGCGATCCCGGTCATCCGCGCCTTCTCGCACTTCGCGCTGCTCGCCAACCTCGCCGAGGACCTGCACCGCGAGCGCCGGCGCGCCATCCACGTCCGCGCGGGAGAGCCGCCGCAGGCCTCGTCCCTCGCGCATACCTATGGCCTCCTGGAGGACGCGGGCCTTGACGGTGCCGACGTCGCCGCGGCGCTCCGGCACGCGCTCGTCGTGCCCGTGATCACCGCCCACCCGACCGAGACCCGGCGGCGCACCGTCTTCGACACCCAGCACCGGATCACCGAGCTCATGCGCTACCGCGACCGGACCCAGCTGGATGCGCGCGAGGAGGAGCAGACCCAGGTCGCGCTCCGGCGCCAGATCCTCACCCTGTGGGACACCGCGCTGGTGCGGCTCGAGCGGCTGCGCATCCAGGACGAGATCGAGAACGGCCTGCGGTACTTCGATTCCGCCTTCCTGCAGGTGATGCCCGCGATCAACCGAGAGGCCCGGATCCGACTGCGCGAGCTGTACCCCGGGACGAACCTGTTGTCCGAGCCCATCGTGCGCCCCGGATCGTGGATCGGCGGCGACCGCGACGGCAACCCGTACGTCACCGACGAGGTGGTCACCATGGCCTCGCGGCGGGCCGCCGCCACCGCCATCGGGCACTACCTGCGCGAGCTGCTGCAACTGGAGCAGGAGCTCGCGCTCAGCTCCCGCCTCACGACCGTCGCCGACGAGCTGCTGGCCCTTGCCGCTTGGGACGATTCTCCGCGCCGCGCCGACGAGCCCTACCGACGCGCGCTGCACGGCATCCGCGGCCGCCTCACCGCCACGGCGGACGGGCTGCTCGACGAGCAGCTGGACGCGCGCACCGACATCGGGGCCGAGCCCTACGGCGGACCGTCGGAGCTGCTCGCTGACCTGAGTGTCGTGGACGCCTCCCTGCGGGCCGGCGGCGACGGCCTCATTGCCGACGACCGCCTGCAGTCGCTGCGGGAGGCCGTGAACACCTTCGGCTTCCACCTCTCAGGCCTCGACATGCGGCAGAACTCCGACGTGCACGAGGAGACCGTCGCGGAGCTCTTCGCGTGGGCCGGCGTGCACGCCGACTACGCGGCCCTTGACGAGGAGGACCGGGTGCGCCTGCTCACCGCCGAACTCCGCCTGCGGCGGCCGCTCGTGGGACCGGGCGCGGAGTTCTCCGACCAGACGGCGAAGGAGCTCGGCGTGCTCCGGGCCGCGGCGCGCGCCGTGGAATCCCTCGGCGCCAAGGCGATCCCGAACTACATCATCTCGATGTGCACCTCTGTCTCCGACCTGCTCGAGGCCGCGGTGCTGCTCAAGGAGGCGGGGCTACTGCGCCCCGACACCGACGGCGGCGCCGACTGCCCGGTCAACATCGTCCCGCTCTTCGAGACGATCGAGGATCTGCAACAAGGCGCGGCGACGATGCGCGCCGCGTTCGCCGTGCCGGCCTATCGCTCGCTGGTCGACGGCAAGGGCGGGCTGCAGGAGATCATGCTGGGCTACAGCGATTCCAACAAGGACGGCGGCTACCTCGCGGCCAACTGGGCGCTGTACCGCGCCGAGCTGGACCTCGTTGCGATGGCGCGGGACGCCGGGATCACGCTGCGGCTCTTCCACGGCCGCGGTGGCACCGTCGGGCGCGGCGGCGGGCCGAGCTACGACGCGATCCTCGCGCAGCCCCCGGGCGCTGTCCGCGGCTCGCTGCGGCTCACCGAGCAGGGCGAGATCATCGCCGCCAAGTACGCCGAACCCGCACTGGCCGTGCGGAACCTGGAGTCCCTGGTGGCGGCGACGCTGGAGTCCTCGCTGCTGGACGTCGAGGGCCTCGGCGACGACGCGGAGGACGCGTACGCGGTGCTCGATGAGCTCGCCGCCCTCGCGCGCGACGCCTACGGCGACCTCGTGCACCGCACCGAGGGCTTCGTCGAGTACTTCACGACCGCGACGCCCGTGGGGGAGATCGGCTCGCTGAACATCGGCTCGCGGCCCAGCTCGCGGAAGCAGACGTCGAAGATCTCCGACCTGCGCGCCATCCCGTGGGTGATGGCGTGGTCGCTGTCGCGGGTCATGCTGCCGGGCTTCTACGGCACGGGAACGGCGTTCGAGACGTGGATCGGGGGAGACCCGGCCCGCCTGGACCGGCTGCGGGACCTGTACCGGCGGTGGCCCTTCTTCCGGTCGGTGCTCTCCAACATGGCGCAGGTCCTCGCCAAGTCCGACCTGGGCCTGGCGGCCCGCTACGCGGATCTCGTGCCGGACCCGGCGCTGCGCGAGCGCGTCTTCGGCAAGATCGCCGACGAGCACCGCCGCACCATCGAGATGTACTTCGCGATCGCCGAGACCGACGACCTGCTCGCCGACAACCACGCCCTCAAACGCTCCGTCTTCAACCGGTTCCCCTACCTCGAGCCGCTCAATCACCTGCAGGTGGAGTTGTTGCGTCGGTACCGTGCGGGCGACGAGGATCCGCTGGTCCAGCGCGGCATCCTGCTGACCATGAACGGCCTCGCGACGGCGCTGCGCAACTCGGGCTAGCGTCTCCGCCCCAGGGCGGAGGACGGGGGCGCCGCGCGGCGGTACTGTCGGCCGCATGACTGACGTAGTGGTGCAGGACGAACGGGCGACGGTACTGACCTTCCTCGCCGATATGCAGGACGGTCGGGCGGAGGAGGCGGTCGCCGCCTTCGACGAGGACGTGGTTTACACGAACGTGGGCCTCGCGACCCTGCGCGGGCGCAACCGCGCGGGCCGGGTGATCCGGTTGCTCGCGCAGCCGGCCCTCGGCTTCGGCGTGGAGGTCACCTCCATCTCGTCCGACGGTGCCGTCGTCCTCACTGAGCGCATCGATGAGCTTCGGGTGGGCTCGCTGCGCGTGCGGTTCTGGGTGTGTGGACGGTTCGACGTCCACGACGGCCGGATCGTGCTGTGGCGCGACTACTTCGACAACCTTGATATCGCCAAGGGTGTCGTGCGCGGTGTGCTCGCGCTGGTGATCCCGGCCGCGCAGCGGAAGCTGTCGCCGCTCCAGCGCTGAGACGTCAGTTCTCGCTCGTGTGCGGATCTCACCGCGGATGTCGGCCTTGTGGTTGCCCCCGAGCCCGACGCCGAGCAGGTAAGGGGAGCCCGACTCGTAGCGCGGGGCGACAGACGACCGGATGCGTCGGTCCCCGACCGACGGCTGCGCCCGGGTGTCATCCGAACGGATGACACCCGGGCGCCGGGGATCTCGTGTGCTCAGAGCGTGCGCGCGATGATCTCCTTCATGATCTCGTTCGTGCCCGCGTAGATCATGTTCACCCGGTTGTCGACGAAGAACCGCGCAGCGGGGTACTCGGCCATGTAGCCATAGCCGCCGAAGAGCTGCATCATTTCGCTGGCCGCGTGCTGGGCGCGGTCCGAGGTCCACCACTTGGCCATGGCGACCGTCGGGATGTCGAGCTCGCCCTTGATGTGCTTCTCGATGCAGTCGTCCACGAAGATGCGGGCGATCGTGGTCTCGGTGTGCACCTCGGCGAGCTTGAACTTGGTGTTCTGGAAGCCGAAGACGGGCCGGCCGAACGCCTCCCGCTCCTTGGTGTAGCGGAGGGTCTCCTCGAAGATGACCTCCATGCCGGCGACGCACGCCTGGCCGATGATGAGGCGCTCCTGGGGCAGCTGCTGCATGAGCTGGTAGAAGCCCTGGCCCTCTTCGGTGCCGAGCAGGTTCGCGACGGGCACGTGGACGTCGTCGAAGAAGAGCTCGGACGTGTCCTGTCCCTTCTGGCCGATCTTGTTGAGGATGTTGCCCTTGCGGAAGCCCTCGCGGTCGGCCTCGACCAGGATCAGCGAGATGCCGGCGGCGCCCTCGTCGGGGTTGGTCTTGCAGACTAGGACCACGATATCGGCCTGCTGGCCGTTGGTGATGAACGTCTTGCTGCCGTTGATCACGTACTCGTCGCCGGTCTTGATGGCACGGGTCTTCACGCTCTGCAGGTCCGAGCCGGTGCCCGGCTCGGTCATCGCGATGGCGCCCACGGCCTCGCCTGAGGCCATCTTCGGCAGCCAGGTCCGCTTCTGCTCCTCGGTGCCGTACGCGAGGATGTAGTGCGCGACGATGCCGTTGTGCAGCGAGACGCCCCAGCTGGTGTCGACGGCCTGCGCCTGCGCGGCGATGAGCACCGCCTCGTGCCGGAAGTCGCCGCCACCGCCCCCGTACTCCTCGGGGATGGATAGGCACAGCAGGCCGAGCTCGCCGGCCTTGTTCCACAGGTCGCGATCGACGTGGTGCTGCTCGGCGAACTTCTCGATGTTGGGGGTGAGTTCCTTGGACAGGAACTTGTCCGCGAGGTCGCGGAGGGCGTCGAGCTCGTCGTTCATCCAGCTCGAGCGGCGGCGTGCGGCCATTGGGGTGACCACCTTTCTGCGGAGGGTTGCCGCACCACTTAATCAGAACCGGATCGACGAAAACAAGCACGGGTGCAGGATTTGATGCTGACCTGCAGGCCGACGACGCCTACGGGTAGTCCACTTTCAGGCCGTTCACCAGAGAAGTAAGCATCTGCGGCAGCGATGCGATCGGCCGGTGGGACTGCATCTGCACCTCGTACGGGGTGCGGAAGGTCCGCTCGAGTGACGCCCAGTCGTTCCTGAACGTCCATTGGTACTTCGGGACCAGTTGCTCGGTGATGTAGTCCCAGCGCTCGGAGAAGACGGACCAGTTCCAACTCGGCAGTGGCAGAGTGACCACGGCCCGCTTCCCGTTCTGCGCGATCACGGTGTACCGCACCGGGCGGTACTCGCGTAGCGGGATCACGCCGGCGACGGACGGCGATCCCGCCACGGTCGACAGGTAGGTGATGGCCTCACCCACGTCGCCTTTGTACCGTCGAACCTGGTCCCATTGCGCGCCGATGTTGTCCCGCTGCTCGCGACGCAGCAGGGCCGCGTTGCCCGCCGTGATACGCGCTTCGTCGCCCGAGGCCACGTCGCGCCACGCCGCCATGATCGCGTCATCGAACAGGCCCGCTCGGTGCATCTCCTCCAGTGCCGCAATGCCCTTCTCGGAGTAGGCGATGTGCATGGGCATCAGGTCGGAGTAGATGTTCTTCTGCATGACCAGGATCATCCCGATACTCCAGTTCAGATCCTGCGGGGTGATCGTTCGCGCGGCGCGCAGCAATGCGGCCATCCCCGTGGGTAGGAGCGAGATCGCCTGCGGCCCGAGCCTGTCAGTGAGCACCTTGTCGATCTCGTTGACGGCGCCTTGGAGCCCGGGGAGGCTGAACGCCGCACCCGCCATCTCGAAGTCCAGGAGGCCTCCTCCGAAGTCGGCGCCCACCTGTCCGCCCTGGCCCGCCCACCGCAGTTCGCGGTGTTGTAACTGGAGCTGCTCGTACAGCGCGTAGGACTTGTTGAGGTTGTCGTAGTTCGCGCCGACTCCTGCGCGGGGATTCCAGGCGGCGAGGTCGATGCCGGCACGCTCGGTCGACCGCACGAGCCAGTACTGCTGCAGCAGTGTGGCGTAGCGCTTCGCCGGAGTTCCCGCGCGCCGTGCGTCGCCGAGCGCGCGTGTGAGGGGTGCCAGGGTCGTGGGCAGGGCGGGGTTCAGTCCGCCGGGAGCAGTCGAGGCGTCGCGGTTCGTCATCGTCATATCCAGATACGACGGTGCCGCGCTCACGGCGGGCACGGACGGGATGGCGAGTGCGCCGGCCAGCGCTACGGCGCTCGCCGCGAGCACTCCACGTAGCCGTCGAGCGGGGGGCGCGATGGCGCGAGTATTGCGCATGATGAGTGATGCCATGGACGCATCATTGCATCTGTACACTCACCGAAATGACGTTGGGTATTGGATCGCAAAAATCGCCTAAGCTCGGGCAGGCCCCGTCGCGTCTCCCGCGATTCGTGGTCGCGGTCGTTGCGCTGTGCGTGACAGCCACGACGATGGCGCCGGCGGCCTTCGCCGAGCCGGCCACGCCCACCGCTCCGCCCGTCGAGCCCTCGACACCGAGCCTCGAGAAGGTGTTCAACGGCTACGTCGCGGGTGCATTGACGTCGGCACGACCGGGATCGCCGGAGGAGATCTTCACAGCGCTCACTGAGGACGATCCCTTCTACATGGAGCCCGCGCTGAAGGATTCCGATCGGCCCGGCACGCTTCTCAAGGCGATGAAGGTCGACGTGATGTTCACGGGAGTGAAGCCGGGGCGCCTCGACGCCTGGCGCACCATGTACGTCACCACAGGGATCGACGGCACCTCACGGCGGATCTCGACCGGCATCGTGATGATTCCGCAGACAGGGAACCCGAACCGGGAGAAGTCGATCATCGGCTATCAAGAGGCGAACGACTCCGTCGGCTGGGGCTGCCACCCCAGCACGCAGTGGACAGGCAAGAATCCGATCGACGGCGCCTCGTGGTCGGCGCTCGGACCGCTCGCTCTGATGCTCGGCAATGGCGATGCAGTCGCGATCAGCGACGTCGGCAACGATGCCGACCGAACGCCGCATGGCGTCTTCGCCAGCAAGTTCGCAGGCCACGCGCTCCTCGACGGTGTCAGAGCGGCGCAGAAGCTCACGGAGGCGGGCCTGTCGAAGGACGCGCCGGTCGGCCTGTTCGGGATTGCGGGCGGCGGTGTCGGTGCTGCGACCGCCGCTACGGCGGCGAAGCAGTACGCCCCTGACCTCCGGGTCAAGGCGACGGTGCTCGAGGGCATGGTGGTGGACCAGCGCACGTTCATGAAGACCTCGACAGGTTCCCTCGGAGCGGGTTTCGCGTTCGCGACACTCCTCGGTCTCGAGCCGGAGTACCCCGAGATGAAAGTCGACGAGCAGCTCAATCCCGTGGGTAAGGCGATCGCCGACATCTTCCGTACCCAATGCCAGTCGGTGTACTTCGCCATGCCCTTCGTGCCGCTCGGAGCTCTGTTCCGCAACGGTCAGACCCCGGATCTGCAGCCGACCTTCCAGCGCGCGTTCGACGACAACGACCTGTTGACAGCGAGCGGCCCCACGCCTGCCGCACCCGTCCTGATCACGTCGTGCGCCAAGGACGACTCCTTCATGTCCCTGGTTCCCGCCGAGGACGCGCGCAAGCTCACCACAACGTGGCGTCGAGGCGGAACGGACGTCTCCTACCGCCCCACGGACTGCAGCATGAGCAAGATGATCACAGACCTCTACGGGTGGGGGACCGACCTGTTCGGGATGCAGACCATCAGCTGGCTGCACGACCGTCTGTCCCGATAGCCGCATTCGAGCAATCGTGCTGGACGAGGGTGGCAACGATCGCATCTGCTTGTCCGCGCGCGGTGTCGTTGCGATGACAATTGTTCGGCTTCGGGGGCTTTCGTTGGCTATGGAGAGTCTCCTACCTGCGGGAACAGAAAGTCGGAACCGATCATGGAGCCGGTGCGTCTAATTGATGCGGAGGAAAAACCAACGAGATCGGGGGAACGAGTTGGAGACGACACCGCAGGTCTGGACGGACGTCGCTCACGCGGAGAAGACGTTCGAGCAGGCGCACGAGGTCCGTGAGCGATTGGCCCGAGTTTCGGGCAGCGGGACGGCCGCACGGGGGGACGTGCGGGTCACCGTCGGGATGGGGGGACGGCTCGCGGGGGTGGTGATCGCGGGACGCGCGATGGAGTACTCGGGGGAGGCTCTGAGCGCGGAGATCATGACGGCGGCCTCCCTGGCCGAGAAGGCAGCGGCCAGGGAGGTCCACTCGATCGCCACCGAGTTCTATCCGGAGCTCGACTTCTGGGATCAGTACACGGGGGAGGCCGAGCGGTGACGGATTGTGTGATCACGCCGGCCACCGCTGTCGCTCATGAGAATGCTCTGACCACGATCGCGACGACCGTCAGTGCCGCCGGGACGACGTCGGCGTCGAACCGGGTGGGCGACGGTGACTACGGCGCCCTCTTCGGATGGCTGGCCACCCGGGTGAACAACGCTCTCGACGACCTCACGGAATCGGTCTCCACGCATGGCGGCGAACTCGAGACGCACCGTGCCGAGTTCCGGCGAAACATCATGGTGAACCAGGAGACGGATCGGGGCGGCGCGACCGCGCTGACGGAAACCGGGCGACGATGAGCGGCGACGGTGTGATCGGCACCGTCGGCGACGCCGTCGCCGGGATTCCGCTCGCCGAAGCCGTGGTCGACGCCGCGGAGGCCGTTGTCGAGGATCAGAGCGCGATGGGGCTGCTCGCCGCGGTCGTGAGCATCGGCTCCGAAGTGAGCAGCGCGGTGCAGGATCCGATCGGAACCTTCTTCGCCTCAGGCGTGGGCTGGGTCATCGAGGCGATCCCGGCGCTGAAGTCCTCCTTGGACGCCGTGTCCGGAGATCCGGACAAGATCGAGGACCTGAGCGAAGTGTGGACGGAGAAGGTCGCGACCCCGCTCGCCGGGGTCGCCGACGACGTACGGACCGCGTCGTCCGCGACGTCATCCGGGTGGTCGGGCGTCGACGCCGACGCCTACCGCACGGCCACGACGGCCCTTGCCGAGCACAGTGAGGCGCTCGGTACCGCGGCGCGAGCCGCCGCGACCGGCTTGAGTATCGCGGGAGCTCTCGTCGTCGAGGTCCGCAACTTCATCAGAGACGAGCTCGCGTCCCTTGCGGCGTGGGCAGCGGCGAGTTACGCGGCCGCCACGGCGACGTCGATTCCCACCGGCGGCGCTTCCGTGGTGGCAGCGACGAACACGATCCTTCTGCGCGGTGCCACCCTCGCACAGAAATTCGCCGGGGTGCTTCGCAAACTCACCACGCAGCTGGAGGCTCTCGCCGACAAGGTCTCCGCCCTCGGCACGGCCGCGCGGGCGCTGAAGCGCGCCGGCACCGGCATCGAGAACGTCGCCGCGGCGACGACGCGCGCAGTTGATGACGGAGTCGTCATCCGGACAGCGTTCCACCTCGCGGGCAACAGACCGATCTCCTCCGTCGGTGAGGCCGCAGCGTCGGCTGGCGCCAGCGGGATCAAGGCCGTGGGTGACGGTTGGACTACCTGGACCGGCACGCAGCCCGCGTGAATCACATGCGGCAGGATGGCGGGGTGACTTCCACAGCTGCACGTGACCTGGTCATCCTCGACGTCCCGGCCGAGGCGCGGGCCGCCCATGCGCGGCTCCTCGGCGCCGAAGCCGCGGAGCGCTACACCGCGGAGGGGATTGAGATCGCCATCGGCGCACCGTCGTGGGCGGGCGCCTCAGGCCTCCTCGTCGCGGCGGACGACGCTGCCCTGGCCGCGAAGCTCGCCGAACGCCGCGGGCTCACCCTGACGGACGTCAGCACCGGATTCGCCGGTGCGGCCGACGGACTCGTCCTCGGATATGCCGGTCCGACGGTACCCGGCGCCGTGCCCGGCGCGGAGATCACCGGCGTGGATCACGTCGTGCTCACATCGCCGAACCGCGACCGGATCATCGCCACCCTGTGCGGCCGGCTCGACTTCGACCTGCGCCTCGACCGGGTCCAGTCGTGGGGCGTGCACCAGCTGTTCTTCCGCCGCGGTGACCTGCTCGTCGAGGTAGTGCTGCAGGAGGGCGAGGATGTGAATCTCGCCGGCCCGGACGCCGTGTGGGGCGTGGCGTGGCGCACCGTCGACGCGGATGCGACCCGCGCCCGTCTGACCGAGCAGGGCATCACCGTGGGCGACGTGCGGCGCGGCGCGAAGCCGGGCACGCGGGTCGCAACGGTCAAGGACCCCGCGCTGGGCGTCCCGACGATCGTGATCGAGCAGTCCTAGCCGAGTCGTGACGCGGCGGCACCGTCGAGGTACCAGACGGTCTCCTCGGAGCCGTGCGCGCCGGCGCAGGGCCAGTCCTCGGGCGACGCCCCGCCGACCCCGGCGGCCACGGCCTCGGCCTTCTCGGCGCCGGAAACGAGGAGCCACACGTGGCGTGCGGCGGCGACCGCCGGCAGGGTCAGTGTGAGGCGCCGCGGCGGCGGCTTGGGGGAGTCGCCGACCGACACCACGACGGCCTTCGTCTCGCGGACGGCGTCGGTGTCAGGGAAGAGCGAGTTGATGTGGCCCTCGCCGCCCATGCCGAGCAGGTGCACGTCGAACCGCGGCGCGGTGCCCGCGCCCGCCGTGACGGCGTTGCCGCGGGCGGCGGCGTTGTCCGCCAGGCGCTTCGCGTAGACGCGGGCGGCCAGCTCGCCGTCGCCGCTGAACTCGTCCGAGGCGGGGAAGCGGTAGACGTTCGCGTCCGGAATCGGCACGTGCGCGAGCAGTGCGTCCTCGGCCTGCAGCACGTTCCGGTCGGGATCGTCGCCCGCGACGAAGCGCTCGTCGCCGAAAAAGACGTCGACGCGCGACCAGTCGATTACCTTGTCCCGCAGCGCCGCTGAGAGGGCGTTGCCGTTGGTGCCGCCGGTCAGGACGATGGAGGCGAAGCCCCGTTCGGCCTGCGCCTGCTCGATCACGGCGACGAGGTCGTCCGCGGCCGCCGCGACGAGGGCGTCAGCATCGTCGAACGTGCGGACGGTGGGCTCGGTCATCAGGGCATCTCCGATCGGTCCACGTCGGACACGCCGCCCAACGCCGTGTAGTAGATGTCGTCGTCATCGAGGCGGCGCAGCTCCTCCGCGAGGCAGTCGGCCACGTCCCGCCGGCGGATCGCGACGCGACCGTCGGGCTGGCCCGGACGCACAAGGACGGCCGTCGAGTTCTGGTCGAACTCCAGGCGCAGCGGGCCGCTCGCGCGGTCGAGCTGCACCTCGAAGCTGCCGGCGCGGCGCCGCACGGGCACGCCGAGCTGTGCCCGCAACCATCCCGCGAGCAGGTCGATGCCGGGGCTGTTCGACGGTCCCGTCACCACCGCAGACGTGATCGGCTCGAACGGCGGCTGGTCCAGCGCCGATGCGAGGAGCGCACGCCACGGGGTGATCCGCGACCAGGCCAGGTCCGAATCGCCCGGCGCGAAGCCGTCGCGGCGCCGCGCGAGCACGGCGACGGAATCGTCGGACGCGGTGGCATCGGTGATGCGGCGGGTCGCGAGCGCGCCCACCTTGTCGGCCGAGGGCACCGCGGGCGCGGCGCCGGGCCACCAGGCGACGACCGGCGTGTCCGGGAGTAGGAAGGGCACGATCACCGAGGCGCCGTGGTCGGCGAGCTCGCCGAACAGGCGCAGCACCACGACCTCCGACGCGCCGGCGTCGCCGCCGACGCGGATCTGCGCGTCGAGGCGGGTCCGCTCCGCGCGGGGGCCGCGGGCCACGACGATCACGCGGCACGGGTGCTCGCGCGACGCGGCGTTGGTGGCCTCGATGGCGCTCTCGGTGGGCTCGCCCTCCTCGGCGGAGATGATGAGCGTGAGCACGCGGCCGAGGGTGACCGCGCCGCCCGACTCGCGCAGGCGGACGAGCTGCTTCGAGACGTCCTGGGTGGAGGTGTCCGGCAGATCGAGAATCATGGGCGCCGCCACGTCCTTCCGGTCCGGTCCAGCATCTTCTCGGCCGATTCCGGGCCCCACGTCCCGGACTCGTACTCCTCGGGCCTGCCGCCCTCGGCCCACAGTGCGAGTACCGGGTCGAGGATCTTCCACGACAGCTCGACCTCGGCGTTCACCGGGAACAACGACGGCTCGCCCAGCAGCACGTCGAGGATCAGCCGTTCGTAGGCCTCGGGGGAGCTCACCGTGAAGGCCTCGCCGTAGCTGAAGTCCATGTTGACGTCGCGGACCTCCATGGAGCTGCCCGGCACCTTGGAACCGAACCGGAGGGTCACGCCCTCGTCGGGCTGCACGCGGATGACGAGCGCGTTCTGGCCCAGCTCCTCGGTCATGGTGTCGTCGAAGGGCAGGTGCGGCGCGCGCTTGAACATCAGCGCGATCTCCGTGACGCGGCGCCCCAGTCGCTTGCCGGTGCGGAGGTAGAAGGGCACGCCCGCCCACCGCCGGGAGGCGATCTCGACGGTGATCGCGGCGTAGGTCTCCGTGGTGGAGGTCTCGCTGAAGCCCTCCTCCTCGAGGAGACCCACGACCTTCTCACTACCCTGCCAGCCCGGCCCGTACTGGCCGCGCGCGGAGGTCTCTGCGAGGGGTTCGACGGGGGAGGTGGCCGAGAGCACCTTGATCTTCTCGGCCTGCAGCTCCGCCGGATGGAAGCTGGTGGGTTCCTCCATCGCGATGAGGGCCATGAGCTGCAGCAGGTGGTTCTGGATCACGTCGCGGGCAGCGCCGATGCCGTCGTAGTAGCCCGCGCGGCCCCCCAGGCCGATGTCCTCGGCCATGGTGATCTGGACGCTGTCCACGTAGTGGCTGTTCCACGTCGGTTCGAACAGCTGGTTCGCGAAGCGCAGCGCCAGGATGTTCTGCACCGTCTCCTTGCCGAGGTAGTGATCGATCCGGAAGACCGACTGCTCGGCGAAGACGTCGTTGACGACGGCGTTGAGCCTCTGCGCGGACTCGAGGTCGTGCCCGAAGGGCTTCTCGATCACCACGCGCCGCCAGCCCTCGGACTGGTCCGCCAGGCCCGAGCGCTTGAGCTGCTCGCACACCGTGGGGAAGGCGTCCGGCGGGATGGAGAGGTAGAACGCGGTGTTGCCGCCGGTGCCCCGCTCGGCGTCCAGGTCGGCCAGCGCCGTGGAGAGCCGGTCGAAGGAGTCGTCGTCATCGAAGGCGCCCTGGACGAACCGGATGCCCTCGGCCAGACGCTCCCAGACATCGTCGCGGAACTCGGTGCGCGAGTGCGCCTTCGCGGCCTCCCGGACCGTCGCAGCGAAGTCCTCGTCGGTCCACGGGCGGCGGCCGAAGCCCACCAGCGAGAAGCCGGGCGGGAGGAGGCCGCGGTTAGCGAGGTCGTACACGGCGGGCATCAGCTTGCGCCGCGACAGGTCGCCGGTGACACCGAAGATCACCAAGGACGAGGGCCCCGCGATCCTCGGTAGCCGACGGTCCTTCGGGTCCCGAAGGGGATTGCCGAGCATCATCGGGTCCCATCCGTCTGGTGTCGTTCCGTGGTCGCGGCGGCGCGCTTCGTCCAGGTCACCGGGTATTAGGCCCCGGTCTTGAGCTGCTCGGCGGTCGCGTCGAGCAGCTGCTGCCAGGCCTGCTCGAACTTCTCCACGCCCTCGGTCTCGAGGAGCTCGAAGACGGCCGACAGGTCGACGCCCGCGCCCTGCAGGTCGGCGAAGACCTGCGCCGACTCCTCCGCGCGACCGATGATCGTGCCGTCGGTGACCGTGCCGTGGTCGGCGAACGCCGCCATCGTGGCGCCGGGCATGGTGTTGACGGTGTTCGGGGCGATCAGCTCCGCGACGTACAGGGTGTCCTTGTACGCCGGGTTCTTCACGCCGGTCGACGCCCAGAGGGGGCGCTGCACGTTCGCGCCCTCGATCGCGGCGAACCGGGCCGCGCCGAAGATCTCCTCGTAGGCGGCGTAGGCCAGGCGCGCGTTGGCGAGGCCGGCCTTGCCACGCAGTGCGAGCGCCGCGTCGGTGCCGATCGCTTCGAGCCGCTTGTCGATCTCGGTGTCCACGCGGGAGACGAAGAACGAGGCGACCGAGTAGATGTCGGCCACGTTCCGGCCGGCGGCGGCCGCCGCCTCGATGCCGTCGAGGTAGGCGTCCATGACCTGGCGGTGGCGCTCCACCGAGAAGATCAGCGTCACGTTCACCGAGATGCCCTCGGCGATCACGCGGGTGATCGCGGGCAGCCCGGCGAGGGTCGCGGGGATCTTGATGAGGACGTTCGGCCGGTCGACGATCTTGTGCAGCTCGATCGCCTGGGCGACGGTGCCCTCGGTGTCGTGCGCGAGGCGCGGGTCGACCTCGATCGAGACGCGGCCGTCGACGCCGCCGGTCCGCTCGAAGACGGGGGCCAGCACGTCGCACGCCGCGCGGACGTCGTCGGTGGTGACGGTGCGGATCGTCTCGTCAACTCCGGCGCCGCGGGCGGCGAGCTCGGCGACCTGCGCCGCGTACTCGGTGCCCTTGGACAGTGCTGCCTGGAAGATCGCCGGGTTCGTGGTGACGCCGGTGACGGAGTCCGTCTCCGGGAGCTCCGCAAGCTTGCCGGACTGGATGAGGCCGCGCGAGAGGTCGTCGAGCCAGACGGAGACGCCGGCCTCGTACAGGGCGGCGAGATTCGGGTTCTGAGCCATGGTGTGCGCTATCCCTTCAGATTGGCGAGGGACTGCTCGGCCTTCTGGGCCACGTTCTCGCCGGTGAATCCGTACTTAGCGAACAGGACCTTGTCGGAGGCGGACTCGCCGAAGTGCTCGAGCGAGACGACCTCGCCGAAGCCGCCGACGATGCGCCACCAGGACTGGGCGATGCCGGCCTCGACGGCGACGCGCGCCTTCACCGACGGCGGCAGCACGCTGTCCTGGTATGCCTGGTCCTGGGCGTGGAACCACTCGACCGAGGGCATGGAGACGACGCGCGCCTTGATGTCCTTCGCAGCGAGCAGGTCGGCTGCTTGCAGGGCCAGCTGCACCTCGGAGCCGGTGCCGATGATGATCACGTCGGGGGTGGCACCGTCGGCGTCCTTGAGGACGTAACCGCCGCGCGCGACGCCCTCGGCGGACGTGCCGGGCAGGATCGGCACGCCCTGCCGGGTGAGGATCAGTCCGGTGGGGCCGTTGCCGCCCGTGCGCTCGAGGGTGGCCTTCCACGCCGCGACGGTCTCGTTCGCGTCGGCCGGGCGGACCACGTTCAGGCCCGGGATGGCGCGCAGCGCGGCGAGGTGCTCGACCGGCTGGTGCGTGGGGCCGTCCTCGCCGAGGCCGACCGAGTCGTGCGTCCACACGTAGATCGGGTCGATGTCCATGAGGGCCGCGAGCCGAACCGCAGGGCGCATGTAGTCCGCGAACTGCAGGAAGGTGCCCGCGTAGGGGCGCGTCTTCCCGTGCAGCACGATGCCGTTGAGGATCGAGCCCATCGCGTGCTCGCGGATGCCGAAGTGCAGCGTGCGGCCGTAGGGCTGCGCGTTCCAGTCCTCGGTGGAGATCGACGTGGGGCCGAAGGAGTCGGCGCCCTTGATCGTGGTGTTGTTCGAGCCGGCGAGGTCGGCGGAGCCGCCCCACAGCTCGGGCAGGGTCTGTCCGGCCGCCGCGAGGAAGGCGCCCGACGCGGCGCGGGTCGCAATGCCCTTGTCCTCGACCGTCCAGGTGGGCAGCTCGGCGTCCCAGCCCGCGGGCAGGGTGCCGGCCTCGAGCCGATCGAGCAGCGCCTTGCGCTCCGGGTTGGCGGCGGCCCACGCGTCGAAGCGCACGTTCCACGCCTCGTGCTCGGCCTGGCCGCGCTTGATCAGCTCGCGCGAGTGCGCGATGACCTCGGGGGCGACGTCGAAGCTCTTCGCCGGGTCGAAGCCCAGGATCTCCTTGACCGCGGCCACCTCGTCGGCGCCGAGCGCGGAGCCGTGCACGCCGCCGGTGTTCATCTTGTTCGGAGCGGGGAAGCCGATGATCGTGCGCACGATGATGATCGACGGCTTGTCGGTGACGGCCTTGGCGGCCGCAGTGGCCTCCTCGATCGCCGTGACGTTCTCGCCGCCCTCTACGTACTGCACGTGCCAGCCGTAGGCCTCGTACCGCTTCGCCACGTCCTCGGACAGCGCGATGTCGGTGTTGTGCTCGATGGAGATCTTGTTGTCGTCGTAGAAGAGGACGAGGTTGCCCAGTTGCTGGGTGCCCGCGAGCGAGGACGCCTCGGAGGTGACGCCCTCCTCGATGTCGCCGTCGGAGGCGATGACGTAGATGAAGTGGTCGAACGGGCTCTGGCCGGGTGCGGCCTCCGGGTCGAACAGGCCGCGCTCGTAGCGCGAGGCCATCGCCATGCCCACTGCGGACGCGAGGCCCTGGCCCAGCGGGCCGGTGGTGATCTCGACGCCCTGGGTGTGCCGGTACTCCGGGTGGCCGGGGGTCAGCGAGCCCTCGGTGCGCAGCGCCTCGAGGTCGCCCAGCTCCAGGCCGAAGCCGCCCAGATACAGCTGCGTGTAGAGCGTGAGGCTGGAATGGCCGCAGGAGAGCACGAACCGGTCGCGGCCGATCCAGTGGGTGTCCGACGGGTCGTGCACCATGAGCTTCTGGAACAGCGTGTAGGCCAGCGGAGCGAGGCTCATCGCGGTGCCGGGATGGCCGTTGCCGACCTTCTGCACCGCGTCGGCCGCCAGCACCCGGGCGGTATCCACCGCGCGCGTGTCGAGATCGGTCCAGTCGGCGGGGTGATGCGGAGTGGTGAGGGTGTGGATCTCGGCGGTGCTGGTCACGGCTGGCGGACTCTCCTGGTCGTGGGGGCGTGCGTGCTCAAGTGTGAACCCTACTCGGCGGCGATGCACGGTCTGCGGAAACTACCGGGTAGGCGACGGGTGGCCGCCGCCACGGTTCGCGGCGGCGATCCCGATTCGGCGCCGGGGAGTCGGAGGACTACCATGGCTCGTAGTAGATGGGGTCGGCGCCGGTCGCGGGCCCGCGGTGGGGCAGCTGCCACACCGCCCGCGGTCGGTCAGCCCCGGCCGCGGAAGAACGTCACGTCCGGTCTCGTCCGGACACGGCAGAAGAGAGTGCGGCACAGATGGTTTTCAAGGGCGGGCACGGGACGAACACCCCAGACGCTCGCTCGGCGGCCGCGCCGATCCCCGCGTCCTTCGCCGGCCGCGCCGGACAGACGGTGCTCGCGTACATCGCGCTGACCAAGCCGAAGGTGATCGAGCTGCTGCTCGTCGCCACCATCCCCGTGATGTTGCTGGCAGATCGTGGCCACGTGAACCTGCCGCTCATCCTGTCGACGCTGTTCGGCGGCTGGCTCGGCGCCGCATCGGCGAACACGCTCAACATGGTCGCGGACGCCGACATCGATCAGAAGATGAAGCGCACCGAGCGGCGCCCGCTCGCGCGGCACGCGGTGCCCGTGCGGCACGCGCTGATCTTCGGCCTGGTCCTGGCCGCGGCCTCGTTCGTGTGGCTGTGGCAGATGGCGAACCTGCTGTCCGCGGTGCTCGTACTGGTCACGATCGCGTTCTACCTGTTCGTGTACACGATGCTGCTCAAGCGGCGGACCTCCCAGAACGTGGTCTGGGGCGGGGCCGCGGGCTGCATGCCCACCCTCGTGGGCTGGGCGGCCGCCACCGGCACCATCGAGTGGCCGGCGATCGTGCTCTTCCTGGTGATCTTCTTCTGGACGCCGCCCCACACCTGGGCGCTCGCGATGCGCTACAAGGAGGATTACAAGGCGGCCGGCGTCCCGATGCTGCCCGTCGTCGCGCCGGAGACCACCGTCGCGCGACAGATGGTCTGGTACACGTGGGCCACCGTCATCACCACGCTCGTGCTGATCCCGGCCGCGGGCCTGGTCTACGCGATCGCCGCGGCGCTGTGCGGCGCCTGGTTCCTCTACGCGGTGCACAAGCTGTACTCGCAGACCAAGGCGGGGCAGGAGATCAAGCCGCTCAAGGTCTTCCTGCAGTCGAACAACTACCTCGCCGTGCTGTTCTGCGCGCTTTCGGTGGACTCGATCCTCAACTACAGCACCGTCTGGCAGTTGCTCGGTCACTGATGGCCGCCTCCGACCGCGACCTCTGGCCGCTGATCTTCGCCGAGCGCGCCGCACTGGCAGAGGACCTCGGCGCCCTCGCGGACGAGCAATGGAGCACCCCGTCGCTCTGTGCGGGGCTGACGGTGCGCGACGTCCTGGCCCATCTGACCGCCGGGGCGTCCGATAATCCCGCCGTCTGGTTCGCGGGCGTTCTGCGCAATCGCTTCGACTTCGACGCCAACGTCGCGCAGCGGCTGGCCAAACGACTGGGCGACGCTCCCGCGGACACGCTGCGCCTGTTCCGCGGCGTGGGCACGAGCCGGACGAAGGCTCCGATCCCCGTCGCCGCCATGCTCGGCGAGATCGTGGTGCACGGCGAGGACATCCGGCGCCCGCTCGGCATCGTCCGCGCGTACCCGGGGGGCGTGGTCGAACGCGTCGCCGCGTTCTACGCCGGATCCGACCTCATGCTGCCGTCGGCGACCCGGGCCCGCGACCTGCGGCTGCGCGCCACCGACGGCGCCTTCGCCGTCGGCGACGGACCGGAGGTCGCCGGACCCACCGTTGCGCTGGTCATGGCGCTCACCGGGCGGGACGAGTACCTCGCCGAGCTGACCGGCCCAGGCCTGGCGGAGTTCGCCTCCCGCTGAGCCGCCGGAGGTCAGGCCTGCGCGATCCCCAGCGCCGCGGTCACCGTCGCGCGGACGCGCCGGTGCACCTCCTGCGGCGACGAGGCGTCGAGCTTGCCGTCGAGATGCAGGAACGCCAGGCCGTGCACCAGGGCCCAGACCGCCGTCGCGGTGTCCTCGGAATCCGATGCGGCGCCCTGCAGGGTCTGCCCGATCAGGCCGGTCAGGTACGTCTTGATCATGTCCACCGCCTCGACGCGGTCCGGGTCTGTGCCGCAGGGCTCGGCGAACATGGCGCGGAAGAGGCCGGTGCGCCGCAGGGCGAAGTCCACGTAGGCGATCGCGATGTCGGCCAGGTCGTCCGGGCCGGACGGTGCCGGGGACGCGGCGGTCAGGGCCGCCGCCAGCTCGCGGTAGCCGACGGCGGCGACTGCCGAGATCAGGGCGCCCCGATCGGGGAAATGCCGGTAGGGCGCGGCGGTCGACACCCCTGCGCGCCGGGCGACGGCTCGCAGCGACAGGTCGGTGGCGCCGCCCTCCTCATCGAGGATCTCGACCGCGGCGCCCACGAGCGCGCCGGGCAAGTCGCCGTGGTGGTAGGTGGTGCTCATGGTGACAATCTACCTCAGTGTTGACACCGCTTACATATGCCGCTAATGTAAGCGGTGCTCACGCGATGCTTACACCGTCTTGAAAGGCGCCCCATGTCCGACCTGTTCTCCGCGCTTACTCTCCGCTCCGGTGCCGTCCTGCCCAACCGCATCGCCAAGGCCGCCATGGAGGAGGGCCTCGCGGGCGCGGACCAGGCGCCCGATAGGCGCACCGTCGAGCTGTATCGCCGCTGGGGCGCCGGCGGCACCGGCCTGCTCATCACCGGCAACGTCATGGTCCACGCCGAGGCGCTCACCGGGCCGGGCGCGATCGTCCTCGATGCACGCTCGCCGCTCGCGCCGTTCCGGGCCTGGGCCACGGCCGCCAAGGAGAACGGGGCGAGCATCTGGATGCAGATCAGCCACCCGGGCCGGCAGATCCAGAAGGACATGCCCGGCGTCGTCTGGGGGCCGTCCGCGAAATCCGTCGACCTCGGCAGCGCCCTGTCGAGCCGATTCGCCACGCCGACGGCCATGAGCGAGGCGCAGATCCGCGCCACCGTCGCCCGCTTCGCCACGACCGCCCGTCGGGCGGAGGAAGCCGGATTCGACGGGGTCGAGGTGCACGCCGCGCACGGTTACCTGCTCTCCCAGTTCCTCTCGCCGCTGGTCAACACCCGCACCGACCAATGGGGCGGCCCGCTCGAGAACCGCGCCCGCCTCCTGCTCGACATCGTCCGCGCGATCCGGGACGAGGTCGCCCCCGGCTTCGCCGTCGCCGTGAAGCTCAACTCCGCCGACTTCCAGCGCGGCGGCTTCGACGCCACCGATGCCCAGGCTGTGATCGCCATGCTCGCGCCGCTCGGCGTCGACCTCGTGGAGGTCTCGGGCGGCAGCTACGAGAGCCCCGCAATGACCGGCCGCGCGACCGGTCCCGCGGCCGACGGCCGCCCCGGCGACGCCCGCAGCGTCGCGCGCGAGGCCTACTTCCTCGACTTCGCCGCAGACCTCGCGGTTACTAGCGAGATCCCGCTCATGCTCACCGGCGGCATCACTCGCCGAGCGACCGCCGAGGCCGTCCTCGCGGAGAACGTCGCGGTTGTGGGCATTGGGACCGCGCTGTCCGTGGCGCCGGACCTGCCCGCCCGCTGGCGCGCGGGCGACGGCACCGTCGGCGCCCTGCGGCCCGTGACGTGGAAGAACAAGCCTCTCGCGTCCATGGCTTCGATGGCGCAGGTCCGCCACCAGCTGCGGCGCATGGCGGCCGGGAAGGAACCGCGCCCCGGCGTGCTGCCGGTGCTCGCGCTGGTCCGTGACCTCGCCGTCGTGCGACGGGCCCTCGGCCGATACCGCCGCTGGCTCGCGGCGCGCCCGGCCGACGGTGCCGCGCTCACCGCGGCAGCGATGTCAGGGGAGTAGCACCACCGAGCCCGTGGTCCTGCGCGCCTGCAGGTCCGTGTGGGCGCGCCCGGCCTCGGCAAGCGGGTACGTCGCACCGACCGTGAACCGCAGCGAGCCGTCGCGCAGGCCGTCGAGCACCGCGCCGCTGCGACGGGCGAAGTCCTCGCCCGTCGCGACGTGGTGCGCCAGGGTGGGGCGCTGCACGAACAGCGAGCCCAGCGGGTTGAGGCGCTGCAGGTCGAAGGGCGGCACGGGGCCAGACGCCGCGCCGAACAGCACGACGATGCCCTTGTGTCGCGTCGCGAGCAGCGAGGCCTCGAAGGTGTCCTTGCCCACGCCGTCGTACACGGCGGCGACGCCCGCGCCGTCCGTCAGCTCCCGCACGCGGGTCGCGACGTCTTCGTCGTAGCGCAGCACCTGCCAGGCGCCCGCCTCGCGCGAGAGCCGCTCTTTCTCGTCGGTCGAGACCGTTGTGATCACACGGGCGCCGAGCGCGGTCGCCATCTGAGTCACGAGCAGGCCGGTGCCGCCCGCGCCGGCGTGCACCAGCACGGTGTCGCCCGCCTGCACCGGGTGCGAGTCATGGGTCAGGTAGTGGGCCGTCATGCCCTGCAGCAGGACCGACGCCGCGACCTCGGGTGTTACCCCGTCGGGCACCGCGACGGTGCGCTCCGCCGGCACGGTCACGAGCTCCGCATAGGAGCCGGGCCCGTCGCACCAGGCGACCACGTCGCCCACCGCGCGGTTCGTGACGCCCTCGCCGACCGCGACCACGGTGCCGGACCCCTCGCTGCCCGGGATGTACGGCAACGCGGTGAGGTACATGCCCTCGCGGAAATAGGTATCGATGAAGTTGACCCCGATGGCGCTCGTGCGGACCAGCACCTGGCCCGGTCCGGGCGCCGGGTCCGGAACCTCGCCGTAGGTCAGGACTTCCGGGCCGCCGTGTTCTGTCACCGTGATCGCGCGCATGACTCATCTCTACCGCACGCGGTGTGGCAGGGTCGACGGGGCCGCAGAATCCGGCCCGCACATCCCGTCGACCGAGGAGTCCTCGCTTGCGTTCACTCGTGTACTACGTCGCCGTCTCGCTGGACGGCCGGATCGCCGGCCCCGAGGGCCAGTACGACTTCTACCCCGTCGACGAGGAGTACTCGCGGCAGATGAACGAGGAGTGGGGCGACGGGCTGCCGACGGGTCTGCACGAGGCGCTGGGCATCACGCCGCCGCTCACCAAGTGGGACACCGTCGTGATGGGACGCGCCACGTACGCGCTGGGCACCGACATGGGCGTGAACGACCCGTATGCGCACCTGCGCACGATCGTCTACTCGCGGTCGCTCGACGCCGCGGACTTCCCCGAGGTCGAGGTGATCGCCGAAGATCCTGTCGCACATATGCGGGCGCTCAAGCAGGAGGCCGGCGGCGACATCTGGCTGTGCGGCGGCGGAAAGCTCGCCGCCACGCTCGCGCCCGAGGTCGACAGGCTGGCGCTGAAGATCTATCCCGTGACCGCGGGCGACGGCATTCCGCTGTTCGCGGGCGGCTTCGCGCCGCAGCAGTGGAGGCTCGTCTCGCACCGCGCGTTCGACATCGGGGTGATCCTGGCGCAGTACGAGCGCGCCTGAGCCCGGCCGCACCGGGCGCGGAGCCGGGCGGGTACTAGCGGGACGAAGCCCGGTAGCCGGCCATCCGCTCGTGATGGCCGGGCTCCGTGGTGGCCTTGCTGACCAGCTCGCGATCCCAGTCGGAGGTGTCGAGGCCGGCCTTCTCGGCCGCGTCCTTCGCCTGCGCGGGGTTCGCGACGATCTGGTCGCCCATGATCCCGTCGCCGCCGACGAGCGTGATGCGCACGCCCTCCTCGCCCATGTTCTGCAGCACGGCGGTCGCCCCGTCGTGCTGGGCGGCGAAGCGCTTCAGGCGGGAGACGACGTTGCCGGGGGCCTGCTCAGTCATGCCGCCAGCTTATCGGGCGTGACGTCGGAGGCGCGCAGCACCCGCGCCTGCATGAGCCGGTAGAGGATCGCGGTCTCGGTGATCACCGACATCGCGCCCGCCACGTGCAGCACCACGAGCAGCGCTGGGACGCCGGTGAAGTACTGGACCACTCCGATGAGGGACTGCGCGGCGACCACCGCGAAGACGATCTTGAGGCGCCGCCGGACGGCCTCGCTCGACGGCCCGCGGACGATGAGCACGGCCGCCCACACCAGGATCGCGACGTACACCGCCACCAACAGACCGTGGGTCAGGGACAGGAGCGGGATCGACACGTCGAGCCGGTCGATGGCCTTCGGATTGGTGCGGTCGCCCGCGTGCGGGCCGGCGGCCGTGACCACGACGCCCGCCGCGAGCACGAAGGACATGACGATCGCGGAGACGGCGACCAGCCGCCGGGCGCCGGCGGGCGCCGCCTCGATCTCGACCCCGTCGTCGGGTTCGCCGACCTTGGCGTACAGCGTCGCGGCGATCCACACCATCGCGCAGGAGACCAGCATGTGGGCACCCACGACCCACCAGCGCAGGCCGGTGAGCACCGTGACGCCGCCGAGGATGCCCTGAGCGAAGGTCGAGAAGGGCAGGATCCAGGCGTAGACCAGGATCTCGCGGCGCCGCCGGGCCCGCGCCACGGCGAGCACGATCGCGATCGACGTAGTGACCACGATCCACACCGCGATCTGCCGGTTGCCGAACTCGATGGCCTGGTGCCACCACGGGACCTCGTCCTGCGGGATCGGCAGCAGGGAATCGTCGAAACACTTGGGCCACGTCGGGCAGCCCAGTCCCGAGCCGGTCACGCGCACCACCGAACCGGTGACGGCGATGAGCGCCTGGGAGAGCAGCGCGGCGAGCGCGATCCGCTGCTGCGCCTTCACGCTGGGGAGCGGCAGGCGGTCGACGAGGCGCAGGAAGAGCTGGTACACGCCGATCATCGTACGTGGGCGTCCCGCGGCTACTACGTCCTGTAGTGGCTAACCGGTGAACCGGAACAGGCGGACGGCCGCGGCGGACCCGACGACACCCCACGCGGCGAGCACCGTCAGGCCGAGCCAGTCGACGCTGCCCGTGGTCGACGCGAGGGTGAGCGCCTCGGTCAGCGAGCCCGACGGGGACAGGCGCGCGAGCACCAGCACCGCGTCCGGTACGTGCTCACGGACCACGACGAGGGAGGCGATGGCACCCATGACGAACCACAGCAGGTTCGCCAGCGCGAGCACCACCTCCGCCTTGAGCGTGCCGCCGAGCAGCAGACCCAGCGAGGCGAAGGCGGAGACCCCGAGCGCGAGGATCGGCGCCCAGAGCGGCAGCCCGACGGGCTCGGGTCGCCAGCCCAGCGCGAAGCCGATCCCGCCGAGGAGCGCCGCCTGCAGGACCACCACGATCACCACGGCGAGGGTCTTGCCGCCGATGACGCCCCACCGGGGCAGCGGCGTTGCGCCGAGCCGCTTGAGCGCGCCGTAGCGCCGGTCGAAGCCGACGGCGATGGCCTGGCCGGTGAACGCCGTCGACATCACGGCCACGGCCATCACGGCCGGGACCAGGGCGTCGATGCGGGTGGCGTCCCCGCCGATCGGCAGCACCGCGAAGCCGACGAGCAGCGCGATCGGGATGAACATCGTGAGCAGCAGCTGTTCGCCGTTGCGCAGCAGGAGCGTGAGCTCCATGCGTGTCTGTGCGGCGAGCATCGCCGTGGGGCGGGCTGCCTCGGGGTTCGGCAGGAAGGTGCCGGGGGCGAATCGGGGCTCTGCTCGGTTCACGTCATCCCCTCAAATCGCGGCCGGTCAGGTCGAGGAAGACGTCCTCTAGGGTCCGCGTGCCCACCCGCAGGTCCGTCAGCAGGGCGCCCTGTGCCGCGAAGTGCGCTGCCGCGTCGGCGATCACCGTGGGTGTCACCTCGGCGCCGCGCACCACGTAGACGGAGCCGTGCGCGTCGGTGCTGTCCACCGTCGCGGTGAAGCCCGTGCCCAGCCGGGCGGCCAGAGCGGAGGCGTCCAGGCCCGACGGTGCAGTCACCCGCAGCTCGTGCTCGGCGCCGAGGCGCGTGAGCTCCGCGGGCGTGCCGTCGGCCACCGCGCGGCCGCGGTCGATGATGACGACGCGGTCGGCGAGGGCCTCTGCCTCGTCGAGCAGGTGCGTGGTGAGCAAGACCGTCACGCCGTCGCGGCGCAGCGCGGCGACGAGGTCCCACACCAGCAGGCGCGCCTGGGCGTCGAGGCCGGCGGTGGGCTCATCGAGGAAGACCAGCTCGGGGCGGCCGACGAGCGCGCAGGCCAGAGACAGCCGCTGCTGCTGGCCGCCGGAGAGCCGGCGGTAGCCGACGTTCACCACGTCGGTGAGGCCGAGTGTCGAGAGCAGCCAGTCGGGGTCGAGTGGGTTCGCGGCGTAGGCCGCCACGAGGCGCAGCATCTCGCCGGTCTTCGCGCCCGGGTAGGCGCCGCCGCCCTGCAGCATGACGCCGATCCGGGGCTTGAGACGCGCGGCGTCGGCCACCGGGTCGAGGCCGAGGACCTCGATGCGGCCCGAGTCGGGCGAGTCGAAGCCCTCGCACATCTCGACGGTCGTGGTCTTGCCGGCGCCGTTGGGCCCGAGCAGGGCGAGAACGCTGCCGCGCTCGACGGTGAGATCGAGCCCATCGACGGCGACGACGTCGCCGAATCGCTTGGTGACGGAGGTCGCGGACAGTGCGGGCACGGAAAGTCAGACTACCCGGCCGGTGCGGCGGCGGCGTTCGCGGTGGCGGGGGAGTTCGAAGGCCAGGTAGACGGCCAGCGCGACGATGACGACCGTCGACATGCCTGCCTTGGCGATGACGTAGGGCTCGATCTCTCCGCCGTTGGGCATGAGCATCACCGAGATCACGCCGGAGACGATGACCGCGGCCAGACGGAAGCCGGGCGCGGTGGCCCATGCGGCGAGCGGCACGATCGCCCACAGCAGGTACCAGGGCTGCACGACGGGGAACAGCAGCACCAGTGCCGCCATCGAGATGCCGAGCGAGCCGACGGGGTGGATCCGGCCCGACAGCGTCGCGATGAGCATGCGCAGCACGATCACGGCGGCGAGCGCGGCGGCGATCGGCCTGGTGATGGCGAGGATCGCCGTGGTGTGGTCGCCGAGGCCCAGCAGCACTCCGGCCTGCCCGGCCCCGAGGCCCAGCACCGTCGGGACGGAGAGCCAGGAGCGGACCTTGTTGGCCGTGCCGAGGGTGCCGGCGTCGAGCCAGCCGTAGCCCAGGCCCGTCGCCTGGCAGACCACGACCACCACGACGACCAGCACGACCACCAGGAAGCCCGCGGACGTCGCGAGCGCGACGAGGGTGCGGCCCGCGTTCGGTCTCCACTCGGCGAGCGCGGTCCGCCAGTCGCGCAGGCGTCCGCCGATGTTGGGAAAGCTGCCGCCGAGGCGTCGCGCGAGTGCCATGCCGATGAAGCCGAGCGCGAGCACGGACGTGATCTTGATCAGCCCGGACAGGGCGATCATCGCGGCGCCCGCGGTCAGCAGTCCGCCCGCTCTGGTCGGGGTGAAGCCGTTGAGGAAGGGGCGTCCCGCGTCGATCGCGCGGAGCGCCCACTCCATCCCGACGAGCATCATGCCGAGCATGAGGGCCTCGTTGTGGATGCCCGCGATGAGATGGAAGATGACCAGCGGATTCGCCGCGCCGAGCCACAGCGCGGCCACCTCATTCACGCCGCAGCGGCGCGCGAGCCGGGGGAGTGCCCACACGATCATCGCTACGCCGGCCAGGGCCAGCACACGGTGCAGCACCACTCCGGCGACGATGTTCTCGCCGGTCAGCCACGTGATACCGCGGCCGAGGTAGAGGAACAGCGGCCCGTACGGCGCGGGGGTGTCGCGCCAGATGTTCGGCACCGAGCGGGTGAAGACGTGGTCGATGCCCAGCGCCGCGGCGGGGCCGATCTTGTACGGGTCCAGCCCGCGGGCGGTGATCTCCGACTGCGCCAGATAGGAGTAGACGTCCTTACTGAACATCGGGGGCGCGAACAGGAAGGGCAGCACCCACAGCGCGAGGATCCGGTCGAATCCGCGGCGGGTCAGCCGGCGAGGCGGCGCCGGCTCGGCGTGGGCGTTCGGGTTGAGGTAGCCGATCGTGTACCTGCGCAGCAGCACCCACGCGATCATCAGCATCGCGGTGCCGACCATCGTCACCGTCAGTGCCGTCGACTGCATCCGGAACATGAGGCCGATCAGCCGGCGCCCGGCGATCGGGTTCTGCACCACGGGGAACGAGCCCACACCGAGCGCGCCGAAAGCGATGAGCACGGCGCCGACGCCGCCGAAGGTCGCGATCGTCCGGACCGTCCGCTTCTCCTGGGCGTTGAGGTCCGGGTACTGCTGCTCGTCGGTGTGCAGGCGGTTCACCGTGCCCCCGGGGCCGCTCGCCGCGATGCCCGACGGTGCCCCGCCGGGCTTGGTCAGGCCGAGGTAGTCCGCGAACGTGCGCACAGGAGCCGGGAGAGAGGGGGTAGCGCGCACGTCCGCAAGAGTAGACGGTGCCCGGCTCGTCGTGCGCGCCCCTGGGGCGAGGAGCGCTGAGCTTAGCCTGACCTTGCTGGAAGTGCCGGACGAATTAGGAAACAATCGTGTTGTGAAATACGAGCAGCACGAGGCGCACGCCTCCTCGGCCCAGCGTGACGGGGACACCCGTGACGCCGTGGTCGGGCTGCTCATGAACCGGGGCCAGGCCACCGCGGCCGATATCGGCGAGGCCCTGGGGATCACGACCACCGCCGTGCGCCGCCATCTCGACAATCTGCTCGAGGCGGGCGACGTGACGGTCGCGCCACCGTCGGGCCTGGGCGGCCGGGGGCGGGGACGTCCCGCGAAGGAGTTCCTGCTCACCCCCTCCGGGCGGCGGCGTCTCGGCCAGGGCTACGACGCCCTGGCGGTCGACGCCCTCCGCGCTCTGCGCGAGGTCGGCGGCGAGGAGGCGGTGCGCACCTTCGCGCGGCGCCGGGCCGAGCAGGCCATCGGCACCATCAGCCCCACCGAGTCCGCGGACCCGGTGGACGGTGCCCGTAGGATCGCGGCGGCCCTCTCGGACGCCGGATTCTCCGCCGATGCCCGAGAAGTGGGCAACGGCGTCCAGATCTGCCAACACCACTGCCCGGTGTCGGAGGTCGCATCCGAGTTCCCCGAACTGTGCGAGGCCGAAATTTCGGCGATCGAGCAGGCGTTGGGAACTCATGTACAGCGTTTGGCCACCATCGCCAATGGTGACCGCGCCTGCACCACCCACGTGCCCCTTGAGCGCGTGGTCCGCGAGCAACCCGCTAAGGAGCTTCGATGACAACGGTCGAGAACGGCCCGCTGTCCCAGGAGGAGACCATCGCCTCCCTGGGCACCTACGGCTACGGCTGGCACGATTCCGACGCCGCTGGCGCCTCGGCGCAGCGCGGCCTCTCCGAGGCCGTGGTCGCCGATATCTCCGGCAAGAAGAACGAGTCGGAGTGGATGCTGAATCAGCGCCTCAAGGCCCTGAGCATCTTCGAGAAGAAGCCGATGCCCTCCTGGGGCAGTGACCTCGACGGCATCGACTTCGACAACATCAAGTACTTCGTGCGCTCCTCGGAGAAGCAGGCCGAGTCCTGGGAGGACCTGCCCGAGGACATCAAGAACACCTACGACAAGCTCGGCATCCCCGAGGCCGAGAAGCAGCGCCTCGTCGCCGGCGTCGCCGCCCAGTACGAGTCCGAAGTCGTCTACCACTCGATCCGCGCCGACCTCGAGGAGAAGGGTGTCATTTTCATGGACACCGACACCGGGCTGCGTGAGCACCCGGAGCTCTTCGAGGAGTACTTCGGCTCGGTGATCCCCGCGGGCGATAACAAGTTCTCCGCGCTGAACACCGCCGTGTGGTCGGGCGGCTCGTTCATCTACGTGCCCAAGGGCGTCCACGTGGACATCCCGCTGCAGGCCTACTTCCGGATCAACACCGAGAACATGGGCCAGTTCGAGCGCACCTTGATCATCGTCGACGAGGACGCCTACGTGCACTACGTCGAGGGCTGCACCGCGCCGATCTACAAGTCGGACTCGCTGCATTCCGCGGTCGTCGAGATCATCGTCAAGAAGGGCGGCCGCTGCCGCTACACGACCATCCAGAACTGGTCGAACAACGTGTACAACCTGGTCACCAAGCGGGCCAAGGCCGAGGCCGGCGCCACCATGGAGTGGATCGACGGCAACATCGGCTCCAAGGTCACCATGAAGTACCCGGCCGTGTGGATGATGGGCGAGCACGCCAAGGGTGAGGTGCTCTCCGTGGCCTTCGCCGGCGAGGGTCAACACCAGGACACCGGCTCCAAGATGGTGCACTTCGCGCCGAACACGTCGAGCAACATCGTCAGCAAGTCGGTCGCCCGCGGTGGCGGCCGGGCGAGCTACCGCGGCCTGATCCAGATCAACAAGGGCGCGCACGGCAGCCGATCCACCGTCAAGTGCGACGCGCTGCTCGTTGACTCGATCTCGCGGTCCGACACGTACCCGTACGTCGACATCCGCGAGGACGACGTGACGATGGGCCACGAGGCCACCGTCTCGAAGGTCTCCGACGACCAGCTCTTCTACCTGATGAGCCGCGGACTCACCGAGGACGAGGCCATGGCGATGGTGGTGCGCGGCTTCGTCGAGCCCATCGCCAAGGAGCTGCCGATGGAGTACGCGCTCGAGCTGAACCGCCTGATCGAACTGCAGATGGAAGGGTCCGTGGGCTAGTGAGCAACACTCTCAACGAGGCCGTCGAGGCCCACCCCGTCGCCAACAAGGGTGCGCTGTTCACGTCCTTCGACGTCGCCGCCTTCGAGATCCCCAGCCATCGGGACGAGGCCTGGCGGTTCACGCCGCTGCGTCGCCTGAAGGGCCTCCACGACGGCTCCGCGCAGGCCGACGGTGCCGTGACCGCCACCGTCGACGCGACGCCGGAGGGCGTCTCCTTCGAGACCGTGGCGAGGACCGACGAGCGGATCGGTCAGGGCGGCACGCCCTTCGACCGCGTCGCGGCGCAGGCGTTCACGTCGACCACCGAGGCGCACGTGCTGACCGTCGCCAAGGAGGCCGAGGTCGCCGAGCCGATCTTCGTTCGCATCGCCGGGCCCGGCGAGGGGAAGACGGCCTTCACGCACATCCAGGTGCGGCTCGAGCGGCACGCCCGCGCCGTGGTCGTGCTCGATCACACCGGCTCGGGCACGGTCGCCGAGAACGTCGAGGTCATCCTCGGCGACGGTGCCGCGCTGCAGATCATCGACGCGCAGGACTTCGCGGACGACGCGGTGTGGGTCACCCAGCACCACGTCCGCGTGGGCCGCGACGCGCACGTGCGCCACTTCGCCGTCCAGCTGGGCGGCGACCTGGTCCGCATGACCCCGCGCGTGCAGTTCGACGCCCCGGGCGGCAATGCCGAGCTGTTCGGCCTGTACTTCGCCGACGACGGGCAGCACCTCGAGCAGCGGCTGCTGGTCGACCACTCGGTGCCGAACTGCAAGTCGAACGTGGTCTACAAGGGCGCGCTGCAGGGCGATCCGTCCTCGAAGCTCCCCGACGCGCACACGGTGTGGGTGGGCGACGTCCTGATCCGTGCCGAGGCCGAGGGCACCGACACCTTCGAGCTGAACCGCAACCTCATCCTGACCGACGGTGCCCGCGCCGACTCGGTGCCGAACCTGGAGATCGAGACCGGTGAGATCGAGGGCGCGGGCCACGCCAGCGCCACCGGCCGGTTCGACGACGAGCAACTGTTCTACCTGCGCTCGCGCGGCATCCCCGAGGACGAGGCCCGTCGCCTGGTCGTGCGCGGCTTCTTCCAGGAGCTGATCGACCGGATCTCCGTCCCGGAGCTGCGTGAGCGGCTCTCCGCAGCCATCGAGAACGAACTCGCCACCGCCGGCGTCTAAGACTGATAGGGAATCATTTTGTCCACTCTGGAAATCCGTGACCTGCACGTCAACGTCGTGCAGGCGGACGAGAACGCCGAGCCGATCCAGATCCTCAAGGGCGTCGACCTGACGATCAACTCGGGCGAGACCCACGCGATCATGGGCCCCAACGGCTCCGGCAAGTCCACGCTGAGCTACGCCATCGCCGGCCACCCGAAGTACGAGGTGACCCAGGGCTCCATCACCCTCGACGGCGAGGACGTCCTCGCGATGACCGTCGACGAGCGCGCCCGCGCCGGCCTGTTCCTGGCGATGCAGTACCCCGTCGAGGTGCCCGGCGTCTCCATGTCGAACTTCCTCCGCTCGGCCGCCACCGCGGTCCGCGGCGAGGCCCCCAAGCTGCGGCACTGGGTCAAGGAGGTCAAGGAGGCGATGGGCGAGCTGTCCATCGACGCGCAGTTCGGCGAGCGCTCGGTCAACGAGGGCTTCTCGGGCGGCGAGAAGAAGCGCCACGAGATCCTGCAGCTGGGCCTGCTCAAGCCGAAGTTCGCCATCCTCGACGAGACCGACTCGGGTCTCGACGTGGACGCCCTGCGCGTCGTCTCGGAGGGCGTGAACCGGTACGCCGAGCGCGAGCACGGCGGTGTCCTGCTCATCACGCACTACACCCGCATCCTGCGGTACATCCACCCCGAGTTCGTGCACGTCTTCGTGAACGGCCGGATCGTGGAGTCGGGCGGCTCCGAGCTGGCCGATGAGCTGGAGGAGAACGGCTACGTGAAGTTCACCGAGGCCGTCGGAGCATGACCGCCTCGGTGAAGTCCGCCCTGGACATCGACGCGATCCGCGCCGACTTCCCGATCCTGTCCCGCACGGTCCGCGACGAGAAGCCGCTGGTCTACGTGGATTCCGGCGCCACCTCGCAGCGCCCGCGCCCGGTGCTCGACGCCGAGTGGGAGTTCCTCACCACGCACAACGCCGCCGTGCACCGCGGCGCGCACCAGCTGGCGGAGGAGGCGACCGACGCCTACGAGGACGCACGCGCCGCGATCGCGGAGTTCGTGCGGGTCTCGCCGGACGAGCTGGCGTTCACCAAGAACGCGACCGAGTCGCTGAACCTGGTGGCGTACACGCTCGGCGACGACCGCTCGGCCGCCGTCCTCGGCGGGCATCGCCTGCGCGAGGGCGACACCGTCGTCGTCACGGAGCTGGAGCACCACGCGAACCTCGTGCCGTGGCAGGAGCTGTGCCGCCGCACCGGCGCCACGCTCAAGTGGTACGGCGTCACCGACGAGGGGCGCATCGACCTGGACTCGCTGGAACTCGACGACTCGGTGAAGATCGTCGCGTTCACGCACGCCTCCAACGTGACCGGCGCGATCGCGCCGGTGCCGGAGCTCGTGGCGCGGGCACGTGCCGTCGGCGCCCTCGTGGTGCTCGACGCGTGCCAGTCCGTGCCGCACAGCCCCGTCGACTTCGCCGAGCTCGACGTGGACTTCGCGGCCTTCTCGGGCCACAAGATGTACGGCCCGTCCGGCGTCGGCGTCCTCTACGGCAAGCGCGCGCTGCTCGCGCAGCTGCCGCCCTTCATCACCGGCGGCTCGATGATCGAGACCGTCACGATGGAGGGCTCGACCTACGCCGCGCCGCCGCAGCGCTTCGAGGCGGGCGTGCCGATGACCTCGCAGGTCGTGGGCCTCGGTGCCGCCGTGAAGTACCTCGGTGCCCTCGGTATGGGCGACGTCGCCGCGCACGAGCACGCGCTCGTGGGCACGGCGCTCGACCGCCTCGACGCCATCGAGGGGCTGCGGATCGTCGGCCCGACCGAGAACCGGGACCGGGGGAGCGCCGTCTCCTTCGTGGTCGACGGCATCCACGCGCACGACCTCGGGCAGGTGCTCGACGACGAGGGCGTCGCCATCCGCGTCGGCCACCACTGCGCGTGGCCGTTGCACCGCCGGTTCGGCGTGGCCGCTACGGCGCGCGCCTCCTTCGGCGTCTACAACACGCCCGCCGAAGTGGACGTGCTCGCCGACGCGATCGTCAAGGCCCAGAAGTTCTTCGGGGTGATCTGATGCGCATGGAGCAGATGTACCAGGACGTGATCCTGGACCATTACAAGCACCCGCACGGCCGCGGGCTGCGCGAGCCCTTCGAGGCCGAGGTCCACCACGTCAACCCTACCTGCGGAGACGAGGTGACCCTGCGGGTGCACCTGTCCGACGACCACGAGACCGTCGTCGACGTCTCGTACGACGGCCAGGGTTGCTCGATCTCGCAGGCGTCGACCTCGGTCCTCACCGACCAGGTGATCGGCGAGCCCGTCGGTGAGGCCCTGAAGATGCTGCAGTCCTATACGGAGATGCTGCAGTCCCGGGGCCAGGTCGAGGGCGACGAGGATCTCATCGGCGACGGCATCGCCTTCGCCGGCGTCGCGAAGTACCCCGCGCGCGTCAAGTGCGCACTGCTCGGCTGGATGGCGTTCAAGGATGCGCTGTCCCAGATCATCGACTCGGAGGAGAAGACGGCATGAGCGAGAACGCTGCTGAGGCCGCCGGCACCGCGGCCGACCCGGCGCAGGCCGGCGACAACCCGCTGAACCTGCCCACCCTGTTCGACGTCGAGGAGGCCATGCGCGACGTGGTCGACCCCGAGCTGGGCATCAACGTGGTCGACCTGGGCCTGGTGTACGACCTCAAGGTCGACGACGATGCCGCGGTCCTCATCGACATGACGCTCACCTCGGCTGCCTGCCCGCTGCAGGACGTCATCGAGGACCAGACCCGGGCCGCGCTCGTCTCGTCCGGCCTGGCGACCGATGCCAAGATCAACTGGGTCTGGCTCCCGCCGTGGGGCCCGGACAAGATCACCGACGACGGCCGCGAGCAGCTGCGCGCCCTGGGCTTCACCGTCTAGAAACCGCCGGCGATGCCGCTGCGCAACAGGATCGACCCGTGGGGCCGGATCGTCGCCGATCCGGCCCGCGGTGCTTTCCTGGGCAACCGCGGAATCCTGCACGACGAGACCGGCATCGTCGTTCGCGAGCACGCGAATGCCATGTGGATCGCGTGCCGGCTCGACTTCAACGGCCGCTACCGCTCGCCGAAGCAGCCGGACCCACGCAGGTACACCCAGCTGTTCCTCTTCGACGAGGCCACTGCCTACGCCGCCGGCCACCGCCCGTGCGGCGAGTGCCGCAACGCCGACTACCGAGAGTTCAAGCGGCTCTGGGCCGTCGCGAACCCCGAGGTCGAGAACACGCCGAAGGTGATGGACCGGGCGCTGCGCGCCGAGCGCCGGGCCGGGAACGAGCCTGTCAACGTTCCGCCGCCCGACGGTGCCGTGATCACCGACGGCACGGACGCCTTCCTCCGCTGGAACGGCGCCTGGCTGCGCTGGAGCTTCGAGGGCTACACCCCGGCCGCACCGGCGGGGGAGCTGCGCCTGCTCACCCCGCCGTCGATCGTTCGGATGCTCCAGCGGGGCCTACCGGTGACTGCGCACGTGTCGGCGGGGTGACATCGTGGTGCCGTTCACAGGTCCTTGGCGAACCAGTGGTGCGCGTACGGGTTGTCGTTGTACCGCTCGACCTCGCGGTACCCGAGTTTGCGGTACAGCCCGATCGCTTCGGTGAGGTTGCCGTTGGTGTCCAACCGCACGGTCCGCGCGCCCGCGGCACGGGCCCGGTCCTCCAGGTCCGCCATGATCCGCCGGCCGAGTCCGAGGCCGCGCACCGACGGTGCCGCCCAGACGCGCTTGACCTCGGCGAAGCCGCCGTCCTGGAAGGCGAGGGCCCCGCAGCCGACGGTCTCCGCGCGCAGCGTCGCCACCAGCAGCAGACCCGCGGGTGGCGTGATCGCCGCGTCGCGCACCGCGCCGCCGAGTCCGGGGTCGAAGCCGTCCTGCAGCCGCTGGCCGAGCTCGGCGTAGTACGCCCGGGCCGCGAACTGCGCCGCCGCCGACATCGCGTCCACCTCGTCGACTCGCACGAGCGAGGCGACGAGCAGCCGCTCCACCTCGGCCATCGCGGCGACGAGCCGCCCGCGTTGCCCGTCCGACAGCGGCCCGAGCAGCGCGTGTGCGGCGTCATTGGACCGGGACTCGAGCTCGGCGTACTCCGCCGCGCCCGCGGGGGTGACCCGCGCGGTCCGGGCACGCCCGTCACCGTCGTCCTGCCCGACGGTGACCAGCCCGTCCGCCTCGAGCGCGCGCAGCAGCCGGCTGAGGTATCCCGAGTCGAGGTCGAGGCGGGTGCGCAGCTCGCGCACGCCGATCCCGCCGGCGGAGCGGCCGACCTCCCAGAGCAGCCGTGCCTGCCCGAGCGGCCGGTCTCGGGCGAGGTACTGGTCCTGCAGGACGCCGAGCCGCTGCGTGACCGCCCGGTTGAACCGCCGGACCTGCTCCACCTGTTCGCTCATATCTCTGACTTTAGTCAGGGATCTATCGGGCGGGCAACGGGGGACCGGGTCACTCGGCCGGGATTCACGGAACCCGCCGCGCGAGCGGAGGCGACGGCAATAGCCTGGCCGCATGTTCGTGAATCTGGGTGTGCGTGACTTCTTGAACCGGGCCGAGATCGTCTATCCCGACCGCATCGGCATGGTCGACGAGCCGGACCAGCCGGCGCCGTCGTGGGGCGAGAAGACCTACGCCGAGATGGCGGCCCTGGCCCGTGGGCAGGCCGCGCGCCTCGATGAGCTCGGCATCCCCGTGGGCGGCCGCGTCGCGATCGTCTCGCAGAACGCCGCGCGGCTGCTGACCTCGTTCTTCGGTGTCTCGGGTTGGGGCCGGATCCTGGTCCCGGTGAACTTCCGGCTCGCGCCCGCGGAGGTCGAGTACATCGTGGAGGACTCGGGTGCGGAGGTGCTGCTGCTCGACCCCGAGGTCGAGCACCTCGCCGAGACCGTGACCGCGAAGCACGTCTTCGTCCTCGGCCGCGACGACGACGCGATCTTCGGCGGCACAGCCTCTCCCGTGGCGTGGGCCGGCGATGAGAACGCCACCGCCACCATCAACTACACCTCCGGCACCACCGCCCGGCCCAAGGGTGTGCAGCTCACGCACCGCAACCTGTGGCTCAACGCCACGGTCTTCGGGCTGCACGTCGCACTTACCGATAACGACGTGCTGCTGCACACCCTGCCGATGTTCCACGCGAACGGCTGGGGCATGCCCTTCGCCGCCACGGGCGTCGGGATCAAGCACGTGGTCCTCCGCAAGGTCGACGGTGCCGAGATCCTCCGCCGCGTCCGCGATCAGGGCGTCACGATCATGTGCGCGGCGCCCGCCGTGGTGACCGCCGCGCTCGACGCGGCCGCCGAGTGGGACGGCCCCATCCCGGGGGCGGGCACGGTCCGCGTGGTCTGCGCGGGCGCGCCGCCACCCACGCGGGTGATCCATCGGGTGCGCTTCGAGCTGGGCTGGGAGTTCATCCAGATCTACGGCCTCACGGAGACGTCGCCGCTGATCACGGTGAACCGCGAGCGCGCCGAGTGGGCGGGCGACGACCCGATGGAGGTCGCCCGACGGCTCGGTCGCGCTGGCGCACCCGCCCTCGGCGTGGAGCTGCGGATCGACGAGGACGGCGAGATTCTCACCCGGACCAATCACGCGCTCACGGCGTACTGGAACAAGCCCGTTGAGACCGCCGCGGCGCTCGAGGGCGACTGGTTCCACACCGGCGACCGAGGGACCTTCGAGGGCGGCTACCTCACGATCGCCGACCGGAAGAAGGACGTGATCATCTCGGGTGGCGAGAACGTCACGTCGATCGAGGTCGAGGACGCGCTGGCCCTGCACCCCGCGGTGCGCGAGGTCGCGGTGATCGGCATCCCCGACGAGAAGTGGGGCGAGCTGGTCACGGCGATCGTCGTGGCCGACGGGGTGACCGCGGAGGAACTCATCGCGCACACCCGCGAGCACCTCGCCGGCTACAAGTGCCCCAAGCGGATCGACTTCGTCGACTCCCTCCCGCGGACCGCCACGGGCAAGATCCAGAAGTTCGTGCTCCGCGCCCCGTTCTGGGACGCGTTGGCGCGGAAGGTGAACTGACTCAGGCGTGCCAGGCGCGGTCGCCGATGTTGTCGATCATCCGCTGCAGGGTGCGGATCGTCGTGATGAAGTCCTCGTCGGTGACCCCGTCTCGGATCTGCGCGAGTGCGGCGCGGATGTCGGGCGAGGTCTCGTCGCGCCGCCGCTGCCCGGCCGGGCTGACGGTGAGGGCCCCGTCGGCGTCGTCGAGCAGGCCCGTCGCCACCAGGCAGGCGACATCGGGGCGTAGTGCGTCGTCGGTGTCGACGAAGCCCCGGTGGTATTCGACCACCTCGTTCATGCCGACGCCGCCGGGGCGGTCGGCGATGTAGTTCAGTGCCCACCACTGCGGCTGGGTGAGTCCGTGGCGCTCGAGCGTGGAGCGGATGAACGTGACGGCGGACCGTCCGGTCATGCTGGCCCAGTAGCCGATCGGTTGTACCAGGATGCGGTCGTTCGTGTAGTTCTCCATTCCTCGACGCTATTTTCTCGACAATGGTTGAGGTCAAGGCCTTCCTGGGGGTTCGGGTACCACCGGGCGGGGAGGAGTGCGAGGATGGACCCCAATATCTAGAACATGTTCTATTCATGGAGGTTGCGGTGTTCGAGTGGTCCGACGAAGACCTGATGGTGCGCGACGCCCTGCGGGCGTTCATCGACAAGGAGGTGCGCCCGCACGTCGACGAGCTGGAGACCGGCGCCCTGCCGCCGTACGACATCACGCGCAAGATGCTCCAGACCTTCGGGATCGACCAGGTCAACCGCGAGAACCTCGAGGCCGAGCTGGCCGCCGAGGAGGCGGGGGAGAAGCCTGCGGCCGCGGTCTCCAGTGCCCTGAGTTCGTCGATGTTCCTCATTCTCAACGTCGAGATGGCGGGCGTCAGTCTCGGCCTGATCGGCTCGATGGGCGTCTCGATGGGCCTGACGGCGTCCACCATCAAGTCCCGTGGCACCCTCGCGCAAAAGAAGCGCTGGCTGCCTGAACTGGTCACGATGGAGAAGGTGGGCGCGTGGGCGATCACCGAGCCCGACAGCGGCTCTGACGCCCTCGGTGGCATGAAGTCGACTGTTCGTCGTGACGGCTCCGGCGGCTACATCCTCAAGGGGCAGAAGACCTTCATCACCAACGGCCCGCATGCCGACACGATCGTCGTCTTCGCCAAGCTCGACGAGGGCGACGGCACGCCGATCCGCGACCGTAAGGTGCTCACGTTCGTGCTGGATACGGGGATGGAGGGGCTGACCCAGGGCAAGGCCTTCAAGAAGATGGGGATGATGAGCTCGCCCACCGGCGAGCTGTTCTTCGACGACGTGCGGCTCGGACCGGACCGGCTACTCGGCGAGACGGAGGAGACGCCGGGCGGCGGTGGGGCCTCCGCGAAGGCGGGCTTCACCGCCGAGCGTATCGGCATCGCGGCGCTGAGCCTGGGCATCATCAACGAGGCGCAGCGGCTGTCGATCGACTACGCGCGCTCGCGGACCCTGTGGGGCCAGGAGATCGGGAAGTTCCAGCTCATCCAGCTCAAGCTCGCGGAGATGGAGATCGCGCGGATCAATGTCCAGAACATGCTGTTCACCGCCATCGAGGCCTCGCGGGCCGGCAAGCCGCCGACGCTGGCGCAGGCCTCGGCGATGAAGCTGTACAGCTCGCGGGCCGCGACCGAGGTGGCGATGGAGGCCGTGCAGCTCTTCGGGGGCAACGGCTACATGGCGGAGTACCGGGTGGAGCAACTCGCGCGCGACGCGAAGTCGCTGATGATCTACGCGGGCAGCAACGAGATCCAGGTGACGCACGTGGCGAAAGGGCTGTTGCGCGGCGAGTGACGGTTATCGCGACCGATACGCGGTCTTAACGCGATAGTCGTTGCGCCACTCGGTAGTTCGGTTCGATACTCGATGGATCACCGTACGACCGGCACCGCCGGAGAAGGAACCGCACCATGTTCGCATTCGCCCGTCACCTGCACGCTCGCTGGACGATGACGCCGCAGGAGCGCCACAACCTCCGCCTGGCGAGTACGCCGCTCGCCGTCGTCTCGGCGTCGCTCGGTTGCCACCCGCGGACCCGCTGACCACGACGACAACGGCCCGCCCTCGCATGGTGCGAGGGCGGGCCGCTGCGTGATTCAGAGCGTGATCTTCGGCGATCAGGGGATGGTGATGACCTGGCCCACGTTGATCAGATCCGGGTTCGCGATGCCGTTGAGCTGCGCGATCTCCGTGTAGCGGTTGCCGTCGCCCAGGTACTGCTCGGCGATCGCCCACAGGGTGTCGCCGGAAGCGACGGTGTGGGTGCGCGGCGCGGGAGCGGCCGGCGCCTCGGCGGCGACGGGCTCGGGCTCGGGGGCGGCCTGACGAGCCGGGGCCGGCTGGTCGGTAGCGGTGTTGGAGGCCCACTTGTCGGCGTCGCCGGCGTAGACGACGAGGTTGCGGTCGTCCTGCAGGACGATGCGGTCGGCGCCAGTGCCCTCGGTGTTGGTCGACCAGACGCCCTCACCGGCGCCGTTGTACAGCACGAAGTTGCCGTCGGTCTGGAAGTTGGCCCGCTCGACGCCCTTGCCGTCGGTCGCGCTGGCCCACACCACGGTGCCGGCGCCCTCGGTGAGCACGAGGTTGCCATCGCTCTGCAGGGTCAGCGTGTAGCCGCCGTTGAGGGAGTCCAGGGTCTCCCCGAGGCCGAGCTGGTTTCCTGCGCGAAGCACGTCGGTCATGTGTATCCCCTTTGTCGATGTACTCGGTGTACATGTGGCGCGCGGGTGCGCGCCTCAGTAGACAATAGCGATCCCATCCGACATTTTGGCGAATGGGAATCATGGAGTCGGCAAAATCGTTGGAGGGGGTATGGCGACAGTTGAATTGACCGCAGACAAGTTCGATCAGACCGTGACCGGCAACGATATCGTGCTGGTCGACTTCTGGGCCTCCTGGTGCGGGCCCTGCCGCGCGTTCGCGCCGACCTTTGAGAAGGCATCGGAGACGCATCCGGATGTGGTTTTCGCGAAGGTGGACACCGAGGCCGAGCAGAGCTTGGCGGCCGCCGCGAACATCCGGTCGATCCCCACCCTCATGGTCTTCAAGAAGGGCAACCTCGTCTACAACGAGGCCGGCGCGCTCCCGCCCGCCGCGCTCGAGGACCTCATCGGCCAGGCCAAGGCGCTCGACATCGAGCAGGCCGAGGTCAATGCCGCCGGCGAGAAGCCCGCGGAGTAACCACAGGAGCAACCCCCCGCGCCAGGCGCCGGCGCAGCCCCCACGGCGCCGCCGCGAACGCCGCAGCCATCGCTGCGGCGTTCGTCGTTGCCGGCGTGCGCGGCGAGAGGAACGCCCGCACCCGCCGGTCCGGGAGCCCGAAGAAGACCTCGAAGAAATCGCGCTGCTCAGCAGGGGACATGCCCAGTAGCGCGCCCAGCGCCGCCGCGCGCAGGCGGTGCGCCGCCACCGCGTCTGCGGTCGCCGGGTTCCGGCCGTCCTGCAGAGCGGCGACCGCGTCATCGGCGAAGGCCAGTGACCCCGCCACCGAATACCCCGTCGCCGGGTGCAGCGTCGTGCCGCGCACCCCGGCCCCGCACCATCCCCGCCCGCGCCGCGGCCCGGGGTGCAGCAGCGGGAAGTCCACCCGCTCGTGCAGCGCGCCCGCCGCGACGCCGCGCGTCGCCAGACGCGCCCGCAGCCGTACCTCCAGCTCGTCGACGGTGACCGCCGGCGCGCCCGCGAGGCACGTTTCCTCCAGCAGCAGAGCGTCGCCCGAGACCCGGACCGCGTAGAGGAAGGACGCGGGCGCGTCGTCCGGCACGCCGGGCGCCGGGCGCCAGTCCATCCACAGCTCCTCGTGCGCGCCCGCCGGGACCAGCACCCCGGCCGCGGTCTGCCGGGGCACGTCCGTCGAAGCCGACGGTGCCGGCCCCCGGGCGTCGATCACGAATGCCGCGCCGTGCCCGTCGCGGCCCGCGTGCTCGGCGCGGACGTCCACCCCGTCGAGCGGAATAGCGCCCTGCACCGCGTCCACGTCGAGCATCGCGTACTCGCGCCGGAGGTCGTGCCGGGTCCGTACGACGACCTGCGGCGACGAGACGGCCGAGACCACGTCGGCCGGCAGCCACGCCGGAAGCTCGTCGGCCCACAGTCCGAAGGTGCGCCGCCAGCGCGCGTCCGGCGCGGGATCGAAGGCCCGTACCCGCAGGCCCGCCGCCGCAGCGCGGTGCGCGACCGCGCGCCCCGCCGGCCCGAGACCCAACACCACAAGGTCGGCGCTCACTGCGCCGCCCCGAGCAGCGCGAGCTGCGTGCGGTTCGCGCAGTCCAGCCGGGTCATCAGTGCGGAGACGTAGCCCTTCACCGTCGACTCGGCGAGGAACAGGCGCGCCGCGATCTCCGCGTTCGATGCGCCCGTCGCCAGCTCGCGCAGCACGTCGCGGTCCCGCTCGCCGAGGGCGTCGATGCGCGGGTCGCGGCGTGGCCGGTCGCCGGCGAGGCGCACGAGGCGGGCCAGGGCGTCGGGGGAGAGCAGCGAGCCGCCCGCCGCCGCGGTGCGCACCGCCGACGCCAGTAGCGCCGGCTCGGCGGTCTTCACCACGAAGCCCGCCGCGCCGGCGGCCAGCCCGTCGACCAGCACCGCGTCGGTGTCGAGGGTGGTGATGAGCACGACCGCGATCGGCGGATCGAGGTCGCGCAGCGCGCGGGTCGCGACGATCCCGTCGACGCCGGGCATCCGCACGTCGAGCAGCGCGACCTGCGGCGCGTGCGCGATGCCCGCCTCGACGGCGGCGGCGCCGTCGGCCGCGGTCGCGACCACGTCGAGGTCCGGCTCGGCCGACAGCGTCGAGCGCAGGTACTCCCGCACGAGCGGGTCGTCGTCGGCCACCAGGACGCGCACCGTCGTCATCGGGCGGCCGCCGGGAAGTCGGCCTGCAGCGTCCAGCCACCGTCGGGTGAGGGGCCGTGACGGAGGGTGCCGCCGACGAGCGCGGTGCGGGCCGCCAGGCCCCGCAGTCCCGTGCCGCTGCCGGTCGCGACGAGCGCCGGGTCGGGGGCTGCCGACAGGTTGTGCACGCGCACGCCGCGGTCCGTGACCTCCACCTCGACCGGCGCGCCCGCCGCGTGCTTGCGCGCGTTCGCCAGGCCCTCCTCGAGGACGCGGGCCAGGCAGTCGGCGCTCGCGCGGGGGAGCGGCGCGGCGACGCTCCCGCTCAGGTCGACGTGCTGGCCCGTGTCCCGGGCCCGGACCACCGCCTCCGCGATGGTGCCGTCGAGATCGGCCGGGCCGACGAGCCCGCTGACCGCCAGCGGGGCGGCCGGGGCGTCAGCGGTCTGCAGCCCGACCACCACCCGGCGCAGGTCGGCGAGCGCGGCCTGCGCGTCCTCCTCGATCCCGGGCTGCGCCGCCGCGCGCGCCGCGAGCACGATCCGGGTCAGGCGCGCCGTCGCGAGGTCGTGCAGCTGGGCCGCCAGCGCGAGCCGCTCGTCGGCGCGGACCTGCCGAGCGGCGAGGGCCCGACGCTCCCGCTGGGCGTCGCGCAGCCGCAGCCCCAGCCCGAAGGTCGTGCCGCCGAACACCGGGGCCAGCGAGCCGAGCGCGCCCCACACGGAGTGCGAGGACGCCGCCACGGCGGCCGCGAAGACCACGAACGGGGCGAAGGCGGTCACCGCCTCGCGGCGGTCCCGCGCCGTCTGCGCCGCCGCCGAGGAGATGAGAGACGCCGCCACCGCGACCCAGATCGCCGCACCCGAGGCGGTCGCCTCGGCCCACGGGCCGAGCGCGAGGTAGCAGCAGGCGGCCGCGACGACCGGCGCCGCGACGACGGGGCGCAGCGGCCCGACCGCCGCGGACGCCGCGAGCATCGCGGTCGCGCCCAGCCACAGGCCGGCGCCCCGCAGCGCGGGGAACAGCGCCATCACCAGCGCGACGGTGCCGGCCGCCGACACCACGAGCAGCGTCGCGTGGGCGGCCCGCGTGCGGGTGTCGGGTGCGAGTGGCATGCAGCCATCGTAGGGAGGGGCCCGACGGTGCCGGTACCTCCTTTCGTCGGTCGACGGGCCACCGAACGGCGCTACCGGCGTCGCGCCCGATCGGCGACGGTCGAAGGCATGACATCGCAGGTCATCACACCCGACTCCGCTCCGACCGCCGGATCGCGCGGCGCGTTCCCGCCGATCGCGCGGCTGCCGCTCGCCCTCGTGGGCACCGTCGTTCTCGCCGTGATGCTGCTCGGCAGCCGCAACTACGGCTACTTCTTCGACGAGGCCTACTTCGTCGTCGCGGGGCGGGACCACCCCGCCGCCGGGTACTTCGACCAGCCGCCGCTCGTGCCCTTGCTCGCCGCCGGCCTCGATCACCTCGCGCACGGGAACCTCGTCGTCCTGCGCCTGCCCGCGACCCTCGCGGTCGTGGCGATCACCCTGCTCGCCGGGCTCATCGCCCGCGAGCTCGGCGGCCGCGTCGGTGCGCAGGCCTTCGCCGCGGCAGCGGTCGCGATGTCGCTGGTCAGCTCCGTCGGACACTGGCTCGCGACCTACTCGCTCGACCCGCTGTGGTGGACGATGATCCTGTACCTGCTGGTCCGATGGGTGCGCATCCGGGACGACCGCCTGCTGCTCCTCGCAGGCGCCGTCACGGCGCTCTCCCTGCTCACGAAGTTCCTCGTGCCCGCGCTGTGGATTGCGGTGGCGATCGCCGCCCTCGCCTGTGGGCCTCGTCGGCTGCTCGCCCGGCCCGCCCTGTGGGCCGGCGGCGCCGTCGCGGTCGTCGCGATCGCCCCGACGCTCTGGTGGCAGGCCGGGCACGAGTGGGCGTACACCCGGATGGGGGCGGTCGTGCGGGCGGAATGGCCCGGCGGCGCCGGGTTCGCGCTCGTCGGCCTGTTCGGCGCGGGCCTGCTCATCGGTCTGCCGTTGCTGCTCGCCGGTGTCGTCGCGCTGCTCCGCTCGCGCGACCTGCGCCCGTACCGATTCCTCGGCGTCGCCCTCGTGCTGGTCGTGATTGTGATCGTGCTGACCCACGGCCGCTCGTACTACCTGGCCTCGGTGTACGCGCTGCCGATGGCCGCCGGCGCTGTCGTCGCCGAGCGGTGGCTCGCGCGTCGCGGGCTGCGGGCCGGCGGCGTGCTCCGCGCGGTCGCGGTCCTCGCGGTCCTCGGCTCCTCCGCCAGCTGGATCGCGGCCTCGCCGGTGTGGTCGCCGGCCGTCGCGGCGCGGATCGGCGCGCCCCCGCTGCGCGCGCCCGCGACGATGCTCGTCGAGGGGGACACGATGCTCCAGGGCCTGTCCGACACCGTCGTCGCCTCGTACCGGACGCTGTCGCCCGCGGAGCGCGACGGCACCGTCATCGTGGCCGAGAGCTACCCGTTCGCCGCGGCCGTCGACTTCTTCGGACGCGACGAGGGCCTGCCCCGCGCGTACAGCGGGCACCGGGCGTACTACTACTTCGGTTGCCCGCCCGAGGACGCCCGCGCGGTGCTCTGGATCGGCGACCCGTCGCCCGTGCTCGACGGGGCCTTCGCGCACCGTCGGGCCGTGCCGGCCCCCGGCGAGACGGGCGATCCCGTGGTGCAGCTCTACACCGAACGGACCGTCGCCTGGCCAGAACTGTGGCGGCGGCTGCGCTCGCAGTGACGGCCCGCGCTGGCGGTCAGTAGGGTGACGGGCGTGATCCTCGCGAGCATCCCGAGTCCCGCCCAGGGCGTATGGCACCTCGGGCCCGTCCCGATCCGCGCCTACGCGCTGTGCATCATCATCGGCATCGTCGTCGCCTGCTGGTGGGGTGACCGCCGCTGGGTGGCCCGCGGCGGCAAGCCCGGCCAGGTCCTCGACGTGGCGGTCTGGGCCGTCCCCTTCGGCCTCATCGGCGGCCGCCTCTACCACGTGCTCACCGACTTCAGCACCTACTTCGGCCCGAACGGCCGCGGTCTCGGCGCTGTCTTCCGCATCTGGGACGGCGGCCTCGGCATCTGGGGCGCCGTGGCCCTCGGCGGCGTCGGCGCCGCGATCGGCTGCCGGCAGCTCGGCATCAAGCTCGGCCCCTTCGCCGACGCGATCGCGCCTGCGATCATCGTTGCCCAGGCCATCGGCCGGCTCGGCAACTGGTTCAACCAGGAGCTCTACGGCGGCCCCACCACGCTGCCCTGGGGCCTGGAGATCTACGAGCGCGCCAACGACGTCGGTCAGCGCGGTCCCGACGTGCTCGACGGTCACAGCACCGGTGTCGTCCTCGCGGTCGTGCAGCCCACGTTCCTCTACGAGCTCATCTGGAACCTGCTGGTCGCGGCCTTCCTTGTCATCGTCGACCGTCGCTTCCGCATCGGCCACGGCCGCCTCTTCGCGCTCTACGTCGCGGGCTACTGCCTCGGCCGGTTCTTCATCGAGCTGATGCGCGACGACCACGCCACCCTGATCTTCGGAGTCCGGATCAACGTCTTCACCGCGGCGCTCGTCTTCGCCGGCGCGATCGCCTACTTCTTCCTCGCCCCGAAGCGGCGCGAGGACTCGGTCCTCCTTGACGAGCCGTCGGCGGCGCCGTCGGAATCGGCCCCCGAGCAGGGCGGATCGAGGCCCGTCGACGAGCCCGTGGCCCTCGAAAAGGCGGGCGACGGTGCCGACGCGGAGGCTGATGTTCGCCAGATGGATACCGGCGGGTTGCCGGGAGACTCCACATCGCGGAATAGGGAGGACTAACGTGGACGCCGTGACTCGTCGAACCAAGATTGTCTGCACCCTGGGCCCTGCTGTCGGAACTGATGAGAAGGTTCTTGCTCTTGTCGAGGAGGGGATGGATGTTGC
>NZ_JANUCJ010000004.1:497777-501232 GCF_024807615.1 Tsukamurella ocularis | reverse complement strand
ACGAAGTGGAACAACGCGGCGGCGTCGGTGAGCGAGATCTTGGGGCAGATGAAGACCGCGCTCGGCACGAACACTGAGCAGGTTCGTGACATGCGCTCGCAGGTCCGCTCCGCCCTCTCACGCAACTAACTGTCCTCACGAGCTCGTCATAGTCCTGAACGTCACGGCATGTCGCGCCCGGCCGGACCGCTCTCCACCCTCGCATGAATGGACCACCGATGATCTCCACCGTCGTCATCTTGATCGAGCGGCTGTCGGTCGCGGCGCTGACCGGTGTCGCGATCGCGGTGGCCGCCGTCACGTCCTCGTCCACCGACGATGCTTCTTCAGCAACGGGAGACCCGTGTTTGGAACGAGCATGACCCGCTTCCCCTGCGCCATCACTGCTGATCCACCGCCCACTGGTCCCCACCGTGCCGACGATCCCCGCCTAGAGAGGCCTTCGCGATGAGTCTTGACATCACTCCTGGTGACGGCATCGTTGGGGAGCTTGCGCTACTCGGTGACCTGATCGTCGGCGGGTTCCCGGAGGCCGTGTTCACGCTGCCGGGGGTCAGTGTTGATGAGGTGCTCGATCACGCCCGGCTGTATCTGGGATTCGCGGAAGCTGCGCAGACTGCGCAGGCGAAGGTGCGGGCGTTGGAGCTGCCCGAGTTCGTGGGTGTGGAGGGCGAGTTCTTCCGCGGCCGAGTCCCCGGCGACCTGGCGATGCAACTCGGCGCCGCTGTCGAGTCGTACTCCCGAGTCGGTTCGGGGATCAAGGAACTCGCCCGCGAACTCGACGCCTCCCAAACAGCTTTGAAACCCCTCGAAGCGCGGGCGCGGGCGGTGTTCGAGCACATGCAGAAGGTGTGGATCAAGGTCAACGTCCCCTTCACCGAATACTCGGGGCTCCGCTCGGAGTGGGATGAGCTCGTCCGCGCCGCCGGTGTGGTGCACGAGCGAGTGGCGGCGGCGGGGCAGCAGGCGGCCGCGCAGATCAACGCGGGCACCGAGGCGATGGTCCCAGTCAACGACTACTTCTCCACGCTGCCTGGCGGAGCGGTGGCGGGCGGCGCCCTGGCGAAGGGTGTGCGGTCCACCGCGGCGCATGCGGCCTCCGCTGCCGGTGGCGTGACCGGTGCGCCGGGACCCGCAGTGAAGGCGACCGCTAACGGGCTGGGCGCCGCAGCCGGCGCGGCCATCTCGGTTCCGCAGCAGATCACCGCCCGCGGGCAGCAACTCGCGCCACAGGTCACCCCGGACGGAATCAAAGTCGGCGACCACCTCCTCACCGACCCCACGAGCGAGCAGGCACAGAAACTGGTCCGCGAAGGACAGGCAACGAACATCCTCGGACTCGACCCCACCGGTATCCCGACAGCGATGATGATGCTCGCCTCACCGAACACCCTCATCCGCGAACAGCGCAAGCCTACGAAGGCCAAGCCTGGTCGGCGGTGGACCACTGAGGCCGGAGATCCACGCACCACCGCCACCGCCAAGGACGAGAGTGTTGTCGGTCAGGTTGTGTCGGTTCCCGGGCGGTTCGTTGGTGGTGCGGTGGACCGCTTCGGCAACACCATCGCCGGCAATGCCGCACTCATCGGTGTCGGTGGCGACCCCGTCCGTGCGTGGTCGGGACTCGCGAAAAATGTGACCAGTCCCGTCGCGGGGGTGGGTCGGTTCGCGGCGTCGGCGACACCCGAGCAGATTCTCGCTGATCCTGTGGCCGCAGCCGGCTCAGCAGCGACCCACGCGCCGGTGGCGGTGCCCTTCGTCGGCTGGGCCTACGGAATCGTCGAAGCCCTCTCCAAACCCGGCGAACTCGCCCGCGAAGGCGCGAAGGAAACCCTCACCTCCGCCCTCGACACGCTGACCTTGAAGAACCTCGAAGCAGGCCAGCAGGTTGCCAACACCGGCGAAGTGCACGTCACCACCTCCGATGTGGATGTGCACGCCGACAACGGCGGATACATCACCTTCACCCTCCCCGACCTCGAAGGCGGAGAACCCAAAGCCTGGTACATCCTCGCCACCCCCGACAGCCCCGGAAACTTCACCACCAACGTCCCCACCGCCCCCGGCGAAGAACTCATCGAACGCGCCGACGGCTCCGTCGTCCTCGTCAACACCGCCACCAGCCAGACCGTCCGCACCATCAAAACCCCATGGGCCAAAGACGCACTCGGACGCGACCAACCCACCTGGTACAGCGTTGAGCGTCTCGACGACTCCACGTCGACGATCACCCAGCACATCGCCCCGAACAAGGGCGCGTTGTATCCGTTGGTGGCGGATTCACCCCAGTCTGACCTCGCAGCGGCTCAGGCTAGGCTCGCCGCCGGTGGTCTCAAGCCTGCCGGGCCGACCCTGCCAGAACCTGCTCCTGCTGCTCCTGTTCCTGCTGCGCCTGTTGTTTCTGAGCCGAGTGCGGTGCAGGCTCCTGTGGTGACGGCGACTGTGACGCCGATCCAGGCGCAGGGACCGCACCTACCGGGGACGCCGCCGCCGACGGTCACACCCGCCCCGACCCAACCGACCAACTCGGGTAGCTCCGGTGGATCAGGGGCGTCGGGCAGCGTGCGGCCGGGGCTGTCGTTGGCGATCACCCCACCCGCGACGCCTGGCGCACCGGTTGAGCAAACGGCGTCCTCCGGAGACCGGGACACGACCGGTTCTAGTGGCATGTCTGAGACGGAACGGCAACGGCAGATTGAGCGGCTACGCGCTGCCGGCGTGGGTCTGCCCTTGGGGATCCTCACCGGAACCCCGGAAACCCCCAACACCGGTAGCGGCAGCCATACGGGTTCGGGGAGTGCCTTGCAGCAGGCGGTGGTGACGAATCTGACCCCACCTGGAGCCCCAACGACACCGCAACAGGACCTCGCCGCCGCCACCGCGAGCCTGAAGCCGCGCACCTACGGGCCCACAGAAGAAGAGATGCAGACCGCGGCGGCCGCGATCGCTAAGGACCGCGAACACGCGCCCGAGATCTGGAACAAGATCGCAGGCGAAGACAGCGACACCTACCGAAAGTTCTTCCCCAAAGACGTCTACCCGCTGGAGAAGAGCACCTCCGCGCACAACGGGACCTATACAACCGCATACCGCATGTCCGACGGGTCCACACTCCGACTCACTGAAGACAACGCATTCGACGTCCCCCGCTTCGGTGCCACCATCGAAAACTCACCGACCTTCGGCGACGTCGACGTCAACAGCCTCGGCGGAACCGTCAGCCAAACACGTAACGCCGGCCAAATGGGACTCGAAGCCGCCGAGAACGTGGATACCGCACTACAGTTCGTACCCGGAATCGGCCTTCCACCCCGCATCCTTTCCAAGGGCACAGTCGAAGTACTCCGCCGCACCGTCGACGAAGTCGACCCCAACAAGGTCAACGTCAACGCCGCAAAAACCATCGACGAACAGGCAACAACGAAACCGGCATCAACCGCAGTCAAGCCCGAGAC
>NZ_JANUCJ010000004.1:0-497680 GCF_024807615.1 Tsukamurella ocularis | reverse complement strand
GACGACGGCTCCGGTCAAACCCGAGACGACAGTTCCGGTCAAACCCGAGACGACGGCTCCGGTCAAACCCGAGACGACAGTTCCGGTCAAACCCGAGACGACGGCTCCGGTCAAACCCGAGACGACAGTTCCGGTCAAACCCGAGGCCACGGTGCTTCCTGATCGGTCACCTGCACCCGGCAACCCCTGGCCCAAGGTGGACCCATCATTTAATCCCCCGAAGAATGCCCCTGATACTGTGTCGCGGCTCCCCAGCGGTCGACGACCTTCCAATTCCAATTGGGCTGGACACACCTACGACTTCCGAAACACTCCCGAGACCCAACCGGAACTGCTGGAAAAATTTCCTGACGGCGTATATTTCGGAAAGGAGGGCTTTCCAGATTTCGGTCCCTATACGATTAAGACTGTACGACTGGACGGTGAGTTTACCGGCAGACGCGCAGACTACGCACTAGCGGACGCTAAAGCAGGATTTGGCCCCTCGAATCCGCGACCGAAGGGGTACGTGTGGCATCACCACCAAGATCGCCACACAATGCAATTGGTTCGCGAACCTGTTCACGATGGCGCTCGGCATGCTGGTGGAATTGCCTTGAGGCAGGGGCCGAAGGGTTCTGATAGGATTCGGTAGTATAAACATGCGACCGCATACTTGGGAGAGCGGATGAACATAGACGACGAAAAGAGTGATCTCACTCCGTGGACTGCGTCCGAGGTTGCTGACGTCGAGGGCGTTGTTGGTGCACTACCTGCGGCATACAGGAGATTCGTGCTCGAATACGGGCACGGATACTTTACCTCGCAAGGGCTGCCCAGGACGGACGCTGTTGTGGGGAAATTTATTGAACCGATGTTTGTTATGCATAAAACCGGATTTGCGGAGTGGATTCCCGCCTCGTACTACCCTGTTATCGGCGGAACCGGTGGAGGACTCGCAATTGAGAGGGGTACCGGTTGCATATACTTTGCAGACTATGATCTCGGTGCGGAACTGGGGCTCGAAAGTGAATCGAGTGAGGACATCATGTCAAAGTACTCGGATTCTTGGGAAGCACTCGAAGAAGAGATGCGATCGTGGCTTTACGGCTGACTTTGGAGGTGCTGCCGCACTTGTGGCGGAGGTCGCCCTGGCGGAGGATCTCGGAGATTTGGTACTTGGCCGCGACCAACGGGCGAGGCCATCTTCGCGCCGGGATCCAACGCGATCACTGCCATGTCGGTAGGCATGTCGAATCCGGTTCCACCTGTGGCGCTTCTGATTGCCCTTGTGGGCACCGGCACCGAGGTGATCACGGCAGCCAGGTCCGGGAAGAGTCAATCACAGGGCACGTGAATTGGCGCGGACAATCATTTCATTGTCGGCCGCTACGTCCGCTGCGATTGGTGACAGCGGATTCGGGGTGAAGAACCAACCCAGGCGATACAAGTCATCCTCCTCCAGTAGTGGCAATGTCGCAATATCTGGGACCGTTGCTCCTGCGAGGGGCCTCACAAGCGCGCCTGATAGTCGATTGAACCGAAGGAATTTTTGCAGCCAATCTTTTGAGATACTGAGCGCCATTTCATCATCACCGTGGACCCGAGTCGCAATGACTGTAGAGTTACCGAGCGTCCACAAGACCTGCGTGATTCCGTACAGTCGGCCAGGCCTGCTCTCAAACTCACTCTTAAGTGTTGGCCCCACTCCGCTGAAGGCGTGTCGGTGCTCCGGAGCTCCTGTGTGACCTACGAACACACGCCATTCAGGTAGGTCCTCGCCGTTAAACAACCTGATTCCGTCATTGGGTTCAATAGCTTCGGGGTGATCGACGTACGTGCGAAGCAATGCAACCTTCAGCGCCCACCTCCGAAAAGATACAGAGCTGCATTTAGCGGAGTAGGGGGCTAGCAGCCAGGGCTCGACTTCAGAATCAAGATCGTTCATCCACGTGTTGTTACAGGACGCGCAAACACACTTAGCGATAACGGAGAAGAGGTCCTCATCCCGCATCTTCACTAGTTCGTTCACGCCATCGAATCGCACGAATTCGCGACGCCCTTCCACCACAGGAAGAATGTTGATCTTGTGCTTCCATGAACGCCGAAAAATATGCTCCTTCGTGAGTGGCTCATTGCTGCCGCAAAATAGGCAGGTGCCGCTACGCTCAGTCATCCAGCAACTCTAACTCAGCCCCGGGGCACGGGGTCGGTGAAATCCATAAGCAGGAGTGTGCCCGTCCGGCGGGTTCCACCCGGGGAGAAATCTCTTCTGCGGCCAGACACTCGCGAGGACCGTTCAGGGTTTGGAGAGGTGCCAAGCGAGGGGCGGGCGGAGACGAAATCCCTCGGGGCCGAAGGGCGAACAGTTTCATAAGTTAGACCGTCTGCCAATGGGTGACCCAAACAGTCTAACACATCAAGGTCAAGTTTCGTTCCACCCCCTCGCCGGAGTCCTCTGTCAAAAACGACCGTTTTGACAGAGACCGTCGAGGACCTGGACTCCCAGGTGGCGGACTGTCATAAACCGTGTCAAAAATCTTGAGCGCGAACGCGTGTCATAACACCGAGTCGGAGGTTTGTGACACCGTTGAACCATGAACGAACAGACTCGCCGACGGATTGGCTACGCCCGCGTATCCACCGACAAGCAGGACGAGAGCTTGCAGCTTCGCGCACTCGATGCCGCCGGGGTTGACTCGGTCTACGTGGACCACGGTGTCAGCGGTGCTATGGTCTCCCGGCCCCGACTCAACGCCATGCTGACAGATCTCAGGCAGGGCGACACGGTGGTGGTCTACAGCCTGTCTCGGCTGTCCCGTGGGACTGCCCACCTTCTTGAGTTGGCCGACGGGTTCAGCCGGAGCGGCGTGGACCTCGTGTCACTCAACGAGGCCATCGACACCGGTACACCGATGGGACGGTTCACCTACACGGTGTTCGCGGCTCTGACGACCATGGAGCGTGAACAGCTCGCTGAGCGCACCCGGGACGGCCTGGAGGCCGCACGTGCGCGTGGGCAGCGCCTTGGACGCCCTCCGCGCCTCTCCCCCGAACAGATTCGCCACGGTCGCCTTCTGCACGCCGGTGGGGAGCCCTACAAGGTCATCGCTGAGTCCCTCGGATGCAGCGAGTCCACCGCGCGCCGCGCCCTCGCCCGGGAGTGAAGACCTCCTGCTCCGTCCCAGCGATTGACCAGGAGCCGCCTCGCTGGCGCTTGATCCACTTCTCAGCGTCCGAACGGGTCTCAAACGGACCAACGGCCTGTCGTCCGAAGGTGGGCGCGAGGTCCGCGACCGACGCGGCACCTTCGCCGACCGCGTAGAACTCGCGAGGACCGTCCGCGTCCTTCAGGCGAGTGACGGTAGGCATTAGGTACCGATTCCACATCTCGCGCCAGATCAGGAGCCCGACTGCAAAGCACACCCATCCGATTGCGGAGTCGAACGACCGGACCCCTTCCTTCGCCGTCACCGCTGCGATCGTGGCACCTAGGACGAAGGTCATGCTGAACATCACGAGTAGGCGACTAACATGAAGAGGCTTCTGCAGCCCCCAGTCGACAGCCGTTGCCACGGTGATCACGCCCAACGCTGGGACCGAGACCCACCAACGAGGAATCTGGAGTTCGTCCGCAGCCAGTGCGCCGACCACGATGCAAACCAGAGCCAGGGACGAAGCTGCGCGCGCGCACTCCTGCACCACCCAGCGGGTAGTCACCGGGGCCGGGGGCTCATGGCTGAGGCGTCGAACCTCGAGCGCTATAGACAGCAGAAGCGCCGCGACAAAGATGGCGCCGATGAGCTGTGCAACCACGTCGAGGACCCCTCCCCTACCCCAACAGACTCACGTGCGTCCCTGGGCCTTCAACTGCATCGCGGCGGTCCCACTAAGGTCCCGAGCGATTCCAGATACAGAAAAACCCGCAGTGACCTGCGGGCTTCTTTGCTCCCCCAACTGGACTCGAACCAGTAACCCTTCGATTAACAGTCGAATGCTCTGCCAATTGAGCTATGGGGGATTGAACTTTGACCGAGAAGAGACTTTAGCGCATACGCGCTCGGGGAGACCAATCGGCAGGTCAGAGGGCCTGCCGGAGGTCTCCCCGAGGGCGTCGACGATCAGTTACCGGCGGTGCAGGTGCCGGCCTTGACCTGAGCCGGGGTGCACGCGGTCGCCTCGGCACCGGCGGTGACACCGGCGCTCACGGCGGGCTTCTGGGTCGTCTGCGTCCGGGTCGCGGCCTGCGGGGTCGCGGCCGGGGTGGTGGTCGTCGGCTGAGCCTGCGTCGGCGTCTGCGTCGGCTCCTGGGTCTGCGTCTGCGTCTGCGTCGGCTCCTGGGTCTGCGTCTGCGTCGGGGTCGCCGGGCGCTCGGCCGGCTTGGTGGTGGTCGTCGTGGCCGCACCGGCACCGCCGGTCACGGTCGCACCCGCACCACCCGACACCGTCGCACCGGCACCGCCGGGCACCGTGGCACCCGCACCGGCACCCGCACCACCCGTGACGGTGCCGTTGCCCGCACCGGCACCGGCACCGCCGGTGACCGTCGCACCTGCACCGGCGCCGCCCGTGACGGTCGCACCGGCGTTGCCGTCAACCGCGACGCGGTTGCCGTTGTCGGCGCTCGGCTTCGCGACGGTCGCCTCGACCGAAGTGCCGACGGCCGCGTTCAGCGAGGCGGTGGTACCGGCCTGGATCGTCGCGCCCTTGAGCGCGGCGGCGGTCGGAACGGTCACGTTCGCGTCGACGTTGACGTTGCCGGTCACCTTCGCACCGGGCACCGCGGTCACCGGGGCGACCGTCGCCGAGGTCGGCAGCGGAGCCAGAACCGTGCCCGGGAAGACGGGCGCGGTCGTGGTGGTGGTCGTAGTCGTGGTGGTGGTGGTCGTGTAGATCGGGGCCACGACGCGAGCCTGGTCACGGACGGCGATCACGCGACCGGGCGTGACGGCCCACACCGGGTAGTACGGCTGGTCGTACGCCGGGTTGACGCGGCGGTACGGGTTGTTGCCCAGGTTGAGGCTGATCGACACCGAGATGATCGGCTGCGGCTTCGGCTTGGACCAGCTCGGGGGGTAGACCCAGAAGACCGGCACGTCGACCTTGAAGTCGGCGGAGAACCACGGCTGCGGGTAGTCCGGGCGCTGCCACGGACGCGGCTGGCTCGGGGTCCACGGCTTCACGCCGAGCTGGCGGCCGTAGAGGGTGTAGCAGGTCTGGGTCTGGACCTCGGTGCTCACGCTGCCACCGGGGGTGGTCGACGTCTGCTTCCACGAGCCGGTCTCGCAGATCTGCTGGTAGATCGCGATCTCCTGCGGCGTGTAGTTCCACGGCCTGTAGTTCGCCGGGCGCACCATCGGAGCGGGCGGGGCGGGCTGCGGCGCCGGGCGCACACCGGGGATGGAGGGCGCCGGCGGGTAGTAGACGGTGGTGTTGTTCGACGTCGACGTGATCGTGCCCTGCGGCAGGCCGGAGTTGGCCACGGCCTGCGCGGCGACGGTGTTGCCCACCATCGTGACGTCCTTGGGCGGCACGGCGATGCCGTCGGTCTGGAAGGCGCCCGGGTTCGCGGTGAACTGGTCACCCGTGACGGGCGAGAAAGCGACGGGGCTGTCACCCTCGGTCGACTTGCCGCATCCGGCGAGGAGGCCCGCGGCGGCCACGACGGCGAACGACGCCGCTCCGATCTTCTTCGTATTCATCTGGTTCCCATCCTTGGAAATGGAGACGGGGCACGAAGGCCGCCGCTGAACTGTAGGACTCAAGTCACACGCTCTATAGGGACCGTGCCACCGTTCGTTACAGCCCGGGCCAGGTATTTCGGGAAGTTCAGGGGAATCCCGGAGGTTCAGTACAGCGGGCGCACAGAGAAGACGTGGAGCTGTTGGGGCGCGCCCTTGGCCTTGAATCGGCGCGGTCGCACCTGGTAGCGGGCCCTATCAGCGATGGTGAAGACGGTCTCCGAGGCCAGCACTTCACCGCCGTTCGCCGCCTCCGCGACCCGCGCTGCGATGTTCACGTCGACACCGACGAGGTCGCCCTTGACCCGCCGCGGAGTGCCGGTGTGCAGGCCCGCACGCAATGTCGGCCGGTACCCCTCTGCCACCGCGATCGCCCCGACGGCCTCGATCACCTCGTACGCCGCCTCGATCGCTGTGACGCCGTCGAAGGCGACGAGGGCACCGTCGCCCATGGTTTTGACCACGACGCCGCCGTGCCTGCCGACGATCTCCTGGGTGGTCCGGTTCACGGCGTGCAGCAGCCGCACGATCTCGTCGTCCGTGCGATCAAGGGCCCACGTCGAGAACGCCACGAGATCGGTGAAAAGGATGGTGATGGGTTTCGGCGGCAGGTAATCGCGGTCACGGCGGCTGATCACGGCCTGCCATGTGGCGGTGGCAAGGTTTCCGAGCTCACGCGTCACTGTCGGCTCGTCGCCGACGATGCGGTCGACCAGTCTCGCGAGTCGCTCGGTCGACTCCGCGTCGGGCTGAAACAGGTCTTTCTTGGGCCCGCCGGGCAGGTTCTCCCGCGCCGCGCGCACGAGGCCGGTCATCGCCGCACTGCGGTTCGCCCGATGGGCGGCCTCCGCACCCCTGGCCAGTAGCTTCCTCCCCTTGCGGGGCGCGCCATCGGCACCGTCGTCGTCGGGCAGCTGGCGTGCTTCGTCGGCCATGCGACCGAGACTATCCGGGTACGCCCGCAGCTACGACGGTGCCCAGCGTCCACCCTGCGCGCCATACCGCGCCGCGCACACGTAGACGTCCAGTTCCGCAGCCGAGTTGAGCACCGTCTTGATGACGCGCCACAGCCCCCGCGCGGCCCGCCGGCCCGCGGGCGGACGGATCCCCAGGTTGAACTCACCGCTGCGCACGTCGTAGTGATCGAGCACTCCGACCCCCTCGTTCGATTCGAGTGACCTGAGCCACACGGTAGGCCGCATTCTCTCGCGGCGGGAGGAATCGGCGCACGACGCGCTGGACTCACCGCTGCTGGTTGCAGCCCGGATCATCGGCGCGGTCGAGGTAGACGTCCGTCGACGACATCGTGGGCGTGAGGAACCGGAAGTGCTGGATCAGCGCATCCGGCAATCCCTGAGGCGGCTGGGCGTACGTCGTGCCGTCGTAGGTGCTGCGCGCGTACAAGGCGAAGACGTCACCATGGTCGGCGTTGAAGCCGCCGTATACCTGCAGGGCGCGGGCGACCATGAGCTGGAAGGGCGACAGCCCGAACGCGGTGAGATCAAGGCTGGGGTCGAGCTGGAGGCGCGTCCCCTGCGGTACGCCGTCCATCGCCGAGCCATCAGACCGCGTGCCCGGGTACACGTAGTTGGGCGAGTTGCCCGGCATCGCGTACCGCAGTGCGTGGTCGATCACGCCCGCCTGCACGTCCTGCGGCGTGATCATCCCGGCGAGATAGGACAGATCTCCGCCCGAGTGACTCGGCCCCGCAGTGTGCCCCCCGGATCCGGTGTACACGCGGTAGCTCGCGGCCGCGTTCGCGGTCCGGCTCCATTGATTGAAGGCCTGGAACTCGTAGAGGCAACCGGTGGCGTCGTCGATGACCGCGAGGTGCGCGTCGCTGTCCTGGGTAGCTCGGTACGTCGACAGGAACGGGATCGAAAGCCGGCGATTGGTGTTGGCCACCAGGATGTCGGTGGTCGGCGTCCCGGGCGGCGCGTTGTAGACCGTGGTCGTCCAGTCCCGGCTGTTCATCGAGATGCCATTGCTGCTCGCGTTCACCGCGGCGACCCACCTGGGGCTCCGCGGGTCGACGGCGGCGTTGGGCGGCACGGGCTGGTTCCAGAAGGAATCGGCGGCGAAGTAGTTTCCGTTGTTCGACGGTGCGCTCGGAGTCGCCCGGGAGAACGAGGTGCCGAAGTGTGCGATCCCCGCGGTGTTGAGGTAGGTCGCGCGCACTCGGTGCTGTCCCGCGGACACCGTGCGCGGGATGTTGGTCGTGCCCCATTGGGGGGCCGCCCTGTCGATGACGAGTGCGTCATCGAGCCAGACGCGTGCGCCGACGTTGCCGAGCGTCGCCGACACGATGTAGGTGGCGGTCTCAGGGAAGGTGAGGACGCCGTTGTAGTCGACCGAGAAGTTGTCGGCGTTGACGCCGGCGAGCGGCGGGCCGGTGAAGGAACCGCCGGGGGCGTTCTCGCACTGCACCGCGACCGGGTTCCCGGTCGCCGAGGGGTTGTTGAAGTACCGGGCCTGGAACTGGTTGACCGGGCAGCCGGTCGGCGGGACCGTCGTGGTCGTCGTCGTGGGCACTGTGGTGGTCGGGACTGTCGTCGTGGGCACGGTCGTCGTCGGGACCGTCGTGGTCGGCACCGTGGTCGTGGGCACCGTGGTCGTCGGAGTCGGGGTGGGCGTGGGCGTCGGGGTCACAGCACCGTCGCGAACCGCCACACTCGCGATGTACAGGTTCCGATCGCAGAACCACCACCGGTAGTCGTTGGTGAATTCCAGGGTCGCGGGACTTGAGCCCGTCTGCGCACCGAGCCCGACGGAGTAGGTGTTCCACCCCGACGCGAGGGTGAGCGTGGCGAGGGTGACGCCTGCGCGCTTGACCGTCATCACGGGCGCCCCGCGACAGATCTCGCCGCGAGCGCGGACCTCCAGCTTCCCGCCGGCGTTCGCCGTGACGACAGGGATCGAGACGCCGCCGTTGCTCCAGAGCTTCATGACGGTGCCGGCGCGCCAGTCGGAGACCTGGCCGCCGGCGCCGGACGGGGTCACGGTCATGCCCGAGGGGCCGACGGTCGTGTCGGCGCTCGCCGTCGCGGCCAGGCAGGTCGCGGTCAGGGCCGCGACGAGCGCGGCGATCGTGATGCGGAAGGACCAGTTTCTCCTGGCCATGGCGGACTCCTCGGGGTGCTCGCTGTCTTGAAGCATCGTCGGAAGTCACTGAGTCACACCAGTCACATCCGCCCATTGAAGAGCATTGAACCACAATTGCAACAGCGGTAACACCGGAATGCACCACCGACTGCGCCTGCAACCCCGGGCCGATGCTGACACCAATGTCACGCAGTGCTACTGTATCGGCGCTGGTCAGGCCTGTAATCGTCGAGACATCTCGCAGTGATCGGGACAACCAGTTCGGGGGCAGTAGCTCAGTCGGTTAGAGCCGCGGACTCATAATCCGCTGGTCGTGGGTTCGAGCCCCACCTGCCCCACCAAGCTGACCTGCACGAGCCGCCCGGCTCGGCAGCTTCGCGAGGTTCGGATTCGGCCTCGTGGTTGCGAATTGGTTGCCTTCGGCCTCCGAAGTACTTTCGGGGCTTCTTCGCGCGCGGGACCAGGCCAGCGGCAGCCTCGTGCGTGCGTGGTCGGGGCTGGCGAAGAATGTGACCAGTCCTGCGGCTGGGGTAGGACGGTTTGCGGCGTCGGCTACCCCGGAGGAGATTCTCGCTGATCCTGTGGCCGCGGCGGGTTCGGCGTCGACGCATGCGCCTGTGGCGGTGCCGTTCGTCGGCTGGGCCTACGGAATCGTCGAAGCCCTCTCCAAACCCGGCGAACTCGCCCGCGAAGGTGCACGCGAATCCTTGGAGAAGAGCCTGGACGAGGCGACCGCGAGGAATCTGGAAGCGGGTGCGGCGGTCGCGAACACCGGCGAAGTGCAGGTGACCACCTCGGATGTGGATGTGCACGCCGACAACGGCGGATACATCACCTTCACCCTCCCTGACCTCGAAGGCGGAGAGCCCAAAGCCTGGTACATCATGGCGACCCCTGACAGTCCTGGTCACTTCACCGCTCAGGTGCCCACAGGTCCTGACGAGGAATTGGTCGAGCGGGCGGACGGGGCTGTTTTCCTGACCAACACCCGCACGGGTGAGACGGTACGGACGACCAAAACTCCGTGGGCGAAAGACGCACTGGGGCGGGAGCAACCCACGTGGTACAGCATCGAGAAGATTGACGAAACTACCTCGACGGTCACGCAGCATATTCAGCCGAACAAGGGCGCATTGTATCCGCTGATCGCAGATGGTCCCGATAACGGCAACGGCGCTGATGGTAAGCCAATCACGGTGCAGCGATTGCCCAATGGGCAAGAGATCGTCCACGAGAATGGTGTTGATAGCGTCATCGGCAATCCCAAGCCGGGTGAGGAGCGTGCTGCTGCGCCCGCTCCGAGGGTTGCGCCGAGTCAGACCAATACGCCCCAGACTTCAACCGCCGACAACGGCAACGGGACTACCACAGTCACCACCACGGATCATTCGGGGAAAACGAGCACGAGGGTCGCCCCGACGACCGAGGTGGACAACGCACTCGGGCAGCGCGCGGAGAACGAGCGCCAGCGGCAGCAAGACATCAACTCGCGGCTTCGGGGCCCGTGGCATCCCGCGCCCGCGCAGGACACGACGCAGGCGGAGTCACGCGACACACCGTCGACTAGCGCACCTGTTGACACGAGCTGGCGCAGTGTCACCAACCCGAACGCCGTGGCCCACGACCTCGCCAACACCGCTCTGCATGGCAGCGTCGCCGCACCTGCGACCAGCACAAGTTCAGGCACAAGTTCGGGTATCGAGTACGGCAAACCCGATGCCGGTCAGGAAGCGATCGACGCAGCGAACCGCATCAACTCGTGGGCGGTGCCCGCTCGGGAGAAGCTGCAACAGGAAATCGCCGCGAAGTCCGCTGAGCTACAGGCGGTGAAGGATCGCCCCATCGACTACTCCAAGGGGACAATCAGCATGCCGTACCCGGTGAATGCTGATCCGATTCCAATGGATGTGGCCAAGAAGATGGCGGACTCACAAACACTGGAACAGCAGCTCGCCGCACTCGTCCAGCGGTACCTGTCGATTCCCGTTGTCGATGTCACCAAAGCGATTACCCAGATCCTCCCGAACGGATCACGCAGCTACACCGCCCCACTGATCGGTGCCGACGGCAAAGCGGCTTCCTCCACCAAGGGCGAAGCGGTCCAGGTCGAGTTCGGCGGAGCCCGCAGCGGTCCGACCAATAACCTCGTCGGCAACGACGGCGCGTACATCCGAGGAACCTCCGTCCAGACCGAACACTGGGCGGACACCGGCAAGATCACCTCCCGCAACATCGACCCAGGCTCAGTGCAAGACCTCAGCTTCGAAACATCGATGACGATCCTCGACATCGTGGGCATCGCCGCTGGGGTCCCCGAAGCAGGACGCATCATCAGCGGACTCACACGCGGAGCCGCATCGAGAATCGGCACACGCCTCGGCGAAGGCGCAGCCGTCCAAGACGCCCGTGCGGTAACAGACCTCCCCAAACCCGACGCCGCTGCCGCGAAGGTCACCACCGCCGGTGAACCCCCTGTCGGAACTGCCCCGAAAACCGCCGACACACCACACGGCACACCTGCCCCGCCCGCTACCACCGGACCAGCAGACAGGCTCGGCGCGGAAGCAACCGCACCCACCAAACCCGCAGCACCGACCTCGCCCGCACCCGGACCGAACTACAAACCCTTCACCACCAGCCCCGCAGCCGAAGCCGCCGGAGCCGCCGCGAAGGTATCCGACACACCGAAGATCACCCCAACAACAGCCGCGACCCCCGAAAAGATCACCACCGACGCGGCGAGGACGATCGACACGCCCACCACCGGGGACAAGACCTTCACCACGATGCCCACAGCGGAGAAGGCGGGCGGGGACGCAGCGAAGACAGCTGAGGGACCGAGTAGCACCCTCGGGCGTGAAGTCAGCCACGGATCAGGCACGGCGCAGCACGATCCAGTTGTCTCGCCGCCACTTGACCTAAAGCCCCGACCGATAGCGCGCACGATCAACAAACTCGACGAGGCTATGGCTGGGTATCGTGCAGGAAGCCTAAGTTCCTCCGAGCTTGGTCGGATCTTCCACAGCATTAGTCCGAACTTCGGGCGGCGCGGAGCCGATGAGGTCTTGCAAGGACTGAGCCGACCACGGATCGGAGACGCAAACCCGGCTGTGCCAGGCGGTAGAATTAAACAGCGGCCGGGTGCTCAGCCAGGAGTGTCCCACGTATCTCCAGATCACGTTATCCCCATCGCAAAGATGATTGAGATGAAGGGCTTCGATCAGCTAACGGGACGGCAGGTATACGATCTCCTCAACTGGAGAGGCAACCTACAATGGCTAGACTCTGCGGAGAACGGCGTCAAGATGTCTCGATCCGCTGGACAGATGGCGGGAAGGTGGTCCTCTGATTTCATACGCCAGCAAATAGCGCTCGAATCCCGACTGAGGAGGCAGATACCTGATATTATCGAAGAAATGTTGCGAATCAATAAATCTGCCGCCAAGGGAGGCTAGCGTCGATGAATATTTCTGACCACCTCGCGATATCTCCTCTGCAGTTTTCTTTACGGGTTGCCGACAGCGCCGTCGGGTATCGAGAATTGGGGATTGGCGAGAGTGATATAAGGGCGGGGTTGCATAAGGACGCATTGATTGGTCGGCTTATGGAGCGCATGGAGTCAAGATATCCGAGAACCGCTGCGCTAGTCGGCGGTGCATTGGATGCGGCGATCATGGTCAATGAGGCAAGCGGGACTCCAGTCGCATGCTACCTGTTGTGCCCCGAGGCTGACTACGATGCCGATACCGCGCAGGTGTGGGTAGGGGGGCTACCCACACTGAGACCGGAGCTGAGTCTATTGCAAGGCGTGCCTGACGATATTGTTAATTTTGCCCAGCAAGTCCACGATGGATTTCTATGGAGTGGTGAGGGTTCAGGTCCATTTAGTTTGTCCACAGGGCTTCTGAGCCTCTCGATGTATACCGGCGGTGTTGATCCAAATTGGTTGGCAGATGAAGTGAACATGGGTGCGAAGGACTTGAATGTTGCGATGAGCAATATTGACTCCAGTGTTTACTACTGCTGGAAGAGTGGTGGCGAGTTGCTCGAGAATACGGAGATGATCGTGGTCGACATGTATGGCGATGATCAGCACATACGAATTGGCGGAAGCTTCGAAGAAGAGGCTGACACTCTGATGAGTTCTTCTATGGTTGGAGACCTGATTTGGTAACGCTCCACGGGTAGTAGTGTCTGCGAGAGCGTGTGGAGCCCAACGCCGGGAAGACCTTACGATCGACAGGAGCAGAAGCGTGACCGACGACACTGCGCTCGGAGAGATTGCCTACAGTGAGCCGGGAGGCTGAGAGGGCACGTACATTTTACCCTTTGTTGGACGCTGCTGTCGCAACGGCCGCGGCAACCGGCGCGCGAGGCAGTGACCGATCACTACTGCTCCATGTCTGACGGTGCGACTTCTTGATGAGCAGCCAAGGGCACCGCCGTTTCATGCCCGGCCAATCCCGCGGGCGATGTGTTCAACAGCCTTCACGAGCCGCCGCCTCTCACCGGCCTCGCCACTCGTTGACGGGTAAGCACCCGACTGCTTCCGCAACAGAGCCATCGACAGCTCAAAGGTGTCGTGGTATTTCCGCTTCCGGTCGTCCTCGTACTTCAAGGTGACAAAAAAGCTGTCGGGAACGGGCTCGTCGTTGTTGCATCGAGTCGAGCTTCATCGGAAGACCATAGCGGCAGCTCCGCGCGCGCAGTAGAGATTCCAGGCAAAGGACGCGCGCGTGGTTGCAACGTGGTCACGGGATGCGGAGCACGGCCCGCCGTCGCGTCGGACAGTCGCCCCAGCAACACCCTTCGCCACCTGCAATAACACGGATTCCTATGCGTCCTCTGGATTCTCAAGCACGGACGGATCCTGACTCATAGTCCGCTGGTCGTGGGTTCGAGCCCCACCTGCCCCACACCTCCCGCCCCCGCGGATAGTCGATGGAATCTCCGCGACATCCCCGACCCAACGCCGACTGTGACCAGGCATTCCGGAGCCGACTGTGTGCCCACTCTCACCATCGCCCCGGTGGCTCGCGGCACGGTCAGGGCACTGCATAATGATGGACGTGACGCAACAGCTGGAGCCCGAGTCCCCGTCGAACTCCGCGACTGCCGATGGGCATCGCGGCGCGTACGACAGCCACCGCGACGCCTGGGTCGCCCGTGAGGAGCAGGCCGAACGCCTGATCCCCATCATCGGCCGGCTCTACCGCCAGCACGGCGTGGTGTCATCGATCCACGGACACCGCCTGATCAACCTCTCCACCTCCGCAGTGATCTCGGCGCACGAGCGCGCCGAGGAGCTCGGCCACCAGGCCCTCACGCTGGCGCAGACGGAGAAGGTGTTGCGCGGCCTGCTGGAGATCGCCCCCGAGCCCGCGTCGATCGACATCGCGCGCCTGGCCGTGCTCGCCGCGGACCTCGAGTCCGACGAGGCCGTGCAGGAGCTCCTGCGCGCCGAGATCGCCAAGCGCAACGTTCCGGTCTCCGACGGTGACGGCGCCGACGTCGTGCTGTACGGCTTCGGTCGCATCGGACGTCTGCTGGCCCGCATCCTCATCAGCCACGCCGGCAACGGCCACGGCCTGCGCCTGCGCGCGATCGTGGTGCGCCGCAGCGTCAAGAACGACCTGGAGAAGCGCGCCAGCCTGCTGGCCCGCGACTCGGTGCACGGGCCCTTCGCCGGCTCGGTCTCGATCGACGCCGAGAACGACGTGATCATCGCCAACGGCACGCGCATCCAGGTGATCTACTCGGACGACCCGTCGACCATCGACTACACCGCGTACGGCATCAAGGACGCGCTGATCGTCGACAACACCGGCAAGTGGCGCGACGAGGAGGGCCTCGGCCTGCACCTCAAGAGCACGGGCGCCAAGCGCGTGTTGCTCACCGCGCCGGGCAAGGCGCCGCTGAAGAACATCGTGCACGGCATCAACGACAGCACGATCGAGGACGCCGACAACATCCTCTCCGCCGCGTCGTGCACCACGAACGCGATCACCCCGGTGCTCGCGGCCTTGGACGAGGCGTACGGCATCCAGCGTGGCCACGTCGAGACCGTGCACTCGTTCACCAACGATCAGAACCTGATCGACAACCTCCACAAGGGCGACCGCCGCGGCCGCTCGGCGGTGCTCAACATGGTGATCACCGAGACGGGTGCCGCGAAGGCCGTCTCGAAGGCGCTGCCGCAGCTCGAGGGCAAGCTCACCGGCTCGTCCATCCGCGTCCCCACCCCGGATGTCTCGCTGGCGATCCTCAACATCACCCTCGAGAAGCCGACCAGCAAGGAGGAGGTCAACGATTACCTCCGCCGCGTCTCGCTGCATTCGAAGCTGCGTCAGCAGGTCGACTACATCGAGTCGCCCGAAGTCGTATCGACCGACTTCGTGGGCTCGCACCGCGCCGGCATCGTCGACGGTCTCGCGACCATCGCCGACGGCAAGGACCTCGTGCTCTACGTCTGGTACGACAACGAGTACGGCTACTCCTGCCAGGTGGTCCGCGTGCTCGAGCGCATGTCCGGCGTGCACCCGGTGGTGATCCCGGCCCGCGCCGACGTCCGCGTCGAGGCCTAGGAACCGAATCCGTCACCGCCCCGGTGGAAGCCGTTGCTTCCAGCGGGGCGGCGTCGTTTCACGAGCAGTCGCAGCACCCGTCGCCGCAGCAGCAGTCCCCGTCGCAGCAGCAGTCGCCTGCGTTCTCGCCCGTGTCGACCGATCGCCTGCCCAGCTTCGTCTTCGCCTTCTGTGAACTCGCCGTAGGCGCGCCCGAGCTCTCCGACGATTCCCTCCCGGGTCAGTCGTCGAAGACGAAGCCGTCGGCCTCCGCAGCGGCGACCACCTCGCGCACGCGCGCGGGATCGGTCGCGATCCGGGCCATCTCCGAGCCCAGGATCACCAGCGTCTCCTTGTCGACGCTCCGGGCGGCGAACATCCCCGCCTCGCTGTCGAAGTCGATCACCGTGAGCATCCGCTCCGGCAGGATCCGCTCGGCGACACCCTGCCAGAAGTAGCCGTTCGGCTCGTGTCCGAGCGCGACGACGGCACCGTCGGACGGGGTGCCGCCGGCCACGAGGATCAGCGAGTACTCGCCCGGAACCGATTCGACCAGCTGCAGAGGCGCGATCCCGCCAGCGCGGCCGCCGCCGCGATTGGCGATCACCCTCCGCAGGCCGCGCCAGGCCGCGAGCACGGCGACGGAGCCGAACAGGATCGCGGGGTACTTCACCCACGGGTTAAGCGGATCGAGCAGCCAGAACAGCAGGCCGAGCGCGACGACGACCGCCAGGAGCTCGGCGATGTCGGCGACGGTGAACTGGCGGTCCTCGTCATCGGTCAGCACGAGGGGAAGGTTACTGCCCCTCGGGCCAGTAGTGGCTGTCGGGCAGCGCCCGCGAGCCGAAGATCGCCTGGCCCACCCGCACGCAGGTCGAGCCCTCCTCCACGGCGATCTCGTAGTCCCCGGACATCCCCATCGACAGCTCGACGGCTTCGGGCCAGTCCTGCACGGCCCGGTCTCGGACCTCCCGGAGCCGGCGGAAGCAGGCGCGCACCCGCTCCTCGTCAGAGGAGAACTCCGCGAGGGTCATGAAGCCGCGCACCCGCAACGACGCGAAGACGGGGAGTTCCGCGAGGAAGGCCGGCACTTCGGCGGGCGGCAGCCCGTACTTCTGCTCCTCGTCCGACGTGTTGACCTGCACGTAGACGTCAAGGCCGCGGCCCAGGGTCTGCAGCCGGCGGTCGAGCGCTTCCGCGACGCGCACGCTGTCGAGGGCCTGGAATTCGGCGGCGACGGCGGCGACGTCCTTCGCCTTGTTGGTCTGCAGGTGGCCGATCACGGCCCAGGAGACGTCCAGGTCGGCCATCTCCGCGCTCTTGCGCTTGGCCTCCTGCGGCTTGTTCTCCCCCAGCTCCCGGCAGCCCGCGGCAACGGCGAGCCGCAGCCGCTCCTGCGGCACCGTCTTGCTGACGGGGAGCAGCCGCACGTCCGACGGTGACCTCCCCGCCCGGGCAGCCGCGGCGTCGATGCGGCGCATCACGTCGGCGATGCCGGCCTCGAACTCGGCGACGGTCTGGGCGGGCGGGTACGAGCTCATGGATCGAGCCTATCGGCCGGGGACCGCCCGCCGGTGCGGGGCCGCGGCCGGTACAGTGGCGGCATGATGCGACTGGTTATCGCCGCAGGTGCCGGCTACGTGCTGGGCACCAAGGCCGGACGCCGCCGGTACGAGCAGATCAACCGCACCGCGAAGGCCATCGCCACCAGCCCGGCGACGAAGAAGGCCGTGGAGATCGGGCGCCGCAAGCTCGCCGAGCAGCTCAACCCCGATCCGAAGATGCGCACGATGCGCGAGATCGACGCCCAGACGGTGATCTACTCCCCCAAGACCGACCTGGACTAGAAGGCCGACGCGGACTAGAACGCCGAGTCGCCGACGGCCATCTTGAGCAAGCTCTGCCGGTAGCTTTCGAGCGCGACGAGGTCGCCGAACAGCCGGTTGTAATCACCGTCGGAATTGGGCGACATGCGGCGCAGCTTCGACTTGAGGTCGGCCACCTGCGCCCCGACCCACACCTCCTGCAGCCGCGCCATCACGGACTCGACGTACCGCGGCGACGGGTCGCCCGCAACCTGCATCGGCTCCACCGCGAGCTCGGTGACCAGCGGCTCCAGTACGGGCCCGTCGACGTGGCGCACCACCGTGTCCACCCACTCCGGACCGCCGAGGCCCGCCGCGATGCCGCCCGCGGACTCGATGGCCAGCCGCACCTGGCGGTACGCGGGGTCGGTGAACATGTCGTCGGAGAGCGCGTCGAAGACCATGCCCGCGAGTGCGGGTACCTGCAGCGCGGCCTTGAGTACCTCGCGCTGCACCCAGAGCACGGGGTCGGCCGGGTTGGGCCGTTGCGGCCCCGTCGGTCGGGCCTCGGGCACCGGGGCGGCCGGCGCGGCCTCGCGGATCCGGTTGTTCGACGGTGCCGGCGCGCCCGGACCGGGACGCCCTTCCCCGCGGCGGATCCGGGCGGACTCCTCGCGCACGCGGCGCAGCACCTGCGTCATGTCCTCCCAGCCGACCCAGCCTGCGAGCTGCCGGGCGTACTCGTCCCTCAGCGCCATGTCCTTGATCCGCGCGACGACGGGCACTGAGCGGCGTAGCGCGTGCACGCGCCCCTCGGCTGTGTCGAGGTCGAACTCCTGGATAAGCGTCTTCACGGCGAACTCGAACATGGGAACGCGCTGCGCGATGAGGTCCCGCACGGCCTCGTCGCCGCGCTTCTGCCGCAGCTCGCATGGGTCCATGCCGTCGGGCGCGACGGCGACGAAGGTCTGCCCGGCGATCTTCTGGTCGCCGTCGAAGGCCTTCATCGCGGCGGCGCGGCCGGCGGCGTCGCCGTCGAAGGTGTAGATCACCTCGCCGCGGAAGTAACTGTCGTCCATCATGAGCCGCCGCACGAGGGAGACGTGATCCTCGCCGAAGGCGGTGCCACAGGACGCGACGGCGGTCTCCACGCCGGCGGAGTGCATGGCCATGACGTCGGTGTAGCCCTCGACGACTACCACCTGGTGCCCCTTGGCGATGTGCTTCTTCGCGTGGTCGAGACCGAACAGCACCTGGGACTTCTTGTAGAGGATCGTCTCCGGTGTGTTCATGTACTTGCCGAGGTTGTCGTCGTCGAAGAGCTTGCGGGCGCCGAAGCCGATCACGTCGCCGCCGAGATTCCTGATGGGCCACAGCAGCCGACGGTGGAACCGGTCGATCGGGCCGCGCTGGCCCTGCTTCGACAGGCCCGCCGCCTCGAGCTCCTTGACGTCGAAGCCCTGCCGCAGTAGTGCCTTCGTCATCGTGTCCCAGCCCGACGGGGCATAGCCGCAGCCGTAGAACTGGGCGTCCTCCTCGGTGAACTCGCGCTCGGTGAGGTAGGTCCGGGCGATTTCCGCCTCCGGGGTGCGCAGTTGCTCGGCGTAGAACTTCTGTGCAGCCGCGTTGGCCGCGACGAGCCGCATGCGGGTGCCGCGGTCCTGCTTGGGTCCGGGTGCCCCGCCCTCGTAGGAGATCTGGATGCCCACCTTGTCGGCGAGCTGCTCGACGGCCTCCACGAAGGGCACGTGCTCGATCTTCTGTAGGAAGGAGATGACGTCACCGCCCTCGCCGCAGCCGAAGCAGTGGAAGAAGCCCTGCGTGGGGCGCACGTGGAAGCTCGGGGTCTTCTCGTCGTGGAACGGGCACAGGCCCTTCATCGACCCCACGCCGGCGGGGCGGAGCGCCACGTACTCGCCGACCACGTCCTCGATGCGCGCACGGTCGCGGATCGCCGCGATGTCACGCTCCGGGATTCTGCCGACCACGAGTTCGAGTGTACTGCCGCTCAGCCCTCGAGGACCTTCTGGTCCAGCCGCTCCAGGCGCGTCTCCGTCATCGACGCGATCTGGTCGACCACGACGCGCAGGCGCACGGCGTCGGAGTCCGCGGCCAGATAGGCCGGGGAGTACAGCGGATCGATGTTCGACGGTGACGCGCCCATCAGGTAGTCGGCCACGCGCAGGATCCGGTCGCGCTGCCCCTGCTGGATGGCCAGGTGCATCTGGTTCGAGTAGATGTACTGCAGCGCCATCGTTTTCAGCAGGATCACCTCGGCACGTACGGACGGCGGTACCTCGACGTCGGCTTCGTAGCGGCACACCGGCTCGTTGCCCGTGGCGGCCCGGGTCGCGTCGATCGCGGCGGAGGCGAAGCGGCCCACCAGCTCACTCGTCATCCGCTTGAGCGCCACCGAGGAGGTGAGGCCACCGTCGTACTTCGCGGCCGCGGCGACCACCTCGAAGGAAGCGAGTCGGGCGCCGGCCTCCTCCAGCTCGGCGGCCTCCACGCCGCGGAAGCTGCTCGCGCCGAAGCCGGAGAGGCTGCGCACCTCCGCGAGCGACGAGAGGGCGCGCAGGTCGAGGCGGCCCGAGAGAACACCGTCCTCCACGTCGTGCACGGAGTAGGCGACGTCGTCGGACCAGTCCATGATCTGCGATTCGAGGCACTGCCGGGTGCCGTGCGGGCCGTTCTCGCCGCCGCGCATCCAATCCAGGACGTACGCGTCGTCGTCGTAGACGCCGAACTTGCCGCCGGGCTCGCGGCGCAGCCACGGGTACTTGGTCGCCGCGTCGAGCGCGGCACGGGTGAGGTTGAGGCCGGCCGACTCCCCCGCGGCGTTCACCACCTTGGGCTCAAGCCGGGTGAGGATGCGCAGGTTCTGCGCGTTGCCCTCGAAGCCGCCGATGCTCGACGCGACCTCGTCGAGAGCGCGCTCGCCGTTGTGCCCATAGGGCGGGTGCCCGATGTCGTGGGCGAGGCCCGCGAGGTCCACGAGGTCGGGATCACAGCCGATACCGAGGGCGATGCCGCGGCCGATCTGGCTGACCTCCAGGGAGTGGGTGAGCCGGGTGCGGGGCGTATCGCCCTCGCGCGGGCCGACGACCTGCGTCTTGTCGGCGAGGCGGCGCAACGCAGCGCTGTGCAGCACGCGCGCGCGGTCCCTCGCGAAGGCGGAGCTGTGCCCCTCCCACCGCAGAGCCTCCCACTGCGGGCCCGAGAAGAGCGTGGGCTCCGTATCCGCTTCGAGCCCCGCCGTTTTGGGCTGCTCGGCGACGAGGCGTTCGACGTCGGCCGGCTGGTACGCGGCCGGCCCGGGCAGCAGCGGCACCTACTCGGTGACCCAGCCGCGCGCGAAGGCGAAGTCCGCGATCCGCTGGCGGATCGCGATGATCTGGCCGGCGGTCAGATCGTCCGAGGAGTCGAGCAGCAGCTCCGTGAGCTCGTCGACGAAGGACTGCATGTCGAGCGCGCCGGCGGCCGCGCGCGGCGCGGCGTCCCGACGGGGCGCCTGCTCGCGTCGGTCACCACGGTCACCACGGGAATCGCGATTGTCCCGGTTGTCGCGACGGGGCGCGGCGGCGGGGGCACCACCGACGACGGCGACGTTCACGGCCTTGAGTCCCTTGTCGCCCTTCTCCACCTCGAACGTCACCGCAGTACCCGGTCGGAGCGCCGACTCGTCGAAATCGATGTCGTTCACGTGGAGGAAGACGTCCTCGCCCCCCGCGTCCGGCGCGAGGAAACCGAAGCCGCGCTGCGTGTCGAAATGGACCACCTTGCCGTTCGTCATGCGTCGAGTATCCCATAGTGAGACGGTGCGGCCGGTTGGTGCGGCGCGTCGGACCTGCCGCGATCCCCCGGTACGGTGATCGCATGAAGAAAGCGGCAGTCGCCCTCGCGGGCTGCACCCTGGTGGCGCTCGCGGCGTGCACCTCCCCCAACACCGACTCCAGCACCGTGGTCGAGATCGACGGGAAGGCCGAGAGCGCGGCCGAGTACGTCAACGCCGGCTGCTCGCGCAACGGCGACAGCATCACCGTGGGCTCGGGCAGCGTGCAGACCGCGCGTGGCGTCGGCGCCATGCTCACCGAGGGCAACCCGCCCACGGTGAACAGCCTGTTCATCGCTACCGGCGGCAACGTGATGACGGTGTTGAACACGCCCGTGGGGAAGGTCGGCTCGGCCAAGGCCTCGAAGGCCGGCAACCGGTACACGATCACCGGCGAGGCCCGCGCCGCGGACCTGAGCACCAAGAAGTTCCGCGTCGAGATCACCTGCGGCTGATATGCGTCCGCCCGTCCGGTGTCGCGACCGGACGGGCGGAGCCGTCGAAGCCGGAGGTCAGCAGCCGGCGAGGCGCGCGGCCAGGTACTGCTGAATCTCCGCGAGCGGCACGCGCTCCTGCTCCATCGTGTCGCGCTCGCGAACGGTCACGGACTCGTCCTCGAGTGTGTCGAAGTCGACGGTGACGCAGAACGGCGTGCCGATCTCGTCCTGGCGGCGGTAGCGCTTGCCGATGCCCTGGGCATCGTCGAAGTCGACGTTCCAGAACTGGCGCAGCTGCGCGGACAGCTCGCGGGCCTTGGGCGAGAGCTTCTCGTCGCGCGAGAGCGGCAGCACCGCGACCTTGACCGGCGCGAGGCGACGGTCAAGCTTGAGCACCACGCGGGTGTCGGTGCCGCCGTTGGCCTTCGGCACCTCCTCCTCGGTGTAGGCGTCCACGAGGAAGGCCATCAGCGAGCGGGTGAGGCCGGCGGCGGGCTCGATGACGTAGGGCGTGTACCGCTCGCCCGACTGCTGGTCGAAGAACTCCAGCGACTCGCCCGAGTGCTTCGTGTGGGTGCCGAGGTCGAAGTCGGTGCGGTTGGCGATGCCCTCGAGCTCGCCCCACTCGCTGCCGGTGAACTCGAAGCGGTACTCGATGTCCACGGTGCCCTTGGAGTAGTGGCTCAGCTTCTCCTGCGGGTGGGTGAACAGGCGCAAGTTCTCCGGGTCGATGCCGAGGTCCGTGTACCACTTCAGGCGGTAGTCGATCCAGTACTGGTGCCACTCGTCGTCATCGCCGGGCTTGACGAAGAACTCCATCTCCATCTGCTCGAACTCGCGGGTCCGGAAGATGAAGTTGCCGGGCGTGATCTCGTTGCGGAAGCTCTTGCCGATCTGGCCGATGCCGAATGGCGGCTTCTTGCGCGCCGTGGTCATCACGTTCTTGAAGTTCACGAAGATGCCCTGCGCGGTCTCGGGCCGCAAGTAGTGCAGCCCCTCCTCCGACTCGATCGGGCCGAGGTAGGTCTTGAGCATCATGTTGAAGTCGCGGGGCTCGGTCCACTGGCCCTTGGTACCGCAGTCGGGGCAGACGATCTCCGACATCGGCACGGCGTCCGGGTCGATCTCCTCGCCCTTGGCGGCGCGCTTCTCGGCGTACGCCTCCTGGAGGTGGTCCTGACGGTGCCGCTTGTGACAGTTCAGGCACTCGACCAGCGGATCGTTGAACACCGAGACGTGCCCCGAGGCCACCCACACCTGGCGCGGCAGGATGATCGCGCTGTCGAGACCCACCACGTCGTCGCGCGAGGTGATCATGTTGCGCCACCACTGCTTCTTGATGTTCTCCTTGAGCTCCACGCCGAGCGGCCCGTAGTCCCAGGCCGACTTCGTGCCGCCGTAGATCTCACCCGACTGGAAGACCAGTCCCCTGCGCTTGCACAGGTTGGCGACAGTATCGACTTTGGTTGCTTTGGCCACGGCGCGCTTCATCTCCGACGGGTTGTGAGACCAGAAAAACGTACGCACCGACTCTACCGTTCGCGCCCCGGCCCGCGGCGCGATGGGACGCCTCCCGCCCGGCGGCTTGACGTGGCCGATCCCGCATATGAAAATGATTGTTGATAAGAGGAGGCACGCCATTCCCACCGACATCGTCCCGACCGCCCTCGTCGCCGACTGCCCCGTCGACCCCGAGGACCCGCCGCGCACGCAACCCGATCCTGACGTGCTCACCGCCACGGGCGACCTCCTGCGCGCCCTGGCCGCCCCGGTCCGGATCTCCATCGTCCTCGAGCTCATGCACTCCGAGCTGTGCGTGCATCAGCTGGTCGACGCCCTCGGCGTGACCCAGCCTCTCGTCAGCCAGCACCTGCGCGTGCTCAAGTCCGCCGGCGTCGTGCGCGGCGAGCGCAACGGCCGGGAGATCGTCTACCGTCTGGTCGACGATCACCTCGCACACATCGTGGTCGATGCGGTCGCCCACGCCACCGAACGGCCGGGGGCCTGACGGTGACCGTCCACGCCGCCAAGGGAACGGGAATCCGGGCGACGAAACAGCGTGGCGCGATCACGCAGGCGCTGCGATCGGTCTCGGAGTTCAAGTCGGCGCAGGAGCTGCACGAGCGGCTCCGCGCCGACGGCGAGTCGATCGGCCTGACCACCGTCTACCGGAACCTGCAGGCGATGGCGGACGCGGGCGCCGTCGACACCCTGCGGACGGACAGCGGCGAGGCTCTGTTCCGGCTGTGCTCGGACGAGCACCATCACCACCTGGTGTGCCGCGAGTGCGGGCGCACCGTCGAGGTGACCGACCGGGCCGTCGAGGCGTGGTCGGCGCGGACCGCCGCGGCCCACGGCTTCACCGACGTGACCCACACGCTGGAGATCTTCGGCCGCTGCGCGGACTGCTCCCGCCCCTGACCCGATCCGGGCGCGGCTCAGCTACGGACGGCCTGGGCGAGGAACGGCGAGAGCACGGCGGACACCTCGCGCGCCGCCTCCTCCGCACCCTCGATCGGCATCGTGAGGTGACTGAACGCGAGCCGCACGAGCACGCCGGCCGCGATCTGCGCGTCCGCCCGCCGCACCTGCGCCCAGCTCATGGCGAGGATCTCCGCGAGCCCCTCGGTGGCGCGCTGCAAGATCGGCGTACCGTCGATCGTGACGATCCCCATGAGGTCGCGGTGGGGGTTCGGCCCGACGATATTGATGACGACGGGGTCGCCCATCCCGATCTCGAAGACGCCACGCATGGCGTCGTCGACCGCGGCGTCGATCTCGCCCGGGTGCGCGTCGATCCGCTCCTGCACGTAGGCGAGGAGGCCGTCGACGAACCGAGTGACGTACGCGACGGCCATGCCCTTGCGGGAGCCGAACTCGTTGTAGAGGGTCTGCCGGCTGACGCCCGCCTGGCGGGCGACGGCGGCCATGGTGACCGCCGACCACTCCCGCCCGCTCAGGACTACGCTGACCGCGTCGAGCGCCTGATCCCGCACCGTTTGCTTCGGCGCGGCATCAGCGGCATCGCGCCCGACGAGGACGGTCATCGCGCGACCGCCGCCGCGATCTGCTCGGACAGCTCGCCGCGGACGGCCCGCAGCTCCTTCGGTCGACCCATCGCGACCGCGCCCGCGAGGCTGCCGCCGCGGTGGCACCGTGCGAAGAAGGGATCGCCGCTCGCCGTGTCCATGGGACCGTCCACCTCCAGCTCGTCGTCCGCCGCGGGCCATCCCGCGAACTGCAGCACCGCCCCGAACTGGTTCGACCAGCCCCACGGGACCGTGGGGGCGGGCACCCCGCCGAGGAGCACCTGCGCGACCGCGGTGCCCTGGTCCTGCGCCGCCGACCAGTTCTCGGCCCGATAGGTACCGCCTTCCAGCGGATGGGGCACCCGCGCGCAGTCACCGATGGCGTAGACGCCCTCGGCGGACGTGCGGTACTGCTCGTCCACCAGGATACCGTCGTCCACGCGCAGGGCCAGACGCTCGGCGAGGCCGGTGTCGGGGCTCGAGCCCACGGCGACCACCAGCAGGTCGGCGACGAGGGCGCCGCCGCCCGGCAGCGCCACGGACACCTGGTCGGGGTCGACGGTGATCTCCCCGGGCCGGACGCCGAGCAGCAGGTCGACGCCGGCGTCGCGCTGCAGGCCGGCGAGGCGCTCGCCGATCGACGGCGGCACGACGCGGGCGAGCGGCAGGGCGGCCGGTTCGACGACGGTGACGGCGTCGCCCAGCTTCGCGGCGGCCGAGGCGACCTCGGAGCCGATGAGTCCAGCACCGAGCACGATGACCCGGCCCGCGCGGCCCAGCTCGTCGCGCAGCGCAGTGGCGTCGGCGAAGTCCCGCAGGTACTTCACGCGGGGCGCGGGCGGCAGGCCCGGAAGCTCTCGGGCCGCACCGCCGGTCGCGAGGACCAGCGAGCCGTAGCCGAGGTCGGCACCGTCGGACAGCTCCAGGGTGCGGGCCGCGGCGTCGCCGCCGGTCACGGTGACCCCGGTGCGGACCGTGACGTCGATGTCCTCCCAGTGCGTGGCCGGCTTGAGGAGCGCCTTCTCGACGGGCATCCCCGCCAGCAGCACGTCCTTCGACAGCGTGGGCCGCCGGTACGGGAGGTGCGGGTCGCGCCCGAGGAGGGTCACGGCCCCGTCATATCCGCCGGTCCGCAGCGCCAGGGCCGCGGTGGCGCCCGCGACGCCCGTGCCGACGATCACCACACTGTCAGTGCTCATGCCCGGGACACCTCGACCATCTCGAAGTCGGCCTTGGCGGCGCCGCAGTCGGGGCAGGACCAGTCGTCCGGGATGTCGTCCCAGCGGGTGCCGGGCTCGATGCCGTCCTCGGGCCAGCCCTCGGCCTCGTCGTACTCGAAGCCGCACTGGAGGCAGCGGAACAGCTTGAAGGGTGCGTCACTCATGGTCGGTTCCTTTCTCGGAGGGGAGGATTCGCGCCGGATCAGACCGGTTCGAAGTCGATCTTGTCGCGGACCCCGCAGTCGGGGCAGTTCCAGTCGTCGGGGATGTCGGCCCAGGCGGTACCGGCCGGCCAACCCTCGCGGGGTGCGCCCGCCGCCTCGTCGTAGACGTACTGGCACACCGGGCATTTGAAGGAGCTCATGCGGCAGCCTGCTCTCCGGTCGCGGTGGCGCCGTACTTGGCCAGGACCTTGTCGCGGACGCGGGGGTGGATGTTGACCTTGGTGATGTCGCCGTCGTAGTGGTCGAGGACGCGATGGTCCATCAGGCGGCGCCACAGCGGCGGGAAGTAGGTCAGGCCGATCAGCGTGGCGTAACCCTGGGGCAGCGACGGGGCCTCCTCGAACGAGCGGAGGGTCTGGTAGCGGCGCGTGGGGTTCGCGTGGTGATCGCTGTGGCGCTGCAGGTGGTACAGGAAGACGTTGGTGATGATGCGATCCGAGTTCCAGGAGTGCTTCGGGGCGCACCGCTCGTAGCGGCCCGAGGCGAGCTTCTGACGCAGCAGGCCGTAGTGCTCGAGGTAGTTCACCGACTCCAGCAGGCTGAACCCGTAGATGCCCTGGATGATCAGGAACGGCAGGACATACCAGCCGAAGACCGCGGTCAGGCCGCCGAAGAGCACGACGGTCATGAGCCAGGCGTTGAGCACGTCGTTCTTCAGGGTCCACGGGCTCTTGCCGAGACGCTCGAGGCGGGTCTTCTCCAGCTCCCACGAGGACTTCAGGCTGCCCCAGACGCTGCGCGGCAGGAACTCCCAGAAGGTCTCGCCGAAGCGGCCGGACGCGGGATCCTCGGGCGTGGCGACGCGCACGTGGTGGCCGCGGTTGTGCTCGATGAAGAAGTGGCCGTACATGGCGGGCGCCAGGGTGAGCTTGGCGATCCAGCGCTCGTTCTCGGGCTTCTTGTGCCCCAGCTCGTGACCGGTGTTGATGGCGATGCCGGCGACGACACCCAGGCTGAGAGTGAGGCCGATCTGGCTGATCAGGCCGAGCCCGCCGCCGCCCGCGTAGACGCCGCCGAGCCAGGTCAGGTTATCCGCGGTGAGCAGGTAGCACATCATGACGAGCGAGGCGAGCTGCATGGGCAGGAAGATGAACGTGAGCCACTTGTAGTACGTGGAGTTCTCCAGCGCCTCCATCACCTCCTCCGGCGGGTTCTCGCCGTCGTCGCCGGCCTTGATGTCGACGATCGGAAGGATCACGTACAGCAGGATCGGGCCGATCCACCACAGCACCGGGGCGAGGTACATCAGGGGCGTGCTGCCGATGCCGAGCAGCGCGATGAGTCCCATGGCGAAGAACAGGGCGGTGGGGACGAACAGGCCCCACAGCCAGAGTCGCTTCTTGTGGTCCGTCCAGACGGCTTCCTTGCCGTCCGCGTCGATGTAAGCCAGGCCCTTCACGGTGCCCTCCTAAAGCTGTTCGCCCCGACGGGGGCTGTGACTGAGGTCATACGTTCTGGACTCAGTATTTGACACTATCAGCCGCTTTGTCAAGCAACTCGTGGACACTTCGCAGTGATATGTAAAGCCCCAGGTAGACAGGTGGATCGGCCTCGTCAATTCACCACGTTTTCAGTTGTGCACAATTGAATTGCGTGCCATCATCAAAGGGTGGAAGCGAACCGGACCCTGGACGAGCAGCTGTGCTTCGCGCTGTACTCCGCCGCGCGGGTGGCGTCGAACGCCTACCGCGAGGAGCTGTCGGCGCTGGGCCTCACCTACACCCAGTACGTCACGCTCCTCGCCCTGTGGGAGCGTGACGGCGTCACCGTCTCGGCGCTGGGCGAACGCCTGCGCCTCGACAGTGGCACCCTGTCGCCGCTGATCCGGCGGCTCGAGGGCGCCGGCCTCGTCGCGCGCCGCCGCGACCAGGCGGACGAACGGCTGGTCACAGTGCACGTCACCGACGCCGGGCACGCGCTGCGCCCCCGAGTCGACGCCGCCCGGAGCCGGGTCTACGAGGGCTTCAACCTGCCCGTCGAGGACGCGATCGCGCTCCGCGACCTGGCGAACCGCTTCTGCGCCGCGCACACCTGATCACCCCCGACGTTCCAGGAGGAACCACCGATATGAGCACCGTGTACACCGCCGAGGCCATCGCCACGGGCGCCGGCCGCGACGGCCGCACCCGTACCGACGACGGCCGCGTCGACCTGCAGCTGGCCATCCCGAAGGAGATGGGTGGATCCGGCGATGGCGCCAACCCCGAGCAGCTCTTCGCCGCCGGCTACGCCGCGTGCTTCCACTCCGCGCTCCAGATGGTCGCCCGCTCGCAGAAGATTGCGCTCGGCGACTCCAGCGTCGGGGCTCGCGTCGGTATCGGCCCCAACGGTTCCGGCGGCTTCGGCCTCACCGTCGCGCTCGAGGTCGTCATCCCCGACGTCGAGCACGACGCCGCCCAGGCCCTCGCGGACGCCGCGCACCAGGTGTGCCCGTACTCGAACGCCGTGCGCGGCAACGTCGACGTCATCGTGACCGTCGCGAACGACTGAACTCCCCCAACACTTCTCACAAGGAGACATCCATGCGTGCACTCATCCAGGACCAGTTCGGCGACCCCGCGAGCGTCCTGTCCGTCCGCGAGGTCCCGCTGCCCGAGCCGCGGCCCGGCCAGGTGCGGATCCGCACCCTGCTCGCCCCGATCCACAACCACGACCTGTGGACCGTGAAGGGCGACTACGGCTACAAGCCCGCCCTCCCTGCCGCTTCCGGCTCCGAGGCCGTCGGCGTGATCGACGCTCTCGGCGAGGGCGTCGAGGGCTTCACCGTCGGCCAGCGCGTCGCCACCGGCTCGGCCTTCGGCACGTGGGCCGAGTACTTCGTCGCCGGCGCCGCCGGCCTGCTTCCGGTCCCCGGGGAGATCTCCGATGAGGCCGCCGCACAGCTCTTCTCGATGCCCTTCAGCGCGATCAGCCTGCTCGACTACCTGAACGTCCAGCCCGGGCAGTGGATCGTGCAGAACACCGCCAACGGCATGGTCGGGCGCCTGCTGGCACAACTCGCCACCGCCCGGGGCATCAACGTCACGGGCCTGGTCCGACGGTCCGCCGCCGTCGACGAGCTCGCGACCTTCGGCGTGACCAACGTGATCGCCACCGACAGCGAGGGCTGGCGCGATCGCGCCAAGGAGCTCGCCGGCGAGGCGGGCTACGCGGGCGCCGTCGACTCGATCGGTGGCGCGGCGAGCACCCAGCTCGCCCTCCTGCTCGGCCAGCGCGGCACCCTCGTCTCGTTCGGCGCGATGAGCGCGATCAACCCGGGCGAGGGCGCAATGCTGGAGATCCCCGTCAACGTCGCGATCTTCAAGGAGATCGTGGTGAAGGGTTTCTGGGGGCGCACCGTGAGCCAGGAGATGGCGCCCGCCAAGCGGGCCGAGCTCATGGGCGAGGTCGTCCGCGGCGTCGCCGCCGGCACCCTCGCGCTGCCCGTCGACGGCGTGTACCCGATCGACGAGATCTCCTCCGCCGCAGCGGCGAGCGGCCGCCCCGGCCGCGTCGGCAAGGTGCTGCTACGCCCCTGATCACCACCGCCGGAGATGTGCGGTCATTCGTTCGAGCGATCGTTGGAACGGATGACCGCACATTCAGCCGACGAGGCGACGGCGCGCGTCGACGCCCTGGGCCAGGACGAACAGCACGAACTCCCGCAGCGCATCGCCCGCGAGCGTGCCCGCCGGGAACGAGTACGACAGCACCAGGTCGGCCGAGACCTCCCGCTCCATGAGCCGCAGCGAGCCGAACTGCACGCCGTCCGCCACGGCCCGCACGTCGGCGCGGAGTTCGTCGGTGAGCGCCAGGTCCCACGCCACCACCTGGGTCAGCGAGTAGACGTCCACGTCGCGGGCGAGGGCGAAGACCTGCACCGACGCCGGGGTCTCGCCGAAATCGACCAGCACGGCCTGATTCTCGTCGCGCCGCAGCACCACCCCGTCCGCGAGCGCGGATTCCAGCCGAGAGCGCAGCGCGTTGAGCCGGGGGTCCTGCGCCGTCACTGGGCGCCGCCGAAGCGGCGGTCGCGCTTGGCGTACTCGAGGCACGCGTCCCAGAGGTTCCTGCGGTCGAAGTCGGGGAACAGGGTGTCCTGGTAGACGTACTCGGCGTACGCGCTCTCCCACAGCAGGAAGTTCGAGGAGCGCTTCTCGCCCGACGGACGCAGGAACAGATCCACGTCCGGCATGTCGGGCTGGTAGAGGTACTGCTGGAAGGACTGCTCGGTGATGCGGTCCGGATTGATCTCCCCCGCCGCGGCGCGGCGCGCGAGCTCCCGTGCGGCGTCGACGATCTCGGCCCGACCACCGTAGTTGACGCACATCGTGAGCGTCATGACGGTGTTGTCCTTGGTGAGCTCCTCCGCGACCTCGAGCTCCTTGATCACGCTGGCCCACAGGCGCGGACGCCGCCCGGCCCACTTCACCCGGACCCCCATCTCGTGCATCTCGTCGCGACGGCGCCGGATCACGTCGCGGTTGAAGCCCATGAGGAAGCGCACCTCTTCCGGGCTGCGCGACCAGTTCTCCGTCGAGAAGGCGTACGCCGACAGCTGCTTCACGCCGATCTCGATGCAGCCGCACACCGTGTCCATGAGCACGGCCTCGCCCCGCTTGTGCCCCTCGGTTCGCGCCATGCCGCGCTCCTTGGCCCACCTGCCGTTGCCATCCATGACGAGGGCGACGTGGTTCGGCACCAGCTCCGCGGGGATCTCGGGCGGCGTCGCCCCGGAGGGGTGCGGGTCCGGGGGCCGGACGGTGACCGGCGCCTTCGGCACCGCCGTCTTGGACCTACCCCGCCGCAGTCCCGGCACCGTCGACCTCCCTCTCACCGGCCGTGAGGGCCGGGCTGTGCGGCGCGTGCCGCTCGATCATGGGCAGCGACCGCAGCTGCCGCCCCACGTGCCACTGTAGGTGCGCGGCGGCGAGCCCGTTGGCCTGCCTGCGCAGCCGCTCGCCCGTGGTCTCGGCGAGGTCGAAATCGGCCCGGGCGAGGGCCGCCATCAGGTCCAGCACGCCCTGCCCCGGCACCGCCGAGCCCGACGGGCGGCAGTGCACGCAGACGGCGCCGCCCGCGGCCACGTGGAAGGCACGGTGCGGCCCCTCGTCGCCGCAGCGGGCGCAGATCGTCAGCGTGGGCGCCCAGCCCGCCGACTCCATCGCGCGCAGCAGGAACGAGATGAGCACCAGGTCGCGGTCGCGCGTCCCCTCCGCGATGGCGCGCAGCGCGCCGACGGTGAGCCGGTGCAGCTCCAGCGCCGGGGCGCGTTCCTCGCCCGCCAGCCGCTCCGCCGTCTCGATCACGGCGCACGCCGTGGTGTAGCGGCCGTAGTCGCCGGCGAGGTCGCCCGAGTAGGCGGCGATCGAGTGCACCTGCGTCACCATGTCCAGATTGCGTCCGGGGTGCAGCTGCAGGTCGACGTGCGCGAACAGCTCCAGTCGGGCGCCGAACCGCGAGCGCGGCCGGCGCACCCCCTTCGCGACCGCGCGGACCAGGCCGTTGTCCCGGGTCAGCAGCGTGAGGATGTAGTCGGCCTCCCCCAGCTTGTGCTGCCGCAGCACCACAGCGCTGTCCCGGTACGACCTCATACCCTCCATCATTCCACCCCGCGCCGACACGCACCCCCACGCCGCGCCGCCGAACTTGTCGGTGGGGCGGCGCACGATGAGAAATCAGATTCGATTTCTTCGGGGGGAGGCGTCATGACACCGGGATGGCAACGATCATCGTCGGCACCGCAGCCGCGATCGTGACGATCGGCCAGAAGCGGCTCGCGGACAATCGGAAAGAATGGTGGGCGCGGTGTCAGTGGTGGTGCAACGGCTGCTCGGCCGCTGAGACCCGAGCGCTAGAAGCCGAGGCGGCCCAACTGCTTCGGGTCGCGCTGCCAGTCCTTGGCGATCTTCACGTGCAGAGACAGGAAGACCTTCCGCCCGAGCAACTTCTCGATCTCGCCCCGGGCGGCCGTGCCGACGGCCTTCAGCCGGGCGCCGCCCTTGCCGATGATGATCGCCTTCTGCGAACTCCGCTCGACGTAGAGCAGGGCGTGCACCTCGAGCAGGCCGGGCTTGCCGGTCTTCTCCTGCGCGGGCGTCTTCTCCCGCTCCACGACCTCCTCGATCACGACGGCCAGCGAGTGCGGCAGCTCGTCGCGCACGCCCTCGAGCGCGGCCTCGCGGATGAGCTCAGCCATCATCGTGTCGTCGTCGGTGTCGGTGATCTCGTCGTCCGGGTAGAACGCGGGGCCCGGCTTCATCTTCGACGCCAGCAGCTGCACCAGTTCCTCGACCTGCTCCCCCGACGTCGCCGACACCGGGATCACATCGCTGTTCTCGCCGAGGAACTTCGACACCGCCAGGAGCTGCTCGGCGACCTTGTCGCGGCCCACCTTGTCGATCTTGGTGACTACGCCCATCAGGGGCGTGCGGGGCGCCATGTGCCGCACCTGGTCGAGAATGAACTTGTCTCCGGGGCCGATCTTCTCGTCCGCCGGGATCGTCAGGCAGATCATGTCGACCTCGGAGTACGTGTCCCGCACGAGGTCGTTGAGGCGCTGTCCGAGGAGGGTGCGGGGGCGGTGCAGGCCCGGGGTGTCCACCAGCACCAACTGGCAGTCGGGCCGGTTGACGATGCCGCGGATCGTCGAGCGGGTCGTCTGCGGCCGCGAACTGGTGATCGCGACCTTCGTCCCGACCAGCGCATTGGTCAGCGTGGACTTGCCCGTGTTGGGCCGCCCCACGAAGCACACGAAGCCGGACCGGAAGTCCTCGGGGGTCTGGGTCTCTTCGGTCACGGACGGGCCTCTCCACGCTCATCGAACAGCGACACCGGAGCATCCGGCGTCACCTCGTGCATCGCCGCGACGCCGGCGTCGGATCCGTCGACGCCGCCGACCAGCACGGCCGCTTCGAAGCCCTCTGCCCCGGAGCTCAGCGCCGTCGCGACGGCCACCTGCAGCCCCGTCAGCGCCAGGGACATCAGGGCGACGGGGGCCCCTGCGTAGGTGCGGCCATCGAGGTCCCGGACCGCGGCACCGTGTCCGGCACCCGCCCGCGCCATCGCGCCGCGCGCCAGGGTCACCAGCTTGCGGTCCTCGTCGGATGTCTCGGTCACGCGGGCTCCTTCTCGTCGTTCGCGGCCGCGTCGTCGTCCGACGGTGCCGCCTCCTCGCCGTCGGCGCTGCGCACCAGGACCGTGGAGATCCGCACCCGGCCGCGGCGGTCGGTCGCGCCCTCGGCCTCCAGCAGCAGGCCGTGCGCCTCGACCTCTGATCCGGGCAGGGGCACACGGCCCAGCGCCAGGCCGAGGAGGCCGCCGACGGTGTCGACCTCGTCCTCCTCGATCTCCTTGTCGAAGAGCTCGCCGAGCGTCTCCAGGTCGAGCCGGGCGGACACCCGGAACACCCCGTCGCCGAGCTCCTCCACCGGCGCGACCTCGCCGGAGTCGTACTCGTCGGTGATCTCGCCGACGATCTCCTCCAGCACGTCCTCGATGGTGACCAGGCCGGCGATGGAGCCGTACTCGTTGACCAGGACGGCCATATGGTTGTTGGTGTGCTGCATCTCGCGCAGCAGAGCGTCGACCGGCTTCGAGTCGGGCACAAAGACCGCCGGGCGGGCCATGCGGCCCACCGCGATGGCGTGGCGATCGGCACCGTCGGGCAGGGCGACGAGGTCCTTGAGGTAGACGACGCCCCGCACGTCGTCGACGTTCTCCCCGATGACGGGGATGCGGGAGTGGCCCGAGCGCACCGCAAGCCGGGTGGCCTGCGAGACGGACTTGTCGGCCTCGATCCACACCATCTCGGGGCGCGGCACCATGACCTCGCGAGCGGCGGTGTCGCCGAGCTCGAAGACGGACTGGATCATCTTGCCCTCGTCCTCGTCCACCACGCCGCGCTGCTGCGCCAGGTCGACGAGCTCGCGGAGCTCGACCTCCGTGGCGAACGGGCCGTTGCGGTAGCCGCGGCCGGGGGTGATGGCGTTACCGAGCAGGATCAGCAGGCGGGTGATCGGCCCCATGAGGATCGCGATCGCCTGGAGCACCACCGCGGCCGAACAGCCCAGTGTGTACGCGTGCTGGCGGCCGAGAGTGCGCGGCCCGACGCCGATCAGGACGTAGCTGACCACCGTCATCACGGCCGCGGTGGTGACGGCCGTCGACACCGTGGACAGGTAGCGGTCGAGCACGAGGAAAACGAGGACGGTGGCCAGGACCTCGCACGCGGTGCGCAGGAGCACCACGAGGTTGACGTAGAGGGGCCGGTTGACGAGGACGCGCTGGAGGCGCTTCGCACCCGGACGGCCCTCCTCCACCAGGTCCTCGACGCGCGCCGGGGACACCGTGATCAGGGCGGAGTCGATCGCCGCGAACAGACCGCCCAGGAAGACCAGGGCGACGACGCCGACGATCAGCAGGATCGACGAGGACACGCTCAGTCCCGCCGCCCCAGGAAGCCGGTGCGGCCGAGCAGCTTCTCGTCGCGCGCGGACTGGCGGGCGCGCCGCTCCTGGTCGCGCTGCTGCGCGTAGTACTCGGCGAGGATGCTGTCCTGGAGCGCGAACATCTCACGCTCCTCGTCGGGCTCGGCGTGATCGAAGCCCAGCAGGTGGAGCACGCCGTGCACCGTGAGCACGTTCAGCTCGTGGCCGGTGGAATGCCCGGCAGCGGTGGCCTGCTCCGCGGCGAACTGCGGGCACAGCACGATGTCGCCGAGCGTCGCGGGACCGGCCTCGACCATGTCCGGGCGGCCGCCCGGGGTCAGCTCGTCCATCGGGAAGCTCATCACGTCGGTGGGGCCGGGCAGGTCCATCCACTTCACGTGCAGGTCGGCCATGGTGTCGAGGTCGACGGCGAGCATGTTCAGTTCGGCGCCCGGGTGCACGTCCATCGCGGCGATGGCGAATGCGGCCACGGCCACCACCTCCGCCTCGTCGACGTCGAAGCCGGACTCGTTGGCGAATTCGATGCTCATCGGCGCCCCGGGATGCGTCGCGCGCCCAGCTGCGGGCGCTTGGTGGCTTCGAGCTGTTCCTCGAACTGGGCGTACGCGTCCACGATCTCGGCGACCAGACGGTGCCGCACCACGTCCGAACTGGTCAGCTCGGCGATGTGGATGTCGTCGATGTCGCGCAGGATGTTCACTGCGGCACGCAGGCCGCTGGTGGCGCCGCCCGGCAGGTCCACCTGCGAGGCGTCGCCCGTGACGACGATCTTGGAGCCGAAGCCGAGCCGGGTGAGGAACATCTTCATCTGCTCGGCGGTGGTGTTCTGCGCCTCGTCGAGGATGATGAACGCGTCGTTCAGGCTGCGTCCGCGCATGAACGCCAGCGGCGCGACCTCGATGACACCGGCCTCCATGAGCTTCGGGATCGACTCCGTGTCCATCATGTCGTGCAGCGCGTCGTAGAGCGGACGCAGGTACGGGTCGATCTTCTCGTTCAGCGTGCCGGGCAGGAAGCCGAGCCGCTCGCCGGCCTCCACCGCGGGGCGCGTCAGGATGATGCGGCTGACCTGCTTGGACTGCAGCGCCTGCACGGCCTTGGCCATCGCGAGATAGGTCTTGCCCGTGCCGGCGGGGCCGACGCCGAAGACGATGGTGTGCTCGTCGATCGCGTCGACGTACTTCTTCTGGTTGACGGTCTTGGGGCGCACCGTCTTCCCGCGGCGGGAGATGATGTCGAGCGTGAGCACCTCGGCCGGCGACTCGCCGGAACCGTCGGTCATCATGCCGACGGACCGGCGCACCTCCTCGGGGCTCACGGCGACGCCGCTGCGCACGGCGGCGAGCAGTTCGGCGAGGACCCGCTCGGCCAGCGCGACGTCGGCAGGGCGGCCGGACAGCGTGATCACGTTGCCGCGGGCGTGGACGTCCGCGTCGAGCACGTTCTCCAGCGCTCGGAGGTTCGCATCCGCGGGGCCGAGGAGACCGAAGGTCAGCTCGATGGGGATCTCGACGGTGGACCGCGCCGGCGTCACTGCCTGGGCGGGGCTGTCGGAACTGGTGGGGTCTGGCACGCGGTGCGTCAATCCTTGTCTCGGCGGTGACCGCGCCTGACGGTGCGGATACGCCCAGTTTAATACCGCTCCCCCACGGAAGGCCCGTGGGTTTCGCCCGGGGCGGATCCCGCACCGGAGCGGGTCACCGCGCGGCGAGCTCCTCGATCGCGGCGAGGGTCGCGGCGTGGCCCTTCGAACCGGGCTCAAGGAAGTCGTCGTGACCCTCCTTCTCGATCATGGTCAGCGTCACGTCGCCCATGCCGTTCTCCTGCGCGCACTGCAGGAACCATTCGCCCAGCTGATACGGCACCTGCTCGTCGAGCCGCCCGTGCAGGACTCGCACCGGGGTGGTGAAGGGCATCTGCCCGACGGGGCTGGCCTCCGCGAACGTCCGCTTGAGCAGGCGCTGGTTCGCGTTCGGCCCCAGGTCGAAGAGCAGGCGCATGGACTGATCGCCGTCGCCGCGCTCGATGAGGTCGAGCACGCCGCCGCGGGAGATCACTCCCAGCAGGTCGGGCCGCTGCGCGGCGGCCCACACCGCGAGCGTGGCCCCGGCGCTGTGGGCGGCAACGATATGCCCTGAGCCCTTGGCCAGCTTCTCGGTGCCGTAATCGATGGCGGCCAGCACGTCCTGGCTGAGGATCGGCCACGTCACGCCGGGCTCCCCCACTCGCCGGTACTCGACGTTCCACACGGGGTAACCGCGGTCGTTGAGGTCTTTGGCGACCTTCGCCTCCATCTTCATCGTGTAGAGGCTGCGCCAGAACCCGCCGTGCACCAGCGTGATCAGCGGCTTGTCCTTTTCACCGGGGTAGAAGTGCCCGTGCTGCGATTCCTCGCTGCCGTAGAAGATGCGACGCGCCATCGTGTCCGAGCACTCCTTCGTCCCAGCCGCCGGCCGGCACCCCGCCGGTCCAGTCGATCAGTCCGGCGGCGTGCCGGACCATCTGTCGGTCATTACTCCCAGAGCCCCCAGGGCGACGGCGGCGGCAGTGGAGGTCCGCAGCACCGTCGGGCCGAGGAGCGCGGGCTGCGCACCCATCCCGACCAGGGCGTCCAGTTCCTCGGGGCTGATTCCGCCCTCCGGACCCACAACGATAACGATGGTGCGGGTTACTGAGAAGTCAACCTCGCCGAAAGGGACCGCCGAACCCTCGTGCAAGACAACTACATTCGCATCCATACTGGTGAGTAACGGAACGAGTTCCCGCGTCGTCACCAGGTCGTGTACCTCCGGAACATACGCTCGCCGTGCCTGTTTCGCGGCCGACCGCGCCACGGCGCGCCACCGGGCGACGCCCTTCTCGGCCTTGCCGGGGCCCTTGCCGCCGGCCCCGCCGCCGTCCCACCGGGAGACGCAACGGGACGCCTGCCACGGGACGATCGCGTCGATCCCCGCCTCGGTGGCGAGCTCGACCGCCAGCTCGGACCGATCGGACTTCGGCAGCGCCTGCACCAGCACCACGCGCGGCGACGCCGGGGGCACCGTCCAGATCTCGGCGCAGCGCACCGTTACATCGGCCTTGCCGACCGCGGTCGCGGTGCACCGGGCGAAGCCGCCGACACCGTCGGAGAGGACGAGCTCCTCGCCCGTGCGGACGCGTCGCACGGCCGCGGCGTGCCGGCCCTCGTCGCCGGCGAGGAGGTACTCCTGCCCAGGCCCGGGCAGCGACTCCGCGAGGAAGACGGTGGCCGCCACCTGCAGCTACCGTCCGGCGAAGGTGTCACGCAGGCGGGAGAAGATGCCGCCGCCCTGGTCCTGGCCGCCGCGCCGAGCGGCGTGCGGGCCCTCGCCCGGGAAGAGCGCCTTGAGCTCGCGCAGCTTCTCGGTCTGCTTCTTGTCCAGCCGCGCCGGGATCGCCACGTCGAAGTGGACGACGAGGTTGCCGCGCACCTGCGAGTTGACCTGGGGCATGCCGTGGCCGCGCAGCACCGTGGTGTCGCCCGTCTGGGTGCCCGCGGGCACGTCCACGGTGAGCTCGCCGTCAATGACGGTGGGCACCGTGACCTCGGCGCCCAGCGCCGCGTCGAACATCGGCACCCGCGCGGTGACGTGCAGTGTGCTGCCGTCGCGGGTGAGGTACTCGTGCTCGGTCTCGGTGACCTCCACGTACAGGTCGCCGGCGGGGCCGCCGCCGGGGCCGACCTCTCCCTGCCCCGCGAGGCGCACGCGCATGCCGTCGCCGACGCCGGCGGGGATCTTCACCGTGAGGTTGCGGCGGGTGCGCACACGGCCGTCGCCGCTGCACTTGCTACAGGGGTTCTCGATGACCTCGCCGGCACCCGAACAGGTGGGGCACGGGCGCGAGGTCATGACCTGCCCGAGGAAGGACCGCTGCACGGACTGGACCTCGCCCGCACCGTGGCAGGTGGGGCACGTCGACGGCTTGCTGTCGCCCTCGGTGCCGGCCCCCTGGCACTTGTCGCAGAGGATCGCAGTGTCGACGGTCAGCTCGCGGCTCACGCCGTTCGCGCACTCGTCGAGGTCCAGCTCCATGCGGATCAGCGCGTCGTTGCCCTCGCGGACCCGGCCACGCGGGCCGCGCCCGCCGCCCATGCCGCCGCCGAAGAAGGCCTCGAAGACGTCGCCCAGGCCGCCCCCGCCGAAGCCGTTGAAGCCGCCGCCACCGAAGCCTCCACTGCCCGGCGAGCTGTCCAGCGGGTCGCCGCCCATGTCCACGATGCGCCGCTTCTCGGGGTCGCTGAGCACCTCGTAGGCGTCGGAGACGTCGCGGAACTTCTCCTGCGCCGCGTCGTCGGGGTTCACGTCGGGGTGCAGCTCGCGGGCGAGCTTGCGGTACGCGCGCTTGATCTCCTGGTCGGAGGCCTTCGAATCGACCCCGAGGATGCGGTAGTAATCACGTGCCACGTCTGCGAAACCCTCTAACGAAATCGGCGACAGTCAGCGGACCTGATCGGACCGCGCTCAACCCATGATTCCACCACACCGCCTGATCGGACCATTCGCGCAGGTCACCCGGCCGCGAATCATGCGCGGACGGGCATCAGCGCTCCCCGAGCACCTCGCCGACGTACCGCGCGACCGCGGCGACGGAGGCGATCGTGCCCGGGTAGTCCATGCGGGTGGGACCCAGCACGCCGAGCCCGCCGAAGACCGCGCCGGGCGCGCCGTACCCGGTGGAGACGACGGACGCGCCGCGCAGGTTCTCGTCCTGCGTCTCCGAGCCGATCGCCACCGAGACCATACCCGGCTGCTGCCGCGCGGTGAGCAGCTTGAGGACCACCACCTGCTCCTCCAGCGTCTCGAGCACGCTGCGCAGGGAGCCGGAGACGGCGTCGAAGTCCGATGCGTTCCTGGTGAGGTTCGCCGTTCCGCCCAGCACCAGCCGGTCGTCGGCGCGCTCGACCAGGGTCTCCACCAACACCGTCGACACCCGGATCACCGCGTCGCGCAGGTCCCGCGGCGCGAGCGGCGCCAGGTCCGCGACGCCCATCGAGGCGTCGGGGATCAGCTTGCCGTGCACGGCCGCGCCGAACAGCTCGCGCAGCCGGGAGAGCTCCTCGTCGGAGGCGGGGCCGCCCAGCTCGACGAGCCGCTGCTCGACGCGGCCGGAGTCGAGGATCACCACGAGCAGCAAGCGCGTGGGAGCGAGCGCGACGACCTCGAGGTGACGCACCCGCGCGGAGCTGAGCACCGGGTACTGGATGACCGCGACCTGCCGGGTGAGCTGGGCCAGCAGCCGCACGGAGCGCTGCAGCACGTCGTCGAGGTCGACGCCGGTCTCCAGGAACTGAAGGATGGCGCGCCGCTCGGCGGACGACAGCGGCTTGATCTGCGCGATCCGGTCGACGAACTGCCGGTAGCCCTTCTCGGTGGGGATACGCCCCGAGCTGGTGTGCTGCTGGGTGATGTAGCCCTCCGCCTCGAGGACCGCCATGTCGTTGCGGACCGTCGCGCTGGAGACACCGAGCTGGTGCCGATCCACGAGCGCCTTCGAGCCGACCGGCTCCTGCGTCTCGACGTAGTCGGCCACGATCGCCCGGAGCACCTCGAAGCGCCGGTCCTCCGTCGTCGACATCGCGCCGTCCTTTCGAGTGTGAACTTCGAATGTCCAGCTTACGCGGGCTAGAGTCGAGCCGTGATCTTCAAGGGCGTACTCGACGGGAAGCCGTACCCCGATCACGGCCTCACCGCCCGCGACTGGTCGCAGATCCCACCGCAGCAGGTGCGGTTGAGCGCGATCGTCACCACCACGACTGTGCTGGCGCTGGACCGCCTGCTCTCCGAGGACTCCACCTTCTACGGCGACCTCTTCCCTCACGCGGTCGAGTGGAACGGCGACCTCTACCTCGAGGACGGGCTGCACCGCGCCGTGCGGTCCGCGCTGCGCGGCCGCGAGGTGCTGCACTGCCGCGTGTACGCACTCCCACCCGGAACGCCGCCGCGTCCTGCATCCTCGGGGAGGCACGGCAAGCACGCCCGCCAGGACTGAGAGGACTCCCCATGTCGCGCACCATCCGCCTGACCGGGTCCGGTATCGCCACCGCGGTGCCCGACGTCGTGATAGCCCAGATCGGCGTGGAGTTCCGCGCGGCCGACGTCGCGGGTGCGTTCTCCGGGGCCGGCGAGGCGGCGCGCGCGGTGGTCGCCGCGATCCGCGGGGCCGGCTTGGCCGAAGGCGACGTCGCCACGTCGAACGTGGGCCTCCAGCCCGTCGAGACGGGCCCCTGGGAGGACCGCCGGCTGGAGGGCTACGCCGCCAGCGAGTCGCTCACCGTGACCATCCGCGGCGTCGCCGACGCCGCCGCGGTGCTACAGGCCGCCGCCTCCGCCGCGGGCGACGCGGCCCGGATCCAGTCCGTCACCTTCGCCCTGTCCGACGGCGCCGCCCCCGCCTCCGCCGCGCGAGAGGCCGCGTTCGCCGACGCGAAGGCGCAGGCCGAGCAGTACGCAGCGCTGTCCGGTGACGCCCTCGGCGCCGTGCTCTCCATCGCCGACGATCCGTCGCCGGCAGGCCCGCGGGCGGAGGTGCACTTCGCGGCCAAGTCCGTCGCCGCGGCCCCGGCGGGTCCGGCGATGGAGGCCGGCGAGCGCCACGTCACGGCACGGGTCACCGTCGAATGGGAGTTGGTCTAACCGTCCGTTCGTTGCCGTAACCGGCGATCCGCTGCGGCCACGGTCGCGCCCTGGCACCGTGGGGACCATGGCGAAGACGAAATCCACTGTGGCACGACGCGCGCGCATCGCGGGGGCGGCTGCGGTCGCGGTCGCACTCACCGTCGGATCAGTGACGGCGTGCGGGTCGCCCGGCACCACCAACGACTCCCCGCGCGAGATCACCGCCGTCGGCACCGGCGACGCCTCCGGCAAGCCGGACGTCCTCACCGTGGAACTGGCCGTGCAGCACCAGGCGGGCGACGTGACCACCGCGCTCAACGACGCCTCGGCGAGCGCGCAGAAGGTGATCGACGCCGCCGGCGCGAACGGTGTCGACAAGAAGGACGTAGCCACCGCGAACGTGCGGGTCAATCCCCGCTACGGCACCGACCGGCAGATCACCTCCTACGAGGCGACGCAGTCGCTCACGGTGAAGGTCCGCAAGCTCGAGACCGCGTCGAAGCTGCTCGGCGACCTCGCGACCGCCGGCGGCGACGCGACCCGGATCAGCTCCGTCGGCTTCGACATCGAGAACGACGCCGCCCTTAAGGCCACGGCCCGCGACAAGGCCTTCGCCGAGGCCAAGTCCCGCGCCGAGCAGTACGCGAAGCTCTCGGGCGGCAAGCTCGGCGAGGTCCGCACGGTCACCGAGGGCGCGTCCGCCCGGCCCACAACGACCCGGCAGTTCTCGGCCCCCGACTCGGCTCCGGGCGTCGCCGCCGCACCCGTGCCGATCGAGTCCGGCGAGCAGTCGCTCACTGTGACGGTGACGGTGGTCTTCGCGCTGTCCTGACCGGCTCGCGCCGCTCAGTCGAGGATCCGGCGCACCACCCCGTCGGCCAGCAGCCGCCCGGCGTCGGTCAGCACGTACGCGTCGGCCTCGCGGCGGAGGTTCCCGACGACGACCTCCGCGTCGGCCCGGGCGGCCTCGTCGGGCCGCAGCACGGCGAGGGGGATGCCGGACCGCATGCGCACGCGCAGCATCACGTCTTCGACGTGCCGGTCCTCGTCGGTGAGCACCTCGTGGCCGGCGATCGGCAGCGCGCCGCCCGCGACGGCCTCGGCGTAGCGGGCGGGGTGCTTGACGTTCCACACCCGGGTTCCGGCCACGTGCCCGTGCGCGCCGGGCCCGGCGCCCCACCAGTCCGCGCCCTCCCAGTAGAGCTCGTTGTGCCGGCAGCGCCCCGCGTCCGAGCGGGCCCAGTTCGACACCTCGTACCAATCGAAGCCCGCGTCCCGCAGGGCTCGGTCGAGCATCTCGTAGCGGTGGGCGAGCACGTCGCCGTCGGTGTCGGGCAGTTCGCCGCGCCGGATCCGGCGGGCCAGCGCGGTGCCGTCCTCGACGATGAGTGCGTACGCGGAGACGTGGTCGACGCCCGCGTCGAGCACCGCGTCGAGCGAGGCCCGCAGGTCGTCGTCGGACTCCCCCGGCGTGCCGTAGATCAGGTCGAGGTTGACGTGGTCGAAGCCCGCGGCGCGGGCCTCCTTCGCCGCGGCCACTGCCCGCCCGGGCGTGTGGGTGCGGTCCAGGACGCGCAGCACGTGCGCGGCCGCCGACTGCATGCCGAGCGAGACCCGGGTGAAGCCCGCCTCCCGCAGCTGCGCGAAGAACTCCGGCGAGGTCGACTCGGGGTTCGACTCCGTGGTCACCTCCGCGTCCTCGGCGAAGGTGAAGTGCCGGCGGGCCGTGTCGAGCAGGGACGCGAGGCCGTCGCCACCCAGGAGCGACGGGGTGCCGCCGCCCACGAAGACCGTCGACACTTCGGCGTCGCCGAGCGCGCGGCGCGCCAGCGCCAGCTCCCCGTCGATCGCCTCGGCCCACGCCTTCGGAGAGGCCGAGGAACCCAGCTCGCCGGCCGTGTAGGTGTTGAAGTCGCAGTAGCCGCAGCGCGTCGCACAGAACGGAACGTGCAGGTACAGCCCGAACGGCGTCGCGGCACCGTCGAGCCGGCTGAGCTCAGGGGTCGAGGGCGCGGGCACGGGTCCAGTCTGGCAGGTGCGCCGACCACGGAGTTTCGTGCACCGGTGAGCGGAACCCGATTCCGCTTTTCCGCCCAGCCGGTGGCACAATGATCTCGATGGATGGACAGGGTGAGCTGCTGGCGTCGCGCCGGCACATCGATTACCTGCGGGTCTGCAGCAGCGGCTGTCGGGCCTGATTCGCGACGCCTCTGCCCGCGTCGATTCCCGGAAGCGCCACCAGCCCGGCGCACCACCCCATGAATCCCAGGAGTCTCCATGACGTCGATCGCCGACGCCCCTGTCCCCTCCGCCGCTGACGCCGCCCCCACGCGGCCGGCGCGCACGCGCCCCGTCAAGCGCAAGTCGGAGGGCCAGTGGAAGCTGGGGTACCGCACGCCGCTCAATCCCAACGAGCAGACCAAGCGCGACGACAACCCGCTCAACGTGCGCGCCCGGATCGAGAACATCTACTCGGAGCAGGGCTTCGACTCGATCGACAAGGCCGACCTCCGCGGCCGCATGCGCTGGTGGGGCCTGTACACGCAGCGCGAGCAGGGCTACGACGGCACGTTCACGGGCGACGAGAACATCGACCTGCTGGAGGCGCCGTACTTCATGATGCGGGTGCGCTGCGACGGCGGGAAGCTCGACGCGACGCAGATGCGCACCCTCGGCGAGCTCTCCACCGAGTTCGGCCGCGACACCGCCGACCTCTCGGACCGCGAGAACGTGCAGTTCCACTGGATCGAGATCGAGAACGTCCCGGAGATCTGGAAGCGCCTCGAGGCCGTCGGCCTCAAGACGACCGAGGCCTGCGGCGACTGCCCCCGCGTGGTGCTGGGCTCCCCGCTGGCCGGCGAGTCCTTCGGCGAGATCCTGGATCCGTCGCCCGCGATCGACGAGATCGTGCGCCGCTACATCGGCGACCCGAAGTACTCGAACCTGCCGCGCAAGTTCAAGACCGCCATCTCGGGCCAGCAGGACGTGGTCCACGAGATCAACGACGTGGCCTTCGTCGGCGTCGAGCACCCCGAGCACGGCCCGGGCCTCGACCTCTGGGTCGGCGGCGGCCTGTCGACGAACCCGATGCTCGCGCAGCGCGTGGGCGCGTGGATCCCGCTCGACGAGGTGCCCGACGTGTGGGAGGGCGTGGTCTCGATCTTCCGCGACTACGGCTACCGCCGCCTCCGCAGCAAGGCCCGGCTGAAGTTCCTCATCAAGGACTGGGGCATCGAGAAGTTCCGCCAGGTGCTCGAGGACGAGTACCTCGGCCGCAAGCTGATCGACGGTCCCGCGCCCGAGCAGCCGGAGCGCCCCATCGACCACATCGGCGTGCAGAAGCTGCGCAACGGCCTCAACGCCGTCGGCTTCTCCCCCATCGCGGGCCGCGTCTCCGGCACGGTCCTGAGCGGGGTCGCCGACGCCATGGAGCGCGTGGGCTCGGACCGCGCCTCGTTCACGCCGTACCAGAAGCTCATCGTTCTCGACGTGCCCGACGATCAGGTCGACTCCCTGATCGACGAGCTGGCGCCGCTGGGCCTGCAGGGCCGCCCGTCGATCTGGCGCCGCAACCTCATCGCCTGCAGCGGCATCGAGTTCTGCAAGCTCTCCTTCGTGGAGACCCGCAAGCGCTCGCAGGTGCTGGTCCCCGACCTGGAGCAGCGGCTCGCCGACATCAACGCCCAGCTGGACGTGCCGATCACGGTGAACATCAACGGCTGCCCCAACTCGTGCGGCCGCTCCCAGATCGCCGACATCGGCTTCAAGGGCCAGCTCGTGGACGACCACGAGGGGAATCAAGTCGAGGGCTTCCAGGTTCACCTTGGTGGAAGCCTCGGGCTCGACAGCGGGTTCGGCCGCAAGCTGCGCCAGCACAAGGTGCTGTCGACGGACCTCGGGGACTACATCGAGCGAGTGGTGCGGAACTTCGTGTCGCAGCGCGAGGGCGACGAGCGCTTCGCGCAGTGGACGCTCCGCGCCGCGGAGGAGGACCTGCGATGACCGCACGAGCGGACTCGGCGACACAGTCACCGTCGAACCCCCTGATCGGACGCGACGCGGACGAACTCCGCGCCCTCGCGGAGCGCGCGTCGAAGGAGCTGGAGGGCGCGGACCCCCTGACGCTGCTGCGGTGGACGCTGGACACCTTCGGCGAGGACTTCATCGTCGCGTCGAACATGCAGGACGGGGTGCTGGTGCACCTCGCCAAGCAGGTGCAGGACCGGCCGAAGGTGCTGTTCCTCGACACCGGCTACCACTTCCCCGAGACGATCGGCATGCGCGATGCGGTCGAGGCCATCTACGAGGTGGAGCTGCTCAACGTGACGCCCGCGCAGAGCGTCGGTGAGCAGGACGCCACCGTCGGCAAGGACCTCTTCGCGACCGATCCGGCGCAGTGCTGCAACCTGCGCAAGGTGGTGCCGCTGCGCGAATCGCTCAAGGGATTCCGCGCGTGGGTCACCGGCATCCGGCGGGTCGAGTCGCCCACCCGCGCGAACGCCCCGTTCATCTCCTTCGACGAGGGCTTCGGTCTGCTGAAGGTGAACCCCATCGTCGACTGGTCCGACGAGCAGATGCAGCAGTTCATCGAGGAGAACGGCATCCTGGTGAACCCGCTGGTCGACGAGGGCTACCCCTCGATCGGCTGCCAGCCCTGCACCAACAAGCCCGCCCCGGGTTCCGATCCTCGAAGCGGCCGTTGGGCCGGTTCGACCAAGACAGAATGCGGACTGCACGCCTCATGACGATCACAGAGCCCACGGAGCCCATCGTGTCCACTGGCGACCCCACGGAGTTCAGCACGCTCGACGCGCTGGAGTCCGAGGCCATCCACATCTTCCGCGAGGTCGCGGGCGAGTTCGAGCGGCCCGTCATCCTGTTCTCGGGCGGCAAGGACTCGACGGTGCTGCTGCACCTCGCGGTCAAGGCCTTCTGGCCGGCGCCGCTGCCCTTCGCGCTGCTGCACGTGGACACCGGCCACAACCTGCCGGAGGTGCTGGACTTCCGCGACCGGATGGTCGAGAAGTACAACCTGCGCCTGCACGTGGCCAAGGTCGAGGACTACCTGGCCGACGGCCGGCTCGAGGAGCGGGCCGACGGCATCCGCAACCCGCTGCAGACGGTGCCGCTGCTGGACGCGATCTCCGAGAACCGGTTCGACGCGGTCTTCGGCGGCGGCCGCCGCGACGAGGAGCGGGCCCGCGCGAAGGAGCGGATCTTCTCGCTGCGCAACGCCTTCGGCCAGTGGGACCCGAAGCGGCAGCGCCCGGAGCTGTGGAACCTGTACAACGGCCGGCACGCGCCGGGCGAGCACGTGCGCGTGTTCCCGATCAGCAATTTCACGGAGCTCGACATCTGGCGCTACATCGCCCGCGAGGACATCGAGCTGGCGTCGATCTACTACGCCCACGAGCGCGAGGTCTACTCGCGCGACGGGATGCTGATGACCTCCGGCGTGTGGGGCGGACCCCGCGAGGGCGAGGACGTGCAGACTCTGTCGGTGCGGTACCGCACCGTGGGCGACGGCTCCACCACCGGCGCGATCGAGTCGACCGCGTCGAACAACGAGCAGATCATGGCCGAGGTCGCTGCGTCGCGGCTCACCGAACGCGGCGCCACCCGTGGCGACGATCGCGTCTCCGAGGCCGCCATGGAGGACCGCAAGAAGGAGGGGTACTTCTGATGAGCGCACCTGTGAACGCCGCTCCCGCACTCCTGCGGCTTGCCACCGCGGGCTCCGTCGACGACGGCAAGTCCACCCTCGTCGGGCGGCTGCTGTACGACACGAAGTCGGTGCTCGCCGACCAGATCGACGCGGTGACCCGCGCGTCGGTCGACAAGGGCCTCGATACCCCCGACCTTTCGCTCCTCGTCGACGGCCTGCGCGCCGAGCGCGAGCAGGGCATCACCATCGACGTGGCCTACCGCTACTTCGCAACGCCCAACCGGTCCTTCATCCTCGCCGACACCCCCGGCCACGTGCAGTACACCCGCAACACGGTGTCCGGCGCGTCGACCGCGCAGGTCGTGATCCTGCTGACCGACGCGCGTAAGGGCGTCATCGAGCAGACCCGCCGGCACGCCGCGGTGCTGTCGCTGCTGGGCGTGCCGCGCCTGGTGCTCGCGGTCAACAAGATCGACCTGGTCGAGGACCCCGCGTCGGTCTTCCAGGAGATCTCCGCCGAGTTCCGCGCGCTCACCGGCTCGCTGGGCTGGACCGAGGAGTCCGTCCACGCCATCCCGGTCTCGGCGCTGCACGGCGACAACGTCGCCTCGCGCTCGGACCAGACCCCGTACTACGACGGCCCGTCGCTCATCGAGCACCTCGAGTCGATCCCGACCGACCCGGACACGAAGCCGATCGGCTTCCGCTTCCCGGTGCAGTACGTGATCCGGCCCCGCACGCCCGAGTACCCCGACTACCGCGGGTACGCCGGGCAGGTGGCCGCCGGCACCGTCGACGTGGGCGACGAGGTGCTCGTCCTCCCCGCCGGCACCCGCAGCCGGGTCGAGCGGATCGACACCGCGGACGGCGAGCTCGCCTCCGCGCACACCGGCCGCTCCGTGACGGTCATCCTCGCCGACGACGTGGACGTCTCGCGCGGCGACGTGATCGTCTCCGCCGCCGATGCCCCCGAGCCGCGGCAGCAGTTCGAGGCGACGGTGTGCTGGCTGGCCGAGAAGCCGCTGCGCATCGGAGCACGGCTGCTGCTCAAGCACGGCACCAAGACCACGCAGGCCATCATCGGCGGGCTGGACGCGGTCTTCGACGAGCAGAACCTCACCGTCGGCGAGGGCACCACGCTGGAGCTGAACCAGATCGGCCGCATCACGATCCAGACCGCGGAGCCGATCGTCGCTGACGATTACGACAAGAACCGGGAGATGGGCTCGTTCCTGCTCATCGACCCCGCCGGCGGCAACACCCTCGCCGCGGGCCTGGTCGGGGACGCCCTGGCCCACCTGGTCTGACGAGGTCGTATTCCGACAGTCGGGTTCCACGACGGTCCGCGGGAGGATTCCGCCCCGGACGGCCGTAGGACCCGACTTTCGGTATCCGCGTCAGAACATCTCGACGGCCCAGGCCCGGCGCGGGCTGAACAGCAGCAGGTCGGCGCGGGCGGCGGCCCCGTCGGACAGCTCGCGGATCGCGCCGGTGGCGACGCGCCGCGACACCGGCTCGTCGAAGAGCCACAACCGGCCGAGGTCGGCGATGTCGACGGCCAGGTCCGCGGGCTCGTCGGTGGGCGTGCAGGTGCCCGCTCCCCCGTCGGTGGAGATCAGGAACCGCCCGTGCGCCGGACCGGGGCCGGCGCCGTCGAACCCCGGATCGGTGACGTCGAGGACGAGCCGGCCCGGCGCGGCGTACGAGCGCGCCGAGAACAGGGCGGGCACATCGAAGGGCCGGATCCACAGGAAGTCGGTGCGATTCGCCAGCTGGACGGTCCGCGGGTCGGCGGGGACGGTGCTCACGAGGTCGTCCACGGGCCGCTGCGAGGCCTCGACCCACAGCACCCAGTCGATGCTCATCGCGAAGGACCAGAGGTCGCGCTCGGCGGCCGCGTCGACGCCGAGCAGCTCCGTGACCTTGAGCGTGGAGTCGGGCCGGCCGTCGGTCCACTTGGGCGCCACGGTGTAGGCCAGCACGCCCGCGACGTCGCCGCCGCGGCGCAGCACCACGCGCAGGGTCTCGTCGGGGCCGCCACCAGGCAGCACCCCCGCCGTACGGCGCAGGTTGATGTCGAGCTTCGAGACCTGCCCGGGGTAGTCGAGCAGCTCGCGGACGCGGATCGAGGCGGTGAGGTAGTCGTCGGAGCGGGCGTACCGCACCTCGTCGACGGGCGGCTGGGGCAGCCGAGCGCGGTCGACTGCGATCCGGACGTCGACGGTCTCGGTGGTCTGCCCGAAGCCGTAGCGGCCGTAGATCGCCTGCTCGGCGGCGATCAGTGTGGCCGCGGGCGCACCGCCGGCAAGGGCGGCGGCGAGGCACCCACGCATGTGCGTGCCGAGAATCCCGCGGCGGCGATGCGTGGGCAGCACCGTCACCGCCGAGATCGCGCGGACGGGCACCCGCGCGCCGCCGACAGCGGTCAGCTCCTGGTCGAAGGAGAGGAAGGTCCCGACGGTGCGCCCGCCGTCGACCGCGACCCGGTGGTCGAGCGAATCGAGCTGTGCCGACACCGCTTCCAGCCACTGCTCGGCGTCGGGCATCTTGCTCTGGAAGCCGATGGTCGCGCACTCCTGGAAGCCGAGGAGTTGCTCACGGGTCGTGACGCGCTGGAAGTCGATACCGCTCGAATCGGTCATACCGGCAACATTACCGACGCGCACAACCCTATTTCGGCGCGGCGATCTCCGGCACGTGGGTGGCGCGCACGTACACGACGTCGCCCTCCGCCAGATCCAGCGCGGTGGCATCGCCACGCGTGATCTGCGCCTGGAAACGCTCCCCTGTTGCGGCGTTCTTCAGCTCCACGCGGACCTCGAATCCGAGGTAGACCACGCGCTCGACCTCGGCGCGCAGCACACCCGCCTCCTCCGCCGTCAACCCGCCGGCGCGGGCCAGCTCCGGCGTGCGGCCGACGCGGATGTCGTGCGGGCGCACGAGCACGCCGTTGAGCTTCGCCACGGAGCCCAGGAAGGACATGACGAACTCGGACCCGGGCCGGTCGTAGACGTCCGCAGGGGTGCCGACCTGCTCGATGCGCCCCTTGTTGAGCACCGCGATCCGGTCGGCGATGTCGAGCGCCTCCTGCTGATCGTGCGTCACGATCACGGTGGTCACGTGCACCTCGTCGTGCAGCCGGCGCAGCCAGGACCGCAGCTCGTCGCGGACCTTCGCGTCGAGCGCACCGAAGGGCTCGTCGAGCAGCAGCACCTGCGGATCCACCGCCAGCGCGCGGGCAAGCGCCATGCGCTGGCGCTGGCCGCCCGACAGCTGCGCGGGGTAGCGGGTCTGGAAGCCGGTCAGCCCGACGACCTCGAGCAGGTCGTCGACCTTGGCCTTGACCTCCGCCGCGGGGCGCTTGCGGATCTTGAGCCCGAAGGCGACGTTCTCCCGCACCGTCATGTGCTTGAACGCGGCGTAATGCTGGAAGACGAAGCCGATGTCGCGCTGCTGCGGCGTCGCGTGCGTGACGTCGACGCCGTTGATCTCGACGAGGCCCGAGTCGAGCCGGTCGAGGCCGGCGATCGAGCGCAGCAGCGTCGACTTGCCGGATCCGGAGGGCCCGAGCAGCGCGGTCAGCGAGCCGTCCGGGATCTCCAGGGAGACGTCATCGAGGGCCGCGAAGTCGCCGTAGCGCTTGTTGGCTCCCACCACGTTAATCGTCATCGCGGTTCCTCCTGCGGGTCGCTTCGAGCAGGGACATCGCCACCAGCGCGACGAGCGCCAGCAGCATGAGTAGCGTCGCGGCGGCGTACGCCCCGAAGGTGTTGTAGTCGTCGTGGTTGCGCGAGCTCACCAGCAGGGTGAGCGTCTGCGAGATGCCGGGGAAGTTCGACGAGACCATGAGCACGGCGCCGTACTCACCCAGCGCTCGGGCGATCGTGAGCACCACGCCGTAGGTCAGGCCCCAGCGGATCGCCGGCAGCGTGATCCGCCAGAAGGTCTGCCAGGCGCTCGCACCGAGGGTCGCGGCGGCCTGCTCCTGGTCCTGCCCGATCTCGTGCAGCACCGGCTCCACCTCGCGCACCACGAAGGGCAGCGTCACGAAGGTCGTCGCCAAGACCATGCCGGGCAGCCCGAAGATGATCCGGAAGCCGAGGGACTCGATGCCGCCGAACCAGCCGCCCACGCCCCAGAGCATGATGAGCGCGACGCCCACGACCACGGGCGAGACCGCGAAGGGCAGGTCGACTGCGGCCTGCAGTGCGGCCTTACCGCGGAACTTCCCGCGGGCGAGGGCCAGCGCGACGAGCACGCCGAAGATCACGTTGAGCGGCACCACGATGGCGACGATGAGCAGCGAGAGCTGCAGCGCCGAGATCGCGGCCGGGGTGGTGATCCACGCCCAGAACTCGCCGAATCCTCGCTCGAACGACCGGTAGAGGATCACACCGATCGGCAGCACGAGCAGCACCAGTAGGTACAGCAGCGCGACGGAACGGAGGCTCAGCACCGTCTTCCTGGAGAGATTCATTCGCTGTTCTCCTCGCTGCGCCGGCCGGGGCCACGGCGAGAGACCGTCATGTCGCCGGTCATTCGCTGTTCTCCTCCCGCTTGGCGGTCCTACTACCGACGAACCGCATCACCGCCAGCAGCACGAAGGCGATGGCCAGCAGCGCGACTGACACGGCGGACGCGGCCACCTGGTTGTCGACCTCGAGCTGCTGCTGGATGTACTGCGAGGCGACCTGCGTCTCGCCGGGGATGTTGCCGCCCACCAGCACGACCGACCCGAACTCGCCGATCGCGCGGGTGAACGCGAGCCCGGCACCGGAGAGGATCGCGGGCAGCAGCGTGGGGATGACAATCTTCGCCGCGATCACCCGGTTGGGCGCGCCGAGGGAGGCCGCGGCCTCCTCGACCTCGCGGTCGAGCTCGATGAGCACGGGCTGTACCTGCCGCACTACGAAGGGCAGGGTCACGAAGGCCAGCGCGATGACGATCGCCGGCTGCGTCGCGTTCAGCGTCAGCCCGACGGGGCTGTCCGGCCCGTACAGCGAGAGCAGCACGATGGACGCGACGATGGTCGGCAGCGCGAAAGGCAGGTCGATGAGCGCGTTGACCACGCCCTTGCCGGGGAAGTCGTCGCGCACCAGCACCCAGGCGATGACGGTGCCCATCACCACGTTGATCAGCGTGACCAGCAGCGAGACCCACACGGTGATGACCAGCGTGGAGACCGCGTTCTTCGCGGTGAGCGCGTCCCAGAAGCCGGACCAGCCGTGATCGAAGGCCTTCGTCGTGATGGCCGCGATCGGCAGCAACACGATCAGCGAGATCCACAGCCACGCGACGCCGATGCGCAGCGGGTTGACGAGGCGCCGCATCACTTTCCGCCGTTCTTGTAGGCCGCGGCGATGGAGCCCTTGTCGCCGAACAACGCCGCGTCGACGGCGGCCCAGCCGGTGAGGTCCTTGCCGTTGTTCTTCGCGGCGGTCCCCTTGCCGAGCACCGCGCCGAGCTCATCGACGGTCCACAGGCGCTGCGGCTGGGCGGGGAACAGGTGCGCGGTCTCGGCGGCGATCGCCGGATCGCCGGCCCGGAATCCCGAGCGCGGGATGGCGCGCTGCGCCTCGGGCGAGAACAGGAAGCCAACGAAGCGCTTCGCCGCCTCGAGCGATTGCGCGGTGTTCACGACGGCCACGGGCAGGTCGATCCGGAAGGACTGCGGCGGGATGAAGTACTCCGGCTTGGGCTTGCCGTCCTTCTCGCTCTGCCGCTGCAGCAGCACGGCCTCGCTCTCGTAGCTGAGCAGGACGTCGCCCTGCCCGGACTCGAAGGCAGAGGTGGCGTCGCGGCCAGAGCCGGGGCTCACCGTGGTGTGGTCGCGGATGAGCTCTTTGACGAAGGCCAGCCCCTTCGCGGGCTCCTGCCCGCCGTTGGAGAGCGCCGCGTAGGGCGCGAGCAGGTTCCACTTGGCCGAGCCCGAACTGGCCGGGTTCGGGGTGACCACCTCGACGCCGGGCTTGAGCAGGTCCGCCCAGTCGTGGATGCCCTTGGGGTTGCCGGGCCGGACCACGACGGCGACGAGGGAGGTGAACGGCACGGACCGCCGCGGGTACGCCTTCTCCCAGTCCTTGTCGATGAGCCCGGCCTTGACGATGCGCGTCACGTCGGGCGCGACGGACATGTTCACGACATCGGCCGGCACGTGTCGCGCGACCTTGCGGGACTGGTCACCGGAGGCGCCGTAGGACTGCGAGAACCCCACGTCGGGGTTGGTCTCGCGGAACAGCGGGATGGCCACGTCGAAAGCGGGCTTGGGCGCCGCGAAGGCGACCAGGTTCACCCGCTTGTCGCCGCTGGAGATGTCGACGCCGTGCGGGTCGTCGGTGGAGCCGCCGCCGCACGCCGTGAGCATCACGGTCAGGGCGACCGCGACGATGCTCACAGCACGGCCGCGGAGGCTGGGTCGGATCACGTCTCGCCGTTCTCCTCGGGACAAGGTCAGGCGAGAATCCTACGGAGAGCCGTCAGCGGAGCAGTGCCCACGCGACGACGAGGAGCACCAACAGCGCGATCAGCGCGAGGGTCACCTTCGACTTGGGCACCAGCGCCCGCCATCCGCCGCCTGTCTCAGACACTCTCGTCATTCCCTTCTCCGGCGCGTTGACCTGCAATGTCTGCGCGCTCTGACCGCTCGAGGCGGGCGTTCAGCGCGTCGGCGACGCGACCGATGAGGGCGCTGAGGACGCGCACCACCAGCATTGCGATCACTGCGAGTACAACCATCACCAGGCTGACCTGCAGTACATAGGGCAGTCCGGTGAGCCACAGCTCCACGGAGTCCCACCACTGCGCGATCGCATGCACCCGACCAGCCTAGCGACCGCCGTGCGCGAACCCGCCACCGTGCCTCATCATGGTGTGCATGGCAGCGAAGAACGACGGCCCCACTACTGACGCGCTCGGCCCCGGCGCGCCCGACTCCGGTGCGTCCGGCCCGGCCCTGTCCGGTCCCGACGCGCTCGGCCTCGACGCGCTCGTGACCGACGCTCCGCCGATCGGCGACGCGGCATTCCCGCCCATCCACGACTACGCCTTCCTCTCGGACTGCGAGAACACCTGCCTGATCGCCCGCGACGGCAGCGTCGAGTGGATGTGCATCCCCCGCCCTGACTCCCCCAGTGTCTTCGGCGCGATCCTCGATCGCGGCGCTGGCTCCTTCCGGCTCGGGCCGTATGGCGTGAAGGTCCCCGTCGACCGGCGCTACCTGCCCGGCAGCCTAATGCTCGAGACCACGTGGCAGACCTCCACCGGCTGGCTGATCGTGCGCGATGCTCTCGTGATGGGCCCGTGGCACGACACGAGCACCCGGTCCCGCACGCACCGTCGGACCCCGACGGACTGGGACGCGGAGCACATCCTGCTGCGCACTGCCCGGTGTGTATCCGGCACCGTTGAGCTGCAGCTCAACTGCGAGCCCGCCTTCGACTACCACCGGGCCGGTGCCGAGTGGACCTATTCGGCCGACGGCTACGGCGAGGCCGTCGCGCGGGCGCGCACGGACTTCGGGAAGAACCCGGAGCTCAAGCTCACGACCAATATGCGGTTGGGGCTGGAGGGCCGGGAGGCCCGGGCGCACACCCGCCTCAAGGAGGGCGATGAGGTCTTCGTCGCCTTGTCGTGGAGCAAGCACCCCGTGCCGCAGACCTATCCCGAGGCGACGCAGAAGATGTGGGCGACCGCGGAGTCCTGGCGCCAGTGGATCAACCGCGGCCAATTTCCCGACCACCCGTGGCGCACCTACCTGCAGCGCTCGGCGCTGACCCTCAAGGGGCTGACGTACTCCCCCACGGGCGCGCTGCTCGCGGCGTCGACCACCTCCCTCCCGGAGACGCCGGGCGGGGTCCGGAACTGGGACTACCGCTACGCCTGGGTGCGCGACTCCACGTTCGCACTGTGGGGCCTGTACACGCTGGGTCTCGACCGCGAGGCCGAGGACTTCTTCTCCTTCATCGCCGACGTCTCCGGCGCCAACAACGGCGAGCGCCACCCGCTGCAGGTCATGTACGGGGTCGGCGGGGAACGCACCCTGCTCGAGGAGGAGCTCGGTCACCTCTCGGGGTACGACGGTGCGCGGCCGGTCCGGATCGGCAACGGGGCGTTCGACCAGCGCCAGCACGACATCTGGGGCACGATGCTCGACTCGGTGTACCTGAACACGAAGTCCTCCGAGCGGATCCCCGAGACGCTGTGGCCGGTGCTCAAGGAGCAGGTCGAAGAGGCACTCAAGCACTGGCGCGAGCCCGACCGCGGCATCTGGGAGGTGCGCGGCGAGCCGCAGCACTTCACCAGCTCGAAGGTCATGTGCTGGGTCGCGCTGGACCGCGGGGCGAAGCTCGCGGCGATGCACGGCGAGGACGACTACGCCCGCGAGTGGGCGGAGAAGGCCGAGGTCATCAAGGCCGATATCCTTGAGCACGGCGTGGATTCGCGCGGCGTCTTCACCCAGCGCTACGGCGCCCCCGCGCTCGACGCCTCCCTGCTGCTGGTGCCGCTGCTGCGGTTCCTCCCGTCCGACGACCCACGTGTGAAGGCGACGGTTCTCGCCATCGCCGACGAGCTCACCGAGGACGGGCTCGTGCTGCGCTACCGCGTCGAGGAGACCGACGACGGCCTGCACGGCGAGGAGGGCACGTTCACGATCTGCTCGTTCTGGCTGGTCTCGGCGCTGGTGGAGATCGGCGAGGTCACCCGTGCCCGGGCGCTGTGCGAGCGGCTGTTGGCGTACTCGTCGCCGCTGAAGCTGTACGCGGAGGAGATCGACCCGAAGTCGGGCAAGCACCTCGGGAACTTCCCGCAGGCCTTCACCCACCTGGCGCTGATCAACGCGGTGGTGCACGTGATCCGGGCCGAGGAGTCGGGGCACGACGCGTCCGCGTTCCTTCCCGCACATCACACACCCTGACGGAAGTAGCGTGCAGTCATGCACGACGACCGGCGGCTGACCGAAGAGCGGCTCGACAGATTCACCCGGGAGTTCCTGAACGGGGCGGTGTACTCGCACTCCGCCCCGGTCACGGTGACCGCGTGGGCGGCACCGGGCGAGCCGGTGCCCTTCGCCGAGGCCGTGGCGCAGGAGTACACGGCGATCACGCCCGGTACCCCGTGGGGCGCCCCGTGGTCCACGCTGTGGCTCCACGTCACGGGTCACGCCCCGCCCGACTGGTCCGATCTCACGGGGTCCGACGGTGCCGTGCACTCTCTGGAGCTCCGCGTCGAGCTCGGCTTCACCGGCGGCCCCGGCTTCAACGCCGAGGGCCTCGTGTACCGCGCGGACGGCACCGTCGTGAAGGGGATCTCGCCCTTCAACGCGTACGTCCCGTTGAAGCCCGGCGAGTCCGTGGACCTCTACATCGAGGCGGCCGCCAACCCCGACCTGGGCGGCGACTTCGTCTCCCCCACCCGCCTGGGCGACCGGGAGACCGCCGGCGACGGTCCGCTGTACCGCCTCGGCACGATCGACCTCGCGCTGCGGGACCTGACGGTGTGGGAGCTGCAGCAGGACGTCTGGACGCTGAACGGCCTCATGCACGAGCTGCCCTTCGACCTGCCCCGGCGGCACGAGGTGCTCCGCGCCCTGGAGCGGATGCTGGACGTGGTGGACCCGCACGACGTGGCCGGCACCGCAGCGGCGGGACGGGCGGCGCTCGCGCCCGCGCTCGCCGCGCCGGCGTACGCCTCGGCGCACCGGATCACGGCGGTCGGCCACGCGCACATCGATTCCGCGTGGCTGTGGCCGGTCCGCGAGACGGCCCGCAAATGTGCGCGGACCTTCGCGAACGTCGTGGACCTCATGGACCGCGATCCGTCGTTCCGCTTCGCCTGCTCCTCGGCGCAGCAGTTCGCGTGGGTGCGCGATAGTCACCCCGAGCTCTTCGGGCGGATCAAGGACAAGGTGGCAGCCGGGCAGTTCATCCCGGTGGGCGGAATGTGGGTGGAGGCCGACACCAACATGCCCGGCGGCGAAGCGATGGCCCGGCAGTTCGTCGCGGGGAAACGATTCTTCCTGCACGAGTTCGGGATCGACACCCCGGAGGCGTGGCTGCCCGACTCCTTCGGTTACTCCGCGGCGATGCCGCAGATCGTCGCCGCCGCGGGCTCCCACTACTTCCTCACGCAGAAGCTGTCCTGGAATCAGACCAACCGGATGCCGCACTCGACGTTCCTGTGGGAGGGCATCGACGGCACCGCGCTGTTCACGCACTTCCCGCCGGTCGACAAGTACAACTCGGACCTGTCCGGCGCGGATCTCGCACGGGCGCAAAAGAACTACCGCGAGCAGGGTGCGGGCACCCGCTCGCTCGTCCCGTTCGGCTGGGGCGACGGTGGCGGCGGCCCCACCCGGGAGATGCTCGCCGCAGCCTCCCGCACGGCGTCGCTGGAGGGATCGCCCACCGTCGAGATCGCCTCGCCCGCACAGTTCTTCGACGCCGCCGAGGCGGAGTACTCGCCCGGGGCGCCCGGAGCGCCGGCACCACCGCGGTGGTCGGGCGAGCTGTACCTCGAGTTCCACCGCGGAACCTACACCTCGCAGGCGAACACGAAGCAGGGGAACCGGCGCAGCGAACACCTCCTGCGCGAGGCCGAGTTGTGGGCGGCGACCGCCGCGGTCCGGACCGGGTTCGCCTATCCCTTGGAGCAGTTCGAGGAGATCTGGCACCTGGTGCTGCTCCAGCAGTTCCACGACATCCTCCCGGGCAGCTCCATCGCCTGGGTGCACCAGGATGCGGAACGGAATTACGCGGCGGTGGCGCAGCGGCTCGAACGGATCATCGCAGCGGCCCTGGAAGCGCTCGCGAGCAACGGCTCCCGCACGCAGCAGGTCGTGGCCGCCGGCAAGGGCCGGCTGATGTTCAACGCCGCGCCGCACGCCCGCGATGGGGTACCCGCCTTGGGCGCGGCGGTGGTCGAGGCACCCGAGTCCGTGCCACCGGCGCCCGAGGGCTCGGGCTTCCGGCTGGACAACGGCGTGATCTCCGCCCTGATCGACGCCCGCGGTCTGCTCGTCTCGCTCGTCGACGCCGTGACCGGCCGCGAGGCGATGGCGGCGCCGGGCAACGTGCTCCAGTTGCACCGCGACATCCCGAACCACTGGGAGGCGTGGGACATCGACTCGTTCTACCGCCGCAACCTCACCGACCTCGTAGAGGCATCGACGGTCGCGATCGACGGCGATGCCGTCCTCGTGCGCCGCATCTTCGGCGACTCGACGATCGCGCAACGAATCTCCCTGCGGGCAGGCTCCCGCGCCCTGGACATCGAGAACGATATCGACTGGCACGAGCGACAGAAGCTGCTCAAACTGGCCTTCCCGTTCGACGTGCACGCCGATCGCAGCGCCGCGGAGACCCAGTTCGGCCACGTCTTCCGGCCCACGCACTCCAACACGTCCTGGGACGCTGCGAAGTTCGAGATCTGCGCGCACCGCTGGGTGCACGTCGGCGAGCCCGACTACGGCATCGCCGTAGCGAACGACTCCACCTACGGCCACGACATCACCAGGCTCCCCGCTGATTCCAGCACCGCAACACCAGGCGCCTCCGGCACCGCAACACCAGGCGCCTCCGGCACCGTCGTGCGGCTTTCGCTGCTGCGCGCGCCCCGCTACCCCGATCCCGAGACCGATCAGGGCCGGCACCGCCTCGCGGTCTCGGTGCGGCCGGGCGCGACGATCGGCGACGCCGTGGAAGAGGGCTACCGCCGGAACCTGGCTCCGCGCGGCATCCCCGGATCAGCGGCGGTATCCCCGCTGGTCGCGATCGACCACCCGGGCGTGATCGTCGAGGCGGTCAAGCTCGCGGAAGACGGCAGCGGTGACGTGATCGTGCGCCTCTACGAGTCCCGCGGCACTCGCGCGTCCGCGACTGTGCACGCCGACTTCGCCCACCGGTCGGCCGTCCGCACCGACCTACTGGAGCGCCCCGTCGGCACTCCCGCACCGGCCGGTGAGACGCGACTCACACTGCGCCCCTTCCAGATCATCACTCTGCGCTTCCATCGCTGACGTGCTCAGCATCACCTGGATCTACCTCGAACACGGTGATAGTTTGAAGGTTCGCCACTATCAACCGTGACCCTTCGAACCAAGGAGGTCGAGATGCTCAGCGTGCTGGCATTGATCGCTTTCGTCGTCTTCCTCGTCTGGCTGACGAACGACCGTAACGGCCTGGACTTTCGCGCCCGGGACATCCATCGCGCCGTCGCCGATCGGGACAGCCACATCGACCCGCGAGGCGTGATCGTCTCCTGACGCCGCGGAAACACGTGGCGCGCGAGCGTGTGAGTGCGAGACGATCGCGCGGTGGACACCGTCGACGTGGTCGTCGCTCACAGCTCTCGCGCGACGCTGCGCGTCGGTGACACCTTCCTGAAGGTCGACGGCGATCCGGCGCACGCGCGCCGAGAGATCGACGCAATGCGGCTCGCGCCCGTGCCCACCCCGGACGTGCTCTGGCACGAACCACCGGTCCTGGCGGTGAAAGCCGTTCGCGGCACCGCGCTCGGCTCGCTCGACGGACCGGATTCCGCCCCCAGGTCGGCGTGGGTCGCCGCCGGGACCGCGATCCGAGCCCTCCACGATGCACCGCTTCCACCGTGGCACCGGCCGTCGGCCGCGCGACTCGACCGAGAACTCGGCACCGAGTGCGCCTGGCTCCTCGAGCACGGCGCGCTCCCCCACCGGGTCATCACACTGAACCGCGAGGCAGCACGTTCCGTGCTCCGCCCTTGGACGCCGGCATTCATCCACGGCGACCTCCAGGTGGAGCACGTCTTCGTCGCCGACGGCGCCGTGACCGGCATCATCGACTGGTCCGAGGCGGCGCAGGGTGATCCCGCGTACGACCTCGCGACTCTGACCCTCGGTCATCCTGATCGCCTGGAGGACGTGCTCACCGGCTACGGCGGCGAGGTCGATCGCGACGTCGTGCGGGGATGGTGGTCCATGCGCTGCCTGCTCGTCGCGCGCTGGCTCATCGAGCACGGCTACGCCCCGTCCGCACCCGGGTGCGAATTCGACGTCCTGCGACGCCTGGCCGACTGACGCGCCTACCGCGACGGTCGCGAGCGGCTACTGGAGCAGCCCGACGGTCAGCCCCATGCCCACGAACAGGACCAGCTGATACGCACAGTTGATCACCGTCAGCCTCGTGGGCTTCATCTCGAAGCCGTTGTGCTGCGCCAGCGTCGACAACGAGAAGCCCGCCCACGCCGCTCCCCCGACCGCGACACCGAGCCATGGGGAATCGCAGTCGAAGAAGCCGGCCGCGAGCGAGTCTGCCGCCGCCAGTCCGATCGCCGTCAGAACCAACGAGGCGACGAAGACAACCATCGGACCCTTGCCCGCGCCAGCTGAGATCTCTTTGGTGACACCAGTGAGCTTGCGCCACGTCCCGCCGACGAGCCCCCCATCGCTGTACCAGACGAAGGCGATCACGAACCCGACGACGGTCGCCGCGAGTACTGCGAGCCAGCTGATGGTCAGGTCCATACGAATCGCTCCTCCGTGGGGCACCGTCGTGCGGTCTGACTTGATAGAATCAAGTATGGTTGAAGAAGTCAATCGTCCGGTGCCGGCCCGCTCGTACGGCCAGTTCTGCGCTCTCGCGCGCTCGCTGGACGTGATCGGTGACCGCTGGACCCTTCTGATCGTCCGCGAACTGCTCCCCGGGGCGATGCGGTACGGCGAGCTGAAGACCTCGCTCTCGGGAATCGCGACGAACCTCCTGGCGGACCGTCTGCGCAGCCTCGAGGCGAACGGAATCGTCGAGCGTCACCTCGACGGAGCAGGTGTGGTCTATCGACTCACCACGTGGGGCGCCGAGCTCCGCGAGCCGATGGAGGCGCTCGGACGGTGGGGCATCCCCCTGCTCGCCTCGGGCCGTGGCGACGACGCCTTCCAGCCGCGATGGCTGACTCTCGCTGTCCCCGCTCTGCTGCGCGGCCGCACCGCCTCCCCTGCTGTGGAGGCCGGGATCGAGGTCGATGGTTTCCTCATGGTGGTGCGTGTCGACGAGGCAGGGCCGTCCGCCTTCGTCCCGGCGGAGCGGCCAAGCACGGTCCTGACCGCGTCGCCCGACACCGTCGTCGGCCTCGCCACCGGCACCGTCGGCGTGGACGAGGCGATCGACGGCGGCCATCTCGGGGGTGATGCGGCGCCGTTGCGGTCGATCTTCCCGGAACGTCAGTAGGGCGGCGGGCCGTCGAACGACGGTGCGCGGAACCGCGCCCGCGGTGCCCCGAGAGCGGTGACGAACTCACAGGAGCCGCGCGCCGGCGATGGACTACGCCGTCAGGCCGCGGCGCTCGAGCAGCGGGGTGATGTCGGGGTCGGCACCCCGGAAGTCCCGATATGCCTCCGATGCATCGACACTCCCGCCGCGGGAAAGCACCGCGGCACGAAGCTTCTCGCCGTTCTCGCGGGTCGGGCCGTCGTGCGCGGTGAACCAGGCCGAGGCGTCGGCGTCGAGCACCTCCGACCAGATGTAGCTGTAGTACCCGGCGCTGTACCCGCCCGAGAAGATGTGGTTGAAGAACGGTCCGCGGTAGCGGGGTGGTACGCCCGCCACGTCGAGCCCCGCATCGGCGAGTGCCGCCGCCTCGAAGGCCTCGACGTCGGCGACGACGGTGCCCGGCTCGATCGTGTGCCAGGCCAGGTCGATCACCGCGGCCGCGAGGTATTCGACGGTGCCGAAACCCTCTCCGCGCGTTCCAGGTTCAAGGACTGAGCGCCGCAGTCCTTCCGGCAGCGGCTCCCCCGTCTCGTGGTGTCGCGCGTAGCCGTCGAGGATCGTAGGCCAGGCGGCGAACATCTCGTTGAACTGCGAGGGGAATTCCACGAAGTCGCGCGGGACGCTCGTCCCCGAGAAGTACGGGTAGGTCACATCCGAGAGCAGTCCGTGCAGCGCGTGCCCGAACTCGTGGAAGACGGTGGTCACCTCGTCCCGGCTGAGCAACGCGGGACGACCCGCGGGCGGGCGAACGAAGTTGCACACGTTGATGATCACGGGCTGCGCGTCCAGCAGACCCGACTGGTCGACGAAACTCGTCATCCACGCCCCGCCGCGCTTGCTCGGCCGCGCGAAGTAGTCCCCGATGAACAGGCCGAGCGGCGCACCGTCGGGCCCCGAAACCTGCCACGCCCGCGCGTCCGGATGGTGCAGGACCAGATCCGTGCGCTCGGTGAAGCCGAGCCCGTACATGCGGGAGGCGGCTTCGAACACTCCCATCTCGATGACCGCGTCGAGAGCCAGGTAGTCGCTGAGCCGGGGCCCCTCGTCGGGACCGTCCCCCGCCTGCGCGCGCTGCTCGGCGAGGCGGGCGTAGAAGGGCCAGTCCCAGGCCTCGATCGGGTGGCCTGCCAGCGCCTCCAGCTCGGCGCGCTCGGCGGCGGCGTTCCGCGCTGCCGGGACTGCGAGGTCCCGCAGCATCCCGAGGGCCGCCTCGGCGGTGCCCGCGGTCTGGTCCGCGATCTGGTAGGCCGCGTGGTGCGGGTAGCCGAACAGCGTGGCCCGCTCGGCGCGCAGGCCGGCGACGCGGGCGATCAGCTCGCGGGTGTCGTTCTCGCCGCCGCGCGTGTTCCGCCCGGACGACGCCTCGTAAACCTTCCGCCTCGATTCGCGGTTCGTCAGCCGGGCCACGTTGGGCTGGTTGAGCGGGTAGCCCAGCGCCAGGAGGTATCCCCCGCGCCCCGCGTCCTCGGCCGCGGTTCGGGCGGCGGCGACGGTGTCCGCCTCCAGCCCGTCGAGCTCGGCCTCCGTCGCGAAGGGCACCGCGGACGCATTGGTCTCGGCGAGGGTGCGGCGGGAGAACTCGGTGGTGAGTTCGGCGAGCTCGGTGTTGATCTCCTTGAGGCGATCCTGTGCGGCGGCCTGCAGCCCGGCGCCGGCGCGGGTGAACCGCAGGTGGTAGCGCTCTAGCAGGCGCTCCTGCTCGGCGTCGAGGCCGAGATCCGATCGCCGGGCGTGGAGCTCCGCGATGCGGGAGAACAGCGCGCCGTCCATGAGGATCGCGTCGAAGTGTGCCGACCAGCGTGGGGAGATCGCGGCCTGTGCCGCCTCCAGCGCGTCGGTGCGGTCGGTGGACGTCAGCGAGAAGAAGACCGCGGCGACGCGACCCAGGTCCTGCCCCGCGCGCTCCATCGCCTCGACGGTGTTCGCGAACGTGGCGGGTTCGGGATTCGCGGCGATCGCCGCGATGTCCCGACGGTGCCGGGCGAAGCCCTCGGCGAACGCCGCCTCGAAGTCCGCGTCCGCGAACGAGGCGAAGTCCGGCAGGGCGAAGGGCAGGGTACTGGGGGCGAGAACGGCATCGACGGTCACCCCTCGAACCTACCGCTCCCGCCCGCGTCTACTGGCGGAGGAAGCGGGGAGAGCGCGGGAGGCACCTGAGCAATTCTGCGGATTCCACGCTGCCGCGGCCCGCACATGCTCGATCCACGAGCGATCCGATTGCTCTCCCGACCTTGAACACGACGGAGCCGGCATGGCGTTCGCGGTATCAGCACTGAGAACCCGCCGTCGCGGCCAGTGGTCGAGCGCCCTGATCAGTCGCCTGCTGCTCCGTGCCCTCGGCGCAGCCGACCTTGTTCGGTGCGCCCGCCCGGTGCCTGTCAGTCGGTAACAACGATGCCGAGGTGGGCCGCGAAGACCTCCGCCAGGCCGACCACCTGCAGAGGCGACATGGTGGCTCCCGCGATGCCCTCGAGCCCGCGGATTCGCTCGACCTGCAGTCCGCGAAGGTCGACGTGCTGCAGCTTCGCCCGCGTCACGTCAATCTCACCGGCGGTGCAATCCTCGAAGGACACCCGGTTCAACGTCGCGTCGCCGACGTCGATGCCGTCGAGCATGCAGCCCCGGAAGACCACGTCGGCAAGACCGGCACCGCGCAGGTTCACGAAGCCCAGCCGGACGTCGGTGAAGACGACGGAACGCAGTTTGGAGTCCATGAGCTCGACGGCACCGATCCGGGCGTCGTCGACCTCGACTTGACGGAAGGTCGAGCGCGAAGCCCGGAAACCCGTGGCGAACAGCGCGGTGATCCTCGTCTCGAGGAACGCCGATTCGGTGAAGACCGCATCACGGACCTCCCAGCCCGCAAGCTCACACTCGCTGAATGTGATCCCGCTGAGATCGCGTCCCTTGACCGTAGGGCCGGCGAAACGACGACGATCCTCGGTATCGCCCGGCATCAGCTCATCGCTGTTCCCCTCCTCCAGGTCGCCGAGCCGCATGGGCGAGATCTTCGGTGCGACGAGGCCCGCCATCAGCCGATCACCTTCGCCACGGCCCGCAGGCGGGCCTCGGCGTCGGCGGCGATGGACCTGACAACCTCGCGGGCCGGGCGCACCTCGTCGACCAGGCCCGCGGCCTGGCCTGCGTAGACGACGCCGACCTCGGGCAACGCACCGTCGTAGGCAGCGCTGACCGCCTCCTCTGTGCCGGAGGAGGCGTCGGCACCGTCACCGTCGTGCCAGCGGTCGGTGAAGTCGTTGGTGAGGGCGCGCCCGAACCACCGTGTGGGCCAGGGCTGGTGCCGCGCCTTGTCGAAGACATCTGTGTAGACGGTGTCGGCGCTCCGCGCCTTGAGCAAGGCCGGGATCGCGTAGTCGGGACCAACAGTCTCCGGCGACGCAAGCAGGACGGTGCCGATGAGCGCGCCCTGCGCACCGGCGGCGAGAACCGCCGCGAGTCCGGCGCCGGTGCCGATGCCGCCCGCCGCGAGCACGGGCAGATCCGTCGCACGCAGCACCTCCTGCAGGAGCGGCAGCGTCGCGATCCGACCCGTGTGACCGCCGGCCTCGCCGCCCTGCGCGACCACGGCGTCCACGCCCGCGGCCTCGACCTCGTGGAGGTCCTCGACCGAGTTGATCTGCGAGATCACCACGGCGCCGGCGTCCTTGACCCGCTGCACGAACGGAGCGGGGTCGCCGAACGATAGCGACACCAGCTTCGGCCGCGCGGCGAGCACCGAATCGAGCAGTTCCGGGCTCTCGGAAAGCGACCAGGTCTGCAGGCCGAAGGCGAGCGGCGCGTCCGCGCCCGCGGCGGCCCGGATGACCCGCAACTGCTCATCGATCCACGCGGGAGTGGCATAGCGGGCTGCGCCGATCATGCCCAGCCCGCCGGCGGCCGTCACCTGTCCCGCGAGCTCACCCCCGGCGCGGCCCCCCATCGGGGCGCCGAGGATCGGCAGGTCGAGGTCCAGGGTGCGCGTCAGCCAGGTGTTCCACACACCGACGAGGCTACGCCCGTGACAGGATTCCGCCCATGGCCGCCGTCGATCCAGAGATCCGTCGCATCCGTGCGCTCCGCCTCCGCGCCCAGGGACTCGTGCCCGGCGTGCGGGACTGGCGCACCGCCCCGGCCGTGGCACGCGGCATGCTCGCGATCCAGGCGCAGGACGGCGCCGCGGCGCGGTTCGCACTCTCGCTGCGCGCATCCGAGCACCCCGACGACGCGACGGTGCTCGCCGACCTCGCCGCGGGGCGGATCACCCGCAACCGTCCCGCGCGCGGCACCCTCCAGATCACCGCGCCGGAGGACCTGCACTGGCTCAGCGCCGCGCTCACGGTCCGCTCGCGGGCGGAGGCCGCCAAGCGCCGGCCCCAGCTGGGGATCACGGAGACGATGATGGCGGACGCCGAGCGGATCATCCGCGCGGAACTCGCCGGCGGCGCCTCCCGCACGCGGCCCGATCTCGTCGCCGCGTGCGCGGACGCCGGACTGCCGCTGGACAACTCGCAGACCGGCCACATCCTGCGGGATCTCACCGAGCTCATGGCGATCGTCTTCGCCGACCCCACGCCGAAGACCGACGTCTTCGCCCTCGCCGACGACTGGGTGGCGGAGCGCCGGGAGCCGGAACACGCTCTCGGCGAGGCGGTCTCCCGGTTCGTCGCGGCCCGCGGCCCCGTCACCCGCCAGGACATCGGGAAGTGGGCGTACCTCCCGATGGGCGCCGTCGATGAGGGCATCGAGGCCGCGGGCGGCGCCGTCGAACGGGTGATCCTCTCGGGCGGGCGGTACCTGCTCGCTCCCGGCACCGTCGACCTGACGGACGCGCAGGTCGACGAGGCGCTCGCACCGCCCCTCCTGCTGCCGGCGTTCGACGAGTACATCATCGGATACGGTTCCCGCGCAGCCCAGCTCGACGAGGCGTACCTCAGCCGGATCGTGCCCGGACGCAACGGCATCTTCAAGCCGATGGTCGTGATCGACGGCGAGATCGTGGGCGTGTGGTCCAAGAAGGCCACCTCCACGACAGTGACAGTGACCGTCGAGCCCTTCACCAGGATCACCGCGACGGCGAAGCGCCGCCTCGCCGGTCCAGTGCGCGACTACGGACGATTCCTCGGCCTCGACGCGACGCTCGTCTGAGGCGAGCCGGCACGGCCCCCATCGACACCCGGCGCCCGGAATCGGATCGGCGCGGGTCGGGTGCGCGGCGCCGGTCAGGTGGCAGGGGTCGCCTCAGGGGCCTTCACGTGAACCGCATCGACGAGGAGCCTCAGCTCAGGCTGTTCCGCAGCCTCTGCGAGGGCATCCCGCAGCACCCGCTCATGCGTCGGACGCGCCGCCTTGAGCAACTCCCAACCGGCCGGAGTGAGCTCTGTGTAGATCCCGCGACGATCGTCGGCGCACAGGATCCGCGTGAGCAGGCCCCGATCCTCGAGTCGCGTGACGAGGCGCGTCGTCGCACTACTGGATAACGCTGCGGCACGGGCGAGCTGACGCATCCGCATGTGCCAGCCGTCCTGGCGACTCAGGGCGTCGAGGACCGTGTATTCGACGACCGAGAGCCCGTAGCCCGCCTGGAGCGAGCGCTCAAGCTCGCTCTCGATGAGCGCATGCAGGGCGACAAGTGTGCGCCACCCCTGCGCGCGGATCTCCACCGCATCGTCCGCGATACCCATGGCCGGCAACCTTTCGTCGTGAACCCAAGCATAGCACCTTGCGACGATTACCCGCGTGTGCAACTATCTAATAGTTGTGTACGCAACTACTGCAGGCGCTGTTCATTGCGCACGCTCCGAATAACAACCCTCGTCTCGATAGGAACCTCATGCCCCTCGCGCTCCTCGCGCTCGCCCTCGGCGGCTTCGGAATCGGACTCACGGAGTTCGTCATCATGGGGCTGCTCCCCGAGGTGTCCGCCGACTTCGGCGTCACCGAGACCGTCGCCGGATACTTGATCTCCGGATACGCGCTGTCCGTCGCCATCGGCGGCATCATCCTCACCGCCGCGCTCGGTCGAATCAACCGCAAGCATGCTCTGCTCGGGCTCCTGGTCCTGTTCATCGCCGGCAACCTGATGTCGGCCGTCGCCGTGACCTACGAGTTCATGCTCGCCGGACGCATCGTCGCCGCGCTGTGCCACGGCGCGTTCTTCGGCATCGGTGCCGTCGTCGCGGCGGACCTCGTCCCCGAGAACAAGCGCGCCGCAGCCATTTCCATCATGTTCGCGGGACTGACGGTGTCGAACGTCCTCGGCGTGCCGCTCGGCACCTTCCTCGGGCAGGCCGCCGGCTGGCGTTCCACGTTCTGGGCCATCACCGCGATCGGTGTGATCGCCCTCCTCGGCATCGCCGCGCTCGTCCGGACGACCCCGGTGGCCGGGACTGGCACGAACCCGCTCGCCGAGTTCCGGATCTTCCGTAGCCGCCAAGTATGGCTGTCGATGCTGGTCACCGTGCTGGGCTACGGCGGCATGTTCGGCGCCTTCACCTACATAGCCTTCACCCTCACCGAGGTCGGCGGCTTCGCCTCGTCATCCGTCCCGTGGTTGCTCGTCCTGTTCGGCGCCGGCCTGTTCGTCGGCAACCTGGTCGGCGGCCGCGCGGCCGACCGGAACCTACCACTGACACTCACCGTCCTGCTTGCCGCACTGACCGTCGTGCTCGGCGTCTTCGCCCTCACCTCCACGTCCCAGGTCGCCACCGTCGTGGCCCTGATCCTGATGGGCGCCTTCGGCTTCGCGACCGTGCCCGGCCTGCAGATGCGCATCATGAACTACGCCGCCGACGCGCCTACCCTCGCCTCGGGCGCCAACATCGCCGCGTTCAACCTGGGCAACGCCTTCGGGGCCTGGGCGGGCGGCCTCACTCTCGCGGCCGGCTTCGGCTACGTCTCGCCGCTCTGGGTGGGCGCCGGCATCACCCTCGCGGGTCTCGTCGCGTACATCGTCGCCACCCGCGTCGCCGGCGGCGAGCACGCCACCACCCGGCCGGAATCGATCCCGGTCGCCGCGTGAACATTCCGGCCGCACGAGGAGCGTTCCACCGTCGGTTCCCCGCCCCTCGGGCCGGTCGTCAATCGAGGCGCCACGCCTCGTAGGCCCGAGGATCGTCGATCGGCTCGGTGTGGATCGTGATCCGCAGGTCCTCGAACAGGGCAGCGAGGTCGGCCTCGACCTCCTCCGTCACGTCGTGGGCGTGCTGCACGGTCCAGTCGCCGGGCACGAGCATGTGCAGCTGAAGGAAACGCTCGTGCCCGGACTCGCGGGTCCGGACGTCGTGGAAGTCGATGCCTCCGGCTCGGTGGCGGTCGAGCACCTCGTCGATCTGCGCCCGCTCCTCCCCCGGCAGCGCCGCATCCATGAGCCCGGCGCTCGACTGCCATACCAGGCGCGCCCCGACGACCAGGATGTTCACCGCCACCGCGATCGCGATGAGCGGATCGAGCGGCAGCCAGCCGGTGAGCGCGACCAGGAGCACGCCCACGATCACGCCGACCGTGGTCCACACGTCGGTGAGCAGGTGCTTGCCGTCGGCCTGCAGGGCCAACGAGCGGTGCCTGCGGCCGACCTGGATGAGGTAGTACCCGACGAGCCCGTTGAGCACCGTCGCCGCCACCGAGATCGCCAGGCCAAGCCCCACCTGCTCCAGCGCCTGCGGGTTGAGCAACCGATCCACCGCGGAGGCCAGGATGACCACGGCGGCCACCACGATCATCACGCCCTCGAGCACGGCCGAGAAGTACTCGGCCTTGGTATGGCCGAAGTTGTGGTCGTGGTCGGCGGGCTTCGCGACCACCTTGAGCGCGACGAAGGCCGCGACCGCCGCCACGACGTTCACCGACGACTCGGCGGCGTCGGACAACAGGCCGACGGAACCAGTGAGGCGCCACGCGAGGATCTTCAGGCCGATCACGACCAGCGAGGTCACGATCGAGAGCAGAGCGAAACGCGACAGGTCCTCGCGGGCCCGCGGCGCGGCCCCGGAAGGGGCGGGATCCGACGGTGCGGTCACCGTCGGAACACTACTTGCCCTTGGGCTTGTCGGCCGAGGAGTCGGACGAGAGCGCGGCGACGAAGGCCTCCTGCGGCACGTCGACCCGACCGATCGTCTTCATCCGCTTCTTGCCCTCCTTCTGCTTCTCGAGCAGCTTGCGCTTACGGCTGATGTCGCCGCCGTAGCACTTGGCGAGCACGTCCTTGCGGATGGCGCGGATGTTCTCGCGGGCGATGATCTTGCTGCCGATCGCGGCCTGCACCGGCACCTCGAACTGCTGGCGCGGGATCAGCTCCTTGAGCTTGACGGTCATCTTGTTGCCGTAGGCCTGCGCGCCGTCGCGATGCACGATCGCGCTGAATGCGTCGACGGCCTCGCCCTGCAGCAGGATGTCGACCTTGACCAGATCGGACTCCTGCTCGCCGGCCTCCTCGTAGTCGAGCGAGGCGTAGCCGCGGGTGCGCGACTTCAGGGAGTCGAAGAAGTCGAAGATGATCTCCGCCATCGGCAGCGTGTAGCGCAGCTCGACGCGGCTCTCCGAAAGGTAATCCATGCCGCCGAGCTCGCCGCGCCGCGACTGGCACAGCTCCATGATCGTGCCGACGAACTCGCTGGGCGCGATGATCGTGGTCTTGGTGATCGGCTCGTAGGTCTCCCGCAGCTTGCCGTCGGGCCAGTCCGACGGGTTGGTGACGATCAGCTCCTTGCCGTCCTCGCCGACCACGCGGTAGACGACGTTGGGGGCCGTGGAGATCAGGTCGAGGCCGAACTCGCGCTGGAGCCGCTCACGGGTGATCTCCATGTGCAGCAACCCGAGGAAGCCGCAGCGGAAGCCGAAGCCGAGCGCCACGGAGGTCTCCGGCTCATAGGTCAGCGCGGCGTCGTTGAGCTGCAGCTTGTCCAGGGCCTCGCGCAGCGCCGGGTAGTCCGATCCGTCCACCGGGTAGAGACCCGAGTAGACCATCGGCCGGGGTTCCTCGTAGCCCGTCAGCGGCTCCTCGGCGCCCTTGCGCGCGGTGGTCACGGTGTCACCGACCTTCGACTGGCGCACGTCCTTCACGCCGGTGATCAGGTAGCCCACCTCGCCCACGCCCAGGCCCTTCGAAGGCTTCGGCTCGGGCGAGACGATGCCGACCTCGAGCAACTCGTGGGTGGCGCCGGTCGACATCATCTGGATCTTCTCGCGCGGGACGATCTTGCCGTCGACCACGCGAATGTACGTGACGACGCCGCGGTAGGTGTCGTAGACCGAATCGAAGATCATCGCGCGGGCGGGGGCGTCGGCGTCGCCGACGGGCGGCGGGACCTTCTCGATCACGCGATCGAGCAGGGCGTCCACGCCCACGCCGGTCTTGCCCGAGACCCGTAGCACGTCCTCCGGCTCGCAGCCGGTGATGTGCGCGATCTCCTCGGCGTAGCGGTCGGGATCGGCGGCGGGGAGGTCGATCTTGTTGAGGACCGGAATGATCTCCAGGTCCTTGTCCATCGCGAGGTACAGGTTCGCGAGCGTCTGCGCCTCGATGCCCTGCGCTGCGTCGACCAGGAGGATCGCGCCCTCGCAGGCCTCCAGGGCGCGGGAGACCTCGTAGGTGAAGTCGACGTGGCCCGGCGTGTCGATCATGTGCAGGACGTACTCCTCATCGGAGCCGTCCTCACCCTTGATCGTCCACGGCAGCCGCACGTTCTGCGCCTTGATGGTAATGCCGCGCTCGCGCTCGATGTCCATCCGGTCGAGGTACTGCGCCCGCATGGCGCGCTCCTCGACCACACCCGTGAGCTGCAGCATCCGGTCGGCCAGGGTCGACTTGCCATGGTCGATGTGCGCGATGATGCAGAAGTTACGGATCCGGGCGGGATCCGTGAAGGTGGTATCGGCGAAGCTGGGAATCGGTCTCACTCCTCGGGCGGCTGGCCGGGTCCCCGGCACACGTCACCGTTCAGTTTCTCATGCCGCGCCGTGGAGTCGCACCGCGGTGACGGAGTGGGGCGACTTCGTGCCCGTTCACCCCCCGTCGCGGTAACGTCGAACGATATGAGTGATTCTGAATCCTCACGAACATCGAAACCAGCAGAGAACACACCGACACCGACGAGCTCCTTGAACCACCGAGTCTTCTTCGCCGCCGCAGGCTCGGTCCTCGCCCTCGCCCTGTGGGCACTCACCTCTCCCGAGACCGCGGAGAGCGTGATCAGCGGCGTGGTCGACTTCATCACCACCTGGTTCGGCTGGTGGTACTTCCTCCTCGCGACGGGCATCGTCGGCGTGGTCGTCTTCATCGGCCTGAGCCGCTACGGGCGGTACCGCCTCGGCCCAGAGGAGTCGCGCCCCGAGTACAGCCTCTTCACCTGGACGTCGATGCTCTTCGCCGCGGGCATCGGCATCGACCTGATGTTCTTCTCCGTCGCAGAGCCGGTCAGCCACTACCTGAACCCGCCCGTCGGCGCCGGGGAGACCAACCACGCCGCGCGCGAGGCGGTGACCTGGACCGTCTTCCACTACGGCATCACCGGCTGGGCGATGTACGCCCTCATGGGCGGGGCGTTGGCGTACTTCGCGTTCCGGCACAACCTGCCGCTCACGATCCGCGCGGCGCTCTACCCGATCCTCGGCAAACGCGTGCACGGCAGACTCGGCGACGCCGTCGACGTGGCCGCCGTGCTCGGCACCATCTTCGGCATCGCGACCTCGCTCGGCATCGGCATCGTGCAGCTCAACTACGGCCTGCACGAGCTGTTCGGCGTCCCGCAGGGCAAGGCCGCGCAGATCGGCCTCATCGTGCTGTCGGTCATCGTCGCGACGATCTCCGCCACGTCCGGCGTCGACAAGGGAATCCGACGGCTCAGCGAGCTCAACGTCATCCTCGCGATCCTGATGCTGGTCTACATCCTCGTCGCCGGGAAGTCCGACTTCCTGCTCAACGGCCTGGTGCAGAACACCGGCGACTACGTCTCGACCTTCCTCGATCGCACGATGGACACCTTCGCGTGGGGCCAAGTCAACCCCGAGGTCCCGGGCAACGACCCGTCGGGCTGGCTCGACGCGTGGACGCTGTTCTTCTGGGCCTGGTGGGTGGCGTGGGCGCCCTTCGTCGGCCTGTTCCTCGCGCGGATCTCGCGTGGGCGGACGCTGCGCCAGTTCGTCTTCGGCGTGCTGGTGGTGCCGTTCAGCTTCATCCTGGTGTGGATCTCGGTGTTCGGGAACAGCGCCCTCGACGTGGCCCGCGGAGACAAGGGTTTCGCGGAGGCCACCGCGTCGACGCCCGAGGTGGGCTTCTACTCGCTGCTCGAGAAGTACCCGGGCGCACCGCTGCTCCTGGCGATCGCCACCATCACCGGTCTGCTGTTCTACGTCACCAGCGCCGACTCCGGCTCCCTGGTGATGGGCAACTTCACGAGCAAGCTCGATGACCCGATGGCGGACTGTGCACGGAGCACGCGGATCTTCTGGTCCTTCGCGATCGGCCTGCTCACGCTCGCAATGCTGTTCGCGGGCAACGACGGATCGATCGTGACGCTGCAGAAGGCGACCATCATCATGGGCCTTCCCTTCTCGTTCGTGCTGGCCCTGGTGGGCATCGCGCTGCTGCGGGCGCTGCACACCGAGTCCTACAAGCACGACAGCTACCGGACCGCGCTGCCGAAGTCGCTCGCGGCGGGGCGCGGCAGCGGCGAGCCGGGCAGTTGGCGTCGCCGGCTCCTTGCGACGGTCCAGTACCCGGGCCGCGCCGCGACGCTGCGCTTCCTCGAGAACTCGGTGGCGCCCGCGATGCGGGACGTGGCAGCCGAATTCGCCGCCGAGGGCGTCTCCGCCACCGTCGACGAATCGGGCCGCAGCGAGTCGCTGCCGTCGCCGACGCTCAAGGTCGACCTGGCCGGCGAGCCGCACTTCGAGTACTGCGTGTGGCCCGTCTCCGCGCCCGCGCCGAGCTACGCGATCCTCGCGCAGCGCTCCGACGACCGCTACTTCCGCTGCGAGGTCTACCTCGCCGAGGGCTCGCAGGGGTACACACTGGGCGGCTACACCCGCGAGCAGATCATCGGCGACATCCTCGACCAGTACGAGCGCCACCTCGGCTACCTGCACCTGCGGCGCGCCGCAGGTGACCACCACGACGGCCACGACGAATCCGCCGACACTCGCACCGATCCCGACGCCGCGGCGTCCACGGAACCCGAAGGGACACCCGCATGACCGAACCCACCCTGTTCATCGACGGCGCCTGGCGCCGCAGCGAGGACGGCGGCACTCGCACGATCGTCTGCCCCGCCGACGGCACCGAGGTGGCAGTCGTCGACGAAGCGACCGCCGCCGACACCGAGGCCGCGATCGCCGCGGCCCGTCGCGCCTTCGACACCGGCCCCTGGCCGCACACCCCCGCCGCGAAGCGCGGCGACCTGCTGCTCGCCGTCGCCGACGCGATCGATCGCCGCCGCGACGAGTTCGCCCGCGCGGAGACCGCCGACACCGGCAAGCGGCTCTACGAATCCGAGTTGGACATGGCCGACATAGCCGCCTGCTTCCGCTATTTCGGCAAGCTCGCGGGGCAGGACAGCGGGCGCATCGTCGACGCCGGCTCCGCCGACGTCGCCTCGCAGATCGTCTACGAGCCCGTCGGCGTCTGCGGAATGATCACGCCCTGGAACTACCCGCTGTTGCAGGCCGCCTGGAAGGTCGCGCCGGCGCTGGCGGCCGGAGACACGTTCGTGCTCAAGCCCTCCGAGCTCACCCCGCACACCTCGATCCTGCTGATGAAGGTCCTGCAGGAGGTTGGCCTGCCAGACGGCGTCGCGAACCTCGTGCTCGGCGCGGGCGCGCAGGCCGGCGCGCCGCTGTCCACCCACCCCGACGTCGACCTGGTCTCCTTCACCGGCGGCCTCGTGACGGGCCGGGTCATCGCGGCGAACGCCGCCGGGACCGTGAAGAAGGTGGCGCTGGAGCTGGGCGGCAAGAACCCCAACGTGATCTTCGCCGACGCCTGCGCCACGCCGGAAGGCCTTGCGGCCGCAGTCGACAACGCCCTCAACGCTGCCTTCCTGCACTCGGGCCAGGTGTGCTCCGCGGGCGCGCGCCTCGTGGTCGAGGAGTCCGTGCACGACACCTTCGTCGACGAGCTCGTCCGCCGCGCCGAGGGCATCCGGCAGGGCCTGCCTTACGCCGAGGGCACCGAGACGGGACCGCTGATCTCCGCCGCGCACCGCGACAAGGTGCACGCCTACGTCGAGAAGGCCCGCGAGGACGGGGCGGTGGTCCGCACGGGCGGCGCCTTCGCCGCGGGCGACCAGGGCTCGGGCTCGCTCGACGCCGGCTTCTACTACCTCCCGACGGTGCTGGACCAGTGCGACCCGTCGATGGCCTGCGTGCACGACGAAGCCTTCGGGCCGACCGTCACCATCGAGACCTTCACGACCGAGGACGAGGCCGTGGCCATCGCCAACGACACCGAGTACGGCCTCGCGGGCGCCGTGTGGTCGGCCGATGGCGGTCGGGCCAAGCGGGTGGCGCGCCGGCTGCGGCACGGCACGGTCTGGATCAACGACTTCGGCCCGTACCTCCCCCAGGCGGAGTGGGGCGGCTTCGGCGCCTCGGGCATCGGGCGCGAGCTCGGGCCCACCGGCCTCGGCGAGTACCTCGAGGCCAAGCACGTGTACGAGAACCTGCGGCCGTCCGTGACCGGATGGTTCGCCGACCGGAAGGACGCGTAAGTGAGCTCTGAGGACGCACGAGACGAGGACGTCTTCGACTACGTGGTGGTGGGCGCCGGTTCGGCCGGCGCCGCCGTCGCCGCGCGCCTGTCCGAGGACCCGACGGTGACGGTCTGCCTGCTGGAGGCGGGACCGTCGGACGTGGGCGACGACGCGATCCTGCAACTGGACCGGTGGATGGAGCTGCTGGAGTCGGGCTACGACTGGGACTATCCGATCGAGCCGCAGGAGAACGGGAACTCCTTTATGCGGCACGCCCGCGCGAAGGTGCTGGGCGGCTGCAGCTCCCACAACAGCTGCATCGCCTTCTGGGCGCCGCGCGAGGATCTGGACTCCTGGGAGCGCGACCACGGCGCCGCCGGCTGGAGCGCGGACGCGGTGTACCGGCTGTACCCGACGATCGAGACCAACGACGCCCCCGGCGAGCACCACGGCCGGTCCGGGCCCGTGCACATCATGTCCGTGCCACCGAGGGACCCGTGCGGCGTCGCCCTGCTGGATTCCTGCGAGGAGGTGGGCATCCCGCGGGCCGAGTTCAACACCGGGACGACGGTGACCAACGGCGCCGGCTTCTTCCAGATCAACCGCCGGGACGACGGGACGCGCTCGTCCTCGTCGGTGAGCTACCTGCACCCCGTGCTGGACCGGGAGAACCTCACGATCCGCACCGGAGCGTGGGCGAAGAAGGTGGTCTTCGACACGAGCGGTGAGGTGCCGCGCGCTGTGGCGGTGAACATCGCCGTGGGCGCCTTCGGGCGGACGACCCGGGTGGGAGCGCGCCGCGAGGTCATCGTCAGCGCGGGCGCCATCGATTCGCCGAAGCTGCTCATGCTCTCGGGGATCGGCCCCGCGGATCACCTGCGCGAGACGGGAGTCGACGTGCTCGTCGACTCCCCCGGCGTCGGCGCGCACTTGCAAGATCACCCGGAGGGCGTGATCGGCTTCGAGACCTCTCGGCCCATGGTGCGCGAGTCGACGCAATGGTGGGAGATCGGGATCTTCACGCCCACGGAGTACGGCCTCGACCGGCCGGACCTGATGATGCACTACGGCAGCGTGCCCTTCGACATGCACACGCTGCGCCAGGGCTATCCCACGGCGGAGAACACCTTCTGCCTCACGCCGAACGTCACGCACGCGCGCTCGCGCGGCACCGTCCGGCTGCGGTCCCGGGACTTCCGGGACAAGCCCAAGGTGGACCCGCGGTACTTCACCGACCCCGAGGGGCACGACATGAAGGTGATGATCGCGGGTATCCGGAAGGCGCGGGAGATCGCCGAGGCCGGACCGCTCAAGGACTGGATCGAGCGGGAGTTGTACCCCGGCCCGGACGCGCAGACCGACGCCGAGCTCGCCGACTACATCCGGCGTACGCACAACACCGTCTACCACCCGGTGGGGACCGTGCGCATGGGCGCGGCCGCGGATCCTCTCTCCCCACTCGATCCCGAACTTCGAGTCAAAGGCGTCGACGGCCTACGAGTGGCGGACGCGTCGGTGTTTCCGGAGCACACCACCGTCAACCCCAACATCACCGTGATGCTGGTGGGCGAGCGGTGTGCAGAGCTCGTCTCGGGCAGCAGCTGACGTCGCGATCAGGACGATCGTGGCCGTCGGCAGCGGGACGTCCTGGGGGCCGTCACCGAGGACCAGGTCGGAGTCCACGGCGGCCAGGCGCAGGCCCATCGGAGAAGCGGTCGACGTCGGCGCGGGCGGTGCGGTCGACCGCGGCGTTGATGTCGCCGCCGGGCTCTGCGAGCGCGGCCCCGAACTCCTCCTAGGTCTGGGTGTCGGTCATGTTCAGGTGCGCGACCACCTCGCGCACGCGCCAGCCCTCGCAGAGGGAGTCGGCGGCCCACTGCGCGGAGGTGAGGTCCGCCAGCAGCGCGGCCATCCGAGTGCGCTCGGCGACGGTGGCGTCGTACAGGTCGGTGTCGGTACGGATGGTCATGGCGGTCTCCTCTGCTCGGAACTGGTCGTCACAGGTACATACGAGCGGGGCCGCCGGAATTCGTCGCGCGAGCGACCATCGCCGGTCCGGGCCTATCCTGAGGGGTATGGCGAACGACTTCACCCGTTTCGCGGCCGTGGCGGCCAAGCTCGCACGCGAGCACGGCCCCCGCCTCGCCGCGCAGGTCGTGAACAGTCCCCCGGTCCGCGCTGGCCGGGACGCGATCACCCAGGTGGTCACGCAGACCGTGAACCAGGCGCTCGGGCTGGAGGGTCCGGCGGAGCCCAAGGAATTCACGCCGGGCAGGCCCGTGACGCGCACGTTCACCCCGACCGCGCTGATGGCACGGGGTGTCTTCTACGCCCCGCAGCTCGACGGACAGGCCGACCCGGGCGAGATCGTGTGGACCTGGGTCGAGTTCGAGGAAACGACGGGGCCGAACGCCGGCCAGGGCAAGGACCGGCCCGTACTGGTCGTCGGGCGGTCGGTGAACAGCCTGCTCGGGCTCATGCTCTCCAGCCAGGAGCGACACATGGGCGATCCGGACTGGGTGGGCATCGGCTCCGGCCCCTGGGACACCGATCAGCGGCCGTCCTGGGTGCGGCTCGACCGCGTCCTCGACGTGCCCGAGGACGGCATCCGCCGCGAGGGCGCCGTGCTGGATCGGCGCCGCTTCGAGTCCGTCGCGCAGCGCCTGCGCGACGACTACGGCTGGAGCTGAATCAGTCCAGCAGCACCTCGACGACCTTGCGCGCGGTCGCCTTCGCGGAGCCGGGGTTCTGGCCGGTGACGAGATTGCCGTCGGAGATCGCGTAGGAGACGAACGGGAGCCTCGCCTTCTCGTAGAGCGCGCCGCGTGTTCAGCCCATGTAAGCAACGCATACATCGGTCAGGCGTGCAGGTGGGCCCGGAGGTACCGCCCCGTCACGCTCTCCGGCGTCGCCGCCACGTCCTCGGGAGTTCCCTCTGCGACGACGGTGCCGCCCGCGGCGCCACCACCCGGGCCGAGATCGATCACGTGGTCGGCGTTGGCGATCATGTCCAAGTCGTGCTCCACCACGATCACCGTGGCGCCGCGGTCGACGAGCCGCTGCAGCACGTCGAGCAGCACGCGCACGTCGCGCGGGTGCAGCCCCACGGAAGGCTCGTCGAGCACGAAGACCGCATCGGACTGGTCGCGGCCCAGTTCCCCGGCCAGTTTGAGCCGCTGCGCCTCACCGCCGGAGAGGGCGGGGGTCGCCTCGCCGAGCGTGAGGTAGCCGAGGCCGAGGTCGGCCAGGGTCCGCAGCTTCTTCGCGATCCGCGGCACTGGCACGACCTCGGCGGCCTCACGGACGCTGAGCGCCAACAGGTCCGGGAGGGCGAGCCCGTCGGGTTCCGGCCAGCGGACCGCGGAGGCCTCGGGGGCGTACCGTCGGCCCAGGCAGGCCGGGCATTCGATGTCGACGTCCGGAAGGAACTGCACGTCGAGCGAGACCTGACCCGTGCCGTCGCACCGCGGGCAGCGCAGCGAGCCCGTGTTGTACGAGAACGCGCCCGCCTTCAGGTCGGCCGCCTTCGCGGCCGCGGTCTTCGCGTACTCACGGCGGAGGTCGTCGAGCACGCCGCTGTAGGTCGCGACGGTCGAGCGCACGTTGACGCCGATCGGCGTGGCGTCCACAAGATTCACGCGCCCGAGTCCCGGTGCGTCGAGCGCGGTGACGTGCACGGGGAGCGGCTTCCCCGCCGCCGCGGCGGCGAGCGCCGGGACCAGGCCCTCCAGCACCAGCGTCGACTTGCCGGAACCGGAGACCCCGGTGACGGCGGTGACGCGACCGACCGGGACGTCGACGGCGAGAGCGTGCACCGTGTGGATCGGTGCGGTCTCCAGGTGGATCCGGCCGCGCGCGAAGACCTCGTCGCCGGGCGTGCGCGGTCTCGTGCGGACGGGTTCGCGGCCCGCCAGAAAGGGGCCGAGGACGGACTCCCTATCGGCCTCGATCTCGGCGACGGTGCCCTGCGCGAGGAGGCACCCGCCTTCGCTGCCCGAGCCGGGGCCGATTTCGATGAGGTGCTCAGCCTCGCGCAGCACGTCGAGGTCGTGGTCGACGACGATCACGGAGTTCCCGTCCCGCAACAGGTCCCGGACCACGCCCAGCAATCCCTCCACATTGGCGGGGTGCAGCCCGACCGACGGCTCGTCCAGCACGTAGAGCACCCCGGTCGTGCGGTTGCGGACCGCCCGCGCGAGCTGCACCCGCTGCCGCTCGCCGGTCGACAGGGTCGCCGCGGCGCGGTCCAGGCCGAGGTAACCGAGACCGAGCTCCAGGAGTCGCCGGGCGATCGACTCGAGGGTGTCGACGAGGATCGTCGCCATCGAGCGCATATCGGGCGGCAGGGGCCCGACGGTGCCGGGCGCCCACGCCACGACCTCGTCGAGTGTCATGGCGGTGACGTCGGCGAGGCCGAGGTCGCCGACGCGCGGTGCCCGGGCCTCGGGGCCGAGGCGGGTGCCGTCGCAGTCGCCGCACGGGCCCGCGTGCACGAACCGGTTGACCCGCCCGAGACCCGCCTCGGTGGTCGCCTTGTCGAGCGCCTCCTGCACGGCGGCGTTCGCGCTGCGGTAGGTGAAGTTGACCTCGAAGAGCTTGCCGTTCTTGCTGGAGACCGCGACCTTCCGCTTCTCGCCGGGGCCGTGCAGCACGATCTCGCGCTCCGCGTCGGTCAGCTCGGCGTAGGGCACGTCGATGCGCACGCCGAGGTCGGCGACGACCTGCGGCATGAACGAGAAGCCGAACATCGACCAGGGCGCGACGGCACCGTCGGCGATGGTCTTCGACGGCTCCGGCACCAGCGCGGCCCCGTCGATCGCGCGGACGACGCCCGTGCCCGAGCACGCGGGGCAGGCGCCGTCGGAGTTGAAGGCCAGCGCCTCCGCGCCGGGCGGCGAGAAGACGGCGCCGCACTCCGGGCAGGTGAGGTCGAGGCCGGCGGCAACGTCGATGGTCGGGTCGACGTAGTGGCCGTTCGGGCAGCGGTGGGAGGCGAGGCGGGAGAACATGAGCCGCAGCACGTTCAGCAGCTCGGTGCTCGTGCCGAAAGTGCTGCGCACGCCGGGGACGCCCGGTCGCTGCCGCAGCGCCAGCGCCGCCGGGACGTGCTCCACGGAGTCGACGGCCGCGCGCGGCGCCTGCGCCATGCGGCGGCGCGTGTAGGTCGACAGCGCCTCCAGGTAGCGCCGCGAGCCCTCCGCGTAGAGCACGCCCATGGCCAGCGAGGACTTGCCGCTGCCGGAGACGCCGGCGATCGCGACGAGGCGACGCAGCGGCACATCGACGTCCAGGGAGCGCAGGTTGTGCACCCGCGCCCCGCGGACAGCGATCCGCAACGGGGTGTCGTCGGTCATGCGGAGTGAATCATCATGCGAGGCGGGTGATCTCCACGACCACGTCGAGGTCGGACGCGCCACCGCCCGCAATGACGCCGCGCAGAGGCGGGACGTCCGCGTAGTCGCGGCCCACGCCGACCGACACGTGCCGCTCGCCGATCGGGACATCGTTGGTGGGGTCGTAGCCGCGCCAGTGCCCCGTCCACGCCTCGATCCAGGCGTGCGACTCCCCCGCGACCGTCGACCCGACCTCCGCGTCGCGCTGCGGGTGCAGGTATCCCGACACGTAGCGGGCGGGGATGCCGGCGCTACGCAGCAGGAGCAGCGTCAGGTGCGCGTAGTCCTGGCAGACGCCCTTGCGCTCGTCCCAGGCGTCGATCGCCGACGAGTGCACGCCCGTCGTGCCGGGCACGTAGTCCAGTTCCTCGTGCACCCAGCGGCACACCGCGAGCACGGCCTCGTCGAGCTCGAGGTCCTTGACCAGCTTCTTGGCTTGCGCGGTGAGCTTGCGGTGCTTGGGCACGTAGTCGGTGTAGCTGAGCAGCTCGTCGAACCGGTCGCGCACGCGGTCGGTCGCGAGTTCGTCCCAGCCGACTACCTCGCCCGTGTCGTCGGCGGCCTCGGTCTCCACGACGGAGGCGCCGGTGACCTCGAGCGCGGTGTGCGGGGCGTGCAGGTCGAAGGCGGTGACCGCGGTGCCCCAGTAGTCGGTGTACCGGTACGCGCGGGTGGCGGGCACCGTCTCCACGCGGTTGAGGATGACGTTCTGCCGCTGGTCGCTGCGCGGTGTCAGGCGGGCCTCGTTGTACGACGAGGTGACCGGCGCGTTGTAGCCGAAACCGGTGGAGTGCACGACTCGAAGACGCCAGCTCACAGCTCCCCCTCCAGGATGGTGTCAATGTCGCCCCGGGCGCGGGCGTCGGTCCACGCGACGTAGGGCGTCACGTGGAAGTAGCGGGCGGTGACCGCCTCGCCGGCGGCCTGCCCGAGGTCCTGCAGCGCGAGGAGCCGGCGCTGTAGATCCTCGAGGAGCTCGCCCGGGGCGAGGAACTCGAGCTCGCCGCGGGCGCGGCCGAGGAGACGCTGCGCCTCGGTACGGGTGCCGAGGCGCCCCTCGCGCCCGCCCTCAATGGCGCTCAGGCAGTCCTCCGCCGTGGTGAGCGCGTGGATCACCGACCGCGGGAACAGGCGGTCGACCAGGATGAACTCGACGACGCGGGTGGCATCGAGGACGCCGCGGTGCGTGCGCAGGTAGGTGTCGTGGGCGCCCGTCGCGCGGAGCACCGTGACCCAGGTGGGGGCATTCGCCCGGTCGCCGGCGCGCGAGAGGAGTAGGCGCACCGCCATGTCCATCCGCTCGATGGAGCGCCCCAGCAGCAGGAAGCGGTAGCCCTCATCGCGCGAGAGCGTCGAGTCGGTGAGGCCGGAGAACATGGCCGCGCGGTTCTTGATGTAGTTGAGGAACTCGTGCGGGCCGAGGCGTCGGGCCGCGCGCTCGCGCTCGGCGAGGCCGTTGTACGTGGAGTTGAGGCACTCCCACATCTCGGAACTCGTGACCTCCCGTGCGCCGCGGGCATTCTCGCGGGCGGAGGCGACGGTGGCGGCGATCGAACCGCTCCCCGGGTCGCGGTTGTACGCGACGACCTCGGTGACGGAACGCAGGTCGAGCGCCTGGTCGGCCGGCGGCTCGGGGATGCCCAGAACGCGGACGAGCTGCCGGGAGACCCGGTCCTCGTCAACGGTGGCGTCCTCGAGGAACTGGTGCACGGTCACATCAAGCATCCGGGCGGTGTCGTCGGCGCGTTCGGCGTACCGGCCGATCCAGTACAGCGCCTCGGCGTTACGGGCGAGCATCACGGACCTCCTCTCGTGCCTGTTGTTGCTGTTGGTCCTGCGAGCTGAGCTCGGGGCCCAGCTCCACCTGTTGCTGCTCGGCGAGGTCCCGGCTCGGGACCACCTCCACGCCTTCGAGTTCCGCCTCAGCGGCCGAGGACCGGGCGGCGAGGACCCAGGTGTCCTTGGAACCGCCGCCCTGACTGGAGTTCACGACGAGGGAGCCCTCGGGTAGCGCGACGCGGGTGAGGCCACCCGGCAGCACCCAGACATCGTCGCCGTCGTTGACCGCGAAGGGCCGCAGGTCGACGTGCCGCGGACGGGCCCGCTCGCCGATTTTGGTCGGCACCGTCGACAGCTGCATGACCGGCTGCGCGATCCAGCCGCGCGGATCCGCGGCGACCTTGCGGCGGATGGTCGCGAGCTCCTTCTCGCTCGCATCGGGTCCGAAGACGATGCCGTAGCCGCCCGAGCCCTCGACGGGCTTGATGACCAGCTCGTCGATGCGGTCGAGCACCTCCTCGCACTCCTCGTCGAGCCAGCAGCGCAGAGTGTCGACGTTCTGCAGCAGCGGCTTCTCGCCGAGGTAGTAGTCGATGATGTCGGGCACGTAGGTGTAGGTCAGCTTGTCGTCGGCGACGCCGTTGCCGACCGCTGAGCTGATCACCACGTTGCCGGCGCGGGCCGCGTTGAGCAGGCCCGCGACGCCGAGCACCGAGTTCGGGAGGAACTGCATCGGGTCGAGGAACTCGTCGTCGATGCGGCGGTAGATCACGTCGACCTGCTGTTCGCCGCTCGTCGTGCGCATGTAGACCACGTTGTCGCGGCAGAAGAGGTCGCGGCCCTCGACCAGCTCGACGCCCATTTGCCGGGCGAGCAGCGAGTGCTCGAAGTAGGCCGAGTTCGCCATGCCCGGGGTGAGCACGACCACCGTCGGGTCGGCCTCGTTGGAGGCGGCGGATCGGCGCAGCGCGCGCAGCAGGTGGGAACTGTAGTCGGCGACGGCGCGCACGCGGTGGCGCTGGAACAGGTCGGGGAAGACCTGCGCCATGGTCCGGCGGTTCTCCATCACATAGCTCACGCCCGACGGCGAGCGCAGGTTGTCCTCCAGGACGCGGAACGTGCCTTCGGCGTCCCGGATGAGGTCGATACCGGCGACGTGGATCCGCACCCCGTTGGGAGGACGGATGCCCGCGGCCTGCCGGTGGAAGTGGGCGCAGGAGGTCACCAGCCGCTTGGGGACGACGCCGTCGCGGAGGATCTCCTGCTCCGAGTAGATATCGTCCAGGAACATCTCCAGCGCCTGCACGCGCTGCTTGATGCCCTTCTCGAGGCGGTTCCACTCGGCGGCGGCGATGACACGCGGCACGAGGTCCAGCGGGAAGGGCCGCTCGCGGCCCTCCAGGGAGAAAGTGATGCCCTGGTCGATGAAGGCGGCGCCGAGCGCGTCGACGCGCGCCGCCAGGTCCGACTCGTCGGCCGAGGAGAGGGCGCCGAAGATCCGCTTGTACGGGGTGCGTACCGAGCCGTCGTCGGCGAACATCTCGTCGAACGCCCGGCCGAACGACGGAGCGTCGTCATAGCCCGCGAAGAGGGGCGCCTCGTCGGACAGTCGGGGGGCGGCGGCCTGCTTCCGGGTCGCGGACGCCGCGCGTCCCGAGCTGCCGGCCTTGGCCTGTTTTTGCGGGGTCACTCGGCCATCGTGCCGCACCGGCGCGGTTTCGGCAGCGCTCTCGTTCACGGCGTGGCAATGTGGGTGTCGAGCACCGTTCCCGCAGGCGGTGCCACGATTTGGGTTGTGTTCGAGCCGCTGGTAACCTGGTACGTCGGCAGTCAGTACCGGCTGCCCCTTTCGAGACAAGAGAGTTTGAACGCGTGGCCAACATCAAGTCCCAGATCAAGCGGATCAAGACCAACGAGCGCAACCGTCTGCGCAACCAGTCGGCGAAGTCGTCGCTGCGTACCGCCATCCGCCACTTCCGCGAGGCCGTCGAGGCCGGGGACAAGGCCAAGGCCGGCGAGCTCCTCGTGAGCACCAGCCGCCAGCTCGACAAGGCCGCCAGCGCCGGCGTCATCCACGCCAACCAGGCCGCCAACAAGAAGTCGGCGCTCTCGCTCGCTCTGAACAAGCTCTGATCTTCCGCTAGACGCGCGTATCACCGCGCCGCACCACCCCCCGGCACCACGCGGGCCGGGACTGGTACGGCGCGGTTTTCGCGTATCCGGGTGCGGGCACCGTTCGACGGTGCCGTCCTCCCGCCCCGCCGCTCAGGCGCCGGGTTCAGCCCGCGAGGGTGGCGACCTTGCGAACCGCGATCTCCAGCGCGTAGTCCGGATCGGCCGCCTGGCCCTTGACGTCGGCGTTGGCCGCGGCGACGGCCTGCAGCGCCCCGGCGACGTTCTCGGCGCGCCACCGTCGCGCGACCTGCGTCATCTTCTTCACCTTCCACGGCGCCATGCCCAGCTCCCCCGCGTCCCGGTACTGGTCGGGGGTGCGACCCAATCCGCGGATCCGCGCGACGGAATGCACCGCGTCCGCCAGCGCGTCGGCGATGAGCACGTGCGGCGTGCCGCGGTGCTGGGCCCACCGCAGGGCCTCGAGCGCAGCCGCGACCTGCCCGGCGACGGCCTTGTCGGCGATCTCGAAGCCGGTGACCTCGGCGCGGCCCGCGTAGTAGCGGTGCACCGCGGCCAGGTCCACCCGGCCGCCCGTGTCCGAGACGAGCTGCGCGATCGCGGCTGCCAGCTCGCGCAGGTCCTTGCCGACGGAATCCACCAGCAGGTCCACCAGCTCGTCGGAGACGCGAACCTTCTGCGCCCGGAACTCCGACTTGGCGAAGTCCGCCCGGTCGCGGGCCGAGGTGATCGTGGGCACCTCGACCAGCTCCGCGCCCGCCTTCTTCAACGCGGCCACCATCGACTTCGCGCGGCCGCCGCCGCTGTGCTCGATGATCAGGGTGATGCCGTCCGGCGGGCTCTTCGCCGCCTCGACGATCAGGTCGACGGGGGCCTTGCCGGCCTCGCCGGCGGACTCGAGGACGACGATGCGCTCCTCGGCGAACAGCGACGGGCTCAGCAGCTCCACCAGCTCGGACTGGTCGACGTCGCCGGCCCGAATCCGGGTGACCGGCACGGCGTCACCCGCCCCGCCGGGCAACCCCATCCCGCCGTCGCCCGCGGCCGCGCGCGCCGACTCGACGATCGCCGAGACCGCTCGCTCCACCAAGAGGCCCTCGGTCCCCACCACCACGTGTACGCGCGCGCTGTCCACCACGAGTGCCATACTTCCAGACCCCACCGACGGCGATGCACGCGACGACGAGCGCGACGCCCGTGCCCGCGCCGCCCGGCACGTCGATGACGCCGATCCGCGCACACCACCGCGCGACCGCGATCACCCACCAGAGCTCGGGCCCCGTCCCCCGCACCGCCAGCGCCGCCACGGGCGCCGCGATCGGCGCGGCCACGGCGGCCAGAGTCCCCATCACAGTGATGATCGGGATGACCGGCCCCGCCAGCAGATTCGCGACGACCCCTCCCAGCGGCACGCGCCCCGAGAAGGAGATCACCAGTGGCAGCGTCACCACCTGCGCCACGAGCGTCACGGCGAACAACCCGGCGAGGGTGTCCGGCACCCGCGCAGCGACGAGGCGGTCGCGCACGACGGGCGACCACAGCACCAGCCCGGCGGTCGCCGCCACCGAGAGCGCGAAGCCGATGTCGCGGGCCAGCGCAGGCTTTACCAGCATGAGCACGATGACCGCTGCGAAGAGCGCAACCAGTGGCTGCCGTCCGCGACGAAGCGCCAGCGCGGCCACCCCGACCAGCCCCATCACCGCGGCCCGCACCACGGACCCGGTGGGCCCCACCAGCCCAACGAAGGCCACGATCGCCATGGCCGTGACCGCGGCCCGCGCCGCGAGCGGCAGGCCCGCCGCCGCGCACAGGCCGAGGACGCACAGTGCGATGATCACGAAATTGGCGCCGCTGACGGCCGTCAGGTGAGTGAGGCCGGAGTCCTGGAAGTCGCCGCGCACCGTCGGCAGCGTCGCGGATTCATCGCCCAGCACGAGTGCCGGCAGGAGCCCGGCGGCGTCCACGGGCAGTGCTTCGGCGGCCACCGCCGCGAGCGCACGACGGACCGCGGAGGCGGCACGGAAGTACGGCGGTGCGCGCCCGAGCACCGTCGGGTCCCCCGAACCGACGAGGACCGCAGCCACCAGGCCCGGCCGCGTGCTTCGCAGCACTGTCGCGCGGATCGCGACGCGCTCGCCGGGGACCAGCGCGCCGAGGTCGTGCGTGGCACCGAGCAGGAGCACGCTCCCGCGCGCCGGGACCGCCGTGTCGGTGCGCACCGCGAGCGCCGTGGCGGGTACCAGAACCCGCGACGCATCGAGGTGCCCGCCCGGATCGCCGGACCGCTGCCGCGGCCACTCGTCGACCTCGAGCACGATCTCCACCGAGCCCGGAGCGTCGAAGTCCGCGATCGCCGCGCGCTCCCGATCGTGCACGCGCAGGGCGACCGAAACGGCGACACCCGCGCCCAGGCCCGCTGCAGCGGCCACCACGATGCAGACCATCTGCGCCGTGGGCCGCGGATCCCGCCGCCGCGCCACCACCGCGCCCGCCGCCACCGCAGCCAGCCCCGCGGCCGTCCACCACGCCGCCGCGGCCGAGATCAGGGCGACCGCGGCCGCGGCCCAACAGATGATCGCCGCGGGAAGCAGGCGCAGGTCCAGCTGCTCGCGCACGTCACACCGTGGCCATCGGCTTGATCTTGGCGAGCTTCGCGTCGCCGATCCCGCTGACTTTTCCGAGGTCGTCGACGGTGCGGAAGGGCCCGTTCTTGTCGCGGTAGGCGATGATCGCGGCGGCGGTCGCCGCGCCCACCCCGGGTAGCCGGTCCAGCTCGGTGGCGTTCGCTGTGTTGATGTTCACTGTGCCTGCCGCTGCAGTCCCGGTGCCGCTCGCAGCCCCTCCCGGCGTCCCCGCCGGCACTGCGGCCACCGCGGGTCCCGATCGCACGGAGCTGCGCAGCGTCACGCCGGCCTTCTGATCTACCACGCCGACGACCACCTGATCGCCGTCAAGCAGCGGCTGCGCCAGGTTCAGGCTCGCGGTGTCGGCGCCGCCGAGCGCCCCGCGGGCGGCGGTCAGCGCATCAGCGACCCTCGCTCCAGGCCGCAGGCGATGCAGCCCCGGCGCCCGGACCAGTCCCACGACCGCCACCACCAGCTCCGACAGAGCCGGGCTGGATGCGGTCGCGGCACCGGACGCCGCCGGAGCCGACGGCGCGCCTGCCGCAGCCGACGGCTCGACCGACGTCGACGCGCCCGCGAAGTCCACCACCGGGTACGGGGCTCCCCCGCCCTCGCGCGACGGTCCGAGCACCACTACTGCCGCTACGACGGCAGCGATCACCCCCACCACGACGAGGGCGACCGCGGCCCGGGGCGTCGTGCGCACCTTCTCGACGGTCGAGCGCCACCCCGTGGGTTCCTGCTCGTCCCAGAAGTCGTCGTCCTCCATCCGCACCCGGCGCGACGGCGCGAGCGCACCGTCCGACTCGACGTCCGGTCGTCCGCCGTCCCGCCGGTCCGGCGCGAACTCCTCCAGCCACGCCGGCCGCGCGAAGATCTGCTCATCCGCGACGCCGCTCCCGGCCGCCGCCCCTCGTTCGCCGTTCATGCGACGAACCTAGGGCGCGGGCACCGCCGGAAAGCCCCGCTGAGCGGGCGAACGAGCCCGCCTGTGGATAACCCCGAACCTGTGGAGGACGGCGTCCGCCGGGGCGGATCCGTCGGGCCGGTGTGCTAGGCCTCGTCCTCGTCGTCGACCAGCGCCGGAGCGACCGCGACACCCACCGCGCCGGGCCCGAGGTGAGCGGCGATCGTGCCGCCGAACCGGCCGATCACCAGCTCCTGGAGCCGCGGGAACTCCTCCTTGACCAGCGCAGCCACGTGCTCGGCGGCGTCGGGCGCCTCGACGTGATGCACGGCGACCCGCGCAGGCCGGTTCCCGAGGTGCTGGGAGGCGAGCGCCGCCAGCTGGTCGCGCGCCCGGGACACGGTGCGGGTCTTGCGCTCGGAGACGATCCGGCCGTCCTGCAGCCGCAGCACCGGCACGATCTGCAGCGCGCCGCCGAGCAGCTTCGCCAGCGCGCTGACGCGCCCACCCGCGCGCAGGTGATCGAGCGTCGCGACGCAGAAGAACCCCTCGGCACCGTCGAGCACCTGGCGCGCGGCCTCCGCGACCTCGTCGGCCGACGCCCCGGCGCGGGCCAGACGGGCCGCCTCGAGCACGCCGAAACCCATGGCCATGTCGATGCCGCGCGAGTCGATCACGGTGATCCCGGCGTCCATGAGCCCCGCCTGCGCCACCGACGTGGAATAGGTGGAGCTCAGGTGCGAGCTCATCGTGATGACGACGACCCCATCTCCGGCGGCCTCGGCGACAGCGGCGGTGAGCACCTCGCGGACCTCGCCGACGGACGGGCCGGACGTGGTCACGCCCTCCCTGACGAAGCGTTCCGCCTGGTAGCCGGTGCCGTAGTCGATGTACTCGCTCTCGCCCGACAGCACATGCAGCGGCAAGATGCGGATGTGCATCTCGGCGGCGCGTTCCGGCGCGATCGCGGCGGATGCGTCGGTCACCACGACGACGGTCATCGCGCACCCCCTTCGCCGCGCAGGGCGCGCAGCACCCGCTGCGCCACCTGCTCGTGCATCTCGAACGACCAGTGGATCCCGTCGATGTTATTGATCCCCAGGTCGAACGACCACTCGCACAGGTCACGCAGGGGGACGGCGGGCACGCCGGCATCGTCGGACCAGCCGCGGATCGCCCGTCGCGTCCGCGCCCACCCCGGGTGCGCGAAGGAGTAGGCCAGCGCACGGTGCGTCGGGGGCTCGAGCACCGCGACGGGGGCGTCGGGGCGCAGGGAGTGGATCGAGTCGTACGTCTTGCCGAGATAGTCGACGGTGACCTTCGGCGGGAGTGCCATCGGCCAGCCGACCGGCGAGAAGACCTTCTGGATCGTGGCGTAGCCGTCGCGGGCACGGGCGCGCAGCGAGGCGGGCCGCAGGTAGCGGATCTGCTCGCGCACGGCGGTGGGCAGCGGCGAGGGCAGCGAGTCCATGCCGCCCAGGGCCAGCACCGCGGCCTCGACGGTGGGGACCGCGGCCCAGACCCGGGGGTCCTGCGTCACGCACCACCAGCCGTCGCGGGTGGTCCACCCGACGCGCGCGAAGAGCTCGCAGCGCAGCCCCAGCTCGGCGGCCACCAGGTTGGGCCAGATCCGCGGGTCGGAGGCCGGCAGCGCGCCCTCGGGCCCGTAGAAGCCCAGGGAGTCACTGAGGACGAGCAGCGTGCCGGTCGGGGAATCGCTCACTGGACCTCGGGCGCCACGTCCGATGAGGCGTTCCACACGTCGAGCCGCCAGCGCGTCGCGTCGCCGTGCGCGGAGAGCTGCACCCAGCTGCAGTTTCCGAGGCCGCCAAGAACCGGCCAGTGGTCGACGGGCAGGTCCAGCAGCCGAGCCGTCAGGGCGGCGATCAGTCCGCCGTGCGCGACCAGGATCACGGGCCGCTCGCTCGAGCCCCACTCGGCGAGCCGGTCGCTGAGCTCCGTCACCAGCGGATACGAACGTGCGGCCACGTCCACCCGGGCCTCGCCGCCGGGCGGCGCCCACTGGGGGGCGTCGCGCCACCGTCGGCGTGCGCCGGGCATGTACGCGTCGACTTCGTGGTGGGTAAGACCCTGCCAATCGCCCAGCATGGTCTCCCGGAGCCGCATATCGGTCTCGACGGTGCCCCCGGTGACGGCCGCGAGCGCGTCCGCGGTGTCGCGGGCGCGGCGCAGATCGGAGCTGAGAATGGCGATGGGATCGCGATCGCCGAGCGCGCCGGCGGCCGCGGCTGCCTGCCGCCGCCCCAGGTCGGTGAGGTCGGTGTCGAGCTGGCCCTGCATACGCCCCTCGGCGTTCGACGCGGTCTGGCCGTGCCGGAGCAGGATGAGTCGGCGCACCGTCGGGGTCAGGCGCTCGACCGACGAGTCGAGCCCGTCCTCCACGTGCATCAGGCGTCCTCGCGGTCCCCGTCGGCGCCCGCGGAACCCTCGGTCGGGGCGTGCTCGCCCAGGCCCTCCACCTCGATGCGCGGGCAGTCCTTCCACAGCTTCTCGAGGGCGTAGTACTCCCGCTCCTCCTCGTGGAAGACGTGCACGACGATGTCGAGGAAGTCCAGCAGCGCCCAGCGGCCCTCACGGGCTCCCTCGCGGCGGGTGGGCTTGACGCCCGCTTCACGGAGCTGGTCCTCGACCTCTTCGACGATGGCGTTCACCTGCCGCTCGTTGCCCGCCGACGCGATGACGAAGGCCTCGGTCAGCACGAGTTGCTCCGAGACATCGAGCACCACGACGTTCGTGGCGAGCTTGTCGTCGGCCGCACGCGCCGCGATGGCGGCAAGGGTACGGGCCTGATCGGATGCGGTCATGATCCTCCTGGGTTCACGGTCTTGTCCGGTGCCGGGCGGCTCTGGTACAGAGCGCGCTTGGCGATGTACTGCACCACGCCGTCGGGCACGAGGTACCAAACGGGTCGTCCGGCGTCGGCGCGCGCGCGACATTCGGTCGACGAGATGGCCAGCGCGGGCACCTCCACGAGGAACAATCTATCCTTCGGCACGTCCGACAGGTGATCCGCGGCCAGCTGATAGCCGGGCCGCGAGACACCGACGAAGGTCGCGAGGCCGAACAGCTCCTCCCAGTCCTGCCAACTCAGGATCGACGCGAGGGCATCCGCGCCCGTGATGAAGAACAGGTCGGTGTCGGGGTTCTGGCGGTGCAGATCCCGCAGCGTGTCCACTGTGTAGGTATCCCCGCCGCGGTCGATGTCAACGCGGCTGACGGAGAAGCGCGGGTTCGAGGCGGTCGCGATCACCGTCATCAGGTACCGGTCCTCGGCGGGCGTGACCTCGCTCTTCTGCCACGGCCGGCCGGTGGGGACGAAGACCACCTCGTCGAGGTCGAAGCGGTCCGCCACTTCGCTGGCGGCCACGAGGTGGCCGTGGTGGATCGGGTCGAAGGTCCCACCCATGACGCCGACGCGGCGGCGCCCGGCGGTGCTGGACTCACGCATAACGGATCATCCTATGCATGCCGCCGCCGCGTCAGACGGGCAGCAGCCGCCCGATGACCTCGGCCAGCTGCCCAGCGGTGCGGCATTCATACATGTCGATCAGTCGCCCGTACTTGTCTGCGACCGAGTCGCCGCTCCCCCACGCGGCCTTCCGTTCGGGATTGAGCCAGAACGCGTGCCGGGCCTTCTCGACGAGCTCGTCGAGCTCCGCAAGCGCGGGATCGGTGTGGTTGGACCGGGCGTCGCCGAGGATGAGCAGCGTGCCGCGGTGGGTCACGGCGTCGGGGAAGTCGCGGACGAACGTCCGCAGCATGTTGCCGTAGTCGGAGCCGCCGAACCGCGCGACGTTGGTCTCCCGGATCACGCGGTCGAACATGTCGACGACGGTGTCGACGGTGAGCGTGCGCGACGGGTCGATGTAGTCGGTGATCTCGTCCACGGAGTCGACGAAGCCGAACACCCGGATCTTGGAGAACTCGGCGCTGAGCGCGTGCGTGAGCAGCAGCGTGAAGTTGGAGAATCCCGCGACCGAGCCGGAGAGATCGCACAGGAGCACGAGCTCGGGCTTGGTGGGACGGGGCCGACGGTGCGCCAGATCGATCGGCACGCCACCGGTCGACATCGACTTGCGCAGTGTGCGCCGCAGGTCGATCGGGCCGCGGCGGGCGCGCCGGCGCCGCACGAGCAGCCGGGTGGACAGCTGCCGGGCCAGGGGCCGAACGGTCTGCTCCATGCGGTGCAGCTCAGTGCGGGTAGCGGCGAAGAAGGCCACGTTCTCGGGCAGCTGCGGCGCCGCGTACTGCGCGACGGCCTCGGGGCCCCGCCGGGCAGCCATGGCGACGGACGTGAGCTCGGTGACGCGCTCGGTGAGCCCGGCGACGCGCGATCGCGCGACGCGGCGGGCGGACTCGTACTCGAAGCTGCCCGGCGCGGCGCCGTCCTCGCCGGCCGCGGCGAGCAGGCCGTTGGCGATGGCGGCGATGAGCGTCTGCGGGTTGAGCGCCTTGAGCGCCTGGTACGAGGAGAAGGCGGTGCCGGTGGCGGAGTTGTACTCGCCGAGCTGCTCGACGATCTGGCTGGCGATGCCGTCGTGGTCGCCGCCGGCCACGAGCGCGGCGATGGCCTCCTGACGCAGCGCCTCGCGCACCGCGTCCGGATCGGGTGGGGTGTCCGAGGCGGGCATCTTCAGCGGGTCGGGCTCCCCCGGCACTCCGGAACATCCCTGCCCGCCGGTGCCGGACGCGCCCGCGGCACCGGCGTTCGCGGCGCCGAAGCCGCCCCGCACCGGGAAGTACAGGTCGAAGATGACGTCAAAGGTCTTGCGGTGCATCTGCTCGCGCAGCAGCACGGCGGCGAGGCCCTCGCGGAGCTGGCCGCGATCGGTGAGGTCGAGCACCGTCAGCACCTCGGCGGCCGTGATCGCCTCGCCAGGGCCGATCGCCATGCCGCGTTCGCGGAGCGTCCGCACGAAGGCGTGCAGGTGCGTATCCAGAGGCGTGCCGGCGCCCGGAACCTGCACCGTGGTCATGACAGGCCCAGCGCCGCGGCGGCGGTCTCGATATCGACCTGGTGCTTGAGCACCACGCCGAGCGTCGAGCGGAGCGCCGCCTTGTCGATGGAGCCGCTGGCACTACCGGTGATGCCGAGCGCGAGGAGGGTGCGGCACCAGTCCAACGTCTCCGAGACCGACGGCTTCTTCTTCAGGTCGAGGCCGCGCAGCGTGGAGATGACGCGGAGCAGCTGCTGCGCGACCTCGGTCGGCAGGTCGGGGACGCGGCTGCGGATGATCGACAGTTCCAACTCGGCGTCGGGGAAGTCGATGTGGAGGTACAGGCAGCGACGCTTGAGCGCCTCCGACAGCTCGCGGGTGGCGTTCGAGGTGAGGAAGACCAGCGGCTTGCGGACGGCCGTGATCGTGCCCAGCTCCGGCACCGTCACCGCGTAGTCGGACAGGACCTCGAGCAGCAGGCCCTCGAACTCGAGGTCGGCCTTGTCGGCCTCGTCGATCAGTAGGACCGAAGGTCCGCCCTCCCGGACGGCCTGCAGGAGGGGCCGCGGGAGGAGGAACTCCTCGGAGAAGACGTCCTGCTTGGTGTCGTCCCAGTCGCCGTCGGTGCCGGACGACTGGATCCGCAGGATCTGCTTGGCATGGTTCCACTCGTACAGGGCACGGGCCTCGTCGATGCCCTCATAGCACTGCAGCCGGACGAAGCGGGCGTCGCGGGCCTGGGAGCAGGCGCGGGCCAGCTCCGTCTTGCCGACCCCGGCGGGGCCCTCCACGAGGAGCGGCTTGCCCAGCTTGTCGGCGAGGAAGACGGCCGTGGCGGTGGCGACCGACGGGATGTAGCCGGTCTCGCGCAGTGCGGCGGCGACGTCGTCGACGCTGGTGAACAACGCGGTGGGCGCGGGGGTCGTGATGTCGGTGCTCAGCGTGCAGCCTTCCGTTTGAGGACCTCCTTCGAGAAGCCCTTCGACGCGATCTCTGCACTCATCTTCACACCCTTGCGCACGACGAAGCCGGGCAGCGTGACCTTGAGGTCGATGTTCATCTCGCACAGCACATGCACCTTGTCGTCGCCGACGGGTGTGAGCTGGTAATACCCGCCTTGGGACCGCACGGCCATGCCCTCGCCCTCGGACTGCCAGGCGACCCTCGTCTGGGGCGTGAACTCGTAGCGGAAGCGCATGGTGTCGCTGATGCCGATCATGCCCGCCTCGACCTCGACGACGCTGGGATTCCCGGCCGCGTCGCGCTCGAGGACCGTCACGCGCTTGTGCGAGGACGACCACGCGGGCAGCGACTCCACGTCCAGCAGCGTCGCGTAGGCGAGCGCCGCGGGGGCTTCGATCTCGAACTCGACCTTCTCATTGATTGCCATCGCAACAATCTAGCGGTGCCGCCGGGCACTTCCGAACGGAGCCCGGCGGCGCTCCGTCAGGCCGCGGCCTTGCGCTTGAGGACCTCTTTGGTGAGGCCGTTCTTGATGATGTCCATCGCGAGCTTGATGCCCTTCTTCACCACGAAGCCGGGCGCCTTGACCTTGGGGTCGAGGTACATGGTGACCTTGACGTGCGTCTGGTCGTCGCCCTTGGGCGAGAGCTCGTAGATGCCGCCCTGGCTGCGCACGGCGGTGCCCTCGTTGCGGGTGTCCCACTTGCAGCTCACGTCGGTGAAGGCGTAGTCGAAGGTCAGGTTGTCGCTGAACATCAGCAGCCCGACGGACGCGTCCACCACGCTGGGGCGGCCGTTCGCGTCGCGCTCGATGACCTTGACGTTGCTGTGCGCCGACGACCAGTCCGGCAGGGCGTCGACGTCGGCGAGCGTATCGAGAACCAGCGTGACCGGGGCGTCGATGTCGAATTCGAGGGACTCGTTGATTGCCATGGCGACAACCTACCGGGCCGGGCGCCGAGTGTGAGCGGGTCGGGATTACCGGGGACGCACGTGTCCGTCGCCCCACGCGATCCACTTGGTCGAGGTGAGCTCGGGCAGCCCCATCGGGCCGCGGGCATGCAGTTTCTGCGTCGAGATCCCGATCTCGGCGCCGAAGCCGAACTGCTCGCCGTCGGTGAAGGCGGTGGAGGCGTTGACCATCACCGCGGCAGCGTCGACGCGGGTGGTGAAGGCGCGGGCGGCGGCAAGATCTCCGGTGACGATGGCCTCGGTGTGCCCGGTGCCGTAGCGGTCGATGTGCTCGATCGCCTGATCCAGCCCGTCGACGATCTTCACCGCGACGTCGAGGCTGAGGTACTCGTCGGCCCAGTCCGTCTCGGTGGCGGGCACCATCCCGGTCTCATCGCCGTGCACTACCACCCCCTCGGCCTGGAAGGTGCCGAGCAGGCGGGGCAGGAAGGTGTCGGCGAGCGCGCGGTCCACGAGCACGGTCTCCACGGTGTTGCACACGCTGGGACGGCGGGTCTTGGCGTTGAGCACGATCTCCTCTGCCATGTCGAGGTCGGCCGCGGGGTGGACGTAGATGTGGCAGTTGCCCGTACCGGTCTCGATGGTCGGCACGGTCGCGTCGCGCACGACGGCCGCGATCAGCCCGGCGCCGCCGCGCGGAATGACCACGTCGACGAGCCCGCGGGCGCGGATCAGCGCGGTGACGCTGGCGCGCGAGTCGGCGGAGAGGAGCGCGACCGCGTCGGGCGTGATGCCGCTCGCCTCCAGGGACTCGCGCAGCACGGCCACCAGGGCCGCGTTCGACGAGGCCGCCGAGCTGGAGCCGCGCAGCAACACGGCGTTGCCCGACTTGAGGGTGAGGCCGAAGGCGTCGACGGTGACGTTCGGCCGCGCCTCGTAGACGATGCCGACCACACCGAGGGGCACGGCGACCTGGCGCAGCTCAAGGCCGTTGGGCAGGGTGGACCCGCGCAGGACGTTCCCGACGGGGTCCGGCAGGCCGGCGACCTGCCGCAGGCCGGAGGCGATGCCGTCGACCCGGGCCTCGTTGAGCGCGAGCCGGTCGATGAGCGATTCCTCAGTGCCGGCGGCGCGGGCTCGCTCGACGTCCTCGGCGTTCGCCGCGAGGATCCGGTCCTTGTACGTCAGCAGCGCGTCGGCGGCGGCGTGCAGCGCGGCGTTCTTCTGCTCGGTCGTCAGCGTGATCAGCTGCTTCGAGGCGGCGCGGGCGGCGCGGGCCGCCTCCTCGACCGCGACGGTCGCGGCCTGCAGTTCGGCGTCCTGGGCGGTGGGCGTGCTCATGGTCCGAGAATACGTGGCGGGCCGGACTTGTCGGTCCGCGGTGTTAGGTTGCCGACGTGTCCCGCCGGAGAACCGCCCGCAGCCTGTCCCGGCGGTCGTGGCTCGCGCTCGTCCTGGTCACGGCGACCGCCGTCTTCGTCGCGATCGGCGCCTACCGGGACCGGTCCGGGGCCGAGCCCACCACCGGTTCGGCCGCCCCGTCGGCCACCGTATCCGACGGTGCGCCGCTCGCAGGGGTCCGGATCCTCGCCGCCCGCGAACGCGCGCCGCAGCCTTACCGTCGGGCCGCCTTCGGCGCGGCGTGGACGGACGATCAGTCGGCGCCGCTCGGCCACAACGGCTGCGACACCCGCAACGACGTGCTGGACCGCGACCTGAAGGACAAGACCTATGTCCGCACCTCCGCCTGCCCCCGTGCCGTCGCGACGGGGGTGCTGGTCGATCCGTACGGCGGCGCGACCATCCGCTTCGAGCGCGGCGCGAAGACCTCCGCCAAGGTGCAGATCGACCACGTGGTCGCGCTGGCCTATGCCTGGGACATGGGCGCGTGGTCGTGGGACGACGCGAAGCGCGCCGCCTTCGCGAACGATCCGCGGAACCTCGTGGCCGTCGACGGGCCCGCGAACGAGAACAAGAGCGACTCTCCCCCGGGTCGGTGGATGCCGTCGAACGAGCGCTTCCACTGCCAGTACGCGCGGCAGTTCGCGTTCGTCGCCCGCGAGTACGGCCTATCCGTGGACCGCTCCTCCGCCGCCGTCGTCGATCAGTCCGTGACGACCTGCTCCTGAACGCTCGCCCGCCCCGTGGTGCGCCCTGCCTCTCTTCGCCTCGCCCTCTCTTCGCCTCGCCGCAAACAAGCATTGCTGCTTGTTTTTTTCGTCATCGGCTGACAGAGTGTGGGCGTGCCCACTTCAGCCCCCGTGTTCGACGCGCTCGAGTCCACCTCGGCCGCCGTCGCCGCCATCGCGGATTCGCTCCCCGACTGGTCGATCTCCACGCCCGCCGAGGGTTGGACCGTCGCCCACCAGGTCGCTCATCTGGCCTGGACCGACGAGGTCTCCCTCGTCTCCGCCACCGACCCCGACGGCTTCGCGGCGATCCTCCAGGACGCGATGCAGGACCCGATGGGCTTCGTCGACGCCGGCGCCGCCGAGCTGGCTGCGGACACGGACCTGCGCGCCCGCTGGGACCGCTCCCGCACGGCGCTCGCCGTCGCGCTCCGCGCGGCCGATCCCGGCACGCCACTCCCCTGGTTCGGCCCGCCCATGCGTCCCGCCACCATGGCCAACGCCCGCCTGATGGAGACCTGGGCGCACGGCCTCGACATCGCCGACGCGGCCGGCACCGAGCTGGACGCCTCGGAGGCGCTCCCCCACGTCGCGAAGATCGCCTACAAGACCCGCGACTTCGCGTACACCGTGAACGGCGAGACCCCGCCCGCCGAGCCCTTCGACGTCTTCCTCGTCGCTGCCGACGGCACCGAGATCACCTTCGGCGCCGGCGACGCCGCGCAGCGCGTAACCGGCTCGCTCGAGGACTTCTGCCGCCTCGCGACCCAGCGCGTCAACCTCGTCGACACCGATCTCGTCGCCACGGGCGAGGACGCCGCCCACTGGCTCACCATTGCGCAGTGCTTCGCCGGGGCCCCCGGCACGGGCCGCGCCCCGCAGGAGGAACGTCAATGAGCCGCACCATCAGCATCGCCAACGTCTCGGGGTTCTACGGAGACCGCGCCGCGGCGATCGGCGAGATGCTCGCCGGCCCCCGCGTCGACTACATCACCGGCGACTACCTCGCCGAGCTCACCATGCTCATCCTCGGCCGCGACCGCCTCAAGGACGCGAATCTCGGCTACGCCAAGACCTTCCTGCGGCACCTCACCCCGCACCTCGGCCTCCTCGCCGAGCGCGGTACCAAGGTCGTCGTCAACGCCGGCGGCCTCAACCCGGGCGGCCTCGCCGCCGCCGTCGAGAAGGCGGTCGCCGAGTCCGGCACCGATCTCAAGGTCGGCTGGGTCGACGGTGACGACCTCCTCGCCCGGTCCGCCGACCTCGGAGTGCCGAACGCCGTGACCGCCAACGCCTACCTCGGCGCCTTCGGCATCGCCGATTGCCTGGCCGCCGGCGCCGATATCGTCATCACCGGCCGCGTCACCGACGCCTCCGTGATCCTCGGCCCCGCCATCGCCGAGTTCGGCTGGCAGCGCACCGACTTCGACGCCCTCGCCGGCGCCGTCGCCGCGGGCCACATCATCGAGTGCGGCACGCAGGCCACGGGCGGCAACTACGCCTTCTTCGACCGCCACCCGATCCAGCAGCTGCTGCACCCGGGCTTCCCCATCGCCGAGATCGCCGCGGACGGCTCCTTCGCCATCACCAAGCAGCCCGGCACGGGCGGCGTCGTCGAGGTCGGCACCGTCACCGCGCAGCTGCTCTACGAGGTCACCGGACAGCGCTACGCGAACCCCGACGTCACCCTGCGACTCGACTCCATGGTCCTCGCCCAGGCCGGCCCGGACCGCGTCACCGTCAGCGGCGTCCGGGGCGAGGCACCGTCGACCACCACCAAGGTCGCGACCACCACACTCGGTGGCTTCCGCAACGAGATCGCCTTCCTGCTCACCGGCATCGACGTCGAGCGCAAGGCCGCACTGCTGGAGGCGCAGCTGCGGGACTCGCTCGAGAGGAGTGGCGGCGCACCGTCGGACCTGCAGTTCCGCCTGGCCCGCACCGACCATCCCGACGCCCCCACCGAGGCGGCCGCGTCGGCCACGCTCACCGCGGTGGCGTGGGACGCCGACCCGAACCGGGTCGGCCGCGCCTTCAGCTCCGCCGCCGTGGAACTCGCGCTCGCCACCTACCCCGGCGCCTCCCCGATGGCCCCGCCGTCGAGCGGCGGCCCGTACGGGGTGTACCAGGCCGTGTACGTGCCGAACGGCGACGTCCCGCACCGCGCCCACCGGCCTGACGGCACCGTCGCCGACATCGCGGCGCCGGCGGTCGTCCAGGAACTCCCCGCCGACCCCTCCCAACCGGGCGGCGACGACGCACGCCCCGCAGGCCCGACGGTCCGCGTCCCGCTCGGCACGGTCTTCGGCGCGCGCAGCGGCGACAAGGGCGGCAGCGCCAACGTCGGCGTCTGGGCGGAGTCCGACGCGGCGTACGAATGGCTGCGCAGTAATCTGACCGAACAGGCTCTGCGCGAACTCCTTCCGGAGGCCGCGGACCTCCCCGTCCGCCGCTACGAGCTGCCCAACCTCAAGGCCCTCAACTTCGTCGTCGAGGACCTGCTGGGCAAGGGCGTCGCCCACGGCTACCGGTTCGACCCGCAGGCCAAGGGCGTCGGCGAGTGGCTGCGGGGTCGCTACATCGACCTGCCCGCAGGCCTGCTCCCCGCCGGCCACACCACCAAGGAGATCGCATGACCAGCCTGTGGGAGTCCGAGGAGCGGATCGCGCTGCGCAAGACGGTGACCGCGTTCACCGAGCGCGAGATCCTGCCGAATCTCGAGGACTGGGAGGCGGGCGGCCTGCTCCCCCGCGAGCTGCACACGAAGGCCGGCGACCTCGGCCTGCTCGGCGTCTCGTTCCCCGGGTCCGTCGGCGGCGGCGACGGCGACCCCCGCGACGCCCTCATCGTGTGCGAGGCCATGCACGAGGCCGGCGGCTCCGGCGGCCTGTTCGCCTCGCTGTTCACCTGCGGGATCTCAGTGCCCCACATCATCCTCGCGGGCACCGACGAGCAGAAGGCGAAGTGGGTCGCACCCGTCCTCGCCGGCGAGAAGATCAGCTCCCTCGGACTCACCGAGCCCGGCGGCGGCTCCGATCTCAGCCACCTCACGACCACGGCCCGCAAGGACGGCGATCACTACATCGTCAACGGCGCCAAGACCTTCATCACGTCGGGCATCCGCGCCGACTGGGTGGTCACCGCCGTCCGCACCGGCGGCGAGGGCGCGAGCGGCATCAGCCTGCTCGTGATTCCCAAGGGTCTGGACGGCTTCGAGGTGAGCGCCCCGCTGAAGAAGATGGGCTGGCACGCCTCGGACACGGCCGAGCTCTCCTTCACCGACGTCCGCGTCCCCACGGAGAACCTCATCGGCCCCGAGGGCAGCGGCTTCCTGCTGATCGGCGCCGCCTTCGTCACCGAGCGCCTCGCCCTCGCCGTGCAGGCCTACTCGCACGCGCAGCGCTGCCTCGACCTCACACTCGACTGGGTCCGCACCCGGGAGACCTTCGGCCAGCCGCTGATCAAGCGCCAGGCCGTGCAGAACACCGTGACCGAGATGCGGCGCCGCATCGAGGTCGCCCGTGTGTACAGCCGGCACGTCGCCGACCAGTACGCGGAGGCGATGGAATCCGGCGGCCCGGCGGCGGCCGCGGAGCTGGTGCCCCAGGCCTGCTTCGCGAAGAACACCGCCGTCGAGTGCGGCGAGTGGGTCGCGAACGAGGCCGTGCAGCTGTTCGGCGGCCACGGCTACATGTCCGAGTACGAGGTATCGCGGCACTACCGCGACGTCCGCATCCTCGGCATCGGCGGCGGCACCACCCAGATCCTGACCACGCTCGCGGCCAACCGCCTCGGCTACAAGTGATCCCCCACCCCGGCACCCACTCAGACACCTACAAGGGCAAAGGACTCCACTCATGACGGTGCTCCGCAGCACCCCGGCCCCCGACGCGGCCGCGTACCGCAAGACGATGCTCGACAAGCTGGCCGACCTCACGACCGAGTTCGACAAGGCCCTCGCGGGCGGCGGTGAAAAGTACGTCGAGCGGCACCGAAAGCGCGGCAAGCTCACCGCCCGCGAGCGCATCGACAGCGTGCTGGATCCCGCCTCGCCGTTCCTCGAGCTGATGCCGCTGGCCGCGTGGGGCAGCGACTTCCAGGTGGGTGCCTCCCTCGTCGGCGGCATCGGCGTGGTCGAGGGGGTCGAGGTGATGGTGGTCGCCAACGACCCCACCGTCAAGGGCGGCACCTCCAACCCGTGGACTCTGCGCAAATCGCTGCGCCTCAACGACATCGCCCGCGAGAATCGCCTCCCCGTGCTCTCGCTCGTCGAGTCCGGCGGCGCCGACCTCCCCACGCAGAAGGAGGTCTTCGTCCCCGGCGGCGCGATGTTCCGCAATCTCACGCAGCTGTCGAAGGCCGGGATCCCCACGATCTCCGTCGTCTACGGCAACTCCACCGCGGGTGGCGCCTACATTCCCGGCATGAGCGACCACGTCGTGATGATCAAGGAGCGCTCCAAGGTTTTCCTCGCCGGGCCGCCCCTGGTGAAGGCCGCGACCGGTGAGATCTCCGACGACGAGACCCTCGGCGGCGCCGAGATGCACTCGCGCACCTCGGGCCTCGGCGACTACCTGGCCAGCGACGAGCTGGACGCGGCACGCATCGCCCGATCGATCGTCAAGCGGCTCAACTGGCGTAAGCAGGGCACGGCCCCGTCGGCCGTGGTCAAGCCCCCGCGCTACGCCGCCGAGGGTCTGCTCGACATCGTCCCGGACGATCTCAAGATCCCCTTCGACCCGCGGGAGATCATCGCCCACATCGTCGACGACTCCGACTACGACGAGTTCAAGCCCCTCTACGGCGGCTCGCTGACCACCGGCTGGGCGAACCTGCACGGCTACCCGATCGGCATCCTCGCCAACGCCCGCGGCGTCCTGTTCTCCGAGGAGGCGCAGAAGGCGACGCAGTTCATCCAGCTGGCGAACCGCTACGACACGCCGCTCCTGTTCATCCACAACACCACCGGCTACATGGTGGGCGCGGAGTACGAGCGCGGCGGCATGATCAAGCACGGCTCGATCATGATCAACGCCGTCTCCAACTCGGAGGTGCCGCACCTCTCCCTCATCGCGGGCGCCTCCTACGGCGCCGGCCACTACGGCATGGCAGGACGCGCCTTCAACCCGCGGTTCCTGTTCTCCTGGCCCAGCGCACGCTCGGCCGTCATGGGCGCCAAGCAACTCGCCGACGTCGTCACCGAGGTCGCCGCGGCCTCCGCCGCCTCCCGCGGCCAGGCCATGGACCCCGCCTTCGTCGACGGCATGCGCACCGCCATCGAGACGCAGATCGACAAGGAGTCCCTGCCCGCCTTCATGTCCGGCATGCTCTACGACGACGGCATCATCGACCCCCGCGACACCCGCACGGCGCTCGGCATGGCCCTCTCCGCCATCCACAACGGCCCCGTCCACGGCACCGACGCCTTCGGCGTCTTCCGGATGTGAGGAACTCCATGACGACATTCGAGTCCGTCCTCGTCGCCAACCGCGGCGAGATCGCCCGCCGCGTCATCGCCGCGGCGCACGCCCGCGGCCTGCGCGCCGTCGCCGTCTACTCCGACCCGGATGCGAACGCGCCGCACGTCGCCGAGGCAGACGAGGCCGTGCGCCTGCCCGGCGAATCCCCCGCCGACACGTACCTGCAGGGCGAGAAGATCATCGCCGCGGCGAAGGCCACCGGCGCGCAGGCGATTCATCCCGGCTACGGCTTCCTCTCCGAGAATGCCGACTTCGCCGCCGCGGTCCAGGCCGCGGGCATCGTCTGGATCGGCCCCTCGCCCGAGGCCATCACCGCGATGGGCTCCAAGGTCGCGGCCAAGGCCCGCCTCGCCGAGGCCGGCGTGCCCATGCTCACCAATCTCACCCCGGACCAGGTCTCCGACAGCGACTTCCCCGTCCTGGTGAAGGCCTCCGCCGGCGGCGGCGGCCGCGGCATGCGCGTCGTCCGCACCCGCACCGAACTGCAGGAGAACCTGGAGACCGCCGAGCGCGAGGCCAAGTCGGCCTTCGGCGACGGCACCGTCTTCTGCGAGCGGTACCTCGAGCGCGGTCGCCACATCGAGGTCCAGGTGATGGCCGACTCCCAGGGCACCGTCTGGGCGGTGGGCGAGCGCGAGTGCTCGATCCAGCGCCGCCACCAGAAGGTCCTCGAGGAGGCCCCGTCGCCCCTCGTCGAACGGCACCCGGCGATGCGCACCGCCCTGTACGAGGCTGCGGCCAACGCCGCCAAGGCCATCGGCTACACCGGCGCGGGCACCGTGGAGTTCCTCGCGACCGACGCCGGGGAGTTCTTCTTCCTCGAGGTCAACACCCGCCTCCAGGTGGAGCACCCGGTCACCGAGGCCACCACCGGCCTCGACCTGGTCGGCCTGCAGTTCGACGTGGCCGCGGGCCTGCCACTGCCATCGGCCGAGCCGCCCGCGACGCGCGGCTGGGCCATCGAGGCCCGCCTCTACGCCGAAGACCCCGCCAACGACTGGCGGCCCGCGGCCGGCACCGTGCACCGCTTCGAGGTGCCCGGCGTAGTGAGCGAGTTCTCCGGGCCCGATCGCCCGGGCATCCGGCTCGACAGCGCCCTCGCGCCCGCGGGCAGCGTCGTCGAGGTCTTCTACGATCCAATGCTCGCGAAGGTGATCGGTTTCGCGCCGACCCGAGCGCAGGCCCTCGCGATCACCGAAGCGGCGCTGCGCAAGGCGGTCGTCCACGGCATCACCACCAACCGCGACCTGCTGGTGCGGATCCTCGCCGACGCCGACTTCAAGGCCGGCGACTTCGCGACCGACTTCCTCACCGGCGAGCGACTCGAGCGACTCGCCGCGCCCCTGCTGGACGAGGCCGAGCTCGCAGAGGCCGCGTCCGCGGCCGGCGCCGTGCTCGACCGCCGGGGTGCCGCGGCGAGCCCGCTGCCGCACGTCGCGCCGGGATGGCGCAACCTCGGCTCCCGCACCCTGGTCCCCGAGTTCCGGACCACAGACGAGCGCGAGTTCCGCGCCGACGGCGGGCAGGTCGCGACCATCACCGACGACGGTGACCGCGCGACGGTCGCGGTCGAACGCGACGGGATCCGGCGCACCGTCGCCGTGACGACGTACCCCGGGGACCGCACCGTCGTCGAGGTGGAGACCGCGCGCGGCGCGGCGACCCTCACGCTCGTCGACCCCCTCCCGTCGGCGGACGCCGCCGCGGCGGCGGGCTCGCTGCTCGCGCCGATGCCCGGCGTGATCACCCGGATCGGCGCCCAGGAGGGCGATTCGGTCACCGTCGGGCAGCCCGTGCTGTGGATGGAGGCGATGAAGATGGAGCACGCCATCTCCGCCCCCGCAGACGGCGTCATCACGACCATCGCCGTTGAAGTGGGCCAGAACATCGATGCCGGCGCCGTCGTCGCCGTGCTGGAAGATTCGGAGTAGGAACACATGAGCATTTCCATGGACGTCATCGAATCCGAGGAGCGCCAGGCGCTCCGCGCGACCGTCTCGGAGCTGGGCCGCAAGTTCGGCCCCGAGTACATGCGCGAGAAGATCGCGGCGGGCGAGGGCCCCACCGAGCTGTGGAAGGCCGCGGGCGATCTCGGCCTCATCGGTGTGAACATCGCCGAGCAGTACGGCGGCGGCGGCGCCGGCATGTACGAGCTGGGCATCGTCGGCGAGGAGCTCGCGGCAGTCGGTTCCTCTCTACTCATGTTGGTGGTCTCCCCGGCGATCAACGGCACCATCATCTCCAGGTTCGGCACGGAGGAGCAGAAGCAGCGCTGGCTGCCGGGCATCGCCTCCGGCGAGACCATCGCCGCCTTCGCGATCACCGAGCCCGACGCGGGCAGCAACAGCCACCGGATCACCACCACCGCCCGCCGCGACGGCTCCGACTGGATCATCTCCGGCCAGAAGACCTTCATCTCCGGCATCGAGCTGGCCGACGTCATCCTCGTGGTCTCGCGCAGCGAGGACGCGAAGACCGGCAAGCTGCGTCCTGCGCTCTTCCTCATGCCCACCGACTCCCCCGGCCTGCAGAAGACCAAGATCCCCATGGAGGTCGGCCTGCCGGAGTCGCAGTGGACGCTGTTCTTCGACGACGTCCGGCTGCCCGCCGAGGCTCTCGTCGGCGAACCCGACGCCGCCATCGCGCAGCTCTTCGCGGGTCTCAACCCCGAGCGCATCATGGCCGCGGCCGGTTCGGTGGGCTCGGCCCGCTACGCGATCGATCGCGCGGTGGACTACGCCAAGCAGCGCACCGTCTTCAAGGTGCCGATCGGCGCGCACCAGGCCATCGCCCACCCGCTCGCCGAGCTCAAGGTGGAGACCGAGTTGGCGAAGCTGATGCTGCAGAAGGCCGCCACGCTGTACGACGCCGGTGAGGAGTTCGCCGCCGCCGAGGCCGCGAACATGGCGAAGTTCGCCGGCGGCGAGGCCGGCGCGAAGGCCGTCGACCGGGCGATCCACTCGCTCGGCGGCAACGGCCTCACCACCGAGTACGGCCTGGCACAGATGCTGGTGGCCTCGCGGCTGTTCCGCATCGCCCCGGTCAGCCGCGAGATGGTGCTCAACTTCATCTCCGAGCACAGCCTCGGTCTGCCCAAGAGCTACTAGGAGCCCGTATGACCGAGTCTCTGGTCGGATACGAGACGCGCGGCGGTGCCGCGTATCTCACGATCGACAGCCCGCACAACCGGAACGCGATCTCGCAGCGGCTCCTCGCCGACCTGAGTGCGGGACTGGAGCGGGCCGCCGCGGACGATGCCGTGCGCGCCGTGGTGCTCACCCACACCGGCACGACCTTCTGCGCGGGCGCCGATCTCAAGGAAGCTGCGGCCAACGGGGCAGGGAGCGATCCGAAGTCGCGCACGCTGGCGATGATCGGTGCGATGCGCGGGATCATCGAGTGCCCGAAGCCGGTGATCGCCCAGGTCGACGGGCACGTCCGAGCCGGTGGCTTCGGCCTCATCGGCTCGTGCGACTTCGTCTTCGCCGGTCCCGGGGCGTCGTTCGCCGTGACGGAGACGCGGATCGGCGTCGCGCCGGCGATGGTCTCGCTGGTGCTGCTGCCACACCTGCCCTCGCGGGTCGCCTCCACGCTGCTGCTCGCGGGACGGAAGTTCGACGCCGCCGAGGCCGCCGGGTACGGCTTGATCACCGCGGCGGTCGGCGACCCGGCGGCTGCGGTCGCGGAGCAGCTCGCCGAACTGCAGCTGTGCAGCCCCCAGGGCCTGCGCGAGACGAAGCAGATCCTGTGGCACGACGTGCTGCGTTCCTTCGACGAGCGGGCCGACGCCCTCGGCGAGCAGTCCGCGCGACTGTTCGGCTCCACCGAGTCCGTCGAGGGGATCACCGCGTTCCTGCAGAAGCGCGCGCCGAGCTGGGCCGAACCGGTACCGGCGGAATAAGCTGTTCGCGATGACTCCCCTTCGCCCGCCCATCCGCGCACCCCAGCAGTCCCGCAGCCGCGAGACTCGCCAGCGCCTGTTGGAGACCACCATCGCGTCGCTCGCCGCACGCGGATGGACGGCCACCACGGTGGGCAGCGTGGCGCGGCAGGCGGGGGTCTCGCGGGGCGCCGCGCAGCACCACTTCCCCACGCGGGAGGACCTGATCAGCGCCGCGCTGGAGTACATGGGCGAGCAGCGACTCGCGCAGGTCGCGCAGGCGGGCGCCGCGGTGCCAGACGGGCCCGACCGCCCGCACGCGGTGGCTCGGCTCATCGTCGAGTACTACACCGACGACCTGTTCAAGGCCGCGCTGCACGTGTGGACCGCCGCCGCGAGCGACGACGCGCTCCGTGAGCGGATGCTGCCCTTCGAGAACAAGCACTCCCGCGAGGTCTTCGCCCTCGCCATGCGCCTGCTCGGCGTCGACCGGGACGACGAGGAGGCCCGGCGCGCAGTGCAGGCGACGCTGGACCTCGCGCGTGGCCTCGGCCTCGCGGACCTGTTGTCCGACGACGAGGCGCGCCGCGAGCAGGTCGTCGACTTCTGGGGCCGCCAACTCGCCTCGGTCTTCGCCGCGCGCTGATGCCGGAGATCGTCCGGACTAGGCCTTGTCGAGGTAGTCGCCGCGGTCTCCGCCGAGGATGACGTCGTTCATGGCCCGCAGGGCCGCGTGGCGCTCGAGATCCGGGTCCTCGCCGACGATCTCGTAGGCGAGATCCCGTGCCGCGGCGAGCACGTCGCCGTCCTGCGCGAGGTCGAGGAAGCTCAGACGCCGCGCGAGGCCGGACTGGTCGACGCCGAGGATGTCGCCGAAGCCGCGGTACTCGAGGTCGAGCTGGGCCAGTGCGAAGCCGTCGACGGTCTCGGCGACCTTGTGCAGTCGCTCCAGTGTCCGCTCGGACCCGGTAGCGGTGATGAGCAGGCAGAGCCCGGGCAACCCGCCTCGGCCGACGCGGCCGCGCAGCTGGTGCAGCTGGCTGATGCCGAACCGGTCGGCGTCGCGCACCACCATGGTGGTGGCGTTCGCGACGTCGACGCCGACCTCGATCACGGTGGTCGCCACCAGGACGTCGATCTCGCCGGCGGCGAAGGACGCCATGATGTCGGACTTCTCCTCGGCGGGAAGGCGCCCGTGCAGCAGCGCGATCCGGTGCTCGCCGAGCGGTCCCGTCGACAGCTGGTCGTACATCTCGATCGCCGAGACGGTCTTCGGCTTCGCTTCCTCTTCTTCGTCACGATCGTCGCGATCGTCACGGGAAGAGCTCCGCGCCTGCGCCTTCGGCGCGGTCGTCGGCTTGTCGAAATCGTAGTCCTCGTCCGTGAAACCGGCCTTGGCCTGCTCGCCCGTCGCGTCGTCGCCGATCCGCGGGCACACGACATAGATCTGGCGGCCCGATCGGACCTCCTCGTCCACGCGCGCCCAGGCCCGCGCGACCCAGGCCTCCCGGTCCTCGGGGACGACAGAGGTCTGGATCGGCTGCCGCCCACGGGGTAGCTCTCGCAGCACGGACGTGGCCATGTCGCCGAACTGCGCCAGGGCGACGGTGCGCGGGATCGGCGTCGCCGTCATCACGAGCAGGTGCGGCATCGCGTCGTCGTCAGTGCTCTCGCCGGTACCCTTGCGCCGCAGCCGGTCGCGCTGCTCCACGCCGAACCGATGCTGCTCGTCGACGACCACGAGACCCAGCCGAAAGAACTCGACGGTGTCCTCGAGCAACGCGTGCGTACCGATCACGATGCCGGCCTCGCCGGTCACGATGCGAAGGAGTGCCGCTCGGCGCTGCTTGACGGTCATCGAGCCCGTCAACAGGGTCACCGTCGTGGCGGCGTCGGCCGCACCCAATTGTCCCGCCTCGGCCAGATCGCCGAGCATCGCGGTGATCGACAGGAGGTGCTGCGTCGCGAGCACTTCCGTCGGGGCGAGCAGCACAGCCTGGTGTCCCGCGTCGACGGCGGCGAGCATCGCCAGCAGCGCGACCAACGTCTTGCCGGAACCGACCTCACCCTGCAGCAAGCGAGTCATCGGGTGGTCGCGGGCCATGTCGCCGAGGATCTCGGCGAGCACCTCATCCTGGCCCGCGGTGAGCGAGAACGGGAGCCGCTCCCGTAGTCCCGCCTGCAGCGGACCGTCGGGCGCGCGCAACGGTGGCGCGCCGACGATGCCCACGTCGTGCGCCCGGCGGGCGAGGGCGGTCTCGATCGCGACGGCCTCGTCGAAGGCGAGGCGGCGGCGCGCCCGGTCCGCCTGGGCTCGGCCGTCGGGCTTGTGCGCGGCCCGCACCGCGTCGTCGAGGCTCATGAGGGCGTGGAGCGCGAGGAACTCGGGCGGCAGCGATTCGGGCACCGGCGCGAGCCTCCTCAGCACGCTGTCGACCAGCGAGAGGATCAGCCACGTCGGCATGTTCTTGGTGCCGTGGTAGATCGGCACGGTGGGCTGCATCAGCAGGCTCAGGTCGGCGAACTTGAGCCGCTTCGACCCGGCCTTGGTCGAGCCCGCCTCGTTGGCGGCGAGTGCCTCGGCCGAGGTGATCGTGGTGTCCGGCAGGACCAGCCACTCGGGATGAGTGAGCTGCAGCTTGCCGTTGAACTCGCCGAGCCGGCCGATCAGCAGCAGCTGCCGGTCGGGCTGGATCGGCTTGGGCAGGTAGTTGAAGAAGGTCACGTCATAGGCGCGGACCTTGTTGACCACCTGCACCTTGAACATCTTCTTGCCGCGATGGTGTGCGCGCGGCGGGGTGATCGCGGTGACCGTGCCGATCACCACCACGTCGTCGCCGATCCGCGGCTCGGAGCGCCGGGTCCCGTCGTCCTCGACGGCCCCGCCCTCGTACCGGAACGGGAAGTGCCGCAACAGGTCGCCGACGGTGACCAGTCCGAGCTCGGCAGTCGCCGCATCGGCGATCTCAGGGTCGACGGCCTCGGCGAGCGGCGTCTGCAGCGTGAGGGGGCGCGCTGAGGTCATTCGACGCCGATCTCCATCACGCTCGCGTTCTGCCCGCCGACGTAACCGACCACCTCGACCTCGGGGCGGTCGGGACGCAGGGCGGCGCTGACCCGGTCGGGGAAGTCACCGTCGCCCGCATCGCCGAGGAGCACCGTCACCATGTCGCCGCCCGTCGCGAGCAGGAGCTCGGCGAGCGCCTCACCCGCGGAGTACTGGTCCTCCTCGAGGACGACGACCTCGCCGCCGACCATGCCGAGGTAGTCGCCGGGACCGCAGGGCCCGAGGATCGTCAGCGCGTCTTCCGTGACGGCGACGACGGACCCGCACCGCGCGCCCGCGGCGGCCTCCGCCATCGAGTAGGTGTCGTCGGCGGCGTGGCCGTTCGGCTCGTGCACCGCGAGCGCGGCGATCGCCTGCACCATCGACGAGGTCGGTAGCAGCGTCACCAGCACGCCGGATTCGCGGGACCGTGCGGCGACCGCCAGCAGCTCCGGAGTGGGCAGCGCGCCATTGGGCATGAGCAGCACCTCGCGGCCCTCGAACCGGTGCAGCGCGGCGAGCAGCTCGGCGTGGGTCATCCCCTTGTCGCACCGGATCACCTCCGCGCCCGCGCCGGTGAACAGCTCCGCGGCGCCGTCACCGGAGACGAGCGCGACGATCGCGCGCGGAGCGTCGAGCAGCGCCTGCAGCGGCGTCTCGGCGTGGCCCGCCTCCTGCAGTACGTTGACGGCGATGCTGCGCAGCTTCCCATGCCGTAGGCCCGCCTGGATCGCGGCTCCGGGTTCCGTGGTGTGGGTATGGACGGACCACGTCGCGACCGGGTCGGGATCGGCCGCGGCGACCACCACCACCGAATCGCCGAACGCCTGCAACTCCGTGCGCAGCCTGTTCGCCGTGGCCTCGGTGGCGGCGGGCAGCAGGTACATCACCTCGTAGTCGGCGTGCGGGCCGCGGGGCGGGTCGGCGTGGTCGTGGGTGTGACCGTGATCGACGTGCACCTGGACGTGCGGCGCGATCTGCCGGCCGAACCGCGGGCGCTCCGGCACAGCGCCGGAGGTGACCTCGACGAGCGCATCGAGCAGGACGAGCAGGCCGCGGCCACCCGCGTCGACGACGCCGGCGGCGGCGTTGTCGGCGAGCTGGTCCCGGGTGCGCAGGAGGGCGTCGAAGGCCGCGTCGGCGGCGGCCCGGGCGCAGGCGGCGAGGTTCCCACCGCCGGCGAGTGCGGCACCGGCACCATCGGCGGAGGCGCGCAGAACGGAGAGGATGGTGCCCTCGATCGGGTCGGCGACGGCACTGGTGACCAGGTCCGTCGCGTTCCGCAGGCCGGTCGCGAGTCCCTCGGCTGTGAGGTCCGCGTCGGGGCCGAGCTGCGCAGCCAGGCCGCGCATGATCTGCGAGACGATGACGCCCGAGTTGCCCCGCGCTCCGGCGACCGCGCCGGCGACGGTGGCGCGAGCGACTGCGTGCGGCCCCTCGGTGCGGTCCGCCACGTCGGCGGAGCGGGCGGCCGCACGCAGGGTGACCAGCATGTTCGTACCGGTGTCCGCGTCGGCGACCGGGAAGACGTTGAGGGTGTTGATCTCGCCGACCGCACGCTCGAGCCCGAGGACGGCACGCCCCAGCCAGGCCACCACCACGCGGCCGTCCTCCGCAATCGGTCCCGTCACGGCTGCCAGCCTAGTGGGCCGTCGCACAGCGCAGGAGCCCCGGCGCGGTTTGGCCGTAGACCCATATCGGTCTATGATTGCAGGGTTGCCTCGCGTCCGAGCGTGTCCTTCGCGTCTACGACCGGCGGGGCGAAGCACAGGTTTTCAACTATTGCGAGGAGTACACGACTATGGCTGCCGTCTGCGACGTCTGCGACAAGGGCCCCGGCTTCGGTAAGTCGGTCTCCCACTCGCATCGGCGTACCAACCGCCGGTGGAACCCGAACATCCAGACCGTCCGCGCCCAGGTCGCGCCCGGTCAGACCCGCCGCCTGAACGTGTGCACCTCGTGCATCAAGGCCGGCAAGGTCGTTCGCGGCTAGTACGCATCAGCTGTTCCGAAGGCCCGTAACCTCCCCGAGGTCGCGGGCCTTCGCCGTTCGCGACGACGGGCGTCAGCGCACCTGCGCGAGGTGCGGCAGGCGCCAGTCGACGGGCTCTGCACCCAGCCCCGCGAGCGCCTCGTTGGCCTTCGAGAAGGGCTTGGAGCCGAAGAAGCCGCGGGACGCGGACAGCGGCGACGGATGTACCGACTCGATCCGCGGGGTGTCGCCGAGGCGCGGTCCGAGCGAGGCCGCGTCGCGCCCCCACAGGATCGCCACGAGCGGTGCGTCCCGTACGACCAGCGCGTCGATGGCGCATTCGGTGACCTTCTCCCAGCCCTTCCCGCGGTGCGAGGCGGGCGTGCCCGGGCGTACCGTCAGGACGCGGTTCAGCAGGAGCACGCCCTGAGCGGACCACGGCGAGAGGTCGCCGTTCGCGGGCATCGGCAGCTCGAGGTCGTCGCAGTACTCCTTGTAGATGTTCTGCAGGCTCCGCGGGATCGGCCGCACTGACGGGTCGACCGAGAACGAGAGGCCGACCGCGTGCCCCGGGGTCGGGTACGGGTCCTGGCCGACGATGAGCACCCGCACGTCGGCGAAGGGCTGCCGGAAAGCGCGCAGGACGTTGGCCCCGGCCGGCAGGTATCCGTCGCCGGAGGCGTTCTCGGCGCGGAGGAACTCGCCGAGCGCCGCGATCTCGTCGGCGACCGGCGCGAGGGCCTGCGCCCACCCGGCCTCGACGCTGTCCGTCAGTGGTCTCGCCGTCATCGCCCGCTCTCCTCGGTTTCGGTGAAGGTGTTCCAGCCGCCGGCCGCCGGCCCGGCATCGCCGTCGACGGTGACGGTGCCCGCGGGCAGCGCGGCCGGGGCGAGAACCGCCCCGATCGCGCGCCAGCCCTCGGGCAGCTCCGTGGCGGCCGGGAAGGTCGCCAGGAGGGCGTGATCCTCGCCGCCGGTCTGCACCCAGTGCTCGGCGTCGGTGCCGAGCACGGCGGCGCAGGCGACCAGCTCGGCGTCGGGGGCCAGCAGCGCACCGTCGAGCGCGATGGTCACGCCGGAGGCCCGGGCGAGAGATCGTGCATCGCGGAGGAGGCCGTCGGAGACGTCGGTGAGCGCCGTCGCGCCGGCGTCTGCCGCGCGCGGCCCTGCGGCGAGCGGGGGCACCGGGCAGCGGTAGGTCTCAACCAGGCCGTCGAAGCCGTCGAGCCCCGCGAGCAGAACGTCCAGGCCCGCGGCCGAGTGCCCGAGAGTGCCGCACACCGCCACCCGATCGCCGGGCCGCGCGCCGGACAGCAGGATCGGCTCCCGGCCCTGCAGGTCGCCGAGCACGGTCACGGCGAGCAGCACCTGGTCCGTGCGGACCACGTCGCCGCCGGCGATCGCACCGCCGGCCTCGGCCGCGCCGAGGGTGGTGCCGCGCGCGATACCTGCGATGACGTCCTCGCCGGTCTCGGGCGGGCACCCCAGCGTCACGGTGAAGGCGGTGCACACGGCGCCCATCGCCGCGACGTCCGCCGCGTTCTGCGCGATCGCGCGCCGACCCACGTGCTCGGGAGTGGTGAGGTCGAACCGGAAGTGCCGGCCCTCGACGATCGCATCGGAGGAGACGACTGTCCGGCCGTCGGGCGCCACCACCACCGCCGCGTCGTCGCCCGGACCGACCGGGATCCGCGGATCCGGACCCACACCGCCGGTGGCCAGCGCGATCACGCCGTCCTCCCCCAGCTCCGCCACAGTGCGCACGCGGGACTGCGCAGGGCTCTCGGGCTCCTCAGATGTCATCGCGGCTACCGTATCGGACGTGAGCGATGCAGACGACGAGACCACCGCGGCCCCGGACACCGGGAAGCGCCGCAGCCCCGCCTTCCTCGCGACGGCGGTGGCCCTGCCGGTCGCGGTGGTCGCGTGTTTCATCGCGTTCCTCGTGCTGGCGCAGCAGAAGCAGGGCGACGCCCGCGATACCGCGGAGGCCGGCCACCTGAAGTCGATCGCGGCACCGTCGTCCGGCGACGCCGCGTGCGGGAGACTCCTCGGCGCGATCCCCGTCGACCTCGACGGCTATCGGCGCACCGACGACACCGCACCCGGCGGCTTCGCCCGATGGTCCAGCGAGAAGGCCGGCGCCGTCGAGGTGCGGTGCGGCACTGACCGTCCCGCCGAGCTGACTCCGACCGCCAAGCTGCAGATCATCAACGGCGTGCAGTGGCTGCAGGCCACACCGGCGGGCGCGCCCGCCCCCGACGGGGGCAGCTACTGGACGGCCGTCGACCATCGCCCGTACGTCACGCTCTGGGTGCCCGACGGTGCCGGTACCTCCGCCGTGCAGGCCACCTCGGACGCGATCCGGGAGCACCTGCAGGCGGCCTCGCTCGACCTCGGCCGGTAGCCGGCGGCTACCGGAGTCCGATCCCGCGCGCGAGCGCCGTCTCGATGAGGATCGTGAGTAGCTCGGCGTAGTCGACGCCCGACTCGGCCCACATCCGCGGGTACATCGACGTCGAGGTGAAGCCCGGCATGGTGTTGACCTCGTTGATGACGGGGCCGTCGGGGGTCTGGAAGAAGTCGACGCGCGAGAGGCCCTGGCAGTCGAAGGCGTGGAAGGCGCGCACCGCGAGGTCGCGGATCAGGGCCGCCTGCTCCTCGGTGAGGTTCGCGGGCACGGTGTACTGCGCGCGATCGTCGAGGTATTTGGTCTCGAAGTCGTAGAAGGAGTGCTCGGCATCGGCGGCCATCTCGATCTCGGCGATCGCCGACGCGCCGACGCTGCCGTCCGGCCGCTCGAGCACGCCGATCTCGACCTCGCGGCCGATCACGGCCGCCTCGACGATCACCTTCGGATCCCATTTCCGGGCCGCAGCGATCGCCGCGGGCAGCTCGGTCAGGTCCGTGACCCGGGTGATGCCGATCGATGATCCGCCGCGCGCGGGCTTGACGAACAGCGGCAGGCCCAGGCGGTGCAGGACGTCCGACGGGACCTCTGTCTCCCGCTGCCGGAGTACGTGGAAGTCGCCCACAGGCAGGCCGTCCGCCGCGAGCAGCTTCTTCGCGAACTCCTTGTCCATGCCCGCAGCCGAGGCGAGCACACCTGCTCCCACGTAGGGCACGCCGACCATCTCCAGTAGCCCCTGCAGCGTGCCGTCCTCACCGTACGGGCCGTGCAGAACGGGGAAGACGACGTCGACGGCCCCCAGCACCGAGCCCGCCTCGTCGGCGTTGACGGACACCAGTTCGGCGCCGGGTAGGAAGGCGAGATCCGTCGGCCCTTCGGGCACGCTCGGGAGCGCGCGATCAGCGAACTGCAGCGCCTTCGCGTCGCCGTCGGAGAGCACCCACTCGCCGGCCTGAGTGATCCCGACGGGGACAACCTGGTAGCGCTCGGGGTCGAGGTGGGCGAGAATGCTGCCCGCCGAGACGCACGAGACCGCGTGCTCGCTGCTGCGCCCGCCGAAGACCACTGCCACCCTGATTCGCTCCGTCACGGTCGCCCACCTTACGTGTCGGCCGTACGGAGGGCCACGCGGTTACCCGCGCGGACGGCCGTGGGACTAGTCGGCGTCCCTGGGGCGCCACTCGCCGCCGACGTCGCGGTTGAGGAGGTCGTCCATGGCGCGGGAGACGGGGACCCCGTCGTAACAGACGGCGCGCACGGCCTCGGTGAGCGGCATCTCGACGCCGACGCGTCGCGCCAGGTCCGCGATGGAGATGCACGACTTGGCCCCCTCGGCGACCTGCCCGTGCGCGGCGGCCTGCGCCTGCTCGACGGTCATGCCCTGGCCGAGGCGCGCTCCGAAGCTGAAGTTGCGGGACTGGGGCGAGCTGCAAGTTGCGACGAGGTCGCCGACCCCGGCGAGGCCGGCCAAGGTGAGCGGCTCCGCGCCGAGCGCCGTTCCGAGGCGCAGCGTCTCGGCGAGGCCGCGGGTGATGATCGCGGCGCGCGAGTTCTCGCCCAGGTTGATGCCCGACGCGATCCCGCAGACCAGAGCGATGACGTTCTTGGTGGCACCGCCGATCTCGCAGCCGACCACGTCGGCGCTGGTGTAGGGCCGGAAGTAGTCGGTGCGCGCGAGGTACTGGGTGCGGGAGGCGCGATCGGCGTCGTCCGAGGCGACCACGGCGAGGGTCGGCTGGCCCTTCGCGATCTCCTTCGCGAAGTTCGGCCCCGTCAGCACGGCGATCCGCTCCCGATCGATACCCGCGGCGTCGACGACGACCTCGCTCATCCGGTCCAACGTACCGATCTCGATGCCCTTGGCCAGGTTCACGACGGTGACGTCCGGCGGGATCAGGTGCCCCCAGTCGCCCAGGTTGGCGCGCAGCGACTGTGAGGGGACGGCGAGCACCACGAGCCCGGCGCCGCGCATCGCCTCCTCCGGATCGTGTGTCGCGGAAAGGTTCTCGGGGAGCACACCCTCGGGCAGATACTGCGCGTTGATCCGGGTCTCGTTGATCTGGTCGGCGACCTCCTGCCGCCGGCACCACATCCGCACCCGATGCGGCTCCGGACGGGTGGCCTCCGCGAAGACCTTCGCCATCGCGGTTCCGAACGAACCCGCCCCCATCACCGCAACGTCGACCATCCGGGCCCCTCCTCGCATCGCACAGGCCCCACCTGATTCGTGGGCACCCGGGGCGAGCCTATCGCCCGCCCGCACGCGGCGGGTTCGGTTCCGCACGCCTACATTGGTGCCCATGAGCTCACCGCAGGGGGCCGCCGAGCGCCCCGCCGTCGTGGTGGTCACCGCCGTGAAGTCGCTCGACGCAGCCAAGTCCCGCTTCGCCGCGCCCGGCGACGGCCTGCGGGACACCGTCCCGGGGCTGGTGCTGGCGATGCTGCTGGACACCCTCGCCGCGGCCGCCGCCGCGCCCGGGGTCCTCGGGGTGCACGTGGTCTCGCCCGATCCCGACGTCCGCGCCGCGGCGGTCGCCGCCGGTGCGCGCACCGTCGACGAGCCGGAGCCCGGCGGGCTGAACGCCGCGCTCGAGGCGGGCGCCCGCGCCGCCCGGGCGGTCCACGGCCCGGCGGTCGCGGTTCTCGCGCTGCAGGCGGACCTACCGGGGATCACCGCCACGGAGCTCGGGGAGTTCCTCGCGGCAACGGCAGGCCGACGGGGCTTCGTGCCCGATCACGCAGGGACCGGGACCGCGGCGCTCTACGCACCACCGGGGACCGAGCTGCGCGCCGCCTTCGGCCCGGATTCCGCGGCGGCGCACCGGTCCGGAGGCGCCGCGCGTCACTCCGGCCCCTGGCCCGGCCTGCGCACGGACGTCGATACACCGCGGGACCTCGCCGCGGCGGGACACCTCGGAGTGCACACTGCGGCGGTCCTCGCGGCGGCCGATCGGGACTTCACGTCGAATGCCTGCGTCCGGTACGCCAGAATGGAACCGTGACGACCGAGCCCCCCGCCCCCTCCGCAGAACCGACCTCCGTCCCGAGCAGCGCGGTGGCCGAGCCGGCCGTCCCGCCGTCCGGACGGCCGACCGCGATCCCGACCGCGCCGCCCGCCGCACCGCCCGAGGTGCCCAGTGATCTGCCCGCAGACCGCTACCTCAACCGGGAACTGAGCTGGCTCGACTTCAACGCCCGGGTTCTGGCGATGGCGGAGGACGCCTCGCTGCCGCTCCTGGACCGCGCGAAGTTCCTGGCGATCTTCGCCTCGAACCTGGACGAGTTCTTCATGGTCCGGGTGGCCGGGCTCAAGCGCCGCGACCAGATGGGCCTCTCGGTTCGCTCGGCCGACGGTCTCTCGCCCCGCGAGCAGTTACGGCTGATCTCCCAGCGAACCCAGGAGCTCTCGCACAAGCACGCCCTGGTGTTCAGCGACGCGGTGCGCCCGGAGCTGGCGGCGCAGGGCATCTCGGTGGTCAGCTGGACGGATCTCTCGACGGCCGAACGCGACAACCTCTCCGCGTACTTCCACACGCAGGTCTTCCCCGTGCTCACGCCGCTCGCCGTCGACCCCGCGCACCCCTTTCCGTACATCTCGGGCCTGTCTCTGAACCTGGCCGTGGCAGTGGTCGACACATCCACGGGCGGCGAGCATTTCGCCCGCGTGAAGGTGCCGGATAACGTCGCCCGGATGGTCTCCGTCCGCAGCGAGCGGATGGACCACGCGGTGCTCCCCCTCGAGGACCTGATCTCCGCGCACCTCGATGTCCTCTTCCCGGGGATGACGGTGTCCGAGCACCACGTCTTCCGCATCACACGCAACGCGGACTTCGAGGTCGAGGAGGACCGCGACGAGGATCTGCTGCAGGCCCTCGAGCGGGAGCTCGCGCGGCGCCGCTTCGGCTCGCCGGTCCGCCTCGAAGTGGCGGAGGATATGTCCGAGCACATGCTCGAGCTGCTGCTGCGCGAGATGGACGTGGACCCGGCCGATGTCATCACCGTGCCCGGTCTGCTGGACCTGAACTGCATGTTCGAGCTGTACGGCGTGGACCGGCCGGATCTGAAGGAGAAGCCCTTCGTCCCCGTGACCCACCCCGCGTTCGGTGAGCGGGAGACGCCCAAGAGCGTCTTCTCCACGCTTCGCGAGGGCGACGTCCTGGTCCATCACCCGTACGACTCCTTCTCGACCAGCGTGCAGCGGTTCATCGAGCAGGCGGCGGCGGATCCCCATGTGCTGGCGATCAAGCAGACCCTGTACCGCACGTCGGGCGATTCGCCGATCGTCGACGCGCTGATCGACGCCGCCGAGGCCGGCAAGCAGGTCGTCGCCCTGGTCGAGATCAAGGCCCGCTTCGACGAGCAGGCGAACATCAAGTGGGCCAGGAAGCTGGAGCAGGCCGGGGTGCACGTGGTCTACGGCCTGGTGGGCCTCAAGACCCACTGCAAGACCTGCCTGGTGGTCCGCCGCGAGGGCTCGACGATCCGCCGGTACTGCCACATCGGCACGGGTAACTACAACCCCAAGACCGCGCGGCTGTACGAGGACGTCGGCCTCTTCACCGCCGATCCCGATCTGGGCGCGGACCTGACGGACCTGTTCAACCGGCTCACGGGCTACTCCCGCAAGGAGGAGTACCGCAACCTGATGGTGGCGCCGCACGGCATCCGGTCGGGCATCGTGGAGCGGATCGATCGCGAGATCGAGCTGCAGCGCGCGGGCAAGCCTGCCGGCGTGCAGCTCAAGGCCAACGCCGTGGTGGACGAACAGATCATCGATGCGCTGTACCGCGCGAGTCAGGCGGGCGTGCCAGTCGAGGTCGTCGTCCGGGGCATCTGCGCGCTACGGCCCGGCGTCCCGGGGGTGAGCGAGAACATCACCGTCCGATCGATTCTCGGGCAGTTCCTCGAACACTCCCGGATCCTGCACTTCCGCGGCGCCGACGAGTTCTGGATCGGCAGCGCCGACATGATGCACCGCAACCTCGACCGTCGCGTCGAGGTGATGGCGCAGGTGAAGGATCCGCGCCTCGCGCGGCAACTGGGCGAGATGTTCGACTCCGCACTCGATCCCGCCACCCGCTGCTGGGTGCTCGACGGTGACGGGAACTGGAACGCCTCCCCCGTCTCGGGCGAGGCCGTCCGAGATCACCAGCGGGAACTGATGCGCGCGCACCGCGCGAGCCTGCGGTGAGCGGCGGAGGCGAGGGCGCGGTCGTCCGCGCCTCCGGGGGCGTGCTGTGGCGTCCCACCCCGGACGGCCCGGAAGTGGCCGTGGTGCACCGCCCGCGGTACGACGACTGGTCGCTCCCGAAGGGACACGTGGAGCCCGACGAGCACCCCGTCGTGGCCGGGCTACGCGAGGTCGTCGAGGAGACTGGCTTCTCCGCCCGGTTCGTGCGCGCCGTCGGCCAGGTGTCGTATGACGTGCCCCGGCGCAAGCGGCATGGCCCGGGCAGGGCGACGGTGCGCAAGCGCGTCGGATACTGGTCGGCCCTGGCGGGTTCCGGTGTCTTCGCGCCGAACGAGGAGACCGACGAGCTGCGTTGGGCATCGGTGAAGACGGCGACGGCACTGCTGACCTACCCGATCGACAGGCGGATCCTGCGGACCTTCGGCAAGCAACCGCGCTCCACGGCGACGATGCTGATCGTCCGGCACGCCAAGGCCGGCCGGAAGCAGGGCTACCAGGGAGACGACCTCGCGCGGCCGTTGGACAGCAACGGGCGGGCCCAGGCCGAGGCCCTCGTGGACCTGCTGGGGACGTTCGGGCCCGGGCGCCTGCTCTCCGCGCCACCGGTGCGGTGCCTGCAGACCCTGGAGCCGCTGGCGGCCGAGACGGGCCTGCCTCTAGTGGAGGAGCCGACGATGTCGGAGACCGCGTACGCCCGCGATCCGGTGGCGGCCCGTCGCCGGATCCGCGAGATCGCGCGAATGGGCGAGGAATCGGGCACGGTGCCCGTGGTGTGCAGCCAGGGCGGCGTGATCCCGGATCTCACCGCGTGGTGGGCGGGGGCGGACGACGTGCGCCTTCCGGCAGCCCGCAACCGCAAGGCCAGCGTGTGGGTCCTCACTACCGAGGGCGGGCGCCTGCTGACCATGGACCACATCGACAGCCCACTGCCCCTGGAGCACTGAGGCGTCCAGGGGCAGTGGGTCCGACGGGGTCGGGTTACTTCTTAGCGGCCTTCTTGGCGGGAGCCTTCTTGGCCGGAGCCTTCTTGGCCGGAGCCTTGGTCGCGGCCTTCTTCGCCGGGGTGGCCTTGGCCGGGGCCTTCTTGGCGGGGGCCTTGGTCGCGGCCTTCTTGGCGGGGGCCTTGGTCGCGGCCTTCTTCGCCGGCGTGGTCTTCGCCGGGGCCTTCTTGGCGGGGGCCTTGGTCGCGACCTTCTTGGCGGGAGCCTTGGTCGCGGCCTTCTTCGCCGGCGTGGTCTTCGCCGGGGCCTTCTTGGCGGGAGCCTTGGTCGCCTTCGCCGGGGCCTTCTTCGCGGTCGCCTTAGCGGCCTTCGCCGGGGCCTTCTTCGCCGCCGTCTTCTTGGCGGGCGCGGCCGCGGTGGCCGAGCTGCGACGGACGGCGGGACCCGAGGCCGGCAGCTTGGCCGAACCGGAGATCACGGCCTTGAACTGCGCACCGGGACGGAAGGCGGGCACGGACGTGGGCTTGACCTTCACGGTCTCGCCGGTGCGGGGGTTGCGGGCGACGCGGGCGGCGCGTTTGCGCTGCTCGAAGACGCCGAAGCCCGTGATGGTCACCGACTCACCGGAGTGGACGGCACGGACGATCGTGTCCACGATCGCCTCGACGGCGGCGCCGGCGGTCCGGCGGTCAGTGCCCAGCTTCTCGGTGAGCGCCTCGATCAGTTCTGCCTTGTTCATGGACGATCTTCCCTCTGTGGTCGGAGGCTCACCGCTGAGCCAACTAGGGACACCGTAAACGCAGAATTGCATTCAATCCAAGAGCCACGCCAGATTTGATCGAAGATGTGTCGGAATGACAAGTGGCGGCACCGGTTCGATCCGGTGCCGCCACTGACGGGTTTCGAGCTACAGAGTCACGGGTTTGTATGCAGGCCTGCGATTTTCGAACTCGGCGATCGCCTCGTCCTGCTGCAGGGTGATGCCGATGTCGTCCAAACCGGCCATCAGTCGGTGTCGGACCGGATCGTCGATCGTGAAGGGAACTACCAAGTCCCCCGCGGTCACCGTCCTGTCTTCGAGGTCGACGGTGATCTCCAGCCCGGGATCGTTCTCGAGGGCCTTCCAGAGCAGTTCGACGTTCTCCTGCTCGACCAGAGCGGCCACGAGGCCCGCCTTGCCCGAGTTGCCGCGGAAGATGTCCGCGAAACGCGACGAGATGACCACCCGGAAGCCGTAGTCCATGAGCGCCCACACGGCGTGCTCGCGGGAGCTGCCGGTGCCGAAGTCCGGTCCGGCGACGAGCACCGAGCCGCGGTCGTAGGGCGGGATGTTGAGGATGAAGTTCGGATCGCCGCGCCAGGCCGAGAACAGTCCGTCCTCGAATCCGGTGCGGGTCACGCGCTTGAGGTAGACAGCGGGGATGATCTGGTCGGTGTCGACGTTGGTGCGGCGCAGCGGCACGCCGATGCCGGTGTGGGTGACGATGGCTTCCATGCTCGTTCTCCTTGGACTGCGGACGGGCGGGCGCTACGCGCCGGCGACGGGGGCCAGATCGGCCGGGGCGGAGAGGGTGCCGCGGACGGCCGTCGCAGCGGCGACCGCCGGCGACACCAGGTGCGTGCGACTGCCCTTACCCTGGCGGCCCTCGAAGTTGCGGTTCGACGTGGACGCGGAGCGCTCGCCGGCGGCGAGCTGATCCGGATTCATGCCCAGGCACATCGAGCAGCCGGCCTGCCGCCATTCCGCTCCGGCGTCGAGGAAGACCTGCCCCAGACCCTCCTCCTCGGCCTGGGCGCGCACGCGCATCGACCCGGGGACGACGAGCATCCGGACACCGTCGGCCACCTTGCGGCCGCGGAGGATCTCGGCGACGGCGCGCAGATCTTCGATCCGGCCGTTGGTGCACGAGCCGACGAAGACTGCGTCCACAGCGATGTCGCGCAGCGGGGTGCCCGCCTCGAGGCCCATGTACTGCAGCGCCTTCGCGGCGGTCTCCTTCTCGCCGTCCGAGCCGAAGGACTCCGGATCGGGCACCGAGGCGCTGAGCGGCAGGCCCTGTCCGGGGTTCGTGCCCCAGGTGACGAAGGGGGTGAGCGCGCTGCCGTCGATGTCGACCTCGGCGTCGAAAGTCGCCCCCTCGTCGGTGCGGAGGGCGTCCCAGGCTTCGATCGCCGCGTCCCAATCCGCACCCTTGGGCGCGTGATCGCGCCCCTCGAGGTAGTCATAGGTGATCCGGTCGGGTGCGATCAGTCCGGCCCGGGCACCGGCCTCGATCGACATGTTGCAGATGGTCATCCGGGCCTCCATCGAGAGCTTCTCGATGGCGCTGCCCCGGTACTCCAGGACGTAGCCCTGGCCGCCGCCGGTGCCGATCTTGGCGATGATCGCCAGGATCAGGTCCTTGGAGGTGACGCCGGGCTGCAACTCACCGGAGACGTTGATGGCCATGGTCTTGAAGGGCTTGAGCGGAAGGGTCTGAGTGGCCAGCACGTGCTCGACCTCCGAGGTCCCGATGCCCATGGCGATGGCGCCGAACGCGCCGTGCGTGGACGTATGGCTGTCGCCGCAGACGACGGTCATACCCGGTTGGGTCAGACCGAGCTGCGGCCCCATCACGTGGACGATGCCCTGCTCGCCATCGCCCATGGAATGTAGGCGCACGCCGAACTCAGCGCAGTTGCGGCGCAGCGTCTCCACCTGGGTGCGGGAGACCTCGTCGGCGATGGGCTGGACCAGCGTGTCGGTAGGCACGTTGTGATCCTCGGTGGCGATGGTGAGGTCGGGGCGCCGCACCGGTCGGCCCGCCAGGCGCAGGCCGTCGAAGGCCTGCGGGCTGGTCACCTCGTGCACGAGGTGCAGGTCGATGTAGATGAGGTCGGGCTCACGCGAGGCGCCCTCGCCCTCCCCCTTGACGACGACGTGCTGATCCCAGACCTTCTCGGCCATTGTGCGCGGCTGCATGCTTCCCACCTGCTCCATGATCTTCGCTCCGCCGGTGGCCGCGGGCTGCGCGTTGAATCCCACCATGCGAGAGCCTAGTATCGAACTATGGGAAATGATACCGCACCGTCGGACGCCCCCGAAAGCCTCGCCCCGGTGAGCGGCATCGGCGTTCTCGACAAGTCGGTCGCCGTGCTGCGCGCGGCCGCCGAGGAGCCGGCGAGCCTCGCCGAGCTGTGCGGCCGCACGGGCCTGCCGCGGGCGACGGCGCACCGTCTGGCCGTCGGACTGGAACTACATGGACTGCTCACCCGGGACGGGGACGGCCTGTGGCGGCCCGGATCCGCGCTGCGCGAGCTCGCGGCCAGCACCGCCGACGCGCTCGTCGACACGGCGGCGATGGTCCTGCCCCGGCTGCGCGAGATCACCGGGGAGTCCGTGCAGCTCTACCGCCGCGACGGCGATCACCGGGTGTGCATCGCCGCCGCCGAGCCGCCCTCGGGCCTGCGCGACACCGTACCGGTGGGATCCCGCCTCCCGATGACCGCCGGCTCGGGCGCGAAAGTGCTCGCGGCGTGGGCGGACCCCCGGACCGACTCCTTCTTCAGCGACCGCGCGCTCGCCGAAGTCCGCAAGCGCGGCTGGGCGCAGAGCTCCGGCGAACGCGAGTCCGGGGTCGCCAGCGTCTCAGCGCCGGTCCGCAATCCCCGCGGCGAGGTGATCGCGGCGATCTCCGTGTCGGGCCCCATCGACCGCATGGGCCGACGCCCGGGCGCCCGCTGGGCGGCGGATCTGCTGCAGGCCGCCGAGGCGCTGCAGCGCCGCATCTGAGTCACTACTCGGCCGGCCCTCCCACCCGGCAGCGCACCGCGGCACCGTCCACCATGAGGACGGCGGAGACGCGGCTCGCGGTGTCCGCCATGCGCGCCGCGCGGTGCGCGATGACGGCCTCGGCCACCATGGGCCAGACGTCGTGCCGGATCGCGCGCCGGATGGAACGCGCCCCGTACACCGGGTCGAAGCCGGTCTCCACCAGATGGGCGGCGACCGCGTCGTCGATCGTCAGGTCCACGCCCCGCTTGCGGGCCCGGTCCGCGAACATCTCCAGCTCGTGCCGGGCCACCTCGGCCGCGGTGTCCTGGGAGAGCTCCTCGAAGAGCGTGACCTCGTCGATCCGGTTGAGGAACTCGGGATCGAAGAACCGGGCGATCGACTGCTCCGAGATCCGGTCGAGACGCCCCTCCAGGACGCGGTCCACCCGCTCCCCCGCCGGCGCGGGCAGCAGCCGCGAGACCGAGCGCCCGGCCCGGTGCCACGGACGCTCCTGCTCGGCGCGCAGCTCGCGGCTGCCGAGATTGGAGGTCATGAACACCAGGCAGTTGCGGAAGTCGTAGCGCTGCTGTCCGTTCGCGAGGGTCAGCTGCCCCCGGTCGAGCACGTGCAGTAGCGCCCGCAGCACCGTGGTGTGCGCCTTCTCCACCTCGTCGAAGAGCACGATCCCCGGCATGGAGACAGTGCCCTCGATGCGATCGCGGTCGAAGACGCTGAGCCCCTCCTTGGAACCCGAGTACCCGGGCGGCGCGCCGGCGAAGGACGCGGCGTAGTGCTCCTGCGCCATGGCCGACATGTCCACCTGGCAGAAGTCGTCCGGTCCCGTCCGCAACGCCGACGCGAGCTGGCGGACGATCTCGGTTTTGCCGGTCCCGGTGGGGCCGACCAGCAGGTGACTGGCGAGCGGACGGGTCTTGTCCGTGAGGCCCGCCTGCACCACCGAGAGGGTCTTGAAGATCGACTCGATCGCGTGGTCCTGCCCGAAGACGTTGGCGCGCAGCTGCGCCAGGATCCGCGCCGCGTCGACCCGCCCGACCGCCGCCTTAGCGAACTCGGCGTCGGCGGGGCGGGTGGCCTCCCGGCCGCCGAGGACGACACCCTCGGCGGCCAGACGATCGGTGATGAAGGGCACGGTCTACGCCTCGCGAGTCTTCTCGGTGGGCAAGGTTCCGACGGGGCAGTCGGCGACGCCGATGGTGTCACGCGTGAAGGATTCGACCTGCTCCCGCGCGGCCTCGGCGTCGGTCACCCACAGCTTGTAGAAGTCGAAGGGGCAGTCGGCGACACCCTTGTCACCCTCGCCGGCGGCGTGAATGCCGGTGTAGCCGCGATGGAGCAGCTTGAACAGGTGGTTCTGCGACTGGTCGTGCTTGCGGGCATCGCGGATGGTGGACACCGAGAGCTGCGCATACTGGATGCCGTACTCTTCCTCGCCGGTCTCGCCGAGCGTGCGGCCGTCGAAGCCGATGATCGAGGAGTGCCCGAAATACGAGTACACGCCGTCGAATCCGGCCGCGTTCGCCACCGCGACATAGCAGTTGTTCGCCCACGCCATCGCCTTGGCGATGAGCACCTGCTGATCCTTCGCGGGGTACATGTAGCCCTGGCACCGGACAATCAGCTCGGCACCCTTCATCGCGCAGTCTCGCCAGATCTCGGGGTAATTGCCGTCGTCGCACACGATGAGCGAGACCTTGAGGCCCTTCGGGCCGTCCACCACGTACGTCGAGCTACCGGGGTACCAGCCCTCGATCGGGGCCCATGGGATGATCTTGCGGTACTTCTGCACGATCTCGCCCTGGTCGTTGACCAGAATCAGCGTGTTGTAGGGCGGCTTGTTCGGGTGGTCCTCGTGCTGCTCGCCCGTGATCGAGAAGACGCCCCAGGTACCGGCTTTGCGGCAGGCCTCCGAGAAGATCTGTGTCTCCTCTCCCGGGATGGCCGCGGCGGTGGCGTACATCTCGTCAGGGTCGTACATGATCCCCTGAGTCGAGTATTCCGGGAACACCACAAGATCCATGCCGGGCAGGCCGGCCTTCATGCCCACCACCATCTCGGCGATCTTGTGACAGTTGGCGATCACTTCCTCGCGGTTGTGCAGGCGCGGCATCTTGTAGTTGACGACGGCGACGCCGACGGTGTCCGGGCTGGAGGAGATGTCTCCATGACGCATGGTGGGACCTTTCGTTGATTTTCGTTGATGTCGTTACAGAGCAGGGGTTGAAGGATCAGGCAGCCTCGGGAGCGGCAGCGGCAGCGGCGACGGGCACGGACTCGGGCGCGGACGCCGGGGCCGGCAGCGACGGCAGCACCCGCGCCGCCACGGCGCTAAGCACCACGAGCGCGACGGCGATCACCACCGCCCACAGAGCCGCCGACGTGCTCGTGGGCCAGCTCCCCCGCCAGGCCAGCAGCGCGGGGATCGTCGCCGTCAGGTGCGATCCGATGAGGATCAGCCAGCCGGTGAAGGGCATGAGCGAGGTCTTCCCGCAGGCCAGGATGACGAAGAACAGCAGCCACATGACAGCCCAGACGAACCAGATGACGCCGAAGACGGGATCGGAAGAGATGGAGAAGATGCCGAACACGACAGCCATCGCTGCTACGAAGAGCGAGTACCAGCCGAGGCCGCGGCCGTCGTTGCCCATGAGGTTGTTGACACCGACGTAGAGGTAGGTGAGGCCGAACAGGTAGCTCGACCCCGCCCCGAAGACCCCGCCGAGATCCCCGTCGGCGGCGACGATCGCCAGGGTCGGCAGGACGACTTGTATCGCCCCGACGAAGAGGTTGAAGACGCCCGCCTCACGGGCCGAGATCGCCCCGAGGAACCAGGCCCCGTTGACGAACAGAACAGCTCCGACGAAGAGCAATCCGAGTGTGGTCATCGCGACTCCCGATTTTATTACCGATTCGGCACTATATCTGATCGGTAGTATTGGCGGGCAACTCGAGACGCGCAGCGGATTCAGGGAAAATGCAGGTGGATAGGGCTACGACAGGCGTAGGACAAGTGCTTGGAAGACCTCACGGCCGGTGTCGGAGATCGTCAGAAGGACGCTGCGCCGGTCGCCTGGAGCGGGCCGACGGTACGCCAGGTTGCGCTCGACGAGGCGGTCGACCAGGCGCGTGGTAGACGACGGGGTGGTGCCCGTCCGGGCCGCCAACTCGCCGACCGTGGCACCCTCGACCGCGGCCAGCAGGCGCAGCGCGCGGAAGTGCTCGACGGTGAGGTCGTGCTCGGCGAGGGTGGGGGTCAGCACCTTCAGGATCAGATCGTCGGCCTCGCACACGGCCGCGAAAGCGGTGCGCGCCGGCGCCTCGCGCAGGTCCGCGCTCGCGTCCATGTCCGCCCCGATCCTCGACTGTTTCATCGCAATCCGCGACCACTGTATCGCGTTCTTTCCTGGGTGCGGGCGCGCTCCGCGTAGGCTCGTCCCCACACTGGTCCGTAGTGCAGGACTTCAGACGAGCGGACGTCCATGAGCGAGTACACCGTTGGTTTGCTATATCCCCGAGGCGGCCCCGCGGGGCTGTTCGGCCCGTCGTGCCTCAGTTGCACGACGCTTGCCGCCGACGACATCAACGCCCGGGGCGGGATCCTCGGGCGCGAACTGGGTGTGCGCCCCATCGACTCCGCCACCGGCGTGGCCAATGTGACCCGCGAGGTCGAGTCCCTGGTGGCGGCGGGCGAGATCGACGCCATCGTCGGCTGGCATACCTCCGACGTGCGGCGCGCGCTCTCCGCTCGGATCGACCTGCGGGTTCCCTATGTCTACACCGCGCTCTACGAAGGTGGCGAGTCGACGGCCGGCGTCTTCCTCACGGGCGAGACGCCCGAGGAACAGATCCTCCCCGCCCTCGAATGGCTCCGCCGGGAACGGGGCCTACGCCGGTGGTGGATCGTAGGCAGCGACTACCTCTGGGCCCGCGACAGCGCGAAGGCCTGCGTCCGGTTCACCCGGCGCCTCGGCGACGATCTCGTGGGTGCGCGCTTCGTCCCCGTCGGCACCGGGGACTTCTCGGCCGTCATCACCGCCATCGCGCGCTCCGACGCCGACGGCGTCCTGATGCTGCTGCTCGGGCAGGACGCGGTCGAGTTCAACCGGGCCTTCGCGGCGGCCGGCCTCGACGGTGCCTTCGTGCGTTACTCGCCGCTCATGGACGAGCACATGCTCATGGCCTCGGGCCCGGACGCCACGCGCGACCTGTTCGCCTCGGCGGGCTACTTCGACTCCGTGGTGACGTCCGAGTCGATGGAGTTCGGCGCCCGCTACTTCGGCCGCTTCGGCCCCAATGCCTGCATTCCGACGTCGATGGGCGAATCCTGCTTCGAGGGAATGCTGCTACTCGAGTCCCTCTTGTCGACGGTGCGCAGCACAGACGTCCGCGACATCATGGCAGGGGTCGGCGGTGTGCACTACGAGGGGGCCCGCGGCGACATGGCGCTCCGCGACGGCCACGCGCATCAGCGCATGTACCTGGCGAGGGCGGAGGGCTGCGACTTCGACGTGATCGGCCAGCTCTGACACTGTGCCGCCCCTCGCGCGGGGCGGTCGGCGCCATCGTGCGCCACCCGCCGGCGAACACCGGTACGACGCCGGGCCCGGGGCCGGCGCCACCGGGTCGCGGATCATCGCGGCGACGTTGCGACCCGGTACCCGAACCCCAGCGAATCGTTCTCGACAGGATCCGTCGAGCACAGCCCCGGACCGATCATGGACCAGTCGAAGCGCATAGCGCCGGGGGAGGAACGACGAAGGCCCGGATCACATGATCCGGGCCTTCCGCTGTACCCCCGATGGGATTCGAACCCACGCTACCGCCGTGAGAGGGCGGCGTCCTAGGCCGCTAGACGACGGGGGCTAGAACTGCTGCCGACGCGCACGAGGCGCCTCGACGATGTCGATGAAGGTAGCACACCTGCATCGAACGTACCCCCGATGGGATTCGAACCCACGCTACCGCCGTGAGAGGGCGGCGTCCTAGGCCGCTAGACGACGGGGGCTAGGACTGCGCCCTCCGCACGCGGAGGGCGCTGTCACGCTGGCCTACCAGGACTCGAACCTAGAATGGCTGAACCAGAATCAGCTGTGTTGCCAATTACACCATAGGCCAATGACTCTCCCCGAGGTCGTTTCCGACCTCGTTTTGAGCCGCGATCCAGCTTACCCAGCCGCACTGGGAACGCCAAATCGCCAGGTCATCCCCTACTGCGGGGAGGCACCGTCCGCGGGCACGAGGACGCGGGCCGCAGCGAGGCGCGCCAGCGTCCGCTCGCGGCCCAGCAGTTCCAGCGACTCGAACAGCGGCGGGCTGATGGGCGAGCCCGTGACGCCCACGCGGATCGGGGCGTAGGCCTTGCGCGGCTTGAGCTCGAGCTCGTCGATGAGCCGGCCCTTGAGGGCGCCCTCGATGGCCTCGGTCGTCCAGTCGGTGAGCCCGTCGAGCGCTGCGATGCTCTCGTCGAGCACCTGGCCGGCATCGGCCTTGATGTTCTTCGCGGCAGCCGCAGGATCGACGGCGAAGTCGGCCTCGTCGACGTAGAGGAACTTCAGCAGGTCCCAGGCGTCCGAGAGCACGACGATGCGGGTCTGCACCAGCTCGGCCGCGGTCGCGAAAGCGGGGTCGCCCTCGGGGCCGAGGCGGGCACCGTCGACGAAGCCCCGCTCGACGAGGAAGGCCCGCAGGCGCGCCTCGAAGTCGGCCGGCGCGAGCAGCCTGATGTGCTCGGCGTTGATCGCGTCCGCCTTCTTCTGGTCGAAGCGCGCCGGGTTGGAGTTCACCCGGTGCACGTCGAAGGCGGCGATCATCTCCTCGACGCTGAAGACGTCGTTGTCCGCCGAGATACCCCAGCCGAGCAGGGCGAGGTAGTTGAGCAGGCCCTCCGGGATGAAGCCGCGGTCGCGGTGGTGGAAGAGGTTGGACTCGGGGTCGCGCTTGGACAACTTCTTGTTGCCCTCCCCCATCACGAAGGGCAGGTGCCCGAACTCGGGGGTGCGATCGGCGACGCCGATCGCCTCCAGCGCCTCGTACAGCGCGATCTGCCGCGGCGTGGAGCTCAGCAGGTCCTCGCCGCGCAGGACGTGCGTGATCTTCATCATCGCGTCGTCGACGGGGTTGACCAGGGTGTACAGCGGGTCGCCGTTCGCGCGGGTGAGGGCGAAGTCGGGCACGCTGCCCGCGGCGAAGGTGGTCTCGCCGCGCACCATGTCGTTCCAGGTGAAGTCATGATCGGGCATCTTCAGCCGCACGACGGGGCTGCGGCCCTCGGCGCGGTAGGCGGCCTTCTGCTCGTCGGTGAGGTCGCGGTCGAAGTTGTCGTAGCCCAGCTTCGGGTTCCGGCCGGCGGCGACGTGCCGCGCCTCCACCTCCTCCGGCGTCGAGAAGGCCTCGTAGGCGAAGCCGCCCTCGACGAGGCGCCGCACGAGGTCCAGGTGCAGGTCCTTGCGCTCGGACTGCCGGTAGGGGCCGTACGGCCCGCCCACCTCGGGCCCCTCGTCCCAGTCGAGGCCCAGCCACCGCAGCGACTCGAGGATCGCGGCGTAGCTCTCCTCGCTGTCGCGGGCGGCGTCCGTGTCCTCGATGCGGAAGACGAACGTGCCGCCGGTGTGTCGCGCGTGGGCGAAGTTGAACAGCGCGGTGCGCACCATGCCGACGTGGGGCGTGCCGGTGGGCGACGGGCAGAAGCGCACGCGGACGGACCCGGGCGCGGCGGCGGTCGACGGTGCGGCGGAAGACTCAGTCACGACGTCCAGGGTAGTCGCCGCGCGCGGCGCGCCCGCTCACGAGTGCGCCGCGACCAGCGACCGGATCTTCTCGAGCTGCAGCGCGGAGACCTCGTCGGCGCGCTCGTCCTCGGCGAAGACGTTGGAGCAGATGATCGCGTCCTCGCGGGCGAGGAACCCGGAAGCGCCGAGGTGGCCGAACAGCTCGTCCCAGTCGACGTCGCCGTCGCCGATCGTGAGGTGCTGGTGCACGCGGACCGCGTTGCCGGGCGGGTTGGTGATGTAGCGCAGGCCGTGCGAGCGTCGGTGATCGAAGCTGTCCGCGGCGTACACCGCGCCGAGCCGCTCCCCCAGCTGCGGGATCAGCGCGGCCGCGCGGTCGCCGTAGTGGAACGTGTGGCTGCCCACGTACACGAAGCCGACGGCCGGCGTGTCCAGCCCGCGGATGATCCGCCAGGCCTCGAGCCCGTCCTCGACGAAGTCGTCGGGGTGCGGGTCGATGTTGAGCGTGACGCCCTCCCGCTCGAGCAGGGGAACGAGCTCCTCCATGCTCCGGTAGAAGCCCGCCTCGGACTCCTCGGCGCGCTCGGGCCGGCCGCTGAACTCGGTGTTGATGACGGGGACCTCGAGCTCCGCGGCGATCGCGATGATGCGCCGGAAGTTCCGGACCGCCGTCTCGCGCTGCGGCTCGTCGGGCCACGAGATGCGCTGCACCGGGAGCAACGACGTGATCCCGACGCCCGCGTCGGCGGCGCGCTTACGCACGAGCGCGAGCTGCGCCCGGTCCACACGCGGGTGGGCGAAGAACGGGATGAAATCGGCGTGCGGAGTCAGCTGGATCCACTCGTAGCCGGCCTTGGCGGCCACGTCGAAGAAGTCCTCGAAATCGTGCGTCGAGTGGTACGGCGTGGGATCGAGGGCGATGCGGACCACGATGCCCCCTAGGCGCGCTCGGCGTAGAACGCCGGCATCTCGGGGAGCTCGACGGGCACGGGGCCGGTCGTCTCCAGTGCCTTGACGCCGGCGGCGCAGCACACGGCCACCTTGTAGCCGTCGAAGGCCGACGGTCCGGCGATGGTGCCCGCCTGCGCGGCGTCGACCCAGGCCTGAACCTGGCGGTCGTAGGCGTCGCGGAACCGGGTGGTGAAGTCGGCGTGGTCCGCGACGGAGAACCTGCCCTGCTGCCACATCTGCAGGCCCGCGGGCTCGCCGATGCGGGCGACGCCCCGCTCGAAGACGGCCTCGGTCTCGACCTGGTAGCCGAACTCGATGGAGACGTTCATCTCGACGTCGACGAGCACCCCGTTGTCGAGCTCCATGAGCACGAGGATCGGCTCGCGCAGGTGCTCCGGGCTCCGCGAATTGCGGCGCGGGTACTTCACTTCGACCGAGGTCACGACGCCGCCCGCCAGCCACGGCACGACGTCGAACTCGTGCACCACGGAGTCGTTGATGAGCATGGTCTGCACGTAGCTCTCGGGCACCGAGGCGTTGCGGTGGCGGGCGTGCAGCATGACCAGCTCGCCGGCGGGCTTGGCGGCCACCACCTTCCGCAGCTCCTCGTACTCGCGATCGAAACGGCGCATGAACCCGACCTGGATCAGCTGCCGGCCGCCGGCCATCTCGGCCTCGACGACGCGCCAGGAGGACTCGGGGTCCTGGGTGAGCGGCTTCTCGCAGAGCACCGGCAGGCCTGCGGCGAGGACCTGCAGCAGCGCGTCCTCGTGGAACTGGCCGGGGGTGGCGACGAGCACGCCGTCGACGACGCCCGACGCGAGCGCGGAGTCGAGGTCTGCGAAACCGGCGGCGCCGGGGGCGAGGTCGAGGGCGGCGGCGCGTCGCGCCCCGTCGGGCTCGACGACCGCGGAGACGGACGCCCCCGCGATGGTGGTGGCGATGCGCTTCACGTGGTCGGCGCCCATCATGCCGGCGCCGACCACGGCGACGCGGAAGTCGTTGGTCATCTGCGGGTGTCTCCTTGCGGGGCTTCGGGGTCCGGGCTCGATGTCCGGGTTCGGGATCAGCGGGTGCGGGTGAGCGGGTGGCAGCCGAAGATGTGCTGCCGAGTGCGGGTCGCGATGCCCGCGGGGACGGCGATGTCGCAGCCGGGCATGTCTTGCTCGACGATGGCGAACAGGTCCGGGTTGATGCGTAGCGCCGCCTCGATGACGGGCGCGAAGTCCGGGATCCCGTTCGGCGGCTCGACCATGATGGCGGAGGCGGCGTCGGCGAACGGGGTGTCGTTCTTGAGCACCTCCCAGATCAGCGCCGGGTCGATCTGCTTGAGGTGCAGGTAGCCGATGCGCTCCGGGTGGCGCTGCATGAGGGCCACGTTGTCGCCGCCGTAGTAGGCGAAGTGGCCGGTGTCGAGGCACAGGTTGACGTACCGCGGGTCGGTCTCGGCGAGGAGACGCTCCACCTCTCCGGTGGTGCCGACGTGGCTGTCGGCGTGGGAGTGGAACTGCTGCTTGATCCCGTACTCCTCGGCGAGCGCCTTGCCGAGCCGGTCGTGGCCGGCGGCGAGGGCCTTCCACTGCTCGTCGTTCAGCGTGCGGGATTCGAGGGCCTCGCCGGTCAGGTCCGAGCGCCACAGGTCGGGGATGACGACGATGTGCTCGGCGCCCAGGGCGCCCACGAGGGTCGCGACGTCGCTCACCTGCTTCCAGGCGCGGTCCCACTGGTCCGCGCCCTTGTGGAAGCCCGTGAAGATCGTGCCGCCGGACAGTTCGAGGTCACGCTTGGCGAGCTCGTCCTTCAGGCGCTCGGGGTCGGTCGGCAGGTAGCCGTAGGGTCCCAGCTCGATGTAGTGGTACCCGGCTTCGGCCACCTCGTCGAGGAAGCGGTCCCAGGGGGTCTGCCGCGGGTGGTCGGCGAACCAGACGCCCCACGAGTCGGGGGCGGTGCCGATGCGGAGGCCCGCGGTGTGGGGGGCGGTGGAGGCGGTCGTGCCCAGAGTGTCGGTCATGACGGTGGTCCTTCGTGTGGTCGTGGAGGGGTGGGCGCGGCTCAGCCGAGGAGGGGCCGCTGCGCCTTCTGCTGATCGAGGTACTCGGCGCGCGCAGTGACGGTGCTGTCGATCGTGGACACCGCGGCGACCGGGACGTCCCACCAGCCGTTGCCCTCGGGGGCGTAGACCAACGGGTCGTTGTGGATCTGGATGACGGTGGGGCCGCTCGCCGCCTTGGCGGCGCGGACGGCCTCGGTGAGCTGCGCGACCGAGTCCGGTCCGGGCTCGATGTCGATGACCCGCGCGCCGTAGCTGCGGGCGTTCGCCGCCAGGTCGACCGGGAGGAAATCGCCGCGCTCGAGGTCCGGTGCGGGCACGCCGCCCGACCCATCCGCGGTGCGGTACCGGGTGCCGAAACGCTGCGAGCCGACGGTCTCAGAGAGGTGGCCGATCGAGGCGTAGCCCTGGTTCTCGACGATGACGACGATGAGCTTGATCCCCTCGGCGACGGCGGTCACCAGCTCGCTGTTGAGCATGAGGTACGAGCCGTCACCGACCATGACAACCACGTCGCGGTCGTCGCCGAGGGCGAGCAGCCCGCGCTTCGCGCCGAGTCCGCCCGCGATCTCGTATCCCATGCAGGAGAATGCGTACTCGACGTGGTAGCCGAGCGGGTCGCGCACGCGCCACAGCTTCTGCAGGTCCCCCGGGAGGGAGCCCGCGGCCTGGATGATCACGTCGGCCGGGTCCATCGCGGCGTGCACCGCGCCGATCACCTCGGGCTGGCCGGGCAGGTCGGCGCCGGTGGGCGCGAGCGCGACGTCGACGACCGCGTCCCAGTCCGCCTTGGCCGCAGCGGCCGCAGCGACGGACTCCGGCGGAACGCGGTAGTCGGCGAGCTCCGCGCGCAGCGCCGCGAGGCCCTCGCGGGCGTCGGCGATGAGCGGAAGCTGGGAGCCGTGCTTGTAGGCGTCGAAGGAGGCGACGTTGAGGTTCACGAAGCGCACGCCGGCGTCCTGGAAGGCCGTCCGGCTGGCGGTGGTGAAATCGCTGTACCGGGTGCCGATCCCGATGATCACGTCGGCGTGCGCGGCTATCGCGTTCGCCGCAGCGGTGCCGGTGGCGCCCACGCCGCCGAGGTTCAGCGGGTGATCCCAGGGAAGCGATCCGCCGCCTGCCTGCGTGGTGCCGACGGGGATCGACGTGCCGTCCGCGAACCGGCGCAGCTCGTCCTCCGCGCCCGCGTAAAGGACGCCGCCGCCGGCGACGATGAACGGGCGCTTCGCCTCCCGGATCGCCGCGACGGCGCGGGCCAGCGGACCGCGCTCGGGCAGGGGCCGGCGGATGTGCCATTCGCGGTCCGCGAGGAACTCCTCGGGCACGTCGACGGCCTCGGCCTGGACGTCCTCGGGCAGCGCGATGGTCACGGCGCCGGTCTCCGCGGGGTCGGTCAGCACGCGCATCGCGGCGAGGGCGATGGAGAACAGCTGTTCCGGCCGCTGCACCCTGTCGAAGAACGTCGACAGGGGCCGGAAGGCGTCGGAGACCTGCAACCCGATGTCGTGCGGGTGCTCGAGCTGCTGCAGCACCGGATCGGCGACGCGGGTGGCGAAGGTGTCGGAGACCAGGAGCAGCGCGGGCAGCCTGTTAGCGGTCGCGAGCGCGGCGCCCGTGAGCATGTTGGCGGCACCGGGGCCCACGGAGGCGGTGCACGCGTAGGTGCCGCGCCGGCGGTGCATGCGGGCGTAACCGACGGCCTGGTGCACCATGGCCTGCTCGTTACGGGCCTGGTGGTAGGGCATGAGCCCGGCGTCGGTCGCCGCGTACTGCAGCAGCGCCTGGCCCACGCCGGCCACGTTGCCGTGGCCGAAGATGCCGAAGGTCGCGGGGACGGTGCGCTCGCGCACGGTGCTCACCGTGCCGTCGTCGTGCACCGTCTCATCCACGGTCCACTGGTGCGCCAGGAACTCGATGAGGGCCTGGCCCACGGTCATCCGCCGGGTGCTCATCGCTCGTCTCCTTCGGTCGGTGCGGCCGTGTAGGGCAGCCGCGGGTCGGGGCCCTGCGCGGGCCAGGTGTCCCGCAGCCATGCCTGCCGCGGGTCGTCGCTGATCAGCCAGACCCGTTCGGGGTCGGGGCCGGCCATGACGTTGAGGTAGTAGAGGTCGTACTCGGGGGCGGCCATCGCAGGGCCGTGGTAGCCGAAGGGCACAAGCGCGATGTCGCCGGTGCGGACGAGGGCGTTGGTGTCGATCTCCCCCGCCGCCGACGAGTAGGTGACGAAACTCCCGAAGGCGTCGGCGGTCTCGGGCACGGTCCCGGCGGGCAGTCCGCGGGCGGGCGCCGCCTCGAAGTAGTAGATCTCCTCGAGGCGGGATTCGTGGCCTGCGACGTGTTCGTCGTGCTTATGGGCGGGGTGGCTGCTCCAGTTGCCGCCGGGGGTGATCACCTCGCACACGATGAGGGCGGCCGCGTCGAGCGCACCGGGCGTGCCGAAGTTGTGGACCTGCCGGGTGTCCCGGCCCGCGCCGCGGACCTCGACGGGCACCTCCGCGGCGGGGATGTACCTCGTAGGGCGGCGCTGCGACGTGGGCGCCTCCGCGATGGCGATGCGCGCGGTTCCGCGCACGGTGAATCCCCCACCGGCGCCGACGTACAGGACGTCGGTGGGCCCGTCGAAGACCGACGCGCGGCCCGCGATGGCCACGGACGGCGCACCGTCGAAGCTCGCGGCGGCGGCACCGTCGAGCTCGACGTGGCACCCGCCCGAGAGCGGCACGACGATGCGCTCGATGTCACCGCCGGGCAGCACGACCGGCGCGTCGCCGAGGTCCGCGATGCGGATCCCGGTGTGCGCCCAGCCGGGCAGGGAGCCGTCGACCACCGATTCCCACCCGTCGCGCGCCAGCGCGCCTCGGGCGTGGAACCATTCGTTGGGCGTCGTCGCCATCGCCGTCCTCTCCTGTTCACGTCCTCGCGGACGATGGTGCTGCCGGAATGAAGTCCGCGTCAGTCGTTCTGGGGGAATCCCAGGTCGACGCCGCCGTGGCTGGGGTCGAGCCACCGGCTCGTGATCGCCTTGAGCTGGGTGAAGAACTTCACGCCCTCGGCGCCGTGCGCCTTGGTGTCGCCGAACATCGAGTCCTTCCAGCCGCCGAAGCTGAAGGTGGCGACGGGGACCGGGATCGGCACGTTGATGCCGACCATGCCGACGCGGATGTCCTTCTGGAACCGCCGAGCGGCGCCGCCGTCGTTGGTGAAGATCGCGGTGCCGTTGCCGAAGGCGCCGGCGTTGATGAGATCGACGCCCTCCTCGTACGAGGCGACGCGCACGATCACGAGCACGGGGCCGAAGATCTCCTCGGTGTACACCCGGGAGGTGGTGGGGACGCGGTCGATCAGGGTGGGGCCGAGCCAGAACCCGTTGGCGTCGCCGTCGGGGTTCACATCGCGGCCGTCGACGACGACGCTCGCCCCGTCCGCGATGGCCACGTCGATGTACGAGGCGACCTTGTCGCGATGCACTCGCGTGACGAGCGGTCCCATGTCGCAACCGCGGCGGCCGTCGCCGATCCGCAGCCCGGCCATGCGATCGGTGATCTCCGCGATCAGTGCGTCGGCGACGGGCTCGACGGCGACCACGACCGAGATGGCCATGCACCGCTCGCCGGCGGAACCGAAGCCGGCGTTGATCGCGGCGTCGGCAGTGAGGGCGAGGTCGGCGTCGGGCAACACCAGCATGTGGTTCTTGGCGCCGCCGAGGGCCTGGACCCGCTTGCCGTGCGCGGTGGCGGTCTCGTAGACGTACCGGGCGATGGGCGTCGAACCGACGAAGGAGACGGCGGCGACGTCCGGGTGGGTCAGCAGGCCGTCGACGGCCTCCTTGTCGCCGTTGAGCACCGTGAACACGCCCTCGGGCAGGCCGGCCTCGCGCCACAGCTCCGCCATCCAGATCGCGGCCGACGGGTCCTTCTCGCTGGGCTTGAGCACGACGGCGTTACCGGCGGCGATCGCGATCGGGAAGAACCAGGCGGGCACCATGGCCGGGAAGTTGAACGGGCTGATCACCGCGACCACGCCGAGCGGCTGGCGGGTGGAGTAGACGTCGATCCCGGAGGAGACCTGCTCGCTGTACTCGCCCTTGAGGTGATGCGCCATGCCGCAGGCGAACTCGACGACCTCCTGGCCGCGGCTGATCTCGCCGAGCGCGTCGGAGAGGACCTTTCCGTGCTCACTGGTGATGATCTCGGCGAGCTCGCCCTTGCGGGCGTTGAGCAGCTCGCGGAACGAGAACAGCACAGACTGGCGCTTGGCGAGGGAGAGCTCCCCCCAGGCCTCCGAAGCCTTCTTGGCGGAGGCCACGGCAGCGTCGATCTCGGCGCGGTCGGCGAGTGCGACCCGCTTGGTCACGACGCCCAGCGCCGGGTCGTAGACGTCGGCGGTGCGGCCGCTGGAGGACGGGTACTCGGCACCGTCGATCCAGTGCGGGACGACGGTGAGGGTCTCGGTGGTGGTCATGGAGCGGCTCCTTCTTGCGGAGTAGGAGGTGGCGGGCTTCAGGCGCCGTGCACGAGGCCTGCGGCGGTGTCGACGGCGGCGGTCACGTCGCCGTCGCGCGGGTAGAGGAGCGTGCGTCCGACGACGAGGCCGTGGACGCCCGGCAGGGCGAGGGCCTTGGCCCACGAGGCGTAGACCGCCGCCGGGTCGCCGCCGGGGTCGCCGCCGAGGAGCAGGGTCGGCAGCGTCGTCGCCGCCATCACCCGCTCCATGTCGTCGACCACTGGGAGCTTGAGCCAGCTGTAGGCGGAGGTGTTCCCGAGGCCGGAGGCGATGGCGACCGAGTTGATGACGGCCTCCGTGGAGAGGTCGTTGCCGACCCGACCGTCGGTGCGACGGCTCATGAAGGGCTCCAGCATGATCGGGAGCTTCGCGGCCGCCCCGGCATCGACCGCGCGGGCCGTGGCCTCGAGCGTGACGACGGTGCCTGGATCGTCGAGGTCGACGCGCACGAGCAGCTTGCCGAAGTCCAGGCCGTCGCGCCGCATCGCGGGCACGTCGTACGCGGTGTACCGGTCGTCCATCTCGAACGCCGCGCCGCGCAGGCCGCCCCGGTTCATGGAGCCGACCACGATCTTGTCGTCGAGCAGGCCCAGCAGCGCGAGGTCCTCGATGACGTCGGGGGTGCCGAGCACCCCGTCGACCCCGGGGCGGGAGAGGGCGAGCGCCATCCGCTGCAGCAGGTCGTACCGGTCGGCCATGGCCATCGCGTCGGAGCCGACGCCGAGCGCGCCGCGGGCCGGGTGGTCCGCCGCCACGATGAGCAGCCGGCGGTCGCCGCGGACGAGGGGGCGGCGGATCCGTGCGCCGAGCACGTCGGCGATGGCGTCGGGGTTCTCGTGCCGAGCGGCGCGCAGCCGGTCGAAATCGCCCGCCGTGAGCGGGCCTGTGGTGCGGGCGGTGTCAGACATGGTTGTTGTCCCGTTCCTCGATGACGGACTCCACCTCGTCGGTGGTGGGCATGGCGGTCGAGCATTCGCGGCGCGAGGCGACGATGGCCCCGGCGACATTGGCGAAGCGCAGGACCCGCTCGAGCGGCCAGCCCGCGAGCAGGCCGTGGCAGACGGCCCCGCCGAAGCCGTCACCGGCGCCGAGACCGTTGATCACGTCGACGAAGTGCGGTGCGACCTCGACACTCTCGTCCCGGGTCTTCGCGAGGACGCCCTTGGGACCCTGCTTCACCACGGCGAGCTCGACGCCGCGCTCCAGCAGGGCGTCGGCCGCACGGCCGGGCTCGGTCTCGCCGACCGCGACCTCGCACTCCTCGCGGTTGCCGATGGCGACGGTGACGTGCTCGAGGGCCTTGCCCACCTCCTGGCTAGCGACCTCGGCGGACTCCCAGAACATGGGCCGGTAGTCGAGGTCGAGGACCGTCAGCGGAGTGCGGCCGCGGGCGTTCCACGCCGTGTGGTGCGCGGACCGGCTGGGCTCGCGGGAGAGCCCGGTGACGGTGGCCCAGAAGATCTTCGCGGAGCGGATCGCGTCGAGGTCGAGCGCGTCGTCGTCCAGCATGAGGTCCGGCGCGATCGGGTCGCGGTAGAAGTAGAGCGGGAAGTCGTCCGGGGGGAAGATCTCGCAGAAGGTGACGGGGGTGTTCAAGCCGCGCACCTCGCCCACGTACCGGTCGTCGACGCCGAGGCGTACCAGCTCCTGATGAACGAAGCGCCCGAACGGATCCGCGCCGGTCGCCGTGATGACCGCGGAACGTCGGCCGTGACGGGCCGCGGCGACGGCGACGTTGGTCGCGCTGCCCCCGAGGTACTTGCCGAAGGTCTCGACGCGATCGAGTCCGACACCGTCCTGCAGGGGATAGATGTCGACCCCGACCCGCCCGATGGTGATCAGGTCGAACGGGGCACCGTGGGTACCAGCGTCAGTCATGTGGGAGGCCCTCCTTAGCCTGGTCCCGGACGAGATGTGGATCACTCCCGCTCATTTGTCCTGTCAATCTAACAGAAGGGGGCGACATACTTCAAGAGGTCTCTACCAGCAGATTCAATACTGGAAGCCGCGGCCTCTGGGCGCTGATGGGCGCGAGTCGGGCCAGACATTCGTCTCTCATGTGCGGACATATAGTGCCCACGTACCCCAAGGGACGATTGTACGAACAAGCACCGAGCAGCGTCCGCATTTCCCGGATAGGTGCACTAGACTGCATCGCATGTCGCCTGCCCCGGTCTCGGTCGAGCTCGACCGCACCAGCCCCGTGCCGCTGTACTACCAGCTGGCGCAGGCCCTCGAACGTTCCATCCTGAACGGCGAGCTGGTGCCCGGCGACCGGATCGAGAACGAGATCGACCTCGCCAAGCGGCTCACCCTCTCTCGCCCGACTGCGCGGCAGGCGATCCAGGCGCTCGTGGACAAGGGCCTACTGGTGCGCAAGCGCGGCGTCGGCACCCAAGTGGTGCGCAACGAGGTGCACCGCGCGGTCGAGCTCACCAGCCTGTACGAGGACCTGATCGCCGCGGGCCAGACCCCGTCGACGGAGCTGCTCGACTACCGGCTCGGCCGGCCCGATGAGGAGATCGCGGACGAGCTGGGCATCGAGCACGACGCCCAGGTGGTGTCGATCCGGCGCCTGCGCAGCGCGGACGACGTGCCGCTCGCCATCCTCTCCAACTACATTCCCGCCGAGCTCGCCCCCGCCCCCGACGAGCTGCAGAGCAAGGGCCTGTACCAGTGCCTGCGCGGGCGGGGCATCACGATCGCCCAGGCGCAGCAGCGGATCGGCGCCCGCATCTCCGACGACGAGGAGTCCCGGCTCCTCGACGAGCCGGCCGGCGGCGCCGTCCTCACGATGCAGCGCGTGGCCTTCAACGAGTCTGGCACCGCCATTGAGCTGGGCCGCCACGTGTACCGGGCGTCGCGGTACTTCTTCGACGTCTCAGTGTTCAGCCGCTAGCCGTCCACCGCCGCCAGATTAGGCGGCACGACGATCTGGATCGCGGTGGGCCGCGGCCGGTGCGAACCGTCGATCGCGCCGTGGAAGGCCATGATCGCGTGAGCGGCTCCGCGCAGATCCGCCCGCAGGTCGTGGTGCAGCACCGCCGAGACCCGACCCGCCAGCAGCAGTTCGCGGTTCGATTCGGCGAGATCGTGTGCGATGTAGCCGCGATATCTCCTTCCTACCTCATCGAACGCCGCGATGATCCCCCGGTTGCCTCCACCCGGTGAGTAGACCGCGGCGATGTCCGGGGCGCTCGCGAGCACCGCGGCGACCTCCCGGCGGCACACCGCATCGAGGCCACCCGTATCGGCGATGCCGATGATCCGCCGCGCCGGGTCGGTCCGGTGGATCTCGCTGCGGAACCCCGTTTCCCGTTCCTCCTCGCCCCGGAAGAACCGGCCGCTGGTGACGACGAGCAGGGCTCCGCGCGACTCCCCCACCCACTGGGTGACGAGGTGCGCCGCGGTCACGCCCGCGGCACGGTTGTCCATGCCCACGTACGCGATCCGGGCGCTCTGCGGAACGTCGGTGACGACAGTGACGACGGGGATGCGGCGAGCGGTCAGGCGCGCGATCGCAGCCGCGACCGCTGTAGTGTCCGGAGCCTTGAGGACGACGCCGTGGCTACCGCGGCGCGCGATGCCGTCGAGCTCCGCGACGAGTTCCTCCGACTCCCACGCCTCCCGCACGTGATAGCGGGCGCGGAAGACCGCCGGTCGCAAGGTGGGGAGCTCGGCCTCCAGCGCGGCGCGGGTCAGGTCCGAGAAGCGGCGCGGAGTCTCCATGACGAGATCGAGCATGAACCGGCGACCCGACAGCCGCAGTTGCGAGCGCTGCCGGTCGAGATCGGAGATCGCCTGCCGGACCTGTGCCGCCGTCCCCTCTCGCACCCCCACGCGGCCGTGGAGCACGCGGTCGACGGTGGCCTCGCTGACGCCCGCCTGCTGCGCGATCTCGCGGATCGGATGGGAGTACGCCACCGCGGGCCTCCTCGTGCTGAGGGATTCTTGAGGGTTTTCCGGGCTACCCGGGACCTCGACAGCTTGCCACGATGAACCCGGGGGCGGACACCGATTCCCCACTCCCGCTTCGCATCGACGTCAGGAAAGCGATATGCCCACCATCTTCTCGGCCCGGACCGGGGCGCCGGACCGCACGGGCCGGATCAGCGCGGCCGACTGCCGCCTCGAGGACTTCACGGCGCAACTCGAGTTCGAGACCGACGTGGCCGCCTACCCCTACGCGGACCGGGCGGTACGCGGGGTCCTGTTCTACGGCGCCGCGGCCACGGAGGCTGCGGCCGATCCGGACAGGCGCGAGCACCTGTCCGACGAGCTGGCGCGGGCGCTCCTGACCGGCCCGGGCATCGTCGTCTTCGACGGTGCCTTCGACGACCGGCACGGCCTCGACGAGTCGACGGCGCTGTTCACCGCCATGATCGCCGAACAGCGCGTGAACGGCTCCGGCGGCGGCGACCACTTCGCCGCGCCGGGCGCGAACGACCGGATCTGGAACGCCCTGAGCAAGCACGCGCTGCGCGATCCGGCATCGTTCGCGCGGTACTACGCCAACGACGTGCTCGCGCTGGTCGCGACCGCCTGGCTGGGGCCGATGTACCAGGTGACGTCCGCGATCAACGTGGTGAACCCCGGGGGGACCGCGCAGTCCCCGCACCGCGACTACCACCTCGGCTTCATGGAGCCGGAGACGGCGCAGCGCTTCCCCCGGCACACGCACCAGCTCTCCCCCGCCCTCACACTGCAGGGCGCCGTCGCACAGGTGGACATGCCCGTCTCATCGGGTCCCACCCTGTACCTGCCGTACTCCCAGCGCTACGAGCCCGGCTACCTCGCCTTCAACCTCCCGGAGTTCCGGGGCTACTTCGAGGCGAACCACGTTCAGCTCCCGCTGCGCGCCGGCGACGCGGTGTTTTTCAACCCGGCGCTGTTCCACGCCGCGGGCTCGAACCGATCGGCGGGCATCCGCCGGATGGCGAACCTGCTGCAGATCAGTTCGGCGTTCGGGCGCGCGATGGACGCCGTGGACCGGTCCGCGATCCTGCGCGCCGTCTACCCCGAGCTGCAATCGCTCGCCGCGACCGGCGATGACCGCGCCGTGGAAAACCTCGTCGCCGCCTCGGCCGAGGGTTACGCGTTCCCCTCGAACCTGGACCTCGATCAGCCGCTCGGCGGCATGCACGGCGAGACGCAGGCCGAGCTCACCCGCCGCGCGCTGGCGGCCGGGATGTCCCCGGACTTCTTCGCCGCGGAGCTCGCGGCCCTCGATGAGCGGCACCGCCCGTGACGGCGCGGGTCGGCGGGGAGCTGACGGACAAGGTGGTGCTGGTGTCCGGTGGGAGCCGCGGCGTCGGAGCGGCGGTGGTCAGGGCGGCGGCCGCGGCGGGCGCCGCGGTCGCGTTCACGGGACGGGACGCCACCGCGGGCGAGGCGTTCCGCGACGCGCTCCGCGCGGACGGCACGGAGGCGGTCTTCGTTCGGGCCGACGTCGCCGATCCGGCGCAGGCGACGGGGTCGGTGGAGGCGGTGGTCGAGGCTCTCGGCCGCGTCGACTGCCTCTGCAACGCGGCGGGCCTCACGTCTCGTGGCACCCTGACCGGGACCACGCCGGAGCTGTTCGACGAGCACGTCGCGATCAATCTCCGGGCGCCCTTCTTCACGATGGCCGCCGCGGTGCGCGACATGCGCGCACGACGTGCCCCCGGAACCGTCGTCAACATCATCTCGATGTCGGCACACGGCGGGCAGCCCTACCTGGCGCCGTACGTCGCCGCGAAGGCCGGGCTGATCGGGCTCACGAAGAACGCGGCCCACGCCCACCGCTTCGACCGGATCCGGATCAACGGCCTCAACATCGGCTGGACCGAGACGGAGGGCGAGGCCCTGGTGCAGAAGCAGTTCCACGACGCTCCGGACGACTGGGCCGAGCGTGCCGGGCGCGGGTTGCCGGCGGGGCGCCTCGCCTCTGCGCAGGACGCGGCCGCCGCGGTGGTCTTCCTGCTCTCGGACGCCAGCGGCGTGGTCACCGGCTCGGTGATCGACTGGGATCAGCAGGTCCGCGGCGCCTACGACTGACGGCTTGCGCCTCGAGAGTCTTTGACCGAACATATGGACATGATGCGCATCGTCGCCCGGACCGGTCGGCGGGAGGGCACGAGCTTCAGCCGCCCGCTCGCCCTGCTCGTCGCGGGCGCGTTGTTCCTCGAGAACCTCGACGGCACCGTGCTGCAGACGGCCGCGCCGGCGGTGGCCCGAGACTTCGGGGTCACCCCGGCCGGCGTCAGCCCCGCGATCGTCGGCTACCTGCTCGCGGTGGCGGTCGCGATCCCCGCGGCGGGGTGGGTCGCGGAGCGGTACGGCGCGCGTCGCGTCTTCCTGTGGTCCGTCGCGGCGTTCACTGTCGCATCCGTCGCGTGCGCTCTCGCGCCGGACCTGCTGTCGCTGACGCTCTTCCGCGTCCTACAGGGGATCGCCGGGGCACTGATGATCCCGGTCGGCCGGATCGCGGTGCTGCGAGCCGTGCGCCCGGTCGACCTCCTCGCGGCGATGGCATACCTGACCTGGCCGTCCCTCGTCGCGCCGGTGATCGCTCCGTTCCTCGGCGGCGTCATCACCGACACGCTGGGATGGCGCTGGATCTTCGCTCTCAACCTGCCCATCGGGGTGGCCCTCGCGATCGGCGGGGCGTTCCTGATCCCCCGGACCGAGCAGCCGATCCGCACGCCGTTCGATCGCTGGGGCTACCTCGTCACGGCGGGCGCCGTCGTGTGCCTGACCGGAGGCGTCGAGCTGCTCCAGGGCGGACGACCGTGGGCGGTGGCCGGACTGCTCGGAGTCGCCGTCCTACTCGCGGCGATGGCCGCGCGGGGCATGACACGGCGCGCGCACCCGCTGTTCGAGCCGGCTGTCATGCGCATCCAGACCTTCCGCGTGGGCAACGTAAGCGGATCGACCTACCGCCTCGTGATCACGGGCGCGCCCTTCCTCTTCGTACTGCTCTTCCAGGCCGGGTTCGGATGGAGCGCTGCCGCTGCGGGCGCGATGGTGACGGCGGTCTTCCTCGGCAACCTGGGGATCAAGCCGCTCACCTCACCGATCATCCGGCGGCTGGGCTTCCGCCGGACCGTGGTGTGGTCGATCGTCGCGGGCGGGGCGACGCTCCTCGCCTTCGTCTGGGTGCATTCGTCGACGCCCGCACCGCTCATCGCCGCGCTCCTCGTGCTCTCCGGGGTGGTGCGATCCATCGGCTTCAGCGCCTACAACACCCTGATGTTCGCCGATGTGCCGCGCGAGCTGCTGCCCGCGGCGAACGGACTGTCGGCGACGTTGCAGCAGGTGGGCACCGCCCTCGGCATCGCAGCGGCCGCCGCAGCCGCGAGCCTCGGCACGTCATGGGCCGGGCCGGACGCGGTCGAGCTGGGCTACCGGGTCGCGTTCGTCCCCTTCGCCGCGCTGCTCCTGCTCCCCCTCCTCGGGGCGCTGCGCCTCCCGGCGAACGCCGGCGGACACGCCACCGCCCGACGGTGACGGGCACCGTCGGGCGGGTGGTGTCGGAGGCGGCTACAGGACGACCGTGACGCCCTCCGCGGCGGACCGCCGCGCGGCAGCGAGGACACGGGCCTGCGCAATCGCGTCGTTCCGGCCGAAGACCGGCTCCGCCCCGCCCGCGAAGGCGGAGCTCGCCGCCTCGAACTCGATCCGGTAGGCGTCCTCGTTGTCCGGGCCGGCGGCGGTGAGCCGGAAGGCTCCGTCCGGGTCCGCGGGCAGCCGCTCGGACCGCTCCCCACGGATCAGCTCGACGGCGCCGTACCGGCACAGCCACGGGTCGTCGACGACGATCCGTCCGGCAGTGCCGACGAGCTCCAGCTGATCGCGCCGCTCCAGGTCCAGTCCGACGTCGATCAGCCCGAGGACGCCGCCCTCCAGCTCGAGGACCGCGGAGGCACGCAGATCGTGGCTGGCGCCGGTACCGGCCGGATCGGCGACCCGTACGGCGCGCACCGTCGACGGCTCGCCGCCGAACAGCCGCACCGCGCTGACGCAGTACCCGCCGAGGTCCGCCAACGCGCCCCCACCGAGGGCCGTCGTACGCCGGATGTCGCCAGCGGGGGCGCTCACGCTGAGCGCGGCGCGGACGAGCGCGAGCTCACCGATCGCGCCCTCCGCGAGCAGGCGGCGGACGAGCAGCGTCTGCGGGTGAAGGCGCCACATGAAGCCCTCAATCGCGTGCCGCTCCGCGCGCTCCGCGGCGTCGAAGACGGCCGTCGCCTCATCCGGGTCCAGGGTGAGCGGCTTCTCGCACAGCACGTGCTTCCCCGCCTCCAGCGCCCGGATCGCCCACTCACCGTGGAGCGTGATCGGCAGCGGCACGTAGACCGCGTCGATGCCTGTGTCCTCGAGCAGATCCTCGTACCTTCCGTACGCGACGGGCGCCCCGACCTCGGCGGCGTATGCCGTCGCGCGGTCGGCATCACGCCCCGCGACGGCGGCGAGCCCTGCGCCGTCCGCGGCCGCGATCGCGCGGGCGGCGACCCGGCCGATCCCCGATGTCGATAGCAGGCCCCAGCGCACCGTCACGCCCGGACCTCCACCACCGCGCCGGTCCGGAGCGACTCCGCGGCGGCGTCGGCGAGCACCAGCGCCGCACGACCGTCGTCGAATCCGGGCGATGCCGCACCGCCGGTCTCGGTCATTGTGACGAAGGCGTCGAGCTCCGCGCGATAGGCCGGGGTGTAGCGGTCCAGGAAGAAGTTCAGAACCGGCCCCGCAGCACCGGTGTGCGCGGCCCCCGAGAAGGACACGGAGGTCGCGTGCTGATTGGCCGCACTAAGCGCGCCCAGCGCCCCGAAGGCCTCCAGCCGCTGGTCGTAGCCGTAGGCGCAGCGCCGGGAATTGGTGATCGTCGCCAGCTGCCCGCCGGCGCCGCGCAGCACGACCATGGCGCCGTCGATGTCGCCGGCCGCGCGGATCTCCGCGGAGACCAGGTTCGATCCCAGCGCCGACACCGCTACCACCTCGCCGAGGAAGAACCGGGCGAGGTCGAGATCGTGGATCATCATGTCCCGGAACAGCCCACCCGACGAGGCGACGTAGTCCGCCGGCGGCGGCGCGGGGTCGCGGCTGACGATGGTCAGCTGCTCCAGCGGGCCGATCTCGCCCGCGTCGACGCGACCGCGGACCTCGGCGAAGGAGGAGTCGAACCGGCGGTTGAAGCCGAGCATCACCCTGTCGGTGAGGTCGCCCAGATCGGCGCGGCAGGCGTCGACCCGGGCGATGTCGAGGTCGATGGGCTTCTCGCACAGCACGGTCCGTCCCGTTCGCACGGCGCGGGTGAGCAGGTCGACGTGCGTCGGCGTCGGCGAGGCGACCACGACGGCGTCCACGTCACGCGCCTCGAGGACCTCCTCGACGTCAGTGGTCCACGCGGCGCCGAAGCGCTCGCCGACCTCTCTCGCCGCCGCCTCGATCGGGTCGAAGACCCACGCCAGCTCGGCGCGGTCGCTCACCGCGACCGAGTCGGCGTGCACGCGCCCGATCCGGCCGCAGCCCAGCACCGCGATCCTGATCCTGCTCATCGCACCTCCTCCAGGTTCTGCGCGGCACGCAGGGTCTCGACGGCCAGGGCGACGGATTCGCGCTGGCCCAGGGTGTAGTCCTCGTTCTCGATGGACAGCGGGCCGTCGTACCCGGCGTGCCGGAGCGCGGCGATGAACCGCACCCAGAAGTCGACCCCGTCCGGGTGTCCGGTGCCGACGGCGACGTAGTTCCAGGCCCGCTCGCCGGTGCGCGGATTCGGGACGGTCTCGAGCCGCGAGGCGACCGCAGCGCGGTCCTCGATGCGGGTGTCCTTGGCGTGCACGTGATGGATCGCGCCGTCCAGGGCGCGGATCGCGGCGAGCGGATCGGCGCCCATCCAGATGAGGTGGCTGGGATCGAAGTTCGCGCCCACCACATCACCCACGGCGGCGCGCAGCCGAAGGAGGCCGGGCACGTTGTAGACGAGCTGGTTGGCGTGCATCTCGACGGCGATCCGTACGCCGCGAGCGCGAGCCTCATCGGCGATCGGCCCCCACCAGTCGATGGCCCGTTCCCACTGGTAGTCCAGGAGTTCCAGGTTCTCCGGCGGCCATACGGTGGTGATCCACGGCGGCACGGTATCGCCCGGATAGCCGGGGAGTCCCGACATCGTGACGACGGTGTCGATCTCGAACTCCTGCGCCAGCTGCAGGGCGCCGCGCAGGATGGCGGCGTCGCGCTCCCCGTGCCGGGGGTGCAGCGGGTTGCCGGCGGCGTTGAAGGCCTCGAGTCGCAGGCCCCGCGAGGCGATGTCGCGGGCCAGCAGGGCGCGGGTGTCGGCGTCGCGGAGGAGTTTCTGCACGTCCGCATGGGGTGCCGGCGACCACCCGCCGTGCGCGCCGCCCAGGCCGATCTCGACGGTCTCGACGCCGAGGTCCACGGCCGTGTCGAGGGCCTCGGCGCGGGTGAGCTCGGAGAGGCTGTCGGTGAGCAATCCGATCTGCACGTCAGCCCCCGATCCCGGACGCCGCCGGCACCGTCAGGCCGAACAGTCCCCGGCGACGGACGAAGGAGTCGTCGGGGACGCCGATCTCCGCGAGTCCGGCGACACCGGAAGTGAACAGCGCGCCGTCGAGCGGAAGGGCCACAGTCGCGCCGAGCGCGCCGGACGCGTACGCGGCCACGGTGATCTCGAGGATGTGGCGGGCCACCGCGGCGTCGACGGCCGGCGCGCGGCCGCCGTCGATCGCGTCGGCGAAGTCGAGCACCGTGTCGCGCATCGACGCGGCGATGAGGGGCTCGAGTTCGGCGCCCGCCGGCAGGTCGACGGTGCGCGTCCCGGACTCCGTGGTGACGGTGAGGGATTCGAACGGGGCCCACGGCATCGTCCCGTCCGCGCGGTAATGCGCGACCGCGCGGCCGCGGGTGCCCTCGACCGCGATGCCGCCCTGGCCCCTGCCCCACGCGATGTTCACCATCGCGACGCGGCGGCCGGCCTCAAGGCGGCACAACGCGATTCCGTCGACGGCGTCGCCGTCGGTCGAGCTGTCCACGAACGCGGAGACCCGCTCCGCGCGGGCACCCAGGAGTGCCTCGGCGAGGTACACCCCGTGCAGCATGTCGACCAGGACGCCCCCGCCCGCTTGCGCGGGATCGTGCCGCCACGCGGGCCGATAGCCCGCCGCGCCCGGCAGGTCCAGCACACCCAGCATGTCGACGCGCGCCGTGCGGATCTCGCCGAGCTCGCCGGAGTCGATGATCGCGGTGAGTGCCACCACCTCCGGGAAGAACAGGTAGTTGGCGACCACGGCGAGTACGGTTCCCGCCTCCTCAGCCGCGGCGCGCATGGCCTCGGCGTCCGCCGGGACGGCGGCGATCGGCTTCTCGCACAGCACGTGCTTGCCGGCGCGGGCCGCGGAGATCGCGACGTCGCGATGCAGGTGCTGCGGGGTGCACAGGTCGAGCGCGTCGACGTCGTCGCGCGCCAGCAGGTCGGCGACGTCCGCATGTACCTGCTCCGGCGTGAGCCCGGCCGCGACGCGCCCCAGCTCGAGCCGTTCCGGTGTCGGATCGGCGATGCCGACGATGCGGAACCGGTCGTCCGCGGAGAGGTAGGCGGGGATGTGGAAACCCAGGGCGATGTTGCCGCAGCCCACGAGGGCCACGCGGATCGGCTCGGTCATGCGGTGCTCGATTCGGGTCGGTGATGGTCAGGTGTCGATGCACACGGGGCGACCGGCCTCGTCGGACCGGACGGCGGCCTCGACCAAGGCGAGGGTGCGGACGCCGTCGTCGACGCCGGGGAGGTCCGCCAGGTACGGGGCAGGGTCCTCGCCCGACGCATCCGCCAGCAGCGCGAGGGCGAAGTCGCGGTAGAGGTTCGCGAAGGCGAGGGCGTACCCGTCGGGGTGTCCGGCGGTGAACCGGGATGCGGCGGTCGCCGCCGGGGTCGCCCCGGGCCCGGCCTTGGTCAGCAGCCGGTCGGGTTCGCCGGCGGCTCGCCACCACAGCGTCTCCGGGGTGTCGTGGTCCCAGGCCAGGCTCCCGCGGTCGCCGTAGACGGTGACCGCGAGGCCGTGCGTGGCCCCGGCGGCCTGCGAGGTGCTCCAGCACCGCCCGCGGGCGCCGCCGTCGAAACCGAGGGTCAGGTAGGCGTTGTCGAAGGCGACGTGTGCGGGATCGACCCGCGCGAGGTCCGCGCCGACCGTCGTGATGCGGCGGCCGGCGACGAACTCCGCGAGATGCAGGGCATGCGTTCCGAGATCGGCGATCAGCGCGGTGACGCCGCCCTCCGTCCCGTCCACCCGCCAGGAACCGGGCGGGGTGCTCGCCGCGTACATCCCGCCGGCGAACCTGCTCTCGACCAGGGTGATCCGCCCGAGGTCGCCCCGGGCGACCATCTCCCTGGCCTGCCGGACCATGGGATAGCCGCTGTAGCAATGGGTGAGCATGAGGCGGCGCCCCGACCCCGCCACCGCCGCCGCTACCCGACGGGCGCCGGCGGCGGTGTCGGTGAGCGGCTTCTCGCAGATCACGTGGAAGCCGGCGGCCAGTAGGTCGCAGGCGATCTCGGCGTGGCCGGCCGGCCTGGTCGCGACGATCACCGCGTCGACGCGGTCCGCCCGCGCGGACTCCCCCGCGATGAGGGTGCGGTGATCGGCATAGGTGCGGTCGGGTGCCACAAGCCATGACCGCGCAGTGGCGGCGTTCGTCGCCGGTGTGCGGGAGAAGGCGCCCGCGACGAGGTCCCACAGCCCGTCGGTGCGGAGCGCGATGGCATGGGTCTCGCCGATGTAGCTACCGATCCCGCCGCCGATCATCGCGACGCGCAGGCGGCGCCCGAAGCGTTCCAGGAGTGTCGCCGCCACCGGATCACCTGCGCAGTTCGTGGCTGAGGGTCTCCAACTCGTCGCCGCCAGCCATCTGCGAGGTCAGCTCCTCGAGGCTGATCTCGTCGTACGTGCAGTCGAGCTTCTGCCGACCGCGGTTGAGCAGCACGAAGTGATCGCCCACCATGTACGCGTGGTGCGGGTTGTGCGTGATGAAGACGACGCCGAAGCCCTGGTCCCGGGCCGCCGTGATGTAGCGCAGGACCATGCCGGACTGCTTGACGCCGAGCGCCGCCGTCGGCTCATCGAGGATGAGCACGCGGGCGCCGAAGTAGATCGCCCGGGCGATCGCGACACACTGCCGCTGGCCGCCCGACAGCGAGCTGATGGGGGCGTCCACGTCCGGAAGGTCGATGCCCATCTTGAACAGCTCCTCCTTCGTCGTCGCGCGCATGGTCTGCACGTCGAGACTCCTGAGGAGGCCCGAGCGCAGCTCCTGCCCGAGGAAGAAGTTGCGCCACACCGGCATCAGCCCCACGACCGCGAGGTCCTGGTAGACGGTGGCGACGCCCTTCGCGAGCGCGTCCTTCGGCGAGTCGAGGGTGGTCACCTCGCCGTCGACGAGGACCTCCCCCTCGCTGGGCTTGTGCAGCCCCGCCATCGTCTTGATCAGCGTCGACTTGCCTGCGCCGTTGTCGCCGAGCACGCAGGTGACTTCACCGGGAAACACACGGAGGTTGATCCCCTTGAGCGCGATGATGTTGCCGTACTGCTTGCCGACCTCCTTGAACTCGATCAGCGCAATCTTGTCGTCGCCGGTCTCGGGCGTCTCGGCCTGAATATCGTCCGTGGTCATCGGGTCACCTCTTTGCGGCGAAGTTGCGGAATGCGTTGTTGGCGATCACGGCGAACAGCAGCATGATGCCGAGGAAGAACTTGAACCAGTCGGGGTTCCAACCGGCGTAGACGATGCACTGATTGACCATGCCGAAGATGAAGGCGCCGATCATCGCACCTACCGCGGTGCCATAGCCACCCGTGAGGAGGCAGCCACCGATCACGGCGCCGATGATGTACAAGAACTCGTTGCCGACGCCCTGCCCGGACTGGACGGTGTCGTAGGAGTACAACAGATGCTGGCCGACGAACCAGGCGCAGAAGGCGACGAACATGAACAGGCCTATCTTGACCTTGGTCACTGGGACGCCCACGGCCCGTGCCGAGTCCTGGTTGCCGCCGACGGCGAAGATCCAGTTGCCCACGCGGGTGCGCATGAGGACGTACGTGGCGACCGCGGTGAATAGGATCCACCAGAGCACAGTGACCTTGAGCCCGACGCCGAAGACGTGGATCGTCGAGGAGAAGACGGCCTGCGCCGACGGGAAGCCCTCCATGTCCGCGATGGTGGGGGTGGCGACCTGGCCGGTGACCATCTTCGTGACCGCGAGGTTGATGCCGGTGAGCATGAGGAACGTGGCCAGCGTGATGAGGAAGCTGGGGATCTTGGTGCGCATCACCATATAGCCGTTGAAGGCGCCCACCGCGAGCGACAGCCCCAGGGCGAGCAGGGACCCCACCCAGGTGTTCAGGTGCAGGTTGTAGGCGAGCATCGACGCCGCGAGGGACGAGAAGGTCACGGCCACACCGGTTGACAGATCGAACTCGCCGCCGATCATGAGCACGGCGACGCCACAGGCCATGATGCCGATCGTCGAACTGGCATACAGGACGGTGACGAAGGCTTCCGGGCTGCGGAAGGGCGGCGCCACGATCAGGAAGAAGATCAGGATCGCGATCGCGCCGATCAACGCGCCCACCTCGGGGCGCAGGATCAACCGCTGCAGGGGCTTCTGCTTCTTGACCCGCTCATCGGTGACGGGCGTGTGCGTGCTCAGGTCGAGGGCCTCGTCGGTGGTCATCAGCGGGTCCCGCCCTTGGCGAGCTCGGCGACCTTGTCGACGTTCGTCTTGTCGATGAACGCCGGTCCGGTGAACACCGCCTGGCCACCGCCGATGGTGTTGCCGTTGATGATCTGCAGCCAGAGCGAGTCGATGGCGAGGTAGCCCTGGAGGTAGGGCTGCTGGTCGACGGCCCACGCGACCTTGCCGTTCTGGATCGCGCCGACCAGTGCCGCGTTGGTGTCGAAGGTGACGATGCGGGGCTTGGCGCCAGCGCCCTCGACGGCCTTGGTAGCGGTGAGCGCGAACGGGGCGCCCAGGGCGACGACGGTATCGATGCTCGGGTCCTGCTGCAGCTTGGCGTTGACCTTCGACTGCACGTCGGTCATGTCCTCGCCGTTGACGTTGAGGTTCTCGACGGTGCCGCCGGCGAGGCCGGTCCGCACGCCGGCGCACCGCGACTCGAGCTGGACTTGACCCTGCTGTTGGATGATGCAGATGGCCTTCTTCGCGCCCTCCTTGGAGAGGCGCTCGCCGACCGCGACGCCCGCGGTGGTCTCGTCCTGGCCGAAGTACTGCTGGATCCCCATGCGCGCGTAGTCGTTGTAGCCGGCGTTGAACGCGGAGACCGGGATCCCCGCCTTCTGCGCGTTCTGCACCACGGCCTGGAAGGCGTTGGGCGTGGACAGCGTGAGCGCGATCCCGTCGACCTTGCTGTCGATCGCGGCCTGCACCAGGTTCGCCTGGTTGGGCGCCTGCGGGTCGTTGGAGTACCGGAGGGTGACGTTGTCCTTCTTCGCCGCCATCTCCGCGCCCTTGCGGATGAGGTCCCAGAAGGTGTCGCCGGGCTGCTGGTGCGTGACCATGGCGATGGTCAGGCGCTTCGTGCCCGCCGAGCCGACGCCGGCACCGCCGTCGCCGGTGTCGCGCGGCGCGCCGCCCGTGCTCGAGCAACCCACCACCGTGATGAGCGCGGCCGTGCCGGCCGCGGTCGCGGCGAGCAGGGTACGGAGCCTTCGCGGCCGCTGCGTGGTCTTCTTCATTGCTGTGTCCCTTCGACCTCACCGAGTGAGACGACCCACTCGCTGAGCTGAATGTAGTACAGATCACAGCGCTTGCCCAGTGTTTGTTCAGACATACGCACATTGATGCGATCTTGCGGCTCAACCGGGAGCTCCGGTGGTCCCCCGGACGACCAGTCGCGGTGCGAGAACATCCCTCTCGCTGTCGCGCGCCGCCGACGGTGCGCCGCCGTCCGCCCCCATCCGGTCGCACAGGAGCGCACCCGCCCGGTTCCCCACGTCGAAGCTGCGGTCGTCGACCGTCGTCAGCCCCACCAACCGGGTCGACGCCAGCGAAGTGTTGTCGTAGCCGACGACGGAGAGATCGCGCGGAACGTCCCGCCCGTGTTCGCGCGCCGCTCCGAGCACGCCGACGGCCATCACGTCGTTCGCCGCGAACACCGCGGTGATCCCGGGATCGGCCGCGAACAGCTCGGCGGCGGCGCGGAACCCGGCCTCGTCCGACGCCTCGCCGCGCCAGGAGGCGTCCACCACGGTCACGCCGAGGCGCGAGGCCTCGACGGAGAACGCCGCGCGCCGCACCTCACCCGCGCCGCCGCCGGCGCACACCTGCCCGAGCGTGCGATGCCCCAGTTCCACGAGGTGCCGAGCCGCGAGGCGTGCGCCCTCGGCGTCGTCGTTGGCGACCGCATCGAACCGAGCGTCGTGCGCCGCCCGCGTACCCGCGACCACGACCGGCGGCAGCGCGGCACCGTCTCGGGCCAGTAGCGATCGCGGCGGGTCCATGCCGAGCACGAGCCCGTCGACCCGCATGGCGAGCATGGACTCGACCGGATCCTCAGCCTGATCCGCGGTTGCGACGTCGACGACCGCCAGCCGGTAGCCGGCCGGGCCGAGCGCGGCGTGCAGGCCGCGCACCAGGTCGACGAACCAGAGGTTCGTGTAGTCGTCGATCAGCACTCCGACGGTGCGCGTGCGCCGCGCCGCAAGATTCGCCGCCGCCCGGCTCGGCCGGTACCCGAGCTCCGCGATCGCCTCCTCCACCGCCCGGCGAGACGCCTCGCCGACCCGCGGGGATCCCTGCAGGACCAGTGATACCAAGGATTTCGACACCCCCGCCCGCCTCCCGACGTCGTAGATCGTCGGTCGCTTACCTTCCATGCGCCACCCTCTTGACAGGACATACGAACATTGCTCATCCTTGTTGGAGCGCTCCAACTCACATCGACACTAGGTCGAGACGGAGCGCACAGCAACCCGAAGGAGGGAACATGAGCAGGAACAGCATCGGCGTCGCCGTGATCGGCGCCGGCATGGCGGGCAAGGCGCACGCCGCGGGTTACCGAGCCGCCACCGCTGTCTACGGCCCCGGACTGCCGGACGTGCGGCTGGTGTCCATCGCCGACGCGTACGAGCCGCTGGCGCAGGACACCGCGCGCCGGTTCGGCTTCGAGCGGCACGACACCTCCTGGCAGTCGATCGCCGCCGCCGACGACATCGACGTGGTGAGCGTCGTCGTGGCCAACGCCCTGCACCGCGAGATCGTCGAATCCCTTCTGGTCGCGGGCAAGCACGTGCTCTGCGAGAAGCCGCTGTCCGACACGATCGACGATGCCCGCGCCATGGTGGCCGCCGCGGACGCAGCGGCCGAGCGCGGCGTCCTGGGCCGGATCGGCCTCACCTACCTGCGCTCGCCCGGCATCGCCCTGCTCGGCGACCTGGTGCGCAGCGGCCGCCTCGGTCGGCTCATCAACTTCGACGGCGCGTACTGGACCGACTACGCCTGCGACCCCGACGGACCCATCAGTTGGCGGTTCAAGGGGCCCGCGGGGTCCGGCGCCCTCGCCGACGTCGGCAGCCACCTCACCTACATCGCCGAGCTCTTCGGCGGCCCCGTCGCCACCGTGCGCGGAGCGACGCTGCACACCGCGTTCCCGACGCGGCCGAGGCCGCTGGGCCGCGTGATCGGTCACGAGCACGGCGCCGTCAGCGCCGAGCACGACACCGTCGAGAACGACGACGTGGCAGGCTTCTTCGTCGACTTCGCCGGCGGCGGGACCGGGGCGCTGCAGGTCTCCCGCGTCGCCGCGGGTCACCCCAACACCCTGAAGTTCGAGGTCTTCTGCGAGCGCGGATCGGCCGCGTTCGACTTCCGCAACCCGGGACAGGTCCGGGTCCTCCTCACCGACGGGGACCACGCCCTGGGCGGGCCCCGGACGGTGACGCTCGGCCCCGACCACCCGTACTGGCGCGGCGGCCTCGCGATGGACGCGCCCGGCGTGGGGATCGGCCAGAACGACGGCTTCGTCTTCCAGGCCCGCGCGATGCTCGAGGAGGTCGCGGGCCTGCCGGTGGACGAATCGCTGCCGCGCAACGCCGACTTCGCCGACGGCCTGCACAACATGGAACTCATCGACGCCGTCGCCCGGTCCGCCGTGGCGGGTGGAGCGCCGGTCGACGTGCCAGCCCTCCTCCACCAGTCCTGATCACTTCCCGACCGACTCCGACGGAGACTCCAATGAAACTCGGCCTGTACAACGCCATCTACCACGACCGCCCGCTGCCCGACGCGCTCCGCGCGATCGCCGCGGTGGGCCTCACCGGTATCGAGCTCAACACCGGCGGCTTCCTGCCGCCGGTGCACGTGCCGAACATCGCCGACATCCTCGTCAGCGACACGGCCCGCGACGACTACCTCGGCATCTTCGAAGGCACCGGCGTCGCCATCGCCGGCCTCAACTGCAACGGCAACCCGCTGCATCCGAACCGCGCGATCGGCGGCATGCACGCCGACGACATCCGCCGCTCGATCCGGCTCGCGGCCCGCCTGGGCCAGGACCGCGTCGTCACCATGTCCGGCCTGCCCGGCGGCGACCCCGGTGCGCTGCACCAGAACTGGGTGGTCAACGCCTGGAACTCCGCCGCGCTCGACGTCCTGGACCACCAGTGGGAGATCGCCACCGACTTCTGGCGCGAGACCGACCGCATCGCCCGCGACCACGGCGTCAAGGTCGCGCTCGAGCTGCACCCGCAGAACATCGTCTTCAACAGCGCGACCGTGCACGAGCTGGTCGAGCGGACCGGCTCCACGCACCTCGGCGTGGAGCTCGACGCCTCACACCTGTTCTGGCAGCAGATGGACCCGGTGGCAGTGGTCCGCCACCTCGGCGACCTGGTCGTGCACGCCGCCGCCAAGGACGTGCGCATCAACCCGGAGTACGCGGCGCTGAACGGAGTGCTGGACAACTCGTTCCGCCGCCTGGGGCCGGACGAGGCCCGCACCAACCTGGGCGGCGACGAGTGGGCCAACGAGTGGCCGAAGGAGTCCGCATGGGACTTCGTCGCGCTGGGCAAGGGCCACGACGTCGGTTACTGGACCGAGTTCCTCCGGGCACTGCACGACGTGGACCCGGACATGCTCGTGAACATCGAGCACGAGGACACCGAGCTCGGCCGCGAGGAGGGAGTCGCGGTCGCGGCCGAGGTCCTCCTCGCCGCCGACGCGGCACTGGCCGAGTCCTTGCTCGCGGAGTCCGCGAGCGCATGACGGACGACGGTGCCGGCAGTCCGCCGGCACCGTCTCCCCGGCTCGGCCTACGCGAGCGTCACCCAGCGCCCCTCGTCGACCGAGCGGGTCATGGCGTCGAGCGCGCGGGCGCTGCGGACCGCGTCCTCGACCGTGGCACCCTGCGGGGTGCCGCTGACGATCGAACGCAGGAAGTGGTGCGCCTCGATCACCTTGAGGTCGTCGTAACCCATGGGGTTCGCCGCGCCGGGCTGGAAGGCCGCGTAGTCGCCACTCCCCGGCCCGACGTGCACGGTGGACACGGGCTGATCCTGATAGGTGTCGCCGAGCGCGGCCTCGAGTTCGCCCATGCGCCGGTAGTCCCAGCGCACCATGCCCGAGGTCCCGTGGATCTCGAAACCGTAGGAGTTCTGCTCCCCCACCGCGACCCGGCTCGCCTCGAGCACGCAGCGCGCGCCGGAGGCCAGGCGCAGTTGCGCCGACAGGTAGTCCTCGTTCTCGACGGGGCCGCGCACACCGGAGGGGGCGAGCTGATGCCCCGAGGTGGCGCCGATGGGCTCCGAACGCTCGGGGATGAAGATCGCCGTGTCCGCGACGAGGGCGTCGATATCGCCGAGCAGGTAGGTCACCAGGTCCACGCCGTGCGATCCCAGGTCGCCGAGGACGCCGTTGCCGCCACGGTCTCGCTGGTACCGCCAGGTGAGAGCGCCGTCGGGATGGGCGGCGTAGTCGCTGAACAACCGGAACCGGGCGTGCGTCACGGTGCCGAGCCGGCCCTCGGAGATCAGCGTCCGGGCAGCCTCCACCGCGGGGGCGTTGCGGTAGTTGAAGCCGACCGCGGTGCGGCGGTCGTTCCGCGCCGCGGCCTCGGCCACCGCGGCCGCGTCGGCCTCGGTAAGGCCAACGGGCTTCTCGATCCACAGGTGCTTACCCGCGTCGAGTACGGCGACGCCGATGTCGCGATGAAGGAAGTTCGGCACCGTCACCGAGACGGCCCGGATCGACGGATCGTCGAGGAGCGCACGCCAGTCGGTGTACGCGGCGTCCGCCCCGAACCGGGCGGCGAAGGTCTCCGCACGCCCGGGCACGTCGTCCGCCACCGCGGCGAGCACGGGCACCGCGGGGCCGTCCGGGTAGTGGTGCGGCACACGGGCGTACGCCTGGGCGTGCACGCGGCCCATCCAGCCCATGCCGATCACCGCGACCCGCACCGCGGTCGGGTCTTGCTGCGTCTCGTCGTGCATCGTGTGCCATCTCCGTCGTGTCTCGCCGAGCGAACACCTCGAGAATGCCACAGTCCCGATCTACATGTCCTGACATTCTTTCAATCTTCTCAAACTACTTGTCAAACTCGACACCGGTCTGCTGTGATGTACCTCACGCGGACAGCCGGAAGGACTCGACCATGACGCACGGAAGCACCAGCACGCCGGAGGGCGGAACAGCACTGCCGCCCCTGAGACCGGGCCCCCACCAGCGACGGATGGACCTCGTGGCAGTCGTCGCCACCTTCGGCGGCCTGCTCTTCGGCTACGACACCGGCGTGCTCAACGGCGCGCTGGAGCCGATGAAGCACGACCTGGGGCTCACCACGACGACCGAGGGTCTGGTCGTGAGCACGCTGCTCATCGGCGCCGCGGTCGGCGCTCTGGTCTGCGGCCGGCTCGCCGACACCATCGGACGCCGCAGGACGATGATCATCCTCGCGGTCGTCTTCTTCGTCGGTACCCTCGGCGCGGTCTTCGCGAATGACCTCGCGGTCATGCTGCCCGCCCGATTCGTCCTCGGCCTCGCCGTCGGTGGAGCATCGGTGGTCGTCCCGGTCTACCTCTCGGAACTCGCCCCCACGGAGCGGCGCGGCACCCTCGGCGGGCGGAACGAACTGGCCATCGTGATCGGCCAGCTACTGGCCTTCGTGATCAACGCGATCATCGCCCGCGTGTGGCCCCCGCTCACCGACGCCAATCCCGACGGCCACCCCGGGGTGTGGCGGATCATGCTCGCGGTGTGCGCGGTGCCTGCCGTCTTCCTCTTCGTCGGCATGTTGCGGATGCCCGAATCGCCCCGCTGGTACATCTCGAAGGGACGGGACGCCGAGGCGCTCGCCGTACTCATGCAGGTCCGCACCGAGGACCGCGCGCGGGCCGAGATGGCGGAGGTCGAGGAGCTCGCGCGCGAGGAGGAGGCCGCCCAGACCGGCGGCTGGGCAGACCTGGCCATCCCGTGGGTCCGCCGCATCATGCTCGCCGCCGTGATCCTCGCGATCGCCCAGCAGCTCACCGGGATCAACTCGGTCATGTACTACGGCACCGAGATGCTCAAGACGGCGGGATTCAGCGACACCGCCGCGCCCATCGCGAACATCTTCATGGGCGTCTCTGCGGTCGTCGGTAGCGCGGTCTGCCTGTTCTTCTTGATCGACCGGATCCCGCGGCGCAGGCTCATCATCATGGGCATGATCGGCGTGACCGTCTGCCACGGCCTGACGGTGCTGTCCGCACTGATCCTGCCCGAGGGCAAGGTGCAGGCCTACGCCGTCCTGATCTTCGTCGCCCTGTTCGTGCTCGCCATGCAGACCGCGCTCAACGTGCCCGTGTGGGTGTGCCTGTCCGAGCTCTTCCCGCTGCGGCTGCGCGGTTTCGGCATGGGCCTATCGGTGCTGGTCCTGTGGCTGACGAACGCTCTCGTCGGGCAGCTCTTCCCCACCTTGATCAAGGTCGGTGGCATCGTCGGTACGTACGGCACCTTCTTCGTGGTGTGCGCCCTGTTCGGTGTACTGATCTACAAGACCCTGCCCAACACCAGCGGCCGCTCCCTGGAGGACTTGGAGGAGTCCTTCTCCCGCGGCGACTTCCGCTGACCGGCCGTACTCGACTCGAGGAGCATCATGACCATCATCGTCGCGGTTCCCGGCACCACCGAAGGCCCCGTCGCCCTGCGCGCCGGCGTCGAGGAGGCGAAGTCCCTCGGCACCGATCTCGTGGCCGTCAACCTCGGCATCGCCACGCTCGACGTCTCGGGATTCGACGGCGAGGTGCCGATCACCGTCGTCGAGCGGACGGGGCGCGGCGACCGCGACCCCGTCGACGCGGTGCTCGACGAGATCGACGAGCGCGGCGCGACGCGCCTGGTGATCGCCGTCCGCCGTCGATCGCTCGTGAGCAAGGCCGTTCTCGGCAGCGTCAGTCAGCGGCTGATCCTGAACTCGCCGATCCCCGTCCTCGCCGTCAAGTCCGACTGATCCGGCGCGCCGCGGGCTGTCGGCCTAGCCTCGAGGCGTGATGCGCACAGCGACCGTCCCCACCGAGGCGGGTTCGGTCCGCGGAATCGTCGAGAACGGCGTAGCCGCCTTCCGTGGGATCCCCTACGCCGCCGATCCGATCGGGGCGCTGCGGTTCACGGCGCCCGCCGCCGCCCCGCCGTGGATCGGGGTGCGCGACGCGTCGCGGCCGGGACCGTCGGCGCCCCAGGGACCGTCGCGCCTGGAGGCGGTGATGGGTGCCCGGACGCCCGACTGGAACGAGGCGGGATGCCTCACGGTCAACGTCTGGTCGCCCCGTCCCGGCGACGGCTCCGTCGACGGTCGACCGGTGCTGCTGTGGTTCCACGGCGGAGGGTTCACGAGCGGATCCGGCGGCTGGAACTGGTACGACGGAGCCCGGCTCGCCGCCGCCGGCGACATCGTGGTGGTGACCGCGAACTACCGCCTCGGCCCGCTGGGCTACCTCTATCTGCCTGAGCTGGGGATCGACAATCTCGGCGTCCGCGACCAGGCGCTCGCCCTCGACTGGGTCGTCCGGAACATCGGCGCCTTCGGTGGGGATCCGGCCAGGGTGACCCTCGGCGGGCAGTCCGCCGGCGCCTACTCCGCGCTGTACCTCGGACTCTCCCCCACCACCGGACCGGGGGTCACCGGCGTGATCGCCCAGAGCGGGCCGTTCGGTCTGCCACCGCAGGACCCGGACGAAGCGCGGGCCCACGCGGCGCGGTTCCTCGCCCTCGCGGGCATCGACGACGCGACGCCCGAAGCCCTCGGTGCGCCACCGGCGGCGCAGCTGCTCGACGCGTACCGCGCCCTGGCCGGCGAGGTCTCCCGCGGCGTCGCCCCTCCGATGTACCCGGTCCTCGGCGGCTTCGGCACCGAGCGGGCGTGGCCGGCGGCGGTCGCGGACGGGGCCCTGGCCGGCCGTGCACTCCTCACCGGCACCACGCGCGACGAGATGGCGGCCTTCCTCGCGTTTCCTCCGCAAGCAGGAACGCGGGACCGCGCGGCGGAGGCCGCGGCGACGACGACCGTCTTCGGCGCGCAGACGATCGCGCTCGCCGAGTCCCACACAGCAGCGGGCGACACCGCGTTCGTATACCGGTTCGACCGTGCGCCCGAACCCGACCCGTCGGCGCTGGGCGCCGCGCACTGCGCCGATCTCCCGTTCGCCTTCGACGCGCTCAAGACCTACGCGGGCTCCCCGATGCTGGGGCCGGTGGACCGCCGGGACCGCGACCTCGCTCGGGGCTTCTGCCGCGCCCTGGCGGGTTTCATCGCGGACGCGCGGCCCGCCGACGACGCGTGGACCGCCTATCACGCGGGCGACCCAGCCACCGTCCGCGTGGTCGACCGCCGGTGAGTCAGCGGTCCTCGGCGAGGCTGGTCAGCGTTCCGATGCCCTCGACGGTGACCGCGACGTGCTGGCCGGCGGTGAACGGGCCGACGCCCTCCGGAGTGCCGGTGAGGATCACGTCGCCGGGCAGCAGGGTCATCACGGACGAGATCCACTCGACGATGTCGCCGATGGAATGGATCATCAGCGACGTGCGCGAGTCCTGCTTGATCTGGCCGTCGAGCTCGGTGTAGATCCGCGCGTCCGACGGGTCGAACTCCGTCTCGATCCAGGGACCGAGCGGGCAGAAGGTGTCGTAGCCCTTACCGCGGGTCCACTGGCCGTCGTGGCGCTGCTGATCGCGCGCGGTCACGTCGTTCGCCACGGTGTACCCGAGGATGACGTCCTTCGCCCGGGCGGCGGGGACGTCGCGGCAGGGCTGGCCGATGACCACGGCGAGCTCGCCCTCGTAGTCCACCTGCTGCGAGCTGCGCGGCAGCTTGATCGGGGCGAGCGGGCCGATGATCGAGGTGTTGGGCTTGATGAAGATCACGGGGTCCTTGGGCGCCTCGCCGCCCATCTCCGCCGCGTGCGCCGCGTAGTTCTTGCCGATGCAGACCACCTTGCTGGCGAGGATCGGCGCGAGCAGGCGCACGTCGTCGAGCGCCCAGCTGCGGCCTGTGAACTCCGGTGTGCCGAAAGGATGCTCGGAGATCTCGCGGGCCCGGGCACCGTCCTCCGGGTCACCCTCGATGGCCGCGAACGCGACCCCGTCACTGCTGGCGATTCGTGCAAGGCGCATGCCGCGAGCCTACCGTTCGACTCCGATACTTCGATCCACTAGGCTTCGTCTCAGATAGTAAGCATGTCGTCTCACTAGTTGGGAGTTGCGATGGAGATGTCCGCCGCCCGCCGCTGGTGGATCCTGGTGGTCTCGATGACCGCCGCGATCACCACCACCGCCGCCGTGAACTGCACCGCGTTCCTCCTCCCCCAGCTCATCCAGGGCGGACTGAGCCCGCAGCGCGCCGGGCTGTTCGCGGCCGCCGCGCCCGCCGGCCTGCTGCTCACCACGATCCTGTGGGGCGTCATGATCGACCGCTACGGGGAACGGCGCGTCCTCTTGATCAGCATGGCCGGAGCCGTGGTCGGCCTGGCGGCGGCCGTCGCGGCGTTCGCGGCGCACGCCCCGCTGTACGTCGCGGCCGTCGCGCTCTTCGTCGCCTCCGCCATGGCGGCGAGCGGCAACGGCGCGAGCGGCCGCATCGTGGTCGGCTGGTTCCCGGCGTCCAGCCGCGGCACGGCGATGGGGATCAGGCAGACCTCGCAGCCCCTGGGCATCGCGCTGCTGTCGCTGACGATGCCACTGCTGGCGAGCCGTGCCGGACTCACCGCCGCGATGCTCGTCCCGCTCGTCATCGCGGTGGTCTCCGTGGTGCTGGTGTGGGCGTTCATCGTCGATCCGCCCCGGCCCGAGACCGGCCCCGCGGCCGCGGACGCCCGGTCGAACCCCTACCGCGAGGACTCCTTCCTCGTCCGCATCCACGCGGTCTCGCTGCTGCTGGTCCTGCCGCAGGGCGCGATCTGGACCTGGGGCATCACGTGGCTGATCGTCGGACTGCACTGGGCGCCGGCGACCGCGGGGCTCCTGATCTCGGCGAGCCAGCTGCTCGGAGCGGGCGGACGGATCCTGGCGGGCGCCTGGTCGGACCGGCTGGGCTCGCGGACCTCACCGATCAAGTGGATCGCGCTCGCCGCCGCGGCGTCGATGGCCGGGCTCGGCGCGCTCGCCGCGCTCGGCTCGCCCGTCGCGGTCGTCGTCCTGCTGATCGCCTCGGTGGTCACCGTCGCCGACAATGGCCTGGCGTTCACCGCGATCGCCGAGAAGGCCGGTCCCTTCTACAGCGGCCGCGCGCTGGGGATCCAGAACACCGGGCAGTTCGTCGCCACGACCGCGGCCGGGCCGATCCTCGGCGCCCTGATCCACGCGACGAGCTTCGGCGCCGCCTTCGCCCTCGTGGCCCTGGCCCCGCTGCTCGCCTACCCGCTCGTCCCCTCCGACGCGAAGCGCGCGGACCAGCCGGAGGCGGCACCGTCGGCCCCCGCGAAATAGGCACAACGGCCTGAGCCCGGACCACTTCCTGGGAAGGGATCCGGGCTCGGGCGGACGATCGAGCGCTGCTACGCGCTGAGGGCGGCGGCGATGCGGTCGCCGACCTCGACGGTGCGGATCGGGGCGTCGCCACGGACGGCGAGGTCCGCGGTCACCGCGTCCTCGATCCGCTTCGCGCCGTCCTCGTTCCCGAGGTGCCGCAGCAACATCGCCGCCGACAGGATGGCCGCGGTGGGATCCGCGACGCCCTGGCCGACGATGTCCGGGGCGCTGCCGTGCACGGGCTCGAACATCGACGGGTTGGCGCCCGTCGCGTCGATGTTGCCCGACGCCGCCAGGCCGATGCCGCCGGAGATCGCGCCGGCCTCATCGGTGAGGATGTCGCCGAAGAGGTTGTCCGTGACGATGACGTCGAACCGCGACGGGTCCGTGACCAGGTAGATCGTGGCCGCGTCGATGTGGCTGTAATCCACGGCGACGTCGGGGAACTCGGTCGCCACCTCGTCGACGGTGCGCTGCCACAGCGAGCCGCCGAAGACGAGCACGTTGGTCTTGTGCACCAGCGTCAACTTCTTCCGCCGGGTACGCGCCAGCTCGAAGGCGAAGCGCACCACGCGCTCCGCGCCGAACCGGGTGTTGACCGACGTCTCGTTGGCGACCTCCTGCGGGGTGCCGACGCGGATCGCGCCGCCGTTGCCGGTGTACGCGCCCTCAGTTCCCTCACGGACCACGACGAAGTCGATCTCGCCCGGGTTCTTCAGCGGCGACTCGACGCCCGGGAAGAGCTTCGACGGGCGCAGGTTCACGTGGTGATCCAGCGCGAACCGCATCTTCAGCAGCAGGCCGCGCTCGAGCACACCCGGCGGGACCTTGCGCGGGTCGCCGATGGCGCCGAGCAGGATCGCGTCGTGCTCGCGCAGCGACGCCAGGTCCTCGTCGGTGAGCAGCTCGCCGTTGCGCTCGTAGCGGCGCGCGCCCAGGTCGTAGTCGGTGGTCTCGATCTCGCCGACCACCGCGCGCAGCACCTTGAGCGCCTCCGCCGTCACCTCGGGGCCGACGCCGTCCCCGCCGATCACCGCGAGCTTCACGACAGGTCCACCTGCGCGATGGTGGTGGCGGCGACCGCGTCGCCGATGGCCTGCTGCACCTCGGCGGAGACCGGCTGGCTGACGCGCAGCAGCACCGTCGCGCCCGCACCCTCGGCGTCCTGGCTCAGCGCCGCGGCCTGGATGTCGATGCCGGCATCGCCCAGCAGCGTGCCGATCTTGCCCAGCGAGCCCGGCTGATCGCCGTAGGCGATGAACAGGTTCAGGCCCTCGGCGCGCAGGTCGAAGTTGCGGCCGTTGATGTTGGTGACCTTCTCGACGCGGCTCAGGCCCGAGAGCGTGCCCGCGACGTTCTGGACGGTGCCGTCGCCGTACACGGCGCGCACGTCGACCAGGCTGCGGTGGTTGGGGCTCTCCGAGACCTTCTCCAGCTCGACGGTGACGCCGCGCTCCTCCGCGAGGGCGGGGGCGTTGACGAAGGTGACGGCGTCCTCGATAACGGCCGAGAACAGGCCGCGCAGCGCCGAGAGCTGCAGGATGTCGACGTTCTCGCTGGCCAGCTCGCCGCGGACGGTGACGCCGATCTTCTCCGGCAGCTGCCCGGGCAGGCCGCCCAGCAGCACGCCCAGCTTGCGGGTGAGCTCGAGCCAGGGCGCGACCTCCTCGTCGACGGCGCCGCCCTTGACGTTGACGGCGTCCGGGACGAACTCGCCGGCCAGGGCCAGGCGGACGCTCTTGGCGACGTCGGTGCCGGCGCGATCCTGGGCCTCCGACGTCGAGGCACCGAGGTGCGGGGTCACCACGACCTGCGGCAGCTCGAACAGCGGGCTGTCGGTGCAGGGCTCGGTCTCGAAGACGTCCAGGCCGGCGCCGAAGACGTGCCCCGAGGTGATGGCGTCCGCGAGGGCCTGCTCGTCGATGAGGCCGCCGCGGGCCGCGTTGACGATGACGACGCCCTTCTTCGTCCGGGCGAGCGCCTCGCGGCCGATCAGGCCCTTGGTCTCGGGGGTCTTCGGGAGGTGCACCGAGATGAAGTCGGCGCGCTCGAGAAGCTCATCGAGGGTGAGCAGCTCGATGCCGAGCTGCGCGGCGCGGGCCGGGCTGACGTAGGGGTCGTACGCCACGATCTTGGTCTCGAAGGCGGCGAGGCGCTGCGCGACGAGCTGGCCGATGCGGCCCATGCCGACGACGCCGACGGTCTTGCCCAGGATCTCGACGCCGTTGAAGGCGCTGCGCTTCCAGGTGTGCTCGCGCAGGGTCTTGTCCGCGGCGGGGATCTGGCGGGCGGTGGCGAGCATCAGCGCGACGGCGTGCTCGGCCGCGGTGTGGATGTTCGACGTGGGCGCGTTGACCACGAGGACGCCGCGCTCGGTGGCGGCGGGCACGTCCACGTTGTCGAGGCCGACCCCCGCGCGGGCGACGATCTTGAGCTTGGTTGCGGCGGCGAGGACCTCCGCGTCGACGGTGGTCGCGGACCGCACGAGCAGCGCGTCGGCCTCGGGGACCGCGGCGAGCAGCGCGGGGCGGTCGGGGCCGTCGACCCACTTCACCTCGACGTCGTCACCGAGCGCCTCCACTGTCGACGGTGCCAGCTTGTCGGCGATCAATACCACGGGACGGGTCACTTGCGCTCCTCATTCACGGTGCCGGTTGCACCGTCAGCTTAGTGACCTGGTGCTCGGCGGAACTCGGGCGGGTCGCGCGGCGCCGGGCATCGAGCACCGCGCAGCACAGACCCGCGACGAACATCGCGAGGCACAACCCCAGCGCGAGAACCAGTCCGCTCGCGTCGTGCGGGCGGGCCAGGTACAGGCCCGACGCCGCGGTGAGCGCCACCGTCGCCGACAGCCGCTGGACCAGCTGGAGGAAGCCCGCCGCCACGCCGTTCGCCGCGGGCGGGGCGTATTCCAGCGTCAGGGCCCGATTGGGGGCGTCGACGAGGCCCGACGCCACGCCCGAGGCGGTGGACAGGGCCGCGACCACGATCAGCACGCTCGGGCCGCTGAGCAGGTCGACGGCACTCACGTACGCGACGACGACCAGTGCCTCGGCGACCAGGGCCCAGACCACCGTCGCCCGGCCGAACCGGGCGGCGACCCGCCACCCGATTCCGGAGGACGCCGCCATGGCCAGGCCGCCTCCCACCAGCACCAGGGCCGCCTGCAGGGCGCTGAGCCCCTGGCGCTCGATCAGGTACATCGTGAGGACGGTGTTCGCGGACAGCGCCGCACCGAAGTAGAAGGTGGCCACGCCGGCACCGAGGGTGAAGCCGCGCGCGGACAGGAGCTCGGGGACGAGCACCGGGGTACCGCCGCGGTGCGCGTAGCCGCGCTCCCAGCGCACGAGGAGCACGACGATCGCCCCGGCCGCGACGACGCAGGCGGCGGCGCCCACCGCTCCGAGGCGCGCGACGAGCGGGATCAGCACCAGCAGCACCGCGGCGGCCAGCAGCGCGAGCCCGACGAGGTCGAACCGGGCCGCGCCGCGCGGCGCACCGTCGCGCCGCAGGAACACTGCGGCACCCACCAGCGCGAGCACACCGAACGGGACGTTGAGCCCGAGCGCCCACCGCCAACCGGCCTCCTCCCCCGCCAGGCCGAGCACCAGGCCCCCGGTCACCGGCCCGGCCACGCCCGCCAGCCCGATCGCCACGCCGTAGGCGGCGAGCGCGCGGGCGCGGAGCACCCCGGTGAACCGATCGGCGATGATGCCCAGCACCTGCGAGCTGATGACGCCGGCGGCGACGCCCTGCAGCAGGCGCGCGGCCACGACCTGCCAGGCCCCGTCCGCGAGGGCGGAGACCAGCGCCGACGACGAGAACACCGCGACCCCGCCCAGGAACAGCCTGCGCCGGCCCAGCACGTCGCCGAGGCGGCCCGCCGGAACCAATGCCAGTCCGAATCCCAGGGAGTAGGCGGCGAGCACCCATTGGGTCTGCCCGGGGGTGGCGTCGAGCTGCGCGCGCAGCGCGGGGAGGGAGACCGCCACCGCACCCGAATCGAGCAGCGTCGCGAATCCCGCGAGGCAACACACCAGCACCTCCCACCGGGCGCGGCCCCACGACCTCGGCGGCGCGGATCCCCGGTTTCGCATCGTCTCCACGACGGGTGCAAACCCGCTGTGGCCGTGGATATTTCCCCCGGATCGGCATGATCCGAATCGTTGACGCCGGACGGCCGCGGGACGAACGTGAGTGTCCAGATCCGACGACACGAGACGGGAACCACATGGCGCAGAACGCATCCTCCTCCGCGGACCGGCCGACGGGAAGGGCACCGGAGCTGCATGTCGGCGTCGCGCTGGACGGCGCAGGATGGCACCCGGCCGCCTGGCGCGAACCCGCCGCGCGGCCGCGGGAACTCGGTTCGGCGGGGTACTGGACCGACCTCGCGACTGAGGCCGAGACCGGGCTGCTCGACTTCGTCTCGATCGAGGACGCCCTGCGCGTACCGTCGCACGACGTCGGCCGGGTCCGCAGCCGTGTCGACGCGCACCTGATCGCCGCCCTGATCGCGCCGTCGACCTCCCATATCGGCCTGATACCGACCGTGACGACCACGCACACCGAGCCCTTCCACGTCTCCACCGCGATCGCGACCCTCGACTACACCTCGCGCGGCCGCGCGGGCTGGCAGCCGCGCATCTCGCCGACCGCGGCCGAGGCGGCGCATTTCGGGCGCCGGACCATCGCGGACCCGACGCCCGCCGAACTCGCCGGATCGCAGCCGTCGCAGGCCCTCGTCGACCTGTTCGAGGAGGCCGCCGACGCCGTGGAGGTGGCCCGCCGGCTCTGGGACAGCTGGGAGGACGACGCGGAGATCCGCGACATCGCGACGCGCCGCTTCATCGACCGGGACAAGCTGCACCGCGCGGACTTCTCCGGGCGCTTCTTCTCGGTCCGCGGGCCGTCGATCACGCCGCGACCGCCCCAGGGGCAGCCGGTGGTGGCGGCGCTGGGACACGCGCCGATTCCGTACGAGTTCGCCGCCCGCGCCGCCGATCTACTGTTCGTGACCCCCACGCTCACGGACGGCCCCGCCCCCGTGCTCGCGCTGGTCGACGAGGCCGTCCGGCGCGTGGGGCGCGACGGGGAGCGGCTGCGGGTGTACGCCGATGTGGTCGTGTTCCTCGACAGCGAGACCGAATCCGGCGCCGAGCGCCTGGCCCGGCTCGACGCGGCCGCCGGATCCCCCTTCACCTCCGATGCCGCGATCTTCGCCGGCTCCGCGGACGACCTCGCCGACCTGCTCCTCGACTGGTCGGACGCCCGCGTGGACGGGGTGCGCCTGCGCCCCGGCGCGCTGCCCGACGACCTCACCGCGATCACCCGCCACCTGGTCCCGGCTCTGCAGGCGCGCGGCCGATTCCGCGCGGAGTACCCCGACGGTCCGCTCCGCGCCCTGCTGGGCCTGCCGTCGACCGTCCCCAACCGCTACGCGACCGTCTGAGGAGACGCCATGAGCGAGAACAAGAAGCAGGTCATCCTGGGCGCCTACCTGGGCGGGGTGAACCACCACACGGCGTGGTGGCACCCGGACGCGGGAAGCCAGATCGACTTCAGCAGCTTCGAACACACGGCGCGCACCGCCGAGCGGGGCCGGTTCGACTTCTTCTTCCTCGCCGAGGGCCTGATCCTGCGCGAGCGCGCCGGGCAGGTCTTCGACCAAGACATCATCGGACGCCCCGACACCTTCACGGTGCTGGCGTCGCTGGCCGCCGTCACGCGACATCTGGGCCTCGCCGGTACCGTCAACGCGACGTTCAACGAGCCCTATGAGCTGGCACGCCGGTTCGCGAGCCTGGACCAGCTCTCCGGCGGCCGCGCCGCGTGGAACGTGGTGACCTCCTTCGACGCGTTCACCGGCCAGAACTTCCGGCGCGGCGGCTACCTGGACCCGGCCGACCGGTACGTACGCGCCGAGGAGACCCTCAACGCGGTACGAGCGCTGTGGGATTCGTGGCCCGAGGCGGAGCCGCTGGCGGACCGCGCCGCCGGTCGGTTCGTCGGCGATCCCGCGGCCGGAGCCTTCGACGTCCACGGCGAGCAGTTCGACATCGAGGGCACGTTCACCGTGCCGCGTAGCCCGCAGGGGCGTCCGGTGGTCCTGCAGGCGGGCGTCTCGCCGCAGGGCCGGCAGTTCGCGGCCGCCAACGCCGACGCGATCTTCTCGCCGTACGGCAAGCTGCCCGAGGCAGCGGACTTCTACCGCGACATCAAGTCCCGCGCCGTGGCCGCGGGCCGCGACGCCGACGACATCAAGATCCTGCCGTCCGCGAGCTTCGTGCTCGGCGACACCCCCGCGGAGGCCGCCGAGAAGCACCGTGAAGTGGTGCACGGCCAGGTGACCGGGCAGACTGCCCGGATCCTGTTGGAGCAGATCTGGAACCGCGACCTGTCGGAGTTCGACCCCGACGGCCCGGTGCCCGCCATCGATCCCGATCCGGAGGCGCCGCCGATCATCCAGGGTCGGGCCTTCGTCCATCAGGACCGGTTCGCGACGGCGCAGCGGCTGCGCGAGGTCGGCGAGGCGAAGAAGTTGTCACTGCGCGAGGTGGTGATCGACCAGTTCGAGCGGGGACCGCTCATCGGCACGCCGGAGCAGGTCGCCGAGCAGATCGACGGCTTCGTCCAGCAGAACGGATCCGACGGCTTCATCCTCGGCTCGCACCTCGTGCCGACCGGGCTCGACGAGTTCGTCGACCGCGTCGTGCCACTGCTGCAGGACCGCGGGGTGCTGCGCGCCGAGTACGCCGAGACGAGCACGCTGCGCGACAACCTGGGCCTCCCGGTGCCGCAGCTCCGGGTGCAGGCACCCGCCTAGGCCGCGCCGAAGATCCGGCGCACCGCAAGCGCCACCTCCACGTCCAGCCGGTCGTCGCCGATCTCCCGGCCCCGGCGCTGCACCGCGCGGCGCACCCGGTACTTCACCGAGTTGGCGTGCAGGAGTTGCTGCTCGGCCGTCGCCTTGAAGCTTCCTCCGGTGCGCAGGAAGATCTCGAGCGTGCTGCGCAGGCGTTCGTCGGCGGCGGACTCCCCGGTCAGCGCCCCGAGCACGCCGTCGGCCCAGGCCCGGGCGGCGCCGACGTCGTGCGCGACGAGGGCCGCCAGGCCCACGCCGGGATCCGTCGCCACCAGCAGTCGTGCGTCCGTCGCGTCGGCTACCCGCCGCACCTCGCGGGCCGCCCGGTTCGTCGCGCGGAAGCCGTCCAGTCCCTCCCGCGGCGGCCCGAACACGACGCGCGGCGCTTCCTGATAGGCAGCGACGAACGCCCGGGCGGCGGCGATCGCCTCCTCGCCGTCGGTCACCGGCAGCCACGCCCACGCGGTGAGCCGGTCGACCGCGACGGTGAGCGGCGGTGCGGCGGCGCCCGCCGCGGCACCGAGCTCGCGGAGGAAGCGCTCGATCCGCTCGACCTCGTCGACGCCCTCGGCGTACCAGACCACCATCCCGATGTGAGTGGCGCGCAGGGGGTACCGGATGCTCGCGGACGCCCCGGCCACGCTCGGCACCTCGCCGTCGAGCACCTCGAGGACACGCACCGTGCGGGCCCCGCTGCGGGCGTCCACCCACGCCGCCCGCTCGGTCTCGTACTCGTCGAGCACGCGCCGGGTAACGACGTCGTTGTAGTCGAAGGACCAGCCCACCAACCAGCGCATGGCCGCCTCGCGCAGGTCCTGCTCGACCCCGAGTTCCGCGTCGAGGGCCTCGCCGATGAGGGCGATCATCGTCTGCTGCCCGAGGTAGTAGGCGCGCACGAGCGACGTCGCGGCCATCCCGCGCTGCGCCACGCGGCGCGGGTACTCGAGCGCGGCGAGCGGGACCTCGATCCGCTCCACGGGGACGTCGAGTACGACGGCGTGGGTGACGTTCTCGACGTTGGCCTCGACGCTCGCGGCCAGCGCGCCGAGGATCGCGTCGTCGGCCCGCAGGTCCGGGAGGTCGGTGGCGATCCGCTCGGTCATGGCGTCGGACACCTCGCGCCGGGGCGCGGCGCTCAGCACCCGGGCGATCAGCCTGCGCGGCGCATCGGGCTCCATCGCCAAATCCTAGCCGTCATCGCGCCCTGATCGGCATCGAATTCGTCTTCGGAAGACGAATCGGCCGTCACATCTCGTCGTCGGTGGACGATGTGACCACGGTCACGCCGCGCCTACCGTGAATGCATCAACGGACAAGGAGCCCCCGTGACCTTCACCTTCACCACCTTCGCCCACCTCCCCGCCGTGCGTGCCGCCGCGGCGCCGCACGCGCCGGCCGTGGCGGACGACGCGCTCGACCTCGACAACGCCGCCTTCGACGATGCCGTGCGGAGGGCCGCGGCCGCCCTCCGGGCCGCCGGAGTCGGCCCCGGCGACGTGGTCGCGGTGAAGCTGCCGAACACCGCCCTGCTCGTGATCACCCTGTTCGCGTCCTGGCACCTGGGCGCGGCCGCGACCCCCATCAACCCCTACCTCGCGCCGCCGGAGGTGGACTATCAGGTCCAGGACGCGGGGGCGACAGTGCTGGTCACCGATGCCGGCGCGCCCGTCGGTGTCCCCGTGATCGCCGCGGATGCACTGCTCGCGCAGGCCCCCGACACCGCCGAGCCGGCGGCGGCACCGTCGGACCTCGCACTGCTGATCTACACCTCCGGCACCACGGGGCGCCCGAAGGGCGTGATGCTCGACCACGCGAACCTGGTCGCGATGAGCGAGATATCCTCGGCCGCCTTCGAGTTCGACGCCGACGACCACAGCCTGCTGATCCTGCCGCTGTTCCACGTCAACGCCATCGTGGTCTCGACGCTCAACCCCCTGCGCGGCGGCGGCCGCGTGACCATCGCGGGCCGGTTCGACCCGCGCACCTTCTTCGACGTGCTCTCCGAGACCGGGGCGACGTACTTCTCCGCGGTCCCGACGATCTACACGATGCTGGCGGGCCTGCCGGCGGAGGTGCGGCCGGACTTGTCGAAGGTCCGCTTCGGCGTGTGCGGGGCCGCGCCCGCGAGCCGGGAACTGCTGGAGGGCTTCGAGGCCCGCTTCGGCTTCCCCCTGATCGAGGGCTACGGCCTGTCCGAGTGCACCTGCGCCGCAACGTGCAACCCGCTCGACGGGGTGCGCAAGGTGGGCAGCGTGGGGGTGGCGCTGCCCGGCCAGCGGGTCCGGATCGTCGGGCCCGACGGAGCCGACGTCCCCGTCGGCGAGCCGGGCGAGGTTCTGCTCGCGGGACCGAACATCATGCGGGGCTACCTCGGTCGCCCCGAGGAGACCGCGAAGACCGTCGTCGACGGGTGGCTGCACACCGGCGACGTCGGCATCCTCGACGAGGACGGCTACCTCCGCCTCGTGGACCGCGCGAAGGACATGATCATCCGCGGCGGGGAGAACATCTACCCCAAGGAGATCGAGACCGCGGTGTACGGCGTGTCCGGCGTCGCCGAGGCAGCGGCGATCGGCCGGCCGGACGCCAAGTACGGCGAGCTGCCGGTGCTCTACGTCTCCGCCGCGCCCGGTGTGCGGCTCGACGTCGACGCCATTGCGGCGCACGCTCGCGCGCAGCTCGCGAAGTACAAGCAGCCCGTCGCGATCACCGTGCTCGACGCGCTGCCGAAGAACCCCGTCGGCAAGATCGACAAGCCCTCCCTGCGCCGCCTCGACGCCGCCGCCCCGACCGCCTGATCCGCCCCCCGTAAGGACCACTCTCATGGGATTCATGAAACCCGACCTCCCCGAGGTCGATCCGGCCGAGTTCATCAGCCGCCCGCTCCAGGACCGCCTCCGCTACGCCACCCAGCGCTGGGTGGATCACGGATTCGGCACGCAGAAGGTCGCCTTCGTCATCTATGTCGTGAAACTGTTGGTGCTGTACGCCTTCGGCGGCGTGCTCTTCGCCACCGCCACCTCGGGCCTGCACGTCTGGGAGGTCTCGGCCTGGTGGAACCAGCCGATCGTGTACCAGAAGCTGGTGCTGTGGACCACCCTGCTCGAGGCCATCGGCGTCGCGGGCGCGTGGGGCCCGCTGACCTTCAAGATCAAGCCCATGACCGGCGGCATCCGGTTCTGGGCCCGGACGGGAACGATCCGGCTGCGCCCCTACACCTGGGTGCCGGGCACCGCCGGGACGCGGCGCACCGCGCTCGACGTCGGCCTGTACTGGCTGCTGCTCGCCTCGTTGGTTCTGGGCATCGCGCTCCCCGGCGTGATCGTGACCGACTCGTCGCCGTACGAGCTGGTGGCGCCCTGGCTGATGATCGCCCCCGTCGCGCTGCTCATCCTGATCGGCCTGCGGGACAAGACGATCTTCCTCGCCGCCCGCGGCGAGCAGTACATGCCGGCGCTGATCATGTTCGGGCTCCTGCCGCTGCTCTCCTTCGCCACGATGATCGTCGGCCTGAAGCTGCTGATCGTGGTGGTCTGGGTCGGCGCCGGGATGTCGAAGATCGGCAAGCACTTCATCAACGTCATCCCAGTGATGGTGTCCAACTCGCCGTGCATGCCCTTCAAGGGCCTGCGCCGCGCCCACTACCGCAACGCCCCGCACGACCTGCTGCCGTCCCGGCTCGCCCGGTTCATGGCGGAGGGACTCGGCACCTTCGTGGAGATCGTCGCGCCACTCATCCTGCTGTTCTCCATGAACCGGACCGTGACGGTGGTCTGCGCCGTGTTCATGGTGTGCTACCACCTCTTCATCATCTCCACCTTCCCGCTGGCGGTCCCGCTCGAGTGGAACCTGCTCTTCGCGTACACCGCGTTGTTCTTGTTCGTCGGGTTCCCCGCGCAGGACGGCCATTCGGTGCTCGACATGTCCCCGTCGTGGCTGATCCTCATCATGCTGGCAGCACTCGTCGTCTTCCCCGTGCTGGGCAACATCCGCCCCGACAAGGTCTCCTTCCTGCCCTCGCTCCGGCAGTACGCCGGCAACTGGGCGACCGGCATGTGGGCGTTCGCGCCCGGTGCCGAGGAGAAGCTGAACCGGGTCCAGCGGCAGACGACGAACACCGTCGACCAGTTCGTCGCCACCGGCGTTCCGCGGGAGTGGGCCGAGACGCTCATGAACATGGGCCTCGGCTGGCGGGCGATGCACAGCAATGGCCGCGGCCTGTTCTCGACGCTCCTGAGCCACTTGCCCGACGTCGAGCAGCGCACGCTGCGCGAGGGCGAGCTGGTGTGCAACACCCTGATCGGCTTCAACTTCGGTGACGGCCACCTGCACGACGAGACGCTCATCGCGGCGGTGCAGGAGCAGGCCGGTTTCGAACCCGGCGAGCTGATCGTGGTCTGGGCCGAGTCGCAGCCGATCACCCGCTTCAGTCAGGACTTCAAGATCATCGACGCCGCGCTGGGCGTGGTCGCGCGCGGCCGGTGGAGCGTGACCGAGTGCGTCAAGACCCAGCCCTGGCTGCCGGACGGGCCCGTCGCGTGCGAGATCACCTGGTCAGCGGACCACGACCGCTTCCCGCTCGGCATCGGGCTAGGCTCGCGGGCATGACCACCGGCACCGTCGTCGGCGGCGGGCCCAACGGGCTCGCCGCGGCGATCACCCTCGCCCGCGCGGGCGTCGAGACCACGCTGCTGGAGGCCGGCGACACCGTCGGCGGCGGCCTGCGATCCTTCGAGGCCATCGTGCCCGGCCTGATCCACGACCACTGCGCCGCGATCCACCCCATGGCCGTCGGCTCGCCCTTCCTCGCGACGATCGACCTCGCCCGGCGCGGGCTGCGCTGGCGCTCCGCCGAACTCGAGTGCGTGCACCCGCTCGACGACGGGACGGCGGGAGTGTTGCGGCGCACCGTCGGGGACACGGCCGAGGGCCTGGGGCCCGACGGTGCCGCCTGGCGCGCGCTGTTCGACCGGCCGGTGCGGAACTTCGACAAGATCGGCCCGGCGATGCTGGGGCCGCTGCTGCGTGTGCCGCGACACCCGGTGGCGCTGGCCGGATTCGGGGCGCCCACTCCCCTGCCCGCGGGGGTGCTGGCCCGCTCCTTCCACACCCCGCAGGCGCGCGGCCTGTGGGGCGGGGTGGCGGCGCACGCCTTCCGTCCGCTGCACGAGCCGATGAGCTCCGCGATCGGGAAGGGCATGCTCACCGCCGGTCACGCCTTCGGCTGGCAGGTGGCCGAGGGCGGCTCGGGCGCGATCGCAGCCGCCCTCCTCGCCGAGTTCGAGGACCTGGGCGGGCGCGTGGAGACCGGGGTGCGGGTGACCGCGGCGAACCTCCCCGCCGCCGACGTCACGCTCTTCGACCTGGACCCGCGCCAGGTGGCGGCGATCCTCGGCGACCGCCTCCCGGCCCGGGTGCGCCGCGCCTTCGGGCGCTTCCGATACGGGCCGGGCGCCTTCAAGGTGGACTTCGCGGTGCAGGGCGGCGTGCCGTGGACCAACCCGGACGCGCGCTGCTCCAGCACCGTGCACCTGGGCGGCGAGTTCGCGGAGATCGCCGCGACGGAGAAGGCCATCGCGGCGGGGCGGATGCCCGAGCGACCCTTCGTCCTGGTCGGCCAGCAGTACCTCGCGGACCCCTCGCGGAGCGTCGGCGAGGTCCACCCCGTCTGGTCGTACGCCCACGTGCCGAGCGGCTACGCCGGCGACGCCACCGAGGCGATCATCGCGCAGATCGAGCGCTTCGCCCCCGGCTTCCGGGAACGCATCGTCGGAACCGCCGTGTGCTCGACCACCGAGATGTCGCGGTACAACGCCAACTTCGTCGGCGGCGACATCAACACCGGATCGAAGGACCCGCTCCAGCTGGTGTTCGGGCCGCGGATCACCCTGCAGCCCTATGACCTCGGCGTGCCCGGCATGTACATCTGCTCCGCCGCAACGCCGCCCGGCCCCGCCGCACACGGGATGTGCGGATTCCACGCCGCGACGCGAGCGCTCGACCGGCTCGGCCGCTGAGCGCCCCGAAGTCCCAACGATCGGGGTACCGTCGCCCCGGAACGGAGATCACATGACCGAGATCCTGCTGCTGGTGCGGTCCGCCGCCGCCTCGCCCGAGGTGGAGGACGAGTACAACGCCTGGTACGACGAGGTGCACGTACCCCAGATCCTCGAACGCGTCCCGGGCGTGACCTCCGCGCGGCGCTATCGCCTCGCCGACGCACAGCTCACCCCGGCGGACAAGCTGCCCGTCGTCTACCTGGCCGAGTACCGCATCGAGACCGACGATCCCGCGGCCTCGGCGAGGGCGCTCGGTGCGGCCCTCACCGACGGGACGCTCGACATGAGCCGGACCATCGCGCGGCCCGAGATCCTGTTCTACCGCCCGGTGTAGCGCTCCCGGCGACCGGCCTACTGCGCGGCGTAGGCCGGCTCGCTGCGGAACCGGGAGATGCGGCCGTCGATGCCGCAGATCCGCCACATGAGTTTGCTCAGCGGGTTCATGAGGCCGCACTTCTCGGCCATCATCCGCACGTCGCCGAAGACGTCGCGCTTCATCTGCTGCGACTCGTCCGAGCGCCAGAAGATGTCCTTCTTCACGGACCGCGGCACGTCGAAGGTCTCCCAGAACTCCTTGGGCGGCATCATGATCATCGTGACCATCACGCGCATGGTGATCGGCAGCATGAGCGAGAGAACGAGCCGCGGGAATGTGCCCCGGGTAGGGATGCGGTGCTCGAGCAGCTGGTGGGCGAAGCCGATGTGCCGGGCCTCCTCGGCCACGTGGATCTGCATGATCGAGCTCATCGCCGGGTGCTGCTCGGAACCCGAGCGCAGGAACTGCTTCTGCAGGTGATCGATCGGCTCCTCGCCGCCGAGCACCATCATGTAGAAGTACAGCGGCGTCATGGTCGCGAAGAGCGGCACGATCGGCGAGATGCGGCGCAGGAACCAGCTTCCGCCGGGCACGTCCATGCCCACGCGGTTGACGAACTCCTGGAACATCAGCGTGTGCTGGCACTCCTCCTTCGCCTCGTGCGTGGCGTAGCGGAACTCCGGCGAGTTGTTCGGCAGGGCCGCCGTGTACTGCATGATGCCGCGGATCAGCATGGACTCGAACTGCAGGCCCACCTTCGCGACGTTGGCCTGGCGCCACATCCCGATCTCGATCTGCTTCGCCAGGGGCTGGGCCTGGTACCACGGGTGGCGGCCGATCGGATCGAAGCGGGAGTCGCACACCCAGCGCGGATCGTCGGGGACGATCGCCAGCTCCGGGTCGTCCCAGTCGATGTCGAGGTACGGGTCGAAGTTCCGGCGCACCGACGCCTCGGAGAGGTCCGTCAGCGCCTGCTCGTACTCGGCCTGGCCGGGGAACGGGTCCCCCTGCGTGCGTCCCATGTGCGTGAGGGCCAGTCGCATCCACGTCTCGCTTCCATCCGCAGCCATCGCCTTCGTGATAGCCGTTCGGTGCCACTCTATCACTATCAATCAGCAGTGCTGGTTTCTTCGGCGACGGCTACACGTAGGACAGGGTCAGCACACCGACGGAGAAGGCGAGCATGCCGAGGCAGTTCACCCAGAACGTCGAGCCGAGGAAGCCGGCGCGGACGTGCGCCACGGCCGCGCACACGAAGTAGGCGACGACGCCGGCGTTGGCGGCGATCCCCATGCCCGGGAAGTACAGGCCGGCGACCAGTCCCCCGACCGCGACCAGCTTGATCACGACGAGGGTCCACCACCACTCGCGCGGGAACCGGACACCGTCGAGGCAGTCGCGAATGAAGGCGGGCGGACGCAGGGACATCAGCGCGTCGCCGAGCAGCACGACGGCGAGCGCGACGGTGAGCCACGGCCAGTGCGGGGTGTCGATGTAACCGGTGGTCATTGCGGTGCTCCTTCTCCCAGGATCTGTTCGATCGCCTCGACGAGGCGCTCCGCCGCGGCCTCACGCGTGATCGCTCCACCCGAGGTGGCGAACAGCAGGCCGATGTAGACGAAGTAGAGGGAGCGGGCCGCCGGTCCGGGGTCGGCGCACCCGGCCGCCGCGAAGACCTGCTCGAAATCGGCCTGCAGCTCGTCGCCGAGGTCGCCGAAGGTGCGGGAGCGGTGCCTGCCTCGCGCGAGGACGGCGGCGTACTCGCGGGAGAGGTCACCGTCGGCGTTGAAGTAGGTGACGAACGGCCGGACGGCCTCGACGAGGCGCACCGCCGCCTCCCCCGGCGTCAGCGACGGCAACTCCGCCGCCGGCTCACGGTCGGCGTGCACGGCGGCGATCCAATCGTCGACGATGGCGATGAGCAGCGCGTCCTTGTCGCCCACCCCCATCACCGTCCCGACGCTGACGCCCGCGTCGGCGGCGATGCCGCGCACCGTCGTGCCCGCGAAGCCGTGCGCGCGAAAGGACCGGTCGGCGGCGGCGAGCACTCGCTCCCTGGTATCGGCCTTTGCCTCCGCCCGTGACTGAACGTGTTCATTGAACATGTTCAGTACCGTAGCGCGGCACCTCCGGACACGCAAGAGCCCCGCCGGACTCGGGGTCCGACGGGGCTCTCGATGTGATGCGGGTGAGACCTAGGCGGTCTCGGTGATCGGGCGATCGACCCAGCTCATCAGGTCGCGCAGCTTCTTGCCGGTGACCTCGATCGGGTGCTCGGCGTTCTCCTTGCGGAGGGCCTCGAGCTCCTTGTTGCCGCCCTCGACGTTCGCGACGAGGCGCTTGACGAAGGTGCCGTCCTGGATGTCCGTGAGGATGTCCTGCATGCGCTTCTTGGTGTCGGCGTCGATGACGCGCGGGCCCGAGAGGTAGCCGCCGAACTCCGCGGTGTCGGACACCGAGTAGTTCATGCGCGCGATGCCGCCCTCGTACATGAGGTCCACGATGAGCTTGAGCTCGTGCAGGCACTCGAAGTAGGCCATCTCGGGGGCGTAGCCCGCCTCGACCAGCACCTCGAAGCCGACCTTGACGAGCTCCTCGGTGCCACCGCAGAGCACGGCCTGCTCACCGAAGAGATCCGTCTCGGTCTCCTCCTTGAAGGTGGTCTTGATGACGCCGGCGCGGGCGCCACCGATCGCGGCGGCGTAGCTCAGGGCGAGCGCCTGGCCGTTGCCGGTCGGGTCCTGGTCCACGGCGATGAGGGCGGGAACACCCTTGCCGTCGACGAACTGACGACGCACCAGGTGGCCGGGGCCCTTGGGGGCGACCATCGCGACGGTGACGTTGGCCGGGGCCTCGATCAGCTTGAAGTGGATGTTCAGGCCGTGGCCGAAGAACAGCGCGTCGCCGTCCTTGAGGTTCGGCTCGATGTCTGCCTTGAAGATCTCGGCCTGCGCAGTGTCGGGCGCGAGCAGCATGATCACGTCGGCCCACTCGGCGACCTCGGCGGGCGTGCCCACGGCGAGGCCCTGCTCCTCGGCCTTGGCGCGCGACTTCGAGCCCTCCTTGAGGCCGATCCGCACGTCGACGCCGGAGTCGCGCAGGCTCAGCGAGTGCGCGTGCCCCTGCGAGCCGTAGCCGATGACGGCGACCTTCTTGCCCTGGATGATGGAGAGGTCGGCGTCCTCGTCGTAGAACAGTTCGATTGCCACTGTGGTTCGGTGTCCCTTCTTGGTTTTCTGCAGTAGTGAAGTTAGCGGGTCGCGGTGATCGACTTCGGACCGCGTCCCAGCGCGATGACGCCGGACTGCGCGATCTCACGGATCCCGAAGGGATCCAGGACGGCCAGCAGCGCGTCGAGCTTGTCCGGCGTGCCGGTGGCCTCGATGGTCACCGAGTCGGGCGAGACGTCCACGATCTTGGCACGGAACAGGTCGACGGTGTCGGTGACCTGGCCCCGCGAGGTGGCGTCCGCGCGCACCTTGATGAGCATGAGCTCGCGCGCCACGGAGGTCGTCGAATCCTGTTCGACGATCTTGAGCACGGAGACCAGCTTGTTCAGCTGCTTGGTGACCTGCTCGAGGGGCAGCTCGTCGACCGTGACAACGATCGTCATGCGGCTGACGCCCTTGAGCTCGGTGCCGCCCACCGCGAGCGACTCGATGTTGAATCCGCGGCGGGAGAACAGCGACGAGACGCGGGCGAGCACGCCCGGCCGGTCCTCGACCAGGACGCTCAGCGTATGCGTGGTGCTCACTTCTGCTCCTCCGAACGCTCCATCGCGGCGTGGATGACGGCCGGCTCGTCGGCCGCGTCGTCCTCGTCGAACAGCGGGCGGATATCCCGCGCCGCCATGATCTCGTCGTTGCTGGTGCCGGCGGCGACCATCGGCCACACCTGGGCGTCGGCGCCCACGATGAAGTCGATGACCACCGGGCGATCGTTGATCTCCCGCGCCTGCGCGATGATCGCGTCGACATCCTCGGCGCGCTCGCAGCGGAAGGACACGCAGCCCATCGCCTCACCGAGCTTGACGAAGTCCGGGATCCGCATCGAGTGCGTGGACAGGTCGGTGCTGGAGTAGCGCTGGTCGTAGAACAGCGTCTGCCACTGGCGGACCATGCCCAGGTTGCCGTTGTTGATGATGGCGACCTTGATCGGCGCACCCTCGATCGCGGCGGTGGCGAGCTCCTGATTGGTCATCTGGAAGCAGCCGTCACCGTCGATCGCCCAGACCTCCTTCTCGGGCGCGCCCATCTTGGCACCGAGGGCCGCGGGGACCGCGTAGCCCATCGTGCCGAGACCGCCCGAATTCAGCCAGGTGCGCGGCTTCTCGTACTTGACGAACTGCGCGGCCCACATCTGGTGCTGGCCGACGCCCGCGCAGTAGACCGCGTCCGGGCCCGCGGCGACGCCGAGGCGTTCGATCACGTACTCCGGGCTCAGCGCACCGTCGGACGGGGTGTTGTACGCCAATGGGTAGGTCGCGCGGATGCCGTTCAGGTACTCCCACCACGTGGTGAGGTCCGGGGCGGCGATCGTGGCACGGTCCTCGGAGATCGCTGCGATGAGCTCGGTGATGACCTCCTTGCAGTCACCCACGATCGGGACGTCCGCGAACCGGTTCTTACCGATTTCCGCCGGGTCGATGTCGGCGTGGATGACCTTCGCGTCGGGCGCGAAGGAGTCCAGTTTGCCGGTCACGCGGTCGTCGAACCGCGCGCCCAGGGTCACGAGCAGGTCGGAGCGCTGCAGCGCGGCGACGGCGCCAACGGTGCCGTGCATGCCGGGCATGCCCATGTGCTGCTGGTGGCTGTCAGGGAAGACGCCCCGCGCCATCAGGGTGGTGACGACGGGGATACCGGTCAACTCGGCCAGCTTGAGCAGTTCTTCCGAGGCCTCAGCCTTGAGCACGCCGCCGCCGACGTAGAGCACGGGCGAGGACGCCGCGGCGATGAGCCGGGCCGCCTCGCGGATCTGCTTGCCATGCGGCTTGGTCACAGGGCGGTAGCCGGGCAGATCGATCTGCGGCGGCCAGGCGAAGACTGTGTCCTCCTGCAGCACGTCCTTGGGGATGTCGACGAGCACGGCGCCCGGGCGGCCGCTCTGCGCCAGGTAGAAGGCCTCGGCGATGACGCGCGGGATGTCGGCCGCGTCGTAGACGAGGAAGTTGTGCTTGGTCACGGGCATCGTGATGCCCGAGATGTCGGCCTCCTGGAAGGCATCGGTGCCGATCAAGGGGCGGCCGACCTGACCGGTGATCGCCACGATCGGGACCGAGTCCATCTGCGCATCTGCCAGGGGCGTGACCAGGTTGGTCGCGCCCGGGCCCGACGTCGCCATGCACACGCCGACCTTGCCGGTGGCCTGGGCGTAGCCGGTGGCGGCGTGGCCGGCGCCCTGCTCGTGGCGCACCAGGACGTGGCGCACCTTCTTGGAGTCGAGGAGCGGGTCGTAGACCGGGAGGATGCAACCGCCGGGAATGCCGAAGACCGTGTCCACACCGATCTCCTCGAGCGACCGGACCACCGACTGCGCGCCGGTGACGCGCTCGGGGGCAACGACGCGGGCGCCCTCGAGCGCGCTGTGCGCGACGTCGGCGACGTGCTGCTTCGATGCGGCGGAATGCGGGCCGGGGATACCGGCGCCGGGCTTGCGGGCCCCGGGCTTCTGCCCCGGGTGGGGCCGGGCTGTAGGTGCGCTCACGACGTGACCTTCTCGTGCTCTAGCGGTGCTCTACTCAATGGACATACCGGCGTGCGTACGTCGTCCGAAGACTATCCGGGCAACAAAAAACCCCCGTCAGCGGTAGCTGAGCGAGGGTAGCGCGTCGATGCTGGTGCGAAACGGTGATAACCGGTTCAGGCGTTGACGCGCCGACCGATTACGAGAAGCTGGTTGCTGTGTTTCACACCAGTGAAACTAGGCCCCGGTGTGCATTCGCGTCAAACCAGTGAGCACCGCCGTCTCACAGAATGGGATTCCGCTGCCGCATGCGACAATGCATGTTATGAGCGAGAGCCCCGCGACGCAGCCGAGCACGACGGGCACGACCCGCACCGTGACCACCGACCACACCTCGGACACCGCCGTGCCGATCGCTGCAGGCGACCGGGTCGTCTTCAAGCATCCCCGCATCGCGCTCCTCGGCGTCGCGCTGTTCGCTGTGTGCCTCGCCCCTGTCGTCGGCCCCTGGACCGTGGGTCGCTCCATCGACGGCAGCACCGCCGGCACCGGCGCCGCCATCCTCGGCTGGCTGCTGCTGATCGTCCCGATCCTGCTCGCCCTGTGGGTCCTGCGCGTGCGCACGGTCATCGGACCCGACGGCGTTCGCTCCGTGCGGGTCTTCAGCGCCACCACGATCGGCTGGGACGAACTGGCAGGCATTAGAATCGGACGCAACGGTGCGGTGTACGCAGTCCGCACCGACGGTTCCGAGGTGCGACTACCCGCCGTCACCATCAGCCAGCTCCCCCGCGTCGCGGCCGCCTCCGGTGGCCGGATCCCGGACGTCACGGCGGAATAAATCCCGCCGAACAGGACTTCCCCTGTTCACGGGGAGCGCGTCTCCTCCACCAGCCCGCACGATACGAAGATCCGAGGCGAGAAGCACATGCCACCGCTCCGCTCACGCACCACGACCGTCGGCCGAGAAGCCGCCGGAGCCCGCGCGCTCTGGCGCGCCACGGGAATGACCGACGACGATTTCGGCAAGCCGATCATCGCGATCGCCAACTCCTACACGCAGTTCGTGCCCGGTCACGTGCATCTGAAGAACGTCGGGGAGATCGTCGCGGAGGCGGTCGTCGCGGCGGGTGGCGTCGCGAAGGAGTTCCACACGATCGCGGTGGACGACGGGATCGCCATGGGTCACGGCGGCATGCTCTACTCGCTGCCGAGCCGGGAGATCATCGCGGACTCGGTCGAGTACATGGTGAACGCGCACACGGCCGACGCGTTGGTCTGCATCTCGAACTGCGACAAGATCACCCCCGGCATGCTCAACGCCGCGATGCGCCTGAACATCCCCACCGTGTTCGTCTCCGGCGGCCCCATGGAAGCCGGGACGTCGGTCGTCATCAACGGCGTCGTCCGTCCCGGCACCGACCTCATCGACGCGATCGTCGCATCCGCCGACAGCAATGTGAACGACCAGGAGCTGCTCGAGGTCGAGCGCTCCGCCTGCCCGACGTGCGGCTCGTGTTCGGGCATGTTCACCGCCAACTCGATGAACTGCCTCACCGAGGCCCTCGGCCTCTCGCTACCCGGCAACGGATCGACCCTCGCCACGCAGACCGCGCGCCGCGACCTGTTCACCCGTGCGGGCGGGCTGGTCGTCGACATCGCGAAGCACTACTACCAGAACGACGACGAGTCGGTGCTCCCCCGCAACATCGCGACCCGCGAGGCCTTCGAGAACGCGATGGCGCTCGACGTCGCGATGGGCGGATCGACGAACACCGTCCTACACATCCTGGCGGCGGCGCAGGAGGGCGAGATCACCTTCGACCTCCACGACATCGACCGCATCTCGCGCAGCGTGCCGTGCCTGGCGAAGGTGGCGCCCAATTCGCCGAAGTACTACATGGAGCACGTCCACCGGGCCGGCGGCATTCCCGCCATCCTCGGCGAGCTCAACCGCGCCGGCCTGCTGAACCGGAACGTCCGGCCGGTCCACGCACCCTCGCTCGAGGCCTACCTCGCCGACTGGGACATCCGTGGCGGCACCGCCACCGACGCGGCGATCGAGCTGTTCCACGCCGCTCCCGGCGGGGTCCGGACCACCGAGCCCTTCTCCACGTCGAACCGGTGGGAATCGCTGGACACCGATGCAGCGGACGGCTGCATCCGAGACAAGGAGCACGCCTACACGGTCGAGGGCGGCCTGTGCGTGCTGCGCGGCAACATCGCGCAGAACGGCGCCATCCTCAAGACCGCCGGCGTCGACGAGGACCTGTGGCACTTCCAGGGCCCGGCGCGCGTCGTCGAGAGCCAAGAGGACGCCGTCCACGCGATCCTGTCGAAGGAACTGCAGGCCGGCGAGGTCCTCGTGATCCGCTACGAGGGCCCCGCGGGCGGGCCGGGCATGCAGGAGATGCTGCACCCGACCGCCTTCATGAAGGGCACCGGCATGGGCAAGAAGTGCGGCCTGGTGACCGATGGTCGGTTCTCGGGTGGTTCGTCGGGCCTGGTCATCGGCCACGCGTCGCCGGAGGCGGCCGCCGGAGGCGACATCGGGCTCGTCGAGAACGGCGACGAGATCCTCATCGACGTCCACTCGCGCACCCTGAAGGTCCTCGTCGATGACGACGAGCTCGCGCGTCGTCGCGCAAAGATGGACGCCTCGGAGCGCCCGTGGCAGCCCAAGGATCGGCAGCGCACCGTCACCACGGCGCTGCGCGCCTACGCCGCCCTGGCCACCTCCGCCGACAAGGGCGCGGTCCGGTACGTGCCGTAGACACGCTGCAACGACGAACGCCCGGCGCTCCCTCACGGGAGGCCGGGCGTTCGTCGTCTCTGCGACTACTGCTTGACCAGCGGGTTCGCACCGTTGAGCAGGATCCACACGGTGATCGCAGCGGCGACCGCGATGATCAGCCACACAACCGAGCCGATGTGCGGGCGTCGCGCCCAGCCCCGGTTGAAGTCCAGCGAGAGCTTCCCCGGGCCGGTGAGGATGATCGCCACCGATGCGAACAGAAGCAGCAGCTCGAACTCGACGCCCTTGTCCTGGGCGAAGAAGACGAAGCCGTTGCCCGCGGTGGTCAGCTTGAACAGAATCGCCGACAGCATCACGCCCACCGCGCCCGCGGCGGCGATCGGGGTCAGCAGGCCGAGGATCAGCATCGCGCCGCCGCCCAGCTCGACGACGCCGGTGGCGATGGAGATCACCTTGGTGAACCGCTCGAAGCCCAGCGACGGGTCGTTGCCGTTCTGCAGGTAGGCGGCGAAACCGTCGATGCCGGGGCCGCCCCAGATGCCGAAGAGCTTCTGAATGCCGTGCGCGACCAGGATGACGCCGACGGCCACGCGCAGCACCAGCAGACCGAGGTCGGTGGTACCGCGGCGCGCGGCCTTGCGCGCCTCCTCCAACTCGGCGGGGACGTCGGCGACGGGCTTGCCGAACCGTCGGCCCGGCGGCGGCGCGATCTGCTCGGTAGCGGCGGCCTCGAGCGGGATGCCCTCCGCCTCGGCGCGGGCCTGCGCGGCGCGCTCACGGCCCCGTCGGCGGTTGTAACGCTTGCCGAACTCGTCCCGCTCGTCGCTCGAGAGGTCGGCGCGTTCGGTCGCGGCGTCCGGGGTCCCGGAGGTGGAGATCGCGGCGGTGGCCGCGTTCGCGGCGGCGATCGCGGCCGCGAGGTCGCTGGTGTCCGGCACGGAGGTGGTGGGCTCGTCGCCGCCCAACGGTGCCGAGGCCGCCGCTGCGGTAGGCGCGCTCACCGCGGCGGCCGGGGCCTCCGCGGGCTCGGAGGCGGGCGCCGTGCCAGCCGGCTCGTCGCGGTAGCGCGGCAGCACCGGCCCGATGCCCGTGTCCGAATCGTCGTGGGGGTCCAGGATGAACCCGCCCGTGGGGTGCTTCTCACCGAACCGGGGCAGCTCGCCCGTCGGCCGGAAGTCGAAAGGGGATTCGCCCGCACCCTCGCTGGTCGCGTTCTCGGTTCCGTCCTTGTCACTCACGGAATCCACCCTAGAGTGCGAACGCGCCGCGGGGCGGGAGCGAACCGCGGCCGGGGCCCGATCGGTAGGGTGGCGGCATGAGTGTGGGGACCGGACGCGCGCTATCCGGCGCGCGGCGCGCCGTCGTGGTCGCGACGGCCGCGGCGCTGCTGGCGGGGTGCGCCGACTTCTCCGGCAGCGAGGCCGCGCCCTTCACCGGCCCGCCGACGGGCCAGGTCACGACGAAGCGCCCGTCGACGCCGAGCCAGAAGCCGAAGTTTCCCGGGCCGTGCGTCGATATGGATCGGGCGGTCACAGCCACCTGCCTCGACGCACCGTCCACCATCATTCCCACTGATACGGCTGAACACTCGATCGTGGCCCAGCGGAACGGCATCGTGACGTACACGACGACGGATCAGCCGAGCCGCGAGATGCTCCGATTGGAGGTGGACACCTCCGGCGACGGTGGCCTGGCGTCGATCGCGTTGTCGCCCACGTACGACGAAGATCGACTCATCTACGCGCTCATTTCGACGCCGACAGACAACCGCATCGTCCGCATCACCCAGGGCGATGTCCCGAAGGTCATCTTCAGCGGCATCCCCAAGGGGCGTACGGGCAATATGGGATCACTCTTGTGGACGCGTCAAGGACTGGTGGTGGCGGCGGGCAACGCCGGCGATCCAGCCGCGGCGGCGGATCCGAACTCACTCGCCGGGAAGGTCTTCCTTCTCGAAGGCCACGGACCGAACCAGCCCGCGACGGCGCGCATACTCGCCAACAACGGCGGAGCCCGCTCCTCCCTCTGCCAACAGTGGGGCGAATCCGATGCGCCGCTGTACGTCGCGGATGACAACGGTCGGTCCGGCGACACCCTGCGCGTGGTGTATCCGACGCGCCCGGCCGAAACCGTCTGGACCTGGGCGGACCGCCCTGGGGCTCTCGGCTGCGGAGTGTCCGGTGACTGGATCGGCGTTTCGCAGCGAGGCGCGGACAACGTCTACTGGGTCAAAGTCAAGCCCGGATCTGCGACCGCCGAGCAGGATCCCGTCCGCATGCGCGTCGAACAGGGGCGCACCTTCGGATCGTTCGGCCGGATCGGAGGAGGCTCCGACCCCAAGACCGTTCTCGCCGGTACCGTCAACAAGGCGGCGGGCGCTCCCTCGCCCACGGACGACCGGTTGGTCCTGCTGGCACCTCCGGACCCGGCTTCGACCGGCGAGGGACCCGACTAACCCCTGCGAATGCCAGCGGCGATTCGACCGCCGCCGACGACTGAGATCCTAAACACCACGACCGTCCGGTAACGAAACCCTCCGTTCCGCGATCAACCATCGACATTGATGGATCGGCCGCAGGAGCACAAGGTGAAGACAACGCCTTCCCGCAGGGAACGCATCGCCGCCGGTAACCTCGTCTCGTGGTTTGCCTACGTCGGCGGGACCTGGTGGCACGGCGGCCCCGACTACGACGATCGGATCGACTACTTCGCCGGCCGCAGCCTGCTTCGAGGCTTCCGCGTGGTGGTCGGTGTGTGCGCCGCGCTCCTCGGATCCATCTCCGCGGCGCTCCTGTTCACCGACGAGACGCGGAGCTTCGCAGTCGCCCCGGCGTTGCCCACGGTGATCCAGGTGGCCGGCGCAGCCATGGGTCTCTTCTGGGCCGTGCGATGGCAGCTCGGCGCAGTGCCGAGCGAGCGCGCCGCCGTGGCCTTCGTCCTCAGTTCGACGGTGTCGATCGCCGCGGTCTGCTGGACAGACGCCGAGACCATGGCAGGCATCGCCGGGCTCAGCGCGATCGTCCTCGTCGCCGTGTTCACGGCCTTCATGCTCTCGCCCTGGCACTTCGTCGCCCACTCCGCGCTATCCATCGCGACGATCGCACTGTTCGTTCCTCCGATCGTCGCCGAATACGGGGTGACGATGGCCGCCGTCAAGGCGGTGATGCTTGCGGTCGTCGCGATCGGCGTACCCGCATGCGTGCAGATCGGGATCGCCTTCCTTTCTCAGGACGCAGCGGATTCGGACACCGACCCGCTCACGAGCGCTCTCAATCGGCGAGGCTTTCGCCGGGCGAGCCGGCGGATCGTCGCCGCGCACGCGCCCGACCGCGGCGACGTTCCCGTGGCTGTGATGCTGATCGACGTTGACGAGTTCAAAGTAGTGAATGATGAACTGGGTCACCACACGGGTGACGCCGTGCTCGTCCGCGTGGCCGACGTCCTGCGCGCGGTATCCGACAAAGCGGTCGTCGCTCGGATCGGCGGCGACGAGTTCGCCGTCGCCGTGGTCGGCGGCTCACCGCAGGACCACCGCGCATCTGCGGAGATCTACCGTCGGGCGATCGAGGCGATCCCCGTGGCCGGGGGCACCGTGGTGACCGCGAGCATAGGCGTCGCTACCGCGATGGTGCCGTTCCACGTCCACGACGCCGTCGACGTGCTGCTCGCCGCGGCGGACGAGGCGATGTACGCGGCGAAGCGAGCGGCCGATGCGGACGTCGTCGTCAGCGAGGTCGGTGTGATCTCCGACAGCGTGACCGTCGGCGGAACCTGCCGGGGTGCGACGTCACTCGCAGGCGGCGAGGACTAGCTCCCGGACGCGGGCCGCATCGGCCTGGCCGCGCGTGGCCTTCATGACGTCGCCGACGATCTTGCCCGCGGCCTGGACCTTGCCGGCCTTGATCTTGTCGACGATGTCGGGGTTGGCGGCGAGCGCCTCGTCGACGGCCTTCTGCAGCGCACCGTCGTCGCGGACCACCTCCAGGCCGCGGGCGGCGACGACTTCGTCGGGCTCGCCCTCGCCGTCGAGTACGCCTACGATGACCTGCTGCGCCAGCTTGCTCGTGAGCTTGCCCTCGTCGACGAGGGCGATCACGCGGGCCACCTGCGCGGGCGAGATCGCCAGCGCCTCGAGCTCGACGTCACGGGTGTTGGCCTGCTGCGGCAGGAAGCTGCCCCACCAGGACCGTGCCGCGTCGGGGGTGGCCCCGGCGTCGACGGTGGCGATGATCTTGTCGATGGCGCCGAGGTTGACCAGGTCGCGCATGACCTCGTCGGACAGGCCCCAGTCGGATTGGATCCGGGCGCGGCGCAGCCACGGCAGCTCGGGGATCGTCGCGCGCAACTCCTCGACGAGCTCCGCCGGCGGCGCGACGGGGCCGAGGTCCGGGTCGGGGAAGTACCGGTAGTCGTCAGCGGTCTCCTTGGGCCGGCCGGAGGTGGTCGTGCCGTCACCCTCCTGGAAGTGCCGGGTCTCGAGGACCACTTCGCCGCCACCGTCGAGAACCGCTGCCTGGCGCCGCATCTCGTAGCGCACGGCGACCTCGACCGAGCGCAGCGAGTTGACGTTCTTGGTCTCGGTGCGGGTGCCGAACTCCGTGGCGCCGACCGGCTTGAGCGAGACGTTCGAATCGCAGCGCATGGAGCCCTGATCCATGCGGACGTCGGAGACGTCGAGCGAGGCGAGCAGATCGCGCAGCGCGGTCACGTAGGCGCGGGCGATCTCGGGCGCCCGCTCCCCCGCGCCCTCGATGGGGCGCGAGACGATCTCCACCAGCGGCACACCGGCCCGGTTGAAGTCGAGCAGGGAGTGCGAGGCGCCGTGGATACGGCCGGTCGCGGACCCGATGTGCGTCGACTTGCCCGTGTCCTCCTCCATGTGCGCGCGCTCGATCTCCACGCGCCAGACGGTGCCGTCCTCGAGGGGGACGTCGAGGTGGCCGTCGTAGGCGATCGGGTCCTCGTACTGGCTGATCTGGTAGTTCTTCGGCTGGTCCGGGTAGAAGTAGTTCTTCCGCGCGAACACCGAGCTCGGACGAATGGAGCAGTTCAGGGCGAGGCCGATCCGGATGGCCGAGCGCACCGCCTCGCGATTGACGACGGGCAGCGCGCCCGGCATGCCGAGGCACGTGGGGCACACCTGGGTGTTCGGCTCGGCGCCGAACTCGGTGCGGCAGCCGCAGAACATCTTGGTGGCCGTGCCGAGCTCGACGTGGACCTCCATGCCCATGACGGGCTCGTAGCGGGCGACGACGTCCGCGTACTCGGGAAGATCGATATCGGCAAGCTCGGCACTCATGCCCCCAGCCTAATGGGCGCCGGTCAGCGGACCGAGACGGCCACCGCGTCGGCGGTCACGGTGATCGTGCCCGAGACGAAGCCCGAGTCGGATCCCGTGATCGGTGCGCCGTCGCGCCCAGTCGCGGTGAACGTCCACGGCCGGTTGTCCCGGAAGGAGACCTGGCCGTCGCGGACGGTGTCACCGAGCTCGATCTCCTGGACGCTCGGTGCGGTCCACGTGTACGTCCCGTTCTCGCCGGAGAAGTCCGACTGCGGGCAACCCGAGGGGAAGCGGTCCTTGGAGGCGGCGCAGGCCGAGTACTTCGCCGCGATCTGCTGGCGGGCGGAGGTCTTCGCGGCGTCGCTCAGGCCGAAGGCGATGCTGAACGTGCTGCCCGCGCTGTAGCGCGACAGTCCGTCGACCGGTGCCTGCCCCTTCTTGTCGCCGACGCTGATCTTCTCCAGCTGCGGCACCAGGTTCTTGTTGGCGGAGCCGAGGTCGAGTGCGCCGGGGAAGACGTAGACGACGCCCGACGCGGGCAGCGGCTTACCGAGAATGGTGATGTTCTTCTTGTCGGAGTCGTACGACGAGTACGGCTTGAGCTGCACTGCCGCGGTCTGCAGTTTCCACTCGTCGCCCACCTTCTCGAGGTTCAGGTTCTCGTCGTAAGAGACCTCGCCAATCGTCACCGTCAGATGCGCTGAGCCCATGAATCCGTCTGTCTCGCTGACGATCTTGAGGTCCTTGATCGGTGCCAGTCCGGTTTGCTTGCGCAGGACCTCGTCGGTGAGCAGCTCGGTGGACGCCGGGGCCTCCTTGCCGTAGCTCAGGGCCTTCTTGGCGTCGCCGGCCTGCAGGGCGGCGAAGTAGGCCTTGATGGTGGCGCCGGGCGAGCCGGTGTCGCCCCCGCCGCCGACGCTCTTGACGATGGCGATGCCCGCGATCAACACGATGACCAGGGCGATGGCGCCGCCACCGATCAACGCCGGAATCAGCCAGGCCGGGCGCTGCTTCTTGGGGCCGCCGGGCGCTCCGGGTGCTCCGGGTGCCGGCGGGAACGGGGGGACGCCACCCTGCTGACCGGGGGCAGGGAAGCCCTGCACCGCCGGGTACTGGGGATACGACGGTGCATCGCCCTGGTGCGGGTACGCCGGCACGCCGCCGATCGGGGGCTCGGGCTGCCAGGTGGGGCGCAGCTGTGTCTGCTCGTTCGGGTCGGACGGATCCGGGCCCGGGTAGCCGCCCGGGTTCGAGGGAGGATTCGGGTTCATACGGGGAATCATGGACTACGGCCCTTAAGGATCGCTTCAGGGTGGCTAATCCGGTGGACGGTCGTCGGTTCAGCCGAAGAATTCGGCGGCGTCGTCGTAGCGGTCGCGGGGGACGCGTTTGAGTTGTTTGACGGCTTCGGCGAGGGGGACGAGGGTGATTTGGGTGCCGTGGAGGGAGACCATTTGTCCGGTGGTGCCGGCGTGGGCGGCGTGGGCGGCGTTGACGCCGTAGCGGGTGGCGAGGACGCGGTCGGCGGGGGTGGGTGTGCCGCCGCGTTGGACGTGGCCGAGGACGGTGGTGCGGACTTCTTTGTTGATGCGTTTTTCGATTTCGATGCCGAGTTGGTGGGCGACGCCGGTGAAGCGTTCGTGGCCGAATTCGTCGGTGCCGCCGAGGCGTAGTTCCATGGTGTTTTCGGCGGGTTTGGCGCCTTCGGCGACGACGACGATGAAGCTGGCGTGGCCGCGTTGGAAGCGGCGTTTGATCATGGTGCAGAGTTCTTCGACGTCGAAGGGGACTTCGGGGATGAGGACGGCGTGGGCGCCGGAGGCGATGCCGGAGTTGAGGGCGATCCAGCCGGCGTGGCGGCCCATGACTTCGACGAGCATGACGCGTTGGTGTGATTCTGCGGTGGAGTGGAGGCGGTCGATGGCGTCGGTGGCGATGGTCAGGGCGGTGTCGAAGCCGAAGGTGACGTCGGTGCAGTCGATGTCGTTGTCGATGGTCTTGGGGACGCCGATGACGGGGACGCCTTCGTCGGCGAGCCAGGAGGCGGCGGTGAGGGTGCCTTCGCCTCCGATGGGGATGAGGACGTCGATGCCGTTGTCGTCGAGGGTGGCTTTGATGCGGTCGAGGCCGGCTTTGAGGATGTCGGGGTGGGTGCGGGCGGTGCCGAGTATGGTGCCGCCTTTGGTCAATAACCGGTCGTTGCGGTCGTCGTTGGATAGGTGGATGCGGCGGTCTTCGAGGAGGCCGCGCCAGCCGTCTTGGAATCCGACGACGGCGGATCCGTAGCGGGAGTCGCTGGTGCGGACCACCGCGCGGATCACCGCGTTCAGGCCGGGGCAGTCACCACCACCGGTCAACACTCCGATGCGCAGGCTCATGGCATCGATCTTGCCGCCTCACCCCGAACCTGTCATGACATCTCACGAGGAGTTCACCCGGGCGTGACGACGCCGGTCTCGTAGGCGTAGACCACGGCCTGCGCGCGGTCGCGCAGGCCGAGCTTCTGCAGGACCTTGCTGACGTGCGTCTTCACGGTCTGATCGGAGACGAACAGGGCCGCGGCGATCTCGGCGTTGGACCGCCCAGCGGCGACGGCCTCGAGCACCTCGCGCTCGCGGGGTGTGAGCGTCGCGAGCTCGGGCGGCGCGGTTCGCCGGTGCGCCCGGGCCGCGGTGACCTCGGCGATCATGCGCCGGGTGACCGACGGGGCGAGCAGCGACTGTCCCTCGTGCACCACCCGGACAGCGCGGACCAGCTCCTCCGCCGGTGCGTCCTTGAGCATGAACCCCGACGCCCCGACGCGCAGTGCCTCATAGACGTAGTCGTCGATGTCGAAGGTCGTGAGCATGAGCACCCGCACGCCGTCATGGCGGCGCAGGATCTCGGCGGCGGCCTGTAACCCGTTCATCTCGGGCATGCGGACGTCCATGAGCACCACGTCGGGCAGCAGCCGTGCGACCTCCGCCACCGCGGCCTTGCCGTCGGGGGCGTCCCCGATCACGGAGATGTCCGGCTGCGCGCCCAACAGGGCGCCGAAGCCCTGCCGGACCATGGCCTGATCGTCGGCGATGAACACGGTGATGGGCACGCACCCAGCCTAGGCGGTGGCACCGTCGGGGCGCGCCGGGAACGACGCGCGGACCGCGAACCCGCCACCCGCCGTCGGCGTGGCCGACAGGGAGCCGCCGACGGTGCGGGCCCGCTCGGTCATGCCGGGGATGCCCTGGCCCAGACCGGGTCCGCCGAGATCGGCGTCGGAGGTCCGCGGGCCGTTCTCGATGCTCAGGTTGAGGGTTCCGGTGTCGAGCGTGAGCGCGACGGTGATCGCGGCGCCCTGCGCGTGCCGGGTGGCGTTCGCGATCGACTCCTGCACGATGCGGTAGGCGACGAGGGCCGTGCTCTCGCCTATCGCCGACGGATCGGGCAGCGGCAGGTATTCGACGACGACCCCGGCCGCGCGGGCACCGTCGATGAGCTCGTCGACCCCACCGAGGCCTGGAGCTGGGGCGAGATCGGCGGAGGCGTCGTCAAGACGGAGCACGCCGAGCAGGGCGCGGACCTCGTTGAGAGCCTCGCGGGCGGAAACGGCGATCCCGTCGAACTCCGCCCGGGCGCGCTCGGAGACGTCGGGCACGCGGTACTGCGCGGTCTGGGCCTGCACCACCACGAGCGACATTCGGTGCGCAACGATGTCGTGCAGGTCGCGGGCGATGCGGGTGCGTTCCTCGAGGATGGCGCGGCGGCCGCGCTCGAGCTCGCTCACCTCGGTCTGCTCCTCGAGCCGCGACCGAGACTGCAGTGCCAGCCGCAGCAACAGGATCACCACGAGCGAGACCATGATCCCGGCCACCCAGCCGCCGCCCGTGCCGGCCTGCGCGTTCACGAAGAACAGCATGGCGGTGGCCGCGGCCACCGCTATCGCGTCGAGCGGCGTGGCGCGCAGGAAGACGATCCAGCTGGTCACCAGCAGTGCGATGATGAGCGAGACCTGCCAGTTCCACTGCCAGTCCTGCTTCTGGTCGAACCAGAGCATCGGGAACACGAGCGCGGTTCCGGCCACGATCCCCCAGGCGGCGCGCGGATGCGCCCAGGCGACGGCGATCGGCAGCACTGACAGCCCGCTGATGATGGGCAAGAGCGCCGCGGGGACGGTGAACTGCTCGTTCAACGTGGGCCAGGCGACGGCCCACATGATCAGCGCGACGATCAGGAACAGCCAGTTGACCTTGCGCCGCAGGAAGTTCCCGAGCGGGGTGTCGTGCAGCGAGCCGTTCGGGTCCGCGATGTGCAACGCGCTCTGCTGATCCAGGTAGCGGCTGGCGCGCACCGTGGCGCGTCCGATCCGCTCGATCCTCTTCGTGGTCGTCCTCATGAAAGGAAACGCTAGGTGCACCGCGCGCTCGGCGTCCTCATACTTCCGGGTGATATCGAACCCCTCGCGCAGCCGATCCGCGCGTCCGTTCGGCGTTCCTAGCGTCGCTGTCATGAACCGCCGCATGCTCGCCACCGCAGCCGTCCTCGCCGTCCCCCTCTCGTTCGGGATCTCCCTCCCCGCCGCTGCGGGCGACACCGCCGAGCGCGAGGACGCCGCGACCGCTGTGGCCGTCCGCGCGATCACCGATCCCGCGCTGGACCCCGCCGACCAAGTACGCACGGTGCCCCGCACGCTGGGATACGCGGCGGCCGCCGGGCCGGGATACGCGGTGAACCCGCACGGCGACTGCTCGTCGGTGGTCCGCCTGCCGGCCGACTTCGACGCGCCGTGCAAGGCGCACGACCTCGGCTACGACCTGCTGCGGCACGCCGACGCCGCCGGGCGCCCGCTGGGTGGCTGGGCGCGGCGCCGGATCGACGACACCTTCGCCGACCGGCTCGCCGCCGCCTGCGCCGCGCGCCCCATCGCCCAGCGCCGCCACTGCACCGAGATCGCCGGGCTGACGGTGATGGCGGTGCGCGCCAATACCTGGCGCCAGCACGACGGTCCGCCGCGCGCCGAGTCCGCGGGCGAGCTCGTCACCAGCTGGCTCACGGGCGGGGAACGGCTGTGATCGCGCCGCCGCGCATCCGCGGCGGGGTGCTCACGGGCTACGCGGTCGGCGTGGCGTGCGCGCTGTTCCCGAACCAGTTGCCGCGCACCGTCGTCGTGCAGATCGTGGTGTGCCTGCTGTTCGGCGCAATCGGGGCGTTGGTCGGCTGGGCGATCGTCAGGCGGCGCGCGGTGTCCGACGGTGGCGGCCGGGTCGCGCTGTACCTCGGGTCGGCTGCGCTGGTCGGATGGGTGCTGTGGCAGAACCACCTCAGGGCTGCCGCCGGCGCGGATCCGGTGGGGCCGATGGCCTTCGCCGCGCTCGCGTTCGCGGTGGCGGCCGCACCGCTGGCGATAGCTGCACTGTGGCCCGTCCGGGCGCGGGCCGCCGCGGGCGCCCTTGCGGCGGTCACCGTCGTCGCTGGGATCGCCTGGCCCGCGACCGCGACGTCCGCGGAGACCGCGTCGTACGCCGAGCGTTTCGTGAGGATCGAGTCGTCGTCGCAGGGCGTACGGGCGTACGCCTCGCTCGCCGACGGCGCCTCCCCCGCCGCCCGCGCCGCGGTGGCGGTGGACCGGCTCATCGCCGCGGGCGGCCTCGCTCGTCGGGCCGTGGTGATCGCGGTACCGACCGGGTCCGGATGGGTGGACCCGCATTTCGTGCGGGGTGTCGAGGAGGCGCTGCACGGCGACAGCGCAATCCTCGCGGTGCAGTACACGGAGATGCCGAGCTGGCAGTCCTTCGTCCTGCACCGCAACGCCGCCGCCGCGAATACGGCGGCCCTGATCGACGAGCTGCACCGGCGGGCACCGTCGACCCCGGTCCGGGTGTACGGGCAGAGCCTCGGGACCGTGGGCGTCCTCGCCGCACAGCGGCGGGCGGCGGAGCTCCACGCACCGATCGCGGCGACGCTGCAGGTGGGCACGCCGGCGGGCGTGGCGATCACGGGCCCCGCGCAGCTCAACGCTTCCGATCCGGTGGGCGTCTGGTCCTCACGGCTGCTGGTCGCGCCGCCGGAGCGGGCCGCGTCCGGGTCCGGCCGCGCCACACCGCGCCCGCCGTGGCTGCCCGTGCTCTCGTTCGTCCAGGCCACCGTCGACCTGCTGGGCGCCACAGCCCCGCCGCCCGGGCTGGGGCACCGCTACGACGAGCGCCAAGGCTCGGCGCTGGTCGCCGACCTCGTCGCGCGGGAGGGCTTGCCCGCCGCGGCTTAACCGGATACTTTGTATCCAGGTTAAGGAGTCGGTATGCGAATGAACGAAGGCGTCGAGTGGGCGGCACACGCGTGCGTGCTGCTGCACTGGCTCGACGAGGGCGGCATCACCCCCGTCCCCGCCTCGCGGCTCGCCGAATCCTACGACCTGCCCGCCGCCTACCTCGGCAAGCAGCTGCAGGCCCTGGCGCGCAACGGGATCACCGAGTCCCTCCCCGGCCGTCGGGGCGGCATCCGGCTGGCCCGACCCGCGTCCGAGATCACCCTGATGGACGTCGTCGCGGCCATCGAGGGGGGCACGTCGGCCTTCGCCTGCACCGAGATCCGGCAGCGCGGCATGAACGAGGGCAAACCGCGCAGCGAGTTCTCGCAGCCGTGCGGCATCGCCCACGCCATGCGCGGCGCGGAGTTGGCCTGGCGCCGCGAGCTGGCCGCCACCTCCATCGCCGACCTGTCGGACGCAACGCCGCGGCGGGTCGCCGACGCGGCCCGCCGCCACTTCGGCGGCGCCTGAAGTCCGCTCCACACCCCCAGAGACCCCAGGGCCCAAAACCTGGACATTGAATATCCATTTATTGAGAGGAATCCACCATGAGCCGCACCCCCGGAGCCACGTCGTCGCCCGAGACCTACAAGGCGCTGGTCGCGCTGGACGGACGGCTGGCGAAGTCGCTCGGCAAGGTCTTGTACGACATCGTCAAGCTGCGCGCCTCGCAGATCAACGGCTGCGCGTACTGCGTCGACATGCACGCGAGCGACCTCGAGCGGCTGGGCACGCCCACCCGCACCATCTACGGCGTCGCCGCGTGGGAGGAGAGCCCGTTCTTCGACGAGACGCAGCGCGTCGCGCTCGCCTTCGTCGAGCGCCTCACGGGAGGCATCGACGCGGTCGACGACGCCCTGTGGGACGAGGCCGGCCGCCTCCTCGGCGAGGAGCGCCGCACCGATCTACTCGTCGCCGTCGGCACCATCAACACCTGGAACATGCTGGGCGTCACCACCCACCTCCACCCGGCCGCGTAGTCGGTCGGGTGGGTCGGAGCACCGTCAGGCGACGGGACCGCGGGCGGCCTCGTATGCCGCGCCCACCTTGTACAGCCGGTCGTCCGCCTGCGCGGGCGCCAGGATCTGCAGGCCGACCGGCAGGCCGTCATCACTGGAGAGGCCCGACGGCACTGACATGCCGCAGTGACCTGCCAGGTTCGTCGGCAGCGTGAACAGGTCGAACAAGTACATCGCCAGCGGATCGCCGACCTTCTCCCCCAGCTTGAACGCTGTGGTGGGGGTGGTCGGCGAGACGATGACGTCGACCTGCTCGTACGCCTTGGCGAAGTCCGCGGCCAGCAGGGTGCGGACCTTCTGCGCGCTGCCGTAGTAGGCGTCGTAGTAGCCGGAGCTCAGCGCGTAGGTGCCGATCATGATGCGCCGCTTGACCTCCGCGCCGAAGCCGGCCTCACGGGTGAGCGCCATGACCTCCTCCGCGGAGTGCGTGCCGTCGTCCCCCGACCGGAGGCCGTAACGCATGGCGTCGAACCGGGCGAGGTTCGAGGAGACCTCCGACGGGAGGATCAGGTAGTACGCGGCCAGCGAGTACTGCAGCGTCGGCAGCGAGACCTCGACGGTCTCCGCGCCCAGGTCGCGCAGCTGCTGCACGGCCTTCTCGAAGGACGCCTGGACGCCGGCCTCGGTGCCGTCGGCGCCGAACTCCTTCACCAGGCCCACCCGGACGCCCTTGAGGTCGCCGGAGGCCCCCGCGCGGGCGGCGGCCACGACGTCGGGCACCGCGGCGTCGAGCGAGGTCGAGTCGCGCGGGTCGTGCCCCGCGATCACCTCATGCAGGAGCGCGGTGTCGAGGACGGTGCGTGCGCAGGGCCCGCCCTGGTCCAGCGACGACGCGCAGGCGACGAGGCCGTAGCGGCTGACGGCGCCGTAGGTCGGCCGCACGCCGACGGTGGCGGTCAGCGACGCGGGCTGGCGGATGGAGCCGCCGGTGTCGGTGCCGATCGCCAGCGGCGCCTCGTGGGAGGCGAGCGCCGCGGCGCTGCCGCCGCCGGAGCCGCCCGGGGTGCGGTCGGCGGCCCACGGGTTGCGGGTCACGCCGTAGGCCGAGTTCTCCGTCGACGAGCCCATCGCGAACTCGTCCATGTTGGTCTTGCCGAGGATGGGGATGCCGGCGGCGCGCAGCTTCGCGGTGACGGTCGCGTCGTACGGCGCGGTCCAGCCCTCGAGGATCTTGGAGCCGCAGGTGGTCGGCGCGTCGGTCGTGGTGAAGACGTCCTTGAGCGCCAGCGGCACGCCGGCCAGTGCGGATGCGGGCTGCTCGCCGCGGGCCCGGGCGTCGTCGACGGCGCGCGCGGCCGCGAGGGCCCCCTCGCCGGAGACGTGCAGGAAGGCGCCGAGGTCACCGTCGACCTCGGAGATCCGGTCCAGATGTGCCTGGGTGACCTCGACGGAGCTCAGCTCCCCCGAGGAGATACGGGCGGCCAGGTCGGCGGCGGTGGCGCCGGTGATCTCGTTCGAAGCTCGCAGGTCGGTCACGGTCACTCCTCCCCCAGGATGCGCGGCACGGCGAAGCGGTCGCCCTCGCGGTTCGGGGCGCCCGAGAGCGCCTCCTCCGGCGTCAGGCTGCCCGACGGTGCGTCGGCCCGGTTCACGTTGATGTTGCCGACCGGCAGAGTGAGCGGCGCGACGTCGGCGTCGCCGACCTCCGTCACCACCTTGACGTGCTCGAGGATCGAATCGAGCTGCGTGGCGAAGACGTCGAGCTCTTCGTCAGTGACGGCGAGGCGCGACAGGCGCGCCAGATGGGCGACCTCGTCCCGGGAGATGGCAGACATGCCCTAGATCCTAGGCGGCGCGGGCCGGCGCCCGCACACGGCGTCATCGCACCGTCACGACCACCTGACTCCGCGCGCCGCACATCGCTGCCGCAGCCGGCGCCTCGTCGAATCGCGCAAGCGGCACGGTGGCGCGCCCCGGGGAACGAGGACGCCCTGGACGGCGAGGGCGACAGGGTCGCCAGGCCGGCCCCGTCGGCGCGGACCGACACTGATACGGACCAGATCCGGTCCGTCCGGGGCTCGGTCCCGGAAAGCAACACCTCGATGCACGCGGTGCATCTGGCCCGCGCCGACTACGACGCGGCGGACCGCGCCCCGACCACGCGGTAACGGCCGCAGAGGAAGGCCTTGTTGCGCGCCCACTCGATCAGCTCGAAGTCGAAGGCGCGCGGGAAGAGTGGCCGCCCGGACCCGACGGTAGCGGGCGCGTAACTGATCATCACCTCGTCGAGCATGCCCGCCTCAGCGAACTGCGCCGCAAGGTCGCCGCCGCCGACCACCCACACGCCTTTCTCCCCTGCGGCCTCCTCGATCGTCGCGCGGAGTTCGGCCGGGGTGCCCGCCACGAAGCGCACGCCGGGGTGGATCGGGTCCAGCTCCCGGTGGGTGAACACGAACACCGCGTAGTCGGCGTAGTACCACGGTTCGTCGCCGGCTTCGACCCTATCGACCACCCACTGGTAGGTGGTGTAGCCCATCACGATCGCGCCGACGCCGGTCATGTACTCCTCGATGTTCATCGGCCCGCCGTCGTCGATCGGCTGGCTGAGCAGCCAGTCCAGGCTGTCGTTCTCGTCGGCAAGGAAACCGTCGAGCGTGGAAGCGGTGTAGTACGAGTAGGCGGTCACGATGCTCCTCCGGTGACGCGTCGGTGCCAGATGATGGGATCGGGGTCCAGTTCGGGGGTGTCGAGGGCGACGCCGACATCGGCCAGCATCCAGCGCACCAGCAGCCGACGGTGCGCGGAGAAGGTCAGCTCGTGCACCACGATCTGCGAGAGCAGGAAGGACTCGGGCGGATCACAGAGCGCGTCGATCACGCGATCGCCCCACGCGCCACGTCGTCCGATGTCGCGAATCAGGCCCAGCCACCGCGGCGAGATCCGCTCGTGGTGCGCGCGAAGAACATCGGGATCGGCGTCGGGATCGCGCTGAGGCTCGGCGTCGCCCGCGATCGTCGCGAGCCAGGGCTCGGCGCTGTGCACGAGGTGCCACATCAGTTGGGAGAGGGACTCGTCCGGTCCGTCCCAGTGGCGCGGCGACGACCCGGGCAGCCGAACCTTCCGGTACTCCTCGGCCGACAGTCCCGCGACCGCGTCCAGGAGCGCACCGATATCGGCCGCGTCGTGCTGCACCTGCAGCGCCAGCACGTCCCCCGTGGACTCCTCGTGCCCGTCCTCGACGTAGAGCACCGTCGGCGAGTGGAAGTGCAGGCCGTTCGGCGATGGCAGCCAGTGCCCGACGGTGGCCGGGAGCTGCGAGGGCGAATGCCCGTAGGCCCGGGCGAAGGCCCGGATGAACCCCTCGACGGACTCGTACCCCGCGCCGAAGGCGGCGTCGGTCACCGTCGATCCGCGCTGCAACTGCCAGGCGGAGCGCTCGAGCAGCACCCGGCGACGCAGGGCGACGGGCGATTCGCCCGCGCCGGCGCGCACCTGCCGGGCGAAGTGATGCAGCGAGCTGTGTGCGCCTGCTGCCATAGCGTCGAGACTCTCGTGCGGATCAGCGAGGACGGCCTCGAGGAGTCGGCGCAGCGGATCGGCGGGTTCGGACATGGGAACAGTATCGACCGCCGGACCCCGCCGCCGCTTGACCGTTCTTGCTCAGCTCGAGATCAGGTGAGAGAACGTCGCTCCAGCCACGGCTTGATCCTCGCGGTCACCCACGGCAGCACCAGGAAGACCATGAGCGGGGTGTTGATCAGCGTCGCGATCAGGGTGCGGCCCATCAGGCCCCAGCCGTGCGCGGGCAGGAAGGTCAGGTGCGGCAGCACCAGGAAGTTGATCAGCAACGACAGCGGGAAGAAGCCCAGCCAGATGGCGACGGCCTGCTTCCACCGCGGCGGAACCTTCGCCACGGGGGCCGCGACGGGGCCGGCACCGTCGGACTGGGGGGAGAACCAGCCCTCGATCCCGGAGAGACGGTGCGTCGCGGTCTCGACGGCGAGACCCTCGCACCGCTCCAGCCAGTGCTTGCGCACGCGGGAACTCTGCCAGTCCTCCAGCTCCTCGTCGGAGGCGAAGCGGTAGATCACGAAGTAGAGCTCGGGGTCGTCCGCGGAACGGACCCATCCGCCGCCCAGGAAGCCGCGGTAGGTACGGGCCAAGGCGATTCCCGCGTCGGTCCAGGCCAGGAATTCGTGTTCGCGGCCGGGGGCGATGCGTCGGGCGACGGAGGTCAGCGAGGCCTTGTGGGCCGCTCCTGCCTCCGACCGGGTCTCGGTGTGGGGCATGCGTACCAGTGTCGAGGCGGAAGCTCCGGGACACCAACCGGGGCGGTGTGATCTTGCCGACGTCCGTCTCGGTGCGCGGAGACACCCTGCGAGACCGGGCAGGATCAGCGCGACGCGGGGCCGGGTGCCACAATCGGAGGCGTGTCCTACCTCCTGCGTGTCCGCCTCACCGACCGTCCCGGCAGCCTCGGCTCCCTGGCCGTGGCCCTCGGCTCAGTGGGCGCCGACATCCTCTCGCTCGACGTCGTGGAGCGCGGCGAGGGCTTCGCGGTCGACGACATCGTCGTGGACCTCGGACCGCAGTCGCTCCCGGACACGCTGATCACGGCGGCGGAGTCCCTCGAAGGGATCACGGTCGACTCGATCCGCCCGTACGCCGACGTGCTGGACACCCACCGTGAGCTCGAGCTCATCGATCACGTGGCGGGGGCCGGGCACGACCAGCTGCAGATGCTGGCGGATCAGGTGCCGCGCGTGCTGCGGGTGGGCTGGTGCGCGGTGCTGAGCAACGCCGCGGACACACCGTGGCCCATCTTCGGCTCGTCGGGCCTGCCGGAGACACCGCCCGAGCATCTCGACTTCCTGCCGCTCGGCGGGCCCGTCGAACTCGACGCCGAGGCCGACTGGGTGCCGCAGGCCTGGCAGCAGCTGGATACCAAGCTGGCCGCCGCGCCGCTCGGCGCGATCGGCAAGGTGGTCCTCGTCGGACGCCCGGGAGGCCCCGACTTCCGCCCGTCCGAGGTGGCGCGACTGGGCTACCTCGCGGGCATCGTGGCGACGGTTCTGGTCCGCTAAGTACAGCGCTGCCGGATCCGCACCGGTCAAGGTCTTGCAGATTTGTATAGACAGCGCTATACATATCAGGTGTGATTCGCCACACACCTCCGCTCGCCCGTTAAGGAGTCCCCGTGAGCGACCTCGGCTCCACCCTGGTCCGCGGCCTGTCCGCGCGCCACATCCGCTTCATCGCCCTCGGCTCCGCCATCGGCACCGGCCTGTTCTACGGCTCCGCGTCGGCCATTCAGTCGGCCGGCCCCGCGGTCCTCGTCGCGTACATCATCGGCGGCGCGGCGATCTACATCGTGCTGCGCGCCCTCGGCGAACTCGCCGTCCGCAATCCCGTTGCCGGCTCGTTCGGCGAGTTCGCCTCCGCGAACCTCGGCCCGCTCGCGGGCTTCATGACGGGGTGGACCTACATCTTCGAGATGATCGTGGTGGCGCTCGCCGACGTCACGGCGTTCGGCGTGTACATGGGATTCTGGTTCCCCGACGTGCCGCGCTGGATCTGGGTGCTGTCGATCATCTTCTTCATCGCCGCCGTGAACCTGGTGGGCGTCAAGACCTTCGGCGAGCTCGAGTTCTGGTTCACCCTGATCAAGATCGCGGCGATCATCGCGATGATCGGCGGCGGCATCGCCGTCCTCATCTTCGGCTTCGGACTGCACGACACCTCGCAGGGCGTGTCCAACCTGTGGTCGAACGGCGGTTTCTTCGCCACCGGTCTCGGCGGCTTTCTGGGCTGTTTCGCCATCGTCATCTTCGCCTTCGGCGGCAGCGAGATCATCGGCATCACCGCCGGGGAGGCGAAGGATCCGGAGAAGACCATCCCCCGCGCCGTCAACACGGTGCCGATCCGCATCCTGCTGTTCTACGTACTCACCCTCGCGGTAATCATGGCGATCATCCCGTGGAATGAGATCACCAAGGACCGCAGCCCCTTCGTGCAGATCTTCGAGGCCCTGGGCGTCGGCCCCGCGGCAGCGGTGCTCAACGTCGTCGTCATCACCGCGGCACTCTCCGCGATCAACAGCGACGTCTTCGGCGCCGGCCGCATGCTCTACGGCATGGCGCAGCGCGGGCAGGCGCCGCAGGCCCTGACCAAGGTCTCGCGGAACGGTGTCCCGTATCTCACCGTGGTCATCATGGCCGGCGCGCTGCTGGTGGGCGTCGTCCTGAACTGGCTGATCCCGGAGAACGTCTTCGCGGTGATCGCCTCGATCGCCACCTTCGCCACCATCTTCGTCTGGCTGATGATCCTGGCCGCGCAGTACAAGGCGCGCCGCTCGATGACGCCCGAACAGGAGGCCGGCCTGAAGTTCCCCGTGCCGCTGTGGCCCTACGGCCAGCTGATCACGATGGCCTTCCTCGTCTTCGTCACCGTCCTCCTCGGGTTCCACGCGGACACCCGTGTCGCCCTCTACGTCGGCGCGGCCTGGCTGGTCATTCTGGCCGTCGCGTTCGGCCTCCTCCCCCGCACCCCGAAGATCGAAATGGAGAAGATCTGATGAGCACCGTCACCGTCGGCCTCGGCCCCGTCAGCCCCGAGGACGTCCTACGGGTCGCCCGCGAAGGCGCCGCCGTGGAGCTGTCGCAGGAGTCGCTGGACGCGATGGCCGCGACCCGCGCGCACATCCGCGCGCTCGCCGACAGCCCGGAGCCCGTCTACGGCGTCTCCACCGGCTTCGGCGCGCTCGCCACCCGGCACATTCCTACCGAGCTGCGCAAGCAGTTGCAGCGCAGCCTGATCCGCTCGCATGCCGCCGGCTCCGGGCCCGAGGTCGAGCGCGAGGTGATCCGCGGCCTCATGCTGCTGCGCCTCTCGACGCTGGCCACCGCCCGCACCGGCGTCCGCCCCGAGGTCGCGAAGGCCTACGCAGCGCTGCTCACCGCCGGCATCACCCCTGTCGTGCACGAGTACGGCAGCCTGGGCTGCTCGGGCGACCTCGCGCCGCTGGCGCACTGCGCGCTCGCGGTGATCGGCGAGGGCACGGTCCGTACGTCCGACGGTGCGCTCGCCCCCGCCGCGGAGGCCCTGGCCGCCGCCGGCATCGAGCCCGTGGTGCTGGAGGAGAAGGAGGGCCTCGCCCTCATCAATGGCACCGACGGCATGCTCGGCATGCTGGTCATGGCCTGCCACGACCTGCGCGGCCTCCTCAAGCTCGCCGATATCACCGCGGCGATGAGCGTGGAGGGCCTCATGGGCACCAACCGGGTCTTCGCCGCCGACCTGCAGGCCCTGCGGCCGCAGCCCGGCCAGGCCGTAGCGGCCGCGAACATGACGCGCCTGCTCGACGGCTCACCGATCGTCGCGAGCCACCGCGAGGACACCACCGTGGTGCAGGACGCCTACTCGCTGCGCTGCGCCCCGATTGTCACCGGCGCCGCCCGCGACACCGTCGCGCACGCCGAGACCGTGGCCGGGTACGAGCTGGCCGCCGCGGTGGACAACCCCGTCATCACCCTCGACGGCCGGGTGGAGTCGAACGGCAACTTCCACGGCGCACCCGTCGCCTACGTGCTCGACTTCCTCGCCATCGTCGCCGCCGACGTGGCATCCATGAGCGAGCGGCGCACGGACCGGTTCTTGGACAAGGCACGCAACCACGGGCTGAACCCGTTCCTCGCGGACGATCCCGGCGTCGACTCGGGCCACATGATCGCGCAGTACACGCAGGCGGCGATCGTCTCCGAGCTCAAGCGGCTCGCGGCACCGTCGTCGGTGGACTCGATCCCCTCCTCCGCGATGCAGGAGGACCACGTCTCGATGGGTTGGTCCGGCGCGCGGAAGCTGCGTCGCGCGATCGACGGCCTCAGCCGTGTGCTGGCGATCGAGGCGCTGACCGCGGCCCGTGCCATCGACATGCGCGCGCCGCTGCAGCCCGCCGCCGCGACCGGCGCCGTCCGCGATCTCATCCGCAGCCGCGTCGAGGGTCCCGGTACGGACCGCTACCTCGCCCCGGAGATCGAGGCCGTCGTCGAGCTCGCCGCTTCCGGCTCGCTCGTGGCCGCCGCGGAGCAGGTCGCGGGCGAGCTGGCCTGAGCCGGCGGCCTCGGCCCGGAGGGCGCGGCGGAGCGGGGCACGGCGGTTGCGGCGCTTCGGCGGCACCGGTCGTCGCTGCCGATCGGTATGCGCACGGCACATACCTACGTCTTCGCCGGTGAGAGGCGTGAATCAGCGGTGGGGCCATGCGCGCGGCGCATGGCCCCATACGTCTGCGGCGAGGCGCCGCCGCCTCGCGCGAGCAGGCGTACGTCAGGGAAACCCGGCGTTCAGCGTGGGAGAGGCGGCGTTCGATGGCGAATCCGCGCCGCGCAGGGGACGGCCGAGCCCCCACCGGACGCGCGTCGTGCGGCGGGGGACGAAACGCCGTACGGGGGAATCGGTGCGGCGCGGGGGACGACTACCGCTGCGGGCGAGATCCGCGACACGCGCGAGTGAGGCTATGCGCCTGGCACATAGCCTCACTCAGTGAAACAGCCTCTGAACAGTACCTTTCACGCCATGCGCGCGTCGCATGGCTGTCGCGATCGACCACCGCACCAGCACGGAGCGCGACAGCTCGCTGAACGCCCGCTCTCAGCGGCGGGTGACGATGCGATGGATGAGTCGGGCCGCCGTGCGAGCCGTGCGGTTGTCGACGTCCAGGGACGGGTTGAGCTCGGCAATATCGAGAAGGCGGAGCTTGCCGCTCGCCGCCGCCACATCGCACACCCGCGAGATCACCTCGAGCGGAACACCCAGGCCCGCAGGCGCGGAGACGCCGGGGGCGACGGCCGCCGGCAGCACGTCGAGGTCGATGGTTAGGTACAGCGCGTCGATCCCGCCGAGGAACTCCTGCACGAACCGCTCCACGGCGGGCATCGACAGCACGCCGCACTCGTCGTCGAGGAGGTAGCGCACGCCGAGGCGCTCGGCCTCGTCGAACAGCGCGCGGGTGTTGCCCGGCTGCGAGATGCCCACGACGGCGTAGTCCAGCCGCCGCCCCGCGGCGTCCTCGGCGAGCGCCATCTGCCGGAACGGGGTCCCGGAGCTGGGCCGCGGCGCGGCGCGAAGATCGAAGTGCGCGTCCAGGTTCAGGACGCCGAGGCGCGCGCCGTCGGCGACGGCGCGCGAGTCCGCGATGCCCAGGTAGCTGCCGTAGGCGACCTCGTGGCCGCCGCCGAGGACGACGGGGAGGCCACCGTCGTCGAGCACGGACGTCACCGCCGCGCCGAGCCGTGCCTGTCCCGCCTCGAGGTCGTCGTCGCCGGTCACGACCACGTCGCCGAGGTCCGTGACCTCCAGATTCGCAGCGAGCGCGAGCGTTCCGAGGGCGCCACGCAGCGCGGCCGGGCCCGCGGCGGCGCCGGGCCGCCCGAGGTTGCGCACCACGCCGGCATCGCTGGCGAAGCCGATCAGCGCGGTCGCGCCCGGGACCGGCCCGGATGCCATCGCCGAGTGCCAGCGAAGGTGCTCCCGGCCGGGACCGTCGTCGCGTCCCGTCCAGGCCGACGGTGCCCGGTCCGTCATCGCTCGACTCCGGCCGAGAACACCCGGGACACCAGTGGCACGCCGGGCCGGTAGGCCAGATGCAGGTGCGACGGGGCGTCGAGCACCGTCAGGTCGGCCCGCATGCCGACGCGGAGCGCGCCGACATCGGTGCGCCGCAACGCGGCAGCGCCGCCGGCGGTCGCGGCCCACACCGCCTCGTCGGGGCTCATGTGCATCTCCCGCACGGCGAGCGCGATGCAGAACGGGATGCTCGTGGTGTAGCTCGTGCCCGGGTTGCAGTCCGCCGCCAGGGCGACCGTCACGCCCGCGTCGAGCAGAGCCCGCGCGTCGGGGTACTTGTTGCGCGTGCTGAAGTCCGCGCCCGGCAGCAGCGTGGCGACGGTGCTGCCGCCGGCGAGGGCCTCGACGTCGGCGTCGGTGGTGTACGTGACGTGGTCCACGGACGCGGCGCCCAGTTCCACGGCGAGGCGCACGCCCGCGCCGTAGGAGAGCTGGTTGCCGTGCACACGCGGCACCAGCCCCGCAGCCATGCCCGCCGTCAGCACCGCCCGGGACTGCTCCTCCGTGAAAGCGCCCTCCTCGCAGAAGACGTCGATCCACTTAGCGCGCGCCGCGCACGCCGGAATCATCTCGTCCATCACCATCGCGACGTAATCGTCCTGCCGCCCTGCGTACTCGGGCGGCGCGACGTGCGCGGCGAGCAGCGTCACCTCCTCGGACACCCCCGACGCGACGTCGAGGCTGCGCGACTCGTCGCGCACCGTCTGGCCGTACCCGGTCTTGATCTCCAGCGTGGTCGTGCCCTGCGCCCGCGCCTCGGCCGCGAGCCGGGCGGCGTTCGCCGACAACGCCTCGTCGGAGGCCGCGCGGGTCGCGGCGATCGTGGTGCGGATGCCGCCGGCGCCGTACGCGGCTCCGGTCATCCGGGCCGCGAACTCCTCCGCCCGGTCGCCGCCGAAGACAGTGTGCGAGTGGCTGTCCACGAATCCCGGCAGCACTGCGCGGCCGTCGACGTCGATGCGCGCACCAGCGGCGCCGTCGGGGACGCGGGCCGACGCGCCGACCCACTGGACGGCACCGTCGCCGATGACGACGGCGGCGTCGCGGATCAGCCCGAGCCGCCCCTCCCCCGCCTCGGGGTCGTTGGTGACGAGCGATCCGATGCCGTCGATGACGGTCCAGCCGGGCGACATCAGTTCTCCTGCATGGGGATGCGGACGCCGCGCTCGCGAGCGACCTCGTTCGCGTACTCGTAGCCCGCGTCCGCGTGGCGGATCACGCCCATGCCCGGGTCGTTGGTGAGCACGCGCTCCAGCTTTTGCGCCGCGAGCTCGGTGCCGTCGGCGATGCACACCTGGCCGGCGTGGATCGAACGACCCATGCCGACGCCGCCGCCATGGTGGATGGACACCCAGGACGCGCCCGACGAGGTGTTGACCAGCGCGTTGAGCAGCGGCCAGTCGGCGACCGCGTCGGTGCCGTCGGCCATGGCCTCGGTCTCGCGGTACGGCGAGGCGACGGAGCCGGAGTCGAGGTGGTCGCGGCCGATCGCCAGGGGGCCGATCTCGCCCGCGGCGACCATCTCGTTGAACTTGACGCCGGCGCGGTGCCGCTCGCCGTAGCCGAGCCAGCAGATGCGGGCGGGCAGGCCCTCGAAGTGCACCTTCTCCCCGGCCATCGTGATCCACCGCTTGAGGTGCTCGTTCTCGGGGAAGAGCTCGAGGATCGCCTTGTCGGTCTTGGCGATGTCCTCCGGATCGCCCGAGAGCGCGGCCCAGCGGAACGGGCCGAGGCCCTCCTCGAACAGCGGGCGGATGTAGGCGGGCACGAAGCCGGGGAACTCGAAAGCACGGTCGTAGCCGCCCTTGCGCGCCTCGTCGCGGATCGAGTTGCCGTAGTCGAAGACCTCGGCGCCGGCGTCCTGGAAGCCCACCATGGCCTCCACGTGCGCGGCCATCGACTTCTGCGACTCCTCGGTGAAGTACGCCGCGTCCTTTTCCGCCATCTTCTTCCAGTCCTCGACGGCGATGCCGACGGGCAGGTAGGACAGCGGGTCGTGCGCCGAGGTCTGGTCGGTGACGATGTCGATCGGGGCCTTGCGCGCGAGCAGCTCCGGGAAGACCTCGGCGGCGTTGCCCACCAGGCCGATCGACAGCGGCTCGCGGGCGTCGCGCTTGGCGATCGCCAGCTCCAGAGCCTCGTCGAGGGTGGCGGCCTTGGTGTCGAGGTAGCCGTGGGCGATACGGCGGTCGATGCGCGACTCGTCGACGTCCACGCAGATCGCGACACCGTCGTTCATGGTGACCGCGAGGGGCTGCGCGCCGCCCATGCCGCCCACGCCGCCGGTGAGGGTGATGGTGCCCGCGAGGGTGCCGCCGAAGCGCTTCTTCGCGACGGCGCCGAAGGTCTCGTAGGTGCCCTGCAGGATGCCCTGGCTGCCGATGTAGATCCACGAGCCGGCCGTCATCTGGCCGTACATCATCAGGCCCTCGGCCTCGAGGTGCCGGAAGTGCTCCCAGTTCGCCCAGTCGCCCACCAGGTTCGAGTTGGCGAGCAGCACGCGCGGCGCCCACTCGTTGGTGCGGAAGACGCCGACGGGCTTGCCGGACTGGACGAGCAGGGTCTCGTCGTCGGCGAGGGTCTGCAGGGTGCGGACGATGGCGTCGTAGGCGGCCCAGCTGCGGGCGGCGCGGCCGGTGCCGCCGTAGACCACGAGATCGTCCGGGCGCTCCGCCACCGCGGGGTCGAGGTTGTTCATGAGCATGCGCATCGCGCCCTCCTGCTGCCAGCCGCGGCAGGAGAGCTCGAGGCCGTGCGGGGCCCGCACGGGGCGGGCGCCGGCGGAGAAGTCGTGAGTCATGGGGCGAGTCCTCTCGAGGGGACGGAAGTGCTGTCGTGATCCATGACACACGGCGTCCACCCGCTGCGGCCAGGCACGGCACCGTGACGTCTCGTATCCGAGACATCATCTGCGGAACGGTCCGCCGGGTAGTGTGCTCACCGAGGAGGTTCGACGGTGACGATTGCGGACACGGAGGTCGCGTCGCTCTATCGTGCGCAGCAGCTCCACGGACCGGCGTACCGCCGCCTCAAGGAGCTCGTCGTGGAGCAGATCGCCAGCGGGCACTGGACCGAGGGCCAGCAGTTGCCTGCGGAGACCCTGCTCGCCACGTCGCTCGGCCTGTCCCGGATGACGGTGAACCGCGCGCTGCGCGAGCTCACCGCGGAAGGACTCGTGGTTCGCACTGCCGGCGTCGGGTCGTTCGTGGCGAAGCCGAAGGCCAGTTCGGCCCTGTTCGAGGTGCACTCGATCGCCGACGAGGTGGCGGCGCGCGGCCACCGGCACCGTGCCGAAGTGCGCACCCTGACAGCGGAATCCGCGGATTCCCGCGCCGCCGCAGATCTCGATGTTCCCGAGGGCGCAGCCGTCTTCCACTCCGTGCTGGTGCACTTCGAGGACGAGCGCGCGATCCAGCTCGAGGACCGCCTCGTGGTCGCCGCCGAGGCCCCCGACTACCTGAGTCAGGACTTCACCCACCGCACCCCGCACGACTACCTGATGGAGATCGCCCCGCTCATGCGCGGCGAGCACGTCGTGGAGGCGGTCACGCCGACCGCGCAACAGCGCCGTCTGCTGCAGCTCGGTGAGAGCGAGGCGGGCCTGATGATTCGGCGGCGCACCTGGTCCCGCGACCGCGTCGTCTCGGTCGCCCGGCTCCTGCACCCCGGCACGCGGTACCGGCTCGAGGGCGTCTTCGACGCGTAAAGGTTACTCCGGTGCGCGACCGGAGATCCTGGCCGTGAGGCGGGCGGCACCGTCTCGCAGGACCTGCCCGACGGTGCCGGGCTCGGGCAACGCGAGGTGCCGGCGCCACGTGGTCGAGAGCGCCGCGACGGGGTGCCCGCTGTGGTCGAAGACCGCCGCGCCCACGGACCGCAGGCCCACGGTCACGTCCTCGACCTCGTCCGCCCAGCCGCGCTCGCGGGTCTCGCCGAGGAGGCGGCGCAGCTCCGCGAGCGTGCGCGGGCCTCGCCCGGTACGGCTCACCAGCGTCGACGACCGGGTGTACAGGGCCGCCACCTGCGCGTCCGGGAGGGCAGCCAGGATGGCGCGGCCGTTGGCGGTGAGGTGCGCCGGGAGCCGCACGCCCACGTCGGTGATGAGCGAGACCTCGGCCGCCGGCCCCGACGAGGGCCGCTCCTTGAGCAGGTACAGGGTCTCGTTGCCGTGCAGCACTCCCAGGTGCACAGCCTGACCCAGCTGGATCGCCAGCCGGTGCAGGATCGGCTGCGCGAGCCGCTCCAGCGGGGCGTGCCGTAGGTACGCGGAACCGATCTCGAACGCGGTGACGCCGAGGCCGTAACCCTGGTGCTCGGGCAGGTGCACCACGAAGCCGCGGTCCTGCAGCACCGTCAGGATGTGGTACACCGACGACCGCGGCAGGTCGAGCTCCCGCGCCAGGACGGCTGCCGACACCGGTCCCGGCTTCCCGGCCAGGAGCAGCAGGATGTCGAGGGCGCGGCCCACCGCGGGCGAGGCGCTCATACCCCGGCGCTCACTCCGCCGCCGGCTCCTCGGCCGACGGCTCCTCGGCCGGCGGTCGCACCGCGTCCGGGCCCTCCGCCAAGAGGGTCGTGAACCCGTCCTCGTCGAGGATCTGCACGCCCAGCTGCTCCGCCTTGTCGGCCTTGGAACCGGGCGCGTCGCCGATCACGACGAAGGCCGTCTTCTTCGAGACGCTGCCCGCGGCCTTGCCACCGCGCACCAGGATCGCCTCCTTGGCCTCGTCGCGGGAGTAGTTCTGGAGCGAGCCGGTGACCACGATGGACAGGCCCTCCAGGGTGCGTTGGACCGACGTGTCCCGCTCGTCCTCGAGGCGCACGCCGGCCGCGCGCCACTTCTCGACGATGTCGCGGTGCCAGTCGACGGAGAACCAGTCGATCACCGCCTCGGCGATCGTGCGCCCCACCCCGTCGACCTCGGCCAGCCGGTCGACGTCCGCCTCCGCGATCGCGTCGAGGCTGCCGAGCTCCTGTGCGAGGGCACGCGCCGCCGACGGACCGACGTGTCGGATGGACAGGCCCACGAGGACGCGCCACAGCGGCTTGTTCTTGGCCACACCCAGATTGGTGAGCAGGCGCAGCGCATTCGCCGACAGCGTGCCGCCGTCGTTCGTGAACAGCGGAACCTGCAGCAGGTCTGCCTCCGTGAGGGAGAAGACATCGCCCTCGTTGTGCAGTACCGGCGAGGCGGTGAGCGCGGAGGCGGCCTCGTAGCCGAGGCCCTCGATGTCGAAGCAGGTGCGCCCGGCGAGATAGAAGAGCCGCTCCCGGAGCTGGGCGGGGCAGGTCTCCGTGTTGGGGCAGCGGATGTCGGCGTCACCCTCCTTCGACGGGGCGAGGGTCGCGCCGCACTCCGGGCAGGTGACGGGCATGACGAACGCCCGCTCCGTGCCGTCGCGCAGGTCCACGACCGGGCCGAGGACCTCGGGGATCACGTCGCCCGCCTTGCGGATCGTGACCGTATCGCCGATGAGAACGCCCTTGCGCTCCACCTCCGAGGGGTTGTGCAGCGTCGCGAACTCGACCGTCGAGCCCGCGACGGTGACCGGCGCCATGTAGGCGTACGGCGTGACCCGCCCGGTGCGCCCGACGTTCACGCGGATGTCGAGCAGCTTGGTGGTCACCTCCTCCGGCGGATACTTGTAGGCGATGGCCCAGCGCGGCGCGCGGGAGGTGGCGCCGAGGCGGCGCTGCACGGAGATCTCGTCGACCTTCACGACCAGACCGTCGATCTCGTGCTCCGGGTCGTGCCGGTGCTCGCCCCAGTAGAAGACGCGGTCCACCACCGCGTCGGCTCCCGATACCTGCTTGGTGTGCGCCGACACGGGCAGGCCCCACGCCGCGAGCGCGCGGTAGGCGTCGTGCAGCGACGACGGCGCCCACTCCCCCTGGATCCGGCCCAACCCGTGGCAGATCATCCCGAGCCGGCGCCGGGAGGTGATCTGCGGGTTCTTCTGGCGCAGCGACCCGGCGGCGGAGTTGCGGGGATTGGCGAAGGGAGCCTTGCCCTCCGCGACGAGACCGGCGTTGAGCTCCTCGAAGTCGGCGAGGCGGAAGAAGACCTCGCCGCGCACCTCGAGCACCTCGGGGATCGGGAACTCGTCCGACGGGGTCAGCACGTGCGGCACGTCCCGCAGGGTGCGCGCGTTGAGCGTGACGTCCTCGCCGGTGCGGCCGTCGCCACGGGTGGCTCCGCGCACCAGGGAACCGTTCTCGTACACCAGGTTGAGGGCGACGCCGTCGATCTTGAGCTCGGTGAGGAAGACGACCTCGCCACCGACGTCCTTCTGCACCCGCGCGACCCAGTCGCGCAGCTCGCCCTCGTCGAAGACGTTGTCGAGGCTCATCATCCGCTCGAGGTGGTCGACCGCGGTGAACTCGGTGGAGAAGCCGCCGCCCACCAGCTTGGTGGGCGAATCCGCGACGGCGAGCTCCGGCAACGCCGTCTCCATCTCCTGCAAGCGGCGCAGCAGCGCGTCGAACTCCCCGTCGGAGAGCACGGGCGCGTCCTGCACGTAGTACCGGAACTGGTGCCCGCGCACCTCCTCCGCGAGTTCCTGCCACGCGCGGCGGTCGTCCTCGGTCAGCTCCTTCGACATGCCCTGAAGATTAGTCGCTGGCACTGACGAGTCGCGGCGGCTCCACGCCGGTCGTCGATCCGCCCCTATCAGTCGCCGTCGTCAGGCGTCGGCGGGCGCGACGGTGTCGGCCAGCCGTCGGAGGTACTCGCCGGCGGCGGCCTCATCGGAGTCGACCGCCGGGTACAGGACGTCGGTGACGCCGGCCTCGCCCCAGCGGGCCAGCCGGTCCCGGTCGGGGCGTCCGTCGAGCGCGACGATGCGGGGCGCACCGTCGCGCCCGTGCTCCCGCCAGACCTCGGCGAGCCGGCGTGCGGCGTCGGTGATCCCCCGGTCCTGCGGGGTGGTGATCCAGCCGTCGGCGTTCTTCGCGATCCACGCGAAGTTCTTGTCGGTGGCTCCCGCACCGACGAGAACGGGCACCGACCCCAGCGGCTTGGGCCACGCCCAGCTCGGCCCGAAGGAGACGAACTCGCCGTCGTACTCCGCCTCCTCGTCGCGCCACAGCGCGCGCATCGCTTCGAGGTACTCACGGAGCATGGTCCGGCGCCGGCCCGCGGGCACGCCGTGGTCCGCGAGCTCGTCGAGGTTCCAGCCGAAGCCGACGCCGAGCGTGACCCGCCCGCCGGCGAGGTGGTCGACGGTGGCGATGGTCTTGGCGAGCGTGATCGGATCGGCCTGGACGGGCAGAGCGACGGCGGTCGCGAGCTCGATCCGCTCGGTCACCGCGGCGGCGGCCGCCAGCGTCGTCCACGGGTCGAGGGTGCGGAGGTAGCGGTCGTCGGGGAGTTCCGCGGTGCCGGTCCCCGGATGCGCGGCGTCGCGCCGCGTGGGGATGTGGCCGTGCTCCGGCACGAAGTAGGACGCGAAGCCCGCGGCCTCGATCAGCGGCGCAAGCCGCTGCGGCGGCAGGCCGCGATCGGAGGTGAACTGGACGATGCCGACTGCGGGGTGCTGATCACTCACCCTCGCAGTAGAACATGTTCCATCGACGCGCGCGGCCGATCCGCCCTAGGGTCTGCAGTCATGCCCCATCCGATCATGTTCTCCGACGACGATCCGGCGCTCGCCCGGGTGCGGGAGATCGCGCTCGCCTTCCCCGAATCCACGGAGAAGATCGCCCACGGCCGCCCGACCTTCCGCTGCGGCAAGATGTTCGCGATGTACGGCGGCGGCACGAAGAAGACCGCCACGCGACCGCACGAGCAGCGCAACACCAGCGTGCTGTTCATCGCCGATCCCGCCGAACGCACCGCGCTCGAACAGGACGAACGCTTCTACCTCCCGGCGTACATGGCGTCCGCGGGCTGGCTCGGCCTCGACCTGACGATCGGCGTCGTCGACTGGGACGAGGTGCGCGAGCTCGTCGACGCGAGCTACCGGCAGATCGCGCCGAAGCGCGCGATCGCCGCCCTCGACGAGGGCTGACCCAGATCAGAGCCGCGGGCCCTGCTCCCGCAGGTCGTCGACGTCCTTCATGGCCTGCCGCAGCTGCCCGAGCCAGTCCTCCGTGTGCTCGCCGACGAGCCGCACGCACCAGGCCAGCGCGTCGGCGCGCGAGCGAGCCACCCCGGCGTCGACCAACGTGTCCAGCACCAGCCGCTCGGGCTGGCGCAGGCGGGTCATCACAGGCACCGCCTGATGGGTGTAGAGGATCGTCTCTGATCCGGTGTCCACGCCCCAGGAGACGCGCCGCTGGTACCGCTCCTGCGCCTCGTCGGCGATCCGCATGCGCTGGTCGCGGGTCTCCTCCCGGAACCGCGCGGCGCGGCCCTCCCGCTGCGCGGTGGAGTCCTCGCCGCCGGCCGGCAGCGCGCCGACCACGACGATCTCCTCGCGGTCGACGGTGACCGTCGGCGGACCGTCGAACCAGCCCTCCGGGAGCCGTCCGGCGAACCATTCGCCCGCATCCTTCGCATCCGGCGCCGCTCCGCGCGGCCCTCGTCCTGCCATCATGGGAGACCTCCTCAATCGGTCCTGATTACATAATTACATGATTACTCAGGCCGAGAGCGGCTGTCGAGAGATATCGCCGAGCGCGGAACGCGCCTACCGGCGCGTGAGGGTGATCGAGGGCAGCCGCAGCTCGTCGCCCTGCAGGGTGGCGGTCTCGCTCGACCCGCCGCGATCGCGGAGCAGCACCCGATCGCCCGTGACGGTGTACGTGCCGCCGTAGGCGTTGACCTGGCCGCGCAGGTCCTCCTCCCACGTCCCGTCGGCGGCGAGCCGGACGACCCAGTCGCCGTTCGCGTACGTGCCCGGCACGTGCGCGGGGATCGAGGCGGCAGACTGCGCGGGCGCCGAGGTGGAGGCGGACGCGGGGGCAGAGGTGGAGGCCGCGTCCGAGCCCGAGTTCGACGAGCACCCCGCGAGCGCGCCCGCGGCGATCAGTGCGACGGCCAGGACGGAGAATCGGTGCGATCCGGTCATAGCGGCACGATACCTTTGCGGCCGCATCAGCGTCCGGGCTCGAGCCGCCCGCCACGCACGTGCAGGTCGTAAGCGGATTCGGCGTGCTGTCCGTCGTCGAGGCCGTCGGCCTCGTGCTGCGGATCCGCCCGGAGCCCGATGGTCGCCTTGAGGACCAGGCCGATGAGCAGCGTGACCACCATGGCGTAGCCGAGCACCACGATCACCGCGACCGCCTGCCGCCACAGCTGGTCGACGCCGCCGCCGTACAGCAGGCCGTCGCGTCCCGCCGGGGCGGAGGCACTGCCGACCAGCCCGATCATCAGCATGCCCACGACGCCGCTGACCAGGTGCACGCCGACGACGTCGAGCGAGTCGTCGTAGCGCCAGCGGTACTTGAGTTCGATCGCGTACGAGCTGATCGCGCCCGCGGCGGCGCCCACCGCGAGCGCCCCGATGGGCGTGACCGCCGAGCACGACGGGGTGATGGCCACCAGTCCCGCCACGACGCCGGACGCGGCGCCGAAGGACGTCGGCTTACCGTGCCGGACCTTCTCGACGATCAGCCAGGAGACCATCGACACCGCGCCCGCGCCGAGGGTGTTCACGACGATCAGCGCCGCCGCACCGTTCGCCGCCAGCGTCGACCCGGCGTTGAAGCCGAACCAGCCGAACCACAGCAGGCCGGCGCCGAGCATGACGAAGGGCAGATTGTGGGGGCGCATCGGATCCCGCGGCCAGCCGGCACGGCGCCCCAGCAGGAGCGCCATGACCAGCGCGGAGGCGCCGGAATTGATCTCGACCGCCGTGCCGCCCGCGAAGTCGATCGCCTTGAGGTGCTCGACGATCCAGCCGCCGCGCTCGGCCGTGAGGCCGGGGACGGAGAACACCCAGTGCGCGACCGGGAAGTAGACCAGCGTCGCCCACAGCGCGGCGAAGACGAGCCACGAGACGAACCGCATGCGGTCCGCGACGGCGCCGGCGATCAGGGCGACGGTGACCATGGCGAAGCCCGCCTGGAATGCGACGAACAGAAGCGCGGGAACGTGCCCGACGAGCGGCACCGCGCCGGCGTCGGAACCGTCGGCCCCGAACGCGCCGACCAGCCCGCGCAGGCCCGCGAACGTCGTCGGATCGCCCACGACGCCGCCCCGGTCGGGTCCGAAGGTCATCGAATAGCCGAAGGCGACCCACAGCAGCCACACCACCGGGATCGCGGTGAGGCACATCATCATCATGTTGAGCACGCTCTTGCTGCGCACCATGCCGCCGTAGAACAGGGCGAGCCCCGGCGTCATCAACAGCACGAGCGCGAACGCGGCGAGCAGCCAGGCGGTATCTGCACCATCGACTGCCCCGGTGGTCGGGAACATCGCCGAAGTGTAGCGGGCTACTCCGCCGATGCCTCCGCCAAGACGGCGCGAATCTCCTTGCAGGCGTCGAGAATCGGTCGAATTCCGGGCGAACCGGGCGAACCGCACACGGGGGTGACGGTGGCGCGGGTGAGATCGCGGCGCGGCAGGCCGACCTCGTCGTAGAGGCGGATCGCCGGGGCGGCCAGGTCGGCGGGCGAGCGACGCCGCGGTGCCGGTGTCGCCGGTGCGAGGCCGAGCCCCACGACGGTGCGCGACTCGGCGAGCTCGCCGAAGCCCTCGTAGTCGGCCACCGTCAGGCGGGTCGCGTCGAGCAGCGCACCGTCGACGGGGACGCGGCGCACGACGTCCCAGTCGATCGGGCCGCACAGGTGCAAAAGGACGGGCGCGTCGACGGCTTCGACGACGGACGCGAGGATCTCGGCCGCCTCGGGCGCGGGAACGGCCCGCACCGGGTCGAGCTTGGTGAGCGCGGGGACCGTGCCGTGCACGACCGACCACAGCGAGGGCTCGTCGAGCTGCAGCACCACGTCGGCACCGAGGCGGCGCCGCAGGTCGGCGACGTGGCGGACGAGGCCCTCCGCGAGCGAGGCGGCGACGTCGCGCATCGCCCCGCGGTCGCGGGCCACGCGGTGGCCGTTCGGCAGCTCCAGCCCGGCCGCGAGGGTCAGCGGGCCCGCGACCTGGGCCTTGACCAGGCCGCCACCCCGCCTGCGGGCGATCTCGTAGGCCTCCTCGAAGGCGTCCAGGTCGCGTTCCAGGTAGTCGGCGGTGAGCCGCGCGACGCGCCCGTCGGGGACGCCGATCCGGTAGCCGGTGGTGGAGACGTCGAACCCGATGTCGACGAGGAGCCCGGCGCCGCGGCCGATCATGTCGGCGCCGATCCCCCGGTTCGGGAGCTCGGGCAGGAAGGGCACCTCGAGCTCGCCGACGACGGTGGCGGCCGCCTCGCGCGGGTCCGTGCCCGGCACCGAGCCGATCCCCGTCACTCCCCCGACCAGCGGCGCGAGGGGATCAGACATGCGCGGCGTCGTGCGCGGTCGAGCGGATCGTTCCCGACCCGAGGACCAGGTCGCCGCGCTCGGCGTCCGGCGCGTACAGCACCGCGGCCTGCCCGGGGGCCACGCCGCGGAGCGGCGTCGCCAGGTCCATGACCAGCCGGTCGCCGTCGGCGGACACGGTGACGGGGGCGAGCCCGCCGTGCGCGCGGACCTGCACCATCGCCTCGACCGGGCCCGACGGTGCGCTCCCGGACGTCCACACGGCACCGTCGGCGACGATGCGCGTGACGTCGAGGCGCTCGCCGCGCCCGACCGTGACGTCGCCGGTGGCGGCGTCGATCGCGGTGACGTAGCGGGGCTCGCCGTCGCGGGCGGGCCCGGGCAGGCCGAGCCCCTTGCGCTGGCCGATGGTGAACTCGTGCACGCCGGCGTGCTCGCCGAGGCGCTCGCCGGTCTCGCCGTCGACGACGGCGCCGGGGCGCACGCCGATGCGGGCGCCGAGGAAGGCCTGGGTGTCGCCCGACGGGATGAAACAGATGTCGTGGCTATCGGGCTTGTCCGCCAGGGCGAGGCCGCGGCGGGCGGCCTCCTCGCGGATCAGCGGCTTTGGGGTGTCGCCGACCGGGAACAGCGCGCGGGAGAGCTGCTCGGCGGTGAGCACCGCGAGCACGTAGGACTGGTCCTTGTCGGCGTCGACGGCGCGGCGCAGCTCACCGCCCTCGAGACGCGCGTAGTGGCCCGTGGCGACGGCGTCGAAGCCCAGCGCGTAGGCCCGCTCCGCGAGCGCGGAGAACTTGATCTTCTCGTTGCAGCGCAGGCACGGATTCGGGGTCTCCCCCGCGGCGTAGGCGGCGACGAAGTCGTCGATCACGTCCTCGCGGAAGCGGTCGGCGAAGTCCCAGACGTAGAACGGAATGCCCAACACGTCGGCGGCGCGGCGGGCGTCGCCCGCGTCCTCCTTCGAGCAGCAACCGCGCGAGCCCGTGCGCAGGGTGCCCGGGGCCTCGGACAGCGCGAGGTGCACGCCGACCACGTCGTGCCCGGCCTCGACGGCCCGCGCCGCGGCGACGGCGGAGTCCACGCCGCCGCTCATCGCGGCCAGTACGCGCATCAGCGGGCCCCCGTGAAGCTCAGTCCCGCGGCGCGGGCGCGGTCGACGACCTGGGCCAGCGCGTCGAGCACCGCGTCGACGTCGGCCTCCGTGTTCTCGGGGCCGAAGGAAAAGCGCAGCGAGCCGCGCGCGACCCCAGGATCCGCGCCCATGGCCTCGAGGACGTGGCTGACCCGCGCGACGCCTGCGCTGCAGGCGGAGCCGGTGGCGCACTCGATGCCGCGGGCGTCGAGCAGCATGAGCAGCGAATCGCCCTCGCAGCCCGCGAAGGAGACGTGGGCGATGCCCGGCAGCGCGGGGATGCCGTGCGCGGCGCCGCCGTTGACCGCTGCGCCCTCGAAGCCGCGGACGCCCGCGATGAGACGGTCGCGCAGCGCGGCGCGGCGGGGCGACTCCTCGTCCATCCGGCTGATCGCCACCGTGAGCGCGGCCGCCATGCCGGCGGCGCCCGCGACGTTGGGCGTGCCGGAACGCAGGTCCCGCTCGTGGCCGCCGCCGTGCGCCAGCGGCACGAGGGCGACGCTGCGGCCGATGAGCATGGTGCCCACGCCCTGCGGCCCGCCGAACTTGTGCGCGGCGTTGGTCAGCACGGCGAGGCCGCTGGCGTCGAAGTCGATGGCCACGTGGCCCGTGGCCTGGGTGGCGTCGGAGTGCATCGGCACGCCGTCGCGGGCGCACTCGGCGGCCAGTTCCGCGATCGGCTGCAGCGTGCCGACCTCGTTGTTGGCCCACATCACGCTGACCAGCGCGACCGTGCCGGCCGCCTCGTCGAGCGCGGTGCGTAGGTCGGCGGGGTCGACCAGCCCGCGCTGGTCGACGGGCAGCAGGCGCACCACGGCGCCCTCGTGCTCGCCGAGCCACTGACAAGCGTCGAGCACGGCGTGGTGCTCGATCGCGGAGGCGATCACGGTGACCGCCGCGGGGTTCTCGGCGCGGCGGGCCCAGTACAGGCCCTTGACCGCGAGGTTGACCGCCTCGGTGCCGCCGCCGGTGAAGATCACCTCGGAGGGGCGGGCGCCCAGGTCGCGGGCGATGGACTCGCGTGATTCCTCGAGGATGCGGCGGGCCCGACGGCCGGAGCCGTGCTGCGAGGAGGCGTTACCCGGCCGGGCCGCGGCCTGCGCCATCGCCGCCAGCGCCTCGGGCACCATCGGGGTGTCCGCGGCGTGGTCGAGGTAGACGGGGTTCTCGCGGTCGGGAGTCATCGCGTCCCAAGAATACGCGCGACGGCGGCGCCGCCGATATCGGCGGTCCTCCCCGTTTCCGCGCTCAGGCCGCGAGCGGCAGCGGTGCGGCGGCGTCGAGGACCTCGGCATCGGCGAAGACGGCCGCCTCGGCCCGCGCCGCGAGCGCCCCGCGGCCCGCGGCGACCCACTGACCGGCGTCGATCACCTCGGTCGCGTGCACCCGCACCGCGACGCCGCGCGCGGCGATCACGCGGGAGAGCGTGCTGATCTCGGTGTCGGCGCCGACGTAGGCCGCGACGGTGCTCTGCCGCGCGCCGCGCGCGGGGCCGGGCAGCCGGATCGAGTAGCGCAGCGAGACGGGGACCACGTCGGCGCGGGCGTCGATCGCGGCCTGGAAGAAGGCGGGGCGGAAGTCGCCGCGGTGGACGCCGCAGTAGGTGGTGCCCTCGGGGAAGAGGGCGACGGTGTGGCCCCGTCGGAGCAGGTCCGCGACGTGGTCGACGGTGGCGGGGAGCTCGCGCAGGCGCTCGCGGCGCAGCGGGATCGCGCCGAACGCGCGCATCAGCACCGCGACGGGGCGGACGTCGAAGATGTCGGCCTTGGCGACGAACGCGGCGGGCGCGATCGACGCGATGGCGACGATGTCGAGCAACGACTGATGGTTCGCGGCCACGAGGGAGCGCAGCGGCACGTTGCCGACCGGCTCGACGCGCATCCCGAGCGACCACAGCATCGCCCGCGCACCGCCGCGAATCACGACGCGGCGCATGGTGGCGCCGCAGGGGTAGGTGAGCCCGAGCGCGAGCAGGCCCATCACCATCACCGTGACGAGCGCGGCCCACCGCACCGCCCGGAGCCAGGCCGCGGCCTCCTGCGGCTCGTCGGCGGAGCAGGCCGCGTCGCAGGGTGCGACCTGCTGCCAGGGATGCCTGGTCAGTTCCGCGACGGGGATCACGGCTAGAGGCTTCCCGCCGCCTGCTGCAGGCGTTCGAGGTACCGCACGTTGAACCGGGTGCGGTCGATGATCATCGGGAAGTCGGCGACGTCGAAGACCGGGTCGAAGCTCGGGGCGCCGAGGATCTCCGCGTTCATCCGCAGGTAGCCGGTGACGAGCGGCGGGAAGGTGCGGCGGGAGGCGGGCTCGGCGGTGATCTCCTCGACCGCGGTCCGCGGGGTGACGACCCACTGGGCGCGGTGCTTGGCGTCGACCAGTTCGCGGACCGCGCGCACCGTCGCGCCGCGGCCGTAACCCTCGTACTGCATCGGGACGCTGACCGCGCCCATCGCGTACCGGATGCCGCGCAGGTCGCTGTAGGCGAGGAGGCCGGCCCACATCAGGCACAGGACGCCGCCGGTGCGGTGGTCGGCGCGGACGCAGGCCCGTCCCATCTCCAGCGTCTCCGGCCGGATGTGGTCGAGGGCGCCGAGCTCGAACTCGGTGGCCAGGTAGAGCCCGCCGGCGGCGATCGCGCCGGGCGGCGGGAGGATCCGGTAGCAGCCGACGATCGCGTCGCTCGGCTTGTGCCGGATCACGAGGTGGTCGCAGAACTCGTCGAACCGGTCGGCGTCGCGGCCGTCGGCGACCCCGGCCATCGATGCCTCGAAGCCCGGCTCGGAGCCGAAGACCTCGTACCGCAGGCGCTGCACCGTGTCGACGTCGTCCGCGCGGGTCGTGAGCACCACCTCGTACTCGGCGCCGTGGATCAGGGTCTCGTGTGCGGGGGTCCGGCCGACGAGCAGTGTTCCCGGTGTACTCATGACCTCACAGTGGGCCGGTCAGGCGACCTACCGGTGAACCGCGACCGAGCGGGTCGGTGAATCCTGTGAGAACGCGGGTGAATAGCGGGCTACGCCCCGGTGCCGCGCCCCGCCGCTACAGCGTCGGACGCGGGATGTTCGCGGGCATCGACGCGACGTACTCCGCGGCCTCCGCGAACTGCAGGGAATCGATCGCGCCGCCGAGCGGCAGCTCGGGCTCCACGGGTTCGATCGCCCGCTCCGCCGCGAGCAACTCGGCGACGGTGCGGTGCTCTGCCACGGCGCGCAGCTGGGACCAGGTGGGTGGCAGCAGGAAGCAGCGGCCCGCGGACCAGTCCGCGAGGGCCTGCGCGGCGGTCCGCCAGCCGGCCTCCTCGACCTCGCTGGTGCGGTCGTCGGCGCGCTGGCCAGCGGGCAGGGCCGCGAGGAAGAACCGGGTGTCGTAGCGGCGCTTCTCGTTCTTCGGCGTGATCCAGTGCGCGAACGGCCGCAGCAGATCGGCGCGCAGCACGAGTTCGTGGTCGCGGAGGAACTGGGCGAGGGAGAGTTCCTTGGCCTCGAGCCGGGCGCGGGAGGGCGCGAGGGCCGCCACGTCGGGCGCGCCGCCGTCGGCCGCGGAGACGAGCAGGACCCCGCACTCCTCGAAGGTCTCGCGCACGGCGGCGCAGACCAGCTGTCGCGCGTCGCGTTCGGTGGCGCCGAAGCGCTCGGCCCACCACGGGGCGGCCGGGCCCTGCCAGGCGAGGTCGGCCTCGCCGTCCCGCGGGTCCACGCCCCCGCCGGGGAAGACCGTCATCCCGCCGGCGAAGGCCATCTGCTGCACGCGGCGCTGCAGGAAGACCTCGATGCCGTCCGCGCCGTCGCGGACGAGGACCACGGTGGCCGCGTCCTTCGGCTGGGGCGGCGCCGCGGGAGATTCGATGTTCGAAGACATTCGCTCACCGTATCCGACCTGCCCGCGCCGATGTCCGGTTCGACGGGGCCGACTACGCGCGGGGCTGAGCCGCACCGGCAGGGTTCCGCACGGTCGCGAAGGCGACCGCGCCGCCGATCACGCACAGCGCGGCCGAGACGAGCATCGCCCGGGCGAAGCCGCTCTCCAGCGACGGCCCGCTCGGATCGGTGATTCCCACCGCGAGCGGGAGGACGGCCACGGCGAGCAGGCTCGCGAAACGCGAGATCGCGTTGTTCGCCCCGGACGCGGCGCCGACGTACTCGGCGGGCACGGCCTCGAGCACCGTCGCGGTGAGCGGCGCGACCGTCATGGCCATGCCGAGACCGAAGACGAGGATTCCGGGCAACACCCCGCCCCAGTAGGTCGCGCCGGGAACTACGCGGACCAGAAGGGCCAGGCCGATGCCCGCGACCAGCGGGCCCGCCGTCATCAGCGCGCGGGGACCGGTCCGTTGCGCGAGCGCCCCCATCCGGCCGGACAGCACCAGCATGATCGCCGTGAACGGGACGAATGCCAGGCCCGCCTGCAGCGCGCCGTATCCGAGGTTCGCCTGCAGGTGCAGCGACAGTAGGAACAGCGCGCCGCCGAGCCCGGTGTAGACCGCGAGCGTCACGATGTTGGTGCCGCTGAACTGCGGCGAGCGGAACAGGCGCAACGGGACGAGGGGATCCGCGGCGCGGTGCTCGACGACGGGGAATGCGGCGACGGCGAGCACCCCGACGACGAGCGCGCCCACGACGGTGGGCGTCCAGCCCTGGACCGGCGCCTCGATCAGCGCGAAGGTGATCCCGCCCAGGCCGATCGTGACGGCGGCCGCGCCAGCCACGTCGAGCGGCCCCCGCACCCGGGTGTCACGGATCCGGGGCACGTGCCGGACGGTAAGGATCAGGGCAGCCGCGGCGAGGGGCACGTTGATCAGGAACACCCAGCGCCACGAGGCGGCGTCGACCAGCCACCCGCCGACGAAGGGCCCGATCGCGGACGAGACTCCGCTGAGCCCGGCCCACAGCCCGATCGCGCGGCCGCGGTCCTCCGGGCGGATGACCGTCTCGATCATGGCGAGACTGCTGGGCACCAGCAGCGCGCCGCCAATGCCCTGCACGATGCGCGCGAGGATCAGGACCTCGCCGGTGGGCGCGAGCCCGCATCCGACGGAGGCGATCGTGAACACCACGAGCCCGGCCAGGAAGACGAGGCGCCGGTCGTACCTGTCGCCCAGCGCGCCCCCGAGCAGCAGGAGGGCACTGAGGGTGAGGAGGTAGCCGTCGAGGACCCACTGCAGCACAGAGAGTCCTCCACCGAGATCCCGCCCGATCGCCGGCAGGGCGACATTCACCACGGAACCGTCGAGGAAGGCGACGCCCGAACCGAGGGCCGCGGCGGCGATCAGCCAGCGGCCGGAGGCAGACGCCAGTGCCAGACGCGGAGACGCGCCGTCACCCCCGAACGTCATGTCGCGCAACCGTGCACGCCGGGCTGCACCAGGGCGGCCACGGCGAAGGACCCCGCGAGCCCACCGGCGAGCATGGCCGCCGCGCCGGGCAACCGTCCGGCCGCGGGACGCCGCCCGCCCTCCCTCGCGAGCCGCGACGACGCCGACAGCCAGAAGGGCAGCAACGCGATCGGCGTCGTGGCGACGCCGATCGCGTTGCGGCCGACCGTCGCCGCCACGGGCACGGTGCAACTGCGTTCCGTCATACGACGAAACTAGACCGAGCGGACGGCTCTCGTGCGCGACGGGCTCAGCGAACGTCGAACGAGCCGCTCCCGGGCGTAGGGGCCAGTACGACCGCGACGGTGCCGGCACTGACGAAGCGCGCCGCGTAGGTGACCCTGCCGGTCCCCGTGTGCGCGACGGCAGACTGCGGGACCTGACCGTTGGCAAAGGGTTTGACGGTGACGGAGCCCCGCGCGCCGGTGCGCACGTTGCGGAAGTCGATCCGCACGAGCGATCCGTACGAGTTGTAGCCGACGGAGCTGTGCGCGGCGAGGCGCACCTCGCCCGGCCGGCCCGTCGTGTCGGCGCCGATCCGGGTGGTGAAGGGTTGCGGGATGCCGAGGCCCGCGACCTGCGTGGCCGCCAGCGGTATCTGCGGCACGGCGAGCGGTGCGGCCTGCGCGGGCACGGCGCCGATTCCGGCGACCAGACCCGCCGTGGCGATTCCGGTGACGAGAGTCCTCTTCAGCATGTGCGTCCTCCTCCTACTCGTCCGTGGCGCAGGGGTTGCGGCGCGGAGCGTTCCTCACCAGGAAAGTCGGCGCCGTCCTTGCGATCGTTACACCGGGTCTCCCCCTGCGTCCCGCCGGTCAATGCCCGCCGTGCGATCCCGCGGGCGCGGAGGGAGCGGAGGGAGCGGAGGGAGCGGAGGCACCGGACGACGAAGGCGCCGACGACGAGGGCATGGACATCGCCATGCCCGGCATCTCCAGCCGCGTAGGCGCCTGCTCCCCCTTCCCAGCCACGACGAACTGGCCCATCATGCCGCGGTCCTCGTGGTAGAGGAGGTGACAGTGGTACATGTACGGCATCGTCAGGTCGGTGTAGTCGGTGAAGCGCATCGCGAGGGCACAGCTGTCGCCGGGCGCGAGGTAGACGGTGTCCTTCCAGCCGCGCAGGTGCGCGGGCGGGGTCTTCCCGTTGAACGAGGCGATCTGGAACTGCACGTCGTGGATGTGGAAGTTGTGCGGCCAGTTGTCCTTGTTACGCACCATCCACACCTCGGTCGTGTCGACGACGGGCGCGAGGTCGATGCGGCTCATATCCATCCGCTCGCCGTTGATCATGTACCACTGCAGGTCGAAGGTCCGCGCCGCCGGCGACGGTGCCGTCGCGCCCGCGGCGAGCGGCGCGATGGCGCCGAGGTCGCGGGGCACGGCGCCGGACCCGGCGACGAGGGTCTCGGACCCGACGAGTTCGAGCACGTCGAGGGTGTCCTCCTGCCCGTACTCCCGCGCCGTCTCGCCGGAGATTTTGCCGCGCTGCGTGATCGGGAACGAACGCAACATCGTGCGCTCGCCGGCCGCGACGCGCACGACGATCTCGGCCCGCTCCCCCGGGCTGAGCATAAGGCGGTCGAGGGACACCGGCGCGGCGAGCAGCCCGCCGTCAGAAGCGATCAACTCGAACCGGCGCCCGTCGGCGAAGCCGAACTCGAAGCAGCGCGCGGACGCGCCGTTGAGCAGACGCAGCCGCATCCGGTCGCGGCGCGCCACGAGACTCGCCCCTGCGATCCCGTTGGTGATCACGGTCGGGCCGATGAGCCCGGTCTCGCCGGGTGCCGTCTCGTCCAGTTCGCCGGCAGGCGTGAACTTCCGGTCCTGTACGACGACGGGGATGTCGTCGACGCCGTACTCGGACGGCAGGCCCAGCGCGTCCTGCGCGTCGTCGTCGAGGAGGAAGAAGCCGGAGAGCCCGCGGTAGACGTGCTTCTCGGTCACGCCGTGCGGGTGCGGGTGATACCAGAGCGTCGAGGCGCGTTGCCGCACCGTCCATTCCGCCTTCCAGGTGGCGCCGGGTTCGACCATCTGGTGCGGGCCGCCGTCGGCGCGGGCCGGTACGTGCATGCCGTGCCAGTGCACGCTGGTCGCCTCGGCGAGACCGTTCTGCACCGTCACCGCGACCTTCTCGCCGTCGCGGGCGCGCAGCGTGGGGCCGAGGATGTCGCCGTTGAATCCCCACGTCGCGCTGCGGCGGCCCGCCACGATCTCCGTCGATCCGGCCTGCGCGGCGAGGTCGAACCGACGCACCCCGTCGGCGCCCACGACGGAGCGCGCGAGCGGAGGAATCGGCAGGGCCCTGCGACCGCCCGGCAGGACGGACGCACCGGGGGCCGATGGTGCCGACGGCGCACGGCATCCGGCGACCGCGGCACCCGCGAGCGGGGCGGCGATCAGGGCGGTGAGGAAGCGGCGGCGGTTCGTGCCGGCGACGGCTCGTGGCCGCGCGGCGGTATCGGTGATCATGCACTCCAGCGTCGTCGGCGGCGCCCGCGCGCGACTCCGCCCTTCGGACATGGAAACCGGGTCCTGGACTAGCCGGGAGGGGGTTGACAATTCCCCACCCCGACGCTAAGTGCGCAGATCATGGCTTCTCCCCCGGCCCCGCGGTGCCGTACGGTGCTGCCATGTCACGCACCAGATGGACCGTCGGGGTGCGGGCCGCTCCCCTCGTGGTGGTGCCCGTGCTGCTCGCGGTGAGTGTGTACCCCGGGCGCTTTCACTCCTCGCCCGCGTACATCGCCGGGTCGATGCTCGCCGCCGCGCTGTTCGCCCTCGGTGGCCGCGCGCCGTTCGCCGTCTCGCTCGCCCTGTCGGTGCTGTGCGGAGGCCTGCTCTCGGCGGAGGCTTGGGGGCCGGCGGGGCTCGTGCCCTACCTCGCCGCGCTCGCCCTCGCCGAGCTCGCGGCGTCGCAGCGGCCGCGGTGGCAGGTGGTCACGGCGACGCTCGTGTGGGCGGCCTGCTACATCACCGGATCCCTGCTCGACAACGAACAGCACACGCTGATCCGGGTACTGGCCGAGACGCTCAGCTTCGTCGGGCTCCCCGTCGTGGGCGGGCTGTACATGCGGGAGCGGTTCGCGCAGGCGGAACGCGAACGGCGCGCGCTCGCGGAGGAGGCGCTCCAGGCCCGCCGTGATGAGCGCGCGGCCCTCGCCCGCGAGCTGCACGACCTGATGGCCCACCACATGTCGGCGATCTCGCTGCGCGTCGGCGTCGCGCGCGCCGTCTACGCGGGCATCGACCCCGGCCTCGACGAGGTCCTCGCGGACATCCACGGGACGGCGACGGACTCCCTCGCCGACATCCGTCGGCTGCTCGCCGCGATGCGGGCACGGGACCCCGTGCAGGACAGGACGATCGACGACACCGACGCCGAGCTGCGGCGGGCGGTGGAGCGCACCGTCGACGCGGGCTTCGACGTCCGTGCGCGCATCGACCTGGGCGAGGCCGGCCCCGCCGCGATCGACGCCCTGACGCTGGTGCGGGTCGTGCAGGAGGCGCTGACGAACGTCATGAAGCACGCACCCCGGGGCGCGACGGTCACCGTCGACGTGGGCGCGGCTGACGGCTCCTGGGAGGCCCGGGTGACGAGCCCGCTTCCCGCGCACGGGCAGCGCGGGCACGGCTACGGCCTGACCGGGATGGCCGAGCGCGCGGAACTCGCCGGCGGCACCATCGCCGCCGGGCCCGACGGCGATCGCTGGGTGGTCGCGCTCTCGGTGCCGATCCGCGCCGCCTGACGGGTTGAGCTGGCGCGGCTACCGGGAAGCGAACCGTGCCAGCTCGACCCGGGAGCGGGCCCCCGTCTTCTGCCGCAGGTTCGCGATATGCGCCTTCACCGTGGACTCGGCGACGTGCAGCCGACCGGCGATGGCCGCGTTGCCCAACCCGTCGGCGACCAGAGCGAGCACGTCGCGCTCGCGGTCGGTGAGCGGCACCGCGGGCTCGTGGGCCGCCGGTTCCGGGACCGCTGACCGGGCGCGCAGGGCCTCGTCGAGCACCCGGCGCGCGGGGCCGGGCGACATGGGGACCTCGCCACCGAGCGCCCGCCGCAGACCGTCGAGGAGTGCCTCGGGGGCGATGTCCTTGACCAGGAAGCCGACGGCGCCCGCGGCGAGCGCGGGGTACATGTGCTCGTCGTCATCGAAGGTGGTGAGCACGACGATGCGGGCGGACGGGTCCGCGGCGATGATCCGCTCGATGCCGTGCACCCCGTCGGCGCCGGGCATCCGCAGGTCCATGAGCACGACGTCGGGCGCGAACTCGCGGTAGGCGCGGGCGGCCTCATCGCCGTTGGTCGCCTCGCCCGCGACGGTGAAGTCGGGGGCGGCGGTGAGCAGCATCTTCAGGCCGTCGCGGATCAGCCGCTGGTCGTCGACGATCAACACACTGCTCACGAGAGACGATCCTAGACGCGGCCGCGCCCGCACCCGGCCCCGTCGGTGATGTCAGCCCTGCGCCTCGCGCACGGCCCGCTCGATCCGCTCCCCGGTCTCCTGGTCGATCCGCCGCCAGTAGTCGAAGGCGCGCACGAGGACCAGCTCCGTCACCCCGTCGAGAAGGTGCCCGGCGACGTTCGACACCAGCCGGTCGCGCTGCGCGTCGTCCATCACGTCGCGGACCAGGGTGCCGGCCTGGCCCCAGTCGTCGTCCTCGCGGTGCGCGACGTACGCCGCCCGCAGCAGCTCTCCGTCGGCCGCCCACTGCGGCTCTGGCTGTCCAGGGTAGTCGGCGGCGGGTCCACCCTTGGAGTTCGGAGCGTAGACCGGATCGCGGACGGGATCGATCCGCATGGCACCGTCCTTGGAGTAACTGCGGACCTCGTTCCGCGGCCGGTTCACGGGGATCTGCTTGTAGTTCGCCCCGAGCCGCGCGCGGTGCGCGTCGGCGTACGCGAAGACGCGCCCGAGCAGCATCCGGTCCGGGCTGAAACCGATGCCAGGGACGATGTTGCTCGGCTCGAACGCCGCCTGCTCGATCTGGCTGTGGTTGTCCGTCGGGTTGGTGTGCAGCGTCATGCGCCCGACCTCCCGCAGCGGGTAGTCGGCGTGCGGCCACACCTTCGTCAGGTCGAACGGGTTGAACCGGTAGTCGGCCGCGTCGTCGAAGGGCATCAGCTGGACCTTGAGCGTCCAGCTCGGGTGCTCGCCGCGGTCGATGGCGTCGAAGAGGTCGCGCACGTGGAAGTCGCCGTCGGCCCCTGCCAGCCGATCGGCCTCGTCCTGCGTGAGCGTCTCGACGCCCTGGTCGGAGACGAAGTGGTACTTGACCCAGTGCTTGACGCCCTCGGCATTGACCCACAGGTACGTGTGCGAGCTGTAGCCATTCATGTGCCGCCACGACTTCGGGATGCCGCGGTCGCCCATCAGCCAGGTGACCTGGTGCGCGGACTCCGGCGACAGGGTCCAGAAGTCCCATTGCATGTCGTGGTCGCGCAGGTTGTTGTCGGCGCGGCGCTTCTGCGAGCGGATGAAGTGCTGGAACTTCATCGGGTCCTTGATGAAGAACACGGGGGTGTTGTTGCCGACCATGTCGTACACGCCCGCGGGCGTGTAGAACTTGAGTGCGAAGCCCCGCGGATCGCGCCACGTGTCGGGGCTTCCGCGCTCGCCCGCCACCGTCGAGAACCGGGCCATCATCTCGGTCTTCGCGCCGGGCGCGAAGACCTCCGCGCACGTGAAGGCGGTGACATCGGCGGTCGTCTCGAACGTGCCGAAGGCGCCGCTGCCCTTCGCGTGCGGCTGGCGTTCGGCGATCCGCTCCCGGTTGAACTGCGCCATCTGCTCGATCAGGTAGTGGTCGTGCAGGGCGATGGGGCCGGCAGCGCCAACGGTCAACGAGAGCTCGTCGCTCCCGGCGGGCGCTCCCGAATCGGAAGTGGTGAAGTTCGCGTTCTCGGACATGGCTGTTCTCCTCCGCGTATGTGGTTGTCGTTCAGGACCGTTCACACCCGTCGGGCTGGTCGACGAGCGGAAGCGGGGTCCTCTCCCCACGGTAGCGAAGACGAACGAGCCCCGCCCGGACGGATCCGGACGGGGCTCGTACGTACGAGGTACTGCTATCAGCCCTTGTGCGCCTTGACGGCCGCGGTGAGCTGCGGGGCGACGTCGAAGAGGTCGCCCACGATGCCGTAGTCGGCGATCTCGAAGATCGGGGCCTCTTCGTCCTTGTTGACGGCCACGATGGTCTTCGAGGTCTGCATGCCGGCGCGGTGCTGGATGGCGCCCGAGATACCGAGGGCGATGTACAGCTGCGGCGACACGGTCTTGCCGGTCTGGCCGACCTGGAACTGGCCCGGGTAGAAGCCCGAATCGACGGCGGCACGCGAAGCGCCGACGGCGGCACCCAGCGAGTCGGCGAGCTCCTCCACGACCGAGAACTTCTCGGCCGAGCCCACGCCACGGCCACCGGAGACGACGATCGAGGCCTCGGTGAGCTCCGGACGGTTGCCGCCCTGGATCGGCTGCTTCGAGATGACCTTCACGGCGTTCTCGGCCTCGGCCGGGACCGCGACGTCGACGATCTCACCGGCGCCGGCGACACCGTCGGCCTCGACGGCGCCGGGGCGCAGCGACGCGACGGGGGTGTCGCCACCCGCGGTGGCCTCGACGGTGAACGCGCCACCGAAGATCGAGTGGGTGGCGGTGCCACCGGGTCCGAAGGCGATCGCGTCGGCGATCAGGCCGGAGCCGAGGCGCGCGGCGACGCGACCGGCCACCTCCTTGCCCTCGAACGTGGCGGCGGTGAGGATCGCGGCGGCGCCCTGGCTCTCGGCGAGCTCGGCCAGCACGCCGACCTTCGGGGTCACCAGGTGGGTGTCGGCCTCGGCCGACTCCGCGCGGTAGATCTTGGCGGCGCCGGCGGCCTTGAGCTGCTCGGCGACGGCATCGGTGGTGCCGGGGGCGCCCACGACGACGGCGGCGGGCTCACCCAGCGCCTTGGCGGCGGTCAGCAGCTCAGCCGTGACCTTCTTCAGCTTCCCGTCGACCTGCTCGACGAGGACGAGTACGTCTGCCATAACGGCTTCTCTCCTTATGAGGGGATTCGAGGGGTCTTAGATGATCTTCTGGCCGATGAGGAAGGCCGCGACCTTGTCGCCGCCGTCGCCCTCGTCCACGACCTTCTCGCCCGCCTCCTTGGGCGGCTTCGGGGTGACAGCCGTGACGGTGGTGCCGGCGTTCGCGCCGCCGACCTCGTCGAGCTCCACGCCGATCTCCGCGAGGGAGAGCACGTTGATCTCCTTCTTCTTCGCGGCCATGATGCCCTTGAAGGAGGGGAAGCGGGGCTCGTTGATCTTCTCGTTCACCGAGACGATAGCCGGAAGCGAGGCCTCGAGCTCGAAGATGCCCTCATCGGTCTCGCGCTCGCCCTTGAGCGAGTCGCCGTCGACGACCAGCGTGCGCATGTGGGTCAGCTGCGGCAGGCCCAGGTACTCGGCCAGGATGGCCGGGACGGCGCCGACGCGACCGTCGGTGGCCTCGTTACCGGCGATGACGAGCTCGACGCCCTCGATGGTGCCCAGCGCGCGGGCGATGACCCAGGAGGTCTGGATCGCGTCCGAGCCGTGCATCGCGTCGTCCTGCACGTGAACGGCCCTATCGGCGCCCATGGACAGCGCCTTGCGGATGGCATCGGTGGCGCTGGCGGGGCCGACGGTCAGGACGGTGACCTCGCCGCCGTGGGCCTCCTTGATCTGGAGCGCGGCCTCGACGGCGCGCTCGTTGATCTCCTCGAGCCACGGGTCGATCGACCTGTCGACCGTGAAGTCATCGGACAGCTTGCGCTCGGACCCGGGATCGGGAGCCTGCTTGATCAGTACGACTACGTTCGTCATTGGTCTTCGTCGACCTCCATCGATGATCGGGATACTCGTAGGGCACATTCTCACACTGCCGCGAGGTACGGAAAATCGTCCCCACCGCAGTCTCTGCGAGTAGAACGTAGCACCGCCTCACCACACTGTTTAACGCCAGAGTAAGTTACCGGACGGTAACTGTCCATGTGGGATGGCCCACGCCCCGCGACGACTAGGCTGAGAAGAATGTGTGACCCGCTGCCCCTGACCGGCGAGCGAACCGTTCCCGGTATCCCCGAGGAGAACTACTGGTTCCGCCGGCACGAGATCGCCTACCTCGCGATCGTCGACCGCTACGCCGGGAAGTCGGTCTTCGAGGCCGGCAGCGGCGAGGGCTACGGCGCCGCGATGCTCGCCGGCGCCGGAGCGACGGTGACCGCGCTCGACTATGACGAGTCGGCGGTCGCGCACGTGCGGGCCGCGTACCCGGCGGTGACGATGCTGCACGGCAACCTCGCGGAGCTACCGCTGGACGACGCGTCCGTGGACGCCGTCGTCAACTTCCAGGTGATCGAGCACCTGTGGGACCAGCCGCAGTTCCTCCGCGAGGTGGCGCGCGTCCTGCGCCCCGGCGGCGAGCTCGCGATCTCGACCCCCAACCGCGTCACCTTCTCCCCCGGCCGCGACACCCCGCTCAATCCCTTCCACACCCGCGAGCTCAACTCGGCCGAGCTGGCCGAGCTGCTCGAGGACGCGGGTTTCGAGGTGACGGAGAAGCTCGGCGTCTACCACGGCGCGCGGCTCGCCGAGCTGGACCGGCGCCACGGCGGCAGCTTCATCGACGCGCAGATCGAGCGCTCGCTGGCCGGCGAGCCCTGGCCGGACGAACTGTCGAACGACGTCGCCGCCGTCGCGGCGCAGGACTTCGACCTGCGCGCCGACGCCCCGGACAGCCTCGACCTGTTCTTCTACGCGAGGAAGCCGTGACCGCCGGGCGCGAGCCCGGGATGATCGCCTTCGTCCTGCACTCCCACCTGCCGTGGCTCGCCCACCACGGCGCGTGGCCCGTCGGCGAGGAGTGGCTGTACCAGTCGTGGGCGGCCTCCTACCTGCCGATGGCGGAGATGCTTGACCGGCTCGCCGCCGAGGGGCGCACCGACCAGCTCACGCTCGGCGTGACCCCCGTGCTCGCCGCCCAGCTCGACGACCCGTACTGCCTCGAGGCCATGCACCATTACCTCGGCAACTGGCAGCTCCGGGCCCACGAGGCCGCCCTCTCCGGGCGCCCCGCCGCGGCCGAGCTCGGCGCGCGCGAGCACCGCAACGCCGCGCACGCGCTGGAACTCTTCGAGACCCGGTGGCGGCACGGCGGCAGCCCCGTCCTGCGCCGGCTCGCGGACGCCGGCACCGTCGAACTGCTGGGCGGACCCCTCGCGCACCCCTTCCAGCCCCTCCTCCACCCCCGTCTGCGCGAGCTCGCGCTGCGCGAGGGCCTCGCCTACGGCACCGCGCGGCTCGGGTCCCCCGCCCACACCGGGATCTGGGCGCCCGAGTGCGCCTACAAGCCCGGTATGGAAGCGGGATACGAGGCCGCCGGCGTCACGCATTTCATGGTCGACGGGCCCACCCTCGGGGGCGACACCGCACTGGCCCGCCCCGTGGGCGAGTCCTCCGTCCTCGCGTTCGGCCGGGACCTGCCCGTGAGCTACCGGGTGTGGTCGCCCAAGTCCGGCTACCCCGGCCACGCCGCCTACCGCGACTTCTACGCCCACGACCACGCCTCCGGCCTCAAGCCCAGCCGAGTCACCGGTAAGAACGTCGCCGAGGCCGACAAGGCGCCGTACGACCCCGCGCGCGCCGACGCCGCGATCGACAAGCACGTCGCCGACTTCGTCGACACCGTCGTCGCGCGCGTGCGCTCCGAGAGCGCCCGCATCGGCCGTGACGCCCTCGTGGTCGCCGCCTTCGACACCGAGCTCTTCGGCCACTGGTGGTACGAGGGCCCGATCTGGCTCGAGCGCGTCCTACGCGCACTGCCCGAGGCCGGCGTCCGTGTCGGCACGCTGCGCTCCGCCGCGGACGCCGGGTACGTGGGCGAGGCCCGCGAGATCCCCGCGAGCTCGTGGGGCTCCGGCAAGGACTGGCACGTCTGGGACGGCCCGCTCGTGCGCGAGTTCGTCGAGCTCAACGAGGAGATCACCACGACGGTGCTGCGGGTCCTGGACAAGCGGGCCGGACGCACGCGCGATGTGGTGAGCGACCAGGTGCTGCAGGAGGCGTTGATGTGCCTGCAGTCCGATTGGCCGTTCATGGTCTCCAAGGACACCGCCGCGGGATACGCCCGCGACCGCGCCTACAAGCACGCCCACGCCCTGCGAGAGATCGCCGAGGCCGCCGAGCGGGGCGATGAGGCCCGCGCCGTCGCGCTGGCCCGCACCTGGCGGCTGGCCGACGATCCGTTCCCCGGCCTCGACGCCCGGCGCCTCCCGGCGCCGCTGGGAGGGTTCTGACATGCGCGTCCTGCTCGTCTCCTGGGAGTACCCGCCCGTCGTGGTCGGCGGCCTCGGCCGCCACGTCCACCACCTCGCGCTGCAGCTGCGCGACCAGGGCCACGAGGTGGTCGTCGTCTCACGCCAGCCCACGGGTACCGACCCGCGCAGCCACCCGACGTCCGACGCGGTGGTCGACGGGATCCGCGTCATCATGGCCGCCGAGGACCCGCTGGCCCTCGACTTCGGCACCGACATGATGCCGTGGGTGCTGTCCATGGGGCACTCCATGCTGCGCGCGGGCCTGCGGCTCGCCGGGTACAACCCGACCGCCGGCGAGGACGCCCTGCACGGCGCCGGCACCGTCGGCCGACCCTGGGTGCCCGACGTGGTGCACGCCCACGACTGGCTCGCCGCGCACGCCGCCGTCGGACTCGCCGAGGCCTTCGACGCGCCCCTCGTCGCGACGATCCACGCCACCGAGGCCGGCCGGCACAGCGGCTGGGTCTCCGGGCCGGTGAACCGGCAGGTGCACTCCACCGAGTGGTGGCTCGCCAACGAGGCCGACGCGGTGATCACGTGCTCGCGCTCGATGTCCGACGAGGTCAACCGCCTGTTCGGGCCCGGCCTCGCGCAGCTGCACACCATCGCGAACGGCATCGACGCGACCGCCTGGCCCTTCCGGGATCGGACCCGCACCGCGGCCCGACGGGGCGCGCCCCGCCTGCTCTACGTCGGCCGGCTGGAGTACGAGAAGGGCGTCCAGGACCTCATCGCCGCGCTGGCCCGGGTACGCCGCACGCACCCCGGGACCACGTTGACGGTGGCAGGCGACGGAACGCAGGCCACGTGGCTGCGCGAGGTCGCGCGGGAGCAGCGGGTACTGCGGGCCGTCGAGTTCACGGGCGCGCTGGACCACGAGGAACTGGTCGCGCAGCTTCACTCCGCGGACGCCCTGGTGATCCCGTCCCGCTACGAGCCCTTCGGCATCGTCGCGCTCGAGGGCGCCGCCACCGGCATCCCCGTCATCGCGACCACGGCCGGCGGCCTGGCGGACTTCATCCGCACGGACGAGACGGGCCTGTCCGTCGAGCCAGGCGACGTGCCCGCCCTCACGGCGGCGATCCGCAGTGTGCTCGACGATCCGGCGTCGTCGTACCGCTGGGCCGCGGCGGCGCGCGCCGAGGTGGAGGAGCTCAGCTGGGAGGCCGTTGCCCGCGAGACGACGCAGGTCTACCTCGCCGCGAAGCGGCGTCCGCGCACGCCGCTGGGGCGGCGCGTGATCGACGAGCGCCCGCTCCCCGAGCGCGACCCCACGAATCCGCTCTAGGTCGGCCCCGGCCGCCCGACCTGCGCGATGTGCATCATCGCAAATCCTGTGGCACGGTCGATTCATGACAGTACGACCGTTCGGCCTGCTTCCCATCCACGATCGGGGCCGGACGTGTTGATCCGCAACGAGACGCCGGAGGATCACGCCGTGGTCGCGGACGTGCATCGGAGTGCGTTCGCGCCCATGACGCCCCCCGGGCGCACCGAGCCGCTGGAGGTCGTGCTCGTCGAGGCCCTCCGGCTGAGCGGCGCCTGGATCGACGAGTTGTCCTTCGTCGCCGAGGACGACGACGGTGCCGTGATCGGTCACGTCTGCCTCACCCGCGCCGCCGTCGGCGAGACGCCCGTGCTGGCGGCGGGACCGCTCGGCGTGCGCTCCGAGGTGCAGGCCCAGGGCGTCGGCTCCGCGTTGATCCTCGCCGCGCTCGGCGCCGCCGACGCCCTCGGCGAGCGGCTCGTCGCGCTGCTCGGCCACAAGGAGTACTACCCGCGCTTCGGCTTCGTGGCCGGCACCGAGGTAGGCATCGAGCCCGACGTCGCGGAGTGGTCCGGCGACTCGTTCATGGTGCGCACTCTCGGCGCGTACACCCCGGACCTGCGGGGCGAGTTCCGCTACGCCCGGCCGTTCTACGTGCTGTAGCTCCTAGCCGTTCCCCGGCAGCCCTCGGGCCTCGGCCTTCTTGCGCTCGATGTCGGCGAGGGCGCGCTCGAGCTCGGCACGCTCGGCGACGCTCGCGTCCCACATGTCCTTGCGGTTCTTCACCACGCGCGCCGGCGAGCCGACCGCGATCGAGTAGGGCGGGATCTCGCCGCGCACCACGGCGTGCGCGCCGAGCACGGTGCCATGGCCGATCAGGGTGTTGCGGGTGACGGTGACCTTGGTGCCGACCCAGGTGTCGCCGCCGATACGCACAGGCCCCTTGACGATGCCCTGGTCCTTGATGGGGATGGTGATGTCGTCCATCTTGTGGTCGAAGTCGCAGATGTAGCACCAGTCGGCGACGAGCGACGCGGGGCCGAACTCGATGTCGAGATAGCAGTTGACCACGTTGTCGCGGCCGAAGACCGACTTGTCGCCGATACGCAGCGAGCCCTCGTGGCAGCGGATCTTGTTCGAGTCGCCGATGTGCACCCAGCGGCCGATCTCCATCCGGCCGAGGCCGGGCGTCGCGTGGATCTCGACGTTCTTACCGAGGAAGACCATGCCCTTGAGCACGATGTGCGGGTTCGCCACCCGGAACTTCAGGAGGCGGAAGTACCGCACCAGGTACCAGGGCGTGTAAGCCTTGTTCTTGAGGACCCAGCGCAAGGAGGCGGGGGTCAGGAATCGCGCCTGCTGATCGGCCTGCCGCGCGTGCCGCCACCGCGATCGGTACGGGGCGTTCCACATGCTCGTCATGCCGCGGAGCCTATCCGGCGGGTGCGCCCCGCCGGTCCGGTACCGCCGCCGCGCTAGTCTGTGGGGCGAAAAGTCGGTGTGAACATTCGAGGGAGACACATGCGGTTGGGTAGGCGCGCGCTCACGCTGGGCGCGACGGTGGCCACCGCCGCGGTGCTGGTGTCCTGCACGCCCGACACCACCTGGGTGTACGCCGATGACTCGGCCGCCTGGCCCGGCATGTACGGCGACTCGCGCAACAACTCCTACGCCGAGAAGGACGCCGCCTCTTCTCTCGTCCCCGCGTGGACCCGCGACCTCGTCGGCCCCAACACCGCGGCGCCCGCGATCTCCAACCGCGGCGTGGTCTCGGTGACCGCGCGCACCGAGACGGGCTGCACCACGTTCAACCTCGAGCTCACCGTGGGCCGCAAGACCTACTGCCGGCGCGACGCCGCGGGCGCCGACCTGCAGGCCCCCGTCGTGGACCAGTTCGACTACACCTACCTCGGCATCCCCGGCTGGGTGTACAGCTTCAATGCGGACAACCAGGTGCGCTGGCGATACCCCACTGCGGGCACCCCGTTGTGGATCAAGCTCGCGGGCGACAACACCGTGCTCGCCGTGACGCACCTCGGCCAGATGGTGCTCGTCGACACGCACGACGGGGACGCCGCGGGCGCCGCGATCGGCCTGTTTCCGCAGGTCTCGGCGAACGCCAACAGTGCCGGCCTCGAGGACTGCGCGACAAACGGTCCCGGCTGCCCGGTGTCCGGGCCGCCCGCCGTCGACACGCAGACCGAACGCGCCTTCGTCGTCGTCGGGGCGAAGGGCGGACCGTCGAAGGTGATGGCGGTCGACTACGACAAGAACGGCGGTGACCGGCACGACCTGCGATACGCGTGGGAGCGCGCTGACCTGCCCGACGGTGCGATCGGCTCGCCCGCGCTGTCGGCGGACCGCTCGACGCTGTACGTGAACCTGCGGGGCGAGAAGCTGGCCGCGCTCGACGCGAAGACCGGCGCCACGAAGTGGACGCACGACCTGGGGTACCAGAGCACGTTGCCCCCGTCGGTCTCGCCCGACGGGACCATCATCCCCGCCGCGCCCGGCCTGCACCGCGCTTCGTTCATCGCGCTCAAGGACGAGGGCACGAGCGTGCGCGAGGCCTTCAAGCGCACCGACGTCGCGATGGTCTCCCCCGCCACCCAGATCCGCGGTGGCGTCGGCTATGCGGTGGTCCGGTCCTGGGCGGCGGTGCAGACACAGCTCATCGAGTTCCGCACCGACACCGGCACGACGCTGCGCACCTTCGACCTGCCGGACTCGATGAAGTCCGCGTCGGGCGTCTCGATCGGGCCCGACGGCGAGCTGGTCACCGTCGGCGACGACGGGACCGTCTTCGCGTTCACATCGGGCCGCCGAACGGGCGACAGCGTCGCCAAGAACTGACGCGCGAACTGACGCGCGCGGGACTGTCGAACAACGGCGCCTCCGGCGCGGGGATCAGCGGCAGTACGCGGTCACAGCAGAGTGACCGGTAGCAGGTCCCCGAAATCATCGAGGCTCGTGCCGACGGTGCGCGACGGTGGCGTGCCGTCCACGATCCGGCGCGAGGTGGGGTGAGACCGCGTCGCTGACCTGACAGCGGGCCAGCGAGAGCGCCTCACTCGCGGTGTTACGCACGGACGACCCGCGCGGTTACCGCCCGATCACCGACTTCTCATCGCACTCCCCCGGTGTCGAGTGCGTTCGCCGACCTCTCCACCATGGTGCGATCCGTCCACCGCTCTGCGAAGGAGCTCAGCCCGATGCCCATCACCGATCGCCGGATCACCCTGCGGTTCCTCGCCGCACCCACCGACGTCGCGACCCTCGGCGGCGGCGTCCGCGGCGGCCGCGTCCTCGAGTGGATCGACAAGGCGGCCTACGCCTGCGCGGCCGCCTGGTCGGGCGGCTACTCCGTGACCGCGTACGTCGGCAACATCGGCTTCGGCCGCGACATCGCCTCGGGCGACGTGGTCGAAGTGCGCGCCACACTGGTCTACACGGGCCGCAGCAGCATGCACATCCGATGCGAGGTCGCCTCCGCCGATCCGCGGGTCGGCACGTTCACCGTCGCCAGCTCGTGCCTGCTCGTCTTCGTCGCGGTCGACGATGCCGGGAAGCCGACGCCGGTGCGGCAGTGGCAGCCCGTCCTCGCCGAGGACGTGCGCGCCGCGGAGGAGGCCGAGGCCCGCGCTGACGTGCGGAGGCGGATCGCCGCGGCGATGAACGGCGCCGACTATTCGCTGCCGACCGAGGCGGAGCGGCGCACCACGCGCTTCCTCGCGGCGCCCACCGACATCAATTGGGGTGGCAAGGCGCACGGCGGACGGGTGATGGGCTGGATGGACGACGCCGCCTACCTCTGCGCGGCGGGCTGGAGCGGAGGCGAGGCCGTCACTGTCTACGTGGGCGGCGTGCGCTTCTACCGCCCGGTGCAGATCGGCCAGGTCATCGAGGTGACGGCGCGGCTGCTGCACACGGGCCGCCAGACGATGCACGTCTCCGTGCACCTCGCGACCTGCTGGCCACATGAGCACGAGCCCCAGTCTGCGGCGCACGCGCTGCACGTGCTGGCCGCGCTCGATGCCGGCGGAGATGCCACCGCGGTCCGCCCGTGGGCGCCGCAGCTGCCGGGCGACGTGGCGCTCGACGCGCACGCTCGCGAGCTGATCGCGATCCGTGGCCGGCGCAGCGCCTCGGCCGCGACCCGGATGGTGGCGATCTGACCGGCTAAGCTGGGCGCATGGTCCGCCAGCCCCTCACCCCCGAACAGATCGCCGCGGGTCGGCGCCTGGGGGCGCGGCTGCGCGCGGCCCGCGGCGATCGCCGGCCCGACGAGGTGGCACGCGCGGCCGGGATCTCCCCGGAGACGCTCCGCAAGATCGAGACCGGCCGGATGGCGACCCCCGCGTTCGGCACCGTCGTCGCGCTGGCGGCCGTGCTGGGCGAGCCCCTGGATGCCCTGGCTGCGGAGTACGTCGACGCGGAGCGATTCAGCCCCACCGGTTAGCGCGTGGTATTTTAATACCATGATGGAGCTCAAAACCCCCGCCGAGATCGCGAAGATGCGCACCACCGGCATCTTCATCGCCGAGCTCCTCGAGCAGCTCACCACGATGGCCGAGCCCGGGATGAACCTCATGGAGCTCGAGTACCGCGCGCGGACGATGATCGAGGACCGCGGCGCCGTCTCCTGCTACTGGGACTACGCGCCGTCCTTCGGCAGTGGCCCGTTCCGCAACGTGACCTGCCTGTCGGTCAACGACGCCTGCCTGCACGGCCTTCCGCACGAGTACGTCTTCGAGGACGGGGACCTGCTCACCGTGGACATCGCAGTGTCGATCGACGGCTGGGTCGCCGACGCCGCCCGCAGCGTGAGCGTGGGCACGGCGCGCGACGAGGACACGCGACTCATCCTCGCCACGCGCGAGGCCCTCGACGCCGCGATCGATCACATGCGCCCGGGCACCAAGCTGGGCACGGTCTCGGCATCCATCGGCGGGGTCGCGAAGAAGTACGGCTACCCGGTGAACACACAGTTCGGCGGGCACGGCCTGGGCCGCACGATGCACGAGGACCCGCACGTGCCGAACACCGGCAAGGCACGCAAGGGAATGCTGCTGCAGACCGGTACGACGCTGGCCCTGGAACCCTGGTTCTGCGCCACCACGGAGAAGATCATCTTCGATCCGGACGGCTGGACCCTACGCTCCGCCGACGGCTCCCGCGCCGCGCACAGCGAGCACACCGTCGCCATCACGGAGGACGGTCCGCTCGTCCTCACCGCCCCGGCGTAGCCACCCCTTTGCGCCGATATCGCCGCTTGACCTGTCGCGACCGCGATCTACTGCCCCTACCGACTTCTTCCCTTACGCGCAGTCGGAGGATTGAAGATTAGTCCTGGTTCGAAGCTGTCAGGCAGGACTGCCTCTCCGGATTCGACCCGCCACGGATTACCGTTAGAGCTCCACTGCTGCGCCAATTCTATCTCGTTCAGCATTGTTATGTAGGACCCAAAGTCCAGATAGTATCCGTCATACATTGTCCCTGGGTCCCGTTTCGTATACAGGCCCGATTGAACTAGATGAATCAACCTCGCATCGTGAAGATCAAGCAATCCCGGAGAGGTATTCAACCTGTCCCGCCGGACCAGAAATGCGCGCGAACGACGAGCGTCCACGATATCTCTAATCAATTTCCTCCACGTCGCCTCCGCAGCATCATTGCCCGCTATCCCAAGCTCCTTGTCCTGGAGGTAGAACCTGTGCGCTCCAGAATGGACATTGCTGCGTGAGATCGCTTTCGTGTTGGCCATTTTTGCCGCGTGCCCAACAATCTGCAATGCGTCGCGAGGGACACCCTCCGCCGCTCTGACGAATTCCTCTAGAGCACCCTCCCCAAACATCGTATTAGCTAGCTCTGCGGCCGATCCAATCGAAAGCACCCGGTCGAATTCTGTTCGCATGGTCACAGCTAGGTGTTTATACAACAACTCCGCAAAGAAAGTTCGCCGCTCAACCTCGTCGGCAATTCTCTCATCCAGGCTGATCGACGCCGCGGTGTCCGATCCCATTTCGAATCCGATGTAATTGGCAGAATCGTGAGTACGCTCAAGAAAGTTCGACCTTCGTTCAATCGCCGCAATCTTGATTGAGAATGAAGCAACCGGAAACATCGCGCGCCGAAACATGTCGGCGAGTATGGGCTGCAAGTCCTTCGGGAGTGAGCTCCACTCGTCGAGCAGTAGCCACACGCGTCTCGGACTAATCGAACCACCAAGCGCGCCAAGCGCGCGAGTCAGACGGCCAAACAGCACCCTCGGAACTTCTACTCCTGATCGCTGCAACGTGGTCTTCGTTGAGGAACTCTTCTTCGAGCTGCGCTCCCTCTTACCCTTTAGTCCTGCCTTACTCGAGAAATCTGCCGCAAGCTCAACGCTTCCTCCTTTAGAACTGTCGACCGACCCGGCACTCTCGCTCGTGAGGCTTAACGAGCCATCAACCCGCACTTCGGTTAGCGCTTCGGCCAACTGATCAAGATGGGGCAGTAGCCCCTCAAACCCGTCATTGCCAATTGCCGCGGCAAGCAAACTGGAGTGCACAGCCTCCAATACGTCAATGAGCAGTTGCGTTCCGCGACTTGCCCTGGATATCGCATCGTCAGCGTACATTCCGCCCGATGAACCCACCGTGCGGAGATCGACAAAGATTGCAAGATCGCCACGGTCTTCAATCGCTGCTTCTAGATACCTAAACGCGTGAGTCTTACCCGATCCTCGACGCCCGAATAGCACCTGATGATCCCTCCTGATCAGCCCGTCAGTGACGTCGCTGACTGACACGAAGGTATCTTGCGCAACGCCTTCCGGCATGTTTTCAGCGCGCGAGGCAAAGTGACGAACTAGGCGATTGAGCGATTCATTTACAGTCTGCCTGACATTGTCGCTTGAATCTTCTTCAGACAGCGAGTCCGACTCAGACATAAGTAAGCCTCCTGCTCGACAACACCCTAGATCACAGTGTCGCAGGTTGCGCAGCGAGGCGTACATGAATTGCGGATAAGCTGCCACCGCCAATCATTCGCTCGTCAAGCTAATCCCCTGCAATAGAAGTCAGCGCTGGGCGCCGATGAGTACGCGCGCGGCCTGGCGCGCACCGTCGACCACGCCGTCCGGCCCGAGGATGGCGGCGGTGGTGAGCGCACCCTCGGTGAGCAGGCCGATCTGGACCGCGACGCGCTCCGGTAGCCCGGCCTCGGCGACCAGTGCCGTCAGTTCGTCCTGGTAGCAGGACTTGTTGTGCTGCGCCGCCTCCGCGACCGTCGTTGACGTGGCGCCGAGCTCGCCGTAGCTGTTGATGAACGAGCAGCCGCGGAAGTCGTTCTCGGCGAACATCTCATCGAGCCAGTCGAAGACGGCGAGCACCCGTTCCTCCGGCGCGATCGCCCGGTCGACGTACTTGTGCAGCCCGTCGGTCCAGCGCCGGTCACGGATGGTCAGCACCTCGGCGACGAGCGCGTCCTTCGACGGGAAGAGCTTGTAGATCGCCTTGAGCGAGACGCCGGCGGCGGTGCGGATCTCATCCATGCCGACGGCCTGGATACCCTTGCCGTAGAAGAGCTTCTCGGCCGCCTCGAGCACCGCGGCGCGTTGCTGGTCGGTATCCATTCCATCTGCCCCCTTGACGAGAGAACGATCGTTCCCTACTGTAGCAGGCAGCGCGAGAACGAACGTTCTCCGCACGAGTCGACAAGGAGCAGATCATGAGCAAGACCGTCCTCGAGCCCGCCGCCCAGGCCTTCTCCGACGCCACCGCCAAACCGCCCTATCTGTTCGACCTCGGCCCCATCGAGGGCCGGAAGACCGTCGATGAGGTCCAGTCGGGCGAGGGCGTCACCTTCCCCGAGGTCGACGAGGAGTGGATCACCGTGCCCGGCGGCCCCACCGGCGAGGTCCGCACCCGCATCGTCCGCCCGAAGGGCGCCACCGGGGTCCTGCCCGTCATCCTCTACATCCACGGCGCCGGCTGGGTCTTCGGAAACGCCCACACCCACGACCGCCTGGTCCGCGAGTTCGCGGTCGGCACCGGCGCGGCCGTCGTCTTCCCCGAGTACGACCTCTCCCCCGAGGCGCGGTACCCGATCGCGATCGAGCAGAACTACGCCGTCGCGCAGTGGGTCGTGAACAACGGCGCCGAGAAGGACCTCGACGGCACCCGGATCGCCGTCTCCGGCGACTCCGTCGGCGGCGACATGGCGGCCGTCCTCGCCCTGCAGGCCAAGGCCCGCGGTGACGTGGCGCTGGCCGCGCAGGTCCTGCTGTACCCCGTGGTGGACGCGGACTTCGAGACCGGCTCGTACCACGAGTTCGCCGAGGGCTACTTCCTGCGCCGCGACGCCATGCAATGGTTCTGGGACCAGTACACGACGGACCCCGCGCAGCGCGCCGAGATCTTCGCCTCGCCGCTGAACGCGACCGTCGAGCAGCTGCGGGACCTGCCGCCCGCCACCGTCATCACCGCCGAGGCCGACGTGCTGCGCGACGGCGGTGAGGCCTACGCCGCCAAGCTCCGCGAGGCCGGCAACCAGGTGACCGCCGTGCGCGTCGGCGGCGTCATCCACGACTTCATGATGCTCAACGCCCTACGCGAGACCCACGGCGCGCAGGCCGGTTTCGACCTCGCCATCACCGCGTTCCGCCGCGCCCTGGCCTGATCCGAGTCCCTACGCACGCCGCGACGGCCTTTCCAGCGGGACATGGATCACCAAACATGCCACTCAGTGCTGGAACACGGGCCGCAGGCGGTGTAGCGCCTCCTCGATCTCCGCGGTCGCGCCGGCGAAACTGATCCGGATGGTCCGCCGACCGCGCGCGGTGTCGAAGTCCAGGCCGGGGGTGATCGCGACGCCGGTCTCGTCGAGCACCCGCGCGCACCAGGCGAGCGAGTCATCGGTGAGGTGGCCGATGTCGGCGTACGCGTAGAACGCCCCGTCGGGCGGCGCGACCTCGGTCACCCCCAGCTCCCGCAGCCCGGCGAGCACGATCTCGCGGTTGCGCGCGTACCCGGCGACGTGCGCGTCCAGCTCGGCCCGTGCCTCGTCGGAGAAGGCGGCGACGGCCGCGTACTGGCTGATCGCCGGCGGGCAGATGGTCATGTTCGCGGTGAGCCGTTCGACGGGCCGCCGCAGGTACTCGGGCAGCAGCATCCATCCGAGCCGCCAGCCGGTCATGGCGAAGTACTTGGACACCGAACCCATCACGACCTGCTCGCGGGAGGTCTCCCACGCGCACGACGTGGGCCGCCCGTAGCTCACGCCGTGGTAGATCTCGTCGGAGATGAGCAGGGTGCCATTGGCCTCGCACCAGCGCGCCAGCCCCGCGAGTTCCGACGGTGCCAGGATCGTCCCGGTCGGGTTCGCCGGGCTCGCCACGATGAGACCCTTCGGCGGCCTATCCAATGCTTCGAGCATCGCGACCGTCGGCTGATAGCGCGTGGCCGCGCCGCAATCCAGTTCCACGACCTCGCAGCCCAGGGCTTTCAGCGTGTTCCGGTAGGCGGGGTAGCCGGGCCTGGCCATGACCACGGTGTCGCCCACGTCGAAGGCGGCGAGGAAGACCAGCGTGAACGCGCCCGACGAGCCGGTGGTCACGGCGACCGCCTCCGACGGGACGTCCAGGCCGTAGGCGCGACCGTAGTGGGCGGCGATGGTCTCCCGCAGGGGCGCGATGCCCAGCGACTCGGTGTAACCGAGCGGCCCACCGTCCAGCGCCGCGTGCGCGGCGGCGAGCACCGGCTTGGGCGCCCCGGCGCTGGGCTGGCCTGCGGCCAGCGAGATCACGTCGCCGTGGGTCTCCCGGCGCCGAGCCGCGGCGGCCAGCACGTCCATGACGTGGAACATCTCGACATCGGACCGCCGCGCTTCCTGCATGCCGTCCATGGTGTCACGCTCGGTCGCTTCCGAAACCGGCCTCGCACTCGGTCAGGACGCGAATACTTCGGCCCGGCCCAGAAATCAGTTGGTTTCGGACGACGATCACCGCGTCGGGCGGGTCAGGAACGCCACGACCTCACGACCGATGCGGGTGATCACCACCGTCATGGGCAGCGAGCCCGCGAGTTTCAGCTTCTTCCGCAGGACGTCGGGATCCACGCCCGCGCCGCGGGTGAGGATCTCGACCGACCCCACGTCGCGCCGCCGCAGCTCCGCGCGCAGCGCCTTCTCGGAGAACTTCACCTCATCGAGGATCTCGAAGCCGCGCTCCCCCGCGGGCACGGCGTCGCCGCTGAGGTAGGCGATGTGCGGGTCGATCTGCCACAGCCCGTGGCGCGCGGCGTAGTGCCGCACCAGGCCGGCGCGGATGACTGCGCCGTCGGGCTCGACGAGGTACTTCCCCGCCGGCTCCGGGTCCACGTCGTGCGGGTCGGTCGAGAACACCTCGTAGCCGCGGGAACCCGGCGCGCGCAGCACCGTCGCCCGGGTCAGGCCCGGGACGGCGACGGGGCCGGACCACAGGCAGGCCTCCCGGACGCCGCCGTCGAGGGAGACGATCTCGACCTCCCCGTCGAAGCCACCCCGCCGCAGGCCGTCGTAGTCGATGCCGGGCGCGGTCTTCACCGCCAGCGAGCGTCCGGCGTACGCGGCGCGCAGGGCCGAGAGCGCGGGCGACATCTGTTCGGGATCGACGATGCGCCGCCCGCCGGACCGGCGGGCCGGGTCGGCGATGACGACGTCGGCGGTAGATGTGGGAGTGAGCGCGTCGGCCACGTAGACCAGCGCGCGGGGCACGTTGTGCGCGGCCATCCGGGCGCGCAGCGGGTCCAGGTCGCTGCCGACGACCCGCGGGCACACCTGCACCAGTGCGCGCAGCTCCGCGCCGATCGAGCAGGTGACGTCGTGCACCGAGAGCCATGCCAGGCGGCGGGCGCGGTGCTCCGCGACCGCCGACGGGGTGGCCTGCTGCACCGCCTCGTCGGTGAGCAGCCAGCCGTCGACGTCGCCGAGTTTGGCGGCGGCGCGGCGACGCGCGCGCACTTGCTCGATGACGGCGGGGGCGTGCGCACCCGCGATGCCGCGCACCGTCCCCACGTCGGCGAGGAGGGTGGTGTCAGTCAACGCGAGCCGACCCGCCACGGCGACGGCAGCGGCGCCGTCGGCCGTGCGGAGATAGGCGAGATCGGCCCCGTCCAAACCCGGCGTGCCCGGACTACTCGGGCTTGGTGCCCGTGATGGCCAGGTTGTAGAAGAACTTGCGCGGCACGATGCGGCGCATCACGGCCTCGTCGAGCGCGGAGAGCTTCTTCCAGCCGCCAAAGGCGAACCCGGCCCAGCCGAAGCCGAGCTTCGACGGCGGTACGGCGGCCTCGAAGGTGCGCACGGGCCAGCCGAGGAAGGCGGCGGTGAACTCGTCGGTGGTGGCCTCGACCTCGACGGCGCCGGCGCGGGCCGCCATGGCCTCCATCTCGTCGGGGTCGAAGGTGTGGATGTCGACGACGGCCTCGAGCGCCGCGGCGCGCGAGGACTCGTCGAGCTCGGCCTGCGGGCGGCGCCAGTCCGCGAGGAACGGAAGCTTCGTCGCGTTGGTGGTGATGCCCCAGGTGATCCGCCCGAGCCAGCGAGCGTAGAAGTCGCCGATGGTGGTGGGCTCGCCCGCGAAGACGAACCGGCCGCCGGGCTTGAGCACGCGCAGCACCTCGCGCAGCGACTGCTCCACGTCGGGGATGTGGTGCAGCACGGCGTGTCCGACGACCAGGTCGAACGTGTTGTCCTCGTACGGGATCGTCTCCGCGTCCGCGACGCGCCCGTCGACGGTGTGGCCGAGGGCCTCGCCGTTGCGCAGCGCGACCTTCACCATGCCGGGCGAGAGGTCGGTGACCGAGCCGGTCTCCGCGACCCCCGCGGACATGAGGTTGAGCAGGAAGAAGCCGGTGCCGCAGCCCAGCTCCAGGGCTCGACCGTAGGGCTTCTCGTTCTCCCCGCCGGTGGCGGCCTCGAAACGCTCGCGGGCGTAGTCGATGCACCGCTCGTCGAAGCTGATGTGCCACTTCTCGTCGTACGTCTCGGCTTCCCAGTCGTGGTAGAGCACCTGGGCGAGCTTCGTATCGGAGAATGCGGCCTCAACCTCGTCCGCCGTGGCGTGCGGGTTGGGAGCCGGCTGCTGGTCGGTCATGAAGGCCTTTCGAGAAGATTGTTCCCGTCAGGTTACCGCCCGGTCAGATCACCGCCAACCCGCGTGATGGAACACGTTCTGCCCCGCGGGCCGCCCGGACCACCGGGCGCCCGCGGGGCGGCGGGTTACTTGCCGACGAACCTCGCCTTGCCCGGCCCGTTCTCGATGAACGAGGTCATACCGATGGTGCGGTCCTCAGTGGCGAAGAGGCCTGCGAACAAATGCCGTTCGATGGCGAGGCCGGTGTTCAGGTCGGTGTCGAGGCCCTGGTCGATGGCCTGCTTGGCGGCGCGCAGCGCCTGCGAGGCGGCGCCCGAGAACTGCTTCGCCCACGTCAGGGCGGCGTTGTAGACCTCGTCGGGGGCGACGACCTCGTCGACCAGTCCGATCTGCAGGGCCTCGTCGGCGCCGACGAAGCGGCCGGTGAAGACCATGTCCTTGGCCTTGGCCGGGCCCACCAGGCGGGCGAGGCGTTGGGTGCCGCCGCCGCCGGGGATCACGCCGAGCAGGATCTCGGGCACGCCCACCTTGGCGTTGTCGCCGACGATTCGGCGGTCGGCGCCGAGGGCCACCTCGAGGCCGCCGCCGAGGGCGTAGCCGGTGATGGCGGCGACGGTCGGCTTGGTGATCGACGCGATGGCGGAGAGGCCGCCCTGGAGCAGCTTGATGGCCTCACTCATGTCCGTGTAGCCCATCGCCTGCATCTCCTTGATGTCGGCGCCGGCCGCGAACACCTTCGGGCCGCCGTAGACGACGACGGCCTTGATGTCGTCGCGCTTGTTCACCTCGGCGGCGAGGGCGATGAGCTCGTCCTGGACCTGCGAGTTGATGGCGTTCATCGGCGGACGGTTCAGGCGGATGGTGCCGATGCCGGGGTGCTCGTCGGAGGTCTCGAGGGTCACGAATTCAGTCATGACCCCAGAGGCTACCGGGTGCCGGAAAATTTAGTTGGACGTCCACGTAAATCCGAGCGGGCGACCGCCCCGCGGTCAGTAGATCGTGGAGCCCGCGGCGTACTCGGCCCAGCCCGGGAACCGTCGTTCCTCGCGGGTCATGCCATCGACGATGGCGACGGGCGTCAGGTCCGCCGCCTCCGCCGCCCAGCCCAGCACGTCCTCGACAGTGTCGAAGGGCAGCAGCTGGAACAGCTGGGAGTAGGTGGGCGCCATGAGCTTGTTGCGACCCGCGAGCCACGCGTCGATCACGGCCTGCGGCGCGTGCCAGCCCGCCGACACGGCCTCGGTGGTCACGCACGTCGCTTCCTGCCCCACGGGCAGCGCGGCCAGGTAGAACATCGTGTCGTAACGGCGCGGCCGCCCGGGCGGGGTCACCCACCGCGACAGCGGCACCAGGTCGTCCGGGTGCACCCGCACACCGCACTCCTCGTGCGTCTCCCGCGCCGCAGTCATCCGCAGGTCGTCCCCGTCCGACGGCTCGATGCCACCGCCCGGGAAGACCGTCACGTCGGGCGCGAACTCCATCCCGCTCGCGCGGGTCTGCACGAACACCTCCAGGCCCGACGGTGCCGTCCGCAGCAGCAGGACGGTGGCCGCGGGCCGGATGGGCACGTCCGGCAGATCGCGCCGGTGATCGGCACCCTCCGCGCGGCGTGCCTCCGCCGCCTCGTCGCCGCTCATGCCTGCAGCCTCCGGCGTCCGGGGCGCGAGGCCCGTCGGGCGAAGAACCGGCCGTCCACCTCGTCGAGCAGGATGCGCTGGCTGAAGGTCTCCGAGAGCACCTCGGCGGTGAGCACGTCGCCGATGAGGCCCTGAGCCACGACGCCGCCCTCTTTGAGCATCAGCGCGTGAGTGAAGCCCGGCGGCACCTCCTCGACGTGATGCGTCACGAGCACGGTCGCGGGAGCGTCCGGATCCTGCGCCAGGGTGTCGAGCCGGGCGACCAGCTCCTCGCGGCCGCCGAGGTCGAGACCCGCGGCGGGCTCGTCGAGCAGCATCAGCTCGGGGTCGGTCATGAGCGCGCGGGCGATGAGAACGCGCTTGCGCTCACCCTCGGAGAGCGTGCCGAAGCGGCGGTTCGCGAGGTGCTCGGCGCCCATCGACTCGAGCACGTCGACGGCGCGGCCGATGTCGACCTCGTCGTAGCGCTCGCGCCACCGGCCGAGCACGGCGTAGCCGGCGGAGACCACGAGATCGGTCACCAGCTCGTCGTCCGGCACCCGCGACGCCAGGGCCGCCGAGCACACGCCGATCCGCGCAGTGAGGTCCTGCACCACCGTCCTGCCGAGCACCTCTCCCAAGATGTGGGCGGTGCCCGCGCTGGGGAAGTCCTGCGCGGAGGCGAGCCGCATGAGCGAGGTCTTGCCCGCGCCGTTGGGGCCGATGACGATCCATCGCTCGTCCAGCTCGACCCGCCAATCGATGGGGCCCACCAGGGTTCGGCTGTCGCGCCGCAGGCTCACGCCGCGGAAGTCGATCACCAGGTCCTGGTCGGGTTCGGCGGCGGACTCGGGGGCGGGCGTGCTGGGGGCGGCGGCGGGATCGGACACATCACCATCCTGCCGCACGCGACCGGTCGCGGTTGGCAGGATGGTCCCCGTGTCCACAGACCACCGCTCCCCCACCCCCGGCGCCGCGCACCCCCTCGGCGCCGCCCCTCAGCCCGGCGGCGTGAACTTCGCCGTGCACGCCCCGCGCGCCACCGACGTCTGGGTGTGCCTGATCGACACCGACGAGACCGGGTCGCGCCGCGAGCAGCGCCTGCGGCTACCCGCGCAGACAGCCGGCGTGCACCACGGCTTCGTCGCCGGTATCGGCGAGGGCACGCGGTACTGCCTGCGTGCCGCAGGCCCCTGGGAGCCGGAGAACGGTCTGCGCTTCAACGAACGCAAGGCCCTCATCGACCCGTACGCGCGGCGGCTCGACGGCGCGCTCGGCGACGGCGGCGCGCTCCTTCCCTACGGCGCGGACGGCGGTCCGTCGGAGACGGATTCGCTGCCCGACATCCCGCTGTGCGTGGTCACCGGGGCGCCCCCGGCGCCGGAGCCCGGTCCGGGCGTCCCGTGGGACCGGACGGTGATCTGCGAGGTGCACGTCGGCTCCTACACCGCGCGGCACCCGGGCATCCCCGAGGAGCTGCGCGGCACGTACCGGGGCCTGGCCCAACCGGCCGTGATCGAGCACCTGCGGCGCATCGGCGTCACCGCCCTCGAACTGCTGCCAGTCCAGGCCTGCCTCACCGAGCCCGGCGTCCGGGACCGCGGCATGCGCAATCACTGGGGCTATTCGACGGGCGCCTACTTCGCGCCGGACCCGCGGTACGCGGCACAGCCCGGCCACGAGGTCGAGGAGTTCGCGGAGATGGTCTCGGCGCTGCACTCCGCCGGCCTCGAGGTGCTGATGGACGTGGTCTACAACCACACCGCCGAGGAGTCGGTGGCGGGGCCGTCGCTGTCCTGGCGGGGGCTCGACGCGCCCGGCTACTACCTCCTCGAGAACGGCGAGGACCTCGACTACACCGGCTGCGGCAACACGGTCGACTGCGCCTCTCCGGCGTCGGTCCGGATGGTGCTCGACAGCCTGCGATACTTCGCGGGCGAGTTCGGCGTCGACGGCTTCCGGTTCGACCTCGCGAGCGTGCTCGGTCGCGGCCGGACGGGGACCGGGCCGCAGGGGCCGGTCATCCCGTTCGACCACCGCGCGCCGCTGCTCACCGCCATCGCGGCGGACCCGATCCTATGCACCCGCAAGCTCATCGCCGAGCCCTGGGACGCCACCGGCGAGGGCTACCGGGTGGGAGGCTTCCCGCCGGTGTGGGCCGAGTGGAACGACCGGTACCGCGACACCGTCCGCGACTTCTTCGCCGGCGGCGCGACCGTCGGTACGCTGGCCTCGCGGGTCTCAGGCAGTCAGGATCTGTTCGGCGCGCAGGGCCGCACGCCCTTCTCGTCGATCAACTTCGTCACGGCCCACGACGGTTTCACCGCGCGCGACCTGGTCAGCTATGAGCGCAAGCACAACGAGGCCAACGGCGAGAAGAACCGGGACGGCACCGACAACAATCACTCCGTCAACCACGGCTTCGAGGGCGGCACTACCGATCCCGCGATCCTCGCGGCGCGGGCGGCGCACGTGCGGGCCCTGATCGCCACGTTGCTGCTCTCGACCGGCACGCCGATGCTGCTCGGCGGCGACGAGCTTGGCCACACCCAGTTCGGCAACAACAACGCCTACTGCGTGCCGGAGGGCACGCCCGCAGCCGATGCCTTCGCCGTGGACTGGGATGCCGCGGACGCGGACCTGACGGCCTTCGTCGCCAGGGTGGCCGCCGTGCGCCGCGCGGCCCCCGTGCTGCGCCAGCACGAGTTCTTCGACGGCCGCTCTACACGGGACGGCGAGCCCGACCTGGCGTGGTTCGGCGCCGACGGGGCAGAGATGCCGGGCGAGGAATGGCAGTCGCCCGAGGTGCGCACACTGCAGGCGTGGGTCGACGGGTCCGACGTGCGTGCGCCCGGCCGCGACGCCGCCGTCGCGGAGAAGGACGCGCTCATCATCTGGCACGCCGGCGGTGACGCGACCGTGGTTCTCGGCGGGCCCGAATCGTGTACGCACGATTGGGAGCTCATCGTCGACAGCACGCTCCCGACGGGCGAACCCACGGGCCGCACCGTCTACCCGTCGCGCGCGGAGGTCACCGTCTCCGGCCCGACGGTGCTGGCCTTCCAGCAGGTCTGACCGGCCCGGCTCGCGATCGGTCTCAGCTCTCGATCGGGACCCGGCGCAGCCGGCCGTCGACGGCGTCGGCCGCCTCGATCTCGTCGCGGGTCACGCCGAGCACGAACAGGACCGCGTCGAGGTAGGGGTGCGAAAGCGCCGCGTCGGCGACCTCGCGCAGAGCGGGCTTGGCGTTGAACGCGACGCCCAGTCCTGCCGCCGAGAGCATGTCGATGTCGTTGGCACCGTCGCCCACGGCGACGGTCTCCTCGACCGGCACACCGAAGGTGTCGGCGAACTCCTGCAGCGCGCGGGCCTTGCCCGGCCGGTCCACGACCTCCCCGATCACGCGACCGGTCAGCACACCGTCGATCACCTCGAGGGTGTTGGCGCGGACGAAGTCGAGCTCCAGGTCCCGCGCGAGCGGCTCGATGACGGCGGTGAAGCCGCCGGAGACGACGCCGCAGCGGTAGCCGAGGCGCTTGAGGGTGCGGATCGTGGTGCGCGCGCCCGGGGTCAGCTGCAGACCTGCGGCCACATCATCGATGACCGATGCCGGCAGCCCGGCGAGGTTCGCCACGCGGGCGTGCAGGGACTGCTCGAAGTCGAGCTCACCGCGCATCGCGGCCTCGGTGACGGCCGCGACCTCGGCCTCCTTACCGGCGCGGGCAGCGAGCATCTCAATGACCTCGCCCTGGACCAGGGTGGAATCGACGTCGAAGCAGATCAGCCGTTTGGAGCGACGCGCGATACCGGCGCGCGAGGTGGCGATGTCGACGCCCTGTTCCTTGGCGACGGCCGCGAGCTCCGCGCGGAAGGCCACCTCGTCGGCACCGTCCGGCACGGTGACCATGAGCTCGAGCGCGGTGACGGGGTAGTCGGCGACGCCGGCGATCGACTCGATGTTGACCTCCCGCCCGGCGAGGGCGGTCGCGAGGGCGGAGAGCGCGCGCGCACTGACGGGGGCGCCCAGTAGGACGACGGCGTGCGTCGGCACGGGCGGGCGGGGCGGCTGCTCGGCGGTGATCTCCACCGCCACATCCATCCCGACGGTGGCCATGGCCTGCTCGACAAGCTCCTGCACGTGCTCCGGGTCACCGTGCACCGCGGCGAGCACACCGAGCGTGAGGCGGCCTCGGATGACGGTCTGCTCGACATCGAGAACGCTGACCTCGTTGCGGGCCAGGACCCCGAACAGGACCGAACTGACGCCGGGCTTGTCGCCACCGGTCACGGTGATGAGGATCGTCGGATCCGAAGTCGCTTCGTGCACAGGGAAATCGTAGTCGCCGCCTGATGGAACGCCGAACGGCGCCTCCCGCAGAGGGAGACGCCGTTCCGATCAGGTCACGAGCCGAGCATCACACCTTGGCGTCGCCACGCTCCTGCGAGTGCTTGTCGCCCAGGCCGGGACCCGAGTGGGCCTCGGTGCGCATGCGCTCGACCATGTGCGGGTAGTGCAGCTCGAACGCGGGGCGCTCGGAGCGGATGCGGGGAAGCTCGGTGAAGTTGTGCCGCGGCGGCGGGCAGCTGGTGGCCCACTCGAGGCTGTTGCCGAAGCCCCACGGGTCATCGACGGTGACGACCTCGCCGTAGCGGTAGCTCTTGAAGACGTTCCACACGAAGGGCAGCGTGGAGGCGCCCAGGATGAACGCGCCGACCGTCGAGATCTGGTTCAGCGTGGTGAACCCGTCGGTGTCGAGGTAGTCCGCGTAGCGACGCGGCATGCCCTCGGCGCCGACCCAGTGCTGCACCAGGAAGGTCATGTGGAAGCCGATGAAGGTGAGCCAGAAGTGCCAGCGACCCAGGCTCTCGTCGAGCATGCGGCCCGTCATCTTCGGGAACCAGAAGTAGATACCGGCGTAGGTCGCGAACACGATGGTGCCGAACAGCACGTAGTGGAAGTGCGCGACGACGAAGTAGGTGTCGGACACCGCGAAGTCGAGCGGCGGCGACGCGAGGAGGACGCCGGTGAGCCCACCGAAGAGGAAGGTCACGATGAAGCCGATCGAGAACAGCATCGGCGACTCGAACGTTATATGACCTCTCCACATGGTGAGGATCCAGTTGAAGAACTTCACGCCTGTTGGCACCGCGATCAGGAAGGTCATGAAGCTGAAGAAGGGCAGCAGCACCGCGCCGGTGGCGTACATGTGGTGCGCCCACACAGCAACCGAGAGCGCCGCGATGGCCAGCGTGGCCAGGACCAGGCCGCTGTAGCCGAAGATCGGCTTGCGGCTGAACACCGGGAAGATCTCCGAGACGATGCCGAAGAAGGGCAGCGCGATGATGTAGACCTCGGGGTGGCCGAAGAACCAGAACAGGTGCTGCCACAGGATGACGCCGCCGTTGGCGGGGTCGTAGATGTGGGCGCCGAACTGGCGGTCGACCTCGAGGCCCATGAGAGCGGCGGTCAGCAGCGGGAAGGCCAGCAGGATCAGCAGCGAGGTCACCAGGATGTTCCAGGTGAAGATCGGCATGCGGAACATCGTCATGCCCGGGGCGCGCATGCAGATCACGGTGGTGACCATGTTGACGGCGCCGAGGATGGTGCCGAGACCACCCACGCCGAGGCCCATGATCCACAGGTCCGCGCCGGGGCCGGGCGAGTGAAGGGCGTCGGTCAGCGGGGTGTACGCGGTCCAGCCGAAGTCGGCCGCGCCGCCCGGAGTGATGAAGCCGGCGATCACCATGATGGCGCCGAAGACGAAGAGCCAGTAGCCGAAGGCGTTCAGACGCGGGAAGGCGACGTCGGGCGCGCCGATCTGCAGCGGCAGCACGAAATTGGCGAAGCCGATGACGATCGGCGTCGCGTACAACAGCAGCATCACGGTGCCGTGCATGGTGAACAGCTGGTTGAACTGCTCGGTGGAGAGGAACTGGAGGCCCGGGTTGGCGAGCTCGGCGCGCATCAGCAGCGCCATCAGGCCGCCGATGAGGAAGAACGCGAAGCACGTGACGATGTACATGATGCCCAGCGTCTTGTGATCGGTCGTCGTGACCAGCTTGTAGATGAACGAGCCCTTGGGCCCGGTCCGCTGCGGATACGGACGTGCGGCGGTCACCTCGACTGCCGGACGATGCGCTTGCGCGGTCACAAATCCTCCTGCCCTGGGCCTCCCGGTACCGCGGCTGTCGGTATCGGCGTACGGCCTCTTCAATCAGGTCTTCCGGGTGGTGTTCGCTCACGGCGGACGCCACCCTCGTGGGGTTAGCGTAGCGCCTCGCACCCGGGCTTGTCCCCGCGGTCCTACTCTGCGTCGTACTCGCGTCACGGAAGCGGTCGGAACGGCCTCGGCTGCTACCGTGGCGCACGGTCGGAACTACAGGTGAGGACAGTTGCCGTGAACAGGCTCGGAACATTCAGGGCGGGCACCGCGACATTCAGGGCGGGCGCCGCGATCGCGCTCACCGTCGTCGCCGGCTCGGTGCTCACCGCGTGCGGCGGTTCGGAGCCGATCCAGCAGCCCTTCGCCTCGATCTCCACCACCACGACGCGCCTCGCGTCGGCGAACATCATCGGTCTCGACCGCAAGCCCGACGAGGCCTGCGCCGCCCCGGTCGCCGGCGGCGCCGCACCGGCTGCGATCGCGGTGGCCGACCCCGCACTCCTCGACGGTCTCTGCGCCCTCGGCCTGCAGAACCGGGTGAAGGCCGTCGGCGGGGACGTCCCGTCCTACCTGGGCGCCACCCTCGCGAGGGTCCCGAAACTCACCGATGGCGCGCAGGCCGACGTCGCGGTCGGCACCGCGGACTCGACGGACGCGAACCGCCGCGCGGGCCGGACGGTGACGATCCCGGCACCGTCGGCGGACTGGCGCCGCAGCTTCCTCGCCCTGGCCGATGCGGTGCGGATGCCCACAGAGGCGCGGGCCGTCCTGGACCGCTACCAGCGGGACGTGGCGGAGAAGTCGGTGAAGATCGACGCGGTGCACAACACCGTCTCCCTGGTCCGGTTCACCGCGGACGACAAGATCCTCGCGCTGGGCACTGCGCCGCTCGCGGCGCAGGTCCTCGCAGATCTCAAGGTCGTGCGGCCCGAGCCGCAGCGCAAGCCGGAGGCCGTCGAGATGTCGGGCGACGACGTCTCCGCCGCCGACGCCGACCTGATCTACGTGGGCTATCAGGGCGACAAGGGCCGCGAACACGGCATGGCCGTGATGACCACGAAGCCCTGGAAGCATCTCCGCGCGGTGGTTGCCAAGCGGCAGCTCCTGGTCGAGGACTCCGCCTGGTTCTCGGCGGGCGGCCCCGTCGCCGCCGGCATCGTGCTGCACGACGTCGGCAACACCATCAAGGCCTCCTCCTAGGCGGCCTCCCCTCCCCGCCCCCGTCGCATCCCGACGGGGTGCTCGGCATGCGTCCACCACGGCGTCCTCGCAGACGCGAGAACACCCCGGAACGCGAACGTTCCTCCGTGACGCCTCTCACATCCGCCGGGTAAAACCGCTGGCCGAGAGCTCGGTGTACACGTGTTCACAGATTGCCGACCGAAGAGCCTTCATTCATGCTTGTTTCAAGTGATAGCCTGAGGACGATTCAATCTCATACACGGCTTCTACCAGCACAGACGCCTGTGGGATTTCCCACAGGGTCACGGAAGAAACACCAGGTACGAGCCGGTCGAGGGTGCCAGGAAAGGATCCATCATGGCCCTGCTGAACATGCCCCGAGTGACCCATATGGCGCGCATGCGTGGCCGCGCGTTCCCCGGCCAGGCCGAGTACGAGCAGACGCTGAACGACCTGTCGGAGGCGTCGGTGCGCCGCAACTTCGACCCCTACATCGACATCGACTGGGACTCGCCCGAGCTCGCGATCGTCCCCGACGATCCGCGCTGGGTCTGCAACCCGCGCTTCGACCCGATCGGCCGCCACCCCTGGTATCAGGAGCAGCCGCTGGCCAAGCAGATCGAGATCGGTATGTGGCGCCAGGCCAACGTCGCCAAGGTCGGCCTGCAGTTCGAGTCGATCCTGATCCGCGGCATCATGCAGTACACCGCCGTGCAGCCGAACAACTCCCCCGAGTTCCGCTACGCCACCCACGAGGCGAAGGAGGAGTGCCAGCACACGCTGATGTTCCAGGAGTTCGTCAACCGCGTGGGCATGGACGTTCCCGGCGGCGCCTGGTGGTTCCGCCGCCTGTCGCCGATCATCCCGCTGGCGGCCACCACCTTCCCGAACATCTTCTACATGGGCGTGCTCGCCGGCGAGGAGCCGATCGACCACCTGCAGAAGCAGTTCCTGCGCTCGGCCGACACGCAGCACCCGGCGATGACCTCGGTGATGCAGATCCACGTGGCCGAGGAGGCCCGCCACATCTCGTTCGCGCACCAGTTGCTCGAGCACAAGGTGCCGACCCGCGGCCCGATCCCCCGCTTCCTGCTATCGCTGGCGATGCCACTGGTCATGCGCATCCTGCTGGGCGCGATCATGGTCCCGCCGAAGCAGTTCTGGGAGACCTTCGACATCCCGCGCTCCGTCAAGAAGGACATCTTCTGGCGCTCGCCCGAGTCGAAGGCCATGCGTCAGGAGATCTTCGGCGACGTCCGCCTGCTCGCGGAGCGCACGGACCTGATGAATCCGGTCTCCCGCGTCCTGTGGCGCGTGCTGGGTATCCACGGCCGGACCTCGCGATTCCGCAGCGAGCCGTCGTACGTCGCGCAGTAGTCTCGAACCACCCCGAATATCCGGCTCGGCGGTCACCCGCCGAGCCGGACCCGTATCCGGGCCCGGATGCGAACACCCCGGAGGAGCCTCCTCGATGCCCCACGTCATCACCCAGTCCTGCTGCAGCGACGCCTCGTGCACCTTCGCGTGCCCGGTGAACTGCATCCACCCGACGCCCGATGAGCCGGGCTTCGCGACGGCCGAGATGCTGTACGTGGATCCCACCACCTGCGTCGACTGCGGCGCCTGCGTGACGGCGTGCCCCGTCGACGCCATCGGCCCCGCGCACCGCCTGCCGGACGAGCACAAGGTCTACATCGAGCTCAACCGCGTCCTCGCGGCCGCCGACCCGGCCAACTCCTCGCTCGGCGGCCCCAACCCGCAGGAGCGCAGCCGACCGCCGATGGCGCACACCGTGCCGCCGAAGGTCCTCCCGATCCCGTCGGGCACCGTCATCAGCGTCGGCGTGATCGGCAGCGGCCCGGCCGCGATGTACGCGGCCGACGAGCTCCTGCGCTACCCGGGCGTCACCGTCGACGTCTACGAGAAGCTGTCCACGCCCTACGGCCTGGCCCGGTTCGGCGTCGCCCCCGACCACACCCGCACCCGCAAGGTCTCGGGCCTGTTCGACAAGGTCGCCGCCGACCCGAACTTCACGATCCACCTGAACACCGAGATCGGGCGCGACATCAGCCTCGAGGAACTGCGGAAGCGCCACGACGCGATCGTCGTCGCGGTCGGCGCGAGCACCGATAAGAAGCTGGGCATCACCGGCGAGGACCTGCCGAACGTCCGCAGCGCCACCGACTTCGTCGCCTGGTACAACGGCCACCCCGAACACAAGGGCGACGCGGTCGATCTCACGCACGACCGCATCGTCGTCATCGGCAACGGCAACGTCGCGCTCGACGCCGCCCGCATCCTCACGGCCGATCCCGAGGAGCTCGAGGGCACCACCATCTCCCCCGCCGCCCTCGCCGCGCTGCGCGAGTCGAAGGTCGAGGAGGTCGTGATCGTGGCCCGCCGCGGCCCCGAGCACGCCGCCTTCACCCTGCCGGAGGCGCTCGGCCTCGCCGACGAACGCACCGTCATCGTGCACCCGGACCCCGACGTCGCCGAGACCCTGGTCGCAGGCAGCGATTCCGAGCTGATCGGGCACAAGCTGGAGCTCCTCGAGTCGCTGGAGACCCAGTCGGAGGCGCCCCGCCGCATCCGACTGCGCTTCCTCACCACGCCCGAGTCGATCGAGGCCACCGACGACGGCCTGGTCCTGCACGCGAAGCACACCGTGACCGGCGAGGCGATCGACCTGCCCGTCGGCATGGTGTTCACCTCCGTCGGCTATCGGGGCGTCCCGGTGCCGGGCCTGCCCTTCGACGACCGCCGCGCGGTGCTGCCGAACGAGGCCGGCCGGGTCCTCGGCGACGACGGTGCGCCGCTCCCCGGCGTGTACGTCACGGGCTGGATCAAGCGGGGCCCCAACGGCTTCATCGGCACGAACAAGACCGACTCGCAGGAGACGGTGGAGAAGTTCGCTGAGGACGTCGTCGCGGGCGTCGTGAGGGGCCGCCCGTCGGGTAAGCGCAAGCGCCCGCTGGGCCGCTTCCTGGGCGCGTAGTCCCGCCCGGGCGCGTACTCTCAGCGCCGTGGCCTCCTCCGCGCACGGCGAGCCGATCGAACTGACCGTCGGTGATCGGGTCGTGCGCGTCTCCAGCCCGGAGCGGGTGTACTTCCCGCAGATCGGCGCGACGAAACTCGACGTCGTGCGCTACTACGAATCGGTGGGCCCGGGCATCGTCCGGGCGCTGCACGATCGGCCGACGATGCTGCACCGCTACCCCAAGGGCGTCGACGGGGCGAAGGTGCACCAGAAGCGGATCCCCGCCGGCGCGCCGGACTGGCTCGAGACGGTGGAGATCTACTTCCCGCGGTTCGGCCGCACCGCCGACGAGGTGGTCGTCACGGAGCTCGGCTCGGTGATCTGGGCGGCGCAGATGTCGACGGTCGAGTTCCACCCCTGGAACTGCCGCGCGGGCGATCTGGACCATCCCGACGAGTGGCGGATCGACCTCGACCCGATGCCCGACTGCTCATGGGAGCGCGTGCAGCGGGTCGCGGGCGTGGTGCACGAGGTGCTCGACGAGCTCGGCATCCGTGGCTTCCCGAAGACCTCGGGCGGCTCCGGCCTGCACGTGTATGTGCGGATTGAGCCCCGTTGGACGTTCTCGGAGGTCCGACGGTGCGCCCTCGCCTTCGCCCGGGAGGTGGAGCGCCGGGCACCGTCGGACGTCACGACCGTGTGGTGGCGTAAGGATCGCGACCCCGCGGCCGTGTTCCTCGACTACAACCAGAACGCCCGCGATCACACGATCGCGTGCGCGTACTCGCTGCGCGGCACCCCGATCGCCACCGCCTCCGCCCCGATCACGTGGGACGAGGTGCCGGACGTGCACCCCGACGACTTCACCATCCGCACCCTCCCGGCGCGCTTCACGGACCTCGGCGACCTGCACGCATCCATTGACGACGAGGCCTTCTCCCTGGACACGCTCGTCGAGTGGGCCGACCGCGACGACCTCCCTCTCGCCGATTGACGCAGCAGGAGTGCAACGGTGGGCAGCGCCCCATGCGCGATCGACCATGGATCCATGACCGTCACCGATGAACTACTCGCGAACAACGACGCCTACGCCGCGGCCTTCTCCGGCCCGCTGCCCCTCCCACCGTCGAAACACGTCGCGGTCGTCGCCTGCATGGACGCCCGGCTCGACGTCTACCGCGTCCTCGGCCTTCACGAGGGCGAGGCGCACGTCATCCGCAACGCCGGCGGTGTGATCACCGAGGACCAGATCCGCTCGCTGGCGATCAGCCAGCGGCTGCTCGGCACGACCGAGATCATCCTGATCCACCACACCGACTGCGGCATGCTGACGTTCACCGACGACGGCTTCAAGGCGGACATCCTGGCCGAGACCGGCATCAAGCCCGCCTGGGCGGCCGAGGCCTTCGCCGATCTGGACACCGACGTGCGCCAGTCGCTCAAGCGCGTGGCGGCGAGTCCCTTCATCCCGTCCACGACGTCGTTGCGCGGCTTCGTCTTCGACGTCGCCACTGGCCGGCTGCGCGAGGTGGCGCCGGACTAGGGCGGGAGACCTAGCGGCAGGTCTCGCTGACGACGCGGGCCGTCGAGGCGGGATGGGCTTCGAGCAGGGCCGCGGGTCGGATCGGGCGGCGGACGAGCTCGCCGCCGCAGTTGGGGCACGTGCCGTGCAACTTCTCGTCGTTGCAGTCCGCGCACCACGTGCACTCGAAGGTGCAGATGAGCACGTCGCGCGCGTCCGGTGCGAGGTCGCGCCCGCAGCACTCGCAGTTCGGCCTGATCTCCAACATCGCTCCCCGTTCCTCCCCACCACTGTCCCAGTTCCCTGCGGTTTCGGCGCACGAATCCCCAGGATGTCGCCGCCGGAACCGCTAGGAAGCGCCGATGAAGTCGAGCAGGCCTCGGACGGGATCCAGGGTCGTCGTGACGTTCGCGACGGCGACCACTGCGGCGACGACGGCCGTCACGAGCGTCGCCACCGCCCACCGTCGACGGTCCTGCCGCCAGGCGCGGACGGCGAGGGCCAGCAGCACGACGGTCAGCACGCCGGCCATGACCGATACCGCCACGTGGTAGCAAGCGAAGTCATCGACCAGCGCCCGGACCGGGCCGGACGGCGTCGCTCGCAGCTCGGTGCGCATCAGTGCGAGCGCCCACCCGGGCTCCCCCGTCCGCAGTCGCACCGGGTCGAGCAGCGAGAACGCCGATGACAGCGGCGCGACAACGCCCTGGACGTTGGCGACGAGCAAGACCGTCGGGATCAGCGCCAACGCCCGATGGCCGACGTAGAGCGCGAGCGCGACGAGCAACGCGGCGATCACCGCCTTGATGAGGTGGAAGCCCGCCCAATCGTTGACGAGCGATTCCAGCCCGGCCGTGAGCTCCGCCCGCTCTCCGAGCAGCCAGGGCGGAAACTCAGCGACGGCCCTGGCATCGGCGTCCGTGCCGTAGACCGCTCGCGGCAGGAATGCGAACGCGAGAACGAGAACGCCCGCGCCGACGAGCCACCAGGGGCTCGAGCGCGGGCGGGCCTCTCCGTCGTCGTCCGGGGTCAGAAGTCCCAGTCCTCGTCTTCGGTGTTGACGGCCTTGCCGATCACGTACGACGAGCCGGATCCGGAGAAGAAGTCGTGATTCTCGTCGGCATTGGGCGACAGCGCGGAGAGGATCGCCGGGTTCACGTCGGTGGCATCCTTGGGGAACAGGGCCTCGTAGCCCAGGTTCATCAGCGCCTTGTTCGCGTTGTACCGCAGGAACTTCTTCACGTCCTCGGTGAGACCGACCTCGTCGTACAGCGACTCGGTGTAGTCCTCCTCGTTGGAGTACAGCTCCATGAGCAGGTCGAATGTGTAGTCCTTGAGCTCCTCGCGGCGCTTCGGGGTCTGCGTCTCCAGCCCGCGCTGGTACTTGTAACCGATGTAGTACCCGTGCACGGCCTCATCACGGATGATCAGGCGGATCATGTCGGCCGTGTTGGTGAGCTTGGCCCGCGAGGACCAGTACATCGGCAGGTAGAAGCCGCTGTAGAACAGGAACGACTCGAGCAGCGTGGAAGCCACCTTGCGCTTGAGCGGGTCGTCTCCACGGTAGTAGTCCATGACGATGGACGCCTTGCGCTGCAGGTGCTCGTTCTCCTCCGACCAGCGGAAGGCGTCGTCGATCTCGCGCGTGCTGCACAGCGTCGAGAAGATCGAGCTGTAGCTCTTCGCGTGCACCGACTCCATGAACGCGATGTTGGTGTACACCGCCTCCTCGTGCGGGGTGATCGCGTCGGGGATCAGCGAGACCGCGCCGACGGTGCCCTGAATCGTGTCGAGCAGCGTCAGGCCCGTGAAGACCCGCATGGTGAGCTGCTTCTCGTGCTCGGTGAGCGTGCCCCACGACGGGATGTCGTTGCTGACCGGCACCTTCTCGGGCAGCCAGAAGTTGCCCGTCAACCGGTCCCAGACCTCGGCGTCCTTCTCATCCGGCACCCGGTTCCAGTTGATCGCCGACACCCGGCTGACCAGCTTGAGCGGGGCTCCGTCGGCGGGGCTGTGAGCGGCGGTTTCAGACATGACACCTCGGTTTTCGCGGAGCTGGATTTCAACGCTCATGACACTACCCCTTGGGGCCGACAAGTCCGGGAAACGCAACACCTAGTGCATCGCGCCAGTTCGGCGTGTCGCGCGTCGGAGTCCCCGGGTAGCCTCCGCGCATGCAGATCACCAGCACGATCGTCATCGCCGCGCCCCGCGCCGCGGTCTTCGAGGCGTTCGCCGACATCGAGAGCGCGCCTGCCACGATGTCCGGGATCGAACACGTCGAGTTCGTCTCCGCCGTCCGCACCGGTCAGGGCACCCGCTGGCGCGAGACGCGGCGCATGTACGGCCGCGCCGCCACCGAGGAGATGGAGATCACGGCGTTCGACGCCCCGTCGGGCTACACGGTCGAGGCCGACGGGCCCGGGGTCCGCTACCGCACCGAGTTCCGCTTCCAGGACGACGGTGTCGGCACCCGCGTCACGATGACCTTCGGCGGCGAGCCCGCCACGACGGTCAGCCGCATCCTCGCCGTGCTCACCAAGCCCCTCACCGGCACAGTGCGCAAAGCGGTGGAGGCCGACCTCGCCGATATGAAGCGGTACCTCGAGCGCCCCGGCTCCTAGCCGCGCCCTGCGGTGGATTTTCGCCGCTCAGCGGGCACTATCCACCGCAGGATCCCGTCAGATGATCACCACTTCGAGCAACCCGTCGAGGATGGATCGATCGCCGTCCAGCTCGACGGTGCCGGCCTCGACCCTGCGCCAGAGCACCAGGTCCAGGTCCGACGCGGTGCCGCGCAGCGTCAGGTCCGCCGGCACTGGCGCATCGAGGACGTCGATGCCGTCGGCGCGCAGCCGTAGCGTCCACCAGTCCCCCGTGTCGGTCGCCTCGATCGCGATCAGCTTCCCCGCGAGTGCGTCGGGCAGCCCCTTCTTACCGACGATGAGCGGGATCTGCATCTGCGTCAGTTCGGTGATGCCGTCGGCGGCGGTCCACGCCGGGAGGGGCTCGGCACCGTCGGGCAGCGAGTTCTGCAGGTCCCAGCGGTGGATGGAGACCTCCTGCGTCATCCGGCGCATCCAGAACGCGGCGACGGTGCGGCCGATGAAGGCGCGCGCGGGCTCGTCGGGCTCGTGCCGGCGCAACTCGTCGAGCAGTGCGGCGTTGACGCCCGCGTACCACCCGAGGACCGCGTCGCCGTCGGGCGCGTCGGAGACGTCGGGGATGAAGCGCTCCTTCGAATCCGGTCCCGCCTGCAGGAAGGCGGTGGCCCAGCGGTGGGCGCCGGCGGTGTGGACGATGCCGTCGCGCACCGTCCACCCGGGGCAGCTGGGGACGGGGTGCGCGAGGTGCGCGGGGTCGATCGCGGCGATGCGGGCACCGTCGGCGGCGATCGAGTCGAGCCAAGCCTGAGCAGTCATGCACTGCACCCTACGAGCGGCGCCCGAACGTTGTGCCCGACAACCATGATTCTCCACTGTGCATCGAGAATTCGATGATAATGTCGAATTTGATATTCACCATATCGGGAATCGGGGTCACATGTCCGTCCGCAAGCTCGTCGCTTCGGCCGCAGCCACGGCGATCGCCTGTGTCGCCGTACCCGGTGCCGCGCAGGCGGAACCGAACGCCGTCAGCTGCTCGCCGTCCCCCTCCGTCGGTGCACCCTCCACGGCCGGCGGGCTGTTCGGCACCGCACCGCTCACCTTTCCCGCTGCCCTGGTCCAGGACTGGCAGCTCGGCACCGGCGGCTCCCGTGGCGCCGAGACGACGGCCGCGGCCCGGTATTCGCCGGGCGGGCGCGTGATGAACCTCGTCGAGGTCGGCCGCCTGCGGGTGAGCCCGGACAGCCACGACACCGCCGCGATGGCGCTGGCGTTCTCCCTCTGCCGGTTCCCGGATCGCACGGCGCCCTCGCCGCGCACCACGGCGGACCGGAGACTCACCCCGGTCGTCATCGGCGGCGTGAAGGGCACACGAGTGGATCTCAACGTCAACATCCCGGACGGGCCCGGCGGGCCGGAAACGGACTGGTTCACGGTCATCGTCGTCGGTACGACGCCCACCTCCTACTTCCTCGGCGGCTCGAACAAGGGCAATGCGGAGGCCCGGGGACAGGTCGATACGGTGCTCCGCGCGCTGCGGACCCGCTGACGCCAGCGTCCTTCAGGCCAGGCCCGCGAGGCGGTACAGCACGAGCGAACCGGCGACCGCGACGTTGAGGCTCGCGCCCCGCCCGATCATGGGGATCTCGACGGCCTCGTCCAGCAGATGCAGGGTGTCGCTCGGGATCCCGGAGAACTCGTGGCCCAGCACGACGACGGTGCGCTCCCGCGCGGGCGGGAGGTCGCCCAAGCGCGTGGCACCCTCGGCCAGCTCCACCCCGATGATGCGCGAGCCGCATTCGCGCTGCTTCAGCAGCCAGTTCTGCGGGTTGCCGACGCGGTGGATGCAACTGGGCCCGGGCAGGGTATTGCCCTTGCGCAGTGCGTTCTTCACCCAGTCGTGCGACGGGACCGCCATACACGCGCCGACGGCGTCGCAGGTCCGCAGCAGGGTGCCGAGGTTCGCGCCGTGCTGCGCCCAGAGCGGGGCGACGATGAGGTGATCCCAACAGGAGTGACCCTGGCGCCGCCGTGTGCGGCGCAGTTCGGAGCGGGACTTCACCCGCAGCTCGGCCATCAGACGGTGTGAGGCGTGGCGCCCCTTCCATGATTCGTCATCGCTCCAGGTTACGTGACCTGAACCGCGTCCAGCAATGCCGCGGCGACGCTGGCGTCGCCGAAGATCTCAAGCTCGGCGAGCGGCACCCGCCGCCACAGCGCGAGGTACAGGTCCGACGTGGCACTGCGGAGCGCGACGTCTCCCTTCGCGTGCCCGCGCTCGACGGCGATCGACTCCCGCGCGAGCGTGAGGGTCCATTCCGCGTCGTCGCGGTCGGTGCCGTGCAGGTGGACGGTCCGCCCGACCAGCCCGTCCGGTAGCCCGGGGCCGCGAGCCAGGAACCGTCCGGCGAACACCTGGGCCCACTCCTCGATCCCGTCCCCGGCGAGCACGGATTCGACGGGTCGCGCTGCGTTCCAGGAGTTCTCGGCGTCCCAGCGGTGCACGGCGGTCTCGTGGGCCTGGCGTCGCATCCAGAAGCCGGCGGTGGCGCGGCCGGTGAAAGCGCGGGCCGGCGCGTCCGGGTCGTGGCGGCGCAGCTCGGCCAGCAGGCCGTCGAGGCGGTCGCGGTACCAGGCGGTCACGGCCGCCCCCGCCGGGGCGTCGTCCTCGATCGGCGCGAACCGGTTCGTCGAATCCGGGCCCTCGGCGAGGAAGGTCGCGGCCCAGCGATGGACTCCGCCGAGATGCACGATGAGGTCGCGCACCGTCCACCCGGGGCAGCTCGGGACGTCGAGGGCCAGCCGCTCCGGCGGGGTGGCGGCGACCGCGCTACCGTCCCGCTCCAGGGCTGCCAACCAGTCGTTCGGGGCCGTCATGGCCGCGACGATACCGCCCGCAGTGCATGCTGTAGCGGTGACCGAACTGCCGATGTTCCCGCTCGGCGCCGTACTCCTGCCCGGCGAGGAGCTGCCGCTGCGCGTCTTCGAGCCGCGATATCGGCGGATGGTGGAGCAGTGCCTCGCGACCGACGGCCGGTTCGGCGTGGTCCTCATCGAACGCGGCAGCGAGGTGGGCGGCGGCGACGTGCGCACGGATATCGGCACCGTGGCACTCATCGACCGGTACGTGCGCCGCCCGGGCGGCGAGTTCACGCTGATCTGCCAGGGCACGGACCGCATCCGGGTCACGGGCTGGCTGCCCGACGATCCCTACCCCCTCGCCGAGGCGGAGAGCTGGCCGGACGAGGTACAGCCCGCCGTCGACCTCATTCCACTGCTCGGCAGACGCAACGAGATCGAAAGACTCGCAGCGCGACTCGCCCGCAGCGAGGGAGGCAGGCCTCGCGCCTGGCCGAAGCTGAAGCTCCCCGAGAACCCTGTGGAGCGAAGCTACTACCTCGCCCGGGCACTGCCGCTGGCCGATGCCGACCGGCACCGAGCGCTCGCCGCACCCGGCCCCGCCGACCGGGTGCGCGTGCTCACCGAGGCCCTGGACGACGTGATCGCGACCCTGCGGTTCCGCCTCCAGTAGCGGGCGCGCTAGGTAGACCGTATGGTTTACCTAGCGGGACGACACCGATCGAGAGGGCCACCATGCCACGACGTCCAGATCCGAGTGCGCAGCAACGTGCGATCCGGAAATTCCAGCGCGAGAGGCTGATCGGGCGATACATCGCGAATCCGATCGTGAGCGGATTGCGGCGACTCGGCGTGCGCACGTCGCTCGCGACCACCCTGGAAACCCGGGGACGGAAGAGCGGCGCGCCCCGCGCGGTGCCGGTCGCGGCGACGTTCGATGCCGAAGGCGCCTGGGTCGTCAGCCAGCACGGCCGGCGGTCCGGCTGGGCACTGAACGTGACCGCCGATCCCGAGGTCCGGATACTGCAGGGCGGGACCTGGCGAACCGGCACGGCGGAGTTCCGGCCGGAGGACGACACCCACGCTCGCACGCGGTCGTTCGCACCGAGCGCGGCACTCGCAGGGATCACCACGTCGGCATTCCAGGCCCTCGCCTCCGATCCGATCAGCGTGCGCATCACATTCGTCGACGTACGGTGAATCCTCCTAGCGGTCGCCGTACATCGCGAGCAGCGACGCCTCGACATCGTCGAGCGGCTGCGTGGATCGCGTCGCGCTACTCATGATCACCGCGCCCTCGATGGCGGCGATGATGGTTGTCGCCGCCCTTCGCGCCGCCCTCGCCCCTCCGCCATCCTCCTCGAACCGGTTCGCCAGCAGAGCGATCCAGGTCTCGAACGCCTCCCCTGCCGCATCCGCTGCGGGACCGGAATCCGCCCTCCCCAGGGCTGCTGCAACGATCGGACAACCCGACCTGAACCCGGACGAGACCAGAACCTGTCGCCAGGCTGCCCCGACCTGCTCGAGCATGTCGGTGCGGCCGGTCGACTTCGCGATCGCCGCCTCGATCAGACCCGCGATGTAGCGGCCCGCCGTCCGCGTCGCGGTGTCCACGAGCTCCGACTTCCCACCCGGAAAGTTCATGTAGACGGTGCGTCGCGAACGACCGCTGCCCTCGATGATGTCGGCGACGCCCGTACCGGCCACGCCGTGATCACGCATCAGAGCGATGGTGGCACGTATCAGGTCGTCCCTGGAATTCATCGCTCCTCCTTGTCGGATCGCCGGGTGCCGCGCCACCTTTACGCAACACCCATGGACCGCAAGTATACCGATCGGTATACTAGGCGGTGCGGGAAGCGCATCATCCGATCGAAGGAGCGAGCATGTCGACCACGAACGAGATCCCCAGCGGCCTGGAGCTACTGCGCGCAGCCGCCGCACTGCCCGTCACGGAGCACGGCATCGGCGGCCTGCTGGGCATGCGCATCGACGAGGTGAACGAGGGCGAGGTCACCTTCAGCCTCGACACCCGCACCGACTTCGCAAACCCCCTCGGCAGCGTGCACGGTGGGATCTGCGCCACCCTGCTGGACTCGGTCATGGGTTGCGCCGTGCACACCACGCTCGGCCCCGGCGTGGGCTATGGAACCCTGGAGCTGAAGGTGAACTACGTGCGCACCGTGCCCACCGACGGCGTCCACCTCACTGCGACCGGTCGGGTCATCCACGGCGGCCGTCAGGTCGCGACAGCGGAGGGCCGGGTCGAGGACGAGCGCGGCCGGCTCGTCGCGCACGGCACCACCACGTGCCTGATCTACCCAGCGATCACGCCGTAGCCCGCGCGGCGATCGAACCGTTCACCGACGACGGCAGCGAGGACAGCGACACCTGCCGCAACGACCGGGACGGCCACGCGCCGATGCGAGGACGACCCACGGCGTCGACGATCCCGGTCGCCAGGACGCGCGCCCGTTCGAGTTCAGTATCGTCGCCGAAGAATTCACGCCGGGTGGTCGCCAGGGGGGAGGCAGGCGTCGATGCGGCGGCGCGCCCGAGCCCCGGTCACGCCAGGGACGCGGCCGAGATCAGTGCCTCCAGGTGCCCCACGACGTCGTCCAAGGGCTCGACGGATCGCTCCACCCGGCACAGGATGATCGCCCCCTCGATCGAGGCGATCACCATCGTCGCGAGACTCTCGGCCGCACCCGGGTCGAGCCCGTCGGCCACCATCCCCGCGGCGAGGACCTCCCGCCAGCGCCGCATCGTGTGCGCGATCACCGGACGGAGGTGCTCCTCGTCGGACGAACCGCCCACGGCGACCGACACCACGGGACAGCCCGCTGCGAAGTCCGAGCCGCGCAGGACGGCGATCCAGAAGGCCGAGAACCGGCGCAGGGCCTCGACGGCACCGTCCCCCGAAGCGCCCTCGACGAGCGCGGTGATCGACTCTCCCGCGAAATCGAGCGCGTCCGCGACGAGTTCGGCGCGGCCACCCGGGAAGTGGTGGTAGACGGAGCCGCGAGGGGCGCCGCTGCGTTCGAGCACGGCGTCGATGGTCACCCCGGCTGCGCCCCGCTCCCGCATCAGATCGACGGCACTGAGCAGCATGCGTCGTCGGGTGTCTCCCCGTGGTGCCACTGTGCACCCCTCTCAACCCTTGCTCTGGATTATGGCCTAGTCCATACTAGGACCATGACCCCCGAGGCGCCCACCACCGACTGGCAGAAGTCCGCATGCATCCTCTGCGAGTGCAACTGCGGCCTGGAGATCCAGGTGCAGGACGGGCGGCTGGCCAAGATCCGCGGCGACAAGGAGCACGCGACGTCGCACGGCTACACCTGCGAGAAGCCGCTCCGCCTGGACCTCTACCAGAACGGGCGCGACCGGCTGACCTCGCCGCTGCGCCGCCGCCCGGACGGGACGTATGAGGAGATCGACTGGGACACCGCGATCTCGGAGATCGCCGCGCGGCTCACCGCCGTGAAGGAGACGCACGGCGGCGAACGGATCCTCTACTACTCCGGAGCCGGGCAGGGGAATCACCTACCCGCGGCGTACGGACAGTCGCTACGTGCGGCGCTCGGCACCCGGTTCTACTCGAACGCGCTCGCCCAGGAGAAGACGGGCGAGGCCTGGGTCGACGCGCAGCTCTACGGCACCCACACCAAGGGCGACTTCGAGCACGCGGAAGTGGTGATGTTCCTCGGCAAGAACCCTTGGCAGACGCACTCCTTCCCGCGCGCCAGGCCAGTGCTCAAGGAGATCGCCAAGGATCCCGCACGCTCGATGATCGTGCTCGACCCGCGCCGAAGCGAGACCGCGGCGATGGCCGACTTCCACCTGCAGGTCCAGCCCGGCACCGACGCATGGTGCCTCGCGGCGATGCTCGGCGTCCTGGTCGAGGAGGACCTGATCGACCACGCGTTCGTCGATGAGCACACCGACGGAATGGACGACGTGCTCGTCGTCTTGCGACGGATCCCCGTCGGCCAGTACGCCGCCACGTGCGGCGTCGACGAGGCCTTGATCCGCGCGGCGACCCGCCGGTTCGCGACCGCGGCAAGCGCGACGACGTACGAGGACCTCGGCGTTCAGCAAGCACCGAACAGCACGCTCGTCTCATACCTGAACAAGTTGCTGTGGATCCTCACCGGCAACTTCGGCCGTGCCGGCACGATGTTCCTGCACTCGTGGTTCTCCTCCCCCATCGGCTCCCCCGGAGGAGACCCCCGTCGCACGCGGCGAACACCGTCGAGTGGAGCGGCGAAGGCGGCGCGCCGGACGATCGCGAAGGGAGTCGCACTGGGTGCCGCCGGGCTCTCCCGCGCCGTGCCCGCGGTCGCCGGAACGCCGCTCCCCCACGCGCTCATCGATTCCGCCGCGCACGCGCTGCTCACTCGAATGGCACCGATGATGAGCGCGGGGCTCGCCGCCGAGCAGCAGCCGACGACCGAGCGCACGACGCCCGTCACGGGTGCGCGGATCATCGGCGGACTCATGCCGTGCAATTCGATCGCGGACGAGATCCTCACCGATCATCCGGATCGCCTCCGCGCCATGTGGATCGACAGTTCGAACCCCGCTCATTCTCTGCCGGAGTCGCGGCGGTTCATCGAGGCGATGCAGGCCTGCGAGCTCACCGTCGTCGTCGACGTCGCGATGACCGAGACCGCTCGCCAGGCCGACTACGTGCTGCCCGCATCGAGCCAGTTCGAGAAGTGGGAGTGCACCTTCTTCACCATGGAGTTCCCGCACAACGCCTTCCAGCTGCGTGCGCCACTCCTCGCTCCGCGGCCGGGCACTCTGCCCGAGCCGGAGATCTACGCCCGCCTGCTCCGCGAGCTCGGCGCCGTCGACACCGGGCTCCTGGACCGGCTTCGCACCGCACTCTCGGCCGGCACCGACGCGTTCGCGCTCGCGTTCTTCTCCGCCGCGGCCGCGGAACCGTCGCTGCTCCGCCTCGTCGGGTACGTCCTGTACGAGACGCTGGGGCCCACCCTGCCCGACGGTGCGCGCAGCGCCGCGATCCTGTGGGGAGCGGCCCAGCTGTGCGCGCTGTCCCACCCGGATTCCGTTGCCCGCGCGGGCTTCACCGGCTCGGGCATGCGGCCGGGACAGCAGCTCTTCGAGGCCGTCCTGCGCGAGCGGTCCGGCGTCACGTTCTCCGTCGACGAGTGGGAGAACGCCTGGGACTACGTGTTGCGGAAGGACAACCGCTTCACCGTCGCCATCCCCGAGCTGTTGGCCAAGGCCGACGAGCTCCGGGAGGCGCCGTCGTCGTGGACCTCGGAGGAGTTCCCCTTCGTCCTGATGGCCGGCGAACGGCGGTCCTTCACCGCCAACACGATCATCCGTGATCCCACGTGGCGGCGGCGGGACGCCGACGGCGCACTGCGGATCAGCGCCGAGGACGCGGACCGCCTCGGTCTGGAGCCGCAATCGCGGGTGCGGATCACGACCGAGGCGGGCTCGCTGGAGTCCTCGATCGAGATCAGCGACACGATGCGCGCCGGCCACGTCTCACTGCCCAACGGTCTCGGCCTCGACTACCCCGGCGAGGACGGCCTCACGCGGCCCGGCATCGCCCCCAACGAGCTCACCAGCGCGAAGTACCGCGACTGGTTCGCCGGGACACCGTGGCACAAGTACGTGCCCGCCCGCATCGAGCCGGTCTCGACATGACGCCGCCGACGGTGACCGTCGCCGACGTGATGCTGCGGCGCCCGACCGTGCATCCGGCCGATATCACCGTCGGCGCGGCGCGTACAGCGTTCGCGACGAGCCCCAAGCTCCACCTGCTCCTGCTGATCCGTGACGGAGCGCTCGTCGGAACACTGGACCGCGACGACCTGACCGGGACTACGGACGACGCCGCCCCCGCGCTCACTGTGGCATCTCTCGCGGAGCGCACCACCGCGCCCGGGGTGCCGGCCGCCCGGCTCCGCTCCCACATGATCACCACCGGGGTCCGGCGCCTCGCCGTCGTGGACGACGACCTGCGTTTACGGGGGCTGCTGTGCCTCAAGGCCAGCCGGACCGGATTCTGCACCGACGACGGTGTCGACGACATGCGGCGCCGGCGCCCCTCGGCACGCACTCGGTCGTCGACCCGCAGATGAGTCGAACCCAGCGCGTCAGCGGACGCATCCGACGAGGTCTGAACCCGCGCTCGCACGCCACCACTCGGCCACAAGCGCTCATGATCTTACTCACACGTAAAGAAGAATTGTGATGTACACCACACGACGACATTCGCCCTCCTACGCGGCACAGGCGCGCCGGACGGCAGCGCACAGCCGTGGCGGGCGTGCCACGTGCGACCGCTCCCCGCTGACGTTCGAGCAGGTCAGGACGGGTAGCCGATCCGAGGGCAGCAATGTGGCGGCGGAACAAGCCCGTGAGGCCGAGGGCGCGGCACTGCGATACCCGCCGGGTCGCTGCGGATCCCGCAGCGCGCAGTTCGTCATCCCATCACGTAACGAATGTGTGGCTAGTCGGGAGCAGGGGCTAATCTACCCCTGCTCCGAGGAGGCTCGGGGCACGGCGGTCCCGGCCCCCCGGACATCTCCGTGCAGCTAGCAGTGTGAGGGCCCGTGTCGATCATTCAATCCGGCGTCACCAAGGTCGCTCAGGGCGGCGTCTCCGCGCTCACTCAGGTGGGCATGATCTTCCAGCTGTTCGCGAGCATCGTCCGCAACACCTTCCGGCGGCCGTTCCAATTCCGCGAATTCATCGAGCAATCCTGGTTCATCGCGAGCGTGACCATTCTTCCGACGGCGCTGGTCGCCGTCCCCTTCGGCGCGATCGTCTCCCTGCAGACCGGTTCGCTCATCGGCCAACTCGGCGCCGAGAGCTTCACCGGCGCCGCGAGCGTCCTCGCCGTCGTTCAGCAGGGCGCCCCCGTGGTCACCGCACTCCTGGTCGCCGGCGCGGCCGGCAGCGCCGTGTGCGCCGATCTGGGCGCGCGCACCGTCCGCGAGGAGATCGCAGCGATGGAGGTGCTCGGCATCGACCCCGTCCACCGTCTCGTGGTTCCTCGCGTCCTCGGGATGATGTTGGTCAGTGCCTTTCTCAACGGCCTGGTCTCGGTCGTCGGCGTGGTGGGTGGCTACTTCTTCAACGTGGTTCTGCAGCACGGCACCCCCGGCGCGTACCTCGCCTCCTTCTCCGCGCTGGCGCAGCTCCCGGACCTTCTGGTCGGTGAACTCAAGGCTCTCGTCTTCGGCCTCATCGCCGGCGTGGTGGCCGCGTACAAGGGCCTCACCCCCGGCGGCGGCCCCAAGGGCGTCGGTGACGCCGTCAACCAGTCCGTGGTGATCGCCTTCCTGCTGCTGTTCTTCGCGAACATCATTCTCACCGCGGTGTACCTCCAGATCGTCCCGGCGAAGGGCTCGTAGACATGGCGTACTTCACCGGTAGGACCCGCCGGGCCGTCCAGGCGCCGCTCAAGGTCCTCGACAGCGCGGGCGAGCAGATGTCCTTTTACGCGCGGTCGATCGGCTTCATCCCCCAGTCTCTGCGCCGCTACCCCAAGGAGGTCGGACGGGTCCTCGCCGAGGTGGCCTTCGGCAGCGGCGCGCTCGCCGTCATCGCCGGCACGGTGGGCGTCGTGCTGATGCTCTGCGGCTTCACCGGCGTCGTCGTCGGCCTCCAGGGCAACGCCGCCCTCCAGCAGCTCGGCGCCTCGGTGATGACCGGCTTCCTCTCGGCCTACGTCAACACCCGTGAGTTGACGCCCCTGGTGGCCGCGCTGGCGATGTCCGCCACCGTCGGCTGCGGCTTCACCGCACAACTCGGAGCGATGCGGATCTCCGAGGAGGTCGACGCGCTCGAGGCCATGGCCATCCCGTCGATCGCCTTCCTCACCGCCACGCGCACGATCGCCGGCTTCATCGCTGTGATCCCGCTCTACATCGTCGGCCTGCTCGCGTCGTACGTCATGACCAGATTCGTCAACACCACGTTGCTCGGACAGTCGACGGGTACGTATGACCACTACTTCAACTTGTTCCTCTCGCCCGCCGACGTCCTGTGGTCGTTCGGCAAGGTGCTGGTTTTCGCCTTCGTTCTGGTGCTCGTCCACTGCTACTACGGCTACCACGCATCGGGCGGCCCCGCGGGTGTCGGCATGGCCGTCGGCCGGGCAGTGCGCACGTCCCTCGTCGCGATCGCGCTGCTCGACTTCTTCCTCAGCCTCGCGATCTGGGGCACCACGACGACGGTGAAGATCGCCTGATGCGCACGCTCCGCCGCCGTCTCCTGGGACTCGCCTTCTTCGGCGTGTGCGCCCTGTTCCTCGTCGTCACCATCGGCAAGTACCAGCAGCGCTTCGAGACCTTCACCTGGGTCGAGCTGAACACCGACACCGCCGGTGCGTCGCTCCCCGTGAACTCCGAGGTCCGAGCGCGCGGAGTCGAGGTGGGCACGGTCCGTGACGTCTCCGTGCGCGACGGCCACACCGTGATCCGGATGGGCCTCAAGCCCGACCAGGCTCGGCAGCTCCCCGGCGACGTCACCGCCCGGATCCTGCCCAAAACGCTCTTCGGCCAGCGCTACGTGGCTCTGCAGGTGCCGGCCGGACAGGGCGGTACTGGCACACCCGGAGCGACGGCGCTGCGCGATGGCGCGACGATCTCCACCGACACCTCCGGCAATGCCACCGAGCTGAACCAACTCTTCGACAAGCTTCTCCCCCTGCTCCGCGCCGTCCCGCCGGAGGATCTCAACGCCACGCTGGGCGCCCTCGCGAACGGTCTGTCGGGCAACGGGAAGAACCTGAACACCGCCTTCGAGCAGTTCACCACCGTCTTCACGCGCGTCAACGCGGTGATGCCCGACCTCCAGGCGACCCTGCGCTCGCTCGCCACCGTCACCGACACCTACGCCGATGCCCTGCCCGACCTGATCACCGCGCTCGACACCTTCCGCACGACGAACACGACCGTCGTCTCCGGGCGACAGGCCTTCCACGCCTTCTGGACCTCGGTGGCCGACGGTGCCGGACGCACCGCCGGGCTGCTCGAGGCGAACCGGTCCGAGCTGGTCACCGTCGCCAACAAGTCGCACACGACACTGACCATCCTGGCCCGCTACTCCCCCGAGTTCGGGTGCACCTTCGAGCGTTTCGCAACGCTCCTGCCCGAGGCCAACCGCATCGTCGGGGAGGGCACGAACCAGCCGGGCGCCCGGATCTCGATGATCATCGCGAACTCCCGCGGCCGCTACCTGCCCAACCAGGACGAGCCGCGCTGGTTCGACGACCGCGGACCGGCGTGCTACAACGCCGCCAAGGGAAAGCCGACCCCCGGATACAAGGGCGGGCCGCACGCCGGCGGTTCCTTTGCGCCACCGCTGCGCAACGTCGGCCCTCAGGACGGCCGGTTCCAGCTGCCCGAGCCGAACGTCTCGGCACCGTCGCAGATGCCGACGGTCGGTGTCGCCGCACAGAACTCCCGCGCAACGCGGGTGGCGTTCGCAGCGGCGTCCGGCGTGGACGCGAACGACGTCCCCGAATGGCTGACCGCCGCGTTCGTCCCCGCTCTCGCAGGCAAGGAGGTGGAGATCCGATGAAACCCATCACCGGTCCGTTGCTCAAGCTGATCGCCTTCGCCGTTATCACCGCCACCGCGACGGGCATCCTCGGTTCGTCGATCGCACAGAGCGACTGGTCGTTCTCGCGGGCCTATCACGCGATCTTCTCCGACGCGACGATGGTCCAGTCCGGCGACGACGTGCGGATCGCAGGTGTCCGCGTCGGTCAGGTCAAGGACGTGACGATCCACGACCGGGGCCGAGCGGATGTGGCCTTCACCCTCACCGACCGCGACTCCATCCCCGGCACGGCGACCGCGGCCCTCCGGCTCAAGAACCTCGTCGGCCAGCGCTACCTGGAGCTACTGCAGAGCCCCACCGACGACGAACCCGCACGGGGCACCGCGCGCACCTCGCCCTACAAGCCGGGCGACACCATCCCGATCGAGCGCACCCGGCCGGCAGTGAATCTCACCGACCTGTTCAACGGATTCCGGCCACTGTTCAAGCAGCTCACCGCCGACGACGTGAACACGCTCGCGAACCGCATCATCACGGTCTTCCAGGGACAGGGCGGCACGGTGAACGACCTGCTGGTGAACACGGCGTCGCTCACCAACACCATCGCCGACAAGGACCGCGTGATCGGCGAACTGATCACGAACCTGACCACAGTGCTGGGCACGATCAACGAGCGCGACAAGCAGTTCACCGACCTGCTGACCACCACCCAGCAGCTCGTGACCGGGCTGTCGCAGGACCGGGGCGCGATCGGCTCGTCGCTGGGCTCACTGGCGCAGCTCACGTCGGTGACCGAGTCGATCCTCACGCCGACGCGCGGCGCGATCAAGGACGACATCGCCGGCCTGAAGGCTCTCACCGACAAGCTCAACGGGCGCAGCGCCGACGTCGCCCACACCCTGAACTTCCTGCCCGGGAAGATCGAGGCCGTCGGTCGTCTCGCGTCCTTCGGCGGCTGGTTCCAGTTCTACCTGTGCGGCGTCGACCTGGTGGCGGGCACCGGCAAGGGCGACCGCCTCTCGCTGGCGATCGACGTTCCGTCGGTGAACCAGCCCGTGTACACGAACACCGCCACGCGGTGCTATCGGGACGGGAATCCGCGATGACCCACTCCTCCACGCCCCCCACCGATGAACGGCGACGCGGACAGCGGCGCTCCCCCATCCAGACCGGCGCGATGGGCATCGTCCTCCTCCTCATGGCAACTGCCTCGGCGTTCTTCATCGACCGCCTCCCCCTGGTCGGCGCGGGAACCACGTACACCGCGTTGTTCAGCGAGGCCGCCGGCCTGCTGCCGAGCAACGAGGTCCGCGTCGCCGGCGTCAAGGTCGGCACCGTCCAGTCCGTCGACCTCGACCTGAAGGCCGCGAAGGCGCGGGTGAAGTTCCGCGCCAAGGACGTCTGGCTCGGCGACAACACGTCCGCGAGCATCCAGATCAAAACGGTCCTCGGCCAGAAATACTTGGCACTGGACCCCCGCGGCGCGAATCGCCTGGACCCGAAGCACACGATCACCGACACCACCTCCCCGTACGACGTGGTCGCCGCCGTCTCCGACGCCTCCAGCACGATCGACAAGACGGATACGAAACGGCTCGCTCAGAGCATGCACACCCTCGCGGATGCCTTCCGCGAGACGCCGCCGAACGTCCGCGAATCGCTCACCGGCATCACCCGGCTGTCCGAGACGATCAACAAGCGCGACGAGGACCTGCAGCGCCTGTTGTCCGAGACCGGCAAGACGTCGAAGCTGCTGGCCGACCGCACGGAGAACTTCCGCAAGCTGATCAGCGACGCAGGCGCCCTGCTCACCACCCTGAACCAGCGCCAGGACGACATCACGCGGCTGCTGGAGACCACGCAGTCGCTCTCGACGACACTCACCGGCATCGTGCGCGACAACGAGAAGCAGATCGGTCCGGCGCTCACCTCGCTGCGTCAGGTGGTGCAGTTGCTGCAGGACAACAAGAAGGGCCTGGAGAGCACGATCACGCTCCTTGCGCCGTTCTACAAGGTCTACAGCAACGTCTTCGGCAACGGCCGGTGGCAGGAGTCGGTGGTCACCAACCTCACGCCGCCCGGGCTGCCGGTGATCCCCGGCAGCCGTCCTCCGGTCCGCACGGACTTCCTGACCAACGGAGGCCAGAAATGACGAGCCTCGAGAAGTTCGGCCTGAACCCGCGCCGCCTCGCCTACGCGGCGGCCGCCCTGGTGGCGGTCGTCGTCATCGCGAGCTGCGGCTGGTGGTTGGTACGCACGATGGGCGCCACTCGCGTCACCGCGTACTTCGACCGCGGTGTGGGCATCTACGCGGGCTCGGACGTGCGGATCCTCGGCGTCAAGGTCGGCGAGATCGACGAGGTCACGCCCGAGCGCGACCGCGTCCGGGTGCAGCTGCAGGTGAATCGAGGTGTGAAGCTGCCCAAGGACCTCTGGGCCGCGCAGGTCACCCCGTCGGTTATCTCCGACCGCTACGTCCAGCTCCTTCCCGTCTACACCGACGGCCCCACCGCGAGCAGCGGCGCCGTCGTGAACCAGGACCACACCATGACACCGGTCGAGATCGATCAGGTGTACGCGTCGATCAGCACGCTCGCCCAGGCCCTCGGCCCCGAGGGGGCGAACAAGGCGAAGGCGGGCGAGCAGGGCGCGCTGACGGACCTGCTCGACGTCTCCGCCGAGAACCTCGCGGGCAACGGCCAGGCGATGGCCGATGCCATCGCCGGCCTGTCGAAGGCGAGTACGACCCTGTCGAACTCGCGTGACAACATCGCGGCGACGGTCAAGGGGCTCAACACCTTCGTCACCATGCTCGCCGAGAACGACAAGCAGGTGCGTACCTTCAATACCCAGCTCGCGGACCTCACGAAGTACCTCGCCGGCGAACGCGACGACTTCACGAAGGCCTTGAACCTGCTGGCGACCGCCCTCGGCGACGTGGGTGCCTTCGTCCGGGACAACCGCGACGCACTGAGCTCGAACGTGCACGGCCTCACCGAGATCACGAAGGTGCTCAACGACACGAAGACCGCACAGGCGCAGATCCTCTCCTACCTGCCCGTCGCCGCGAGCAACCTGGATCAGGCCTACGACCCCGACTCCGGAACCCTGACCCTGCGCCCCAACCTCCCCGACCTGCAGGACCCGCTCGGCACCGCGTGCAAACTCGCCGACCTCGGCAAGCTCATGCCCGGCAACCCGCAGTTCGCGCAGATCTCGACGACGCTCGGCCCGCTGCTCTCGCAGTGCACCAACATCGCCAAGCAGATCACCGACGGCGTGCGCGTCCCCTCGCTCAACCTGCCGCTCGGCATCCTCTCGGGCGCCAACCTGCAGCGCGGCTCCGTGCCCGGCACGGTGCCCGGACGCACGGCACCGTCGGTCGACGGTGTGCTCCCGCCGACCCCGGCGGGCACGGGCCCGTCGACCACCGCGGTCGCGCCCAGCACCTCGGTCGTGCCCGGCACACCGTCGACGCCGGCCCCGACCGGTTCTGCGAAGCCCGCGGCGCCATCGACGACCGGAGGCGCACGATGAAGCGGCAGCTCCTGGCCTGCGGCGCGCTGGCGATGACCTCGGTCCTGCTCACGGCCTGCGGCGGCATCTACTCGGTGCCGCTGCCGGGAGGCCCGGCGCTCGGCGCGCACGCGACGACGCTCCACCTGCAGTTCGCGAACGTCATGGACCTCGTGCCCGAGTCCTCGGTGCGGATCGGCGGCGCCACCGTCGGCAAGGTCGAATCGATCGGCCTCGCCGAGGACGGCTGGACCGCCGACGTCGTGGTCAAGGTACGCGACGGGGTGAAGGTGCCCGCCGACAGCCGGGCCGCGATCGAGCAGTCGAACCTGTTGGGCGAGAAGTACGTCACGCTCGTCTCGTCCGCCGGATCCGACGGTGCCTCCCTGCAGAGCGGCGCGACCCTCCAGGCTGCGGCGAACAAGACCAACGCGTCCATCGAGCAGGTTCTGGGCGTGCTCTCGCTGGTACTCAACGACGGTGGGGTGGGCAAGCTCAAGCCCATCGTCGACGAGATCAACACCGCCACCAGCAACCCGCAGCGCGTGCGTTCGCTCATCACACAGACCGATCGGCTCATCGCGGGGCTGAACAAGCAGCGCTCCGACATCACGGCAGCGATCGATGGCGTCGCCAAACTGTCCGAACGAGCCGCGAACCAGACCGTGCAGATCAGCCGGATCCTCGCCGAACTGCCGCGCGGCACAGCGATCCTCAACGAACAGCGGCCCGAGATCATCGAGATGATCAAGCAACTCGACCGGCTCGGCAAGGTCGGGACCGAGGTGCTGTCGAAGTCGCAGAAGGAACTCATCGAGGACCTGCTGTCCCTGCGGCCCACCTTGCGCGCGCTTGCAGGAGCGGCCGACGACATCGTCACCGCGCTGCCCTTCATCGCCACCTTCCCGTTCCCGGACGCCGGTGTCGACGCGATCAAGGGTGATTCAATGAACCTGTTCATCTCGCTCGATACCCGCCTGATCAACCAGCTGGAGGCGCTCGGCGCGGGTGCCGGCCCCCCGACCCCGGTCACCCCGAAGTACGGCCCCGGCTCCGGCCGGGCGACGAGCACCACGCAGGGAGGCACGCGATGATCCCGAAGCTGCAACGGCGCCAGCTGCTGGTCTTCGCCGTGCTCGCGGTGGTCGGCATCGCCTTCGTCGGCGCCCAGTACGCCCGCATCGACAAGATGCTCGGATTCGGTGTCTACACGGTCAAGGTCATGCTCAAGGATTCCGGCGGCATCTTCACCAACGCCGAGGTCACCTACCGCGGTACGCCCGTCGGCCGGGTCGGGCAGCTGCACCTCGTCCCCGACGGTGTGCAGGTGGACCTGCAGCTCGACAAGAGCCGGCCGTCGGTGCCCGACGACGTCCAGGCCGTCGTGGCCGAACGCTCGTCGATCGGCGAGCAGTACCTCGACCTCGTGCCGAAGAAGCTGCCGGAGGGCGGCACACCGTCGAAGACCGTGCTCGCGGACGGCGCGGTCATCCGGGACACCCGAGTCCAGGAGCCGATCGAGGACTTCCTCAAGCACGTGACGGTACTCAGCGAGTCCGTCGATCCGGCCAAACTCAAGACCGTGGTCACGGAACTGTCGGTGGCGCTCGGCGGGAACGGCCAGAACCTGCGGGCCCTGGTCGAATCGCTGTCGCACCTCGCGCAGACAGGTAGCGACACCCTCGATCCGACCCTCTCGCTCATCACGAACGGCCGCACCGCGCTCGCGACGCAGGCCGAGCAGTCCTCGGCGATCCGGCAGTGGGCGGACAGCCTCAAGGTGGTCACCGCGACCCTCGCGAACAGCGATCCCGACCTGCGCAGGCTGCTCCAGACCGGCAACCTGTCGGCGACCCAGCTCAGCACGCTGGTCCAGCAGTCCGGCGGTGACGTGACGAAGGTGGTGCACGATCTGGCGTCGCAGCTGACGGCCGTCGACCCCGTGGCGCCCAACCTCAAGCAGATCCTGATCCTGTTCCCGATGATCGCGTCCGGCGCTTTCGCCACCTCACCGGGCGACGGTCTGCTGCACTACGGTGTGGTCCTCGAAGTGAACAACCCGCCGGCGTGCACCGTCGGATACGAATCGACGCAGAAGATGATCGACGCGATCAAGAAGCAGAACCCGGATTTCGATATCACCCGCGATCCGTTCCCCTTCAATACGCAGGTCGGCTGCGATGTGCCACAGGGCAACCCCACCGGCGTCCGGAGCGCGGATCGCGCCCGCTACGCCGATCCGCGCGTACCGCAGCCCTGGGACGGCAAGCCGAAGGTGATCGCACCGGACCGTCTCGACCTGGGTCCCGTCGCGCAGGCCGCCGCCACGATTCTGGGAGGGCACCCGAAGTGACGCAGCCCGCCGCCCGCAAGCCCCTCGCCCTGGCCCTGGGACTTCTCGCCGTGGCCATGATCGTCGCAGTCGTCGTGGGCGTGAACTGGTGGGGCCGGCACACGGCGCACGAACGCGCTGCTGCGCGCGATGCCGCCGTCGACGGTGCCCGTCAGGCCGTCATCGATATCCAGAAGATCGACACGAAGGACGTCGACGGGACGTTGCGGCGCATGGGCGAGGCGATGACCGGCGACCTGCGCAAGGACTGGGACGAGCGCGAGCGGGTGTCCACCGAGGACATGCTCAAGCAGTACACCGGCGTTGCGCTGCAGACGGATCCGGTGGTCGCCTCCGCCGCACCGATCGAGTTCGACGATGCCGGCGGCGCCGCGAAGGTGCTGGTGTACCTCGTGGTCCGCCAGTCCGAGAACGGGAAGCAGGCGGACAACGCCTACCGCTGGACCTATGTCATGTCGATGACCAGGGTCGACGGCACTTGGAAGGCGTCGGGGATGCAACCCCTGCAGGAGCGCGCCGCCATCGGCCCTGCGGATCCGTCGAAGCCGGCGACCGGCGCCGCGCCCGAGGCGACGACCGGGGCGTCACCCGCGCCTGCGACGCCCGCACCGCCGACCGCCGCGCCGGCGCCGGAGCCGAGCGAAGGAGGCACGCCGTGACCGAGGGCGCAAAGCCGGAGAGCATCGAGCCCGACGAGGCCGCACCCGCGCTGTCCCTGGACAAGTCCGACACCGTCGCGGATTCCTCGACGTCCAAGCGGCGCCCCGTCGCGCGCGGGACGTCGCTGCGCCGCCCCGTAACCGCCGCGCCCTCCCCCGGAGACCACCTCGACGATGCCGACAAGGCGGCCACCGCTGCTGCGTCGGACGCCGTCGACGTAGAGGCCCCGCCCGTCGCGCCGGCATCGCCGAAGAGCGCCGTTCCGGTGCGTCGGAACGAGTCGAACCGGCTGCCCATCGCGATCGGGGCTACGGCGGTGACCATCCTGGTCGTCGCGGCTCTCGTCGCGTGGATCCGGCCGTGGGCGGCCGCGGTGGACAATCGCGCCTTTGTGGACACCGGACTGACCACGCAGGTCACTTCCGTCGCGAAGCAGGCCGCGAAGGAGATCTACACGATCGACATGAACGACCTCGGACCGTGGGAGAAGCGCCTTGACGCGGTGTTGACACCGGGCATGATCGCCGAGGCGAAGAAGCTCCGGACCGCGATCACCCAGACCGCCGGCGCCCTCCAGGACGTGAAGGTCAAGGTCGACGACGGCGACCTGACCGCGGGTGTCTCCCTGGCGCGCGAGGATCACGCCGAGGTGCTGCTCAACGTGCGCCAGCAGGTGTCGACGCAGGGCGTACCCTTCGCGACGATGCAGTCGCCGATGAAGTTCGTACTGGACCGGTTCGACGGAACGTGGAAGGTCAGCTCGATCACGCCGCTGTAGGCCGGCGCTCAGTCGCCGTCAGGTGGCGGCGGGCCGCCTCGCCGCCAGTCGTCGACCGACGACGGTGCCGAGGGACGCGGGGATCACGATGAGCAGCGCCGTGAAGCACGCGCCGATGACGAGTTCGAAGGGCAGCGAGCCCTGCCCGATCCCCGGTAGCCACCACGTCCCGATCACCCAGCACATCGCGCCGGAGACGACGCCGGCGAAGAGCGCCGCCTTGAACCAGCGGCCCACGAGGTCGATGCCCTGTTCCGCGACCGGGTTCGCGCGGGCATCGGTGAGTCCGTCGTAGCCGCCGGCGATGATGGCGACGGCCATCACGACGGCAACCGCGGCGAAACGCTGCGCGCTCCCCTCCGTCGGGAAGGCCACGATGCCCCACGCCAGCGCGGAGCGCACGACGACCTGCACAGCCGCGAGGGCCACGCCACGGATCAGCCACGGTTTCATGGCGATGATTCTATCCGCCTTTCCCGCTCCGGCAGGTCATCAGGCCTCGCTGATGTGGCCCACACGACGGATCTGAACCACGAAGCGCCGACCCGGATGTCCCTCCCGGCCGGCGCTTCGTGGTCGACGCGCTACAGCATGCAGCTGACGCAGCCCTCGACCTCAGTGCCCTCTAGCGCCATCTGGCGCAGGCGGATGTAGTACAGGGTCTTGATGCCCTTGCGCCACGCGTAGATCTGCGCACGGTTCACGTCGCGCGTGGTGGCGGTGTCCTTGAAGAACAGCGTCAGCGACAGGCCCTGGTCCACGTGCTGCGTGGCGGCCGCGTACGTGTCGATGATCTTCTCGTAGCCGATCTCGTACGCGTCCTGGTAGTACTCCAGGTTGTCGTTGTCCATGTACGGCGCCGGGTAGTACACGCGGCCGATCTTGCCCTCCTTGCGGATCTCGACCTTCGCCGCGACGGGGTGGATCGAGCTCGTGGAGTGGTTGATGTAGCTGATCGAGCCCGTGGGCGGCACCGCCTGCAGGTTCTGGTTGTAGAGCCCATGCTTCTGGACGTCGGCCTTGAGCTCACGCCAGTCGTCCTGCGTGGGGACGTGGATCTCGGCGTCGGCGAAGAGCCCGGTGACCTTGTCGGTGGCCGGCTTCCACTCCTGCTCGGTGTACTTGTCGAAGAACTCGCCCGAGGCGTACTTGCTGTTCTCGAAGCCGCCGAAGGACTGGCCGCGCTCGCGCGCGATGTTGTTCGACGCGCGGATCGCGTGGAAGAGCACCGTGTAGAAGTAGATGTTCGTGAAGTCCACGCCCTCGTCGGAGCCGTAGAAGACCCGCTCGCGCGCCAGGTAGCCGTGCAGGTTCATCTGCCCGAGACCGATCGCGTGGGAGAGGTTGTTGCCCTTCTCGATCGACGGCACGGAGCTGATGTCGGTCTGGTCCGAGACGGCGGTGAGGCCGCGGATGGCGGTCTCGATGGTGGCGCCGAAATCGGGGCTGTCCATCGTCTTCGCGATGTTCAGCGAGCCCAGGTTGCAGGAGATGTCCTTGCCGATCTCGGCGTAGGACAGGTCGTCGTTGTAGGTCGACGGGGTGGAGACCTGCAGGATCTCGCTGCACAGGTTGGAGTGCGTGATCTTTCCGGCGATCGGGTTCGCGCGGTTCACGGTGTCCTCGTACATGATGTACGGGTAGCCCGACTCGAACTGCAGCTCGGCGAGGGTCTGGAAGAACTCGCGGGCGTTGATCTTGGTCTTGCGGATCCGCGAGTCGTCGACCATCTCGTGGTACTTCTCCGAGACGTTGACGTCCGCGAAGGGCACGCCGTACACGCGCTCCACGTCGTACGGGGAGAACAGGTACATGTCGTCGTTGTTCTTGGCGAGCTCGAAAGTGATGTCGGGGATCACCACGCCCAGCGACAGGGTCTTGATGCGGATCTTCTCGTCCGCGTTCTCCCGCTTGGTGTCGAGGAAGCGGTAGATGTCCGGGTGGTGCGCGTGCAGATACACGGCGCCCGCGCCCTGCCGGGCGCCGAGCTGGTTGGCGTAGCTGAACGAGTCCTCGAGCAGCTTCATGATCGGAATGACGCCCGAGCTCTGGTTCTCGATCTTCTTGATCGGCGCGCCGTGCTCGCGGATGTTGCTGAGCAGCAGCGCGACTCCGCCGCCGCGCTTGGACAGCTGCAGCGCGGAGTTGATCGAGCGGCCGATCGACTCCATGTTGTCCTCGATGCGGAGCAGGAAGCAGGAGACGGGCTCGCCGCGCTGCTTCTTGCCCGAGTTGAGGAAGGTGGGGGTGGCAGGCTGGAAGCGGCCGGCGATGATCTCGTCCACCAGGTTCACGGCCAGCTTCTCGTCACCGTCGGCGAGGGTGAGCGCGACCATGCAGACGCGGTCCTCGAAGCGCTCCAGGTAGCGCTTGCCGTCGAAGGTCTTCAGCGTGTAGCTGGTGTAGTACTTGAACGCGCCCAGGAAGGTGGGGAACCGGAACTTCTTGGCGTAGGCCGCGTCGAACAGGCCCTTGACGAAGGAGCGGCTGTACTTGTCCAGCACCTCGGGCTCGTAGTAGTTCTCCTCGATGAGGTAGTCGAGCTTCTCGTCCAGGTTGTGGAAGAAGACCGTGTTCTGGTTGACGTGCTGCAGGAAGTACTGCCGCGCGGCCTCCCGGTCCTTCTCGAACTGGATGCGCCCGTCCTTGTCGTACAGGTTGAGCATCGCGTTCAGGGCGTGGAAGTCCAGCTCGCTGTGGCCGGGGCCGCCGTGGACGCCGGACTGGCTCGCGGAGGGGACGAGATCTTCCTGAGTTGCGGTCATGAGCGCGCGCTTTCCTTTTCGGGGCTGGAGATGGTTCCGGCGAAGAATTCGGTGAGCCCGCTGTGGACGCGATCCACGTCGTCAGTGGTGCCCATGAGCTCGAAGCGGTAGAGGTACGGGACCCGGCACTTGCGCGAGATCACATCCCCCGCGAAGCAGAACTCTTCGCCGAAGTTGGTGTTCCCCGCCGCGATCACGCCGCGGATCAGGGAACGGTTGTGCTGGTCGTTGAGGAACCGGATCACCTGCTTGGGGACGTATCCCCCGCCCGAGAGCGCGGTGGCCTGCTTCCCCCCGCCGTACGTCGGGGTGATCAGGACGAAGGGCTCGTCGACGGTGAGCGGATCGGACGCCCGCGTCACCGGGATGCGCACGGCGCGCATGCCCAGCTTCTCGACGAATCGGTGCGTGTTCTCCGACACCGACGAGAAGTAGACGACGAGCGGCGCAGCCATCGCTACGCCGTGGCGGCGACGGCGGCGAGCGCCTTGACCCGGTCCGGGCGGAAGCCCGACCAGTGTGCATCGCCGGCGACGACGACGGGGGCCTGCAGGTAGCCGAGCGCCATGACGTAGTCGCGGGCGTCCGAATCCTCGGTGATGTCCACCACGCGGTACTCGAGGCCGGCCTTGTCGAGCGCCTTGTACGTGGCGTTGCACTGCACGCACGCAGGCTTGGTGTAGACGGTGATCTCGACCTGGCTCATGGACTGCTCCCCTTCGCTGGACGGCCCCGGAGACTGCTCGGAACCCGATTATCGACCTACGGACTGACAAGTTTTCTCGCCACGTTTACCTGCGTGAACTCAGTCGGTCAGCGGACCTCTCAGCGACGTCCTCATGCCTCCCGGACGACCTTTCGGCGCGTCCGCTCTCGCAGTGGACTGAACACTACACCTAGTGGTGGCCCCGAGGAAGCGACACAACCACTTGCGAACAACATTCGTGAAATTACCAGCTCGCAAGATGGTCTTTCGAGCGTTTTTCATCGTGAATCCCCAGGACACGCCGAGGATCGACGACACGCCGATCCGACACGCCCGGCACCGTCGGAACACCGCCCGCGACGGCCATGCGGACGCGCGGGACCGCCCTACCGGACGGGTGCGACGAGCCTCTCGAGGAGGTCGCCCGCGCGCTGCGCGACGGCGTCGTGCTCGCGGACCGACTTGCCGTCGAGGCCGGAGATCGGAAACTCCTCGACGAGCCCCTCGGGGACCTCGCCACCGGCGATGGTGACGGCCCGCTCCGCGTCGGCCAGGGTGGTGTCCAGACGGTGCCCCACACCGGCCAGGGCGACCCGCTTGCCCGAGAGCGCGCTGGCACCGTAGGGCCGAGAGCCCCAGTCGATGACGTTCTTGAGCACAGCACTGACGGTGCCGTTGTTGGGCGGGGCGAGCAGCAGGAGGGCGTCCGCCGCCGCGATCCGGTCGCGGAGGGCCGCAGCGGTGGCCGGCGCACCCTCGCCGTCGATGTCCTCGTTGTAGAAGGGCACGTCCGCGATCCCCTCGGCGATCTCGACGCGCACCCCCTCGGGCGCGTTCGCGACTGCGACCTCGGCCAGCTCGCGATTGAGTGAGCTGCTGCGCAGCGATCCGACGACGGCGAGCACGGTGATGTCCGACATGATCCTCAGTTCTCCTGACGTTCCGAGCGACCCCGTCGGGCCGCATCCGCACACGTTAACGGACTTCGGTCCGGATTTCTTCCCCGGGATCATGGTGAGTCGAAAACCCGCACGGTAGGCTCCATCCGATGACCGGACCACTCCTGCCCCTCGCGCAGCCGCAGACCGAGCCGCGCCGTGACGCGGCCCGCAACCGCGAGCTGCTCATCGACGCGGCGCAGCGGCTGTTCGCCGAGCACGGCGTCGACGCGGTGAGCATGGACGCGGTGGCGCAGGCGGCCGGCGTGGGCAAGGGCACCGTCTTCCGCCGCTTCGGCTCGCGCGCCGGGCTCCTGCAGGCGCTGCTCGACCACGACGAGACCGAGCTGCAGCATCGCTTCATGTTCGGCCCGCCGCCGCTGGGCCCGGACGGGGACCCGGTGTACCGCCTCACCGAGTACGGCACGGCCCGGATGCAGCTCATCGCGCGCCACGGCGACCTGCTGCGGGGCGCCGAACAGGCCTCCCGCGACCCGTACGACGCCCCGCCGTGGCGGGTGTCGACGATGACGGTGCGCGCCATGCTCGTCGAGGCGGGGCGCACGGCGCAGGCCGACGTGTGGGCAGCGGCGCTGATGGCCACTCTCAGCCCGGCATGGGTACTCCATCAGCTGGCCTCCGGCGTCACTCAGGATGAGCTCGAGGCCGTCTGGGCGGAGCACGTGCGCCTAGTGACCGCGCTCTGAGATCTTCGCCAGGTAGGCGAACCGGTCGTTCGCCACGCGCATCGCGATCTCGTAGGGCAGCGCGAACTTCCGCTTCCAGAAGTAGCCGAAGCGCGTGTCGAGCGAGGTGTACACGAGAAACCGGTTGTGGAGCACCCCGTCGACGATCGCCTGGGCCGCCTTCTCCGCGGTCACCTTCGGGAAGGCGTCGATGCCCTTGTTGACCTTCGGATTGGTGCGGTCGACCCCGTTGATCTCGACGGTCTTCACCAGGCCGGTCTCCACGGCGCCGGGCACGACCACCGAGACGCCGATGCCGTGCCGGCGCAGGTCGTAGCGGAGCACCTCGGAGACCCCGACGAGGCCGAACTTCGCGGCCGAGTACGCGGCGTGCCAGGGCAGTGCGATGAGGCCGGCCGTCGACGAGACGTTGACCAGCTGGCCGCCGCGGCCCGCGGCGATCATCGGCGGGACGAAGGTCTCGATCACATGGATCGGGCCCATGAGGTTCACGTCCACGGTCTTGCGCCACTGCTCGTGGGTGAGGTTCTCGACAGTGCCCCATACGGCGATGCCCGCGACGTTCATCACGATGTCGAGGGCGCCGGCGGCGGCGTGCACCTCGTCGGCGAACGCGCGGACCGCGTCATAGTCGGAGACGTCGAACGCCCTGGACGCGATGACCTTCGCGCCCAGGGCGGTGACGTGGCGGCTGACGGCGTCGAGCTGTTCGGTGTTGATGTCGGTCAACACCAGCTCGGCGCCGTGCGCCGCGAGGAGATTCGCGGTAGCGCGGCCGATCCCGCTGGCGGCGCCGGTGACGAGGACCTTCTTCCCCTTCAGGTCCTTGATCGGCGGGGCCATGTGGACGAGCCGGACGATATTGCGGAGTGCCATATCAGCCAGCTTGCCAGATCGGGCCGCGCTACCGCTTCCCGCCGGGGCGTGACGTCCCCGGCGGAAGTCGGTGCGGTGTGATTCCTACTTCGGCAGGATCGCGCCGGCGCTCAGGATCGCCTTGAGGATCTCCTGCGCGGCGGCCGGACCCTGCGCAGACTGCAGGGAGTTGAAGGCCTGCGGGCTGGAGATCAGCGTGTTGACGAGCTGCGTCCCCTGCGCGCTGGTGAGGAACTCGGCGGCCTTGGGTCCCATCTCGAAGAGGGAGTTCAGGCCCAGGGGCTGAGCCTGCCCGGGGATCGTCAGCGTTGGAAGCTGCGGCAGAGCCACCTGTCCCAGACCGGGGATGGTCACCGAGGTGCCCTGCGGCGCAGCCGCCGCCGGCGCGGTCGCCTGCGGCGCGATGCCGGCCGCCGGGGTCGCGCCGCCCTGCAGCATCGGCACACCCGAGACGATCGGAGAGGCCCCGGCGCCCACGCCCGGAGACACGGGGGCTGCCGCGGCGGGCGCGCCCGGCACGGCGGGGACGATCGGGGTCTGCGCCGGGGCGGTCGGCACAGCCGCCGGAGCGGTGGCGGCAGGCGCCGTCGCCGCGGGCGCGGCCGGAGCCGCGGGGGTCACCGGCACCACCGGGTCGACCTGCGGCGCGACGGGCTGAGCCACGACGGGTTGCTCGACGACGCCGCCGGGCTTGACCTTCCCGGTCAGCTGCTGGATCACGCCATTGGTGAGGACGGAGGCGTACTGGGTCTGACCTTCACGCGAGGTGAGCAGCGCCGCATCGTCGGCGTTGGCCAGGTTCCCCAGGTTCGCGTAGACGAGCGGGATGTTCACCAGCGAGGCGAGGGCGTTGGTGGTCTTCGCGATGCCGTCCTGGCCGCCGAAGTACTGCGCGGGCACGAAGCCGCCGGCGCGGGTGGCGTCGCGGAGGACCGTGGTTGCGGGGTCGCTGACGGCCTGCTGGGCCGTCACCTTGGGGTCGGTGGCGCCCGGAGCGGCCGTCTCCAGCACGAACCCGCGCTGGGCCGCATCCTGGACCGCGCTGTTGATGCTCACGGCGAGGTCGGCGCCGGACGTGTTCGCGGCGGTGGCGCGCTGGTCGACGCAACCGCCGAAGCCGGCGTCGTCCGCGCGGGAGAGAATGACCTTGGCGCCCTGGGTCTTGAGCGCCGCCTCCACCATCTTGGCCACGGCGAAGTTGACGGAGTGGTCGGCGGTGCCGTTGGAGGCGATCGCCACCGGATTGACGCAGGGCACCTGGCCGCCACGCCCGTCGGCGACCTTGCGGGCCTGCTCGACGGCCGACGCGACGGAGGATCCGGCGTCGAGGAACACTGTCTTGCCGGTCAGCGGCTTGGCCGGTGCGGCGGGGGCGGGGTCGGCGGATGCGAAGCCGGGCACGCCGAACAGCGCGACGGCCGCAGTCGCAAGCGAGCCTGCGAGGACACGGGTCTTCTTCATGGGTAGCTGGGCGCCGGGGAAGTGGCGCCGCTCTCCTTCCAAGTCTCTTGTGCAACTTTCGTCACATCAGTCACACGAGAAACAGTCAACCATCAATTGAGACTTTAGGAAAACCTCAACCTTGATCGTTATCGGATCGTTACCAACGCAGGACGCCCGTCAGTCCTCGAGGATCGCCGAATCAGCTTGCGCCGCAGCCGAGTACCGCAGCAGGGAGAGCACTGCCCGCGGGTCGGAGGGGGCGTCCGGGTCCGCCAGGCATTCCTCGACCCGGGCGCGGATCCCCTCGTCGTCGAGCCCGATACCGAGCAGGACGAGTACCGACGCCGCCCCGCCCCGCCGGCCGCGCTCCGGGGCAGTCCGCACGTGCCGCCCGACGGCGTGCACCTCAAGGCGGGTGCCGTCCGCAACGGTGACGAAGCCCTTCGTCCGGAAGACGCCCTGCGGCGGATCGGCGAGCAGCGCAGCGGTCGCGCGGGCGTCCAGCGGCCCGGTCTCCACGGTGACGGCGGCGTAATCGTCGTGCAGGTGCCGATGCGATTCGCCGTGGTCATGATCGTGGTGGTGGTCGTGCTCGCGCAGCGCCTCGTCGAGGGTGAGCTGGCGCGGGGAGTCACGCCGTTGGGCGGCCCGGCGTGCCAGGACCTCTGCGTCGATGAGGAGACCCACCGGCACGACGGCGTCAACCGTCCCCACCACCGGGGCGGACGGCGCGTGCTCGCGCACCAGCGACCGCGCAGCGTCCGGGTCGGTGGCGAGATCGATCTTGTTGAGCACCACCAGGTCGGCGAGCGCCAGGTGGTGTCGCAGCGAGGGGTGCCGCTCCATCGTGCCCGCGAGGTGCGCGGCGTCCGCGACGTAGACGAGCCCGCCGTAGTCGATCCGCGGATCCTCCGCGAGCACCACGCGCCGGACCATCGCCGCGGGCTCGGCAAGCCCGGAGGCCTCGACCACGACGAGGTCGAGGTCGCGTGCGGCGAGCGAGGACAGCACGTCCTCGAGCTCGTCGTCGTCGACGGTGCAGCACACGCACCCGTTGCTCAGGGAGACGGTCCGCACCGACCCGCCGCCGGACGCGCCGGAGACGAGCATCGCGTCGATGTTCACCGTGCCGAAGTCGTTGACCACGACGCCGATCCGGGCGTCCCCCGCGCCGGACAACAGGTGATTGAGCAGCGTCGACTTGCCCGCGCCCAGGTAGCCGGCCACCACGACGACGGGAACGGGACCGCCGCTCACGGCGCGCAGTCCTCGCACAGCACCGCCAGAACCCGGTCCTGCGGCGGCGCGAGGTTCGCGACGTTCGAGGTCGGCGCACCGCACGCGGTACAGCGACCGATCTGCTTCGCCGCGTCGGAGAAGTCGATGCGCATGCGCCGGTCGAAGACGTACATCGAGCCCTCCCAGAGTCCGCGGTCGCCGAACCGCTCGCCGTACCGTGCGATGCCGCCCTCGAGCTGGTAGACCTCGCCGAACCCCCGGCTGCGCATCACAGCACTGAGCACCTCGCAGCGCACGCCGCCGGTGCAATAGGTGATCACCGGGCGGTCCTTGAGATGGTCGTACTCCCCCGCGTCGAGCAGGGTCACGAAGTCGCGGGTCGTCGTAGCCGGGGTAACCACCGCGCCGGCGAACCGGCCGATCTCGGCCTCGATGGCATTGCGGCCGTCGAAGAAGACGGCGTCGGGCTTCTCAGCGACCAGCGCGTGCACCTCGTCGGGCGTCAAGGGCACTCCCCCGCCGCGGACCCCGGCCTCGTCGACCTCCACCTCGTCGGGGACGCCGAAGGTGACGATCTCGTCGCGCACCTTGACCGAGAGCTTGGGGAAATCCTCGGCAGAGCCGTCGGACCACTTCACGTCGGCGCCCTTGAAGGCCGAGTACTCGCGGACGGCGCGCACATACCGCTTCACCGCCCGGATCTCGCCGCCCACCGTGACATTGATCCCGTGGCGGGAGACGATGATCCGGCCGCGGAGACCGTTCGCCTCACACAGCGCCCGCTGCCACAGCCGGATCGCCTCCGGATCGGCCAGCGGGGCGAATACGTAGAACAGCACGACCTTGCCCATGACGCCCACCATTCTATCCAGGCCGCCTTGCGCTCAGCCTGCGTCCAAGGGTTCCGACGATGCCCCCGCTCCCCTTCAATGGCCCCCATGCCTTTTCGCCTCCCCCGCCGCGCCGCGGCGCTCGCCACCGCCCTCGTCGCGGTGCTCGGCGTCTCCGCGTGTGCGTCGTCGACGGGGCCCGCGTACGACCCGTCCGCGCCGATCGCCGACCAGGTCCCGGCCGGCACCGTCATCACGGTCGCCGACCAGCAGTCGATCCTCAAGACGATGCTCACCGCGTCCGGGGAGGCCACGAAGCTGGGGTTCACCGTGAAGTTCGCGGACTTCGCCGGCGGCCCCGCGATCCTCGAGTCCTTCCGCGCCGACGCCACGCAGGTCGCGATCGTCGCAGATGTGCCCCCGATCCACGCCCGGATCGCCCGCTTCCCCAGCCCGATCATCAAGGCCTGGCAGCTCGACCGCGGCGGCGTCTCGACCGTCGCGCGTCCCGGTGTGCAACTACGCACCGCTGCCGACCTGCGCGGACGCAAGATCGGCTACGCCGAAGGCACCGCCCATCAGGCCATGGTCCTTCGCCTGTTGCGCTCGGCGGGCCTGTCGAAGCACGACGTCCAGCTGGTCCCGCTCCAGCTCACCGAGGTGGGCGAGGCGCTCGGCGCCGGCCAGATCGACATCGCCCCGCTGATGGAGCCCATCAGCACCAAGTACCGGCTCGCCCACCCGGACGCGCAGGTGCTGCCGGACAAGCTCAACCAGGACGCTCAGTCCGGCCTGATGTTCCTCTACTCGCCGCAGGCCGCGCTAGCCGATCCCGCCCGGGTCGCGGCCCTGAAGCGACTCTCGGCGGCGGTCGACCGCGCCCGCGCGTGGGTGGACGCCGACAAGGACCGCTGGATCCAGACCTATTACGCGGGGGCGCTGAAGATCCCCGCCGCCGTCGGCCGTATCGCGTACGAGGGCCAGGGCAGCTGGCGGTCCGTGCCGCTCGACCGCGCCCTCGTCGCGCGCCAGCAGAGCACCATCGACGTCCTCGCCGACTTCGGCGAGATCCCCGGCGGCCGCGTCTCCGCCGACGGTTCCGTCGACTTCCGGTTCGACACCCATCCCGCAACGTAAGGGCCCTCCCGTGACCTCTCCCCCGACCGGCCGCCTCGGCAGCGGCCTCGCCCACGATTCCGCACCCGAGCAGCGACCGGGCGCCCTCGATCCCGACCACGAGCTCCTGCCCCGCACGTCCACGCGCCGCGCCCTCGTCGACTCCCGACCCATCGGCGCATGGATCCTCGCCGGCCCCGCGCTCGTCGTCGCCCTGTGGGCCGCGGGCTCCGCCACCGGGATCATCCCGGACACCGTGCTGTCCGCGCCGTGGACCGTGGCGAACACTGCGTGGAACCTCGCGGTCGACGGGTCGCTGTGGTCCAACGTCTGGGCCTCCGCGCAGCGTGCGATCATCGGCGGCGTCCTTGGCGTGAGCCTCGCCGTCGTGCTCGCCCTACTGTCCGGGCTCACCCGCCCCGGCGAGGCCCTCATCGACGGAACCGTCACCATCTACCGCGCGATCCCCGCGCTCGCCTTGCTGCCCCTGTTCATCGTCTGGTTCGGCATCGGCGAGGAGATGAAGATCATCCTCATCACCCTGGCGGTCGCGACGCCGGTCTACCTCAACACCCACGCGGGCCTGCGCGGCATCGACCGCAAGTACGTCGAGCTCGCGGAGACCGTCGGCCTCAGTCGCGCGAAGTTCGTGCGGTACATCGCGATCCCCGGTGCCCTGCCCGGCTTCTTCACGGGCCTGCGCCTCGGGGCGACCGTGGCCTGGCTCGCGCTGGTCGTCGTCGAGCAGGTCGGCGCTTCCGACGGCATCGGCTACCTCATGTACAAGGCCCGGCTCTACGGCCTGACCGACGTCATCGTCGTGGGCCTCGCCGTCTACGCGATCCTCGGCTTCGGCACTGATCTCCTCGTCCGCTTCTCCGCACGAAAGGCCCTGTCATGGCAGAGCACCCTGGCCCACTGAGCACGCCGACCGCGAACGGAGACAAGGACGGTCCGGTGATCGAGGCGCGGAACCTGGTACGGGGCTTCGACGGTCGCGCGGTTCTCCGCGGCGTCGACCTGACCATCCGCCGCGGCGAGTTCGTCGCGCTGCTCGGCCGGTCCGGCTCCGGCAAGTCGACGCTGCTGCGGGCCATCGCCGGCCTCGACGACGGCGTGCCCGGATCCGGTGTGCTCGAGGTCGATCCGCGACGCGCCGTGGTCTTCCAGGACTCCCGGCTGCTCCCCTGGTCCCGCGTCCTCGACAACGTCATCCTGGGCCTGGGTGGCGCCGACGCCGAAGGCGTGGGCCGCGAACTCCTGCGCGAGGTGGAGCTGGATGGGCGCGAGAAGGCCTGGCCGCGCGAACTCTCCGGCGGACAGCAGCAGCGCGTCGCGCTGGCCCGCAGCCTGGTCCGCGAGCCCGCCGTGCTGCTGGCCGACGAGCCCTTCGGCGCCCTCGACGCGCTGACCAAGCTCAAGATGCACGACCTGCTCCGCCGCCTCGTCGCGCGGCACCGCCCCGGAGTCCTGCTCATCACCCACGACGTCGACGAGGCCATCGCGCTCGCCGACCGGATCCTCGTGCTGGACCACGGCATCCTCTCCGTGGACGTCACCCTCTCCGACGGTGCCGGGCGCCGGCCCGGCGAGTCCGGGTTCGCGGAGTTGCGCGGTTCGCTGCTCGACGCCCTGGGCGTGGAGCAGGATTCGGTGGTGGCCGCCACCGCATGACGATTCCCGACCACGCCCGCGGGTACGACGGCTTCGCCGGGCGGATCGGCCGCTCCGAGGCCGAATCGGAGCCGGCCTGGCCGGCGGAGGTGCGGGCCCGGCCCGGGGCGCCGAACATCATCGTCGTCCTCGTCGACGACATGGGCTTCTCGGACATCGGGCCCTACGGCTCGGAGATCCCCACCCCGCACCTGGACGCGCTCGCCGCCCGCGGCATCGTCTCCACCAACCACCACACCACCCCCGTGTGCTCCCCCGCCCGCGCGGCCCTGCTCACCGGGCTCAACCCGCACCGCGCGGGCTACGGCTCGGTCGCCAACTCCGACCCGGGCTTCCCCAACCTGCGCCTGAGCCTCGCCGACGACGTGCTCACCCTGCCGGAGATCCTCCGCGAATCCGGCTACGCCACCCACGCGGTCGGCAAGTGGCACCTCGCGAAGGACTCGCGGCTCGGACCCGACGCCGACCGCTCGTCGTGGCCCCTGCAGCGCGGCTTCGACCACTACTACGGCTCCCTAGAGGGACTGAACTCCTTCTTCCACCCGAACCAGCTAGTGCGCGACAACACCGTCGACCCGGTGACCGAGTACCCGGAGGACTTCTACGTCACCGACGCGCTCACGGACACCGCTGTCTCCTGGATCAAGGACCTCCGGGCGCACGACGCCGAGAAGCCCTTCTTCCTCTACTTCGCGCACATCGCGATGCACGGCCCGCTGCAGGTGAAGGACGTGGACCTGCCGCGCGGCGACCTCGACTACGCCCGAGGCTGGGACGCCGTGCGCAAGCAGCGGTTCGCGCGACAGCAGGAGCTCGGGCTGTTCGGCGCGGACGTCCGGCCGGCGCGGCGCAACAGCGAGCCCGGCTACGACGTGCCGCCATGGGACGAGCTCGATCCCGAGCGGCAGCGGCGGTTCGCCCGGTACATGCAGGTGTACGCGGCGATGGTGCGCACCGTCGACGACAGCCTCGGCCGGCTGCTGGAGACCGTCGAGCAGCTGGGCGAGCTGGACGACACGATCGTCGTCTTCACCTCCGACAACGGCGGCACCGCCGAGGGCGGCCCGGAGGGCACCCGCAGCTACTTCGCCGAGTTCGTGAAGTTCGCCGACGGCATCGGCCCCGACGGCTGGGAGGGCGACGTCGACCATCCGGAGGAGCTCATCGGCACCGCGCGGCTCGGCGTGCACTACCCGCGCGGCTGGGGGCAGGTGTCCAACACGCCCTTCCGGTTCTACAAGGGCCAGACCTTCGCAGGCGGCGTCCGCGTGCCCCTCGTCCTGTCGTGGCCCACGGGCCTGCCGGACGCGCACGGCGTGCGCGACCAGTTCTCCTTCGTCACCGACGTGGCGCCCACCCTGCTGGACCTGGCGGGCGTGCCGACACCCGCCACGCGGCACGGCCTCCCCGCGCAGGAGCGCGACGGGCTCTCTCAGCGCGCCGCCTGGTCCGACGCGACAGCACCGTCGGCCCGCACGCGCCAGTACTCGGAGTTCCGTGGGCACCGCGGCTACTACCGCGACGGCTGGAAGCTGCTGAGCCTGCACGGCCGGGGCGACGACGCGCTCGCGCCGCGCTGGCAGCTCTTCGACAACCGGGCGGACCCAGCGGAGACCACCGACCTCGCCGAGCAGCATCCCGGCCTCGTCGCCGAGCTCGCCGCCGAGTGGGAACACGAGGCCTGGCGGAACACGGTGTTCCCGATCGTGATCGACGGCTCCACCCGCAATCCCGCGGAGCGGCGCCTCGTCGATCCCGTGCGACTGCTGCCCGGCACACCCGTGCTCGAGCGGTACCGCTCGGCGAAACTTGTGCAGTACAGGGACTTCCGCGTCGACATCGACGTCGAGTTCGCCGACGGCGCCGAGGGCGTCCTCGTCGCGCACGGCGACGCGCTGGGCGGCTACCTCGTCTACGTCGAGGACCGAGCGGTCGTCGTCGGCTACAACGCCTACGGCCGGTACGCCGAGGCCCGCTCGGGCCCCGTCGAGCCGGGACGTCGCACCGTCGCGCTCACGGCGACGGTGCGCCCGAACCTGCGCTGGGACCTCGCTCTCGCGGTCGACGGAACCGAAGCCGCAGCGCTGACCGATCGCGTCCAGCTCATCGGCATGGCGCCGTGGACAGGGATCTCCGTCGGCCTCGACGCCCGCGGACCGGTCGCCTGGGAGCTGCGCGAGCGCCGCGGTACCTTCCCGTACTCCGGTGCGCTGCACGCGGTCACGTACACGCCGGGCCCCGTGGGCGTTCCGTCGGACGACATCGACCGACTGCAGCAGGAGGCCCAGGAGGAGGCGGACTGAGCGGGATTGCGCCCGCGCTGAACGCAACCCTGGCCCCGTCGGCCCGGATCGGGTGAGCTGGATGCACCACGCACGCAACGCACCCCGGAGGCACCCATGACCGCAACGCTCGAGCCCACCACCACCGCGCCCGAGATCACCGTGACCAAGCTTGGCGAGCACATCGGGGCGATCGTGCACGGGGTCCGGGTCGGCGGCGACATCGACGACGCGACCGCGGAGACGATCCTCGACCTGCTCGCCGAGCACGAGGTCATCTTCTTCCGCGGCCAGGACCACCTCGACGACGCCGGCCAGCACGCCTTCGCCGCGCGCCTCGGCGTGCCGACCACCCCGCACCCGACGGTCCGCTCGAACTCGGACCTGCTGCCCATCGAGGGCGCGGCGAACAGCTGGCACACCGACGTCTCCTTCGTCGACCGCGTACCGAAGGCGTCGATCCTGCGGCCCGTCGAGCTGCCGCCGCACGGCGGGAACACGACGTGGGCGTCCACCACGCGCGCCTACGACCGGCTGCCGGAGCCGCTCAAGGCGCTCGCCGAGAACCTGCGCGCGCTGCACACCAACGACTACGACTACGCCGGCCACAACGCCACCTACCAGCGCGCCGAGTACCACAAGGAGTTCATCCGCAACATCTTCGAGGCCGAGCACCCCGTCGTGCGCGTGCACCCGGAGACGGGCCGCCGCTCGCTCCTGCTGGGCCACTTCGTGAAGTCCTTCGCGGGCCTGAGCACGCAGGACTCGGCGCCGATCCTCGCGCTGCTCCAGCGGCGGATCGAGAACCCGGACAACACCGTCCGCTGGGCGTGGCAGCCGGGCGACGTCGCGATCTGGGACAACCGCTCCACCCAGCACTTCGGCATCAACGACTACGGCGACCACAAGCGCCTGCTGCGCCGCGTGACCCTCGCGGGCGACCTGCCCGTCGGCGTCGACGGCAAGGAGGGCGTGGCGCTCAAGGGCGATGCCTCGGACTACGCGCCCGTGACCCCTGCGCGCTCGCGGGGCTGATCCAGCCAGCCCAGGATCCGCTCGTAGACGGCGTCCGAGCGGAGCAGGGTGAAGTGATGGGCTCCGCCGAGGTGCATCCCCGCCTCGGCGGTGAACCCGATGCGGCGGGCCTTTCGACGGCCCGCCGCACTCGGCGCGAGCACCAGCCCGTCGCCCAGGAGGCGCCCCACCGGGTGCCGCGCGTCGCGGGTGAAGGTGGCGGCGACGAAGAAGTGCTCCGCGCCCTCCAGGAGCGGGATCTCCGCCGCGGCGGCCGCGCCGAGCGCGTCGGCCTCGCGGCCCCGCCAGTCCTCGTCGACGATCGAACCCCCGCGCAGGTCACGGATCCCCGCGCTGCGCCGGCGCAGTAGCCGCCCGAAGGGCGCCGTCTCCGGGATCGCGGTCAACGCCGCGCTGCCGTAGTGCGCGGCCTGCTCCAGTGGGGCGCCCAGGTGCGGCGTCCCGAGGCTGACGGTGGCCGACACCGCGGCAGACCACGCCATCACCGCCTCGTCGGCGAGATGCGCCGCGGTGCGGGCGACGAGGCCGCCCATGGAGTGGCCGATCAGCACGAGGTCCGTGACGGGGACCGGCCAGGCCGCGACGAGCCGCTCCAACAGCTGCGCCAGATCGCGACCGTTGTCGCTGATGTGTCGCCCGCTGTTGTAGCGGACGTACACCGGCGTGGCGCCGAGGTCCACCGCGAGCCGCACGCCGTAGTCGTCGGCCTCCAGGCCGCCCACGCCCCACGCGTGCTCGGTCTCGGTGAGCCCGTGCAGGAGCACCACCACGCGACCCGTCGCGCCGTCGAAAACCTCCGCCGGATCCAGCCGGCCGACCGGGACGGGCCCCTCCCCCAGGTGGACGACGGCACCGTCGATGCGGACCGTGACGGGGTCCGCGGCCAGCGGTGAGGCCCGGGTCTCGAGGTCGTCGCCGATGAGCCCCAGCACGGCGCCGATCAGCGTCGCCCCGCGCACCGTCTCCGACGGTGGCCGGTCCCCCGGCCAGTCCGCACCGACGGCCGCGACCCGCCCCACTGTCCGCGCGACGGTGCTGATGGTTGCGTAGACGCCGTCGGTAATGCCGTCGTGCAGCGCGCGCACCGGCGCGACCACGGGGCCGACGCCCAGGCGGACGTAGCGGAAGACCCGGTCGGAGATCGCCCGGTGCACGCAGTGCACACCGTCAGCGGCACCCGCGATCTCACTGCAGCCCAGCTCAGCGAGAGCGCGCACCTCGGCTCGACGGCGATCTTCGACAACACTCACGAAGATCGAGTGTACGAGTGTGCACTCGAACTGTCCAGCGGCGACGTCAGGCGCGATACTCCCAGCCAGCGGCGACCCACGCGGCGGACGGCATGCAGTTGCGGCCGTCGAGCAGCACGGGGTTGCGCACGACCGCGCCGACCACCGCCGGGTCCAGCTCGCGGAACTGGGTCCACTCGGTGAGCACCAGCACCACGTCGGCGCCCTCGCATGCCTCGAGCGCGGTGGTGGCGTAGTCCAGCGTCGGGAAGACGCGGCGCGAATTGTCCATCGCCTCGGGGTCGTACACCGAGACCGCCGCGCCCTGCAGCTGGATCTGGCCGGCGATGTTCAGCGCCGGCGAGTCGCGCACGTCGTCGGAGTCCGGCTTGAAGGCGGCGCCGAGCACCGCGACTTTCGCGCCGAGCAGCGAGCCGCCGCAGGCCTCCCGCGCCAGGTCCACCATGCGGGTGCGGCGGCTCATGTTGATGGCGTCGACCTCGCGGAGCAGGCCGTGCATGTGGCCGGCGCCGAGCTCGCCCGAGCGGGCCATGAAGGCGCGGATGTCCTTCGGCAGGCAGCCGCCGCCGAAACCGATTCCGGCGCCGAGGAACTTGCGGCCGATGCGAGAGTCGACGCCGATCGCGTCGGCGAGGGCCACTACGTCGGCGCCCGCCGCCTCACAGACCTCGGCGACGGCGTTGATGAACGAGATCTTGGTCGCCAGGAAGGCGTTCGCGGAGATCTTCACCAGCTCCGCGGTGGCGGTGTCGGTGACGAAGAACGGGGTGTCGCGGGCGAGGATCTCCGCGTATACCTCGCGGGCGACCTCCTCGGCGCGGCCGCCGGGCTCGACACCGAGCACGAGTCGGTCGGGCTCAAGGGTGTCCATAACGGCGTGGCCCTCGCGCAGGAACTCGGGGTTCCAGGCGAATTCGACGCTCACGCCGGCCGGCACCAGCTCGGCGGCGCGGGCGCGGAGCAGGGCGGTGGTGCCGACGGGGACCGTCGACTTGCCGAGGATCACCGCGTCGCGGCGCAGGTGCGGCACGAGCGAGTCGATCACGGAGTTCACGTAGGTCATGTCGGCCGCGAACTCGCCCTTGCGCTGCGGCGTGCCCACGGCGATGAAGTGCACGTCGCCGAAAGCGCCGGCCTCCTCGTAGGAGTCCGTGAAGCGCAGCCGGCCGGCCTCGATGTTCCGCTTGAGCACCGCGGGGAGCCCCGGCTCATGGAAGGGCACCTTGCCCTCCGAGAGCGCGGCGATCTTGCTGAGGTTGACGTCGACACCGAGCACCTCGTGGCCCAGCTCCGCCATGCACGCCGCGTGCGTGGCTCCCAGGTACCCCGTACCCAGCACTGTGATCTTCATGCGCCGAAAGTAGGTCGGCACCGGGGCGACACGGAAGGGCCGCGCGCCGGAGTTGGGCAAGGGTTACGCGGAGATTCACGAGCGCGCCCGACGCGATCCCCCGCGTTCGCCTCGGGGTGGCCTCGGGTTCGCCTCGGCGTTACTGGGGCGGAGCGGCCGGACCGTCCGTCTTGGGCGCCGCGGGACGGGGTGCGGGCGCGCTCGGTCGGGGCGCCGGCGCTGCCGGGCCAGACGGGGACGAGGGCGCACCGTCGTAAGAGGAGGACCCGCGGCGGGGCTCCCGGCCCTCGCGGCCCTTGAGGATGCGTTTGGGCAGACGGTTGACCAGGTCGCTCATCGGGTTCACCGCCGCAGCCATCAGCGCGACGGCCTCGTTGAGCTCGGCCACGACGTCGGGGAGCTGGGAGACGGCGTCCAGCGTCCCGCCGGGGGCGATGGCGCGCTCGATGGCGCCCTCCTGCCCGAGGAGCTGGTCGACGATGCCGCCGTCGGCGATCGCCCGGTCGATGACCCCGTTGGGCTCGGTGAGCTTGTCGATGAAGCCGTCCTGGCCGGTGAGCTTGTCGAGGACACCGTCCTTGGCGGCCAGCTTGTCCAACACCCCGCCCTTCTCGGTGAGCTTGTCAAGAACACCGTCCTTGGACATGAGCTTCTCGAGGACACCGTCGGGTGCGGTGAGCTTGTCGATCACGCCGCCCTCGGAGGTGAGGCGCTCGAGGACGCCCTCGGACTCTGTGATCTGGTCGACGACGCCGCCGGGGCGGGTGAGCCGGTCCAGCGGCCCACCCTCCTGCGTGAGGCGGGTCACGGGGCTGTCTTCTTTGGTGGCCTGGTCCAGGAGGCCGCCGGCCGCGGTGAGCTTCTCAAGCATGCCTCCGGGCTCGGTGAGCCGGTCGACGACGCCGCCGGGCTTGAGCACGCGATCGAGGGGCCCGCCGCGCGAGAGGATGATGCCGACGGGACGGTCGGGTTCGAGCAGCGAGGCGAGGCGCTGCAATAGCTGCATCGGCGTGGCTGAGGACATCCCCGCCTCCATGTGCAGCGCGTTACTTACTTCCGTATCGACGTTCTGCACGGCGAATCGGGTGACGGCGACGCCGCCCTCGATCGCCGACATCGCGGCGTCGGCAGTCGAGAAAGCGACGCGCAGCGGTGTGGTGACGATGCCCTTGAGGTCCATAGCCGCCCATCGTAGGGGGAGCAGTGAGAGGATCCGAGGTGAATTCACTCATTGAGCGGGGGCGGAGGCGAACTGGGCGACCGCTCGTGTCGCACATTGACACGTCGGAAATCTCCGACATATCCTCAACGGCGTGACCACCGGGACAGAGAGAACCGATCGCGTCTTCCTCGCGCTCGCCAATCCCGTTCGCCGCGAACTCCTCCGCATCCTCGCCGAGGGGCCGCGCGCCGCGGGCGAGCTCAGCGAGCGGTTCTCGCTGAGCCGCCCGGCAGTGGCGGAGCACCTCAAGGTGCTCCGTGGCGCGGGACTCGTCGCCGACTCCCCCGACGGCCGACGTCGGATCTACCGGCTGACAGCCGAGCCGCTGGCGGACCTTCGCGACTGGTTGCACCCGTTCGAGAAGTTCTGGCGCGCACGCCTGTCCGCGCTCGCCGACGTCGCAGAGGAGTTGTGAATGACCACCATCACATTGGATCAGTTCGTCGCCGCCACGCCAGCCGCGGTGTGGCGTGCCCTGACCGAACCGGAGCTGGTGCGCCGATGGTGGGCGAAGGGCGACATCGCGGCCGAGGTCGGCCACGAATTCACCCTGGACATGCCGGGCTTCGGCGCGCAGCCGTGCCGAGTCCTGGAATCGATTCCGCCCGAGCGCTTCGTGTACACCTTCACTCCCGCGTGGACCCTCGCGTGGACCCTGCAACCCGAGGGACGGGGCACCCGCGTCCTCCTGGAACACAGCGGATTCGACCTCGATGACACGCGGATGGCCGCCGCCTTCGAACGCATGGGTCCGGGGTGGCGCGACGTCGTGCTGCCGCGCCTCGCGGAGACCGCCGCCGCGCTCTGACGACGGCACGTCTGCCATGATCGGCTGGTGACCGAGCGCACCGTTCTCGCCGACCCCGTCAACTCCGCCCTCGCCGGCCCTCACGCGCGGTTCCGGCAGGCCTCGGGACGGATCCAGCGGTACCACCCGGACGTCTCGGTGTTCTACGGCCACCCGCGCGAGCTCACCGATGAGGACTACGCGGACGTCGCGCGCCTGACCGGCGCGGACCGGATCGCCCTGCTGCGCGACCGCTCGGCACCGCTCCCCGCGGGATGGACCGTCGTGGAGACGATCGGCCTGGTGCAGTACGACGGCAGCGCCGTCGAGACCGCGCCGGAGCCGGAGGCCGTGCGCCTCACCGCCGCTGACGTCCCGGAGATGACCGCGCTCGTCGAACGGACCAAGCCCGGCCCGTTCCTGCCGCGCACCATCGAGCTGGGCACGTACCTCGGCATCCGGGACGGCGACGGCACCCTCACCGCGATGGCGGGCGAGCGGATGCACCCGCAGGGGTGGACTGAGATCAGCGCGGTGTGCACGGCGCCCGGAGCGCGGGGGCGGGGCCTGGCCTCCAGGCTGATCCGCGCCGTCGCCCACGGTATACGTGAGCGCGGCGACGTCCCCTTCCTACACACCTCGGACGACAACCCGGCGCAGAAGCTCTACGACGCCATGGGCTTCCACCACACGATCACGGTGCCTCTCGAAGTGATCCGCGTCCCGGCGGCTAGGAACTAGGCCGCGGGAGCACCCGTGGCGCCGGCCGAGCGCTCCGAGCCCAGCCGAACCGCGGCCGCGCACGCGGCGACCAGCAGCACCACGAGCAGTGCGCCGATACCGAAGGTCTCCCAATCGAACGGGCCGGCGGCGGCACCGTCGGCCTGCTTGCGCGCGGAGCCGGACAGGAAGGGCACGATCACCAGCACGCCGATGCCGGCGACGGCCTCGGCCGTGACCACCTTCGGGAAGTGATGCAGGGCCAGCCGGACGACGGTGTCTTCATCGCCGGCGAGGCGCGCCCGGCGGATCGCAGGGATGAGCACCCGCACGTTGTAGACGCCTGCGGCCACCATCCCCGCGACGAGAACCAGCTTGATGAGCAGGTACCGCCCGTACGGCGTGGTGACGAACTGGGCGAACGAGCCGACGTGCACCCACGTCAGCCAGAGCCCGCTCACACCGACCGCGATAACGGCGCCCATCGCCCACGCACTGAACCGGACCCACATGCATTCGAAGGCGCCGGCACCGTCGATCCCGGAGCGTCGAGCGCGGAGGCCGGCCGCCGCGAGCACGAACAGCCCGCCGAGCCAGACGACGCAGGCCAGGATGTGCGCGAGCTTGAGTACGCGGTTGGCGGCGGCGTCCATGCCCACCACCGCGGTCGTGAGGCTGGGCGCCGACGCCGCGAGCATCACGACGGCGAAGCCCGCGGTCGCCGCGAAGGCCATCGAGCGGCCGCGCAGCCGCCAGACGACCAGCAGGAGCACGACCGCGAGTGCGAAGAGGCCGAGTTGCACCGTGGCCATCGCAGCGCCCGAGATCCACGCGCCCTTCTCCTTCGGCAGGTCGAGGTACGCGCCGAATCGGGCCGGCGAGAGCGACTCGGCGAACGAGATCCCCAGCTTGCTCCGCGCGATGCGCCCCGCGTATTGCGCGTAGGCGGCGACCGCGGTGAAGGCTGCGAGGTACGGCGCAAGGCCGCGCTGGGCACGCTCGGCCGCGCCGCCCCGCGCCGTGGCCGGAAGCAGGAAGGCGAGTGCGAGGAACAGCCCGCCGGCGAGCGCCAGGGCGCCGAAGTACCCCATCTGCGTGAGGATGCGCCACAGCGGAGGGGCGGCCGGAGCGGCCGCCGCGAGATGCAAGGTAAGGCTCGTCATAGTCGAGTGAGACTAGCCTTACTTATCCGGTGTGACCAATCGGACAAAACCCCTTTTTACCTGGGGTTTTATTAGTTTTGACAACGTATCCGGTTCCGACGCGCGGACATTCTCGGCCGAGAATTGATAGGATGATTCGGCCGCGATGGCGTCGCGGCGACAGCTCCGTGTATCTACCTGGCACGGCCTCCGGGCACCCAAGGCGGCACGTCGAAACGATGGCGGCCGCCGCGCCGCGGAAAGGCCCGACGACGGTGACCGCCACCATGTCCCACGAGACGTCCCCCCCAGGAGACTCCTTCCTCCGCACCGACATTGCTGTCGGTCGCCGGGCGCAGCTACTTCCCGGTCGCCTTCGTCGCGCGGCTCCCGTTCGCCATGATGGTGGTCGGCGTCCTCACCCTGGTCGTCGCCGGCCGGGACTCGCTCGCCTTCGGCGGGCTGAGTTCCGCGATGGTCGGCATCGGCTCCGCCGCGATCGGTCCGCTCGTCGGCGCGGCGGCGGACCGGTTCGGCCAGCGCCGGGCCGTGCTCGCCGCGGGAGTCGCGAACAGTCTCGCGCTGCTGCTCATGACGTGGGTCGTCTTCAGCCCACTACCCGGCTGGGTGGTGCTCGCCTCGGCCGCACTGGTGGGCGCGAGCGCCCCGCAGGTCGGGCCGATGTCGCGCAGCCGCCTGGTCACCATGATCACCACGAAGCTCCCCGAGGGCCGGCGGGTGCGCACTCTGCTCTCGGTGATGGCCTACGAATCCGCGGCTGACGAGGTGATCTTCGTCTTCGGCCCGGTCATCGTCGGCCTGCTCGCGACCACGATGTCGCCCGCCGCCCCGATGATCGGCGCGGCCGTGCTGACGGTGCTCTTCGTCTCGGCCTTCGCCCTGCACCCCAGCGGCCGGGCGCCCGAGCAGCACGGCGACGGCGCCGTCGTCCAGGCGCCGGCGCGCGAGCTCGCGAACCCCCTGCTGTTCACCGTGATCGCCGGCGTCTTCGGCATGGGCCTGTTCTTCGGCTCCACCCTCACCGGCCTCACGGCCTTCATGCGCGACACCGGCAACGCCGCGTCCGCCGGGCTCTTCTACGGCGTCATGGGTGTCGGGTCCGCCGCACTCGCGCTCGGCTCCGCGCTCCTCCCCGAGCGGTTCAGCATCGCGGCGCGGTGGGTGAGCTTCGCGACGGTGCTCGTGGCCGGCGCCGTGCTGATCGCCGCCGCGCCCTCGCTCCCGCTGCTCGTGGCCGGCCTGGCCATCGCGGGCATCGGCGTGGGCCCGACCCTGGTGACCGAGTTCAGCCTGGGCGCCGAGCGCAGCCCGCTGGGCCGCTCCGCCACCGTCATGACGATCCTCGGCAGCAGCCTGATCCTGGGCCAGTCGCTGGCGTCGGCAGTGAACGGCGCGCTCGCGGAGAACTTCGGCACCGCGGTGGCACAGTGCGCGCCGCTAGTCGCCGCCCTCGTCGTGCTGGGTGCAGGCGGCGCGAACGCCGTGCTCTCGCGGCGTCAGTCGGCCGACGCCGCCGCGGGCAGCGCTGACGCTGCGGGCGACCAGCCCGGCCCCTTCACCACGTAGCCCCATCGCGCGCGCCAGGAGCGCGTACCGCGCACGTCCGCGAGGATCGCGGAGTACTCGTGGGTCGCGACCTTCAGCGGGTTGTGCGTCTCGATGTTCTTCGTCAGCCCGAAGCGCACCCGCTCACCCTCGGGCTCGAAGGTGCCGAACAGGCGATCCCAGACGATGAGGATGCCGCCGTAGTTACGGTCGAGGTACGCCGCGTTCGAGCCGTGGTGCACGCGGTGGTGCGACGGGGTGTTCATCACGAATTCGATCGGCCGCCACAGCTTCCCGACCCGCTCGGTGTGGATGAAGAACTGGTAGAGCAGGCTCACCGACTGTTGCAGCAGGATCATCCACGGCGGAATGCCGATCAGCGCCAGCGGGATCCAGTAGGGCAGCGCGGTGAACGGCGTCCAGGTCTGCCGCAGTGCGGTCGAGAGGTTGTAGAACCGGCTCGAGTGGTGCACCACATGGCTCGCCCACAGGACGCGCACGGTGTGGTGGGTGCGGTGGTACCAGTAGTAGGCCAGGTCGTCGGCCACGAAGAGCAGCACCCAGGTCAGCGGGTTCGTCGCCGGGAGGTGCACCGGCGCGATCAGGTACGCGCCGGCCAACGCCGCCAGTACCACGAGCTTCCAGCCCAGGTTGATGACCACGTTGCCGATCCCCATGGTGAGGCTGGTGCGCGCGTCGCGCAGGTCGTAGCCGAGCTCGTCGTCGTCCGGCCGGAAGCGGAAGGACAGGTACTCGAGCGCGAGGCAGAGCACGAACACCGGGATGGCGGCGCGGATGAGGTCGAACACGATGGCATCGGTGCTTTCTACGAGTTCGCCGAGACGGCGTCGAGCGCGGCGACCACGCCGGCCAGCAGGTCGGAGGTCTTGCGGTGGGCAGCGGCACCGTCTCCGTCGGCGATGTGCCGGGCGAGGTCGAGGTGCGCCTGCCGGTCCAGCAGCTCACCGTCGAGCCCGAGGGCGCCGAAGGTCTGCTGCCCCACGCCCCGCATGCCGGCGAGGAGGGTGTTGAGCGCGAGCCGGTAGGCGAGGTTCCCGGAGCCGTCGATCACGGCGGTCCAGAAGGCGGCGTCGGCGGCGTACCCGCCGTCCGGATAGCCCTGCGCGAGCGCGACGATCGCGGCCTTCTGCTCCGCGGTCGCGCGCTCGGCGCACAGCCGCGCGGCGTCGGCGGCGATCGTGCGGCGCATCTCGGTGACGTCGCGCAGCACCCGCAGTGGGGGCACGACGCCGGCAGCGGCGACGGCGCTGAGCACGTCCAGCCCGGCGCTCTCGCGCCAGTCGAGCACGCGGGTCTTGCCGCCCTGCGCGATATGCACCAGCCCCGCCTGCCGCACGCCCTTGAGGGCCTCGCGGATCGCGTGCCGGTTCACGCCGAAGCGCTCGGCGAGCTCGCGCTCCGCGGGCAGCGGCTCGCCCGGGGCGAGGCGCCCGGACAGGATCTCGTCGACGATGCGCGCGAGCACTTCGTCCGAGACCGCCGTCCTGGCGATGGGGGTGACGTCCATGGCGAGCAGCATGGCACGACTGCAGCCCCTGGTCAACTGGTTGGACCAGTTGTGTGAGGTGCACACTGGGGACGTGACCACGACCAGTGCCGGGCTCCTGCTGTTCCGTCGCACCGACGACGCTGTCGAGGTGCTGCTCGGCCACATGGGCGGCCCGTTCTGGAGCCGGAAGGACGCGCACGCCTGGTCGATCCCCAAGGGGCTGTACACCGACGAGGAGCCTCTTGCCGCCGCGGAGCGCGAGTTCGCCGAGGAGATGGGCTCCCCCGCGCCAACGGGCCCGACGGTGCCGCTGGGCTCCGTCCGGCAGTCCGGCGGCAAGACTGTGACGGTCTTCGCCCGCGAGGGCGACTTCGACGCGGAGACGATCAGCTCCAACGAGTTCGAGCTGGAGTGGCCCCGCGGCTCCGGCCAGATGCAGAGCTTCCCCGAGATCGACCGCGCCGGCTGGTTCAGCCCCGAGGAGGCCGCGGAGAAGCTGGTGAAGGCGCAGTCGGCGTTCCTCGATCGGCTGCGGGAGCACCTGTCCGGAGCGTGAGCGTCCAGGCGCCGACGGCGCAGGCGAGCGAGGCTCCGGCGGCGGCCACGGCGATGTGGTTCGACCCGGCACTGGATGCTGGCACCAGTCCCCTGACGGGTCGTCAGTTGCGGTAGTTCTCCACGGTGTTCGCCGATCGGGTCGCTGCACCGTCCGGATTCTCGCCGAACTCACGGCGCGCGCGGCGCTGGCGGAGCAGATCCCAGGCCTGGTCCAACTGGGTCTCGAGCACCTGGAGCCGGGCGTGTTCCTCGCTCTCGCTGATCTCGCCCGCGCCGAGCTTCTCCCGGAGCGTGTGCTCCTCCGCGATAAGGGCGTCGATCCGGGTGTGTACTGCGTCGTCGGTCATGTTCCGATCCTGCCACTGATCGCCGAGCAGCGTGGGGCCACAATCGACGTGCCCCGCCGAACCCTCGGCGCAAGCGCGTCCGATCGCGGACAACCACTCCAAGTACAGGAGGCACCGTGGCCAAGGGCTACTGGGTCAGCAACTACCGCGCGATTCTCGATACCGACAAGGTCGAGGCCTACAACGTGCTGGCGGCCCGCGCCGTCGCCGCTGGCGGCGGCCGGCTGCTCTCCCGCGACGGCCGCGTGGTCGCATACGAGGCCGGCGTCGCTGAGCGCACGATCGTGATCGAGTTCCAGAGCTTCGAGCAGGCGGTCGCCGCCCGCGAGAGCGCCGCCTACCAGGAGGCCCTTGCCGCCCTCGGCGACGGCGTGGAGCGCGACTTCCGCATCGTCGAGGGACTGGACTGAGTCACCTCTGCGCGGCCGCGCGATTTCCGGCCACCCGGCTCCGGCGGCAAGAACACGAAGGCCACGGCGGACCGTCGAACCCCGGAAACGAAGAATTCCCCTCCGACCTGCGTCGGAGGGGAATTTTCGGGTGGAGCTAAGGGGACTCGAACCCCTGACCCCCACACTGCCAGTGTGGTGCGCTACCAGCTGCGCCATAGCCCCGTATTGCGTTGTTCACCTGCGGTTTCCCGCCCGGAGAACATTACAGGAGGCAGCTCTCGTGCACCAAATCAGCTGGTCAGTGTCGGTTTTACTTCAGCAGCGGCGTCAGCCAGTCGCCCTGCACGGTGATCTTGTCGCCGTTGTGCACGACGGTCGGCGTGCCGGTGCTGCCGATGTCCTGCATCAGCTGGCTGCCCGCGCCGGCGTTCTGCGCGGACTCGACGGTGTACTTGCCGTCCCGGATGGCACTGACCACGTCGGCCGGCAGCTCGACGCCCTTGGCCTTGGAGCCGTCGGCGAGCATCGTGGCGATCTCGGCGTTGGTCTTGTCGCCCTCGCCCTCCTCGGGCTGGTTGGCGTACATCGCCGTGTGGGCGCCCAACCACGCCTTCTGCTTCTGGTCATCGGGAAGCGAGGACTTGGCGATGGCGAGCAGGCCGCCGGCGGCGCGGTCCGAGTAGTCACCCGACGGGCTGTTGCGGTTCAGGAACGACAGCATGAAGAACTTGATCTGCAGCTTGCCGTCCTCGACGGCTTTGGTGATCTGCTCGCCGTACTGGCGCTCCATGTTGCCGCAGGCGGGGCAGTACGGATCCTCGAAGAAGGTCAGCTTCGTCGGGGCGTCGGCCTTCCCGAGGACGAAGACCGGGGTCGCCTTGTCGATGGCGGCCTGCGCCTTGTCGACAGGCGTGCCCTCCTTCTTGCTCAGCAGCAGGACGCCGCCGATGACGACCACGATCACCACGAGCACGGCGATGCCGCCGAGCACGTAGGTCGTGGTGTTGGACTGCTTCGCGGGAACGTACTTCGCGTTCTTACCCTTGCTCACGCCGACCACAATAGCGGCCGCCGGCGAGTGCGCAGGTCAGGCGCGGTCAGGAGCCCAGAACGCCGTCCACGAGCGCCTTCGCCTCGGCCTGCACCTGCGCGAGGTGCTCCGGCCCCCGGAAGGATTCGGCGTAGATCTTGTACACGTCCTCCGTACCCGACGGCCGCGCCGCGAACCACGCGCTCTCCGTGGTCACCTTGAGGCCGCCGATGGGCGCGCCGTTGCCGGGCGCGCGGGTGAGCTTGGCGGTGATGGGCTCCCCGGCGAGCTCGTCCGCGGTGACCTGCTCGGGCGAGAGCTTCGCCAGGACGGCCTTCTGCTCGCGGCCGGCGGGCGCGTCGGTGCGGGCGTAGGCGGGCACGCCGTACTGCTCCCCCAGCACCGCGAAGTGCTGCGACGGGCTCTTGCCGGTGACGGCGAGGATCTCGGAGGCCAGCAGCGCCAGGATGATGCCGTCCTTGTCGGTGGTCCACACGGAGCCGTCGTGCCGTAGGAAGGAGGCGCCGGCGGACTCCTCGCCGCCGAAGCCGACGCTCCCGTCGAGCAAGCCCGGGACGAACCACTTGAAACCGACGGGGACCTCCAGGAGCCTCCGGTTCTGCTCGGCCACGACCCGGTCGATCATCGACGAGCTGACGAGCGTCTTGCCGACGGCTGCGTCGTCGCGCCAGCCGCCCCGCGACGCGAAGAGGTAGTCGATCGCGACGGCGAGGTAGTGGTTCGGGTTCATCAGCCCGCCGTCGGGGGTGACGATGCCGTGCCGGTCGGAGTCCGCGTCGTTGCCGGTCGCGATGTCGTACTGGTCCTTGTTCGCGATGAGCGAGGCCATCGCGTTCGGCGAGCTGCAGTCCATGCGGATCTTGCCGTCGGTGTCGAGCGTCATGAATGCGAACTGCGGGTCGACCGTTGGGTTGACCACCGTGAGATCGAGGTTGTAGCGGTCGCCGATAGCGCCCCAGTAGCCGACGGCCGCGCCGCCGAGGGGGTCCGCGCCGATGCGGACGCCAGCGTCGCGGATCTTGTCGAGGTGCAGCACCGACGGCAGGTCGCCGACGTAGGAATCTAGGAAGTCGAAGCGCTGGATCGCGTCCGACGCGAGCGCTTGCGCCAGCGGGATCCGGCGCACGTCGCGCAGGCCACCCTCGAGGATCTCGTTGGCGCGGGCGGCGATCACCGACGTCGCGTCGGTGTCGGCGGGGCCGCCGGTGGGCGGGTTGTACTTGAAGCCGCCGTCCGCGGGCGGGTTATGCGACGGTGTGACGACGATGCCGTCCGCCTCGACGCCGCCGTGCTTGCGGTTGAAGGTGAGGATCGCGTGGCTGAGCGCCGGCGTCGGCGTATACCGGTCGTCGTGGTCGATGAGCGTGTCCACGCCGTTCGCCGCGAGCACTTCGACGGCCGTCTCCCAGGCAGGGCCGGACAGCAGGTGCGTGTCCTTCGCGAGGTAGAGCGGGCCGCGCACCCCCTCCGCGGCACGGAACTCGACGATGGCCTGCGTGGTCGCGGCGATGTGATTGTCGTTGAAGCTGCCGCTGCGCGACGTGCCGCGATGCCCCGAGGTGCCGAAGGCGACCCGCTGATCCGGATCGCCGGGGTCGGGCGCGACCGAATAATACGCTGCACGTACAGCTTCGACGTCGATCAGGTCCTCGGGAAGAGCCGGTTGGCCGGCGCGCGCATGAGCCATCTTCAGTCCACCTCGTCAGTGCGGGAACGCGGCCGCGGATCGCACGGCCGCTGTCGTCCAACGTATCGCCGAAACGGGTTCCGCGCGCGGTAATCCGGCGCACCGGCGGTAGCAGCGGTGGCGAGACGGCGACGCGGCGTCGCGACGGTGGACCGTCGCGACGCCGCGGCCGTCAGACGATCGCCCAGACGATCAGCACCATCGCGAAGCCCACCACCGAGAGGATGGTCTCCAGCACCGACCAGGTCATGAGGGTCTGCTTGACCGTCATGTTGAAGTACTTCGCGACGATCCAGAAGCCGCCGTCGTTGACGTGGCTGAGGATGATCGAGCCCGCCGAGATCGCGATCACGATGAGCGCGATCTGCGCCTGGGAGAAATTGCCCGCGGCCACGGTGTCGCCGATGATGCCGGCGGTCGCGGTGATCGCCACCGTCGCCGAGCCCTGCGCGACGCGCAGCGCGCAGCTGACCAGGTAGGCGGTCACGATGAGCGGCAGGCCGAGGTTCGACATCGACTCCGTCAGCGCCGTGCCGACACCGGTCGCCCGCAGGACCGCGCCGAAGAGTGCGCCTGCGCCGACCACGAGCAGAATCATGCCGATCGGCTTGAGCGCCGCGCCCGTCATCTCGGCGAGCTGGGTCGCGTTGATGCCGCGCCGGATGCCGAGCAGGTAGAAGGCCATCACCACGGCGATGGTCAGGGCGATCGCGGGCGTGCCGAGAAAGACCAGGATCGCGAAGGGCTTCGTGCCCGACGTCAACCACACCGAGCCGAACGTGCCGCCGAGGATCAGCAGCATGGGCACCGCGATGATGAAGGCGATCAGCGCGAGCGGAGGCTTGTCCTTGCTCGCGTGTTCCTCCTCGGGGACGAACTCCTCCGGCACGTCGACGATGACGCGCTTGCCGATCCACGTACCCCATACGACGCCCGAGGCGAACCACGCCGGGATGCCGCAAACGAGGCCCATGACGATGATCCAGCCGAGCGAGGTGTGCAGCAGGCCGGCTGCGGCCACCGGTCCCGGGTGCGGGGGCAGGAAGGCGTGCGTCATCGACAGGCCCGCGAGCATCGGCATCGCGTACATGACCAGCGACTTGCCGCCACGCTTGGCGCAGACGTAGACCAGCGGTGCCAGGATGAAGATGCCGATGTCGAAGAACACCGGGATGCCCAGGATGAGGCCGGTGACGCCCATTGCGAGCGGCGCGCCCTTGGGGCCGAACAGCTTCAAGAGCCAGCTGGTGAGCACGTCGGCGCCGCCGGAGCGTTCCAGGATGGCGCCGAGCACCGTGCCGAGGCCGATGATCGGGGCGATGTGCCCCAGGATGCCTCCGAATCCGGTCTCCAGGATCGATTGCGCCGCGCCCTTCTGCGGCGATCCGACGAGCTTCTCGACGGAGACACCCGCGACCAGCGCGAGGCCCACCGAGACGATGATCAATGCGATGAAGGGTTCGAGCTTGACCTTGATGATGAGGAAGAGCAGGACCGCGATCGACACCGCCGCGAGGGTCAGCAGACCTCCGGTGTCGTGCTGCAGCCAGTCGATGGCCGAGGACATGAGTGGTACTCCCGTTCTGGAAGGGGATCAGAGCGCTGCGACGAAACGCGCGGCGCGGAGGGTGATGTCGGCCCAGTCGCCGGCGGCGACGGTGTCGGGGGGCACGACGGACGTGCCGGCGCAGACGGCGACAGCGCCGGCACCCAGGAACTCACGGGCATTGGCCTCGCTGACCCCGCCAGACGGGAGGAGCGGCAGGCCGGGGAACGGACCGTGCAGGTCCTTGAGGTACCCCGGCCCGAAGGCGCGGGCGGGGAAGATCTTCACTGCCACCGAACCGAGCGCGGCCGCACGGGCCACCTCCGTGGGGGTGAGCGCGCCCAGGAAGACGGGCACGCCGAGGTCGCGGGCGGCCTGGGCTACCTCTTCGTTGACGTCGGGCGTCACGAGGAAGCGGGCGCCGGCGTTCACGGCGTCGCGGGCCTGCGCGGCGGAGCGCACCGTGCCCACGCCGAGGTTCGTACCCTCGACGCCGGCGGCGCGCTCAAGGTGGCCGAGCACCCCGGGCGTGGTGAACGTCAGCTCCACGGTACGGATCCCGCCCTCGGCGAGCGCGCGGCACAGAGCCGCCGCGTCGGGGAGTTCGGGGGCGCGCACCACGGTGAGCGCCCGGTCGGCGGCGAGCGCATCGAGCAGCGCGGATTGTTCGGTCACGGTCACAGGACCCCTTCTTCGGTCAATCGCAGCGCGCCGCCCGCGAGCGCGCCGGTGAGGTTGCCGTCGTCGAGCGCGGGTACCCCGCGGACGAGGACGTGTGTGAATCCCGCTGCGGGCGTGCGCGGGGCGTCGTAGGTGGCGCGGTCGATGACCGCGTCGGGGTCGAAGAGCGCCAGGTCGGCGGCGTAGCCCTCGCGGACCAGGCCCCGTCGGACCAGGTTCAGGCGCCGGGCCGCGCGTCCGGTGAGGTGGCCCACGCACTCCTCGAGACTCATCAGCCCCAGCTCACGACTGTAGTGGCCGAGGTAACGGGCGAAAGTTCCCCATGCCCGCGGGTGCGGCTTGCCTCCCACGAGCAGGCCGTCGCTGCCACCGGTGTGCGTGGGGTGGCCCATGATGGCGCGCACGTTCTCCTCGTGCCCGACGTGCTGCAGGATCCCGGTGGCGAGGCGATCGTCCAGGAGGATCCCGATGCACACGTCGAAGGGGTCGCGCCCCTCGTCGGTGGCGATCCGCTCGATGGTGCGGCCCACGTAGCCGGCCAGGGCGTCGGTGCCGACGCCGCTGATCTCGATGGTGTTCCATTCGGCGATCACGCCGTGACAGCCGTCGGATCCGGTGTGCTCCAGGTGCTCCCGGATGCGGGCGAGATCCTGCGGATCGCGCAGGCGCGCGAGCGTCGCGTCGGCGCCGCCCGCCGCGGCCCAGCTCGGCAGGATCGCGGCCAGGGTGGTCGCGCCGGGCAGGTACGGGTAGGTGTCGAGGGAGACGTCAGCGCCCGCGGCGACGGCCTCGTCGAGCAGCGCCAGGAGCTCGGGCGCGCGGCCCTTGTTGGGCCCGAAGTTGAGGGTGGCGTGCGCGAGGTGCAGCGGGCAGCCGGTGCGCCGCGACAGGTCGATCATCTCGGCGTAGGCCTCCATCGCGCCCGCGCCGTAGCTGCGGTGGTGCGGCGAGAAGTAGCCGCCGAACTCGCCCGTGGTGCGCATGAGCGCGGCCAACTCGGCGTCGTCGGCGTACATCGCTGGGGTATAGGTGAGGCCGGTGGACAGGCCGACGGCGCCCTCCCGCAGGCCTTGCGCCAGAATCTCCTGCATCCGCGCCACCTCGGCCGGGGACGCGACACCGTCGCCGAAGCCGAGCGTGAGGGCCCGGAGCAGGCCGTGCGGCACGAGGTAAGCGAGGTTGGTGGCGGTGCCCGCCGCGTCGAGCCGGTCCAGGTACTCGCCGACGGTGCGCCAGGAGAAGTCGAAGCCCTCGGGATCGGTGTTCCACCCGGCGATCTGTCGCCGCACGACGGCGAGCGTCTCGTCGGAGACGGGGGCGTAGCTCAGCCCGTCCTGGCCGATCACCTCGCACGTGACGCCCTGCGTGATCCGCGAGGGGTGCTCGGGGTTGAGGAGGACCTGCAGGTCGGAGTGCGCGTGCATGTCGATGAAGCCCGGGCTCAGGACGAGACCGTCGGCGTCGATGACGCGGTGCGCCGGCCCGAGGTCGGCGCCGATCGCGGTGATGACGCCTCCCGTGATCGCGACGTCCGCGGTGTAGCGCGGCGCCTCGGTACCGTCGACGACGGCGGCGGCGCGGATCAATGTGTCGTGCATGATGGCCCCGCTCTAGAAGTACGTCGAGATCATGTCGACGACCTGCGGGTCCTCGCTGTCGTCGGCCACGACGGGGATGACGCGCCACTTGTCGAAGACGGTGCACGGGTGGCTCAAGCCCAGCCGCACGACGTCGCCGACGGCGAGCGGGTCGCCGGCCGGCAGCCGCAGGAAGGCGTGCTGGTCGTTGACCGCGGAGATCTCGGCCTTCAGTGGGCGGGCGGGCTCGCCGAGTCCCGGTGCGGCGACCTGCGGTTCGGGCAGGCCCTCGTCGAAGGAGACGTCGCGGCGGCCCACGTCGAGGAGCGCCAGGCCGGGCTCGGGCCGCGAGATGACGCGGGCCCAGACGTGCATCGCCGACCGCAGCCGGGGTGCGTCGGCCTCGCGACCGGACGGCGTGATGCCGCGGTAGAAGCCGTCGTCGTGGATGATGTACGCCCCCGAGCGGACGACGATCCGCGCGTCGTCGATGTCGCCCAGGACGGCGGCGACGCGGTCGAAATAGGCGCTGCCCCCGGCGGAGACGACGATGCGGCCCTCCGGGTACAGCGGACGCAGCCGGGCGTGCAGGTCCTTCAGCGTGCGGAGGTAGTCGTCGACGGTGCCGAGCGCCGCGGCCGAGGTGTCGTGCGCGAACGCGCCCTCGTAGCCGGTGACGCCGCCGAGGCGCAGCCGCGGGGAGGCGGCGATGCGCTCGCCGATCGCGAAGGCCTCGTCGACGGTGCGCGCGCCGGTGCGGCCGCCGGGGCCGCCCAGCTCGACGAGCACGGTGGGCTGCCGGGTCGCTTCGGCGAGGCCGCGGTCGAGCACGTCGACGGTGCCGAGCCCGTCCGCCCACAGGGTGACTTCGAGCCCGGGGTCGGCGTCGAGTGCCTCGCCGAGCCACCGGATGCCGGCCGGATCGGCGATCGCGTTCGCCACGTGGAGGTTCCGGAAGCCCGTGGCAACGGCTGCCTCCAGCTGCGGCAGGTTGGCGATAGTGATGGCGGTGGACCCCGCATCGAGCTGGTCCTGCCAGAGCGCGGGCGCCATCGTGGTCTTGCCGTGCGGTTCGAGGTCGAATCCGTGCGCGGCGGTCCACCGGGCGAACTCGGCGACGTTGTCGGACATCGCCGCCCGGTCGAGCACCAGCACCGGAGTCGAGAGCTCCGAGAGCCGCGGTGTGCGAGCGAGGAAGTCGGCCGTGCCCATGCAGTTCGCCCACGCGGGCACCGCCTTGTCGAGCACACTCAACACCGTCGGCCGCGCGCCGTTCCCGTTGGTCATCGTGCATCCCAATCTGCTACGTTGCGTATGATGCAATCACCGTTGCGTGATGCGTGTCACAGACGCTAGCATTGCTGCGAGGACCTGCACAACCACGAGATGAAAGAGCGGTACGACCGGTGACGGAAGCATGGATCGCGTGCCTCGGGGAACCGCTGGCGCTGGTCGCGGCGGCCGACCTGGACGCGCCCGCTCCCGCCATGCACGCCGGCGGCGCCGAGGCCAACGTCGCCGCCGGCACCGCGGTCCTGGGCACGCCCACGGCCTTCCTCAGCCGGGTCGGCGGGGACACCGAGGGGCGACGGATCGTCGAGCACCTGCGCGCGCACGGCGTGCTCACCGACGGCATAGAGGTCGACGACCACGGGTTCACCGGCCGGTACGCGAAGACCGAGGGCGTCGACGCGGACGGCGAGCCCGCGACCGCCAGCACCTACCGTCGCGCGGGCAGCGCGGCGGCGGCGATGGGCCCCGACTTCCTGACGCGCCCCACGATCGCCGCGGCCCTCGGACAAGCCCGGATCGTGCACACCAGCGGCATCACCCCGGCCCTGTCCCCATCGTGTGCGGACCTCACCCGCGCCCTGCTCCGGGATCGAACGGGCGTGCGCGGCACCGTCACCTTCGACGTCAACTGGCGCGAGCAGCTCTGGCCCGACGGCGACCCGTCCCTGGTCATCGAGCTGGCCCGCTCCGCGGACGTCGTCCTGGTCGGATCCGACGAGGCCGAGCGCGTGCTCGGGATCGGCTCCCCCGCCGACGTGCGGACCCTCCTACCCGAGCCCCGCACCGTCGTCGTCAAGGACGGTGCCATCCGGGCCATCGCGATCGACCGCGCGGGCGCGCAGATCACCGTCCCCGCACTGTCCGTCGACGTGGTCGAGCCTGTGGGCGCGGGCGACTCCTTCGCCGCGGGCTTCCTGCACGGGCTCGCGCACGACGAGGACATGCGCAGCTGCCTGCGCCGCGGGCACGCGGGCGCCGCGGCGACCCTGACGGTGCGCGCCGACTTCGCCACCCTGCCGCCCGAGGCGATGACAGCGCTGCTGACCTGTGACGACGACACTTGGTCCGCCGCGCACATCAGCCCGAACGGGATCCGCGTGGGCGACGCGGACTTCCCGCCGCCCCGCGAGAGCGGATCACCATGAGCCAGAGCCTGACCCGCGCGCTGGAGATCCTCCGCCTGCTGGGCGAGGGACCCGCCTCGCTGGACGAGCTCGCCGACGAGCTCGGCGTGCACAAGACCACCGTGCTGCGCCTGCTGCGCCCACTCACCGAAGCGCGCTTCGCGTACCACGACGAGGCGCATCGGTACCACCTCGGATCGCGCGTCTTCGATCTGGCGGCACGCGCCTCGGAGCAGCGCGGGATCCGCGAGATCGCCGCGCCCCACCTCGTGGCGTTCAACCGTGAGTACGGCCGGACCACGCACCTCGCGGCCCGCGAGGGCGACGCCGTCGTCTACATCGACAAGCTGGAGTCACGGGACCTCATCCGCATGTACTCGCGGGTGGGCATGGAGGTCAATCTCAACTCCAGCGCGGTCGGCAAGCTCATGCTGTCGACGCTGCCCGACGACGAACTGCGCCGGTTCGTCGCCGGAATGGACTTCACCCGGCGCACGCCGAACACGATCGTGACCCCGGAGGACTACCTCGCCGAGATCGAGCGCGTCCGCGCGCAGGAATGGGCGGTCGACCGCGAGGAGAACGAGCCCACGATCAACTGCATCGGCGCGCCCGTCCGCGACGCGAGCGGCACCGTCGTCGCCGCGGTGTCGGTGTCGGTGCCCGACGTGGTCCTGCCCTTCGACGAGCTACTGGGCCTGCTGGAGCCGCTGCGCGCGACGTGCGCCGCCATCTCCCGCGACTGCGGGTACCGCCCGCGCTGAACCTCCCGGACACCCCGGGGAAACACCGAAACACTCACGAGAGCAAAGGAATCACCACCATGACCGCGACCGCCGTCTCCACCACCGACGCGCCCGCTCCCGCCCACTTCTTCTCCCAGGGCGTGCGCCGCGGCAACCTGCTGCAGGTCTCGGGCCAGGGCCCGATGGACCCGGCGACGAACCAGTACATCGCCGAAGGCGACGTCAAGGAGCAGACCCGGCGCACCCTGGAGAACGTCAAGGCGATCCTCGAGGCCGGCGGCGCCTCGGTGGCCGACGTGCTCATGTTCCGCGTCTACCTCACCACGCGCGACGACTTCGCCCCGATGAACGAGGTCTACGGCGCGTTCATCGCCGAGAACGTGCCCGAGGGCGCCGCACTCCCCTGCCGCACGACGGTCTTCGTCGACCTCCCGCACGAGGTCATGCTCGTGGAGATCGACGCGCTCGCCGTGATCGACTGATCGTCGCAACACTCCGCCATTGATACATGCGCATACAGCCATGTATGTTCGTCCGGTGATCTCATCGGACAAGGGGCGGAGCTGAGATGAGCGGACACGCGGGACACGACCACGGGGTGTCGGCGGACGCCGACAAGCGCTGGCTGAGCCTGGCCCTGGCGCTCATCGTCGGCTTCATGGCGATCGAGGTGACGATCGGCATCATCGCGAGCTCGCTCGCGCTGATCACCGACGCCGCGCACATGCTCACCGACGCCGCGGCGATCGTGCTCGCGCTGGTCGCGATCAAGATCGCCGCGAAGCCGGCGAAGGGCGGGTACACCTGGGGTCTCAAGCGGGTGGAGATCCTGTCGGCGCAGGCCAACGGGATCACCCTCCTGCTCCTCGCGGCGTTCTTCGTCTACGAGGGCATCTCGCGACTCATCACGCCGCCGGACGTCGATGGCCGGCTGGTCTTCTTCACCGCCCTCGCCGGCTGCGTCGTGAACCTCGCGGCCACGTGGTGCATCCGGCGGGCCAACCGCACCAGCCTCAACGTCGAGGGCGCCTACCAGCACATCCTCAACGATCTGTACGCCTTCATCGCCACCGCCATCGCGGGCGCGATCATCTGGGCCACCGGATGGGGCCAGGCGGATGCGATCGCCGCCCTGGTCGTCGCGGCGCTCATGCTCAAGGCCGGCTGGGGGCTGGTCAAGGCGTCGGGGAGGATCTTCCTCGAGGCCGCACCCGAGGGCATCGACCCCGCCGAGGTCGGGCGCGACGTCGCGGCCGTCCCGTCCGTGACCGAGGTGCACGACCTGCACATCTGGGAGATCACGTCGGGCCAGCCCGCGCTGTCGGCGCACGTGCTCGTCGACGCGGCCGCGGACTGCCACGCCGTCCGCTCGAAGATCAGCGGCATGCTGCACGACGAGTACGGCATCGAGCACGCGACCCTCCAGGTCGATCACGACGGCGCCGAGGACCACTGCGACGAGCCCCACGGGGAGGCGTACCGCTCGGAGTGAGCCGCGACACGATCCTTCTCAACCCTGGTTGTTTAGGTTAGGCTCCCCTGCATGATTGCAGGACACTCCTTCTTCGCCCTGGCGGCGGCCGTCGCCGCGACCGGCGCCCTCGCGGCACCCGCTGCCGCCGCGCCCGCACAGGGCACCGTCGTCATCGTTCCCGGCCAGTACATCGGCGCGCTGCCGTACCAGCCGATGAAGGCGGCCCTCGAGCGATCCGGGTCGCGCGTCGAGGTACTGAACCTGCGGGGACTCGACCTGCGCTCCGACGCCACCGCGATCGGCGCGGCCGTCGACCGGGCGAGGGCTGGCGGCGGCCCCGTCTCCCTCGTCGGGCACAGCGTGGGCGGCCTCAGCGCCCGCTACTACCTCAAGGCGCTGGGCGGAGCCCCGAAGGTGACCCACTACGTCGCGATCGGCACCGCGCAGTACGGCAGTCCCGCCGCCTGCTCGCAGTCCGGCACCGCCCGCGAGGTGTGCCCCGGATCCGGCTTCCTCGCCACGTTGAACAGCGGCGTCGGGGCCGTCGGTCCCACGCAGTACTTCTCGATCCGGAGCGCCAAGGAGTGGGCCGACGGCCGCATCACCGGACCGCAGTGCCGGATGACGCCCGTCCCGTCGGCCACCGGGAACGGCGGATTGGACCACACCGTCGAGCCCGTGGACCCACGCGTCATCGCCCAGGTCCAGGCAGCGGTCGCCGGACGATGCGAGGGCGTGCACGCCAACGAGGCCGCCGGATCGATCCAGGCTGAGAACACGCTGTACCCGGCGGGCCGGGCCGCCAGCGGGGGCTAGCCGCCAGCGGGTCAGGCGCCAGTGAAGGGCGGCACCACGTAGCAGGGCACCGGCCGCGGATGCTGCGGATCGAGGGCGTTGAGCGCGAAGTACGCCGCGCGCCGGGAGCCCGCGATGGCCAGGTGGTCGGAGAAGTCCTGGCCGCAGGTGTCCTGCACGACGATGTTGGTGACCTTGGTTCCGGGCAGGCCGTCGAGCTGGCCGCTCGTGTAGGGCAGCACCAGCTCGTCGAAGCGGGTGGAGATGTTCGTGTACTCGACGCCGCGCACGTAGGGCGTGCCGTCGGCCCAGATCTTGTCGAGGAAGCGCGATCCCGGCAGCATGTCGCCGATCGACTCGAACACCGGAAAGTACGGATCACGGACGTTAAGGCCGCGCACGAAGACCGACGCCGCCCGCCCGAGATCGCCGCCCGTGCCGCGCCACAGCGGCGCGAGCGAGACGTACTTGCCCACCTTGTCGGCGCCGCCCAGGTACTTCACGAAGTACGACGGCATGAGCGTGCCCTGCGAGTGACCGATGAGATCGACCTTCTTCGCGCCGGTCGATGCAAGAACGCGTTCCACAGTCTCCTTGAGCTGCTGCGCGCTCGTGACGAGCGGACGAGTCCCGCCGATCTGATTCGCCGGCCACGGCGCACCGGGCAGCGCGCCGTAGGTGAAGGAGAAGACGCAGTAGCCGTTGTTTTTGAGCAGCGGCGCGTAGGCGCCCCAATTGGTCTGCGAGCCGCCGCCGGTGCCGTGCACGAGCACGACAGGGTTGGGGTGGCGAGCCGTCGGCCTGCAGGAGTAATCGTTCGTCCCGGGCAGCGAGCCGTTCGGGTTCGTCAGCTCCGACGGTATGCCGCCGAAGAAATTGAAATTCTCGGGCAGCGGCGCCGCGTTCGACGGTGCCGCCACCAGGAGCGCGATTCCGGCCGCCGCGACGACCGCCCGTCGCCATACGGAACGCAGGTTCATGATCACGGACGATAGTCCAGCCTCTCGCACACCGGGAGACGTTTCTAGAACTTGTTCCATCAGATATCCAGCGGGGCGACGACGCCTCCTCGCTCACGAATCGTGCGATGCGGTCACTTTCCCGGCTAATTACCTATATCCGACAAACGGCTTGCTGCCGCAAACGCGTACACCATAGGAACTGCGAGAGAGGGACCGTCCCGCAGTCGTCGCTCCCCCGGTCTGCAGGAGTACCCCATGTCCACCATCGTCACCCGCGTCGTCGTCGCCGCGTTCTCGATCGCCGCAATCGCCGCCCCGGCCGCCGTCTCGCACGCCGATCCGGCGTACAAGAACTGCACCGAGGTGCGCCAGGCCGGCAAGGCCCCGATCCTCAAGGGCCAGCCCGGCTACGGCTCCCACCTCGACCGTGACGGCGACGGCATCGCCTGCGAGGTGAAGAAGTAGCACCAGACACGGAAGCGCCCCCAGCCGGTGGCCGGGGGCGCTTCGCTGTGGAGCCGCCGGGAATTGAACCCGGGTCCTCCGTCATTTCTACGGGGCTTCTCCGTGCGCAGTCCGCTCTGTCTCTACTCGGATCTTCCGGTCTCACGGACGAGCCGGAATGACGATCCCAGTCACTGTTTGATGTCCCTCACGATGCCGCGACCGCACCGTGAGGTGAATCCCTCTAGCTGATGCCAGGAACCGGGCCGAGGGCGAACCCGGGCTGACAGACTCGCTTTGCTACTTAGGCAGCAAGAGCGAAGTCGCGCTGATTGGAATCGGCGCTTATAGGGTTGCTGCGACGCTTACGGTGGTCTCCAGCCTGCACCGGCACGCTTCCCCCGCGTCAACAAACGAAGTCGAAACCGATCGGCCCCTCATCGTCCGCTCTGCGGAAGCCCATCCCTTGCGGAGTGGAAGTTCCATACTACCGCACCGGCATCGGTGGCTGTCCAGCGATTATCAGACGGTGCGCAGCCGCACGCCGGCGGCGGAGGCATTCATGTTCATCAGCACGGTGAGCAGCACCGCTCCGACGCGATGCGCCAGCGAAACGACCTTGGCCCGGTTCTCGACACTCATGGATCCGCTCCTCACTTGAGTCCCACCAGTCACATCAGTAACTCGTATCTCAAGTGAACGCCCGTCAAGACCGGAACTCAACGCGCCACGCCGGGCACCGTCGGAAAGAAATCAGCCGCGCATGCCCTTGACGCGCCGGCCCAGCTCCTTGACGAGCTCGCGCTCGGCGGTGCGGCGGGCGATGTCCTGCCGCTTGTCGTAGTCCTGCTTGCCCTTGGCCAGCGCCAGCTCGACCTTGACCCGGCCCTCGTTGAAATACATCGACAGCGGCACCAGGGTCTGATTGCCCTCGCGGATCTTGCCGGTCAGCGAATCGATCTCGCGCCGGTGCATGAGCAGCTTCCGCGTGCGGCGCGGCGTGTGGTTGGTCCACGATCCGTTGCCGTACTCGGGGATGTGCAGGCCACGCAGCCAGACCTCGCCGTCGTCGATCGTCGCGTACGCGTCCACCAGGGAGGCCTTGCCCTCGCGGAGCGCCTTCACCTCGGTACCCACCAGCACGACGCCGGCCTCGAAGGTGTCGAGGATGGCGTAGTTGTGGCGCGCCTTGCGGTTGCTCGCGATCACCGAGCGCCCCTTCTCCTTCGCCATCGTCGTTTCCCTTCTCTTTCGGCCGCCGGAGCGGCTGGACAACCACTCCATCGTACGGGGATGCGACGGTGCGCGGAAAGCGACTTATCGGCGGGGCTACTCCCGCACGTAGAAGCGCAGCGTCACGTACGCGGTGATGGCGGCGAAGCCGGCGCCCACGAGGAGCAGCCATGGAGAGACCAGCAGCACGTCGGTGTTCGTGATCCGCGCCAGGATGTTCACGCCGTACATCTCGCGCAGGGCCCGGTCGAAGAACAGGGCCTTGCCCGCGAACAGGCCGGCGATCGCGAGGACCGCGCCGATGACAGCGCCGATCACCGCCTCCAGCAGGAAGGGCAGCTGGGTGTACCAACGGGACGCGCCAACCAGGCGCATGATCGAGACCTCGGTACGCCGCGTGTACGCGGCCACCTGCACCATGTTCGCGATCAGCAGCACCGCGGCGACGGCCTGGATCAGGGCCACGAAGAAGGCTGCGTTCCGCGCGCCGTTGAGCACGGAGAAGACGCGCTCCACCAGCTCGCGTTGGTCCTGCACTCCGGCCACGCCGGGCTGCCCCTTCACCGCGTCGATCACCGCGGAGAACTTCGTCTCGTCGCCCACGCGCACCTTGAAGGACGCGGGCAGCACCCCCGGCCGCACCAGCTCGGCGAGCTCGGGCTGGTCGGCGAAGGTCTTGGTCTTCGCGGTCTCCAGGGCCTTGTCCTGCGAGATGTAGTCCAGTGAGTCGACGCCCGGCTGCGCCTTGATCTTCGACTCGATCGCCTGGCACACGGCCTTCTGGCAGTTCGGATCGTCGGCGGCGACCTTGTCGTCGACGAACACCTGGATCTCGACGCGCTGCAGGAAGATGTCCTGGCTCTTGTCCGCCATCCGCACCACGAGCAGGCCGCCGCCGAACAGGCCGAGCGAGATCGCGGTGGTGAGGATCATGGCGATCGTCATGCTCACGTTCCGGCGGAGGCCCGTGAAGACCTCGCTGGTGATGAAACTGGCTCGCACTGGAATTCAGTCCTTCGGTTCGTCGTCGGCGGCGGGGGCGGCGGGCGCCGTCAGCGGCCCAGCCCGTACACGCCGGTGGCGTCGTCGCGCACCATCTCGCCCATGCGGAACTCGATGACGCGGCGACGCATCGAGTCCACGATGTGGCGGTCGTGCGTGGCCATGACCACGGTGGTCCCGGCGCGGTTGATCCGGTCGAGCACGTCCACGATCTCCGCGGACGTGTCGGGGTCGAGGTTGCCGGTCGGCTCGTCGGCGAGCAGCAGCAGCGGCCGGTTGGCGATGGCGCGGGCGATGGCCACGCGCTGCTTCTCGCCGCCCGACAGCTCGCTGGGCATGCGGTTCGCCTTACCGCCGAGGCCCACGTAATCGAGCACCTGCGGGACCGTCCGGTCGATAACATTGCGAGGCTTGCCGATGACCTCCAGGGCGAAGGCCACGTTCTCGGCCACCGTCTTCTGCTGGAGCAGGCGGAAGTCCTGAAAGACGCAACCCAGCGACTGCCGCAGTTGCGGCACGCGCCGCCCCGACAGCTTGTTGACGTGGTACTCACCCACGTAGACGTCGCCGCTCGTCGGCTTGTCCTCCTTGAGCAGGAGCCGGAAGAACGTCGACTTCCCGGAACCCGAGGGCCCGATCAGGAAGGCGAACTCACCCTTGCCGATCTCGAGCGACAGGTCGTGGAGCGCCGGCCGGGCCGACGCCTTGTACATCATCGTGACGTTCTGGAGCGTGATCACGAGCGCCCAGTCTACTGACGCCGCGGACTACCCCGGCGGAAGCGTCGTCGTCGGTGCGCCGCCGGTGGTGGGCGACTCGGTCGTCGTGCCCGGAATCCCCGACGGCGTCACCCCGCCCGGCAGCACGATCCCACCCGGCGCGGAGGTGGTCGTCGAGCCCCCGGTGGTGGCCGTGCCCGGTTCGCCCGAGCGCCCCGGCACCGTCGACGACGGTGCGCCGGACTCACCCGCCACGCCGCTGGACGGAACCGCGCTCGACGGTGCCCGCGGGGGCGTGGTCGTGACCGGCGCGTCGTAGGCGGGCTTCTCCTGCGCGGGCGCCGTCGTGGTGGCGACCGGCGTCTGCCCGGTGCGGCGCTGCTCCTCGGGAACGAACTGCGCGTACAGGTCGAGGTACCACCACATCAGCCCCAGGAACAACAGCCCCAGAACAACGGTGCTGGTGCGCGCGCGGGTGTGCGGGATCGTTTTCGGAATCCGCTCCCACGCGGTCGGGAGCGCGCGGGTGGGCTCGGACGGCGCGGGAAGCGGCACCTTCTGGGCGCGGATCTCCGTCGTGGCCTCGGCGTCGTTCTCAGACCTGTCCTGCGGCCCCTTCGGAACGTCGGTCACTGCGGCTTCACCTCCTCCTCGTCCTCGACGGTGTCGGTCACGGGCGCGACGTCGATGCCGGCTGTCGCGAGACTGCGGACGATGCGTTCGCGCAGGTTGCGCCCCACCTCGAACTGCTTGCCGGGCAGGGTGCGCGCGACCATACGCAGGTTCACCTGATCCAGATCGATCGACTCGATGCCCATCAGGGTGGGCTCGTCGAGCAGCAGGGTCGACATCGTCGGGTCGTGGTAAGCCCGTTCGCCGACGCGGTGCAACAGCGTGTTGACCTTCCCCATGTCGACGGTCTTCGGCAGCGGGATGTCGACCACAGCGCGTGCCCAGTCCTTCGAGAGGTTCGTGGCCTTGACGATCTGCCCGTTCGGCACGGTGATGACCTCGCCGTCGGTGTTGCGCAGCTTGGTCACCCGCAGCGTGACGTCGGAGACGGTGCCCTCCGCCGTCGAGCCGCCGGTGAGCGCGAGGTTGACCACGTCGCCGAAGCCGTACTGCCGCTCGGTGATGAGGAAGAACCCCGCGAGAAGGTCCTGCACGATCCGTTGCGCACCGAAGCCGAGGGCCGCGCCGATGACGGTGGCCGGCGCGACGAGGGCGTTGATCGGCACGCCGAGCGCCTTGACGACCTGGTACGTCGCGAAAAGGTAGATCGCGGCGATCGCCACCCAGCTGATCACCTGGATCAGGGCATGCTGGTGCTTCGCGGACTCCGAGCGCACCAGCGAGTCGCTGTTCTTGAACTGGGCGTCGATCCGCATGGTGACGCGCGCCGAGAACCAGTTGACGAATCGGTTCGCCAGGATAGCGGCGAGCGCCCACAGCACGATCGGCAGCAGCCGCTCGAACATGAGGAGCCGCCACCCGATGACGTCGGGGAGGATCGAGTTCGCGAGCAGCGCGCTACTCGTCATCGCCGCGCATCCGCCAGCGGATGCCCGCCTCGATGAATCCGTCCAGGTCGCCGTCGAGCACGGCCGACGGGTTGTTCACCTCGTACTCGGTGCGCAGGTCCTTGACCATCTGGTACGGGTGCAGCACGTAGGAGCGCATCTGGTTGCCCCAGGACGCGCCCTCGTTGGTCTTGAGCGCGTCCATCTGCGCGCGCTCCTCCTGGCGCTTGCGCTCGAGGAGCTTGGCCTGCAGGACCTTCATGGCCGAGACCTTGTTCTGCAGCTGGCTCTTCTCGTTCTGGCAGGTGACGACGATGCCCGTGGGGATGTGGGTGAGCCGCACCGCGGAGTCGGTGGTGTTGACCGACTGGCCGCCCGGGCCCGACGAGCGGTACACGTCGACGCGCACCTCGTTCTCGTCAACGTCGATGTGGTCGGTGGTCTCCACCACGGGCAGCACCTCGACCTCGGCGAAGGAGGTCTGGCGGCGGCCCTGGTTGTCGAAGGGGCTGATCCGCACGAGGCGGTGAGTGCCCATCTCGACGGAGAGGGTGCCGTAGGCGTAGTCGGTCTTGACCGCGAAGGTCGCGGACTTCAAGCCCGCCTCTTCGGCGTAGCTGGTGTCGTAGACCTCGACGCCGTAGCCGTGCTTCTCGGCCCACCGGATGTACATGCGCATGAGCATCTCGGCCCAGTCCGCGGCGTCGACACCGCCGGCGCCGGAGCGGATGTTGATCAGGGCGTCGCGGGCGTCGTACTCGCCCGAGAGCATGGTCTTGACCTCCATGGCCTCGATCTCGGTGCGCAGCTGGGCGCGGTCGCCGTCGGCGTCCTCGAGCGCCACCGCCTTGTCGTCGCCCTCCTCCGCGTCGGCCAGCTCATAGAGCACGGGCAGGTCGTCGAGGCGCTGTCGCAGGTCGGTGACGCGACGCAGCTCCGCCTGGGCGTACGACAGCTCGCTGGTGACCCGCTGGGCGTTGGCCTGGTCGTTCCACAGCTCGGGGTCGGACGCCTTGTGTTCCAGCTCGTCGACGCGCCGGCGCAGCTCATCGAGGTCGATCACCTTCTCCACCGTCTGCAGGGTGGTGTCGAGGCTCTCGATGTCTGCGGCTACGTCAGGATGCACAGTCACCCAGGATACTGCGCCGCCGCGCCCGACGAGGCCGGCGGCGTTCAGTCACCTTTCCGAAAGTCGGGTTCTACGAAGGTCCGTGGCAGGATTTGGCCTCGAATGCCCGTAGAACCCGCGTTTCGAAGGCGGGAAAGTGGTGTTGAGACCGGCGGCGATCGCTCAGATCGCGGGCGGCTGCAGCGAGCCGAGCTGCCAGGAGCTGTCGACCTTGCCCACCTTGTAGTAGACGGGCAGGCGGTCGCCGACCTCCGGCCAGCGCTCGGTGAAGTCCACGATCAGCCGCCGATAGACATGGGTCGGCGGGGTGGTCGGGCCCTCGACGGTGCCGGAGACCGTGACGAAGGCCTGCCCCTTCTGGTCGGGTTCGACGGGCCGCGGGCTCACGCCGCTGAGGGTGAGCATCCCGTCCTCCATACCGGGGCCCGCTGGCGCGGTCCCGAGCGTGCCTCGCTTGGAGCGCTGCCACATGACGACGAGCGCACCCAGCATGGCGGCGAGCATGAGCACCCAGATCCATTCCATATGTCCAGATTACCGACGGGGACCGCCCCGCGCCCGCGACTGGCCTCCGCTACCGTTCTCGCATGTCGAGCGCACCGTCGAACCCTGTGAATCCCGACCTCACCCTGGCCCTCGCCCTCGCGGACGAGGCCGACGAGCTGACCATGGCGCGGTTCGGCGCGCTGGACCTGAAGGTCGATGCCAAGCCCGATCTCACGCCCGTCTCCGACGCCGACCTCGCGACCGAGACGCTCATTCGCGAGCGGCTCGCCGCGGAGCGCCCTGGCGACGCGGTCCTCGGCGAGGAGTTCGGCGGCGAGGCCGTCTTCGAGGGCCGACAGTGGGTGCTCGATCCCATCGACGGCACGAAGAACTACGTGCGCGCAGTGCCGGTCTGGTGCACGCTGATCGCCCTGCTCGAGGACGGTGTACCCGTGGTGGGCGTGGTCTCGGCCCCCGCGCTCAAGCGCCGCTGGTTCGCCAGCGCGGGCGCCGGCTCGTTCGTCTCCTTCGACGGTGCCGAGCCGCGCCGTATCGCGGTCTCGGGCGTGCAAGAGATCGCGGACTCGTCGATCTCTTTCTCCGACCTCTCGTACTTCCCCGACGCAGAATCGCGCGGGCGCTTCCTGGCGCTGGCCGCCGACGCCTGGCGCCTGCGCGGTTATGGCGATTTCTGGAGCTACTGCCTGGTCGCGGAGGGCGCGGTGGACATCGCGGTGGAGCCGGAGGTCTCGCTGTGGGACCTGGCCGCGGTCGAGATCGTGGTCCGCGAGGCCGGGGGCCTGTTCACCGGCACCGACGGGACACCGGGTCCGCACGCGGGCTCGGCCGTGGCCGCGAACCCGGTGCTGCACCCGCAGGTGCTGGCACGTCTCACTCCCTGACACGCCGACACAGTTTTCGTCCCATCTCTTGGCACATAACTTACCGAGGAGTAAGGTCTCATCTGACTGATGAGTAAGTTGGCGGCGAAGACGCTGGGAACAGCCCCTCGACCTGCGCCGCCACGACGACGAGATGGTGGAGATGAGCACGTCAACCGATCCCCGGGACACCAGCGCCATCGGGAAGAACCCGATCCGGCGGAACCCCACGGGCCAGCTGATCCGCGCCCTGATGGCCGTGGTGCAGACGCCCTTCGTGCAGAACCGCGGTCTGCAGGACGTGGTGAACCGCGTCGCCTACGAAGGCACCAAGCACGGATTCAAGGCGCTCGGCGCTGCGAACCGGACCTTCAAGGTGGTCGCCGGCACCGGTAAGCCGAAGCGACTGAGCTCGAGCACGAAGTCGAACTACGACCTCACCCCGGACGACGAGCAGCAGATGATCGTCGACACGGTGCGGGACTTCGCGGCCGAGATCGTCCGCCCCGCGGCCTTCGACGCCGACGCGGCGACCGAGGCCCCCGCTTCGCTCCTCGGTCGCGCGACCGAGCTCGGCATCACCATGATCAACGTGCCTGAAGAGCTCGACGGCGCCGGCAGCGACCGCGGCGCGGTGACCAACGCCCTCGTGGCCGCGGCCCTCGCCCACGGCGACATGGGCCTCGCACTGCCGATCCTCGCCCCCAGCGGCGTCGCGGTGACACTGTCGCAGTTCGGTTCCGACGGCCAGCAGCAGACCTACCTCAAGGAGTACGCGGGCGAGTCCGTGCCGCAGTCCTCCGTGGTGATCGCCGAGCCCGGAGCGCTCTTCAACCCGTTCGCGCTGTCCACCAAAGCCACTCGCACCGCGGGCGGCTACGTCCTCAACGGCGTGAAGTCGATGGTGCCGCAGGCCGGTTCGGCCGAGCTGTTCGTGGTCGGCGCCGAGCTGGACGGCAAGCCCGCCCTGTTCATCGTCGAGTCCGGCACCGACGGCGTGATCGTCGAGGGCGACCCGAGCATGGGCCTGCGCGCCGCCTCGCTCGGCCGCCTGAACCTCACCAACGTCAAGGTCCCCGCGACCGCGCTGCTGGGCGAGGTCGACCTCGACACCGCCACCCAGAACTACACCGACGTGGTGCGCCTGGCCCGCCTCGGCTGGTCGGCGCTCGCGCTCGGCACCTCTCGCGCCGTGCTCGACTACGTGACCCCGTACGTCAAGGAGCGCGAGGCCTTCGGTGAGCCGATCGCGCACCGTCAGGCGGTGGCCTTCGCCGTGGCCGACATGGCGACCGAGATCGAGGGCCTCGAGCTGCTCGTGTGGCGCGGCGCCGCGCGCGCCGACCAGGGCGTGTCCTTCGGCCGCGAGGCCGCGCTCGCGCGGAAGTTCGCCACCGACAAGGGCATGCGGATCGGTCTGGACGGCGTCCAGCTCCTCGGCGGGCACGGCTTCACCAAGGAGCACCCCGTGGAGCGCTGGTACCGCGACCTGCGCGCCGTCGGCATCGCCGAGGGCGTCGTCGTCCTCTAGGCCCCTTCGACTTCAGAGCAGAAGAAAGAACCCTCATGGCAATCAATCTGGAACTCCCCAAGAAGCTGAAGGCATCGGCCGAGATGTCGCACCAGGGCGCGGCCGAGATCTTCCGCCCCATCTCGCGCAAGTACGACCTCGCCGAGCACGAGTACCCCAAGGAGCTCGACACCATCGCGGCCCTCTACGACGGGCTGGCGGATGCGGGCCAGGCCCCGTCTGCCGCCACGGGCGACCGCAAGAAGGGTGAGGGCGAGGAGAAGCCCAAGCCCAAGCCGGCCGACATCACCGCGGGCAGCCGCAACGGCGGCACCATGGAGTCGATCATCAATGCGATCGAGATGTGCTGGGGCGATGCCGGGCTCATGCTCGCCTTCCCGTACCAGGGCCTCGGGAACGCCGCCATCGCCGCGGTCGCGACCGACGAGCAGCTCGAGCGCTTCGGCAAGGTGTGGGCGTCGATGGCGATCACCGAGCCGTCGTTCGGTTCGGACTCGGCCGCCGTCACCGCGACCGCCACCCGCGACGGCGACGAGTGGGTCCTCAACGGCACCAAGATCTTCGTGACCTCGGGCTCGCGCGCCGACCACATCGTGGTCTGGGCGACCGTGGACAAGAGCGCCGGCCGCGCCGCGATCAAGTCCTTCGTCGTGCCCCGCGAGCACCCCGGCGTCACCGTGGCCCGGCTCGAGCACAAGCTGGGTATCCGCGCCTCGGACACCGCGGAGATCCGCTTCGAAGACTGCCGCATCCCCTTCGAGAACATCCTCGGCAGCCCCGAGGTGAACGTCGAGAAGGGCTTCGCCGGGGTCATGCAGACCTTCGACAACACCCGTCCGCTGGTGGCCGCCATGGCCATCGGCGTCGCGCGGGCGTCGCTCGAGGAGCTGCGCACCGTCCTCGAGAACGCGGGCATCGTCATCGACTACGACGCGCCGGTGAACACCCTGCCGCACGCCGCGGCGGAGTTCATCCGCCTTGAGTCGGACTGGGAGGCCGCCTACCAGCTGACGCTGAAGTCGGGCTGGATGGCCGACAACAAGCTCCCGAACTCGATGAACGCGTCGATGGCGAAGGCCAAGGCGGGCCGGGTGGGCTCGGACGTCACGCTCAAGGCCGTGGAACTGGCCGGCGCGCTGGGCTACTCGGAGCGCACGCTGCTCGAGAAGTGGGCCCGTGATTCGAAGATCCTCGACATCTTCGAGGGCACGCAGCAGATCCAGCAATTGATCATCGCGCGCCGCCACCTGGACCTCACGAGCTCGCAGCTCAAGTAACGGGGGAAGGTTCGATGGGGCGTCGTCGCGGGAGAGCCGCGGCGGCGCCCCGTTCGCGTGAGCAACCACAGTCCACGTGGCTGGCCTCCGACGAAAGTCGTAGGCGCCGGCGCTCCGGTCGCGACGTTCGACGGCTCCACTCCGGCTCCGTCCGCCAGTACCGTGGACGCATGGATTCGAGCGCGGCCGGGCCGCGGTGGCAGCGGTGGTGGATCGCACCGCGCCTCCGGGACGGCGCATGCGTGCTGCTGTCCATGCTGGTCGCGCTCGGCACGGCGGCGGTGGAGTGGCGGGGCGGCTCCATCGCCTACGGCAATCTCGCGCTCGTCGTGGGCCTGGCCGGTTCCGTGCTCCTGTGGTGGCGCCGGCGTTGGCCCCTCGAGATCACGGTGATCGGCGGGCTCCTCACCGCGGGCATCGGATTCCCCGGCGCAGCCCTTCTCGGCCTGTTCACCCTCGCGGTGCGGCGGCGTGACCGCGTGCTGGTGATCGCGACCGCCTTCGTCGCCGCCTGCCTCGCCGTGCCGCACCCGTGGTCGAGCGTCCCGTGGCAGCTCGGGGACACCCTCACCAGCGTGGCGCTCGCCGCGGCCTTCGCGCTCTGGGGGTCCTACGTCGGGGCGCGCCGGGACCTCATCGAGTCGCTGCGCGAGCGCGCCGTGCGGGCCGAGGCCGAACGCGAGCTGCGCGCCGTCCAGGCCCGCACCGCCGAGCGCTCCCGCATCGCGCGGGAGATGCACGACGTCCTGGCGCATCGGGTCTCGCTCATCGCTCTGCAGGCCGGCGCGCTCGAGGTCAACGCCGACGCGGCGTCCGGCACCGTCGAACGGGCGGCGGCGGAGATCCGCACCACGGCGCACGAGACCCTCGAGGACCTGCGGGGCGTGCTCGGCGTACTGCGCGGGACCGACACCGAGCCCCTTGCGCCGCAGCCGGACCTTTCCGACCTCGGTCGCCTGGTCGAGGAGTCTCGAGTGGGCGGCGCCACCGTCGATCTGCTGATCGACGAGGCCGCCGCCGCGCCGCACGCGGTGCCGGACACCCTGGGCCGCACGGCCTACCGCATCGTGCAGGAGAGCCTGACCAACGTCCGCAAGCACGCCGGTCCGGCCGCCGTCCGGGTCGCCGTGCGACTGCACGCGCACCGACTCTCGATCGAGGTGGTCAACGATCGCCCCCGCTCACCCGCGCCCCCACTGCCCGGGTCCGGCTCCGGCTTGATCGGCCTGGCCGAACGGGTGCATCTCGCCGGCGGCGAGATCAGCTCCGCCGCCACCGGTGCCGGCGGGTGGCGCGTGTACGCCGAGCTGCCCGTCCCCGTCGACCGGGCCTGACTCGCCGGGGCACCGTGGCAGGATGGTCACGACCCCAGGAGGCCTCGTGACCCGCATCGTCATCATCGACGACGACCCGCTCGTGCGGTCCGGCCTGCGCATGATCATCGAGTCCGCCGAGGACCTGACGATCGTCGGCGAGGGTGGCGACGGCACCGAGGCCGTGGGCCTGGTCCGCGAGTTCCATCCCGACGTGGTGCTCATGGACATCCGCATGCCGTCGGTCGACGGCCTGGCCGCCACCGCGCTGGTGCGCGCAGAGCCGGAGCCGCCGCAGGTCATCGTGCTCACCACGTTCGACCTCGACGACTACGTGATGCGCGCCCTGCAGGCGGGCGCCGCCGGCTTCATGCTCAAGGACACCCCGCCGCGCCAGCTGCTCGACGGCGTCCGCGTGGTCGCCTCGGGCGAGGCGATGCTCTCCCCCAGTGTGACCCGCAAGCTCATCGCGCGGTTCGCCGACGATCCGCGTGAGGACCGCCGCCGCACCGCGCTCGCCCGGATCGCGGTGCTCACCGACCGCGAGCACGAGGTCTTCCTCGGCATCGCCGGAGGCGGGTCCAATGCGCAGATCGGCCGCGAGCTGTTCATGAGCGAGGCCACCGTGAAGACCCATGTCTCGCGGCTTCTGGACAAGCTCGACGTGACCAACCGCGTGCAGCTCGCGATCCTCGCGCACGACGGCGGGCTCACGCCCCGCTAGGCCGACGGTGCCGCCTGTCCGACTTTCGTAGGGGGTCGCTGACGCCCCGGTCCGACCATCGTCTAGGAAGTAAACATCGGTCGTCCACAAGACCTTTCGAGGCCTACCGCAGGTCGCCCCCGGTCGTCACACTGGACGTCATGGCATCACTTCTCTACAAGGTCGGACGGTTCTGCTACCGGAAATGGTGGCTCGTCCTCGTGCTCTGGATCGTCGCCTTCCTCGCGATCGGAGCCGCGGGATCGTCGCTGTCCAAGCCCTTCAAGGACGACTTCAACCTCCCCGGCAGCCGAGCCGTCGAGGCGCAGAACGTCTTGCAGGAGAAGTTTCCCGAGACCGCCAAGACGCAGGCGCCCACCGCCACCGTCGTGCTGCAGTCCACGAACGGACAGCGACTGGACCAGGGCGGCAACGCCGCGGCGGTGAATGCCGTGGTCGACAAGCTACGCCAGGTGCCGCAGCTCACCACCGCCGAGAAGGCCTCGGTGCCCAACCCCACCATGGGGGCGGCCGCTGCCGAGAACCTCAGCAGCGACGGCCGGACGGCGCAGATCCACTTCTCCTTCGGCGACGTCAAAGAGGTCTCGGAGGAGTCCATCGAGGCCGTAGCGGCGGCGAAGAAGGCGGGCACCGATGCCGGGCTGAAGGTCGAAAGTGCCGGCTCGGCGAACGAGACGGAGGCCGAACCACCGGCGGAGATGATCGGCATCGCGGTGGCGGTGATCGTCATGATCATCACCTTCGCGGCGCTGCTCGCGGCGCTGATGCCGCTGGGGGCCGCACTCATCGGCATCGGCCTCTCGACGTCGATCATCGCGATCGGCACGTCCTTCCTCACGCTCAGCACCTCCACCACCGGCCTGTCGATGATGATCGGGCTCGCGGTGGGCATCGACTACTCGCTGTTCGTGATCTCCCGGTACCGCCAGGAGCTGATGACCACGTCCGATCGATCACACGCCGCCGGCCTCGCGGTTGGCACCGCCGGCAGCGCCGTGGTCTTCGCCGGCGCCACCGTGATCATCGCGCTGTGCGGGCTGTCGATCACGGGCATGTCCTTCCTCTCGCAGATGGGGCTCGGCGCCGCGGTCACTGTCGCGCTGGCTGTGCTCGTCGCGCTGACGGTGCTACCGGCCCTGCTGGGCCTCTTCAAGTCGAAGGTCTTCACGCCGCGACTGCCACTGCTGTGGACGCCCGAGCAGACCGAGCGCCGCCCCATGGGGCAGCGTATCGGCGAGCTCCTCACCCGCAAGCCGCTTCCCTTCCTCGTGGGAGCCGTCGCGATCCTCGCGCTCGCGGCCATCCCGATCGGCAAGCTCGAGCTCGGCCTGGACTTCGCGGCACCGTCGGACAAGGCGGCCGTGCAGATGCAGAGCGAGGCCTTCGGCGCCGGCAAGTCGTCGCCGCTCGTCGCCGTCGTCGACACGCAGGGTAAGGGCGACCTGAAGGCGGCGACGCAGCGCTTCGCCGAGCAGGCACGCGCCCTGCCCGGGATCGCCCACGACGGCGTGATCGGTCCCGTGCCCAACGTGACCGGCGATGCGGCACAGTTCATCATCGTCCCCGAGTCCGGACCGTCGACGAAGCAGACCGCGGCCCTCCTCGACGAGCTGCGGGACCGCGCCGAGACCGTGGGCGGCGCCACGTCCACCTACATCGGCATCGGTGGCGCCGCGGCGATCAATGCCGATTTCTCCGAGACGCTCACCTCGAAGCTGCCGCTGTACCTCATCGTGGTGGTCGGCCTGGCGATCCTGTTGCTGATGATCGTCTTCCGGTCGGTGATCATCCCCGTGATCGCATCCCTGGGCTTCCTTCTCTCGATCGCGGCCACGTTCGGCGTCACCGTCGGCTTCTTCCAGGACGGTTGGCTCGGCTGGATCGCGCCCGAGGAACGCGGCCCGATCCTGGTGTTCATGCCGATCTTCCTCATCGGCATCGTCTTCGGCCTCGCCATGGACTACCAAGTCTTCCTGGTGAGTCGGATGCGGGAGGAGCACTACCACGGCGCGCCGGCCCTGGAGGCGATCCGGATCGGCTACCGGTCGGGGGCCCGCGTCGTGACTGCGGCGGCGATCATCATGATCTCCGTCTTCGCCGGATTCACGCTCTCCTCCATGACCTTCCTGAAACTGATGGGCTTCTCGATGGCGGCGGCCATCGTCTTCGACGCCTTCCTCGTGCGGATGATCATCATGCCCACGGCGATGGCGGTGCTCGGCGAGCGCGCCTGGTGGATCCCGCGCTGGCTTGATAAGGCACTCCCCCGCATCGACGTGGAGGGCGACGGGCTGCGCGCGATGAACGTCGGCGCGGATGCGGACACCGCACCCGTGCAGCAGAACCCGGCGATCGCGGCCGCCGAGCGAACCGCGGATCCGACTCGCGTTCCGGCACCGCGCCCGCCGGCCGCTGGAGCCGCCCCGGCGCTGATTCCCACACGGGCGCGCACGGGCGCGGGAGCCGGTGCTCCGCAAGCCCGCCGGAGCACGGCCGAACTGGCAGAGCTGCGCGCGAGCAATCGCGCACTGGCGGCGGAGCTCTCCGAGCTGCGTTCGGACTATCGATCACTCTCCGCGCACGCCCGACTGCAGGCCGACTCCGTGACCGACCCGGTGCGCTTCGAGGTCACCGGCGGATCGGACGCCGCCCGATCGGGGACGCTGCACACGGCCCAACGGACGATCGCCACACCGGCTTTCGTGGCTTCAGCGCCGCTCGGCGCGATCCCGGGCGTCGATCCCGCATCGGCCGAGAGACTCGGCGCAGGCGCGATCACCGTCGACGGGGCCCGGCTGGCGCTCCACCCCGGCGCCGAAACCATCGAGGAGGCCGGCGGCCTCGCCGCGGTTACCGGCTCGGATCTGTCTCTGTTCGTGGATGTCTCGGCCCCCTCCTCCGATCCGGCGGCGGCAGTCACCGCTGCGTACCAGCTGGGCGGCGACGTCGTCTTCGCACCTGCGGCGGCAAGCGGCGTCCGGCGCGCCCTCGCCGAGCACAACTGGCTCACGGCGTTGCGGCGGGGCGAGATGTCACTGTGGGCCAGCGTCCCCGTGCGCCTCGTCCACGACCGGGCCGCGCTGCGCGATCTCCTCGCCCGCCACGAGGAAGACGTGCGTTCCGGCGGACTGGGATTCGGCGGCGTCCGGATCATCGGCGCCGCGAGCGATCCACAGGCCGGCGAGGCACTCGTGCAGCTCACCACGGCGCTGAATGCAGCACTGCCGCGGTACCTCACCGCAGTCCGCGGCCCCGAGGACCTCTTGCACGCCATCGGCGCGGGCGTCGACCTCGTCGAATCCGCTGCGCCGCAGGACCTCGCGAATCGCGGGATCGCGTTGACCGCCGAAGGCGCGATCGCGGTGTCGACCCCCGCCTTCCGCGACGACGTGCGCCCCCTCGACGCCACCCCCGTACAGGACAGGGTTGCACCGTCGCCGATCCGCGCGTACGTGCACCACCTCTACCGCACCGACGCCCCGTCGGCGGTGCAGGCGGTGACCCGCCACAACCTGCGGTTCCTGACTGCGCTCACCGAAGGTGCCCGACGGGCCATCGACGAGGGACGGTTCCCCGCGTACCGCGATGCCTTTCTGCAGCGGTTCAGCGGCGGTGACGCTACCCGCGACGGGCGTGTGGACGACCACGACGGCGACGTCGCGGCGACCGCGCACTAGCGACGGAGAGTAGCGCCACCGGACGGCGGCGGTGACGGCATGATTGCCGTCACCGCCGCCGTTCGTCGTCGGTCGAGACGCGAGCCGGCGCGCTCACGTACACCGTTTCGCAACCTCCTATCCGTGACGGGGACCACATTTGCGGTGTGATTGCCATCACTTTTCGCAGGTCATTGCCTATGCGAGCTATTGCTAGCGATCTCAGGCGTGACCTGGTCTTACGGTCCTCACAGCCGATCGTGACCGAAGCGTTATCAAACCGCGACCGTCCCGCAGCGGGGATGACACCGCGCCGATAGGCCCCTAGTGTTCTTCTCGACCCGGTCAACGGGAACACAATTGAATCCACGAACCACCGCGTATGTGTGGGCCCGCCGCCGAACGAGAGCATTTTCCTCGGGCGCCGGACCGCTTCCAGCGTGACGCACCACGTCGCCGAAGCCGGTTGAGCGATCGTCCTCAGCCCACCGCCGTGCCCGACAGAGAAGGCACGGTCCATGTCTTTCCCCGACACCTCCGCCCCAATCGGGCTGTGTCCTGGCATGCGCAACGGCGAAAGGAACACCTTGAAGAACATCCGTAAGACCCTGGGCATGATGGCCGTCACCGGCGCGATCGTCGCCGCTCCCGTTGCCTTCGGCACCGGTGCTGCGAACGCCGACAGCGTGAACTGGGACGCCATCGCGGCCTGCGAGTCGGGTGGCAACTGGAACATCAACACCGGCAACGGCTACTACGGCGGCCTGCAGTTCAGCCCGTCGACCTGGCGCGCCAACGGCGGCTCGGGCCTGCCGCACAACGCCTCGCGCGCCGAGCAGATCCGCGTCGCGGAGAACGTCCTCGCTTCGCAGGGCATCGGCGCGTGGCCGAGCTGCGGTGGGCGCGGCTAAGCCGCACCCATTGCACAGAGACTGACGCCTGTGGCGGTCGATTCCTCGTGAATCGGCCGCCACAGGCGTTTTCGCGTCCCGTCCGATGGGCCTCATCGCTCCTCCTCGGACGCGAACTGCCAGAATCACCGAGTGCGACTGCGCGTGCTCCTCCTACTGACGGGGCTTTACTTCGCCCAAGGGCTCCCGTTCGGCTTCTTCACGCAGGCGATCCCAGTCCTGCTCCGCGATGCGGGCCTGTCCCTCACCGCCATCAGCCTCACCTCCTTCCTCTACCTGCCCTGGGCACTGAAGTTCCTCTGGGCGCCCGCGGTCGACCGGATCGGCACGCGTCGGCAGTGGCTGCTCGCCACGCAGCTCGGTTCCGCGGGTGTCGCCTTCGCCCTGGCCGCCACTGACCTCACCGGGTCCCTGCGGTGGTTGTTCGTCGCCATCGCCGCCATCAACCTGCTCTCGGCCACCCAGGACGTCGCCACCGACGGCCTCGCCGTGCGGCTCCTCGGCCCCCGCGACCGCGGCCTCGGCAACGGCATCCAGACGGGCGCCTACCGGCTCGGAATGATCGCCGGCGGCGGCGGGCTGCTGTGGATCTACGCGGAGAGCGGCTGGCGTGTCCTCCTGCTCACCCTCGGCGGACTGATCCTGCTGTGCACGGTCCCCGTCGTCCTTCTGGCCCAGGACGAGCCCTCCGACAGTGCACCCCGCCCGGTCGAACTGGGCCGCCGCGGGGGCCTGAGCACGGCGTGGTGGCGCCGGCTGCGCCGACCCGGGGTGATCCCCCTGATCGGTCTCCTCGTGGCCTACAAGTTCGGCAACGCCATGGCGTCGTCAATCTCCGGCCCGTTCCTGCACGACGCGGGCCTGGGCCTGCGGGAGATCGCGGTGGTGAGCGGCGCGCTGAGCTCGGCGGGCGCCCTCGCCGGTTCGGCTGTGGGCGGTTGGCTGACCTTCCAGCACGGACGGCGCACGGCGCTGCTGTTCGGCGGCGCCAGCCAGAGCCTGGCGGTGGGGCTGTACGTGATCGCGGCGCTCGGGATCGGCGGTGGCGCCATGGTGATCACGGCGACGGTGCTTGAGCACGTCTTCGGCGGCGCCGCGCTGGTGGCGTTGTGCACGCTGATGATGGACGCGTGCGAGCGCGACGACGCTGGCGCCGACTACACGCTGCTTGCGAGCGCCGTGGTTGCGACACAGGGGCTCGCCGGATTCGCCGGCGGCGCCCTGGGCGACGCCCTCGGCTACTCCGCCGTGTTCACCGTCGGAACGGTGCTCTCGGGCATCGGCTGCGCCGTCCTCGTGCGCGGCCTCGACCGGGGCGTCGGGCCCACCACGATCACGACGTGGCGGCGGGGCTCGGCTCCCACACCATGAGCTCGTCCGCCGCGCGGAAACCCGTGCGGCGGTATAACGGAATCGACTCCGCGCTCGGCGAGAGCACCAGTCGCCGGTAGCCGCGGTCGCGGGCGGCGTGCTGCACCGCCTCGATCAGCGCCCGGTCGTGCCCCTCGCCCCGCGCCGCGGGCAGGACGAACAGGTGGCCGAGGTACCCCCACGCCGACGGGGCCGCGCCCGGCATCGGCATCCGGCGGTACTCGTGCAGGGTCGCCATCCCGGCGGCTCCGCCACCGGTGAGTGAGAACTCACCCGCCAGGAAGACGGTGCGCTTGTCGCGAATCCACCAGTCGCGGACCAGATCCACGAAATCGTCGTCCATGGGATCGGCGGTCGCTCCGGAGGTCCGCGCCCAGGCGTAGCGCATCGTCGCCACCAGGTCGGCGTCGCGCTGCGGGTTCGCGATCCAGACGTCCATGGTCTCCAGCCTACGGACGGAAGGACGAAGCAACGCGGTGGATCGCTCCCCGAGGAGAGGACACGATCCACCGCGCCGGGTTACGGCCATCAGGCCGGGACCGGCTCCTTCGGGTCCTCGGTCGCGCCGGCGTTGCGGGCAGCCAGATAGCTGATGGAATCGGCGGACTCGAGGACCGAGTCACGTCGGTACTGCACGAAGGAGTACGCGAACGCGGCGATCCAGCCTGCGACGATGAGGATGTACACGACGCGCTGCGTCCCCGGATCGAGCGCGAGGCCGCTCTTGCCGACGAGGGTCCGGGCGTTGGTGAGGATGATCAGGCCGCCGACCGAGGCACCGAGGAGGCGGGGCGGGAAGTGCCGCACCAGCCAGGCAGCGAAGGGCGCCGCGATGACTCCGCCGAGCAGGATGGCACCGGCATACGCGAAGTTCACACCCTCCCCGCCGAGGTTCGCCAGGAAGCCGAGCGACGCGGCGAGCGCGATGAGGAACTCACTGGTGTCGATCGTGCCGACCACCTTGCGGGGCTCCATCCGGCCCGAGGCCAGCAGCGCCGGCGTGCCGACGGGGCCCCAGCCTCCGCCACCGGTGGCATCGACAAAGCCGCCGAACAGGCCCAGCGGGGCGAGGAAGCGCGACTTGAGCGGCTTGCCCAGGTTCTTGGTGTCGATGCCACGGAAGGTGAAGCGCAGCAGCACGTACAGGCCGAGCAGCAGCAGGATAATGGACATCAGCGGCTTGGCGACCTCGGTAGAGAGATTCGAGAGCACCGTCGCACCGACGAAGGCGCCGATCGCGCCGGGGATGCCGATGCGGCGCACGACCTTCCAGTCGACGTTGCCGAAGCGCCAGTGCGAGGCGCCCGAGACGGCGCTGGTGCCGATCTCGGCGAGGTGGATCGTCGCACTGATGGCGGCGGGCGAGAGCGTCGTGAGCGCGACCAAGAAGGTCGTCGCCGTCACGCCGAAGGCCATCCCGAGGCTGCCGTCGACGAGCTGCCCGAGCAGTCCGACGAAGGCGACGATGACGAGGGTGGGCATGCTGGTCTCCTGCGGCTGAGGCGGACGAGGGGACTCGTCCGGATATGACAGGCCACTCTGCCGATCGCGTCACAGGATCGGAACTGTCCCGATCAACGTGATCCGAAACCGGCACTGTCCGGTTCGCACCGATCGCACGTTTGCAGAAGGACGAACCCGACATGCGCAAGCTCCTCGCCCGTTCCGCCGCAGCCGCAGCCGCAGCCGTACTCACCAGCTCGGTCATCGCACCGACGGCCTCCGCCCGGATCGACCTCTTCGGTCACGATCAGGTGCGGACGCTGCCCTGCAACGACGACGTCAAACTCGTCGGCTCCGATAACGCGATCGTCCTCACCTCCGCCTGCAAGCGCATCGAGGTCAACGGCCACGACAACACCATCACCTGCGGCGCCGGCAAGAAGCCCACCGTAAAGTCGATCGGCAGCGACAACTCCTACCGCTGCTGACCGGCGCGGCTACGCGGACCGTTCGCCGAGGAAGAACCAGGTCAGCTGATCCGGCTTGCCCTTGACGGCGATGAGGCCCCACTCCTCGAAGGCGAAGGTCGCCCGAGCCGGTCGTGCACCGACGAGGTCACCTGGATGCGGCCGACGATCCCCGTCGACTCCATCCGAGACGCGACGTTGACGGCATCGCCCCAGACATCGAAGAAGAACTTCTTCGATCCGACGATGCCTGCGACCACGGGCCGTCCGCGAGGCCGAGGCGGAGCGGCGTCGCCCGGCCGCCGGCGTTCGTCACTCCAGCCGCGGCGCCCTGGAGCGCCACCGCGAACCGAACCAGCTCCTCGAGGTGATCGGGGCGCGGTTCGGGGTCGCCGCTCACCACCACGTAAGAGTCCCCGGTGGTCTTGATCCTCTCGAGCCCGGGGCGCTCCACCAGCGCGTCGAGGGTGGTGTAGAGCCGGTCGAGGTACCGGACGACGTCCGCGGGCGCGGTGCGACTGGACATCTCGGTGAACCCGGAGATGTCCACGAACAGGACCGAGGCGTCGTCGTAAGAGTCCGCGTCCTCCGCATGGCCGGGCTTTTTGAGGCACTCCATGTCCGCCTGTGCCGACCGCCGCAGGACCACACCGGTAATGCGAAAGACCCCCGGATTTCTCCGGGGGCCTTCGATCTAGTAGCGGGGACAGGATTTGAACCTGCGACCTCTGGGTTATGAGCCCAGCGAGCTACCGAGCTGCTCCACCCCGCGTCGGGTAAACACCACGTTACTGGAATGCGCTCACGATGTGCAAATCAGTTGAACGTGACGCTCGTCTCCCTGACCGAGGCGGGCGTCGCCACCCCGGCCAGGGAGCTGAGATCAGTTGCCGCCCCGCGCCTTCGCCTCGGCCGCCTGCAGCTTGGTGATCGCGTCACCGAGCTGCTTCATTGCCTGGCCGACGGCGACCTGGTCACCGGAGCGCTGCGACGAGAGCACCGAACTCCAGGCGTCGGAGACAGCCTTCACCGCGGCCTGCACCTCGGGGGTGTCGCCGCCGGGCACTGTCGCCTGCGTGGGCGGTTGGTCCGGGCCCGGCTGCGTCGCCCCCGGCACCGTCTGGCCCTGGGTCGGGCCGGAGACGCCCGTCGCCGCCGTCGCGAGCGCCGCGTCGACGCCCCGGTAGCCCGCGTCGGTCAGCGAGGCCGCGACCGTCGTGCGGTAGCCCGCGCCACCCGTGACCGGATTGAGGCTGAGCACCTTGATCAGCTTCGGCGCCGTGTTCCCGCCCTGAGCCTGCGCGTACATCGGCCAGACGTACGTCAGCCCACCGTTGGCGAGACTGATCGCTTGCAGGTTGCCGAACTTCGGGTTGAGGGCCTGGATGTTGGCGTTGTCCGCCGTGTACGGCGGCGACCCCTTGATGAGGTCGACGGCCCAGACCGGTCCGGGCGTCTGCCGACCCGGCAACCCGCGAACGTCACGCACCACGAGCCGACCCGCGTCCCCGCCCTCCGACGCCACCGACACGTACGCCGCCATGTACGGCTGATCCTTCGCCTGCAGGATCGAGGACAGCTGGAACCGCGCGGCACCGCCGCCGGGTCCTGCCGCCACCGAATAGTAGGGCGACTGGAGGCCGTCCTTGTCGGGCGTCTCCTTCGGCGCCGCGGCGATCTGCCACAGGTCGTTCTGCTGCCGGAACGTGTTCGGGTCCGTCGTGTGGTACTTCTGCAGCAGGAAGCGCTGGACCTCGAACAGGTCCTGGGGATAGCGGAACTGCTGCGCCACCTCGGCGGGCACCGCGCTCTTCGGCTCGATCACGCCGGGGAAGACGTTCTTCCAGGCGTTGAGAACGGGATCGTTCTCGTCGACCTGGTACAGGTGCACGGAACCGTCGTAGGCGTCGACGGTGGCCTTGACCGAGTTCCGGATGTAGCCCACCTTCTCGTCGACCTGGCGGCGCTGCGCCTGCTGGCCGGGCGCGACCTGCTGCCTGCTCCCCGTGGCGTCCGACAGCGAGGTCTGCTGCGCGTACGGGTACTTCGGCAGCGTGGTGTAACCATCGACCACCCATAGAATCCGGCCCGTCCGGGAATCCACCATGGGGTAGGTCTTCGTATCCACCGTGAGGAAGGGCGCGAGCTGCTTGATCCGGTCGCGGGGGTCGCGCTGGTAGATGATCTTCGAGTCCGGCCCGATGTTCCCGTTGAGCAGGATGTTCCGCTCGGTGAACTTGATAGCGTAAGCCAGGCGGGTGAACCAGTTGCCGATGCCGACGCCGCCGTCGCCCTCGTAGCGCGAGCGCTCGGTGTCGCTGTCGAGCTCGCGCGGGTCGCCGGTACTGCCCACGACCGAGTAGAAGTTCGGATCCGAGCCGATGATCTCGCCGAAGTAGATGCGTGGCTGCGACACGGTGGCCTTGCCCGCGATGCCGTTGCGGGTGAACACAGGCTGGCCGCCCGCGTTGGCATTGGCGACCGCGTCCTTACCGCTCTCGCTGACCACCTGGTCGACCTGGCCGGCCGGCGCGGTGATCAGCCCGTTGCCGTGGGTGTAGACCATGTGCCGCGAGGTCCAGTCGGTGGGCGTCTTGTCCGGATTCAGCTCGATGGGCGCGAGCAGCACGTTGGTGAGGTTGCCGCCCACGTCGTAGCGGTCCACGGACAGGTTGTCGGTGAGCTTGTAGTAGTCCTTGAGCTTGCCGAAGTTGGAGAAGGCCGGCGAGACCACGTTCGGGTCGAGTAGTCGAACGTTCTGGAGCGACGGCGCATCCTGGGCCGTCAGGGTCTGCAGGGCCTCCGGGGAGGCCTTCGAATCGGAGGTCTCGTACTTCGCGTCCGTCAGCCCGTACGCCTCCCTGGTCGCGGCGATGTTGCGCGCGATGTACGGCAGCTCCTTCTCCGCGTTGGGACCGACGGAGAAGGTCTGCACCGCGGTGGGCCAGCCGACGCCGACCACCAGCGAGGAGAACAGCATCAGCACCGTCGCCACGGCCGGCACCCGCAGGTCGCGCAGCACGATCCCGAAGAAGAACGCGGCGGCGCAGATGATGGCGATGCCGGTGAGGATCGCCTTCGCCGGGAGCATCGCGTGGATGTCGGTGTAGCTAGCGCCGGTGAACATCGGTGACCGGTTCGAGTACACCAGCGCGTACCGGTCGAACCAGTACGCGACGGCCTTGGCCAGCAGGAAGACACCGGCGATCGCAGCGAGCTGGATGCGCGCGCCGCGCGACAGCGAGCCCTCACGTCCGGCGAGCCGGATGCCGCCGAAGACGTAGTGCGCGACCAGGTTCGCCAGGAACATGACGATCAGGCCGGCGAACAGGAAGCCGAGGACGAACTCGATGAACGGCAGCGTGAAGGCGTAGAAGCCGATGTCCATGCCGAACTCGGCGTCGGTCTCGCCGAAGGGCTGGCGATTGAAGAAGAGCAGCACCTGCTGCCACGCCGACTGTCCGAAGATGCCGGCGATAAGCCCGATCAACAGGGAGGGCACGATCGCGAAGGTCTTCAGCTTGCTCGTCACCACGGCGCGGTAGCGCACCACCGGATCGTCCGTCGGCGAGGGCAGGAACGCGGGCCGCACCCGGTAAGCCAGCCACATCCCGGCGAACGTGAACAGCGCCAGCACCACGCCCGTGATCACGAACAGGCCGAGGCGCGAGAGCAGCACCGTCCGGAGCACGCCGGCGTGGCCCAGCGAGCCGTACCAGAGGAAGGCGGTGATCACGTCCACCACCCGCGGTCCGATGAGCAGCAGCGCCAGGAGAACCACGGCGAGCGCGATGAGGATCTTTGCCCGGCGGGACAGCGTAGGAATGCCCGCGGCACGAGGTGTCGTCACGACAACCACTGTACGGATTGCCCGAGATGGGATCCGCGCGTGCTCACCGACGTGGTACCGCGCGCCCCGGGATGCGATCATGGGCGCCGTGACCTACGACGAGCCGGAGCAGGTATTCGACGAGGCGGCCCTGGGCCGCGCGGCCCGCGAGGCCATCGAGTTCGTGGAACCGCAGGGCTGGGGCCAGCCGCCCCAGCTGTTCGGGCTCGTCCCGACTTCGCTGCTCGCCACCAGTCAGCCGGAGTGGGCCGACATCCTCGACGACGGTGCCTCGCTCACCGTGATCGAGCAGGAGCCGCTGCCCGGTGACCCGCGGGGCGGTAGCACCGAGCTGAACCACGTCCTCGCCACCACCACCTGGCCCGATGAGGTCGTCGGGTGTGCGCTGGTGCAGGAGATCATCGTGCTGCCGCCGAACGCGGAGGCGGATCTCGACGGCGCGCTCGAGCCCCATCTGGCCGACGTGGACGCCGCGGACCGGGCCGGCCGCGCCGCCGCTGAGAGTCACCCGGGACGGCGCACGGCGCGGATGGTCGCGGCGGTGCTGCGCGACGGCCACCGGATCACGTTGCTCATGCTGCAGCCCGAGGACGACGATCCGTTCGCGGACTCCGACCTGCTGCGCGCCGATCAGCTCGCGCCGGGCCTGATCCAGGGGCTGCTCGCCACCTTCGACGAGGACTGACCCCGCTCCGCAGCTGGCGGGGCGCTCAGCAGGACGGCGCGGGGCGCCCCTCGCGGACGTCCGCGAGGGCCTGGATCGCGCCGTCGAGCGTCTCGACCTTGACCAGCTGCAGGTCCGCTGGCGGCGAGGACTTCGCGGCGTCGCAGTTGGCGGCCGGCACGAGGAAGACGGAGGCACCGTCGCGTTTGGCGCCCTGGAGCTTGTGCTCGATGCCGCCGATGGGCCCGACCTTGCCGTCCGAGGCGATCTCCCCGGTCCCGGCGACATTCTTTCCGCCCGTGAGGTCGCCCGGTTCGACCAGGTCGACGATGCCGAGCGAGAGCATCAGGCCCGCCGACGGCCCGCCGACCTGCTGCACGCCGAAGCCGATGCGGATCTTCGGGTCCGCGGGGACCTGCCCCACGACGATCCCCAGGCGCGGCTTACCCTCGGACTCGGCGAGCGTCACGGGGACCTGCGCGGCACCGTCGGCGCGCCGCACGGTAACGGTGACGACGTCGCCCTTCTTCTTGCCCTCGAGGGCCTTGGCTACCTGGTCGGGGGCGGCGACGGGCGCACCGTCGACCGCCTCGAGGACGTCGCCCTCCCGCAGCTTGCCCTGCGACGGTCCGCCCGCGCTGAGGCCGACGACGCCGACGGCCGTCGGGATCTTCAGGTACCGCAGGGCGGCGACGGTGGCGGAGGATTCGGAGCCGGTGAACTGCTCGCGATTGCCGGCCTCGATCTGCTCGCGGGTGGCGCCGGGCGGGTAGTACGCGTCGCGGGGCGCGATCTGCGCGCCGCCCACCCACTGGGCGAGCGCACCGTAGAGATTGAGGCCGTCGGTCACGGCGATGGTGGTGAAGCGCAGCTGTCCGGCGGGCTGATGCACGGGCAGCCCGTCGATGGTGATGACCTTGCGGTCGACGACCTTGCCGTCAGGGTCGCGCTCGGCGTAGGTGGTGAGCGTGTCGGCGGTGTCCCCCGGGCCGACGGCGACGTACGGCACCGTCACGAACATCCCCAGCAACGCGAGCACCAGAAGCGGCACCAGGGCGGCGAGAGCTGTCGTGATCCTGCGTTCCGTCACGGGCCACAGCGTAGTCGCCGCTCGCACGGGGTGTTCGCGCAGAGCGTGACGGACGGAACGGCCCGGAGTGGACCGGCGCAGTACCGTGGAGTCATGAATGACCTGCCCTTCGGATTCTCCTCCGGCGACGACGGCGGTGACGACGGCAAAGGCCGACGGGACCAGCCCTTCGGCGCCGGTCAGCCCTTCGACATGTCGCAGCTGGGCGACATGCTGAGCCAGCTCGGCCAGATGATCTCCGGCATGGGTGCCGGCATGGCCGGACCGGGCGCCGGCACCGGCGAGCCCGTCAACTACACCCTCGCGGCGCAGCTCGCGCGCCAGACGCTCGGCAAGCACGAGCCCGTCTCCGAGGGCCAGCGCAAGGCGGTCGAGGAGTCGATGCACCTCGCGCAGCTCTGGCTCGACGGCGCCACCGTGCTCCCGGCCGGCCCGCAGAAGACGGCGGCGTGGACCCCCGTCGACTGGCAGGAGAAGACCCTGCCCACGTGGAAGCGGCTCGTGAACCCCGTCGCGGAGAAGATCTCCGGCTCATGGATGCAGAGCATGCCCGAGGAGGCGCGCGAGATGGCCGCGCCAATGATGGGGATGTTCAGCCAGATCGGCTCGATGTCCTTCGGCACGCAGCTCGGCCAGGCGCTGGGCTCGCTGTCCAAGGAGGTGCTCACCAGCACCGACATCGGCCTGCCCCTCGGCCCGGAGGACACCGCGGCGCTGCTGCCCGAGGCGATCGAGGCGTTCAGCAAGGACCTCGACGTCAAGGACCAGGAGATCCTCGTCTTCCTCTCGGCGCGCGAGGCCGCGCATCAGCGGCTGTTCTCCCACGTGCCGTGGCTGCGCGCCCGGGTGCTCGACACCGTCGAGCAGTACGCCCGCGGCATCACCATCGACATGTCGGGCATCGAGGAGCTCTCCCGCAACCTGGACCCGACCGCGCTGCAGGACCCGTCGAAGCTCGAGGAGCTGATGGCCGCCCAGGGCGCCGCGCTGCAGCCCAAGGCCACGCCGGAGCAGACCGCCGCCCTCGAGCGCCTCGAGACGCTGCTGGCTCTCATCGAGGGTTGGGTCGAGGCCGTCGTACACGCGGCGATCGCCGACCGGCTGCCCAGCGCCGCCGCGCTGCGCGAGACGATGCGCCGCCGGCGCGCGTCGGGTGGCCCGGCCGAGCAGACCTTCGCCACGCTCGTCGGCCTGGAACTGCGCCCCCGCAAGGTGCGCGAGGCCGCCGACCTGTGGGAACGGATCCTGAACGCCACCTCGATGGACGAACGCGACGGCATCTGGGCCCACCCCGACCTGATCCCCGACGCCGCCGACCTGGACGCGCCGGCAGCCTTCATCGACCGCCTGCTGGGTGACGCGTCCAGCGCGGAGCCGTCTGACCTCGACGATCCGATCGCCGCGATCGAGCGGCTGGGTCGCGAGTCCGGCGAGGAGTAGTTCCCGCGGGCGTGCATCATGCCCGGTCAGGCCCGGTATCCCCCTGTGGATAACCGGGCCTTCCGGCGCTCCGCCCACCGGGCGACGTGGTCGACTGGAACCATGCGGCATCGTCTGAACCCGTACCTCACCGTGGCCGTCCGGCCGCCCACGCTGGTCCAGTTGGGCGCCTCGGCGACCGGCGCGCCCGTCCTGCAGCCGCCGCCTTGGCTGGCGCCGGACGCGACCGCGGGACTGCTGCGCTGGCTGCAGTCCTTCCGCACCGCCCGCGAGCTGGAGCGCCGCGCCGCCGACCTGGGCATGACGCCGTCCGACGTCACCGACCTGCTGGACGCGCTCCGCGGCCACGGACTGCTGGAGGCGGAGCCGCCGCACGCACCCCTGCAGGTCCACCTGCACGGTCGGGGGCCGGTCTCGGACACGGTGCTCGGCGAACTCGCCGCCCTCGACTCAGTCCGGGTGACCGCGGGGACCGCGCGGAGTTGGACTCCGGCAGGCCGCGGCGTCGACCTCGTCGTGCTGGCGGACGCCCTCGCCCCCGATCCCGTACTGGTGGCGCGGCTGATGCGGGAACGGGTGCCGCACCTGCCGGTGGTCCTGCGCGACGGCGCCGGGATCGTCGGGCCGCTGGTCCTGCCGGGCGCAGGCCCGTGCTTGCGGTGCCTGGACCGCGCCCGGGCCGACGCTGATCCCGGGTGGCCGACGCTCGCCTGCCAGCTGTTCGGCCGTGCAGGACGGGCCTCGGCGCAGATCCTGCGGATCACGGGTGCTGTGGCCGCACACCAGGTCGAGGCCGTCGCCGCCGGGCGGTGGGACTCGGCGGAGCCGCCAGACGCCCTCGGCTGTACGTTGGAGGTCGAGGGCAGCGCGATCGCCGTCCGACGATGGTTCATGCACCCCGGGTGCGGATGCGGGGTCCCCGCCCCCGCGGCCGAGGCGGCAGGCTGACTCCAGGGGGCCAGATGTCCGAGATCACCCGTGGCAGTGCGAAGCGCACGGCCAAGCTGGCAGGGCTGCCGCTGGGGATGGCCAGCCGTACCGCGGTGGGCTGGGGCAAGCGGCTCGCCGGCGCCGACAGGGACGAGGTGAACGCTGAGCTGCAGGCGAAGGCCGCGGAGCAGCTCTTCGAGGTCCTAGGGCAGCTCAAGGGCGGCGCGATGAAGCTCGGCCAGGCCATGAGCGTGATGGAGGCGGCCGTGCCGGCGGAGTACGCCGCCCCTTACCGCGACGCCCTCGCGAAGCTGCAGAACGAGGCGCCGCCCATGCCGGCGGCTACCGTGCACAAGGTGCTCGACCAGCAGTTGGGCACGGGCTGGCGGGACCGGTTCATCTCCTTCGACGACGAGGCCGCGGCGTCCGCGTCCATCGGCCAGGTGCACCGCGGCGTGTGGTCCGATGGCCGGGAGGTCGCGGTCAAGGTCCAGTACCCGGGTGCCGACGAGGCTCTGCGCGCCGACCTCAAGGCACTCGGCCGGCTCAGCTCCGTGCTCAAGCCGCTCACGCCGGGCGCCGACGTGAAGTCGCTGGTGCAAGAGCTCACCGACCGCACCGAGGCCGAGCTCGACTACCGGTACGAGGCCACCAACCAGCGCAAGTTCGCCAAGGCCTTCGACGGTGACCCGAACGTCCGGGTGCCCAAGGTGTTCGCCAGCGCTCCCACCGTAATCATCAGCGAGTGGGTCACCGGTCGGCCGCTGCGCGACGTGATCGCGAACGGCACCCAGAAGGAGCGGAACGACGCCGCGTCGAAGCTCACTGAGTTCGAGGTGAGCGCACCCGCCCGCACAGGCCTGCTACACGGCGACCCGCACCCCGGGAACTTCATGATCGCGCCCGACGGGCGGCTCGTCGCCCTCGACTTCGGCGCCGTCGCCGAGTACCCGGGGGGCATCCCACCAGCGGTCGGCAAGATCCTGCGCCTCGCCCGCGACGAGGACTACGAGGCCCTGTTCCCGCTGCTGCGCAGCCAGGGCTTCATCCCACCGCGGCTCGAGATCACGCCCGAGGACATCCGCGGCTATCTCGCGCCGTACGTGGATCCGCTGCGGTCCGAGAGCTTCCACTTCACCCGCAAGTGGTTGATGAAGGCCGCGTACACCGCGACCGATGTGCGCGGTGAGCAGTTCCAGACCGGGCGCAAACTCGCGCTGCCGCCCGAGTACGTGATGCTCTTCCGCGTCCTGCTCGGCATGGTCGGCATCTGCTCGCAGATGGAGGCTGAAGCGCCTTACCGCGCCATCGTCGAGCACTGGGTGCCGCTACTCGACGGCGACGAATGATCATCCCTTAAGCAGGTACCTGAACACCGGCAGCACCGTCGCGAGGTCGACAGCGCCGAGCTCCGCGGACCTACGGGCCGCCCACTCCGCGCGGCGGGCTCGATCTCCCCGAAGGTCGCCCGCCCCCGGTCCCGGGCGGATGCCCTCCGCCAGGACTTCGGGCACCCTGGAATCACCACCGGGCGGCAGAGCCGCGCTTCCCCGGAAACGAGTGAGCCCCGATCCTCTCGGATCGGGGCTCACTGCGCTCAGGCCGCATTCTTCCGCGGCCGGCCGCGCGGGCGCTTGCGCGCGATCACGACGCCCTGCTCGAAGATCTGGCCGCCCCACACGCCCCAGGGCTCGCCGCGCTCGAGGGCGGCGGCCAGGCAGGCACGCTGGAGGGGGCAGGTCTCGCAGAGGGTCTTGGCCCGCTCGAGGTCCGACGGGGCCTCGGCGAACCAGAGGTCGGGATCCCCGGCCCGGCAGGGCACGCGGCTCTCGATACTGGTCGTCCTGGTGATACTGATCGAATCGATGGTGCGGACGACTGGTCGTTCGTCCATGATGGTCGGCACTTCTGGTCACCATTCCACCTGTGGTTCAGGTGGCCTCGGTAGCGGCGCCCGGTCAGGCGCACGGAATGTTTCTTCCGGGTGGGTGCGCGAACCGTGTGGCGGTCCTCGATCCCCGACAGGGCGGGGGTGACGAGAAACCGCGAATCCACGGGTTCCGCGCTGCTGCGGGTCCCGTGGTGAATGTGAAGAGGTGGGTCTTGAGACCTAACCTCGTCGCGAAAGACACACGGGGCGCGTGAGCGGTTCGTGATCGACGGCGTACGTCGCCCGCTCCTGGCGCAGTCGCCACAAACGTGGCGACATGCCGGGCAGGGCGTGGGAGGCCTCGATACGAACCGCTACTGCAGCGAACACTCCACCCTCTGCTGCGGTGAACTGCTTGCTTGCGTTGATGATTGCGTTGTTCATTTCGTTTGCCTCCTTTCGCGCGCTGGTCAATCACGTTCCGGCGGCGAGGCAGTACCTCGCGCGTCATCCCGTGCGGTCGTGTTCCACAGTATGCGCACGAAACTATTCGCACAAGTTATTTTTGACCTGCGCGTTTCCGGTTTCCGCGCAGCTAGTGTGCGGACTATCGAAATGATTTAGGGTAGCCTTTGTTCTGAGCTGCTCCATCACGACGAGAGGACCCCCGATGACGGACCGCCCCGATGACGCCGGCGAGCTGACCGAGGATCGCGCCCGCGCCGTCCTCGCGAGCGAGGGCCACGCCACCCGCGAGATCCAGGCGCTCACCCTGGCGGTCCTCGCCGTCACCGAGGCAGCCGGCCCGTTCGTCCGGATCCGGGGCGCGCTGCGCGGCACCGTCGTCCACTCGGACTGGACGCTGCCCAATCTCGCGGTGCGGCTGACCGTACCCGCGCTCGACGGCGGCGAGCCGGCGTCGCGCATCTACACGGTCCGCACCTTCGACCCGGCCACCGAGACGATCGAGCTCGACGTTCTGCGGCACGGCCACGACTCCCCCATGATGCGGTGGATCGAGGCGGTCCGGCCCGGCGACGTGGTGCCGCTCGTCGGGCCGCGGCCGCATTTCGTCCCCGACCACGAGTCCGGGCGTCCCGCCCTGCTCCTCGCCGACGACTCCGCCGTCGCGGCGCTGTACTCCATCTTTCGCCAGTGGCCCGACGGTGCCCACGGCATCGCATACGTGCGCACCGCGGACCAAGAGGTGATCGACGAGATCGACGCACCCGCGGGCGTCGAGGTGATCCGCATCGGCGGCCCGCTGCTCGACGCGGCGCGGGAGGCACCGTCGGGCAGCACTCTGTGGGCGGCCGGCGAGAGGACGGAGATGCGCGCCATCCGCGACCACTTCCGGGGCGAGCGTGGGTTGCCGCGCGGCGAGGTGCGGCCTTACGGCTATTGGCAAGCCGCCACGGATTCGACGGCGGTGGACAAGCGGCGGCTCGCGCACTTCGGCGTGCTCATGGAGCGCGGCGAGTCCTTCGCCGAGGTCGACGACCTCGACATCTGAACCCGCCCGACGGGCCGGACGCCGCCGCGCGTCAGGCGTGTTCAGAGACGAGCGCGAGTACCTCGTCGCCGTACTTGTCGATCTTCGTCGACCCGATGCCGTTGATCCGCACCAGCTGCGCGCGCGTGCGCGGTAGGTGCTCGGCGATCGCGAACAGGGTGGCATTGGAGAAGATCGTGTACGGCGGGACCTGCTGGTCGCGAGCCTGCCCGGTGCGCCAGATCTTCAGCGCCTCCACCAGCGCGTCGTTGAGGTCGGACGGGCAGTCCTCGCAGCGCGAGCGGAGCTTCTCCTCGCGGGTGTCGAGGATGCCGCCGCACACGCGACAGACGTCCGAGGTGCGTCGCTTGCCCTTGCTCGGCCCGGACTCGGTGCGCGGCCGGCCCGCGTCGGCCTGGCCGGCGACGACGTCGAGAAAGCGGGTGCGCTTGCGGGTCTTGCGCCCGCCCTCGTTGCGGGCCAGCGCCCACGACAGGTGCAGGTGCTCCCGGGCGCGGGTGACGCCGACGTAGAGCAAGCGGCGCTCCTCCTCGATCGGCTCGGGATCGCCCTTCGCGATGGCCTGCGAGATCGGCACCGAACCCTCGGTGAGGCCGACGAGGAAGACCGCGTCCCACTCCAGGCCCTTCGCCGCGTGCAGCGACGAGAGCGTGACCCCTTGCATCGTGGGCGGGTGCTTGGCCTCGGCGCGGGCACGGAGTTCACCGATCAGCTCGGCCAGCGTGAGGCCCGGCCGCTCCTTCGCGAGGTCGGCCGTCAGCTCGACGAGCGCGCCGAGCGCCTGCCAGCGCTCGAGGGCGCGCGCACCGTCGGGCGGCTCCGGGGTGAGACCCAGCGGCTCGAGCGCGCCCTTCACCAGGGCGAGCAGTTCCTCGCCCGCGACGCCACCGAACTGGCTCGCGCGTTCCATGAGCGCGCGCACGGCCTGGCCGATCTCGGGCCGCTCGAAGAAGGCGCTGCCGCCGCGCACCTGGTACGGGACGCCCGCCTCGGTGAGCGCGGCCTCGTGGACGGCCGAGTGGGCGTTGATGCGGTAGAGGATGGCGATCTCGCTGGCGGGGACGCCGCGGGCGAGCAGCTCGCGGATCCGCTTCGCGACGAGCTTCGCCTCGGCGGGCTCGTCGTCGACCTCGGCGTAGATCGGGGCGGGCCCCTCGGGGCGCTGGCCGATCAGTTCGAGGCGGGTGCCGGCGACGCGGCCCTGCGCCGCGCCGATCACCTTGTTGGCGAGCGCCACGACCTGCGGGGTGGAGCGGTAGTCGCGCTGCAGCCGGACGATGGTGGCGTCCTCGAAGCGGCGGGTGAAGTCGAGCAGGTAGTTCGGGGTGGCGCCGGTGAAGGAGTAGATGGTCTGGTTCGCGTCCCCCACTACGGTGAGGTCGTCCCGCTCGCCGAGCCAGGCGTTGAGCAGCTGCTGCTGCAGCGGCGTGACGTCCTGGTACTCGTCGACGACGAAACTGCGGTAGCGGTCGCGGAACTCCTCGGCGATGAGCTGGTTGTCCTCGAGGATGGCGGCCGTGACCAGGATCAGGTCGTCGAAGTCGAGTAGCCGGTTGCCGTCCTGATCGGTCTTGCGCCGCTCGTACGCCGCGTAGACGTCGGCTACGGTGCCCGGCGCCATGGGGGCGGTGCGGCCCGCGTCCTCGACCGCCTTCGCGTACGTCTCGGGCGTGACGAGGGAGGCCTTCGCCCAGTCGATCTCGCTGAGCAGGTCGCGGATCGTGTCGGTCTCGGGCCGCAGATCGCAGTCGCGGGCGGCGCGGCCGATCACCGGGAACTTGTTGTCGAGCAGCTCCCAGCGGGTGTCACCGATCGCACGGGGCCAGAAATAACGCAGCTGCCGCATCGCGGCCGCGTGGAAGGTGACGGCCTGTACGCCCGGGTTCCCGTCGCCACCGCCGATGCCGAGCCCGCGCAGCCGCGCCCGCATCTCCCCCGCGGCCCGGGACGTGAAGGTGACGGCGAGGACCTGACCTGCGGCGACATGCCCCGTAGACACCTGGTGCGCGATGCGGTGGGTGATGGTGCGGGTCTTGCCCGTGCCCGCGCCCGCCAGCACGCACACCGGTCCACGCGGCGCGAGAACCGCCTCCTGCTGTTCCGGGTCCAGTGCTTCGATCACACCGTCGAGTATTCCAGCCGGGTCCGACAGGTCGGGGCCGGGGAAGAAGTGCGGGCGCGGCGTGGTTGAGTCAAGGCATGAGCCAGCTGACGATGTACACCACCACGTGGTGCGGTTACTGCAACCGCCTCAAGACGGGCCTCAAGGCCAACGGGATCGAGTGGACCGAGATCAACATCGAGGAGGATCCCGCGGCCGCCCAGTTCGTGGAGGGCGTCAACGGCGGCAACCAGACGGTGCCCACCGTGAAGTACGAGGACGGTTCCACCGCGACCAACCCGTCCCTCGCCGACGTCAAGCGCAAGCTGTGCGTCTGACCCTCCGGCCGACTTTTCTCGTTCCGTGCTCACGCAGCCGCGAGCACGGCCCGTCGCGCGCCGATCCGCGCGACGTAGGCCCGCGTGAACAGCGCCGGCAGGGCGAAGCCCAGCGCCTGGACCGCGATCCGCACCGGCTCCGGCTCGCTCAGCGCAACGCTCGCCGCGCCCAGCAGCGCGGTCGTCGCGAAAGACACCGCCCAGACAGCGGTGAGCACTGTGTTGACGTGCAGAAACATCGGATGCCGCGCGGTCTCCTCGTCGACGGACCGGCGTGCGACGGCCAGGGTGAACGGGCGGCCCGTGGCCAGCCCGATCCCGGCGACCACAGCGAGCCACGCCGACGAGAGCGCACCGTCGTAGGCCTCGAGGGGCGAATGCGGCGCGACGAAAGCGAGCGCCGCGAGTGCGACGAAGTAGGCGGCGCCGCCGAACTCGAGCGCGCCCGCCTCCCGCCCGGCGCGCCGGTCCTGCGCCAGCAGCGCGACGGCGGCCCCCAGCGCGGCCACGGCGCCCCACCACCAACCGAGGGTGAACGAGGCGATCGCCAGGACGATCCAGGGGAGGAATCCGCGTAGGTAGTTCATGGGAGGAACGCTACGAGCGCGGAGGCCGGACGGCCTCGGCCCGCGGGTGGAGATCCGGGTGGAGACCACCCGTCGGGAAATCAGCGGATTCTCGCTTCGCGATCCCCTGAGAGCATCGCCGATCGGAGATCGGCCGATTTCACTACAGCGCGGCGAGCACCACCGGGATGAAGGGGTCGCTGTTCAGTGCGCTATTGCTGACACGCACCGCGACCTCGGTATGAGGGGCGAACTCGACGGAGAGCTGCGCGCCCACGACCTACTGCTCCGCCCAGGCCTCGGTGATCGCGCGGGCGATGGAGATGGAGTTGGGCAGCAGCAGGGGCGCGTCGGGGGCGTCGGTGCTCCAGTCGCCGACGGCCAGCGCGTCGCGGACCTCCCTGCGGCTGAACCACCGCGCCTCGGCGATCTCGCCGTCGCGGAAGTCGAGCGCCGCGTCGCGGGAGGCTCGGGCGGTGAAGCCGAGCATCAGCGAGCGCGGGAAGGGCCAGGGCTGGCTGGCGACGTAGGTGATCTCGTCGACCTCGATGCCCGCTTCCTCGTGCAGCTCCCGCGCGACGCACTGTTCCAGCGATTCGCCCGGCTCGACGAACCCGGCGAACAGCGAGAACAGCCGCTCCGGCCACTGGTGCTGGCGGCCGAGCAGAACGTGATCGCCGCCGTCGTGCACCAGGGTGATCATCGCGCCGTCGGTGCGGGGGAACTCCTCGCGGCCGTCGGCGGTGGCGCGCACCCAGCCGGCCTTGCCGGGGCGCGTCGGCGCACCGTCGACGGGCGAGAACCCCGCGGTGGCGTGCCAATTGAGGATGCCGAGGGCCTGCGCGAGCAGTGCCGAGTCGACCGCGGAGAGCAGGTGTCCGCGCATGCGCAGATCGGCGCCGTCGAAGACGTCGACGCGCAGCGCGAAGACGACCGCCCCGTCGACCCGGCCGAGCAGCACCGCATCGGCCGGGCGCGACGGCGCGACCTCGTGGCCGCGGGCGAAGACGAGGGCGGTGTCGTCGAGGTCGAAGCGCCCGCGCGGGTCGATGCGCAGCACCTTCGCGGTCGCCCACGCCGAGTCGAGCGCGGTCTCGTCGGCGCGCAGTTCGTCGGCGCGGTCGACGTGATAGCGCGAGAGGAGCGGGGGCACGGTCAGACTGAGCTTCGCCACGCTCATCATCGTAGGCTGACCGCATGATCGAACCGTTCGTGGACGCCGCATGGGTGCGGACCAACCCCGGCGTGGTCCTGGCCGACACCCGCTGCTACCTCGATGGGCGCTCCACCCGCGAGGCCTACGACGCCGGACACCTGCCGGGCGCGGTGTTCGTCGACCTCGACGGCTACCTCGCCGCGCCCGCGTCGTCCGCCGAGGGCCGGCACCCGTTGCCCACCCCGGAGGCCTTCGCCGCGGGGCTCTCCGCGGCGGGCATCGGCGACGGCGCGACGGTGGTCGCCTACGACGACGCTGGCGGCGTCATGGCCGCGCGCCTCGTGTGGCTGCTGCGCGCGCTCGGCGAGTCCGCCGCGCTGCTCGACGGTCCGCTCGGCCCCCTCGACGACACAGGCACCGTCGAGCCCGCGCCCGCGCACTTCACGCCGCGACCGTGGCCCGCGGACCGTCTAGCGTCGATCGATGAGGCGGCCGGCGGCACGGTCCCCGTGATCGACGCCCGCCCCGCGGACCGGTTCCGCGGCGAGAACGAGTCCGTCGACCCGCGCGCGGGCCACATCCCCGGCGCGGTCAGCGTGCCGTGCCGGGAGAACGTGTCCGACGGTGCGCTGCTGCCCCGCGCGACCCTCCGTGCGCGGTTCGAGGAGGCCGGCCTGCGGCCGGGCGAGGACTTCATCGCCTACTGCGGCTCCGGCGTCACGGCGTGCCACGACCTGCTCACCTCGGAGCACGCGGGCTTCCCCGGCGGCCGGCTCTACCCGGGCTCGTGGTCGCAGTACGCGGCCACCGAGCGGCCCGCCGCGACCGGCGACTGACGCGCTACACCGCCTTGAGCGTGCCGCCGTCGGCGATCACGTCGGCGCCGGTGAGGTTCGCCGCGCGCGGCGAGGCGAGATAGGTGATCAGGGCGGCGGTCTCCTCCGGCTCGCTGAGCCTGCCCAGCGCGATGGACATCGCGTCGGGCACGCCGGCGAGGAAGTCGTCGAGGGGGACGCCCGCCTGCCCGGCGAGGTGCGCCGCGTAGCCCTGCGGATCGCCCCAGTTGGCGGTACGCGTCGGTCCGGGCGAGACCGTCAGGGAGCGAAGCCCGACGGAGCCGAACTCCTCCGCAAGTGCCTTGCTCAGATTCGTGAGAGCCGCCTTCGCCGCGCCGTAGTCGACCGGCTGGTACGGGGCGCGGGCGCCGATCGACGAGACGTTGATGATCACGCCCCGGCGGTCCAGCAAGGACGGCAGCAGAGCGCGGGTGACGCGCACGGTGGCGAACAGGTTCAGCTCGAACGTGCCGAGCCAGGCCGCGTCGTCGATCCCGAGGAAACCCTCCGCGAGCATGCTGGCCGGGAGCACTGCGCCGACGTTGTTGACCAGGATGTCGACGGGGCCGACGTCCTCCGCCAGACCGGCCGCGGCAGACGGGTCGGTGAGGTCGCGTGCCAGGAAGGTCACGCCCGGCACCGGTTCGGGGACAGTGCGGGCGACGCCGTGGACCGTCGCACCCTCCTGCGCGAGGAGCCGCGCGGTCTCGAGCCCGATCCCCTTGCTGGCGCCAGTCACCACCGCAGTCTTGCCCGTGAGCTGCAGGTCCATGATTCGTCCTTCGTGTCGTCGGTTCGGATCGGGCGGATTCAGGGCGCGTCGGGGGCGAGCCCGCGGAGAGCGGTGTCCGCGAGCGCAGCGAGGCGAGCTTCGGACGGGTCGATCCGGGCGAGCACCCGGATCCCGTTGAGTGCCGCGACGAGGAAGCCCGCGGTCGCCGCCGCGTCGACGCCGGCCGCGATCTCACCCGTGCGCCGGCCGGCTTCGATCGCGTCGGCGAACGCCGCGGTCTGCTCATCCAGGACGCGCTGCAGGAGCGCGCGCACGGCGTCGTCGTCCCGCGCGCGTTCGATCGCGGCGTTCGTGACGAGGCATCCGCGGTGCTCTGCATCGCGCAGCGAGAGCGCGACCACGTGGTCGATGACGGCGCGCAGCCGGGGCAGGACCGGGCCCTGCGCCGCGAGGATCTCGACGACCTGCCGCGATTCCTCACGGGCGTAGTGGTCGAGGGCGCGCAGGTACAGCTCCTGCTTACTACCGAAGGAGTTGTAGAGGCTGCTGCGGCCGATCCCCATCGCAGCCTCGAGGGTCGCGGGCGTCGCGCCCGCGTACCCCTGCCGCCAGAAAACCTGCATCGCAGCGTCGGTCGCGGCATCCGGGTCGAACGTCATCGGGCGGGGCATGCGCTCACCGTAGCAGTTATGTACCTCTAGATCTAAAATCGTCGGTGTCTGCGCTTGCGGGCGGGGCCCGCGTCATCGAACCGATCCGCGGCTAGCCGGAAGCCTTCACATCGGCGTTGCGGACGAACAGCAGCCGGTCGCCGGCCTCGACGACCGCGACCGCAGGTGAGTCGACGCGGTACAGGTTGCCCTTGCGGACCACGCCCAACACGATGTTCGGCAGGTGCCGCGGCGAGCGGCCCACCTCGACGCGGGTCACCTCGCGCTCGGCGATGTTGAAGCCGTCGCCGGGCGAGAGGAGATCCTCGATCATCTCCACCACCGACGGGGTGGTAGTCGCCATGCCGAGCAGGCGGCCTGCCGTCTCCGAGGAGACGACCACCGAGTCGGCGCCGGACTGGCGCAGCAGATGGGTGTTCTCGGACTCGCGGATCGAGGCGACGATCTTGGCGCGCGGCGCGAGCTCGCGGGCGGTCAGCGTGACCATCACCGCGGCGTCGTCGCGGTTGGCGCCGATGATGATCGACGCGGCGCGCGGGGCGCCGGCGAGCCGGAGCACGTCGGCCTTCGTGGCATCGCCGCGGACAGTGACCAGCCCGTCGATCTCGGCGACCTCGAGTGCGGCCTGGTCGGTGTCGACGACGACGATCTTGCTGGGCTCAATGCCGTCGTTGATCATCGCGCTGACCGCTGTGCGGCCCTTCGTGCCGTAGCCCACGACGATCGTGTGGTTGTGCACCGCTGACCTCCAACGTTGGATCTTGAATGCCTGGCGGGACCGCTCCGTGAGCACCTGGAGCGTGGTTCCGACCAAGACGATGAGGAAGAGAATGCGCAGCGGGGTGATCAGCAGGACGTTGATCAGGCGCGCGGATTGGGTGACCGGGGTGATGTCGCCGTAGCCCGTGGTCGAAAGGGAGACGGTGGCGTAGTAGAGGCAGTCGAGGAAGGTCAGCGTCGTCTTGCCCTCGAGCCCCGCTTCGATCGCGGAGTCCCGGTAGCCGTCGCGCTCGACGTAGACGATGAACACCGCCAGGAAGAGCGCTCCCAGCGCGACCAGGACCCGGGCGCCGATGGCGCGCCACGGGTTGGTGGAGTCCCCCGCGGGGATGCGCAGGACGCTGACCAGCGCGTGGTCGGGGAGATCCGTCAGTTCGGATTTGCTCCGTCTGCGGAACGTGGTGCGTGCGGACATACCTACCTGGACGATTCCTCGCGAGAATTGCTGGTCGTTACCCGTCCGGTCTAGCACGTCCGGCGGAGCCGACGAGCAATCTGCCACAATCTGCAGATGCTGTCCACACACGGTCCCGCCCGTCGCACCGACAAGCTCGCCCGCGGCATGGCCCTGTCCCTCGCCGGGATGGGCGCCCTGCACTTCGTCGCGCCGAAGCCCTTCGATTCAATCGTGCCGCCGAATCTTCCGCTGGGCCTGACGCCCCGGCGCGCGACACAGCTCTCGGGCGTCGCGGAGCTGACCACCGCCGCGCTGCTGGCCGCGCCGAAGACCCGCCGGCTGGGCGGCGTCGCCGCGGCCACGCTGTTCGCCGCGGTCTTTCCCGCCAACGTGCACATGGCGCAGCAGTGGTCGGACAAGCCGCTGCCGCTGAAGCTCGGTGCCTACGCCCGCCTGCCGCTGCAGCTGCCGATGATCGTCTCGGCCGTGAAGATCGCGCGCGACAAGGGCGCCGCCGCCTAGCTCTCCCCCGCGACGCCCCGGTCCTCGCCGGCGCTCGTGATCAGGTCCGCGAGGCCCTGGTGCTCGATCAGGTCAGACGGTGCCACCGTCTCCCCGGAGCGCACGTAGAAGAAGGCCGCACGCACGTCGTCAACGGGCACGTCCCGCAGCCGGGCCCACGCCAGCCGGTACGCGGCGAGTTGCACCGCGGCGGCGCGTTCGTCGGCGGGCTCGGTGGGCCGCACGCCCGTCTTCCAATCGACGACGGTGAATCCGCCGCCCGGGTCGCGGAAGACGGCGTCCATCCGGCCGCGGACGACGGTGCCCGCGGCGGCGATCTCGAAGGGCACCTCGATGTCGACCGGGGTGCGCGCCGCCCACTCGCTCTCCTCGAACCGCCGCTGCAGCAGCGCGAGGTTCTCGTCGGCGCCGGCGTCGCCGTCGGCCGCGCCGGGCAGCTCGTCGAGGTCGAGCAGCCGTGACGCCCCGTACCGGCGCTCGAGCCAGGCGTGGAAGGCGGTGCCGCGCCGCGCGTACGGGTTCGGCTTGAACGGCACGGGCCTGCGCAGGCGACTCGCGAACGTCGCCGGGCTGCGCCGCAGCTCCACCAGCTGGCTCACCGAGACCTCGCGGGGAACGGCGACTTCCAGCTCCAACTGCGCCTGCCGGGCGCGCTCGGCGAGGAGGGCGGTGACCTCGGCGGCCCAGCCGTACGGGTCGGCCTCGTCCGGATCGGGCTCGTCGGCGCCGCGGCCGAGCTCGGCGAGCACCAGTTCCGCGCCGGCGTCCACGTCGGCGCGGTGGGCGCCGAGGAAGTCACGCGGCCAGGCCAGCCGGATCGGCTCGGTCTCCAGTGGGTTGGGCGCGTCCTCGAGGGGCTCGGCGGCCCACCCGGTGACGGCCTCAGGCGCGTGGTCGCGCGCCGCGACCAGGAAGCGCGACGGTGCCTTCGGCGTCTTCACGTCCTCGCTCCAGTAGTGCCCGGAAAGCAGGAGCACCGACTGGGTGCGCGTGACCGCGACGTAGAACAGGCGCTCGTCCTCATGCATGTTCATGCCCTTGAGCGCCTTGCGGTGCGCATCCAGGGCGTCCTCGAGGTCCTTGCGGTTGTTGCAGCCGTCCAGGTCGAGCCGAGGCACGCCGTCACCGGCGCCGGGAGCGGAGCGAGCGGGCCCATCGTCAACGGAGCCGCCCGGTTCGGCGAGATCGCCGCGTAGGTCCGGCTGCAGCTCGGCGGGCGTCGACAGCCAGGTGGGCAGCGCCCGGTTCGACGGGAAGATGCCCTCCGACAGGTGCGGCACGGCCACCACGTCCCATTCGAGGCCCTTGGCGGAGTGCACCGTGAGCACCTGCACCCGGTCGGTGGCGACCTCCACGTCGCCCGGAGTAAGGCCGCCCTCGACCTTCTCCGCGGCGGCGAGGAAGGCGAGGAGCCCGGGCAGGGTCGCGGTGGGCCGCTCGGCGTAGGAGACGACCACGTCGGCGAAGGCGTCGAGGTGCTCTCGGCCGGTGGCGCGGCCGCCCAGCTGCCGGGACGCGCGGATGCGGGTCTCGATGCTCACGCCCAGCACCCGCTCGGCCTCGGCCACGACCTCGGGCAGCGGGTGCCCGAGGCGTTCGCGGACGTGCCGCACCTCGCGGTCCAGCGAGCGGATCTTCGCCAGGCCCGCGGCCGAATAGTCGGCGTCCGGCCCCGGATCGGCGATCGCGTCGCCGAGGCCCGCAGCGTCCAGGCTCTCCGAGGGCAGCGCGGCGTCGAGGGCAGCGTCCAGCTGCTCGGGGGTGGCGACGGCGCCCGCGGCCGCCCGACCGGTGGTGTGCGCGATCCGGCGCGCGCGGTTCCACAGGGCCCGCAGGTCGGCGGCGCCGAGCTGCCACCGCGGGCCGGTCAGCAGCCGCATCGCGGCGGTGCCGGCGAGCGGTTCGACGGCAAGCCGCAGCAGCGCGACCACGTCCTGCACCTCGGGCGTGCTCAGCAGCCCGCCGAGGCCCACGACCTCGACGGGCACGCCGCGCTCGCCGAGAGCGGCGGCGATACCCGCGGAGTCGGCGTTGCGGCGCACGAGCACGGCCACCGTCGGCGGCTCCTGCCCCGCCTCGATGCGGCCGCGCCACTGCTCGGCGATCGCGTCGGCGGCCCAGTCGCGCTCGTCGATGACGGTGGAGTGCAGGGAGATCCGCAGGTCGCCCTCCGGCGCGTCCGGCCGCGCCTTGAGCTCGGAGACGGGGACGCCGCGGCTGCGCAGGTCCTCGGAGACGGCGTTGGCGAGGTCCAGCGCGCCCGTCGGATTGCGCCAGCTGGTGAGCAGCTCGCGGCGCGGGGCGGGGCTGCCGTCGGCCTGCGGGAAGTCCGTGGCAAAGCGCGGCAGGTTCGCCGCCGACGCGCCGCGCCAGCCGTAGATCGACTGGATCGGATCGCCCACGGCGGTCACGGCGGCGGCGCCCGACGGTCCGCCGAACAGGGACGCCAGCAGCATGCGCTGCGCGTGCCCGGTGTCCTGGTACTCGTCGAGCAGGACGGCGCCGAACCGTGCCCGTTCGAGGCCCGCGACGTCGGGATTGGCGAGCGCGAGCTGCGCGGCGAGCCCCATCTGGCTGCCGAAGTCGAGTACCTCGCGGGCCCGCATCTCCGCGGCGACGGCCCGCACCAGCGGGATCAGCCTGCGCCGCTGCTCCTGCACCTCGGCGGCCTTGAGCAGCGCCGCGTTCGGCGCGGCCCGCTGCCGCGGCCCGGGCGGCAGCAGCCCGATCAGGCGCTCCAGCTCGTCGTCGTCGGCCTCCAGCTGATCGGGCGTGACGAGGTGGTCGGCGAGCGCGCCGGACAACCCGAGCACCCACTCCGTGAGGTTCGCCGGATTCCGGTCCAGCTCCAGCGCCTCGTCCCACCCGGTGACCACGTCGTACGCGATCTGCCACCGCTCGGTCTCGGAGACGAGGCGCACTGACGGCTCGACCGGCAGCAGCATGCCGTAATCGCCGAGTAGTCGCCCCGCGTAGGCGTGGTAGGTGCCGATCTCGGGCTCGACGGTGCGCAGTGACGCCCGCAACTCCCCCGACGGGTCGATCCGGTCGACGACGGGCGCCCCGGCGAGGCGAGCGAGGCGCTTGCGCACGCGGATCATCAGCTGCTGCGCGGCCTTCCGGGTGAAGGTGAGGCCGAGGACTTGGTCGGGCGTGACGTAGCGGTTGGCGATGAGCCACACCACGCGCCCGGCCATCGTCTCCGTCTTGCCCGCGCCCGCCCCGGCGACGACCAGGCACGGCCCGAGGGGCGCCTCGATGACGGCGCGCTGCTCCTCGGTCGGCGCGAAGGCCTGGCCCAGCTCGTGCGCCAGGTCGACCGCCGAGATCAGCGGCGCGTGCGGGAATACCTCAGTCATCGACGACGCTCCTCCCCTTGTCCACGACCGGACAGCACGACGCCACCGCGCAGTACTGGCACGACGCGTTCAGGGTGGCGGGGAACTCCGGCCCCCGGGTGCGGCGCGCGGCCTCGCGGATCACGCCGAGCCATTCGTCCACGTCGGCCGGGGTGAGCGCGTCCTGCTCGCGGACGGTGGCGCCGGTCTTGTTGTGCGCCTTCGCGACGTACACCAGCTTGCCGCCACCCGGGGTCTCCGGGACGCCGCCGATCCCGCCGTGCGCGAGGGCCACCTGGTACGTGCGCAGCTGCGCCTGGGCCTGCCCCTCCGCCTGCGTGGGGAGGGTGCGACCGGTCTTGACGTCCACCACGACGGCCCTCCCGAGAGGGTCGCGTTCCAGCCGGTCGATCCGGCCGCGGATCCGCACGTCAGGATCGTCCCCCGAACCCTCGATCACTGCGTCGACGCCGATCTCCACGCCGGCCTCGGTGAGCTCGCCGCGGCTGCCCGCGAGCCAGGATCGGAAGGACTCCAGCATCTCCTCGGTGCGCGCCAGCTCCCGCTGCGCGAACCAGTCGGCCTCCAGATCCACGCGGTCCCAGACCTTCTCCAGCGAGCGGGTCACCTCGTCCTTGGGGATGCGGCCCGCCACCGCCTGCACCAGGGTGTGCACCAGGTTGCCCGTGGCCTGTTTCGCGGAGTCGCCGTCGCTGCCGCCGAAGCGCTCCAGCATCCAGCGCAGCGAGCACGCCGAGAGCGCCTCCACGTTCGACGGGGACAGCGCCACCGGCCCGTCCTCCGGCGACCACAGCGGATCGTCGGTGCTGGCGCCGGCCACGCCGTACCAGCTGTCCGGGTGCGCTCCGGGGACGCGGTCGGCCGCGAGCCGGGCGAGCTGCCGCGCCGCGTGAGCGCGCTCCTCCGGTTCGCGCGCGGGATCGCAGGCGGCGGTGCGCAGCACGGCCACGAGGGTGCGCAGGTCCAGCGAGGCCGACGGGGAGCTCTCCACCGCCGGCGTATAGGTCTCGGGATCGTCGCCGCCCGACGGCGCGATGCCCTGCAGGAACCTCGAGGGCACCAGGTCGCCGTCGCCGTCCGCGGTGTCGACGGCGGTGATGAGCAGCGTGCGGCGGGCTCGCGAACAGGCGACGAGCAGCAGCCGCCGCTCCTCCGCGAGCAGCGGCAGCGACCGCGAGACCGTGGGCAGCGCCGCGGGATCCATCCCGTCGAGCGCGTCCAGCAGCTCGTCAGTGCCGAGCAGGCCGCCGCGGCGACGCAGGTTGGGCCAGCGCCCCTCCTGCACCCCGGCCACGGCGACGACCTCCCACTCGCGCCCGACGGTGCTGTGCGCCGACAGCAGCGTGACGCCGGGGACGGTGGCCTGCCCGCTGCGCCCCCGAGCGCGGTCGGACCGCGGGATCTGCAGCTGCTCCAGGTATTCGACGAAGGCGCTCACGGATGCGGTGGGCAGGGTGTCGGTGAAGTCGGCGGCGGAGTCGAACAGGCCCATCACCGCGTCGAGGTCGCGGTCGGCCTGCCCGCCGAGGGTGCCGCCGCGCAGGGCGAGCGCGCCCCACCGGGCCGCGAGGCCGGTGGCCGCCCACGCCGACCACAGCACCTCCTCGACCGTGCCGTGCTCGGCCGTGGCGCCGGCGGCCCGGACCGCGGCGAGCACTCGCTCCACGGGTTCCGCCTCGAGCTCGGTGAGCATGGCCTTGTACGGCGCGAACTCGGCCGCGCCGGTGAGCACCGCGGTGAGGATCTCGGCGGACCCGCGGTCCTCCGCCGGATCGGCGCGGCGCACCGCGCGCCGCACGCGGCGCACGGTGAGCGGGTCGCCGCCACCGACGGGGCCCGACAGCAGCGAGACAGCCTCCGCCGGATCGAGCCCCTGCGGCGCGACGGCCGCGCGCAGCACGAGGAGCAGCGCGTGCACGGCGCGCTGCCGGGCGAGCGGCACGTCGTCCGCGGGCACGGTGACCGGCACGCCGGCGTAGGCCAGCGCGCGGCGCAGAGGCGCGATCGAGGCGGAGACGGACCGCACGACGACGGCCATGTCCTCCCACGGGACGCCGCCCAGGACGTGCTCGCGGCGCAGCATCGCGGCGATCGCGTCGGCCTCTTTCGCGGCGGTGGAGAACAGCCGGACGGCGGCGGTACCGGGACGCGGCCGCTCGGGCGCGACCGCCCCGAAGCGGTGCGGCAGCCGCGCGGAGACGCGGTTCACGGCGCCCGCCACCTCCTCGCCGAAGCGGAAGCTCCGCTCGAGCAGGACTTCCCGCTCGGGCGTGACGTCGAGGTTCTGCAGGAAGCGGGTGCTGGCGCCGCGGAAGGAGTTGACCGCCTGATCGGGATCGCCCGCGATCACGGTGAGCTCCGTACCCGTGCCCAGCAGCCGGATCAGCGCCGATGCCAGCGGATCGAGGTTCTGTGCGTCATCGACCAGCAGGAACCGGATGCGCTCGCGCTGCTGGGCCAGCAGCGCATCGTCCGAGGCCAGCGCCGTGACGGCGGCGTCAATGAGCTCGGCCGCGTCCACCGCCGGGGCGACGGCCTGCGGGCCGGCGAGGCCGACGGAGCCGCGCAGCAGCGTGGTCTCCTGGTACTCGCGCAGCGCGTTCGCCGCCGCGAGCCACTCCCCGCGGTTGTACCGCCGCGCGAGGTCCTCGATCTCCTCCGGGCCGGCGCCGCGCTGCGCGGCCTGCGCGAACAGGTCGCGGAGCGCGCCCGCGAAGCCGTGGGTGACGAGCGCGGGCCGCAGCCGCTCCGGCCAGTGGGCACCGCCGTCCTCCACGTTGCCGCGCAGCAGCTCCCGCACCACCGCGTCCTGCTCCGAACCGGTGATGAGGCGCGGCGGCGGGCTGCCGGTGCTGGACGCCTGCAGCCGCAGCACCGCGAAGGCCAACGAGTGCACCGTGCGCACCAGCGGCTCGCCCGAGGCGTGCACGCCCTCGTTGCCCGCGAGCACCCGGGCGGAGAGCTCGCGCCGCAACGCGCCGGCGGCCCGCTTGTTGCCGGTGAGGAGCAGCACCGACTCCGGCTCGACGAACGGGTCGGTGAGCTTCGCCACCGCGATGTCGACCAACGCCGAGGTCTTGCCCGTGCCCGGCCCACCCCGGATCCGGTACGGCGCCCAGCCACCCACGTCCAGGGGCAGCTCGCCCGTGGCGGGCGAGGCGAGCGCGGCGATCGTGCCGCCCCATTCGCGGACGGCGGGCGGCTCCGGGGGCGTGTACTGCAGCCGCAGGCGCGGCCGGCGGTGCTTCCCCGCACCGTCGGTCCCTCGATTTCCGGTTCCGGCGTTCACGCGCGCACCCCCTCTCCGACCGCGTCCGTCGATCACATCACAGCCCACCGACAGCTTCGCGGGGGCACCGCACAGGGCATGATCGAGTGCATGCTCAACACCCACGTCTACGGCCCGGACGCGCCGGGCACGCCCACCGTGCTCGCGATCCACGGCGTCACCGGCCACGGTGCGCGCTGGCGGCGGTTCGCGGACGACGAGCTGCCGGGCGTGCGCGTGCTGGCCCCGGACCTGCGCGGCCACGCCCGCTCGACGTGGGCGCCTCCCTGGCATCTGGAGCAGCACGTTGCGGATCTGGCCGAGGTGGTCGAGCGGCACGGCGGCGGACCCGTCACAGTGATCGGCCACTCGCTCGGCGGCGCGCTCGCCTGCCGGCTGGCCGCCGCCCAGCCCGACCTGGTGCGCGCGCTCCTGCTGCTCGATCCCGCGCAGGAGCTCGACCCCGAGATGTGCGGCACCATCGCCGCGCAGACCATCGAATTCTTCGACTTCACTTCGCCCGAGGAGGCGAAGCAGGAGAAGCGGTCCGGAGCCTGGGCGCAGGTGCCCGAGCCGGTGATCGACGACGAGATCGCCGAGCACCTGGTGCGGCGCGACTCCGGCCGCTGGGAGTGGGACATCAGCTGCGCCGCGGTCGCGGCGCTGTGGGGCGAGCTGGCCCGCCCCGCCGTCGGCGCACCGTCGTCGATCCCGACGGTGCTGCTGCGCGCCGAGCGCGCCCACTTCGTCACCGACGCGCAGCTGGCGGCGATGCCAGGCGCCGTCGAGGTGATCGCGGTGCCGTCGGACCACATGGTGGCGCAGGAGATCCCGATGACTGTCGGCGAGTACGCGCGCCGCCTGATCGGATAGGCCGATGGCGAAGGTCACCGAGGAGCAGGTCGAGGCGGTGCGGGCGCTGATCGAGGCGATCCCGCCCGGCCGGGTGCGCACCTACGGCGACATCGCCGGGGAGCTGGACCTGAGCTCGCCGCGGATCGTCGGCTGGGTGATGCGCACCGACGCCTCCGACCTGCCGTGGCACCGGGTCGTACCGGCCAGCGGGCGGCCCGCGGCACACATCGCGACGCAGCAGCTGGAGCGCCTGCGCGCCGAAGGCGTGCTCGCCGACGGCGACCGGATCCCCCTGCGCGACTACCGCCTCTGAGCGAACCTCTCGACGAGCAGGTCGATCACCTCGGGCGCGGCCCCGAGCGGCGCGGCCACCCCGTCGGCGCCCGCCGCCGCGAGCCGGTCGTGGAACAGCCCCTCCGCCAGCTGGTACGCGGCGAGGAAGATCCGCCGCCCCGGGACCCGCGCGGCTGCGACCGCGTCCGCCACCGTCGGGCTGCCGGCGGCGAGGAAGCCCACCTCGACCACGCCACCCACGGCCTCGCCGAGGTACCCGGCCATCGTCCGCACATCCGCGCGGGCGTGCGGGTCCGACGAGCCGGTCGCGCCGAGGACCACGACATCGCCGGACCGCCACCCCGCCTCGCGGAGCCGGCGCAGCAGCGCCCCGACCAGCGCGCGGTCCGGGCCCAGCGCCGCGCTGACGGTGACGGCGGGATGCCCGCTCGCCGCGACGTGCCGGGGCACGTCGGTGCGCACGTGGTAGCCGACGGCAAGGAAGGCGGGTACCAGCACCGTCGGGCGTGCGGACTCGCGCAGCAGGTCCGACGGTGACGGGCCCCGCACGTCGACGAAGGCGACGTCGACCGGGCCGGTGCGCGCGCCGACGGCATCGGCGATCGCGTGGGCCGTGGCGATGCCGGACGCCGAACGGGTGCCGTGCGCGACGAGGATCCGCCGCTGCGCCGAGGCACCGGTCAGAGCAGCCACCGGCCGATCTCGACGATGTGCTCGAGGCCGGGCAGCGCCTCGGCCTCGGAGCGCGGGTGCACGGCGTGCACGGCGAGCCGGAAGATCAGGGCGCGCAGCACCATCTGCGGCCACTCGGGCAGGTCCGCCCACCGCATGAGGAGGCCGTCGTCGGCGCCGCCCCAGGAGAGCCCGTCGACGGCGACGACCGCCGCGGCCCACGTGGGCGGGCGCCAGTACGGCGTGAAGTCGGTGATGCCCGGCGCGGCGGCGCCCGCGAAGAGCACGGAGCTGGCGAGATCGCCGTGGACCAGCTGCGGCGCCTCCTGCACCGGCGTGCGCAGCGCGGCGAGCTCCATCACCAGCTCGACGGCGCGCTCCCGGTGCTCCACCGTCTCGTCCAGGGCGCCGAGCTTGCGCGCCATGGCAAGCGGCTTGTCCTCCCACGCGGCGCGATCGGCGAAGCCGAAGTAGTCGACGTCCGTGAACGGTGCCACGGTGGGCGAGGCGAGGAAGCGCGGCCGCTCGAGCTTGGCCGTCACCTCGTGCAGGCGGTTCGCCATGGAGATGATCTCGTCGAAGCGCGGCTCGGCCGAGCCGGCGATGAACGTATCGGCCCGCCAGCTCGAGACCACGTACCGGCCGTCGGTGGCGCGGAAGGGCCGGGCCAGGCGCATGCCCTCGACGTAGAGGTCCTCCCGTACCTGCGCCGACCACGCGGCGCGGGCGTGGTCGGCGATGAGCGAGAGCACCACTTCGCCGCAGCGCCAGCCGCCGTCCCACTCGGCGCCGAGTGCGATCGGCTCGGTCTCGTCCAGGCCGAAGGTGGACAGGACGTGCGCGGGAGGTTCGACGGGGCTCACCTCATGAAATCTACCCGCGCGCGGGCGATGGGGCCGCTAGGCGCGGCCAGGCTCGACCAGGAGGACGGGGATCACACGGTCCGTCTTCTCCTGGTACTCGGCGTAGGGCGGGTAGGCGGCGACGCCGCGCGCCCACCATTCGTCGCGCTCGGCGCCGTGGATCTCGCGCACCGGACCGGAGACCACGGTGGTGCCGTCCTGGACGTCGACTTCGTCGTTGGCGAGCAGCGATGCGTACCAGACGGGGTTGTCGGGCGCGCCGCCCTTCGACGCGAACGCGGCGTACGCGCCGTCGTGCTCGACCCGCATCAGCGGACGGCGATAGAGCTTGCCGGACTTGGGGCCGCGGTAAGTGAAGACCACCACTGCCATCCCCGCGACCGACACCGCATCGGTGGTCCCGGTCTCGTCGATCTTCGCCAGCTGGTCCGCGACCCAGCCGGCCTTCTCAGTTGCGTATTCACCTTCGAGGGCCATGCCCCCACCCTAGAACGAACTCCGGGACAATGGAGGGCGTGCCAGACTCCCGCCCCGTCGTGACCGTCTCCGTTCAGTTCCCCGACCTCACTGTCGCCGAGTTCGACGGTGTCCGCGCCCGCCTCACGGCGGGGCGCCCGGGCCGGATCGTGGTGCCGCACGAGGCGCACCGCTGGTACGCGGCGTCGTCGGATCCGGAGACCGTCCGCGCGCTGGTCTCGGCGCTGCGGGCCGCCGTCGAGGGCCGGAAGCTCTCCTTCGATGACGAGGAGGCCCTGGACGACCTGAGCCAGGAGTACGCGGACTGGCTCGAGGAGTCGGCGGACCGGGACGACGCCGAACCCGGCCCGGTCATGAGCTTCTCGGTGCACCTGCCAGCGCTGGACCGCGACGAGTTCGCCGCGCTCACGGAGTCGCTGCGCGGCGCGCACTCGCGGCGGATCGTGCTCGGCGAGCAGCGGGGCCTGAGCCATCACGAGCTCTCCGAGCGCGCCCGGATCGCTGCCCGCGTGCCGGGGATCCGCGCGGCGCTGCGGGGCGAGCCCGTCGGGAACGTCGACGTCCTGCCCCTAGTGGCGCTGCTCGACGACTACGCGGGCTGGCTCTCGGCCGCCGACGAGACGCGATAGGAGCCCCCTTCGCGATCGCAATGACACGCTTGGTCGACGACTTCGCTTGAAGCCCTTCGGGCGCCCCGCTCCGGCGCTACCGTGAGACCACCTCGAAGTTAAAGGCGGTTCTCATGTTTCCAGGAGCGTTCGCAGAGCTCTCCCCCGGCAAGCCCGCAGCGATCGACGCCGCCACCGGCGAGATCCTGAGCCACGCCCGCCTGAGCGAGGAGTCCACCCGGCTCGCGCACCACCTGCGCGCCCTGGGGCTGCGTCGCGGCGACACCGTCGCGATCGTGGCGGGGAACGATCTGCGCATTTTCTCGGCGTACGCGGCGGCCATCCGGAGCGGCCTGTACGTGACGGCGGTGAACGTCCACCTCACGCCCGGCGAGGTGAACTACATCCTCGCTGATTGCGAGGCCAAGGCCCTGTTCGCGGGCGCCGATGTGGCCGAGGCGGTCTCGGAGGCGCTGCAGCTCGCCGCCCTCGCCGGGCCGGGGCACGCGATCGCGTGGGGCGGCCCGATCGCGGGCTTCGCCGACTACGACGCGGTGCTCGCGGCGGCCGATTCCGCCCCGCTCACCGATCAGCCCCGCGGCACCGACATGCTCTACTCGTCCGGCACCACGGGCCGCCCCAAGGGCATCCGGATCCCGCTGCCGGAGGGACAGGTGGACGCCACTCCCGACGCGTACACCGCGATCTTCGCGCCGATGTACGGCATGGATGCCGACACGGTGTACCTCTCCCCCGCGCCGCTGTACCACGCTGCGCCGCTGCGCTTCTGCGGCGTGACCATGTCCGTGGGCGGCACCGTGATCATGATGCACCGCTTCGATCCGGAGGAGGCACTGGCGCTGATCGCGAAGTACCGCGTGACCCACAGCCAGTGGGTGCCGACGATGTTCGTGCGGATGCTCAAGCTGCCCGAGGAGACGCGGGCACACTACGACACGAGCAGCCTCAAGGTCGCGATCCACGCCGCGGCGCCGTGCCCCGCCGAGGTGAAGCAGTCGATGCTCGCCTGGTGGGGGCCGGTGATCCACGAGTACTACGCCTCGACCGAGGCGGCCGGCGCCACCTTCATCAGCCCACAGGAGGCACTGGAGCGCCCCGGGTCCGTGGGGCGCGCCGGGCTGGGCATCGCCCGGATCTGCGGGGAAGATGGCGCCGTCCTCCCCACGGGTGAGGTGGGCACCATCTACTTCGAGCGCGAGCAGATGCCCTTCGCCTACCACAACGCGCCTGAGAAGACCCGCGCCGCAAAGCATCCGGAGCACGAGAACTGGGCCACCACCGGAGATGTCGGGTACCTCGACGAGGACGGCTACCTGTACCTCACCGACCGCAAGGACTTCATGATCATCACCGGCGGGGTGAACGTCTACCCGCAGGAGTCGGAGAGCGCGCTGATCATGCACCCCGCCGTCGCCGATGTCGCGGTGATCGGTGTGCCGGACGACGAGCTCGGCGAGACCGCGCTCGCCTGCGTGCAGTTGGCGCCCGGCACGGCACCGTCGGACGCGCTGGCGCAGGAACTGATCGACTACGCGGGCCGGGAACTGGCCCGCTACAAGCTCCCCCGCGCCGTGCGCTTCGTCGACTCCCTGCCCCGCACCCCCACCGGGAAGCTGGTCAAGCGCCTGATCGAGGTGTGATCAGTACACGGGCAGCGACGGATCGACCTGCTTCGCGTAGGCGGTGATGCCACCCTGCAGGTGCACGGCGTCGCGGTAACCCGCGCCCTGCACGGCGGCGAGCACCTCCGCGGAGCGGATCCCGGTCTTGCAGTACAGGACCAGCTTCTTGTCGCCGGAGACCTGGGCGAGCCCCTCGCCGGTCTCGAAGGAGCCCTTGGGTACCAGCTTCGCGCCGTCGAGGTGCACGATCTCCCATTCGACGGGCTCGCGGACGTCCACCAGCTCGTAATCGACGCCGGCGGAACCCATCCCGACGAGTTCCTTCGGCGTGATGGTGCTGCCGGCGGCGGCGCGCTCGGCCTCATCGGAGACCAAGCCGCAGAACTCGTCGTAGTCGATGAGCCCGGTGATGCGCGGGGCGGCGGGGTCCTTGCGGATCGACAGGGTGCGGTAGCTCATCTCGAGGGCGTCGTAGACCATGAGCTGGCCGAGCAAGGACTCGCCGATACCGGTGATCAGCTTGACCGCCTCGGTGCCCATGATCGCGCCGATCGAGGCGCACAGGATGCCGAGCACGCCACCCTCGGCGCACGAGGGCACCATGCCGGGCGGCGGCGCCACGGGATACAGGTCGCGGTAGTTCAGGCCCTGCTTCTCGCCGTTCGGCCCGTCGGGCGCGTCCTCCCAGAAGACGGAGGCCTGGCCCTCGAACCGGAAGATCGAGCCCCACACGTAGGGCTTGTGCGCCAGCACCGCGGCATCGTTGACGAGGTAGCGGGTGGCGAAGTTGTCGGTTCCGTCGAGGATCAGGTCGTACTGCTCGAAGAGCTCGACCGCGTTGTCAGGCTCCAGCCGGATCGGATGCAGGTTGACGGTGACCAGCGGGTTGATCTCCGCGATGGAAGCGCGCGCGCTCTCGCCCTTCGGCCGGCCGAGGTCGGAGACGCCGTGGATCACCTGGCGCTGCAGGTTGGACTCGTCGACCTCGTCGAACTCGACGATCCCGATGGTGCCGACGCCCGCGGCGGCGAGATACAGCAGCGCGGGGCTGCCGAGCCCGCCGGCGCCGATGAACAGCACCTTCGCGTTCTTGAGGCGTTTCTGCCCCGTGACCCCCATCTCGGGGATGATGAGGTGCCGCGAGTAGCGCGCGACCTCATCGCGGGTCAGTTCGGCGGCGGGTTCCACAAGCGGGGGCAGGGTACTCACCTCCTGCTCAACGACGGTGCGCCCGCCACCATTCCCGAGGGTCCGCGGCCCGGTCGGGTAGTCGCCGTCAGGCGGGAGGGGCCGTTACTTGAGGACGGGTGCGACCCAGGAGTTGGGCCGGCAGGCGAGGTCGTTGCCGAAGCCCTCGGACTTGTCGAGGTCGAAGATGTCGCGGTTCTTCACGCCGAAGGACTGCTGCATCATGATCGGCGCCAGCGCTCCCTGCGCGGGGCACGGGACGTGCTGCGGGTAGCCGATGGCGTGACCGACCTCGTGGTTGATCGCGTACTGCCGGTAGCCGGTGAGGTCACCCTCGAAGGCGGTAGCGCCGCGCACCCAGCGGGCCAGGTTGAGGACGACGCGCCCCAGCTCGCCGTTGTAGCAGGACGACTCCAGCTGGATGGTGTAGCCGCAGGCCGATCGGGTGGTCATCGGCGAGGTCAACGAAATGGTGAAGGTGGGCGTGCCCTTGTCGATCCGCTGGAAGGCGACGGCGGGGTCATGGATCCAGCTGCGGGGGTCCGCAAGGGTGCGGTCGATCATCGTGGCGAAGGGCTGGTCGCCGCCGAGCGCGCCCATGTCGACGCCGTCCTCGACGGCGATCATGTAGGTGAAGAGCTGCTGCTTGCCCTCGTCCTGTTTGCCGATCCGGGGCGTGGCGCCGGGGACGACGTGCCAGATGCCCTGGCCCTTCTCCGTGAAAGGCCCACCCTCGGGCAGCACGCCGGCCTGGGGCACGGGGCCCGGCACCGTCTTCGACGGTGCGCCGACGATGGTCTTACCGGGCGTCGGGTTGCGGGAGAGCTGCCCCTCGGGCGAGGTCTCGGCGGTGTTCTTCGTACGGAAGGTGTCGCCGCCGAAGGTCAGGACCAGGGCGACCACGGTGAGCACTGCGAGAACCGGGACCGCATAGGCGCGCCAGCCGTAGGTGCGCAGCAGCCGGCCGAGACGGCCCTGCTTCGCGTAGACCCGCTCGCGCGGCGGGCGATTGCGGTGATCGCCCGAGGTGGCGGCGGAGGAGTTGATCGGGTCCCATTCGGCCCGCAGCGGCGCACGCCCGTCCGGACGGGGACGCCTCGGGTTCGAAGGACTACTCACGTCGTCAAGAATTCCACGATCGGGGCGGTCGGAGTGGAACCGACACGCGCCGGACGCCGTCAGCCGGGCGTTCGGGCCGGAGGAGCGTCCCGTCGCTCGACGGCGGCGATGAGGTCGGCGACGATCCGTGCGGTCTCGGCGGGCTTCTCCATCTGCGCCACGTGACCCACGTCCTCGAACACGGTCAGCGTGCTGCCCCGGATGTGGCGCACCACCTTCGGCGCGACCCCGACGCTCACGAGCAAGTCCCGCGCGCCCCAGACCACCGCGGTGGGCACCGATACCGACCGGGCCGCCGCCCAGTGCGTCGCGCCGAAATCGACGATCCAGCTGCGGACCAGCGCGTTGAAGCTCGCCGCGAGCGCGTCGGGGGCCCAGGTCATCGACGCGCGCGCCGCGGCCTGGTCAACGGCCTGCTGCCGCCGCACCGGCCCCATCACCCGCGGATCGACGAGGATCTCCCGGAAGGTCTGATCCACCTGCCGCTCCGGGTAGGCGCTAGCGATGAGCCGGAATCCCGCGGGACCGACCCCGGGGAGCCGCACCAGCGAGAGCGGGAGGAACTGCAGCCGCCGCACCCGCGGCCGCAGGTCCGGGAACGCCGGGGAGATCAGCGCCAGCGATCGCAGCAGGTCGGGCCGGAGCATCGCGACCCGCACCGCGATCGCGCCGCCGAGCGAGTTGCCGAGCAGGTGCACTCCCCTGCCGCGCACCGCCACGAGCGTCTCCAGGTAGGCGATGACGGTCTGCGCGAACTCCTCGATGGAGTAGTCGCCGTCGGCGGGTGGGTCCGAGAGGCCGAAGCCGGGCAGATCCAGTGCGTAGGAGGCGGCCACCGGGGCCAGCACCTGTCCCAGGTCCGTCCAGTTGATCGACGAGCCGCCGAGGCCGTGGATCATCACCGCCGTGGGCCGCGGATCCAGCTGCGCGGTGATCGCCGCCCGCGCGTCGACGTGCCGGGCGAACACCCGTCGCCCGCGGAGGGTGAGGAATTCCCCGGGCCAGACTTCACTGGTCCGATTCACCGCTGCGAGTACCGACACACCGGGCAGCTTGCCAGAGCAAGCGGGGGTCAGCTCGACGGTCGGGAGTATTGTCGACGGGTCAGGGCCGCGCACGGCTCTGGGAAACGATGAGGTGGAGCACATGGCGGACCTGGGCGCGACGACCGCGGCGGGCGATACCCGCGGCGGGACGAATCCAGCGCCGCGCCGCACGGCCCGCCTACCGCGGAGCGCACGGCGCATCCAGCTGTTGGAGGCCGCGAGCAGCGTCTTCGTCGACCTCGGGTACCACTCCGCCGGCATGGACGAGATCGCGGTGCGGGCCGGCGTCAGCAAGCCGGTGCTCTACCAGCACTTCCCCGGCAAGCTCGAGCTCTACATCGCGGTCCTGGCCGCGCACAGCGAGGCACTGGTCACCGGCGTCCGCGAGGCGCTGATCAGCTCCACCGACAACCACGAGCGCGTGATCGGCGCGGTCCGGTCCTTCTTCGACTTCGTCGACCGCGACAGCATGGGCTACAAGCTGATCTTCGAGTCCGACGTGCTCGAGCCCGTCGTGCAGGAGCGGGTCGAGGGCGCGGTGGACGCGTGCATCGACGCCGTCTACGACCTGGTCTCCGAGGACTCGGGCCTCGACCCGTACCGCGCGCGGATGCTCGCCGTGGGGCTCGTGGGCGCCAGCCAGGTCAGCGCTCGGTACTGGCTCTACGCCGACCGCCCCATCCCCAAGGAGGAGGCGGTGGCCACCACCGTCGAACTCCTGTGGGGCGGGCTCAGCCACGTCCCGCTGCAGGCGCAGCGACGCTCCCCGTAGCGCGGCGTCCCAAGCCCTCGCCAAGGCCGCGTCACCCGCTCCCCTTGCGGCCGTGAACGCTGCATGAAGTCCTTCGAAAGCCGCAGTATCATGTCCGGGTTTGCCCGATTGCCGCTGGCTAGCGTCGACGGGTGCCAACTCCGGGACGGTGGGTCGCGCCCACCGCGTTCACGCTTGCCGCGGTCGTCGCCGCGGCCGGCGGCACGTACCTCCTGACGGCACCCGGCGCCCCGGGCGAGGCCGCCGCACCGCGCGGCACGATCGCCGTGCCGGCGCGGCTCGACGGCTGCGTCGCGCCGGCCGGCACCGTCGACCCCGGGAACCGGACTTTCGCGGTCACGAACACGTCGACGCGGTCCCTCGAACTGGCCCTCGCCGGTCCCGACGGTGCCGTGTACGCCGAACTCGACGCGCTCGCGCCGCGCGCCACCCGGCTCCTCCGGGTCGCGCTCGGATCCGGCGACTACCACTTCGAGTGCTACTTCGCGGAGACCGATGCCGTCACGGGGACCGCCTTCCGAGTCCCGGGCGACGTGCCCCGCGGCCCCGCCGTGATCCCGACCTCGACGCAGGATCTCACGCCCGCGACCCTCGATTACCAGGCCTGGGTCGGCGGCCGGCTGCCCGCGCTCCGCGACGCCGTCGCCACGCTCGCCGCCGCGCACGGCATCGACGCGCAGCGTGCCGCGTGGCGCACGGCGCACCGGCTCTACGAGACGCTCGGTGCGGCCTACGACGCCTTCGGCGAGTGGGACGGCAAGATCAACGGCCGCCGCATCTCCGGGGACGCGTCCGGATTCCACGCGATCGAGGCCGCGCTGTGGGCACCGTCCGCGACGGTCCCCGCGGCGCTCGAGCAGGGGCTCGTCCGAGACGTCGACAACCTGCTCGCGGATTACCCCTCGCTCGCGGTGAATCCCCTCCAGATCGGGCTGCGCGCGCACGAGATCACCGAGAACACCATCGAATTCACACTGACGGGCGTGGACGACGCGGGTTCCCACACCGGGCTCGACATCGCGCGGGCCAACCTCGAGGGCACCCGCCGCGTCCTCGACTCGCTCGGCGCCGTCCTGTCGACGCGGTACGCCCGGCTTCCGGAGACGCGGGCCGCGCTCGATCGCGCCGATGCGGTGAGCGCCGATCTCGCGGCCGTATTCCCCGACCGCCCGCTCGCCGAGATCCCGCTCGCCGACCGGCAGCGGCTGAACACGGCCTTCGGTGGCCTCGTCGAACTCCTCGCCCCGATCGCCGCGATCGCCGACGTCAGGCGGACGAAATGAAGGCGTCGCGGCGCGGCTTCCTGGCCGGCGCCGCCGCGGCGGGCGCCGTCGCGGGCGCCGCGGCCTGCTCGCGGTCGGCCGCTCCGTCGACCCCGGCGGCGGTGCCCGAGCAGCGTCACGCCAGCTACGCCGCGTTCGACGTGACCTGCGGCTCCGTCCAGGAGACCGACGACCTCCTGCGCACACTCACCGAGCGGATCCGGGCACTCAAACAGCCGCACACGCCCGTCGCCACCGCGATCACCGCGCCGCCCACCGACTCCGGCACACTCGGCCCCGAGCTCGACGGCGGCGCCGACCTCACCGTGAACATCGGCTACGGCGCGAGCTTCTTCGACCGCTGGCACCCCGACCGGCGCCCCACGGGCATCCGGCCCATGCGCGAGTTCGACGACGACCGGCTCGATCCCACCCGCTGCCACGGCGACCTGCTGTTGGAGATCCGCGCCGCCGATCAGGACACCGTCTTGCACGCGCTCCGCGACCTCAGCCGCGCAGGACGCGGCGGTCTCGCGCCCCGGTGGCGGCAGGACGGGACCCAACCGGCGCCCAGGCCCGACGGCGCGCCGCGCAACCACTTCGGGTTCAAGGACGGTACGTCGAACGTGCGGCCCGAGGAGTTCGACCGGCTGGTATGGCTCGACGATCCCGCCCAACCCTGGACCCGCGGCGGCACCTTCCTCGTCGTCCGCCTGATCCGGATGCTCACGGAGTTCTGGGACCGGATCTCACTCGCCGAGCAGGAGAACATCTTCGGCCGCGACCGCGCGAGCGGCGCCCCGCTGGACGGGAGCGCCGAAACCGACGTACCCCAGTACGCCGACGATCCCGGCGGCGACGTCATTCCGCTGACCAGCCACATCCGGCTCGCGAACCCGCGCACGGCGGAGACCGACGGCTCGCGGATCTTCCGGCGCGCCTACAACTACGCGGGCGGCCTCGACATGAACGGGAACCTCGATCTCGGGCTGGTCTTCACCTGCCTGCAGCGCGATGTCGTCGCCCAGTTCGAGGCGGTTCAGGAACGGCTGAGCGGCGAGCCGCTCACCGACTACATCGCCCCGTTTGGCGGCGGCTACTTCTATCTTCCGCCCCGCGACGCGGGAACGGACTGCTCCACGACAGGAGGCCTACTGTGAAACCCCTCAGCCCGCTACTTACCCGCGTCGCAGCCCTCACCGGCGCAGCCGCGATGGCAATCACCGCCGGTGCGGTCGGCGCACCGGCGGCCTTCGCCGATCCCGGAGACACCGCTACCCCGATCAAGCACGTGGTGGTGATCTTCAACGAGAACGTCTCCTTCGATCACTACTTCGGCACCTACCCGATAGCTGCGAACACGGCCGGCGAGAAGCTCCAGGGATCGGGGCTCGATGCCCCGCGTTTCACCGCAGCACCCGGTACGCCCTCCGACGTCGCGACGTTCACGCGAGCCGGCCTCGCGGGTGATGCGAATCCCAACAAGTACAAGCCCTTCCGCTTCACTCCCGGTCAGGCAGTCACCTGCGACCAGAACCACGAGTACACGGCGGAGCAGGAGGCCGCCAACGGCGGTGCGATGGACAAGTTCGTCGAGTTCACCACGAAGGACAAGTGCGCCTCGTCCGGTCCCGGGATGTTCGAACACCCCGGCTCGGTCATGGGCTACTACGACGGCAACACCGTGACCGGCCTGTGGAACTACGCCCAGAACTACACGCTCAACGACAACTTCTGGTCGACGCAGTTCGGCCCCTCGACGCCCGGCGCGATCAACCTCGTCTCCGGCCAGACCTACGGCGTGCAGTCCCACGACGCGGCGACGGGCGCGAAGACCGCGACGCCGGACAAGTACACCGTCGGTGCCCCCGGCGCCGACGGCGTGGGCACGATCTACGAGGACCCCGATCCCCTCTTCGACGACTGCTCGAACAAGAACCGCACGGGCAAGGATCCGCTCGCGTCGATGCAGGGCAAGAACATCGGCGATCTGCTCACCGAGAAGTCGGTGACGTGGGGATGGTTCCAGGGTGGCTTCCGCCCGTCCACCGCGGCGTCCGGCCCGCAGCGCGCGCTGTGCAATACGACGCACAAGAACGTCGCCGGCAACGCGTCGGTCGACTACAGCCCGCACCACAACCCGTTCGCGTACTACCGGTCGACGGCGAACGAGCACCACGTCGCCCCGGCGAACGTCCACGAGATCGGGCGCGGCGGCGCCGCCAACCACAACTACGACCTCACGGACTTCGACGCCGCGCTCGGCGCGGGGAGCCTGCCCGCCGTCAGCTTCCTCAAGGCCGGCGAGTACCAGGACGGCCACGCCGCCTACTCGGACCCGTTGGACGAGCAGACCTTCGTCACCACCTACGTGAACCGGCTGCAGCAGTCGAAGGACTGGGCCTCGACCGCCGTGATCCTGGCCTACGACGACTCGGACGGCTGGTACGACCATCGACCGCCGGTCATCCTCTCCGGCAGCAAGGATCCCACGCTCGACCGGGCCGTCTGCGCCGACGCCGCCGCGCCCGCCCTCGCCGGACAATCGGTGCGGTGCGGACCCGGCACCCGGCAGCCCTTCCTGCTGATCTCGCCGTTCGCGCGGAAGAACTCGGTGAACCACGACGCCATCGAGCAGGCGTCGATCACCAGGTTCCTCGAGGACAACTGGCGCACCGGCCGGATCGCCGGATCGGCCGACGAACGGGCCGGAAAGCTCGACGGCCTCTTCGACTTCGGGGCGGCGCGCGCCGACAAGGTGTGGCTGAACCAGGTCACCGGCGCCGTCGTCGACGCGCCACCGCCCGCCGACCAGGGGGCACAGGCCGCAGCCGTGAAGGGCTCGCCGTCCAGCGCGGCTCCCGCCTCGCCGTCGACCACGCAGGCCGCGGGCGACGCGCAGGGCTCCTCGTCGAACACGTGGCTGTGGGTCGCCGTCCCCGTGGTCGTCGCGGTGCTGGTCGGCGTGGGTGTCTGGGCGGTGCGTAGCCGGCGATCGGAGGCGTAGCCGAGTGCGGTCGGTCTCCCGCGGTATCCGCGGGGGACCGACCGCACTGCCCCCCCCTACGCCGCGCGGTGCATCAGCATCTCGATCGGCCCGCGGGAGAACCGGCGGGTCCACAGCGCCGAGACCGCGAGCAGGCAGGCCATCACCGCGACGTAGACCGCCACCGTGAACGCGAGCCTGTGCTCCGCGCCGTACCGCGCGGCCAGCCCGAGGCCCCAGCCGTAACAGAGCACCGAGGCGATCACGTTCTGCAGCACGTAGCAGCTCAGCGCGGTCTTCCCCACGTTGCTCAGCGCGGCGCCGATCCGGCCGACCGTCCGCCGCTGGTAGAACTCCGCGATCAGCGCGAGCAGACCCAGCGCCACCAGCGGGGCCACCGCATACCGTCCGACGAAGACCGCCGGGCCCGCGAGTCCCAGTGGCGCACCGGCGATCCCGATCGCGAGGTCGACGGGCGCCGCGATCCCGCCGACCCACATCATCCGGCGCCGGAGGGCGGCACCGTCGGGTCCGAAGAGCCCGCCCTGGAACAGGGCCGCGCCCGTGAGGAACATCGCGATCGTCAGCGGGATCATGAAGATCGTCTCCGCGCGGAACAGCAACGCGTGGTCGGCGCGGAAGAGCACCAGGTCCCAGAACGAGCCCTCGGCGTACGGATTCGCCCGCGCCGTCGCCGGGCCGGTGCCCACACCGGTCCCCTCCAGCATCATCCCGACGGACACCAGCGCGACGACCGACAGGTGCAGCGCGGCGCAGCCGACGGCCCAACGCAGCCGCACGCGCGGCCGCAGGATCAACATCGCCGAGACCACGAAGGACACGAGGGCGTAGCCCATGAGCACGTCGAATTCGGCGACGAGCAGGAAGTGCACCAGGCCGTCGAGGAAGAGCACCAGCGCGCGGCGCCAGTACCGGCCCGGCCACGGCCGGTCGTGGCGCGCCGCCGAGGCCTGCTGGATCGCCAGGCCCACACCGAACATCAGGCTGAGCAATCCGAGGAACTTGCCCTGCGCGAGGGTCTGGAGCACCCGGATCGGCACCGATTCCGCGCCGACGGAGTCCAGGTAGCCCACCATGCCGTGGGGCTCGGTGAAGATCCACACGTTCGTACCGAACGTGCCGAGGATCGCGATGCCGCGGGCAACGTCGAGCGCGGCGATGCGGCGCGTCGTGAGCGCCGGGGTACCGGCGGTGCAGGCCGGGACGGGGGGCGAGGTCATGCCCCTACCCTCCCGAACGCACGAGGACCCCACGACCGCCATCCGGCGGGAGCGGAGTCCATCGTTCGGGGGATGTTGCTGTCACAGCTACCTATCTGCGTGTGATCACCTGATAAGTGGTGCGGTGCCCTCAGGCACAAGGAGCACGAAGTTGGGTCCACCGTCGTTACCGGCACTCGTACACTTGACTGTCACGGGCGCGGGAGGTGCCGGCGCCGACAGAACAAACTTGGTGTACCAGAGAGTAGCTCCATCGCGTGTTTCCGAGACGTCGCTTGCCGATGGGCCAAGCAGTGCGATCGAGGCCCCTGACGCTTCACGCGCCTCGCACTGAATCTGCTTACTCAGTGCCTCATCTCGGGAACCTCCCTAGACCGTGATCGCGACAACCGCGTCAGCAGGCATCGGCACCTTCGGCGCCTCACCGAATTCCACTTTGCCGTGCTCCCTGAATCCCTGGAGCTATCGAAAGCGAAGGAACTGTGCTCGAACTGCCCACGTGGACACAGCTGCTCGAGTCGCTCGCAGATACGGCGGGAGTAGTCGATAGGCCGGCACAGCACGCGATCATCGCCGACCCAGCAGCGAAAAGAGCCCCAGCAGGCTGGCCACGTACGTTCTCGGCCGAGTACCCGACGAATTCAGAGGGTGTGAGCTGGTGCAGCTGTCACGGGCCCGTCAGGCAGAATCTGGATCACCTGTGCCGACGCGATATCGAAGAACAGCCCGGTGATCCGGAGTTCGCCCGCGGTCACGCGCTCCGCGAGGAGGGAATGCGTCGCCAGGTTCCGCATCTGCTCGGCGACGTTGACGATGCCGAGCTGATCGACTTCGTCGTACCCGGCGCGTGCGGCGGCCTCCTGCGCCGGGTCGCCCGACTCGAACGCATGCAGACTCGGCCGCGCGTGCGCAAGCCAGCTCGACAGCGGGGAATCATCGCCAGCTGGCTCGTCGGCGGACCCGAGTAGTGCCTTCATCGCGCCGCAGGCCGAGTGGCCGCAGACCACGATCGAGGCCACGCCGAGCGATCCGACAGCGAATTCGAGCGCGGCATCCACCGAGACGTCGGCGCCGGTGTCCACTGGGACGAGGTTTCCCACGTTGCGGATGGTGAAGAGGTCGCCCGGCCCGCTGGAGGTGATCACGTTCGGCACGATCCGCGAATCGGCGCAGGTGAGAAACAGGATCTCCGGGTTCTGGGTATCGGCGAGCGGGCGAACGTGCGGCAGGAGATCCCCGGCGACGGTGCGGTGGTAGTGCTCGATGCCGCGGCCGACGGACTCGCCTGTCTGAACGCCCGGCTCTGGGCGCTGTCCGCCCTGCCACGATTTCCATGGCGCGACGCCGGCCACCCGCGTGGCGGTGTGCCGCTTGGGCGGTGCAGTCGGTGCGTGTTCCAACCGGGCACTTCCGGTCTCCTCGATCACGACGGTGCCGCCGTTGTCGGTGTGCGCCCGGGTCCAGTCCTCGATCATCTCGGATGCGGCATGGTCGACGAAGTCGGTGTCCAGCGAGATCGTCACGTGCGCCTGGGGCGGCACCGCGGAGAGCGCCTTGTGCAGGCGCGGCAGGGCGAGGAAGCTGAGCGACCCGGCGATGGTGACCCGCCACTGTCGCGATCCCTCAGTGCCGAACGGCTCGGCGTGCACCTCTGCGCGCACGACCCGCCAGAGGACCACGGCGATCGCCACGAGGAGGCCGATTGCGACGCCCTCGAGCAGGTTGAGGAAGACGACGGCCACCAGGGTGATCATGTAGACGCCGAGGTCTCCGGTTCGGCGTGCCAGTTTCATGTGGGCGAGTTTGACCAGCTGGATGCCGATCACCACGAGCAGGCCTGCCAGCGCCGCTTTGGGGATCTGTTGCACCAGCCCGGTGAGAACGACCGCGAAGAGCAGGATCCACACGCCGTGCAGGATGGCCGACGCACGGGTGCGGGCCCCCGCGTTCACATTGGCCGTGCTGCGCACGATCACGCCGGTCACCGGGAGCCCACCGATCAAGCCGGAGAGCGCGTTGGCGCCGCCCTGCCCGATGAGCTCACGGTTGAAATCGGTGCGCGGACCGCTGTGCATCTTGTCGACGGCAACGGCGGAGAGCAGGGATTCGACGCTGGCGATCAGCGCGACGGTGAGCACTCCGAGAGCCACGGCACCCCAGTTGCCGTCTGGCAGCGCGGGTAGCGTGAGCGCGTCGAAGAAGCTGCCGTCAATGGCGATCCGCTCGGCGCCGATCGGGAAGATCACCGCGACGACGGTCGCTGCGACGATCGCGACGAGCGGTCCGGGGACCTTGCGCACCCGCGCCGGCAGGCGCGGCCACGCGAGCAGGACGGCGATCACGATCGCTCCGACCAGCAGGTCGGGCGAATGGATGTGCGTCAGCTGCTGCGGCAGTGCGACGAGGTTGGCCCAGGCGGAGCTGGCGGAGGTGCCGCCGAGGAGCACGTGGACCTGCTGCAGGGCGATGGTGATGCCGATGCCCGCGAGCATTGCGTGCACGACGATCGGTGCGATCGCGAGCGCCGCCTGGGCGATTCGGCTGAGGCCGAAGACGATCTGCAGCAGACCGGCGCCGACGGTTATGAGGCAGGTGACCTGCCAGCCGACGCTCTGCACGAGGCCGGCGACGACGACGGTGAGCCCCGCGGCCGGCCCGCTGACCTGTAGTGGTGAGCCACCGAAGGCTCCCACCACCACGCCGCCGACGACGGCGGCGATCAGCCCCGCCATCAGCGGCGCACCGGATGCGATCGCAATACCGAGCGACAGCGGTAGGGCGACGAGGAAAACCACCAGTGAGGCAGGAAGGTCGTAGCGGGCGATGTCACGGACAGCGGACTTCGTCAACGGCATCACCCCACCGTGCCCACCGCACGTTAAAGATCGATTAACTTAACAAGTAAGTGTGATTAAATACACATCCTCCTGCGCCTCTCGCGGGCGAGCGTTCAGCTGCAGCGATTCCCGCGCGGCCGCCGAGCTGATCTTCGATCAGGGCCTGGGCGGCACGTTCGTGGTCGCACCGCCGGGGGCTGGCGCGAAGAGCCCCCGAGGTCGACGAGTTCACCGCGCAGCACGTCGAGGAGGCCACGCAGCTGCTCCGGGAGCACCCTCGGATCGTCGGCGACCACGTCGCGGACGGCCGCGTGGGCGTACCGGTCGGAGACTGCTCGCCTGGCGCGATTGGTGGACCTTGCGTACCCTCGGTCATGGCAAAGTAAAGTCAACGTAAGGAGCACTCAATGTCTACGATCGTGCAGATGATGACTCAGGATGCCAACTGGTCCAAGTGGCTCGAAGCGAACGGTGCAGCGTCTGAGGGCTGCATTTCGAAGCCCGGTTGCATCTCCAAGCCCGGTTGCATCTCGGACAAGTGAATTCCGAGGACTGCGGCGGCGCTCTGAGTGCGCCGCCGCAGTTGCAGCCACCGCACACTCAGGTCCGCCCGATCGCGTCGAAATTCCTCGACGCTGTTCGCGACGTGCCATTCTATCGCGGTAGAATCGTCGATGGCAATGCGGCGATCATCACCAAACGTGAAGTCGCGAAAGAATTCCCCGAATCCTTCATGACCGCCGCGACCGCATCGGCGCTTGATACGGGCGAAGCCCAAATAGTCTTCAGCACCGGGACCAATCATGCCCGAATGGCGTTGATTCGCCCACCACTATTTCTGCTCAAAAGCTACTACTCCATCTGGCAAGCGCACCCGATGATCGGTGAGAGTTTTCGCCGAGGAATGCCCCGAGTGTCGATCACCACACGCCTCGCGACCGATCATGTAATGAGGGTCAACTCCGAATCAGGCGCGGAAGAACTGCGTTCCAGCCGCTGGCTCGACTCGCGAACACTGTACATTAACCGTGTTCTCGATCCGGCGGACTGGACCGACTCCGATGTGGCCGAGATGGTCGAAGAGATCACTCAAGCGCGGCGAACGACGGGCGGATACCACCTCGATTGTTCGGCGAATCACCTCGCACATCTTCTCCTACGCGCCGATATTCCCGATCCCGACAGTATCGTCAACGCCTACGAGATGATGCCGACGAATACGCGTCGATTCATCGAACGCAGGTTGAGCAGGTCCGTCGTGGATCTGTTCGGTAGCACTGAACTCGGCTACATGTTCTACAGCGACAGCTCTCAGGGTTATGTCCCCTATCTTGAAGACATGGAAGCCGAGCTAATTCCTATATCCGGTGGCCGAGGGATTCATGTCCTGGTCGTCTCGTCGATACGCAATCAGTTCATGCCACTGATTCGATATCGAACAGGTGATTGCGTGCTCACCGACGACGGATCGGCGGACCCGAACAAGATCGTCAAGTTTGTCGGCCGCGAACCGGAGCTCTTTTCTGGGCCGGTAGGACTGATCGCGCACGGCGAGCTCGATGAGGTGATCGCCGCCCACGCCCCGGATGTGTTCTTATACAAGCTCGACGTGACCGATAGCGACGCCGTACTCGCCTACACCACGTTCTCGGGTGAGCCCCTGATGCAGGAGACCTCGCTCGAGCTGCGTGCAGCGCTGTCGAATCTCACGGGCCTACAGCCGATGACAGCAGAACACCATTCTCGAATAGACATAGGAATATCCGGAAAGTACCGATGGTTGAATGATGGACGCACAGATGTCACCTCCGAATGATGCGCTTTTCCTGGGAGATCTCTACCAAGAGACAGTGAGCTACACCCAGCATCACAACAATGTGTCAGCCGAAACAGCGGCCGGTGAGACCCGAGAGGCATTTCGCTATCTCTATCTAGTTTCCATGTTTCGCGAAGAACTGGCGGGATTATTCCTGCCAGTGATTCAAGACGTGGACGAGGTGTGGCACTACTGGATTCTGCAAACCCGCGAATACACCGAGTTCTGCGAACGGCTTCCGGGATCATTCTTCATTCATCACCGCAGCATTGGATACTCCGAGTTCGGTGCGGAACCGTCGCGTGAAGAACTCGCTGAGCAGGCGCTCAGGTGGGTTCCGCTTTACGTGCGTTGTTTCGGTGAGATTGATGAAACCACGGCCGAATGCTGGAAGATCGTCAAGTTCTTGATCGATATCACGGGCCTGACGCCGAGCCACATAGCGGACCTGTGCGGAGCAGGCGAGATGCGCACCTCGGTGCCGACTGACGGTCCGCGCGGGCAGAATCACGAGCCGAGCGGCGGCGAGATGTCGACTGGTCCACGACTCTGAATAGTCCGGGAGGCCAACTGTGGATGCCTACGTGCACCGCCGGAGGATTTCCATGCTGCAACGTTGTTCCACAAGGGAACTACCGTGAGAGTAGATCAGATGCCACACAGGCTGAGCTCGACCGGGCTGGCAGTCGTACTACTGGCGGTGCTGCTGCCGATGGCGGATTCGTTCATCGTCAATATTGCGCTCGCCGAGATCGACGCAGACCTCACCGCCGGTCCGGGAACACTCGAGCTTGTTGTGGCCGGCTACGTCGTGGCCTTCACGGTTCTGCTGGTCCTCTGTGGTCGGCTTGGTGATATCTATGGGCGCAAGCGAATCCTGGTGGCGGGCCTGGCGTTGTTCACTCTTGCCTCACTCCTCTGTGCCCTGGCCCCCACGGCTCCAGCGCTCATCGCGGCCCGTGTAGCGCAAGGAGCCGCAGCTGCGATGATTCCGCCGCAGGTGCTCGGCACGATCGCCGCCGCCGTCGAGGACGAGCGCCGGCCACGGGCGTTGAGCCTCTTTGCAATCGTCAGTGGACTCGCCGCCGTCGTTGGGCTGGTACTCGGCGGAGTGCTCGTACAAGCCGATTTGCTGGGCGCCGCGTGGAGGCCGATCTTCGTGATCAACCTACCGATCGGCATCGTGGCCATGGCCCTGGTGCTGCGACACGTTCCTGAGACACGTTCGCCGCGCCCCCTGCGCGTCGACCTACGCGGCACTGTGGTTCTAGGTGCACTGATCGTGACACTGCTCATTGTCCTCAATCGCGGTAGCTGGTCATTCGCTCTGCTCCTGGCCGTACCTCCCCTAGCACTGATCCTGTGGCGCATTGAGAAACAGCAACCATCGCCTCTGCTGCCCCCTGAAGTGCTCACCCATCCACGTGTCCGCCGCGGTCTGGTGCTCCTCATTCCGTTCCTTGCGGTGTGGGCCGGATACCTGTTCGCGCTACCGTTGGCGCTTCAGCAGGGCTTCGGGCTCAGCCCCGTCGCGGCCGCCGGTGTCGTCGCTCCGATGCCGATCGCCTTTATCGTGGGTTCATTGGCTGTGCCCGCCCTTCGGGGTAGGAGTGGTGACCGGACGTTCTCATTAGGCTTGATGATTCAGGCGGTAGGCGTCGCGTGGCTGATTGTCGCGCTGACGCTCGGTGCACCGATCCCCGTCCTTGTACCTGGGATATCTCTCATAGGGTTCGGCCAAGCACTTGCGATCGGATCATCACAAATCTCGATCATCGGTGCAATGCCCAAAGACCATGCCGGAGTAGGTGGCGGCATCCTCGTCACTACCCAACAGGGCTCCATGGCTGTCGGAGTTGCGGCAATCGGTGGAGTGTTTACAGGACTGTTGAGCAGCGGGCACACCACCGCTTTCATCGTAATTCTGAGTCTCCAACTCGTGACCTTGCTGGTGATCGCCGCCGCCAGTTTTCACGGGGATGATCCACGCGCCGAGGGAAACAACGCTACACTCGCCAGCGACCTGGCCCCGCCGTAGAGGACGGCTACCTCCACCGCGCCCGGTCGGGAATCTCCTCGCCAGCGCCGATGGTCTATGCCAGATTGAGCGCGCTTCGACGCATCCCGGTTCCGTTGCGACTCGCCAGTCCCAATGCGACAGGGAGATCCGGCCCCCATCCTGCTTTTGCTCGGGTGCGACTCCGGCCTTGCGCAGCTCGTGCTTCCGGGCGGGAGGTCCTGACCGCTCACCGCTTCCGAAACGCACGAGGACCCCGCGTCCGCCATGCGGCGGGAGCGGGGTCCATCGTTCGGGGGACTACTCGGCGGAGGTCTCCGCCACGGCGCCCTCGGCCTTGGCGGCGCCGGAACGGCGGCGACGACGGCGCCTGCGGGCCGGGGCGTCGCCCTCGGCACCGTCGTTCGACGGTGCCTGCGACTGCGGCGCGGCGGTCGCGGGCTTCGCCTCGGCGGGGGCACCGTCGGCCTTCTGGCCGCCGCGGGTGCGCGTGCGCGACCGGGTGCTCTCGCGCCTCTCGCGAGGCTTGCGCTCCACGACCTCGCCCTCGGCGCGCTTGCGCACGCCGGGCAGGCTGCCCTTGACCTTGGGGTCGATGCCCAGGTCGGTGAAGAGGTGCTCGCTGGAGCTGTAGGTCTCGGCGGGCTCGGGCTGGCCGAGTCCGAGCGCCTTGTCGATGAGCTGCCAGCGGTGCAGCTCGTCCCAGTCGACCAGAGTGACGGCGATGCCGGTCTTGCCCGCGCGGCCGGTGCGGCCGATGCGGTGCACGTAGGTCTTGTCGTCCTCGGGGCACTGGAAGTTGATGACGTGCGTGACGTCGTCGATGTCGATGCCGCGGGCGGCGACGTCGGTCGCGACCAGCACGTCGATCGAGCCGTCACGGAACTTGCCGAGCGCCTTCTCACGCGCGACCTGACCCAGGTCGCCGTGCACGGCGCCGACCTTGAAGCCACGCTCGGCCAGCTCGTCGGCCACCTTCTGCGCGGTGCGCTTGGTGCGGGTGAAGATCATGGTCGCGCCGCGGCCCTCGGCCTGCAGTACCTTCGCGACGAGCTCGACCTTGTCGAGGGCGTGGGCGCGGTAGACGTACTGCGTGGTGCGCTCGTGCACCGCGGAGTCGTCGTGGTGCTCGGCGCGCACGTGCGTCGGCTGACGCAGGAACGTGCGGGCCAGCGTGATGATCGGGCCGGGCATCGTGGCCGAGAACAGCATCGTCTGCCGGTCGGTGGGGACCATCGTGAGGATGCGCTCGATGTCGGGGAGGAAGCCCAGGTCGAGCATCTCGTCGGCCTCGTCGAGCACCAGGATCTGGATCTTGCCGAGCACGAGGTGGCCCTGCTTGGCCAGGTCGAGCAGGCGGCCGGGGGTGCCGACGACGACGTCGACGCCCTTCTGCAGCGCCTCGATCTGCGCCTCATAGGGGCGGCCGCCGTAGATCGAGGTGATCCGCAGATCGCGTTCGCCCTTGGTGGTCTGCACGCGAACGCTGTCGGAGGCCTGCTCGAGGTCGTCAGTGACCTGCACACAGAGCTCGCGGGTGGGGACGATGATGAGCGCGCGCGGCGTTCCGTCGAGCGCGCGGAGGCCGTCCTCGCCGACGTCGGCGCGGGCCTGCGTGATCAGGCGGTTGAGCAGCGGGACGCCGAAGCCGTAGGTCTTGCCCATGCCCGTGCGGGCCTGGCCGATGAGGTCGTTGCCGGCGAGCGCGAGCGGGAGCGTCAGCTCCTGGATGGCGAAGGTGCGCTCGATGCCACGCTTGCCGAGCGCGTCGACGATGCCCTGGTCAACGCCGAGCTCGGCGAAGCTGGGCGAGACGTGATCGTCGCCGATCACGTGGACGTCGGGCAGTCCCTCGGCGGCGGCGGGCTCGGTGTGGATGTCGTTGTTCGCGGTGGTGATGGTTCTGCCTTTCATCGGCGGCGAATGCGTCGCGTTCATTTCTCACGCGCGCACTGTTCCGGCCAATGAATCCCCGGCCCGTGTCTCGGACCGTCATCGTCGCCTCGACGCCCTCGCCGTCAGGCGGTGGGGCGGAGTGCGCGCACAACTACCGGCGACCGAAGTCGATCGCTGGCGACCATCCTACCCCGCGGAGCGGGCCGCACTAGCATGTGCACCATGAGCGAACAGTCGCAGGACCGGGGAATCACCACCGAGCACCCGGGAGTCGCGGCCCTGTTCGCGGTGCTGGCGTACGGCGAACTCGCCGCCTTCGAGCGGCTCGCCAAGGAGGCCGAGATGGCGCCGGACCTCCGCGGCCGGATCGCCGTCTCGTCGATGGCCGCGGCGCAGATGCGCAACTTCGAGCGGCTGGAGACCGAGCTCGACCGTCGCGGGCAGGACGTGGCGACGGCGACCGCCCCCTTCGTGCCGGTGATCACCCGCTACCACGAGCGGACGGCGCCCCGGAACTGGAACGAATCGCTGGTCAAGGCCTACATCGGCGACGGGCTCGCCGCCGACTTCTACTCCGAGGTGGCGCGCGCGCTCCCAACCGAGCCGGCCGCGGTGGTCGCGGCGGTGCTCTCCGACACCCGCGAGTCCGACTTCGCCGTCGAGCGGGTGCGCGCCGCGGTGACCGCGAACCCGGCGTTGCGCTCCCCGCTCACACTATGGGGCCGGCGCCTGCTGTCGGAGGCCATCACGCAGGCGCAGGAGGTGCTCGCCACCCGTGACGAGCTGGCCGCGCTGCTCTTCGAGCATTCCGGGGACCTGCCGGGCGTGGCGCAGTTCTTCGAATCACTGCAGACCCGGCACGCCGAGCGGATGGCGACCCTCGGCCTGGGCTGACTGCCCTCAGCAGAAACAGCGGCCTCGGCCCGCACGACCGCGGCCCCTGCGGATAGCCTCGTGGCATGGAGATCAAGATCGGTATCGCGGACTCGAACCGCGAACTCGTGGTGCAGAGCAAGGACTCGTCGGAAGACGTGAAGAAGGCCGTCGCCGACGCGCTGGCCGGCCGCACTGACCTGCTGGAGCTGACGGACGAGAAGGGCAAGCAGTACCTGGTGCCCGCCGCCCGCGTCTCCTACGTCGAGGTCGGCACCAATGAGAGCCGCTCCGTCGGCTTCAACGCCAGCTGACGCAGGCCCTCACGGCGCTGTTCGGTCCGCCGCCGCGACCGCCGGGTCCGGTGTTCCCGCGTCGGCGGGGGACGTCCCCGCTGCCGCGCGGCGGTCGAGCAGCGACACCAGCACGAAGCTGAGACTCACGAGCAGTACCCAGGAGCCGAACTTCCCCGCGTGCACCATCCGCCACGCGTCGCCCTGGTCCGGGTAGCGCCACGCGCCGAGGAAGGTTGCCATGTTCTCGGCGATCCACAGGAAGAACCCGATCAGCACGAACGAGAGCGGCAGCGGCATCCAGTAGCGCTGTGCGCCCACCGTGAACCACACGCGGCTGCGCGCGGTGACCACCAGGAAGCCCAGTGCGATGACGACCCTCAGGTCGGGCAGGACGTGGTGGGTGAAGAAGTTCGCGTACGCGGCCAGCGCGAGGACGAGCACCGCCCCGGTCCGGTAGTGGCTCACCGTCAGGTCGAAGCGCCGGAATGCCTGGCAGACGTACGACCCCACCGCGGCGTACATGAAGCCCGCGTAGAGCGGCACCCCGGCGATCTTGGTCAGTGCGGCGTCGGGGTACTCCCAGGACCCGACGGCGACCTTGAACACCTCCAGGGCGAAGCCCGCCAGGTGAAAGGCGCAGACCACCCCCAGCTCGCGCCACGACTCCCGTTTGGTGGCGACGAACAGCACTTGCACCGCGATGACGTAGAGCAGCAGCGCGTCGTAGCGCGCCAGCGGCGGGTCCCAGCGAGACCAGATCAGCGCCGACCCGGCGAGCCCCACGAAGACGGCGATCGCGAACGCGCAGCACTGCAGCTCGATCCACGCGAACCGCAGCAGCTGCCCGAGGAAGCCCTGCGCGCGGGTCAGCGGGAGGCGCGCCGTCGACATGCCCCGAGTATGCATGCGGCCGGCCCGGCGTCGTCGCCGCTAGGCTCGGGCGCGTGGTGAAACCCGAACGCAGGACCCGCGTCGATCTCGCGGTCTCGGCCGCGATCCTGGTCGCGGTCGTCGTCGCGGGCTTCGTGGCCTGGAGCGTCGGATCCGCGAGCAAGGCGGTCAGCGAGACGGCGCCGGCACCGTCGACCGTGCCTGGCTCGCTCGTCGAACTGCCCGCCGCGCTCGCCGAGGCGTGGACCGCGCGGTCCGACCGCCCCGCTCTGACGCTCAACGGCGCCCTCGTCCTCACGCGCGGCGGCGAGGTCGCCGGACACGACCCCGCGACCGGGCAGCGCACCTGGCGGTACCAGCGCGAGACCGACGTCTGCGGGCTCACGGCCAACGCCGGCCTCGTGCTCGCGTTCTACCGCGACGTCCGCGGCTGCGGCGAGGTGATGGCGCTCGACCCCGGTACCGGGCAGCGGCGTGCCAGCCGGACCAGTCGCGAGGACCACGACGTCACCCTCACCGGCGACGGCAACTACGCCGTCGTGCAGGGGCCGACGCGGGTCGACGTCTTCCGCTCGGACCTCGTCCGCACTGTCGAGTACGGCAAGCCCGACGTCCCGGTGAACCCAGGCGTCCAGCCGCGGTCCGGGTGCACGATCGGTTCCGCACTGCCGGCAGGAGCGTCGATCGCGATCCTCGAGACGTGTCCCACCGAGCCCTTCCCCCGGCTCACCGTGATCGGCGCCTCCCCGAAGGAGGCGTCCGAGCCGCAGGAGACCTCCTCGGTCGTCAGCCCGGATCTCGGGGACGCGGCGCCGGAGGGCGGCGAGCGCGCCCGGCTCATCACCGCGACGGCACACGGCGCGGTGGTCTACGTACCCGCCCAGCAGGGGCGCTCCGCGCGGGTGACCACCGTGGACCCGCAGGGCCGCGCGCTGTTCTCCGTGGACGTGACCACCGGTCCCGGCGGCGCCCCGCGCGACGTGCCCGTCGTGACCGAGGCCGGCATCGCCTCGTTCTACACCGGCACCGCGACCGTGGTGGTCGACGCCGCCTCGCTCGCCGCGGAGATGGTGATCCCGGGGACGCTCGGGCCCGGCGCGGTGGTCGGCGGCCAGCTGGTGGTACCCGGCCCCACCTCCCTCGACGCGTACGACCTGACCACGCGCGCTCGGAGCCGGTCGACGCCGGTCACCCGGCCCGGCTACACCGACGGTCCGGTGCTGCTCGCCGAGGCCGGCACCACACTGATCGCGCAGTGGGGATCGACGGTCCAGGCGTACCGCGCGGCCTGAACCCTCTACTCGGCCGCCCAGGTGACCAGCGGAGCACCGTCGGAGACGTGGGCCTTGATGCTCTGCGCGAGCTCGCGATAGGCGGTGGCGCCCTTGTTCTTCCGGCCCGCGAGCACGGTGCGGCCGGCGGCGTTCGCCTCGGCGAACCGGACGGTGCGCGGAATGGGCGGCGACAACACCGCGAGGTCGTAGCGGTCCGCGACGTCGGAGAGGATGTCGCGGCTGTGCGTGGTCCGCGCGTCGTAGAGGGTCGCGATGGCGCCGAGCATGCCCAGCTCCGGATTCGTGATGGCCTGCACGTCGCGGACGGTCTTGAGCAACTGCCCGACACCGCGGTGCGCGAGGGTCTCGCATTGCAGCGGGATGGCGACGGCGTCGGCGGCGGTGAGGCCGTTGAGGGTGAGCACGCCCAGGCTGGGCGGGCAGTCGATGATCACCACGTCGAACCGGTCCGCGACGTCGGCGAGGGCCCGCTTGAGCGCGTACTCGCGGCCCGCCCGCATGAGCAGCAGCGCCTCCGCGCCGGCCAGGTCGAGGGTCGCGGGCAGGACGGTGACGCCGTCCTCCGTCTCGAGCAGCACCTCGCCGATCGTCGTATCGCCCAACAGCACGTCGTGCACGCTGCGTTCGATGCGGTCCGGGTTGTGGCCGAGAGAGAAAGTCAGGCAGCCCTGCGGGTCGAGGTCCACGACGAGCACGCGCGCGCCGAGCTCCGCGAGCGCTGCCCCGAGACTGGCGACGGTGGTGGTCTTCGCGACGCCACCCTTCTGATTGGCGACGGCGAGGACGAAGGGCGAGTCACCGGTCATGCTGCGAGGGTACCCACCGATACGGAACGATGAGCGGATGAGCACCGGACACCGCCTCGTATACATCCGCCACGGCGAGACCGCCTGGTCGCGCTCGGGACGCCACACCGGCGCCACCGACATCCCGCTGACCGAGACGGGCGTCGAGCAGGCGCAGGCCCTGGGCTCGGTCCTGCGCGACCTGGCGCTGGGGAACCCGACCGTCCTCGTGAGCCCGCGCACGCGGGCGGCGACGACCGCGGAACTCGCGGGACTCACGGTGACCGCGGTCGACCCCGACCTCGCCGAGTGGGACTACGGCGACTATGAGGGCCGCACCAGCGCGGAGATCCGGGTCGACGATCCGGGGTGGACGGTGTGGAACTCCGGCGCGCCCGGCGGCGAGTCGATGGCGCAGGTCTGTGCGCGGGTCGACCGGGTGCTGGCGCGGGCGCGGGCCGCCATGGCCGACGGTGACGTCGTCCTCGTCGCGCACGGCCACCTGGGCCGGGTGCTCACCGCGCGGTTCCTGGGCCAGGCGCCGGAGTTCGGGCGGCACGTGATGATCCTGCCCGCCTCGGCCGCAGTGTTCGGATTCGACCGCGACGACGTCCCGCAGATCACCCGTTTCGGCCTGACCGGCTACGCGGCCGCGCACTACTCCGGGCGGTAGGCCCGATCAGTCCCGGCGGTACTCACCCTCCAGCCAGGCCACCGTCGGCGGGGCGAACAACAACCCGAGCGCCGCGACCGAGACCACGATGAGCGGGATGAACAGCTCGGGGCGGCCCTGCGAGACCGCGCCGCTGATGCCGGCGAAGCCGAGCAGGAGGTTCGTCAGCACGCCGACCGTGCGTCCCCAGCGCAGGCCGCGCAGGAGGGCGATGCCGCCCGCGAGCACGCCGAGGCCCATCGGAATCATCCAGAAGGCCATGCCGTAGGCGCCGGTCGTGGTGTCGGCGGAGCCGGTGATACCGCGGATCAGCTCCACCACGCCGAGTACCAGCGCCGCGAGGCCCTCGAGCGCGACGATCACGCCCGCGGCCCGGACGGTGCCGGGAGCGGCGGTGCGGGTATCGCCGGAGCGCTTGCTGCGGGAGCGGGTGGCGGCCGGGCGGGGTTCGCCGCCGCTTCCGTTGGTCGATGTCACGACCCCAGGGTATCGGGGCGGCCTGGGTAGGCTGCTCGGTGTGCGCGCCCTGTTGATCGTCAACCCCAACGCCACGTCCATTACCGCTGCGGGCCGAGACCTCGTGGCGATGGCGTTGGCGTCCACGCTCGATGTCACCCTGGCGCAGACCGAACGGCGCGGTCACGCTGCCGAGCTCGCCGCCGCGGCCCGCGACGACGGCACCGAGCTGGTGATCGTCCACGGCGGCGACGGCACCGTCAACGAGGTGGTGTGCGGCATCCTCGGCCGAGAGGGACTGCCGGGCGGCGCCGACCCCGTGCACCCCGACACCCTGCCCGCCGTCGCCGTGATCCCCGGCGGCAGCGCGAACGTCTTCGCGCGATCGCTCGCGGTCCCGCGCGACCCGCTGCAGGCCACCGTGCACCTCACAGATCTGTTGGCGCGCCGCAGTTTCCGGACCATCGGCCTGGGATGCGCGGACGAGCGCTACTTCCTCTTCAACGCCGGCGTCGGCGTGGACGCCGAGGTGATCGCGAACATGGAGGCGCTGCGCGACAAGGGCAAGGCCGCCACCCCGTCGCGATACGTGCGCACCGCCGTGCGCACCTTCTTCTCCGCCGCACGCCGCGAGCCGCAGCTCACCGTCCACCTGCCCGGCGAGGAACCCGGGACGTGGCAGGACATCGACGGGGTGCACTTCGCCTTCGTCTCGAACGCGAGCCCCTGGACGTTTCTCAACAACCGGGCGGTGTTCACCAACCCGGGGACGGATTACGGCACCGGGCTGGGGGTGTTCGCGTCGCGCTCCATGCGCACGATCCCGAACCTGATGCTGGTGCGGCAGATGCTCTCGGCCCGCCGCACCAAGGGCCCGACGGTGCGCCACCTCGTCCGGCACGACGACCTGCCCGAGCTGCGCGTGAGCAGCGCGGTCCCCGTCCCCGCGCAGGTCGACGGTGACCATCTCGGCGACCGCACCGAGGTGCGGTTCTGGTACTCGCCGGAGCGGATCCGCGTGCTGGCAGACTTGCCGCCGCTGCCGCGCGTGCGCTGATCCCCGCTGCCCGCCGGGAGCCCGTCCGCCGGGCCGATTCCCGCCGACTCGGCGTGACGCGATCGGATGGGCGAAGTGAGCGATTCGTCACGACCGCGCAGAAACCTATTGCAAACCTGCAGCGTGTGCGGATATATTTGCGGGCACGCCGCTGAACCGGCAGCAGTGTAGTACACCCCTCGGAAGACGGTTCTCACCGCCCCCGCTGTGAGATCCCCCACCTCTGAGTCGGAATCTATTGACTCCTGCTGGGAACGTGGAAATATTCATGACGTAACAGCGCGGAAACAGTTCGGTTCCCTCCGCGTTAACAGCCTGGAAATTCGGTGCCGGATCGGCGCCTGCGATGAGTGGCGCGCGAGCGCGCCTGAAGGAGTGTACTGACATGGATTGGCGCCACAAGGCCATCTGTCGCGACGAGGATCCCGAGCTGTTCTTCCCCGTGGGCAACAGTGGTCCGGCCATCGCGCAGATCGCGGACGCCAAGCTGGTCTGCAACCGCTGCCCCGTGACCGCCGAGTGCCTGTCCTGGGCCCTTGAGTCCGGTCAGGATGCCGGCGTGTGGGGCGGCATGAGCGAGGACGAGCGTCGCGCGCTGAAGCGCCGCAACGCGCGCACCCGCACGCGGACCGCTGTGTGACACGTTCCGCTTTCGTCGAAGGCCCGGTGGATCCTCCACCGGGCCTTCGTCGTGCGCGGGCCTAAACGGGCTGCAGCGGCACCCGCACCACCGCGTCCGTGCCGCCGTCGCGCGAGGTCAGGGTCAGCTCCCCGGCCAGCTCCGATGTCACGAGCGTCTGCACGATCTGCAGGCCCAGGCGGTCCGAGCCCTCGAGGCTGAATCCGGGGGGCAGGCCGGCGCCGTCGTCCCGGACGGTGACCTCGAGCATTCGAGTGGACCGGTGCGCCAACAGTTCGATCGTGCCCGACTCCCCCGGCTCGTAAGCGTGCTCGACCGCGTTCTGGATCAACTCGGTGACAACCATCACCAGCGGCATCGCCCGGTCCGCGTCGAGCAGGCCCACGTCGCCCCGTCGGACGACGGTGACCGCCGCCGACCCGCCTGCCGGGGCCACGTCGGCCATGATCGGGATCAGCCGGTCGATCACCTCGTCGATGTCGACGTGCTCGTCGACGCTCATGGACAGGGTCTCGTGGACCAGCGCGATCGACGCGACCCGGCGCACCGACTCGGTCAGCGCGCGCTTGGCCTCGTCGTTGCGGGTGCGCCGCGCCTGCAGTCGTAGTAGCGCGGAGACCGACTGCAGATTGTTCTTCACCCGGTGATGGATCTCGCGGATCGTCGCGTCTTTCGAGATGAGGGCGCGGTCGCGGCGCTTGAGCTCGGTGACGTCGCGCAGCAGCACCGCCGCTCCTCCGGGGTGCCCGCCCGGGTGGAGGCCGAGCACGCGGAGCACGACGGTGACGCCGCCCTTCGTGAGCTCGATCCGGGAACCCTCGCCACGCTCGAGCGCACCGTCGAGCGCGATCGTGAGGTCCTCGGACTCGAAGGTGTCGCCCACCAACTCGGCGGTCACCTCGGACAGGATGCTGCCCTCGAGGTCGGTGGGCGCGCCCATGCGACGGTACGCCGACTGCGCGTTCGGGCTCGCGAACACCACACGCCCCTGCGCGTCGAGGCGGATGAAGCCGTCGCCCGCGCGGGGCTCGGCCTCGCCCGTGGGCAGGTCCTCCGGCTCGGGGAAGGCGCCCTCGGCGACCATCGTGCACAGATCGTCCGCGCACTCCTTGTACGCCACCTCGAGCGGGCTCGGCGTGCGCGGGTGCGTGACGTTGAAATCGCGGGTCAGCACGGCGATCACCGCGCCGTTCGACGGCACCGGGACGGCCTCGCGCCGCACGCGTGCGGGCCCCGTCCAGGCCGGGGTGACGCCCTTGACCACGTCGGCGCCCTCGAACGCGGCGTGCAGGGTCGGGGCCTCCCACGGCGGCACGACGACGCCGACGCCGTCGGTGTCGTACACGGTGGGCGTGGTGTTGGGCCGGCACTGCGCGATGCAGATGTACGCCGGATCGGTGGTGTCGCCCTCCGGATCGTTACGCACCCAGAGGCGCAGGTCGGCGAACGAGAGGTCGGCGAGCAACTGCCACTCCCCGGCGATCCGCTGCAGGTGCCGAGCGGCACGGCCCGGGAGGTCCGTGTGGATCGCCAGGAGGTCGGCGAGGGAGGCCATGGGACCGCCTTTTTGTCGTCGTCGGTGCCGTCGTGAAACAATAGCGGGTACTGCGAAGAAGCTTCAGGACAGGAAGGAGACCGCCATGGGAAAGCGTGGACGTAAGAAGCGCGCGCGGAAGAAGAACGCCGCGAACCACGGCAAGCGCCCGAACTCCTGACCTTCAGGTTTCACGTGACTTGCGCACGAGGGCCCGTCGACATCACGTCGACGGGCCCTCGTCATGTTCGCGCGGGTTCTGCCCCTGCTACTCGGGGCGGAAGCGCACCTCGGTGTGCCGGATGCTGATGGTCAGCCGCTCCCGCAGCCCCTCGGGGGCACGGTCGCCGCCGCACTTGCGGTTCACCAGCGACTTGATCTGCTGCTCGATGCCGTAGTGCGACAAACACTGCGAACAACCGTCGATGTGGGCCTTGAGGCGCTCCTTGGCGGCCGAGTCGCACTCGTTGTCCAGGAGCAGCCAAATGTCCGCCATCACGGCGGAACAGTCGAGCTCCAGGTCCGGGTTGCCGTCCGACGAGTACGTCACTTCTCGACCTCCTGAGCGACGGCGCCCTCGGCACCGTCGGAATCCTGCCCCCGGAGGAAGCCGCGCTCGCGCGCGACGCCCTCGAGCTCGGCGCGGAGCTGCCGCCGGCCGCGATGCAGCCGCGACATGACCGTGCCGATGGGGGTACCCATGATCTCGGCGATCTCCTTGTAGGGGAATCCCTCCACGTCGGCGTAGTACACCGCCATGCGGAACTCCTCGGGGAGCTTCGCGAGAGCTTGCTTGATCTCGTCGTCCGGCAGTGCGTCCAGCGCCTCGATCTCCGCGGAGCGCAGGCCCGTGGAGCTGTGCTCCGCCGTGGCCGCGAGCTGCCAGTCGGTGATCTCGTCGGTGGGGTACTGCGCGGGCTGCCGCTGCTTCTTGCGGTAGCCGTTGATGTAGGTGTTGGTGAGGATCCGGTACAGCCAAGCCTTGAGGTTGGTGCCCTTCTTGAAGCTCCGGAAGGCGCTGTACGCCTTCACATAGGTCTCCTGGACCAGATCCTCCGCGTCGGCCGGATTACGGGTCATCCGCAGCGCGGCGCCGTACAGCTGGTCGAGCAGCGGCAACGCCTCGGCCTCGAACCGTGCCGTGAGCTGCTCCGGCGTCTCGGTCACCTCGTCGGGGGCCGAGTCCAGATCCGCTACGTGCGTGATGTCCCCGTCCGTCATACCGACGAAGGCTACCGGTCGCTCGAGGACCGCTGCGCCACTACCTGCACTCACGACCTCTGCAACAGCACAGTGCGTCGGCTTGTTCCCGCGGTGTCCGGTTCGATGCACGCGGAGCGGGACCGTGGGCAGACCCTCGACGGTGTGCCCCACAGCGGGCTCGATGGCGCAGGGCAGCCGCGCGCGCCCCGCGAGCATCCGCGCACGCCGTGCGGCTGCGCGCACGCGGCACGTGCGCACGGGCGCGGCTGGTCCGCGGGAGCTTCCCGCGCGCGCGGCACGGGCGCATCTGGGACAGTGACCGGTCTGATTGACTGGCGCCATGGCGAAGAAGAACGCTGCGGCGACGCCGGCGATTGCGGCGCTGCAGGCCGCAGGGATCGAGTTCCGGGTGCACGAGTACGCGCACGACCCGCGAGCCGAGTCCTTCGGCGGCGAGGCCGCGGAGGCGCTGGGCCACGACCCGGCGCGGGTGTTCAAGACGCTGGTCATCGGCGACGGGAAGCAGCTCGCCGTGGCGATCGTGCCCACGTCGGGCAAGCTCAGCCTCAAGGCCGCGGGCGCCGCGTTGAGCCTGCACCGCCCGGCGATGGCCGACCCCGCCGACGTGCGGCGCGTGACCGGCTACGTGCTCGGCGGCGTCTCCCCGCTGGGGCAGCGCAAGCGCCTGCCGACAGCGATCGACGAGTCCGCGCTCGGCTTCGAGACCGTCTTCTGCTCCGCCGGCCGACGGGGCCTGGAGGTCGAGTTGGCACCGTCGGACCTGGTGGCCGCGACGTCGGCGACGGTGGCGCCGCTCGCCGCACCGTGATAGTCAGGGGGTGACTGGCGGCCCGCCCGGGTTTGGAGGCGGACGCAGCGGAAAGTAGGTTTGTGGTATGGCCAGCTACTTCGTCACGGGCGGGACGGGCTTCATCGGCCGTGCCGTCGTGGCGCGGCTCGCCGCCGCGGACCGGGACGCCACCATCTACCTGCTCGTGCGCGACGCCTCCCTCCCCCGGTTCGAGCGACTCATCGCCGACCTGGGCCACGACCTCGCCCCCCAGGTGGTGCCGGTCGCCGGCGACATCGTGGAGGCGGGCCTGGGCATCGCGCCGGGCGACCTGCCCGAGCACGTCGACCACGTGATCCACCTCGCCGCCGTCTACGACATGGAGGCCCCCGCGGAGTTGCAGGAGCTGACCAACGTCGAGGGCACCCGAAACGTCCTGGAGCTGGCGGGCCGGCTCGGCGCCACGATGCATCACGTCTCCTCGCTGGCCGTCGCCGGCAACCACGAGGGGTGGTTCTCGGAGACCGACTTCGACGTCGCGCAGTACTTCCCCACCCCGTACCACCGCACCAAGTACGAGGCCGAGCGCCTGGTCCGTGAATCGGCGGTGCCGTGGCAGATCTACCGACCGTCCATCGTGGTGGGCGATTCGATGACGGGCGCGATCGACAAGATCGACGGGCCGTACTACTTCTTCCCGTTCCTGCGGATCATGGGCACCATCCCGCACCACCTCCACGTGCCCTTCGCCAACCTCGGGTACACGAACATCGTGCCCGTGGACTTCGTCGCAGCGGGCATCGTCGCGCTGGTCACCGCGCCGCCCGCGCCGGGCACCGTCTATCACCTGGCGGATCCCAAGGGCCAGAGCATGGCCACGATCTACGACGCGATCGCCCCCGCCTTCTCCGGCCCGAAGACGCTGCCCGTTCCGAGCGCGCCGCTGGGCGAGTTCGCGGCACGGATCGGCCGCCGGGGCGAGGTGCGCGCCCTCCGGGACACCATCGCCCGGCAAATCGGGATCCCGCCGACGATCCTGGACCACCCGTTCTACAACACCCGCTTCGACTCGGAGGCCACGCACCGCGCACTGAGCCGCTACGGGGTGGCCCTGCCGCGCCTGAAGTCCTACGGGCCGAGGCTGTTCCGCTACTGGGCGGAGCACCTCGACCCGTCGCGCAATCGGCGCGACGACCCGCGCGGCCCGCTCGTGGGCAAGCACATCCTGCTCACGGGCGGCTCCTCCGGCATCGGCCGCGAGGCCGCCAAGCAGGCGGTCCTCAAGGGCGCCAACGTCTTCATCGTCGCCCGCAAGCCCGAGGACCTCGCTGACGCGGTCCTGCGGATCGAGGCCGAGCCCGGGATGCCCGGCGTGCCCAAGGGCATCGTCCGGGCGTACCAGTGCGACGTCACCGATCCGGAGGCCGTGCGCACGACCGTCGCCCAGATCCTGGCCGAGCACGGCCACGTGGACGTGCTCGTCAACAGCGCCGGTCGGTCCATCCGGCGGGCCACCGTCGATTCCGTGGACCGCGCGCACGACTACCAGCGCACCATGGCCGTGAACTACTTCGGCGCCGTCTACCTGATCCTGGAACTGTTGCCGCACATGGTCGCCCGCAAGTCGGGCCACGTGGTCAACGTCTCCTCCATCGGCGTGCAGGTGCGCGGCCCACGGTTCGCGGCGTACATCGCCTCGAAGTCGGCACTGGAGGCCTTCAGCGACATCACGGCGGCCGAGACCATGTCGGACCACGTGACCTTCACCAACATCCACATGCCACTCACCCGCACGCGCATGATCGAACCGACCGACGCCTACGACAACGCGATGGCGCTGTCGGTGGAGAAGGCCGGCCAGATCGTGGTGCGCGCCATCGTCGAGCGGCCCCGCCGCATCGACACCCCGCTCGGCACCCTGGCCCAGTTCGGCCAGTTCCTCTCCCCGCGCATCGCCGCCGCGGCGCAGCACCAGGGCTACTTGCTGTTCCCGGAGCCCGAGGGGGACCTCGACGGCGCGGCCGAGATCGTGGAAGTCGATGTCGCCGAGGTTGACACGCCACGGGGCAGGCTCGCTGCGGCCGGCGCGGCGACCAAGGATCTCTCCAAGGACATCTCCACCGCCGCCGTCAGCCCACTGTTCGGTATCTCGGGCGATCAGGGCCTGCGCCGGATCGCGCGCAAGACCCTCAACCGGATTCCCGGCATCAACTGGTAACCACGCGCAGCGCCGTGGGCGTGGCACCCGTGAGCGCGCGGACCTCCCGGGTCAGGTGGGCCTGGTCGGCGTAGCCCGACGCGGCCGCGACCTCCGCCATAGCGCGGCCGGCGCGGATCGGACCGAGAGCGCGCTGGAAGCGCTGGATCCGCGCAAGGGTCTTGGGGCCGTACCCGAAGGATCGCCGGGCCAGGCGGTGCAGCGCCCGCTCCGCGAGCCCTGTCTCCGCCGCGACATCCCCGACGGTGCGTCCCGCCCTCAGCCGCGCGGCGACCGCACCGATCCGCCGATCCAGGTCGACCCCGTCGAGCAGAGCCGCCGCGATCCCTTCCGGATCGGAGATGCGCGGAATCCTTCTGTGCGACACTATATCCGACAGGCCGACACGCCTCCCGGTGAGCTCGTCGGCGGCGATCCCCAGCAGCTGGGGCAGCATCCCGGAGGGGAAGCGCAGGCCGTCGATCCGCGCACCGTCGAACCCGGTGGTGCGGGCTGCGACGGCGTCCGGGCCCGCGACGATCGGCGCACCGTCGACGACGATGACATCCATGCACCCGTCCGGCAGGATCAGCGCCGGCTCGGCGCCGCCCACCGAGGTCCACCGGATCGCCCCGGGGACCGGCGACGGCCACTCGCTGTACACGATTCGAGTATGTCCGAAACGTTCAAGACACGGGCCGCGGCGCGACATACGGTGGCGGCATGACAGAGCGACTGCGTTTCGACGCCATCGGGATGGTGACCGAGGACCTACCCGCATCCCTGGACTTCTACCGCCGGCTGGGACTCGACATCCCCGACGGCGCCGAGGACCAACCGCACGTGGAGGCGGAGCTGCCCGGCGGGATGCGGCTGATGTGGGACTCCGTCGCGGTGATCCGCTCGATGGAGCCCGACTGGGTGAAGCAGCCGGGCCAGAACGCGACGCTGTGTGTGAAGTGCGCCTCGCCGGCGGTGGTCGACGAGGTGCACGCGGACCTCGTCGCCGCGGGCAGCCCGAGCGCCATGGACCCGTTCGACGCTCCATGGGGACAGCGCTACGCGGGCGTGCTCGACCCCGACGGCTACCAGGTGCAGCTCTTCGCCTGGCAGTAGTCGCGGTCCGGGCGCGGACGCCGTCGAAGGTGCCTATCGTGGGAGGCGAACCGTTCCCGTCCCCCACAAGGAGATCCGACGATGCCCGACATCCAGTACGCCGTGACCGACCCCGCCACCGGCGAGGTGCTGCAGACGTACCCCACCGCGGAGCCTTCCGAGGTCGAGGCGGCCATCGACGCGGCGTCCCGCGCCGCCCGGACGTGGCCGCGGGAGTCGACGGTCTCCGAGCGGGCCGCCCTGGTGCGGCGCGTCGCGGAACTGCACACCGAGCGCCGTGAGATGCTCGCCGGGATCATCCAGCGGGAGATGGGCAAGCCGCTCGAGGACGCGCTCGGCGAGGTGGACTTCTCCGCCGCGATCTACACCTACTACGCCGACAACGCGGAGAAGTTCCTCGCCGACCAGCCGCTGGATCTGCTCGAGGGCGACGGCACCGCGGTGATCCGCCGCTCCCCCATCGGCGTGCTGTTCGGGATCATGCCGTGGAACTTCCCCTACTACCAGGTGGCGCGGTTCGCCGGGCCGAACCTCGCCGCGGGCAACACGATCCTGCTCAAGCACGCGCCGCAGTGCCCCGAGTCGGCAGAGGCGATGCAGCTGATCTTCGACGAGGCGGGCCTGCCCTCAGGCGCGTACGTCAACATCCGCGTCAGCAACGAGCAGGCGTCCGACATCATCGCGGACCCGCGGGTCGCCGCGGTCTCGCTGACCGGCTCGGAGCGCGCCGGGGCTGCGGTCGCGGAGGTCGCCGGCCGCAACCTCAAGAAGTGCGTACTGGAACTGGGCGGCTCGGATCCGTTCATCGTGCTCTCGACCGACGACCTGGACGCGACCGTCGATGCCGCCGTCGCCGGGCGCCTCGACAACACCGGCCAGTCCTGCAACGCGGCGAAGCGGTTCATCGTGCACGCGGACCTCTACGACGACTTCCTCGCGAAGTTCACCGGCAAGCTGCTCGCCGCGGGCGACGGGATCGCGCCGCTGTCCTCCGAGCGAGCGGCGATCGGGCTGGAGCAGCAGGTCAATCAGGCCGTGGAGGCCGGGGCGAACCTCGCCATCGAGGGCCGCCGCGACGGCGCCTTCTTCCCGCCCGCCGTGCTCACGAACGTCACCGAGGACAACCCGGCGTTCCGGCAGGAGCTGTTCGGGCCCGTCGCCACCGTCTACCGCGTGGCGGGCGAGGGCGAGGCGCTGGCGCTCGCGAACGACACCCCGTTCGGCCTCGGCTCGTACGTCTTCACCACCGACCCGGAGCAGGCGGCCCGCATCGCCGACGGCATCCAGGCCGGCATGGTCTTCGTCAACGGAGTGCTCGCCGAGGGCGCCGAGCTGCCCTTCGGCGGCGTGAAGCGTTCCGGCTTCGGCCGCGAGATGGGCCCGCTGGGCATCGAGGAGTTCCTCAACAAGAAGCTGATCCGCACCATCAAGTAGGTCTGCGGGGCGGTCCTTCGGCGGAACCGAGGACCGCCCGTCGCGACCCCAGCGTGCCCTTCTTCGCGCCGTGACTGCCACTTTAGCGATACGTACAATCAGGTGAGTACACCCTGATCATGCGAGGAGGCAAAGATGAGTTCCGGCGGCGGCTTCTTCACCCCGACCACCGGCGCGGTGGTCGTCTTCGCGGTGACGGCGATCGCGGCGCCCTTCCTCGGCCTCCTCCGCGCCCGGTTGCCCGGCTGGAGTGCGTGGGCGGGCTTCGTCGCGGGCGTGCTCGCGGGAATTGTCACTACCGCCCAGCAGATGTCCGTCCTGCAGCCGCTGAGCATCCTGGTCTACTCCCTGATCGCACTGGTCGGATGGGCCAGGGCGGAGCACTGGGCAGGCCGGTTCGACGCCGGTCCCCTCGGCCGCGGGGCTCTCTTCCACGCGTACGGACTCGGCGCGTTCTTCGCGGCGGTGACCGGCGTCATCGTGCGACTGCTCTGAACCACCGCGACGAAGCGAGGCGGCGCGCACCGACGTCGTCGGCGGCGAACCCCCTGTGTCGTTGGACACGGATCACCCACAGCGCGCGGTTCACGTTGAACCTGCGTCCCGGTTTCCGCTACAAACAATGAGTGACTGATAGAAACATTGGAACGCCCTCTCATGACCGATGGGATGTGTGGTACCCCAGCGCCTTCGAAGTCACGACCGAGGGCGTACGAGCATTCGGGCGCGCGACGCGGTGCTGGCACACGCCATGGGAGAGCCTCGGCGTGCCACCCCGGGACACCCCGGTTCCCGCCACGCTGGTCGCCGCACCGATGCTCCACGCGGTGGCCGCACTCGTCGCCGCGTCCATCAGCAGTCCCAACATGTCCCGGATCCTGCACGCCGGGCAGTCCTACCGCTATCACGGGCACCCACTCATCGGCGAGCGCATCGACATCGGCGCGCGGATCACCGATCACGGACAGCGCGGCGGTGCCGACTTCTTCACCGTCGAGAGCGGTGCCGTCGTGGATGGCGAGACCCGGATCATCGGGACCAGTCACATCGTCTACCTCGGAGACGCCGTCGAGGGACCAGCGCTCGACGAAGCAGTGGTCGAGAACGTCATGCTGTTCGGCACGGGGCCGCTCACCCAGCAACTGACCTGACGCCGTCGCTACAGGAGACTGAGCTGGCCTGGTTCACTGCCGGGCTCGACGCGCTCGATCAGTTCGGGGCCGGTGTTGGCGACGGCATTGACCAGAGCGGACACCGGCCGGATCTCGATCCGCTCCGCCACCTCGAGCGCGGGCGGAGACAGCAGCGCAGGGTCGACCGGGCCGTCGGGGTTCAGCCATTCGTCGAAGGCGTCGGGTGTGAGGACCAGCGGCATCCGGTCGTGCACCGTGCGGAGCGGGCCCACCGCGTCGGTGGTCAGCACCGTCGCCGACAAGGTAGGCGGCACGTCCAGCCCCGCGCCGGCGGGCCGCCAGACGGACCACAGCCCGGCGATGTACATGCGTGTCCCGTCGACCGGGGTGAGGTACGTGGGCTGCTTGCGCGGCTTCTTCGCGTCTGGGTCGAGCACCTGCCACTCGTACCAGCCATCCATCGGGATCAGGCAGCGCTTGGACTTGATCGCGGTGCGGAAGGCCGGCTTCTCGTCGACGGACTCCGCCCGCGCATTGAACAGCGGCGGGCCGCCCAGCGCCTTCTGCCAGTGCGGGAGCAGACCCCACCGCATGGCGCGCAGCCGACGCGTGGCGGGGTCGTCCGGCGCCTCCCGCGAGTGCCTGGAGACGACGGTGACGATGTTCGTCGTGGGCGCGACGTTGAAGCCCGGCACGTCCAGCTCCGTGCCCTCCGTCTCGTTTTCCGCGTCGATCTCCGCCGCCAACAGCGCCGGATCGGTGGTCACCGCGTAGCGTCCGCACATGCCCTCAGGGTACGACGGGGCACTGACAGGTTCGGGCCGTGCGTCAGGCCTGGAACTCGTCGAACACACGGCGCGGACCGGCGCCAGTGGTGGCGAGGGCGTCGTGGGGGTTCGCGAGGGCGCAGGAAGCCATGGACAGGCAGCCGCAGCCGATGCAGTCGGTGAGGTTGTCACGCAGCCGGGTGAGTTCGTCGATCCGGTGCGAGAGGTCGTCGTGCCAGTGCTGCGACAGCCGCTCCCAATCCGCCTTCGTTGGCGTGCGGCCGTCGGGCAGCTCGGCGAGGGCGTCGCGGATCGTCGCGAGGGGGATGCCCACGCGGTGGCTGATCCGGATGAAGGCGACCCGGCGCAGCATCTCCCGCGGGTATCTGCGCTGGTTGCCGGAGGTACGCCGCGCGGAGATCAGGCCCTCGCGCTCGTAGAAGTGCAGCGCGGACACCGCGACGCCGCTGCGCGCCGACAACTGGCCGACGCTGAACTCCCGGGTGGTCTCCACCCCGTCGAGACTACCTGAACGTTAGTTCAGGGATCAGCGCGCGGGCTTCGCCGCGGACGACGACGCCGCGGCCGGCTTAGCGGCCGGGGCCGCGGGCTTCGCCGACGGGGCGCCCGGCTTCGCGGACGCGGCCGGGGCGGCCGGCGTGGCGGAACCGCTCGCGGCGGGCGCAGGGGCGGCGACCGCGGGCTTCGGCGGGTTCTTCAGGATGGCGATCTGCACGCCCAGCAGGTCGACGGCCAGCTGGTCGTCGGCACCGACGAACGGCGCGGGCTCGCGGGACTGACGGCCACCGCGCAGCGACATGGTGACGCCGTTGACGACCGCCGTGTACTGCCGCGACTGCAGGTACTCGACCTGATTACCGCGCTTGGTCTTGGTGGTGAACTCGAGGCCCAGGCCGTCGGGCGCGCCGGTGACCGCGATCGAACGCACGCTGACCTCGGTGGAAACGCCGTCGCGGACGGCCTTGAAGGTGCCGCACTTGGGCAGGGCGGCGCGCAGGGGCGCGACGTCCATGGCGAACTTGGAGACCACCATCGACCAGTTCACACCGCGGATGGAGCCATTGGTCTGCGCGGTGTCGGTGCCCTTCGGGATGGGCAGGCCCGCGTACAGCACCTTGCACTCGGCCGGCGTGACGGCCGCGCGGTTCAGCGACGCCCACGCGCCATTCCAGCCCGCAGCAGCGCCGGAGAGCACTGCGCCGCCGAAGCTCATGCCATCGGGGAGGTTGCCGGAGCCGATGATCAGTTCGCCCGCCCTGTTGGTCGGCGCGGCAGCCGGCTTCGGATCGCCGGGCTTGGGATCGGCCGATGCGACCGGAGCCAGAACACCCGCAAGGGTGGCGACGGCGGCGACCGACACGACGGTCCTGCCCACGAACGTGCGAGTGCGCTTCATCGAGATCTCCCGGCGGTGATGACCTGACCTGTTCCGCCCAGCAAGGTAGCACGCGGTGAGGCCACCCTCATGTGCAAGGATGTGCGCGTGGAGCAGTTGGAGCTATGGCCCGCGCCCTTCGCCGCAGGTCCGGTGACGGGCACTGTCGCGCTCCCCGGCTCGAAGTCGATCACCAATCGCGCGTACGTCCTTGCGGCACAGGCACAGTCGCGATCGACGCTGACGAACACCCTCCGCAGCCGCGACACCGACCTCATGGCACGCGCGCTCGAGACGCTCGGCGCACACGTCAACGTCGTTACCGACACCACAGTTGAGGTCACCGGCGCTGCAATGCACGGTGGCACCGTCGACTGCGGCCTCGCCGGCACCGTCATGCGCTTCCTCCCGCCGCTCGCCGCGGGGGCCCGCGGCACCGTCGCCTTCGACGGTGACCCGCAGGCCAGGACACGGCCCCTGGGCACCGTGCTCGACGCGCTGCGCGGGCTCGGCGCGCGCATCGACGGCGACGGCCTGCCCTTCACCGTCCACGGCCACGGCCCGATCCGGGGCGGCGCCGTCACCATCGACGCCTCCGCGAGCTCGCAGTTCGTCTCCGGCCTGCTGCTGAGCGGCCCGAGCTTCACCGAGGGCGTCACCGTGCACCACGACGGGAAGCCCGTGCCGTCGATGCCGCACATCGAGATGACCGTCGACATGCTGCGCGCCGCCGGCGCCGAGGTCGATACGTCCGAGCCGAACACCTGGCGCGTCGCGCCGGGCGGGCTCGGCGCGCACGACTGGATCGTTGAGCCGGACCTCTCGAACGCCACCGTCTTCCTGGCGGCGGCCGCGGTCACGGGCGGCACCGTGACCGTGCCGCATTGGAACCCGGACTCCACCCAGCCGGGCGTCCAGTTCGCGGACATCCTCGCCGCGATGGGCACCGACGTCACGCAAGCCGACGGTGCGCTGACGGCCCGCGGCACCGACGCCCTTCACGGCGTCGACTGGGACCTGCGCGACATCGGCGAGCTCACGCCCACCGTCGCGGCGCTGGCCGCCCTCGCGGATTCGCCGTCGCACCTGCGCGGCATCGCGCACCTGCGCGGCCACGAGACCGACCGCCTCGCGGCCCTGACCACCGAGATCACGAACCTCGGCGGGCGCTGCACCGAGACCGAGGACGGCCTGCACATCGAGCCCGCGACGCTGCACGGCGGCGTCTGGCACAGCTACGCGGACCACCGGATGTCTACTGCGGGCGCGATCCTCGGCCTGGTCACCGCAGGCGTGCAGGTGGAGGACATCGCCGCCACGTCCAAGACGATGCCCGACTTTCCGGCCCTCTGGCACACGCTGCTCGGCCGCGAATCGTGAGCCTTGGGTAAGCGCGAGTACGACGAGACCGATGTCCGGGTGCGCCCGGGCAAGAGCAGTCGGCCGCGCACCAAGAACCGGCCCGACCACAGCGACGCCGAGACGGCGATGGTGGTCTCCGTCGACCGCGGTCGGTGGGGTTGCGCCCTCGGCGGCGATCCCGAGCGGATCATCACCGCCATGCGAGCCCGCGAGCTGGGCCGCTCCCCCATCGTGGTGGGCGACTCCGTGGGCGTCGTCGGCGATCTGACGGGCCGCAAGGACACTCTCGCGCGGATCGTCCGCGTCGACGAGAGGTCGACGGTGCTGCGACGCACGGCCGATGACACCGACCCGTACGAGCGGGTCGTGGTGGCGAACGCGCACCAACTCCTCATCGTGACGGCCCTGGCCGACCCGCCCCCGCGGACCGGCTTCGTCGAGCGCACCCTCATCGCCGCCTACGCGGGCGGCCTGACGCCCGTGCTGTGCCTGACCAAGGGCGACCTCGCCGATGCGGAGGAGTTCACCGCCGCCTTCGCGGACCTCGACCTCACGGTGATCGCCGCCGGCCGCGACGATCCGCTCGACGCAGCACACGAGCTGCTCACCGGGCGGGTCACTGCGCTCATCGGGCACAGCGGAGTCGGCAAGTCGACGCTGGTCAACCGCCTCGTCCCCGACGCCAACCGGGCGACCGGCGTGGTGTCCGGGGTCGGGAAGGGGCGACACACGTCCACCCAGTCCGTCGCACTGTGGCTGCCGGACGGCGGCTGGGTCGTCGACACCCCAGGTATCCGCAGCTTCGGCCTCGCGCACATCTCCATCGACGACGTGGTCGCCGCGTTCCCCGACCTCGCAGAGGCTGTGGAGGACTGCCCGCGCGGCTGTACCCACCAGGGGCCGCCCGCCGATCCCGAGTGCGCGCTGGACCGGCTCGACGGGACCGCGCACCGTCGGGCGATGGCGGTCCGCGGCCTGCTGGCCGACCTGACCGCCACGCCCGACTGGGCCTGAGCCGCTACTCCGCTCTCACGCCGAGGCGCGCTTGGGCAGCTTCCAGCCGGGGCGAGGGAAATGGCAGGTGTAGCCGTCCGGGTACTTCTCCAGGTAGTCCTGATGCTCCGGTTCGGCCTGCCAGAACGGGCCCGCCGCCTCGATCGTGGTCACGGCCTTGCCCGGCCACAAGCCGGAGGCGTCGACGTCGGCGATGGTGTCGCGGGCGACGCGCTCCTGCTCGTCGCCGAGCGGGAAGATCGCCGAGCGGTAGCTCGAGCCCACGTCGTTTCCCTGCCGGTCGACGGTCGACGGGTCGTGGATCTGGAAGAAGAACTCCAGGACGTCGCGATAGCTGGTCGTCGCGGGATCGAAGACGATCTCAACAGCCTCCGCATGGCCCGGGTGATTGCGGTACGTCGCGTGATCGTTCGCGCCACCCGTGTACCCCACGCGGGTGCTCTCAATGCCCGGCTGCTTACGAATCAAATCCTGCATGCCCCAGAAACATCCGCCCGCCAGGACCGCGGTCTCGCGGCCGGGGACCGTCGTGATGGTGCCGTTGTCAGTCATGCGCAGCTCCTTCCGCCGGGAGACCAGTGCTCCCGCTAGTCGCTTCAACACCGCCGTGCCTCGCACGATGCCGACGGTACTCCCAGCACCCGAGTGAGGTACGTGCTGTTCGGGTCGTCGACGTAGCTCCCGAAGGGGCCGCAAGGGACGAAACCGTGGGCGGCGTACAGCGCCCGCGCGGGGGCGAAGAAGTCCTGGCTGCCCGTCTCCAGCGATATCCGGTCCACGCCGCGGGACCGGGCATCGTCGAGCGCGAAGGTCAGCAGACGGCGCCCGATCCCCCGCCCGCGCGCTTGCGGCGCGGTGCGCATCGACTTCAGTTCCTCGTGACCGGGCTCCAGCGCTGCCAGAGCGACCGTCCCCACGAGTGCGCCGTCGTCGTGACAGGTCCACAGCCGGACGTGGGGCGCGCGCAGCTCGTCCAGGCCGAGCGCGTGCTGGCTCTCCGGCGGCGCCGTCGGCGCCATGTCGGCGTGGTGGGCGGCGAGGAACGCGGCGAGCGCCGGGTCGGCGAAGTCCGCGCGAGCGATCACTCTGCGGCGGCCTGCGCCGCGTCGATCATGGCGTCGACGCTCGTCAACTTGACCCGCGGGCGCGCGTCCTCCTCGGCGAGGGCGGTCTCGTGCGCGTCGATGGCCATCCAGCCGTCGTACTCCACGAGGTTCGGCGCGCGGCCGACGATGAGCTTCTCGACCTGCGCGCCGTCGAAGTCGCTGCGCGCGAGCTTGCCGGCAGCGACGTCGGCGAGCAGCACCGAGACGGTGTCGCGCGCGCAGTCGCGGTTGGTCGGAATCACGCCCGACGGCCCGCGCTTGATCCAGCCGACGACGTAATGGCCCGGCAGCGGCGCACCGTCGTAGCCGACGATCCGGCTGTCGGCGTTGCGGAAGACGCCCCGCTCCGTGTCGAACGGGATGCCCGGGATGGGCGTGCCGTGGTAGCCGACGGCGTGGATGACCAGGCCGGCCTCGTGCTCGGCGACGGCGCCGGTGGGCTGCGCCTCGACGCAGCCGTCCTCGCCGGCGACGAGCTCGTTGGTGGCGACGGAGACGGTGCGCACGCGCCCCTCGCCGCCGATTCCGACCACCGAACGCAGGAACCTCAGCACGATCCGGCGATCCGCTCCCGTGGGCTCCTGAGCGGCCAGCTTGCGCAGCTGCTTGAGATTGTTGCGCTCGACCGGCGGACGGGCCTTGTCGCGCTCCTTGTCCTCGGCGGGCACATCGGCGGGGTCGACGATCACGTCGACGCCGGGCAGCTTGCCCAGCTCGGCGACCTCGGAGGGCGTAAACGCGGCGTGTTCGGCGCCGCGCCGGCCGAGGACGACGACCTCGCGCACGGAGGAGCCGTGCAGTGCCTCAAGGGCATGCTCGGCCATGTCGGTGCCGGAGAGCTTGTCGGTGTCGGTGACGAGGATGCGCGCAGCGTCCAGCGCGACGTTGCCGTTGCCGATCACGACGGCCCGTTCGACGCCCAGGTCGACGTCGAGATCGCGGCGGTCCGGGTGGCCGTTGTACCAGCCCACGAAGTCGCTCGACGGATGGTTGCCGGGGAGCCAGGCACCGTCGACCTCGAGGCGGCGGCCGCCCGACGCGCCGATCGCGTAGATCACGGCGTCGTACCACTGGGCCAGCTCGGCGGCCTGGATGTCCGTGGCCACCTCGACGTTGCCGAAGTAGCGGAAGTTCTCGTGCTGCGCGGTGCGGTCGAAGATCTTCGTGACCGACTTGATCGCGGGATGATCGGGCGCGACGCCGTAGCGGACCAGGCCGAAGGGCGTGGGCAGTCGGTCGAAGACGTCGACCTGTACCTCGACGTCGACCTGCTCCAGCAGGTTCCCGGCGGCGAAGAATCCCGACGGCCCTGAACCCACGATCGCGACGCGCAAGGGTTTCATCAACAACACTCCCGAAACGGACGGCGCGACAACCTTCTTAGGCTGCCCAAAGTACGAAGTCTACGCCACACCCGAGCGGCGACGACGCGCGCGACGCGCCCGCTTCGCCTCGACCTCGAGCCGCTTCTGCTCGACCTTGTGGCGCGCGGCCTCGGCGATCGCGGACCGCAGGCCTACGCGCTCGACCTCCTCCTGGGCGGCGTGCGCGGCCTCGCGAGCATGCGCCAGCCGCTCATGAGCGTTCTCCTGCGCATGGGCGAGCCGCTCCTGGGCCGCCTCCTGCGCATGGGCGAAGCGGTCCTGCGCCGTCTCCTGCGCGTGCTGCAGGCGCTCACGCACCGCGGCGAACCGCAGCTCGGACGCCGTCTCCGGCGCGTCGTCGGACGTGGCGCGCAGCCAGCGATCCGGCAGCGAGAGCTTCGCGATGGTGCGCTGCGAGAGGTAGTACTGCCGCAGCAGCGGCCCCTCCGTGTAGGGGATGTCGTACTTCTCGCAGATCGCGCGCACCTTGACGGCGATCTCGGACAGCCGGTTCGACGGCAGGTCCGGGAACATGTGGTGCTCGATCTGGTAGCTGAGGTTGCCCGTCATGAAGTCCATGGCGGTACCGCCGGAGATGTTCGCACTGCCCAGCATCTGCCGCAGGTACCACTCGCCGGGCGTCTCGTCGACGATCGACTCCGTGGTGAACTTCTCCGCACCGTCGGGGAAGTGCCCGCAGAAGATGACCACATACGTCCAGATGTTGCGGACCACGTTCGCGGTCAGGTTCGCCGACAGCGTGCGCCCGAAGGAGCCGCCGACGGCCTTGCTGATCGCCGGGTAGAGCAGGAAGTCCTTGCCGAGCTGCCGCGAGGCCTTGATCCCGAGCTCGCGGAGCTGCTTGCGGGTCTGCGGCCACGGCTTGTTGCCGGCGATCGCCTCGGCCAGCTCGATGTCGTGCAGGGCGATGCCCCACTCGAAGGTGAGCCCCAGGAAGAGATTGTTGAGGAACTGCGCGGAGCGCTTGGCCTCCCACTGCTCGTCGCGGGTCACGCGGAGCACGCCGTAGCCCACGTCGAGATCCTTGCCCACGACGTTGGTGTACTTGTGGTGCAGGAAGTTGTGGGAGTGCTTCCAGTGCGCGCCCGGGCACGCCATGTCCCACTCCCACGTGGTGGAGTGGATCTCGGGATCGTTCATCCAATCCCACTGCCCGTGCATCACATTGTGCCCGAGCTCCATGTTCTCGATGATCTTCGCGACCCCGAGCATGCCCGCGCCTGCGGCCCACAGCCATCGGCTCTTCGAGCCGAGTATCGTGAGCCGGCCGGCCGCCTCGAGGGCGCGCTGCGCCCGGATCACGCCACGGATGTACCGGGCGTCCCGCTCGCCGCGCGACGCCTCGACCTCGGCGCGGATCGCGTCGAGCTCGGCCGCGAGCCGCTCGATGTCAGCGTCATCCAGATGGGCGTATTCGCCGACGTCAGTGATTGCCACGTCTTCAGGCTACGCGCAGTCGGGCCGGCCGCGTTACTTCGCGGCCGCCAGCTCCTCGACGTGCGAGACCAGCCCGCGACGGTTGCCTTCTGCATCGATCTCGCCCTTGACCACAGTGGTCACGCCGTTCTCGTCGTAGAAGCGCTTGTTCGAGTGCGTCTCGGGCGCATCGTCGACCGTGTCCTTGAGGAAGCGGTCCGGTAGCGAGAGCTTGATGACGGTGCGCCACGACTCCGCGTATTGCTTCCACATCGGCCCGGTGTTGTAGGGCAGGTCGTACTTCGCGCAGATCTCGACGAGGCGCGAGTTGATGTAGTTGTAGCGGTTCGACGGCAGGTCGGGGTACAGGTGGTGCTCGATCTGCCGGCCCAGGTGACCGGTGATGAAGTGCAGCGCGTCGCTGCCCTCGAAGTTGGCGGTGCCCAGCATCTGGCGCAGGTACCACTCGGGGAGCGTCTCGTTGTCGATGTCCTCGATGGTGAACTTCTCGGCATCGTCCGGGAAGTGACCGCAGAAGATGGTCATGTGGTCCCAGACGTCGCGCACGGTGTTCGCGACGTAGTTAGCCGAGGCGGCCTTCTTGTAGCCCCGGGCGCCGGTGAACGGCACGGCCATCGCGGGGAAGAGGACGTAGTCCTTCGCAGTCTGCTTGGTGATCTTGGTGAGGACCACCTTGAGCCGGCTGCGGAACTCCTCCCAGTCGTAGTTCGCATACTGCTCGCCGCCGTTGAGCGCCGCCTTCATGGCGTTCATCAGCTCGAGGTGCTGCACGGCCTTGCCGTATTGGAAGCCGATCATCAGGGTGAAGTTGTAGATCGGGTTGAAGAGCATGTACGGCTCCCACGGCTGATCACGCGTGACGCGCAAGATGCCGTAGCCGATGTCGTCGTCCATGTCGGTGACGTTGGTGTACTTGTGGTGCATGTAGTTGTGGGTATGCCGCCAGAACTTGCCGTCCGAGGCGCTGTCCCACTCCCAGTTGGCGGAGTGGATCTCCGGATCGTTCATCCAGTCCCACTGGCCGTGCATGATGTTGTGGCCGAGCTCGTTGTTCTCGATGACCTTGGCGTACGACAGGCACGCGGCGGAGGCGGCCCAGGCGGCCTTGCCCTTCCAGCCCTTCATGCCGGCGCCCAGGCCGAAGACGCGGCCCGCGGTCTCCGCGATGCGCTGACTCTTGATCACGCGGCGGATGTACTTGGCGTCCTCCTCGCCGCGGCTCTCCTCGATCTCGCGACGCAGCGCATCCAGCTCAGCACCGAGGGCCTCGATGTCGGCGTCGGTCAGGTGCGCGTACTCCGCGATGTCAGTGATAGCCACGAGGCGATCCCCAATCGGTCGGACCGCATGCAGCGGCCTAGAACAGAACGATTCCACTGTAGCAGCGGATTGGGACAAAGTCACCGATCTTGTTCCAGGAGTGACGAAGACCGCAGAGAACGCACGATGCCCGACGGTGCGGCGCACCGTCGGGCATCGAAAGAGCGAGGTCAGGGGTGGCGACGGCCCCGTCGGGCGTGGACGGCGGCGCGGGCGGCCTTGAGCCCGAACCGACGGCCGGTGCGCTCGTCGATGCGTGGCTCGGCGAACTCGGTGCCGGCGAACATCGCCTCAGAGGCGGTCTCCGGGGCGTCGTCGGCGGTGTCGCGGAGATACTTGTCGGGCAGCGAGAGCTTGGCGATGGTCCGCCACGTCTTGTAGTACTGCACGTGCAGCGGGCCGATCGTGTACGGCAGGTCGTACTTCTCGCACAGCGCGCGGACGCGGACACCGATCTCGGACAGCCGGTTCGACGGCAGGTCGGGGAACAGGTGGTGCTCGATCTGGTAGCTCAGGTTGCCGGAGAGGAAGTCGATGACGGGGCCGCCGGAGAGATTGGCGCTGCCCAGCATCTGGCGCAGGTACCACTCGGCCTGGGTCTCGTTGTCGACGTCCTGCTTGGTGAACTTCTCGGCACCGTCGGGGAAGTGCCCGCAGAAGATGACCGCGTTGGTCCACACGTTCCGGATCACGTTGGCGGTGATGGTGGCGGTGAGCGCCTTGCGCCAGCCGCGCGCGCCGCCGAAGGGCACGCCGACCAGCGGAGCCGCGACGTAGTCCTTGAGCACCTGCCGGCCGATCTTGCGCCCCACATCCGAGGCGTCGGCCTTGAAGCCCTCGCGGTCGAACCAGGACTTCTTCCACTTGGTGGCCGCGCGCCCCAGCTCGAGATGCTGGATGGCCACGCCGTACTCGAAGAGCAGCATGAGGATCGTGTTGTAGACCAGATTCCCCGAGTTGAACGGGGTCCACGGCTGGTCCCGGGTCACGCGGAGGGTCTTGTAGCCCACGTCGTCGTCCATGTCGAGGACGTTGGTGTACTTGTGATGCACGTAGTTGTGGGTGTGCTTCCACAGGCGCGACGTGCCGGCGTTGTCCCACTCCCATGTCGTGGAGTGCACCTCGGGATCGTTCATCCAATCCCACTGCCCGTGCATGATGTTGTGCCCGAGCTCCATGTTCTCGATGATCTTCGCCAGGCCCAGTGAGACCGCCGACCCCCACCAGAAGCCGCGTTTGTGCGCGCCGAGCAGCATGAGCCGACCGGCCACCTCGAGCCCGCGCTGTGCGGCGATGGTGCGCTGCAGGTACTGCACGTCGGTCTCGCCGCGAACCGCCTCGATGTCGCGCCGGATCGCGTCCAGCTCTGCGCCGAGCGTCTCGACGTCGGCCTCCGTGAGGTGTGCGTACTCGGGGATGTCGGTGATCGCCATGCGGCCGCCCTTCGTGGTCGGTCTCGAATCTCTAACCTACGCAACCGTAAGTTACGGCCTCGTAGGTGTCAATCGGAGTCGGCCCGAAGGGTGGAACGCCCTGTTCAGACGTCGAGGGTGCAGTCCCCGACCGCACGGAAATGCAATGGGGGACGGCTCCGGACTAGACGTCGAGAGTGCAGTCCCCTACCGCGACAGAGATACAGGTCTGAATGCGCTCCCCCTCGGTGTGCAGATCGCCGCTGCGCAGGTCGCGGACCTGGCCGTCGGCGAGCTGCACCACGCAGGTCTGGCAGATGCCCATGCGGCAGCCGAAGGGCATCTGCACGCCGGCGGCCTCGCCCGCCTCGAGGAGGGTGGTGGCACCGTCGACGTCGGTCGTCTTGCCGGCCTTGAGGAAGGTCACCTCGCCGCCGCTCGCGGAGACGTCCGCGCGCTCGACGGTGAACCGCTCCTGGTGCAGGCGCGACTCGATGCCGCGGTCCTTCCAGGCCTTCTCCATGTCGCCCAAGAAGACGCCCGGGCCGCAGATCCAGGTCTGCCGCTCCTGCCAGTCCGGCGCGGCCTCGGTGAGGTTCGCGGGCGTCAGGCGGCCGGCGTCGCGCGTGTAGCGCAGCTGCACCGTGACGTTGTCGTGGTTCTCGTCGAAGGCCTCGAGCTCGTCGCGGAACAGCGCGGAATCGGCGTTCGGCGCGGAGTGCACGGCCACGATGTCGGTGGACGCGGGGATGCCGCGCCGCTCCAGCGTGCGGAGCATCGCCATGACGGGCGTGATGCCGCTGCCCGCGGTGAGGAAGAGAACCTTGGGCGGCAGGGGGTTCGGGAGCGTGAAGTCGCCCGACGGTGCCTGCAGGCGCACGATGGTGCCCTCCTGCACTCCCGTGACGAGGTGGTTCGAGAGGAAGCCCTCGTTCATCGCCTTGACGGTGATCGACACCTCGCGGGGCGCACGGCCGTGGCCCATGTCCGGCACGGACGTGAGCGAGTAGGAGCGCCAGGTCCACTTGCCGCCGACGAGGACGCCGATGCCCACGTACTGGCCGGCCTCGTACTTGGTGTTGAAGCCCCAGCCGGTCTCGATGGTGAGCGTGACCGACTCGTCGGTCTCCTGCTCGACCTTCACGATCTTGCCGCGCAGCTCGCGCGCCGACCACAGGGGGTTGATCAGATGGAGGTAATCGTCCGGCAGCAACGGCGTGGTGAGCCGTGCGACCGCGCCGCGCACCAGGTTGGTGCGGGGATGCTCGGCGGAGACGTTCTTGGCCGGGGCCTCGAGCCAATCACGGAAAGCGCGGAAGGAGTTGCTCATGGGGTGAGCCTACGGTGCCGTAGCTTGTTGGGACAATTTCTGTGAGGTTGTCCTATCCGGGTGCGGCGCAGCTACCGCTTCGCGGGGCCCGCGGCGACGAAGTTCCAGTAGCCGCGCGGACCGTCGGAGATCGTGAGCCGGTCACCCGTGACCCGGACCGTGCGCGCGCCGTCGAAGGCCCGGCGGAACTGCTCGCCCGCGTCGGGGACGTCACACATCCTCAGGGTGGAGAAGAGGCCACTGAAGGTGGCGTGGTCACCCTTGACGTCTGCGTTCATGCCGAAGACGTTGCAGCCGTCGTTGCCGCCGCCCCGCTTGCCGTCGATGCTGACATGCGCGGGCGATCCGGTGTACTTCACCGGCGCGGTGCGCGCGAAGCCGCTCGACTCGAGCGCCCACCGCGTGCCGGCGAGGGGCACCGGCGCTGCTGACGCCACCGGCGCGGACGCAACGAAGCCCGCCCCCGCGAGGAGGACCGCCGCCAATCGGGTACCGCGCGCCGTCATGCCCCTACCGTAACCCCGCCCGCGACCCGGATCAGAGCAGTTCGAGCAGGAAGGGCAGTTCCTGCGTGGCGTACCAGGCCAGATCGTGGTCCTCCGCATCGCCGACGGCGAGCTCCGCGTCCTCGTCGCCGAGGTCCGCGGCGTCGACCACCTGCGCGGCGCGGGTCACGGCCGCCTCCGCCTCGGAGACATCGACGTGCACGGCGAGAACATTCTTCAGCCGGATGGGCTCGGTCACCTTGAGGACGGCGTCGTCGAGGTCAGGACGCTCCTTCGCGGCCGCGACGTCAGCCGTGATCACCACGCGCCGAACGGGATCCGGTGCGACACCGTCGGCACCGTCATGCTTCGGGGCCTCGTCGTCGACGGCGAGGAGCCGCAGCGAGGCGCGGGCCGCCTGGCGCATGGCGGCCTCGGCGAGCTCCTCGTCATCGCCCGAGGTGTACGCCTCGCGCAGCGCAGGCGTCACCCCGAAGACGGTGCCGCCCAACGGGAACAGCTCCCCGTCGCGCTGCAGGACCTGTAGCCCCGCCAGCGTGCTGGGCACGTACACGCGGACCGTCATCTACTCCCCCTTCGCGGACGCGGCGAGCTCGTCCAAGGCCTCGTACAGGAACTCCGTCATCGAGATCACATCCCACATGCCGTCGCGATCGGCGTTGAGCCCGATGTATACCGTGCCGTTGTACGACGTGATGCCGATGGACACGACCTGGTTGGCGATGAGCGGCGGCACCGGATACACCTCCTGCACCTCGATGCCGGCCAGGTACACCGGCGCCTGCGGGCCGGGGGCGTTGGTGACCAGGGTGTTGAACGAGCGAGGCGAGACGCTCATCGCGGTACGCGCGCCCAGCGCGTGCAGCGTCGGCGGGGTGAAGCCACCGCTGGCGGCCAGGGCCCGCGCCGCGACCTGCCGATTCCGATCCACCTGAGCGGCGGCGCCGTGCGCGATCTGGCGCAACCGGACCACCTCGTTGCTCTCGGCCACGGGTAGTCGCACGATGTACGCGCGCACCTGCTCTCCGACGCCGAGGCCCACGTCGTCGACGGCGATCGGCTCGAGCACCCGTACCTCCGTGCCGGCGCTGATCGGCTCGCCGCGCGAGACCAGCCAGGTGCGCAGGCCGCCCGCGATCACCGACAGCAGCAGGTCGTTGACGGTGCAGCCGTAGGCCGCCCGCAGCCGGCGGAACTCGTCGAGATCCATGCGGGCGACGGCGAACCGGCGGCTCCGCGAGATCGGCACGTTGAGCGAACGCACCGGGGTGACCGCGGTGCGGGCCCGCACCAGGCTCGAAGCGCGCTCGATGACGTTGGCGGCGTCCTCCTGCAGGCCGGTGATCGACTCGGCGACCTCGCCGACCAGGCCCTGGATCATGGACGCGGTCCGCGCGGGGCGCGAGAGCATGTCGATGACGGCACCCATCACGAGCTCACCGTCGCTGGGCTCGTGCTGCCCCATCCACAGGTCCTCGGGCGGCTCCGGCGTGTGCGGGGTGTCGGTGAGCAACAGCTGCATCAGGTCGACGTTGGCGCGGCCGTCGACGAGCGCGAGGTGGGTCTTGGTGAACACCGCCAGCCGATCGTCGGCCAGACCCTCGATGAGGTAGACCTCCCACAGCGGCCGCTCGCGATCCAGTGGCCGCGAGTTGAGGCGCGCGACCAGGTCGTGCAGCTGGTCGTCGCTGCCCGGCTGAGGCAGTGCGGAGATCCGCACGTGGTACGTGATGTCGAAATCGCGGTCCTCGACCCAGACGGGGCGGGCGATGCCGAGCGGTACCGCTCGGACCTTCTGCCGGTACCGGGGCACCTCCGCGAGGCGCTCCTCGATGGTGTCGAGCAGGCGCTCGTACTCCAGCCCCTCGTCAGGCCGGCCCACGATGACGAGCGACCCGACGTGCGTGGGAGTGGTGGAATCCTCCAACGCATAGAACTCCGCGTCGGACTGGCCGAGCCTGCCCTTCACTGCACCTCCCCGGGACCGATCGTCGGCGTCAGCATACGGGATCGATCGAACGGAGCCGGTTGGAGTTCGCGGGATCCGAACCGCTTCCTGATGCGTCTAATCAGTATGGGGGCGATCATTCTCGCGACCGACGGGGCACGGTCCCGCGCGCCGCACACACCGGAACCGGGCTTCGTCGTGCTGCGCGCACCGAACGCCGAACCCCCAGCCCGGCCGCTCGTGCGCGTCCGGGCCCCTCGAGCCGCTCCTCCGCTGCCGGCACCGTCGGAATCCGACCCGCCCGAGCCGATCATCCTGCCCGGACCGGTGGCGGCGGTGCATCCCGACGCGCACCGCTTCGTGCTCTCGACACTGCGGCCCGTCTTCGAGGTGCTGGACCGTCGGCGCCCGGCGAAGCACCTCACGACGATCGCTTCGGGCACCGTGGTCGACGTGCTGCGGGCCCTCGCGGAAACGGGGCCGGCCGCCACGGTCTCCGGGTGGGGCGACGTGCACGTGGGCACTCCGCGAGCGCTGTCGCAGCGCGCCCGCCGTCCGCGCGGCCCCGAGGTGGGTTCCGAGATCTTCCTGACCTACACCCGCGGGGAGCGGGTGCTCGCCGCGGCGGGCCGGGTCGAGGCCGCGGCCGGACGGTGGCGGTGGGTCGCGTTCACCACGGCGGCGTGATGCGGGTTACCCCTGTGTTTGTGCAAATCACGAGCACCCGGCGCGGCCGAGCGGTACACAAGGGACATGTCGCTGAGTTCGCTGCGTGCCGCGTTCCGTTACCGGGTGGCCCGCCACCTTCTGATTGGCCCCGCGTTGTGGGCCTGGGGACGCCCCGCCTACACAGGGCTGGGGAACATTCCTCGCACCGGTCCGGTGATCCTGGCCGCCAACCACCTCGCGATCTCGGACTCCTTCTACGTGGTGCAGAGCGCGCGGCGGCCCGTCAGCTTCCTCGCGAAGGCGGACTACTTCACCCAGCCCGGGCTCAGAGGCCGGTTCAAGAAGATCTTCTTCTCCGGCATGGGGCAGATACCCGTGGACCGGCGCGGCGGCTCGGTCTCGGCGCCCGCGCTCGAGGCGGCGACGAAGATCGTCGAGGACGGCGGCGCCTGGGGCATCCACCCCGAGGGCACCCGCTCCCCCGACGGTCGGCTGTACAAGGGCAAGACCGGTGCGGTGCGCGTTGCGCTCGCCACCGGCACCCCGCTCATCCCGATCGCGCTGGGCCGCACCGACAACCGGACCCGAAAGAACTTCTGGAAGAGCCGCGTCACCGTCGACGTGCTGCCGCCGCTGGACCTGGGCGACGCGAGCCTCGACGATCAGGACTCGATCCGCCGCGCCACCGACCGCCTGATGGACGTCATCGGCGAGCACACCGGCCAGCCTCGCGTGCCCGAGTACGCCAAGAAAGGCGGCAAGTAGCCGTATGGCCCCGCCGCGGCAAGCGTCCTGATTCACGCACTTCTGCGCAGACGCGTGGCCCGGGAAGTGCCGAGCACGGACGTCGGGCGCCGGAGGACCCGGTGAAGGGCCCTCCCGGCGCCGCTCCGCGGGGTATTACCGGCGGTGCTTGCCCCGCGCGGCGGCGGCCTTCTGGGCGGCCTTGTCGGCCTCGCGCTTGGCGGCGCGACGCTCCGACCGGGAGCCCTGCGGCTCGTCGGCGTTCTGCGAGATCTCGGTGAGCTCGCCCTGCTCGGAAGGGCCGGAGAGGGTGATCTTCTCCGGGTCCACATCGGCGACGGGGCTGCTCACCTGCGCGGCGGCGTCCGCGTCGGCGGCCCCGGGCGTGCCCTCCTCGGGCTCCTGCACCTGGACCTTGAACAGGGTCGCGACCGACTCCTCCTTGAGGCCCTCGAGCATGCCGTTGAACATGTCGTAGCCCTCGCGCTGGTACTCGACCACGGGATCGCGCTGAGCGATCTGGCGCAGGCCGATGCCCTCCTTGAGGTAGTCCATCTCGTAGAGGTGCTCGCGCCACTTCTGGTCCAGGACCGACAGCAGCACGGACCGCTCGACCTGGCGCATCGTGCCCTCGCCCGCAGCCTTCTCGATCGACTCCTGGTGCTTGTCGTACGCCGCATGGATGTCCTTGAGCAGGACGTCCTTGAGTTCGCCGCTCGTGATCTCGTCGCGGTCGCCGTTCTCGTCCTCGCCGACGACCTGCTTCCAGTCGAGGTCGATCGGGTACAGCGTCCGCATGGCCGTCCACAGTTCGTCGAGGTCCCAGTCCTCCACGTAGCCGGTGGACGTGGCGGCGCCGACGTACGCGGAGACAACGTCGTCGGTCATGTGGTTGACCTGGTCGAAGAGGTCCTCGCCGCGGAGGATCTTGCGACGCTCGTCGTAGATGACCTTGCGCTGCTCGTTCTGCACGTCGTCGTACTTGAGCACGTTCTTGCGGATCTCGAAGTTCTGCTGCTCGACCTGCGTCTGCGCGCTGCGGATGGCGCGGGAAACGAACTTGTTGTCGATCGGCACGTCATCGGGCAGGTTGACACGGTTCATCCACGCCTCGATCTGCGCGCCGTTGAAGCGCCGCATCAGCTCGTCGCCGAGCGAGAGGTAGAAGCGGGACTCGCCCGGATCGCCCTGGCGGCCGGAGCGACCGCGCAGCTGGTTGTCGATACGCCGCGACTCGTGCCGCTCGGTGCCGAGCACGTAGAGGCCGCCGGCCTCGCGCACGTCGTCGCCGGCCTCCTTCGACTCCTTCTTGACCTGTTCGATGGTCTCGTCCCACGCCGCCTCGTACTCCTCGGGCGTGGTCACGGGGTCGAGGCCGCGCTCGCGCAGCGCGAGGTCGGCGAGGATGTCGGGGTTGCCGCCGAGCACGACGTCGGTGCCGCGGCCGGCCATGTTGGTGGCGACGGTGACGGCGCCCGGCGTGCCCGCCTTGGCGATGATCGCCGCCTCCTGCTCATGGAACTTCGCGTTGAGCACCGTGTGCGGGATCTTCTTGCGCTCGAGCTGGCGCGAGAGGTACTCGGACCGCTCGACCGAGGTGGTGCCGATGAGGACCGGCTGGCCGGCCTCGTGGCGCTCCTCGATGTCCTCGACGATGGCGGCGAACTTCGCCTCCTCCGTCTTGTAGATCAGGTCCGTCTGATCCTTGCGGATCATCGGCCGGTTCGTCGGGATCGGGATGACGCCCAGCTTGTAGATCTGATGCAGCTCGGCGGCCTCGGTCTCGGCCGTACCGGTCATGCCGGAGAGCTTGTCGTAGAGACGGAAGTAGTTCTGCAGCGTGATCGTGGCCAGGGTCTGGTTCTCGGCCTGGATCTCGACGTTCTCCTTCGCCTCGAGGGCCTGGTGCATGCCCTCGTTGAAGCGGCGACCCGCGAGCACACGTCCGGTGAACTCGTCGACGATGAGGACCTCGCCCGAGCGGACGATGTAGTCCTTGTCGCGCTCGTAGAGCTCCTTGGCCTTGATCGCGTTGTTCAGGTAGCTGACCAGCAGCGAGTTGGTCGCGTCGTACAGGTTCTCGATGCCCAGCTGGTCCTCGACGAGCTCGACGCCGGCCTCGTTGACACCGATGGTCTTCTTGCGGATGTCCACCTCGTAGTGGACGTCCTTCTCCATCAGCGGGACGATGCGCGCGAACTCGGTGTACCACTTCGAGGAGGCGTCGGCGGGGCCGGAGATGATGAGCGGCGTGCGGGCCTCGTCGATGAGGATCGAGTCCACCTCATCGACGATGGCGTAATTGTGCCCGCGCTGCACCAGCTCCTCTTCGCTGTGCGCCATGTTGTCGCGCAGGTAGTCGAAGCCGAACTCGTTGTTGGTGCCGTAGGTGATGTCGGCGCTGTAGGCCGTGCGGCGGCGGTCCGGGTCCTGCCCGGAGAGGATGCAGTCCACCTCGAGCCCGAGGAAGCGGTGCACGCGGCCCATCCAGTCCGCGTCGCGCTTGGCGAGGTAGTCGTTGGTGGTGACCAGGTGCACGCCCTTGCCGGTGAGCGCGTTGGCGTAGGCCGCCATCACCGAGGTCAGGGTCTTGCCCTCACCGGTCTTCATCTCGGCGATGTCGCCCTCGTGCAGGGCGCCCGCGCCCATGATCTGCACGTGGTACGGCTTCTGCCCGAGCACGCGCCACGCGGCCTCACGAGCGGTGGCGAAGGCCTCGGGGAGGATCTCGTCGAGGGACTCGCCCTTCTCCAGGCGCTTCTTGAAGAGCTCGGTCTTGGCCTGGAGCTTCTCGTCGGAGAGCGCCTCGTACTCGTCGTTCAGGCTCTCCACGTAGGAGGCCAGGCCGTCGAGCCGCTTGACCATCCGGCCTTCGCCGAACCGCAGCACCTTGGAGAGAACCACTGAGCAACCTCAATCCGTTAACGAGTCAAGTGAGCGCGCGCACACACGAATCCCGGCCGCGTCGTCCGCGACCGGGATCCATGGTAGGCGAAACGTCAGGTCAGGCGGAGAAGGCCGTAGTCGAACGCCTTCCGGCGGTACACGACGGAGGGCTTCTCGGCCTCCTTGTCGAAGAACAAGAAGAAGTCGTGGCCGACCAGTTCCATCTGCGAGAGGGCGTCGTCCACCGTCATCGGCGTGCCGGGATGGTCCTTGATACGGACGATCTGGCCGGGCAGGTGATCCTCGACGAGGGCGGCGTACGGATCGTCGTCCGCCTCGCTCGCGGACGGCGCGTCGGGCAGGGCCGACGGTGCCGTCGCCTCCGCCACGGAGACCGGGGTGCGGTTCCCGTAATGCACCTTCTTGCGGTCCGATGCCTTCCGCAGGCGGCTCTGTAGACGGGAGAGGGCCGTCTCGAAGGCGGCGTAGAAGTTCTCCGACGCCGCCTCTGCGCGGGCGACGCCGCCCTTGCCGCGGACCGTCAGCTCCAGCCGCTGGCAGGACTTGGACTGGCGCGGATTGGGTTCGTGGAAGAGGTTGACCTCGAACAGCGTGATGGTGGATCGGAACTTCTCGAGGCGCGCCAGCTTGTCACCCAGGTAGACGCGGAAGTGCTCGGGCACCTCCACGTTGCGGCCGTCGATGGCCACGGGGGCATTGGGCGTGAGGTAGTCCTTGTCGCGCTCGTCAGTCACATGGCTGGGTTCGCGGAAGGGGTCGACCTCGACGTTGGGGGTCGCGTGAGCGCGATTCGTGTCGCGCGGGGACAGAAGGGTCATGTGGAACCTTTCATGCAGGCCCGAATCCCTTGCGCTCGTACGGATCACCAGTCCGTCACTTCGGTCAGCGCGCGTGGGAGCAGGCTCAGATTCGAACGGCGGGCGGACTGCCCGACGCCTGGGAAGGTGTGCCATCACCTCCTCTTTCTCGAACCGGGAAAGGTACCCCCGAAGATAGCCCCGGTTCCCGGATCGCGCCAGGATTTGGTCACCGCGAGTTCACGGACGAGTCACGCCGCGGCGAGGGTGAGCGCGGCGGCGACTGGCACGCCCCGTCGGGCCAGTGCAGCGACGGACTCGGCCAGGGTGGCCCCCGTGGTCACCACGTCGTCCACCAACACGACGGTGCCGGCCGCGGGCAGTGACCGCACCCGCACAGCGCCGCGCACATTGGCGGCGCGGGCCGCCGCGCCGAGCCCGACGGACTCCGCGGCGCCCACCGTCCGCAGAACCGGCGAGACCGTCACCGCGCACACGGGGGACGCGGTGCGCGCGCCGGCGCGGCACACCGCGGTCACCACGTCGCCGCCGCGACGTCGAGCGGCCCACGTAGTGGTAGGGGCGGGTACGAGGACCGGATCGGCACCCAACTCGCCCCAGGCCCGAAGGCGCAGCAGCGCATGCGCGAGGGCGCGGCCCAGCGGGACGGCAAGATCGCCCCGCCCGCGCTCCTTGAGCTGAAGGACGGCGCGGCGCCGCGCACCGTCGTACCGGCCCAGCGTCCAGACGGGCACCCCCGGATCGACGGTGGTGTGGATCAGCGCCGGAACGTCGTGCAGAGCCGCCTCACAGCGGGCGCACCAGCGCACGCGGGGGAAGCCGCAGCCGCCGCAGGTGCGAGGCACAGCGAGTTCCACCAGGTCGTCGACGCCGCCGACCACCCCGCGGACGACGTCCCGCACCATGCGCACGGCTCCCCCGTTCCAGGTGCGCGCTACCCGGGCAGCACCGGGTTCGCCCGGCCCCCCGCCAGACGATCCACCTGACTCCAGTATTGCTCGTCGGCGTCCGGGCCGATGCCGATCTCCCACACCCCTGACGAGTCCGTCGCGTACACCGCGGACGTCGACACCGCGACGTTGTAGACGGGCGGTGAGAGGTTGCGGCTCGGCAGCGCCGAGACATCACCGAAGTCGTAGCGGACCGACAGCACCGGCGAGTCGGACGTATTGCGGCCGATGAAGATGGTGTCGCCAGTCTGCCAGTCCACCGACGAAGCGACCAGTTCCCGGTCCGTGGCGACCGACATGAGGTTGGCGAGCTTGGTCTGCCCGTTCGGCTGCGTCTGCACCACGCCGACCAACACCCGCCCGCCCACGACGAGCGCTGCCCGCACACCGTCGCGCGAGAGTCGCAGCTCCGTGATCGGGCCCGGCGCGGCCGCCGCGACCTCGCTCGCGTCGATATCCGTGGTCGAGACCTCGCCCGTGGTCTGATCCTGCCGGACCCGGACCACGCGCGTCCCGTCGAGCACCGTCCACACGCCGGCGTCGTCGGGCGTCCACGAGGGCCTGGTCATCGAACCGGCGGTGAGCACCTGGGTGGGCACGCCACCGTAGGGCGCCAGCGCGAGCGCGGTCCCCGGGCCGCCCCGGCCGCCCGCATCGAGCACCGCGGCCACCTGCCGCCCCGAACCCGAGAGCCCGACGGACCGGATCGACGTCGATGCCCCGAGGGGCCCCGCGACGGCGGTGACCTGCCCCCCGGTTCCCTGGCCGCCGGTGATCTTGACGAACCTGCCATCGAGCACCCCGTGGAGGCCGACCGCGAGGTCCGAGGAGGCGTTCGGGCTGATAGACGCGACGTCGTTGGGGTTCCAGCCGGACTGGTGCTTGTCGTCGAGCGGCGAGCCATCGATGGTGATCACGTACGGGCCCTGCACGTCGGCGCCGGCGAGGCTCCACACGATCTGTCCGGCGACCAGCCGCGCCACGTCGGGCTCGACGCGCGGCAGGCCGGTCAGGTCCACCCGCACGCCCGCGAAGCCGACGCCCGGGTCGCGTTGATTGCCCTGCGCGTCGGTCACGGGGCCGCGGACGGCGGCGTTGGGGCCGAACGGATTGAAGACCGCGCCCTTGAGGGTGTCGCGCGGGCCACGGACCAACAGCAGCAGGTCCGAGGCGAGCTTGGAGCGCGGTCCGGCGAGCCACCGCGCATCCGGCACCAGGGTGCGTCCCGTCGGATCCGGGAAGTACAGCAGGTAGCGACGGTAGACGAGGCGGAACTGCTCCGTGTCGATCACCAGCATCGGGGTGTCGCCCACCGAACTGATCCCCTGCAGACGCCACTGCCCGTCGACCTGGACCAGCTGGACGTTCTGCGTGATCGACTGCGACGCGGGCTCGAAGGTGCCGTCCGTGCCGAGGAAGCCCGTCGCCTGCGCGCGGATCGTCGCCTTCATGAAGTTCGCGCTGCGCTCGGTCGGCAGCACGTCGATGTCCTTGACCACGACGGCCCGCTGCGGCACGTCCCAGTTCGCGTTCGGCATCAGGAACTTGCGGGAGGCGGCGTAGTTCCCGTCGGCTACCGCGTTCGCCTTGAGGAAGTCGCGGACGATGACCTCGGGCTGCGAGTCGCGGCGCGGCGCGAGCCCCCGGTCGGGCGCCGAAGTCTCGCCGCCCAGTTCGCCGATGACGCGCGGGTTCGTCGACTCGGGGATGTTGGCGCAGCCGGAGAGCGCGACCAGCGCGGCGAGGAGGACCACGAGGGCCCTGCCGGCGGACGTACGCAGTGCCCTAGGCATCGTCGGCACCCCCGTCCGTGCCGCGGCGCGTCATCGACTTCAGGGGCAGGGGGCTGACGGTGACGCGGCCCCCGCGCGTGCGGGGCAGGGTGAGCCGGAAGCAGGAGCCGCTGCCGGGCTCGCCCCAGGCTTCGAGCCGGCCGCTGTGCAGTCGCGCGTCCTCGATGGAGATCGCCAGGCCCAGGCCGGTGCCGCCGGAGCGCCGTACTCGCGACGGGTCGGAGCGCCAGAAGCGGTTGAAGACCAGCTTCTCCTCGCCGGGCCGCAGGCCCACGCCGTAGTCGCGGACGGTGACCGCCACGGCGTCGTCGTCGGCACGCATGGTGAGGATCACGGGCTTGCCCTCGCTGTGGTCGATGGCGTTGGCGAGGAGGTTGCGCAGCACCCGCTCGACCCGCCGGGTGTCGGCCTCGACGATGACCGGGTCGTCCGGCATGTCGAGGATCAGCTCTGTCTCGGACTGCTCGGCGAGGTGCCGGACGGTGGCCATCGCGGAGGCGATCGGCACCTCGATGTCGATCTGCTCGGAGTGCAGTTCGGCGACGCCGGCGTCGTGCCGGGAGATCTCCAGCAGCTCCGCGAGCAGCGTCTCGAAACGATCCAGTTCCTTCTGCATGAGCTCGGTCGTGCGGCGCAGGCCGGGGTCGAGCTCGTCCACGGAGTCGGCGATCATGTCGGCCGCCATCCGCACCGTGGTCAGCGGGGTACGCAGCTCGTGCGAGACGTCGGAGGTGAACTGCCGCTGGAGGTTGCCGAACTCCTCCAGTTGCCCGATCTGTTTGGACAGCGATTCGGCCATGTCGTTGAAGCTCATCGCCAGGCGCGCGATGTCGTCCTCGCCGCGCACGGGCATCCGTTCCTTGAGCCGGCCCTCGGCGAAACGCACCGCGATCCTCGCCGCCGACCGCACCGGCAGCACCACCTGCCGCGCGACGAGCAGGCTCACCGCCGCCAGCAGGATGAGCAGCACCGCGCCGCCCGTGTACAGCGTGCCCTGCATCAGGTTGAGGGTGTTCTCCTCCTGCGTGAGCGGGAACACCAGATACAGCTCCAGCCCCGCGATCGTCGACTGCACGGGGGTGCCGATCACCAGGACCTTCCCGTACCGGCCCGTACTGTCGGTGACCGTCGCGTGCTGGAAGGCGGTCTGCCCGCCGCGGACGAAGGTCTGCAACGACGGCGGGACCTCGCTCTCGCTGCCGATCACGATCGGCGGGCGGCCCGCGCCGTGCGGGACGATCAGCACCGGGTCGTAGTTACCGGATCGCGCGGCCGTCGGGCCCACGTCGAGGCCCTGGCTCACCAGGCTCCCGCGGACGCCGCGCAGCACCGCCTCCACGCCCTCGGTGCGGGTCTCCGCGCGGCTGAGCGAGAGCTCGACGCTCTGCTTGACCCGGGCGGTCTCCTCCTTACCGGCGGCCAGCTTCGCATCGATCAGCTGGTTCGCGATCTGCGAGGTGAGTACGAAGCCCAGGAGCAACAGCACTGTGAGGCTGAGCACCAGGGTCTGCGTGACGACCCGCAGCTGCAGGGAGCGGCGCCACATCCGGCCCGCGTACGACAGGCCCATGCCGGTGAGCCGCGCACCGTCGCGCAGGGCGATCGTGGGGTCGGCCAGGAACGTGCGCACCGCGCCGCGCACCCAGTCCACCTGCCGGGCCGCCCCGGCCCGGTCGTTCACGATTCGATCGGCCCGCTCACGCCGGACCCGCCTTGTAACCGACGCCGCGCAGCGTGAGCACGATCTCGGGGTTCTCCGGATCCTTCTCGATCTTGGCGCGCAGGCGCTGGATGTGGACGTTCACCAGTCGGGTGTCCGCCGGGTGCCGGTAGCCCCACACCTGCTCGAGCAGGACGTCGCGGGTGAACACCTGCCGCGGCTTGCGCGCCATGGTCACCAGCAGGTCGAACTCGGTGGGCGTGAGCGAAACCACTGCCCCGTCGCGAGTCACCTTGTGCGCGGGGACATCGATGATGACGTTGCCGATCGACAACAGCTCACTGGGTTCGTCGTCGGTACGACGCAGCCGGGCCCGCACACGCGCGACCAGCTCCTTCGGCTTGAAGGGCTTGATCACGTAGTCGTCGGCGCCCGACTCGAGGCCCAGCACCACGTCGACCGTGTCCGCTTTCGCCGTGAGCATCACGATCGGCACCGACGAATCGGCACGCAGCACGCGGCACACGTCGATGCCGTTCATGCCGGGGAGCATCAGGTCGAGCAGCACCAGGTCGGGGCGGAACTCACGGGCCGCGCTCAGCGCCTGCGTGCCGTCGCCCACCACCGTCGAGTCGAAGCCCTCGTTGCGCAGGACGATGGTGAGCATCTCCGCCAGGGCGGGATCGTCGTCGATCACCAGGATCCGGGGTTTCATGCTGTCCATATTGTCACTGCTGTCGGCGTTCCTGCTCTTACGACACCTTACGATCCTCTCCATGGGACGACTCGTCGCGATCGAAGGCCTCGACGGGGCCGGCAAGAACACGCTCACCCGGGCTGTCACCGCGCGGCTGCAGGCGTCGGGCCGGACGGTGACCGCGCTCGCCTTCCCCCGCTACGGCACGCAGTTCGCGGACCTCGCCGCCGAGGCGCTGCGCGGCGGCAACGGCGACCTCGCCGAGTCCGTGTACGGCATGGGCCTGCTGTTCGCGTTCGACCGACAGGCCGCGGCGCCGGACATCCGGACAGCCCTCGCCGCGCACGACGTGGTGCTCCTGGACCGGTACGCCGCCTCCTCCGCCGCGTACAGCGCGGCGCGGCTGGGCGAGGGCGCCGACGGTGCCGTGGCCGGCTGGGTGCGCGAGCTCGAGTTCGAGCGGTTCGGGTTGCCGGTGCCGGATCTGCAGGTGTACCTCGACGTGCCGGTGACCGTCGCGGCCGAGCGCGCGCGGTCGCGCGCGGCGAGCGACGCGGCGCGCGAGCGCGACGCCTACGAGCGGGACGGCGACCTGCAGTCCCGCACCGGCGCGGTTTACGCCGGGCTGGCCGCGGCGGGCTGGGTATCGCCGTGGCGCGTGCACGGCGTGGACGACGCCCCGGAGCTGCTGGCCGACGCGATCGCGGCGCTTTCCTGAAGATCAGGCCTGTTATTCACTGAAGTCCCACCCGCAACGGTGCTGTGGCGCAGTAACGTGCGCCACGAAACTGACTCGTCAGTAACCGGAAGGGACGACCGTGCGCATCCTCGGGGCCACCGCCGCGGCAGGCGCCGCTGTGCTGCTGCTCGGCGTCGCGGGCGGCGACACCACCGCGCTCGACGCTCCGGCCGACCACCGTTCTCCCGGTCCGGAGTTGGTCGCCCAGGCCGCGATCGGCCTCGCCGAGCTGCGGCCGCCGGCCCCGTCGGACGCCCCGGCCGCCCCCGCGGCGCGGCACGTGCCGATCCCGCCGCGCCCCGAGGCCGTCAAGGTCGCGCCCGGACCGCTCGGCATCCCCGGATCCGCGTACGCCGCCTACCAGGGCGCCGCCGACCGGATGGCCCTCGAGGCGCCCGGCTGCGGAGTGGAATGGAACCTGGTCGCGGCGATCGGCCGCATCGAGTCGGGGCACGCGGACGGTGGCAACGTCGACGCCGCGGGCAACACCCTCACTCCCATCCAGGGCCCCGTGCTCGACGGCTCGCTCGCCGGCAACGCCGTGATCCGCGACGGCGAGGGCTTCGCCCGCGCACTCGGCCCGATGCAGTTCCTCACCACCACCTGGGCCCTGTTCGGCGGCGACAACTCCGGCGACGGCAAGGCCGACATCAACAACGTCCGCGACGCGGCGTACGGCGCCGCGCGGTACCTGTGCTCCAGCGCGACGGGGCTGCAGGCCGAGGCCGCGCAGCGCGTCGCGGTGTTCGCCTACAACCAGTCGAACTCCTACGTCGACAACGTCGTGGCCTGGTCGAAGGCCTACCGCGACCGGGCGATCCCCGTCGGCGGGATCCCCGACATGGCAGCTCCCGTCGCGCCGCCGTCGACGCTGCCCAAGCCGCTGCCGCCCGGCACGGTGGTCGTCGTCGGTTGCGGGACGCCCGACGGTGCGCCGTCGCGCCCTGGTCCATCCGCTGCGGCGGCACCGTCCGGGCCGGGGAAGCCCTCGTCGGCCGCGTCCTCGGCGAAGCCCGGACCCGCGACGACGACCCCCGCCAGGCCCTTCGCGACGCCGTCGGGACCGGCGAGGCCGTCCGCACCGTCGTCGGCGTCGAGCGCGCAGCGCCCGCCCGACGGCGCGCCGCTCGCGACCACCGTGACCCAGTGCGCGCCCCCGCCGCCCAGCGGCCCGAGCACGCCCGGCGCACCGTCGGGCCCGCCCCGGCCCACGCCGCCCGGCGCGTCCGTTCCCGCGGGTCCCGCCGGCCCCGGCGGCGCGTTGGCGATCCCATCAGGCGGACCGTCGACCAGCCGCCCGGCGCCGCCGTCAGCGTCCCGTCCCGCGGCTCCCTCGGCGCGGCCCGCCCCGTCGAGCGGGCCCGCACCGTCGTCCTCGCCGACGGTGCCCCGTCCCCCGAGGTAAGGCGGATTTCTCGCGCCCGGGCCTGCGGATACGATGGAGGGCGTTATGAGTGTGGTGACGGAAGACGCGATCCGGTCGGCCCTGGCCACCGTGAACGACCCCGAGATCGGTAAGCCGATCACCGACCTGGGGATGGTGAAGTCGGTCGCGGTGCAGGCCGATTCGTCGATCGACGTCGAGGTGTACCTGACCACCTCCGCCTGCCCGATGCGCACCCAGATCGTGGACCGCGTACGGACCGCTGTCGCCGACGTGCCGGGCACCGGCGAGGTACGCGTCGAGCTGGACGTGATGAACGACGAGCAGCGCGCGGAACTGCGCAAGACGGTGCGCGGCGACAAGGCCGAGCCCGTGATCCCCTTCGCCCAGCCCGGTTCGCTGACCCGCGTGTACGCGGTCGCGTCGGGCAAGGGCGGCGTGGGCAAGAGCTCCGTGACGGTGAACCTCGCGGCGTCGCTCGCCGCGCGCGGGCTGTCCGTGGGCGTGCTCGACGCCGACATCTACGGCCACTCCGTGCCGCGCATGATGGGGACGGACGCGCGGCCCACCCAGGTCGATTCGATGATCATGCCACCGCAGGCGCACGGCGTGAAGGTCATCTCGGTGGCCATGTTCACCACCGGCAACACCCCCGTCGTGTGGCGCGGGCCGATGCTGCACCGCGCGCTGCAGCAGTTCCTCGCCGACGTCTTCTGGGGCGACCTCGACGTACTGCTTCTCGACCTGCCGCCCGGCACCGGCGACGTCGCGATCTCCATCGCGCAGCTCATCCCGGGTGCGGAGATCCTCGTGGTCACGACCCCGCAGACTGCGGCCGCCGAGGTCGCCGAGCGGGCCGGTGCCATCGCGCTGCAGACCCGCCAGCGCGTGGCCGGCGTCATCGAGAACATGTCCGGGCTGACGCTGCCCGACGGGACCGTCCTCGACGTCTTCGGCTCCGGCGGCGGCGAGCAGGTCGCCGCGCGGCTCACCCGCGCCGTGGGCGCCGACGTGCCCTTGCTCGGCCAGATCCCGCTCGACCCGCAGCTGCGCGAGGCCGGTGACTCCGGGATCCCCGTTGTACTCTCCGCGCCGGACTCCCCCACCGGCTCCGCCCTGCGCGCCATCGCCGACAAGCTCGCCGTCCGCAAGCGCGGCCTGGCCGGCATGTCGCTGGGGATCGACACCACCCGCCACCTCTAACCCGACGGTCCGCCGTCCGCCCGCGCTTCACCAGGCGGGCACCGTCGGACGAACCGGCGTCGCAGATGCGCGCGGCGTGCGCAGGTAGTTCCCGCGCATCCGCCACGGCTGTGCGCACGTGCCGCGTACGCACAGCAGCGCCGGATGCGCGAATGACCGCGAGCGGTACCCGGATCCATTGGAAGTGCGCGGGACCGAGGTCACGCGGCCACCCGGAAGCCGTGCCGCTCCAGCGCGGGCACCAGCAGCTGTCGGAGCGCCCCCTCGGTGTTGAGGGCGCGCCACCGCCAGCGGACCACCTCGAATCCCGCCCGCTCGAGCAACTCCTGACGCGCCTTCTCCCGCTCGAGCGCGTCGTCGACCTCGTCGCCGTCGTCGCCGTACTTGCCGCGGCCGTCGAACTCCCCGACGAGCGTGCCCCATTCGAAGTCCGTGAAGTGCAACGTCCCGTCCAGCACGTGTTCGGTCTGGAGCGCCGGGGCCGGCAGCCCCCAGGTGAGCATCCGCATCCGCGACAGCGACTCCCCGGCCGACTCGCTGCAATCCACCGACAGCTCGATCGCGCGACGAGCGCTCGCGGCCCCACGGCGCCGACCGAGGGTCGCCAGCCCTTCCCTCAGATCAGCGAGAGAGACGGGCTCGGGGTCGCTCGGCACCGGGTAGCGCCGCCGCAGGCGCACCGCGTCGACCGCACAGACGCCGCGCTCAAGATTGCGGAGCAGGGCGACGTCGAGGGCCGTGCGGCGGCGGCTGGTGACGCGGACACCGTCGATGATGGTGACATCCTCGGGCGAGAGCGGACGGGCATGGACATGAACGTCGCCACGGACGCATCCGCCTCCCTCCCGATCTACGGTGAAGTGGATCGTGCGGCGGGTCGGCTGCAAGAACGGGATGTCGTGCAGCGCCGCGGCACTCTCGTGGCTGACCACGCCATTCCAGTTGTGGGCGAACGCAAGAACCTTGGTCCGATACGCCGCCCAGGCCGCCTCCTCCACCGGGACGCCGTACATCGCCGTCGTCAGTCTGGTCAGGCGGCCGCCGCGCACCGCTGCGGTGATCATGTCGCTGGTCCACCCCGTCGCGATCAGATGCGCACGGGTCAGAATTCTCCCCATGCCGGTAGTCGACCACGACGGTGCGGCACAGCCGCCGGTCGCGCCCGGCAGAGGCTGCGGTTCATCCACAGATCCCCGGTTTTCCACAGAGGCGCATGCGCTGCGTGCGCAGGTTGTTCCCGCGCACCCCGAGCGGCTGTGCGCACGTGCGGCGTACGCACAGCAGCGCCGCGTGCGCGGAGGGCCGCGCAATGTGCGCGGATTCGCGTCCGATGCGCAGAAGCGGCGAGCTACGTAGCGTCGACGTCGAAGGGCGGGCGCTCTTCGGGGGCCAGCGGCTTGTGCATCCGCGGCATGGTGGGCGTCGGGCCGGCTGGGACCACGGGCTGCGCCTGCTCCAGCGAGGGCGTCGTGTCCAGCGAGGCGACGGGGGCGATGGGCGCGGCCGCGTCGACCGCCTTGCGGAGGTTCAGCGCATCGGCGGTGGAGCGCACCTGGTCGCTCATCTCGCGGATCACGGAGTCGTCGCCGTTCAGCAGATGCTTGGTGACGATGGCCGTCGGCGTCATGCCACGCAGGTTCTGGATCTGCTGCAGCGGTTCACGGATCGAATCGAAATCGCCACCCATTTCGTCCTTGAGCTGCTGCGTCGCTCCGGTGGCGTAGTCGCGCACCTGCCGCAGCGCCGTGAAGAACCAGTTGACTGCGCCCGGGAGTCGCTCCGGCCCCAGGATCACCAGACCCACGACGACCAGCATGAGGATCTCCCCCATACCGAGATTCGAGAACACCCCGCCATGCTACGGGAAGCTCAGGAGCCGATGCACCTCGCGGCGGCCCGCTCAGCCGCTCAGCTCAGCGGCTCGGGCGTGACCTTGATCGGCACCTGCCGGCCATCGCGGACGACGGTCACCGTCGTCTCCTTGCCGACGCCGACCGCGCGGATGTAGACCACCAGCGACGCGTAGTCGACGATCTCCTTATCGCCGACCTTGGTGACCACGTCACCTTCGCGGATGCCGGCCTTCTCGGCTGCGCTTCCCCGCTTGACGTTCTCCACTCCGACTCCGGACGCCGAATCGTTGCTCACCTCGCGACCGTTGATCCCGAGATCCGCGTGCGTGATCTTCTCCCCACGGATGATGGCCTCAACGATCGGCCTGGCGACGTTGGAGGCGATCGCGAAATTCAGTCCGATGGAGCCGCCGCCGGGTGCGATCCCGAGTGTGTTGACACCGATCTGGCGTCCCTTGAGATCGATGAGGGGGCCGCCGGAATTGCCGTGATTGATCGCGGCGTCAGTCTGTACCGAGTCGAATGCCGACGGCGCAGTCGCCGCTTCGGACGGGCCCTGTACGGGCCGGTGAATGGCGGACACCACACCCGTGGTCACCGTCTGGCGGAGCCCCTCGGGCGACCCTATTGCGACGACCTGCTGCCCCGGAACCAACTGGTCCGAATCCCCGAGCGTGATCTGCTGAAGTCCGTCGACCGCGACCTGGACCACCGCGAGATCGGTACCGGGATCCGATCCAACGAGCTTCGCCGGGACCCTTTGACCACTCGAGAAGATCACCTCGACCTTTGCGTCCTTATTCTGCTTGGCGGTATCGATCACGTGATTGTTCGTCATGATGTAGCCGCCCTTGGCATCCACGACGGAACCCGACCCCAGAGAGCCCGACGTCTTGGTGGTCACCTCGATCGTGACGACGCTCGCCGCGACCTTGGCGGCGAGTTCGGCGTACGCGCCCTCGTCAGGCACCTTCGCGTCATCGACCTGCAGGCTGACCCTCGAGTCGGTGAGCTGCTGCACGGTGGTGCCGGTGATCCGCCCGATGGCGCCGCCGAGCAGGCCGATGACCAGGGCGAGCACCCCGAGGACCGCGAGTGCGCGGAAGGAGACGCGCCGCCCGAAGAGGACGTCGCGGACGCCGAGCCGCTCCGGATCGGGCTGTGCGACCGCCTGCGGCGGCGCCGGGACGCCGGGCTCACCGATCCCGGCGAGCGAGTCGGTATCACGCCACGGATCCTCGGGCTCGGGCTCCGGATCGGGCACAAGAGGGCCCGCATAGGGGTCACGCTGCAACGCTTCCGTGGCGCCCGGAGGCCGGGAGAAGGCCTCCGTGAGCACCGGATCGGGGGCGGCGGCCCGCGGCTGCGGCCCGCGAGCGCTGGTGGCGCTGCGGACGGACTCGGGCGCGAAGGCACCGTCGACCCCGTCCGGCCTGCCGAAGACGACCTGTTCTCCCTCGGACACCGAGGGACGGTACGTGGGGCGCGGCTCCAGGCGCGGACGCCGAGTGTCGGGTTCGGAGGTCACGGAGTCGAATCTACCGAGCGTTCCGCCGCCGGCCGCGCTTGTCGCGTTCGTCGCGTCGCGAGGTCTCGGGCGTGAACGTCGGGAAGCCGTCGAACGGCGGACGGCCCGTGTGGCAATCGGTGGGGATCTGGGACAGCTGGCCCAGGAGGCGGTGCGGCACGGTGATCTCCCCGGATTCGCGTAACGCGGTGCGGACCTGCCGCTGCGCGTCGACCTCCGCTGCGCACACGGCGCACCGGGAGATGTGGGTGCCGGCGCGCAGGTGCGCGTTCATTCGCAGCTCGCCGTCGACGAACGCGACGACCGCCTCGTAGGCGAGGTGCTCGGTGGACGAGAACTCACCCGGGCGGCGCGAGAAGGCGCGTTTGATACTGCCACTGAGGTGCTCCACGCGCTCCCCTCCTCTGCTCGGTCCGATGGCGTACTGCGGATCTACCGCCACAGTACCTGCACTCCTTCACACAACGAGCCGAGTCGCTCGGGAGTTCCCGACGGTGCCGGGCGGGCGCTCAGTAGGCGAGCGCAGCGCTGCTGGTCAGCCCCTGATTCGCCAGGGCCTCGCGGATCGACTTGCGACCGCGGTGGATGCGCGAACGGACGGTGCCGAGCTTCACGCCCAGAGTGGCCGCGACCTCCTCGTACGAGAGGCCTTCGATGTCGGCGAGGACGACGGCGGCGCGGAACTCCGGCGCCAGCGCGTCCAGCGCGTTCTGCAGCTGTGGACCGAGGTTGGCGTCGGCGTAGATCTGGCCGGGGTCCGGGTCGGACGACGGTACGCGCTCGTAGTCCTCCGGCAGCGCCTCCATGCGGATGCGGTTGCGGCGGCGGACCATGTCGAGGAACAGGTTCGTGGTGATGCGGTGCAGCCAGCCCTCGAAGGTGCCGGGCTCGTAACTCTGCAGGCTGCGGAAGACGCGGATGAAGGTCTCCTGCGTGAGGTCCTCGGCGTCCTGCGCATTGCCGGAGAGACGGTAGGCCAGGCGGTACACGCGGTCGGCGTGCTCACGGACGAGTTCGTCCCAGGTGGGCATGTCAGCACGGTCGCCCGACGCATCGAATGCGGCGGTCCCCGCGGGTTCGGCGGCGCGTCCGTCGTCGAACGTCGCGTACGCAGCCTGGGGCTGCGGATCCTGCCGGGGTCCGGCCTTGCGGGCCAGGGCCATGCGCTCCTCCTCGTGCCTCCGCCGGACGGCGGGGCGCTCCTACTACTGCAGAACTCCCGGGGTGACCGTTTTGTTCCCACGATCGGCAAGGCCAGCTCGGGCGTTCTTCACTGTCCGATACCTTTCCCTGCCGCGGTGTGGGAGCGCTGATTCCTCCCTGAGTGTTGCCTGTGCATACATCGCCTTTGCTAACGATCGCGTCACGGCGGGGTGACCGGTGGGCGACGGGCTACCATTGCGGCGTGTCCAACTCCGCCGCATCCGCCCTCGTCACGTACGCCGAGAACGCCATCGTCGAGGACGAGGCGATGTCGTCCGCCCGCGAGCGCGCCGCCGACCTGGGCGTCGACGCCGTCTCCCCGTCCGTGGGGGCCCTGCTCTCGGTGCTGGCCGCAGCGGGCGGCGCGAAGTCCGTGGTCGAGGTGGGGACAGGCGCCGGCATCAGCGGCCTGTGGCTGCTCTCGGGCATGCGTCCCGATTCGGTGCTGACCACGATCGACTCGGAGCAGGAGTTCCAGGCCGCCGCGAAGATCGGCTTCCAGCAGGCCGGCATCGCCGCGAACCGGACGCGACTCATCAACGGCCACGCCCTCGACGTGCTCCCTCGGCTCGCCGACGCGGCCTACGACCTCATCTTCCTCGACGGCGAGCCCGTCGACCATCCGCGCTACGTCGTCGACGCAGTGCGCCTGCTGCGTCCCGGCGGGGTCGTGGTGGTCAACCTCGGTGACGCCGGCTACCGCATCCCCGATCCGGAGGCCTACGACGATGAGGCCTTCGCCGCCCGCGAGGCCACCCGCATCATCGCCGCCGACGAGAACCTGCTCCCGGTCATTCTCCCTCTCGGCGGCGGCCTGGTCGCCGCCGCGAAGGCCTTCGTCCCCCCGGAGCAGTAGTCCGCTACCGCTGCACCGCCTTGGCGACGCTGACGCAGCGCGTGACCCGGTCCCGCTCGCGGGCGCCGAGCGCGCGGCCCGCCGGCCGCGCGTCCGCGACCACCCGGTGCGCGCGGAGGATCGCCCGTACGATCACCCAGTCGCGGGCGCGGTCCTCGTCGAACCCCGCCGTCTCGACCACGGTGTAGAACCGGCGCTGAATCGATTCGCGCAGATAGCCGGACATCTCGTCCCACCGGTGCCACAGCAGCGGCGCGACCTCGTAGTGCGGATCGCCCGACATCGGGCGCGGGGCGACGGCCAGCCAGGGCTCACGATCCGCGGCGAGCACCTTCCCGTAGTGCAGGTCGCCGTGGACGATCCGCCCCACCGATTCCGGATCGTCGACGAACGCCCGCCCGCGGGCCAGCGCCAGGTCGACCAGCCGCGGCGGGACCGGCACGTCCCGACGGTCCGCCTCGAGAGCGTCGAGCCCCGCGCGCACGTCGCCGGTGAGCGGGCGCAGCCGCCCCGGAGCCGGCCGGTGCAGCCGCCCGTACAGGCCCGCGACGATCTCGCACGCATGGAGGTCCCACTCCTCGGTGAGATCCCGCTCCGCGAGCCGCTCCAGCAGGAGCGCGCGCCGGGCGGGGTCCGCCCGGAACATGCGGACGGCACCGTCGCCGCCCCAGTACTGCAGGGCCAGGTGCTCGTGCGCGGTGTCCTCGGCACCGTCGAAGGAGACCTTGAGGACGGCCTCGCCGTCCGGCCCGCGGACCGGGACGATCAGCGAAGCACACCCGGCACGCACCTCGCCCGACGGTGCCAGCCGCCATTCTGCGAGCACACCGTCCGCGAGACGCGGCAACCGATCGAGCCATCCGGCCCAGTCCGGCCCGCGCCGCCGCTGCGCGTCGAGCTCGGCCGGGATGTCCACGCCGCCAGGCTAGCGGGCACCTCGACTAGGGCGCGGAACGCTCCTGTTCCACCCCGACCGGCCGTAGCAGCGTCGGGTACTTCGGCGGCAGGCCGTCGCCGGTGGAGATGCCGCGCACCCGGCGCGAGATCCACGGATACGCGAACTCGCGGCGCCAGCGCTTCTTGATCTCGCGGTCCTCGGCGGGGGTGATCACGGGCTCGGGCCCCAGGTCCGGAACCTCCAGCGCGTGCGGCACGCCCAGAACGTCGAGCACCTCGATCGCCATCCGCAGGTGGCCTGGCTGCGACATGTGGATGCGGTCGAACTCCCACATCCGCAGGTCGCGGTACTCCTTCATCCGCCAGTAGTCGAGCAGCAGCAGCCCCCGGTCGGCGGCGATCTCGCGGACCAGTTCGTTGTAGATGGCGAAGCGGCCGCGGAGCGCGCCGAAGATCCCGCTGCCGTGCGTGTCCGCGGCGGTCCACACCACCACCGTCGCGCCGGAGTCCACGAGCCGCGACAGCAGCGCATCGTAGGCGGCGACGACCGCGTCGACGTCCACCGACGGGCGGATCAGGTCGTTCGCCCCGGCGTACACGGTCACCAGATCCGGCGCCAACTCCAGGCACGGCTCCAGCTGTTCGGCGATGATCTGGTCCATCTTCTTGCCGCGGATCGCCAGATTCGCGTACCCGAAATCGGCGGAGCGCGAGGCCAGCACCTCGGCGACGCGGTCCGACCAGCCCCGGTACTCGTGGGTCCCCGTCGGATCGGGGTCGCCGACGCCCTCGGTGAACGAGTCCCCGATCGCCACGTACCGCAGGAAGTCAGCCACCTTCAAGCCCCTATACGTCCGTCGAGAACCGCACGCCACCGTCGGGCAGCTCGACACCCGGCCAGACGCGGGCGCCGTGCAGCAGCTCGCATCGGGCGCCGACGGAGGCACCGTCGCCGATCACGGCCTCGCGGATCCGGGCCCGCGGCCCGATGTGCGCGCCGAAGCCTATGATCGACCGCTCGACGATCGCACCGGCTTCGATCCGCACCCCATCGAAGACGACGGCACCGTCGAGCCGGGCGCCCGCGCCGATCTCCGCACCGCGCCCCACGACGGACCCGCCGATCACCAGCGCGCCGGGCGCCACGGAGGCGCCGGGGTGGATGAGGCACTCGCCGCGCCCGCCGTCGAGGGCGGCCGACGGGGCGATGCCGCGCACCAGGTCGGAGCTGCCGGCGACGAAGTCCTCGGGCGTGCCCATGTCGCGCCAGTAGCCGTAGTCGACGTGGCCGTAGAGGCGGCTGCCGCCGTTGAGTAGGGCCGGGAAGACCTCGCGCTCGACCGACACCGGCCGGCCCGCGGGGATCTCCTCGATCACGGAGCGCTTGAAGACGTAGCAGCCCGCGTTGATCTGGTCGGTCGGCGGATCCTGCGTCTTCTCCAGGAACGCGGTCACCCGGCCGGTGCCGTCGGTCGGCACGCAGCCGAAGGCGCGGGGGTCGGGCACGCGCACGAGGTGCATCGTGACGTCGGCGTCCTTCTCGCGGTGCGTCTGCACGACGGCGCGGATGTCGGAGCCGCCGAGCACGTCGCCGTTGAAGACCAGGACGGTGTCGGCCTTGAGGGCGGGCAGCACGTTGCGGATGCCGCCGCCGGTGCCCAGGGGCTCGGTCTCCACCACGTACGAGAGTTCGAGACCCAGCTCGGTGCCGTCGCCGAAGTATTCCTCGAAGACCTCCGCCTTGAACGAGGTGCCCAGCACCACGCGGCGGATGCCCGCGTCACGGATGCGGGAGAGGAGGTGGGTGAGGAAGGGCTTGCCCGCCGTGGGCAGCATCGGCTTCGGCGCCGACAGGGTGAGCGGGCGCAGGCGCGTGCCCTTACCGCCCACCAGGATCACGGCCTCCACGTCGCTGAGGTCCACACCGGCGTCCTGATCCACCGAGGTCATCATTCCCCTTTTCGTCTCCGCGTCGCCGCGAGAACACTGATCCGCGAGCGCGCGGCCAGCCCCACCTTCATCGCCGCGCGCAGGGGCGCGGCCGCCGGACCGGGGTGCCGGTCGGCGAAGAACCGGTACGCGGAGGCGTGGTGCGCGGGGAGCATGAGCTCGGGCACCTTCCCCGCCGCGTGGCCCTTGGCGTGCACGATCTCCGCCGTCGGGGCGTAGACGTTGGTCCAGCCGGCGCGGGCGAGCCGATCGCCGAAGTCCACGTCCTCCATGTACATGAAGTAGCGGTCGTCGAAGCCGCGGATCTCCGCGAAGGCCTCGGGCCGCACGAGCAGACAGGAGCCCGAGAGCCAGCCGACCTCCCGCTCGGCGACCTCGGCCTGCGACTGCTGGTAGGCCCGCGTCCACGGGTTCGACTTCCAGACGGCGCCGAGCAGCGCGTGCCCGATCCCGAACCGCATGCTGGGCACGTTCCGCGCCGAGGGGTAGACGGTGCCGTCGGGATCGCGAATCAGGGGGCCGAACGATCCGCCGCGGGGATGCCGGGCGGCCGCTGCGACGAGCTCGTCGATCGAGCCGGGACCGAAGACCACGTCCGGGTTGCTGATGAGCAGGAAGTCGATCGCGTCCAGGTCGAGTCGCGCCACGGCGTAGTTGATCGCGCCGCCGTAGCCCAGGTTCGCGCCGGTGCGCAGCAGCTCCGCCTCGGGATGGGCGGCTTCGGCGGCCTCGGGGGAACCGTCGACGGAGCCGTTGTCGGCCATCAGCACCCGCGGGGCGATGCCGGAGAAGGCGCCGTCGATGCTGGTCAGGAAGTTCTCGAGGTGTTCACCCGGCGAATAGGTGACGGTGACCACGGCGAGCGTGGGCAGCGCAATGTCGGTTCCGGGCACGCGGCCAGGTTACCGGGCGGGGTGTGCGAGTGCGGCCAGCGCCCGGTCCAGTGCGTCGCACCAGTCCGGCAGCGGTGTCAGCCCCCATGCGGCCCAGGAGGCGGGAGAGAGCACCGAGTACGCGGGGCGCGGAGCGGGGCGAGGGAACTCCGCCGTGCCGCACGGCGACACCCGCGAGGGATCGGCCCCGACCCGTTCGAAGACGCCGCGGGCCACGTCGAACCACGTGGCGGTCCCACCGCCGGCGGCGTGCAGCACGGCCCCGGGCCGCTCCGGCTCTCCGTCCAGCAGGACGGCGAGGTCGAGCAGCCCCGCGGCCAGGTCGGGGGCGTAGGTGGGCGAGCCCGTCTGGTCGTCGACGACCTTCGGGTCGACGCCGTCGTCGGCGAGCCGCCCCATCGTCCCGACGAAGTCCCGTGCCCAGTCAGCCCGACCCTGCTGGCCGGCACCGCGCCCCGTGTACACCCACGCGGTCCGCACCACGACGGTTCGCGGGTCGGCGGCGCGGGCGGCCACTTCGCCGGACAGCTTGGTGCGCCCGTAGACGCTCGCAGGCCCCGTCGGATCGCCCGGCTCCCACGGCCGCGGCGGCACGGGGGCGGGGCCGAAGACGTAGTCGGTCGAGACGTGCACGAGTCGCGCGCCGGTGGCGGCGCACCGCGCCGCGAGCAGCCCGGGGGCGGCGGCGTTGAGGGCCGCGGCGGCGTCCGGCTCGATCTCCGCGGCGTCCACTGCGGTGTGCGCCGCGCAGTTGATCAGCACCGTCGAGGGGCCCAGCTCGAGCTCGGCGACCGAGTGTGGCGAAGTCACATCGAGGTCATCGCGCCCCAGGGCGCGGGTCGCGATTCCCCGGGAGGCGGCACCCGCGACCAGCGCCGAACCCACCTGTCCGGCCGCGCCGGTGATCACCAGTTCCACACCGCGAACGGTACGGGACGGCCGCGTCTGCGGAGTCTTCACACGTCGAGTCGGTACCGTTATGTGGATGTGACCATGCGGGCCGACACAGCCGGCCCGCTTTCCGACGTTGAGGAGTGGTGGGTGTCCGACAGCCCCAGTCGACGCGGCGCGCGCCATTCCCGGAGCGCCGACGCCAAGCGCGCGCCCGCCGAGCGGGCGACCGCGCAGGGTGACGACGCGCGGGGACGCGGCCGGCGCAGGAGCGTCCGCGCCGAGAACGAGGGCGACGGTCCGCAGCCCCTGCGGGCCCGGCCGGTGCCCCGCGCCGGCGACCTCTCGGTCGACACCCGCGAGCGGCTGCAGCGCAGCGGCAAGGCCCTCATCGCGCTCATCACGGCCATCGTGCTCGTGGTGACGGGCGTCGCGTGGTTCTGGTGGTCCCAGTTCGCGGGCGACATCTCCCGGGGCCCCAGCATCGCGGCCAAGCCCGACGGCGCGACGGACATCCTGCTGGTCGGCACGGACTCGCGGACCGACGCCAAGGGGAACCCGCTCACCAAGCAGGAGCTGGCGCGGCTCAACGCGGGCGTCGACGACGGCACCCTGAACACCGACACGATCATCCTCATCCGCATCCCGAACGACGGGAAGTCGGCCACCGCGATCTCGATCCCCCGCGACGCCTACGTCGCGATCCCCGACCAGGGCAAGGGCAAGATCAACTCCGCCTTCGCGGGCGCGGCCAACGTGACCCGCGACAAGGCGATCGCCAACGGCGATGACGAGAAGACCGCCGTGCAGAAGGGCAACGAGGACGGTCGCAAGGCGCTCATCGAGACCGTCGCCAACCTCACCGGCGTCTCCGTCGACCGGTACGCGGAGATCGGCCTCGTCGGCTTCTCCCGCCTCACCAACGCGGTCGGCGGCGTCGACGTGTGCCTGAAGAAGCCGGTCAACGACCAGTACTCCGGCGCCCGCTTCAAGGCGGGCAAGCAGACTCTCAAGGGCCCGCAGGCGCTGAGCTTCGTGCGCCAGCGCCACGGCCTGCCCCGAGGCGATCTCGACCGGGTCACCCGCCAGCAGGTCTTCATGGCCTCGCTGGCCAGCAAGATCCTCTCGACGGGCACCCTGACCAGCCCGAGTAAGCTCAGCCAGCTGCAGGACGCGTTGACCACCTCGGTCACCCTCGACCAGGACTGGGACGTCATGGGCTTCGCGAAGGAGCTGGCGAACCTCTCCGCGGGCAACATCAAGTTCTCGACGGTGCCGGTGGTCCGCGACGACGGCTGGAGCGACGACGGCCAGCAGTCCGTCGTGGTCGTCGACCCCAAGCAGGTGCAGGCGTACGTAGCCGGCCTGCTCGGCGGCTCGAAGCCGGACAAGCCGAAGGCGACGACCGCGAGCTCCTCCCCAGCGGTGCCATCGGTGAACCGGTCCTCCTACACGGTGGACGTGGTGAACGCCGGGACGACGTCGGGACTCGCGAGCGGAGTCTCGTCCTTCCTCGGCGGCAAGGGCTTCGCGCAGGGCTCGACGGGCAACGCCTCGTCCACCGAATCCTCCTCGAGCTCGAAGAGCGCAGTGCTTGCGAGCTCGGCGAACGACCAGGGCGCGAAGGCCGTGGCCGCGCTGCTCGGCGGCCTGCCCGTGGTGGCGAGCACGTCGGTGCAGTCCGGGCACGTCAAGGTGCTGATCCAAGACGGCTACAGCGGCCCGGGCTCGTCGAGCGACTCCGGCTCGGACTCCGCGGCCACGACCACGTCGATCCCGCCGGGCATGACCGAGGCGCTCGACCCCAGCGAGGCGGCGCGGATCAGCTCGCTGCTCAATCGACCGGGCTTCACCGCCCAGCAGGACGGGGGCGTGCCGTGCGTGGACTGACCGTGACCGACCGGCTGCTCGTGCCGATCGTCCAGGCCGACGGGGCCGCGCCCCGGTTCACCTGGTACGACGATGCCGCCGGCGCCCGCATGGGCCTCTCGGCGATCACCCTGGGCAACTGGGCCGCCAAGTGCGGCAACCTGTTGCGCGACCAGTACGGCCTCGGCCCGGGCGACCCCGTCGGGGTGCTGATGCCGGCGCACTGGCAGACCGCGGGGATCCTGTTCGGCGCCTGGTGGGCCGGGTGCGAGGTCCGCTTCGGCGAGTCCGGCGACGTGACCTTCGCCGCTCCCGACCGCCTGGACGAGGCGGACGGCGACGAGATCCTCGCCGTGGGCCTAGATGCCTTCGGCCTGGCCGTGCCCGACCTGCCGCCGGGCATCGACGACTACACCACCGAGGTGCGCGTGCACCCCGATGCCTTCACGCCGGGCGGCGCCGGCACCGCCCTGGCCGGCGACGACGCGGAGATCGTGCTGGCCCGCTCGACGGCCCTCGCGGCCTCCGCCGGGTACGCCGCGGGCGACCGGGTGCTCTCCACGCGGGAGTGGCGCACCGTCGACGACCTCTACGACGGCCTGCTCGCACCCTTCGCGGCCCCGGCCTCCGTCATCCACGTCGCGCACCCGGACGCGGCGAAGCTCGCGGACAAGTTCGCGACCGAGAAGGCCACCGCCCGCGTCGCCTGACCCGAGCCACTGCTGCACGTCGACGACGATGCGCCCCGCCAGGGTGGAGTGCGCGTACTGCCGATATCAGCGCAGCAGCTGGCGCGACATGACCATGCGCTGCACCTGGTTGGTGCCCTCGTAGATCTGGGTGATCTTGGCGTCGCGCATCATGCGCTCGACCGGGAAGTCGCGGGTGTAGCCGGCGCCGCCGAGCAGCTGCACGGCATCGGTGGTGACGTCCATCGCGACGTCGGAGGCGAAGCACTTCGACGCGGAGCTGATGAAGCCGAGGTTCTTCTCGCCGCGCTCGGCGCGGGCGGCCGCGGTGTAGACCATGAGGCGGGCGGCCTCGAGGCGCATCGCCATGTCGGCGACCATGAACTGGACGCCCTGGAACTCGGAGACGGACTTGCCGAACTGCTTGCGGTCCTTGATGTATTCGATCGCGACATCGAGCGCGCCCTGGGCGATGCCGACGGCCTGCGCACCGATGGTCGGGCGGGTGTGGTCCAGGGTCTGCAGCGCGGTCTTGAAGCCGGTGCCCTCGTCGCCGATCATGCGCATCGCGGGGATGCGGCACTCCTCGAAGGCCAGCTCGGCGGTGGGGCTGCCCTTGATGCCCAGCTTGTGCTCGTAGCCGGTGACGGAGAAGCCGGGATCGTCCTTGTGGACGATGAAGGAGCTGATGCCGTTGGCGCCCTTCTCGGGGTCGGTGACGGCCATGACCGTGTACCAGGTGGACTTGCCGCCGTTGGTGATCCAGCACTTGGAGCCGTTGAGCACCCACTCGTCGCCGTCCTTGCGGGCGCGGGTGCGCATCGACGCGGCGTCGGAGCCGGCTTCGCGCTCGGAGAGGGCGTAGGAGGCCATGGCCTCACCGTTGGCGAGCGACGGGAGCACATGCTGCTTGAGCTCCTCGGAGCCGTTGAGGATCAGGCCCATGGTGCCGAGCTTGTTCACGGCGGGGATCAGCGAGGAGCTGCCGCAGACGCGGGCGACCTCCTCGATGACGATGCAGGTGGCGACGGAGTCCGCCCCCTGGCCCTCGTACTCCTCGGGCACGTGGATGGCGTTGAAACCGCTGGCGACCAGCGCGTCGAGCGCCTCCTGCGGGAACCGCTCCTTCTCGTCGACGTCCTTGGCGTGCGGCGCGATGTCGCGCTCGGCGAGCGCCCGGATGGCGGCGCGCAGTTCCTCGTGCTCCTCGGGGAGCTGGAACAGGTCGAAGTCGGGGTTGCCAGCCATGAGGCCTCCATCAGCGTCTACGTGTTAGGTCCGCCGTGATTGTATCCATGCCGGTCCCACGGTCAGTTAGTCGCACGTAACCAACATTCGATCGCCCGCTTGTTCCGGGAACAATCGCTCAGCGCGGCAGGCGGGTGAAAACGCGGTGTACGACGCCGGCGACGGGGCTCACCGTCGACTCGATCGCGAACCGTGACTGCACGCCCTCCAGCCCGTCTCACAGCCGCTCGCCCCGGCCGAGCACGATCGGCGTCTCCACCAGGTGCAGGTGATCGATCAGGTCGGCGGCGAGGAACTCGCGCACCGTCGCCACGCCGCCGCCGATGCGGATGTCCTTCTCGCCCGCGATCTCCCGGGCGGCCGCGACGGCCTCGGCGGGCGAGGCGTCGAGGAACCGGAACTCCACGCCGTCCTCCGTGGAGAACGTCGGCCGCGGGTTGCTCGTGAGCACGATGATCGGGGTGGTGAACGGCGTCTGCTCGCCCCACCAGCCGCGCCAGGACTCGTCGGCGAGCACCTCGGGCGTGGGCGCGAACTTGCCGCGCCCCATGATCTCCACGCCGATGCCCTCGTCCCAAGCCTCGGCGAAGGCGTCGTCGACGCCGCGGGCCGCGCTGCTCAGGCCGTGGATCGCGGCGCCCCGTCGAGTGCCGAAGAACCACTCCATGAGGGAGCCGCCGGCGTGCCCGAAGGGCGCGTCCACGCTCTGGTCCGCGCCCGTGCCGAAGCCGTCCAGCGAGATCGCGAAGTTGTGCACCCGCACCTGACCAGTCATGGGCCCAGGCTAGCCGCGATCAGCCCTCGAGGAGCTTCTTCCGCAGCGCCTCGTCCTTGCGCAGCACCATCTGCTCCAGATCCGCCTGGAACGCCGCCATCTTCGCGCGCAGCGCGGGATCGGCGGCGCCGAGGATGCGCACGGCCAGGAGCCCGGCGTTGCGGGCGCCGCCCACGGACACCGTCGCCACCGGGATGCCGGCGGGCATCTGCACGATCGACAGCAGCGAGTCCATGCCGTCGAGGTGCTTGAGCGGCACCGGCACGCCGATCACCGGCAGCGGCGTCGCGGAGGCGACCATGCCCGGCAGGTGCGCGGCGCCGCCGGCGCCCGCGATGATCACCTCGACGCCGCGGTCCGCGGCGCCCTGCGCGTAGTCGAGCATCCGCTGCGGCGTGCGGTGCGCCGAGACCACACCCACCTCGAACCGGATCCCGAACTCGGCGAGCGCCTCGGCGGCGGCCTCCATCGTCGGCCAGTCCGAGTCGCTGCCCATGATCAATCCGACCCGGGGGCCGGAGGCCCCCCGATCGACGCCCGGTCCGGTGCCGTTACCCATGCACGCTCCATCCATCGGTCCACTCCGCGGTCGCCATCCAGTGCGCCGCGCGTTCCGCCCGCTCCCGCAGCTCCGCCACGTAGTCGGGATCGTTCCGGTCGCCGTCGAGGCCGCCGACCAGGTTCACATGCCCCACCTTGCGGTCGGGCCGGCCCTCCTTGCCGTACATGTGCACGTGCGCCTCGGGCATCCGGGCCATGAGGTGGTGCAGCCGCTCGTCGACGCCCATCTCGGGCTCCGACGGTGCGCCGAGCACGTTCGCCATCACCGTGAGCGGCGCGGTCGCGGCGGTGTCGCCCAGCGGGTAGTCGAGCACGGCCCGGACGTGCTGCTCGAACTGGCTGGTCACGCAGCCGTTCATCGACCAGTGGCCGGAGTTGTGGGGGCGCATCGCGAGCTCGTTGACCAGCATCTCGCCCGACGGGGTCTGGAACAGCTCGACGGCCATCACGCCGACGACGCCCAGCTCGTTCGCGAGCCGCAGCGCGAGGGACTCGGCGAAAGAGGCCTCCTCGTCGGAGAGGTTCGGCGCGGGCGCCAGCACCACTGCGCACTGCCCGTTCCGCTGCACCGTCTCCACCACGGGCCAGGTCGCGCCCTGCCCGAAGGGCGACCGCGCGACCATCGCCGACAGCTCCCGGGCCAGCTCGACCCGCTGCTCGGCGAGCAGCTGCACCCCGGCCGCGAGCTGCTCCTCGGCCACTGCGAGCGCCTCGGCCGACGTGTCCGGCAGCCACACGCCGCGCCCGTCGTAGCCGCCCCGGACGGCCTTGAGCACGACGGCACCGTCGAACCGCTCCCAGAAGGCCTCGACGTCGGCGACGGCGGTGATCTCCGCGAAGCCGGGCACGGGGGCGCCGAGCTCGGCCAGACGGTGCCGCATCGCCAGCTTGTCCTGCGCGTACAGCAGGGCCTGCGGCGGCGGGTTGACCGTGACGCCCTCTGCCTGCAGCTGCAGCAGGTGCTCGGTCGGCACACCCTCATGGTCGAAGGTCAGCGCGTGCGCCCCGGTCGCGACGCGGCGCAGGTCCTCGATCCGGTCGTGGTCGCCGAGCACCACGTCGGCGCACACCTGGGGCGCGGGCTCGTCGGGGGCGGCGGCCAGGACGCGCAGGGACTGCCCCAGCGCGATCGCGGCCTGATGGGTCATGCGGGCCAGCTGACCTCCACCGACCATGGCCACCACGGGCCGCGACCGGCGCGGTTGAACATCACTCACCGCTCCATAATCGCAGGTCCACGACGCCGCGGGGGCGCCCGGCACGCCCCACGCCCCCGGTACCGACCGCGTCACACTCTCCGCGGTACTATTCACGGTTCCGTTAGAGTGGCGCACGTGGCTTTCATCGAGGCGATTCTGGATCGCACCCCGGCACCGCTCCGCGGGCTCGTCATGCAGCATCACGAGCTGATCAAGTTCGCGATCGTGGGCAGCACGACGGCGGTCTTCGACCTCGCCATCTTCTACGGCCTCGTACTCACGGTCCTCGACGACAAGCCGACCGTGGCCAAGATCTTCTCCGGCGTCTGCGCCGTGATCCTCTCCTACATCCTCAACAGCGAGTGGAGCTTCAAGCATCGCGGCGGCCGGGAGAAGCACCACGAGGCGCTGCTGTTCTTCGCCATCTCGGGCATCGGCGTGCTCATCATGGCCGCGCCCATCTTCGTCGCGAACAACTTCTTCGACCTGCGCAACGTCGATTCCAAGACCACGCTGATCATCGTCGACTTCGTGCTCAACTACATAGTCGGCAACCTGCTGCAGATGGCCTTCCGCTTCTGGGCCCTGCGCCGCTGGGCCTTCCCCGAGGACATGCGCGACGCCCCGGATCAGGAGTCGATCCCGGACGACGAGACCCGCAGCGCCTCCGCCGAGCACTGAGCCTCCCCGGCGTGCGGCACCGGATCCTCCGCTCGACCATCGCGGTCGTCGCGGTCACCGGCCTGTTCCTGGGCCTGCCGCTCATGTTCTACACATGGCGCTGGCTCGACGACACGGCCCGCACCGACCTCCAGCACCGCCTGCAGCGCGCCTCTTCCGCGATCCTGCTCCAGGAGCAGAGCACCGGCGTCACCGACGAGCCGCCGGTCGAGGCGCTCCGCCTCCTCGTCCCCCCCGACGGCCGCCTCGTCCTCAGCTACACCGACCGCACCGGCGCCCCGCGCGAGCTCGCCGTCGGCCGCGGCCCGCTCGAGCACTACATGGTCGAGGGCACCTCACTGGGTGACGCGGGGATGCTACGCATCGAGCAGGACTACGCCGGCGTGCGCGACGGCCAGTTCCGCGCGCTCAGCGTCGAGCTCATCGTCATGGTGCTGTCGCTGACCGCGGGCGTCGTGGTCGCGGCGGTCACCGCGAGCCGCGTCGCCGACCCCGTGCAGGAGGTCGCCGAGCGTGCGCAGCGCCTGGCGAACGGCGACTTCCGGCCCGACCCCCACCGGCACGGCATCGAGGAGCTGGACCGGGTACTCGACGTGCTCGACACCGCGACGGTGGAGATCGCCGACCGACTGCAACGCGAGCGGCAGATCGTCGGCGATGTCTCGCACCAGCTGCGCAGCCGGCTCACCGCCATCCACATCCGCCTCGACGAACTCACCCTGCACCCCGACCCGGAGGTGGTCACCGAGGCGCGGGCCGCCCTCGACCAGGTCGATCGGCTCACCTCGTCCGTCGGCGACATGGTGAGGATGTCGCGGGCCGAGCGATCGCCGCAGGGCACGATCGACGTGCGGGCCGAGCTCACACCCCTGCTGGCCGACCTCGCCCCGTCCTTCGACCGGGCCGGCCGTCGCCTCACGGTGCTCCCGCCCGACGGTCCGCCGCTTCCCGCCCGGGCCACCGCCACGCGGGTCCGGGAGGCGACGGCGGTGCTGGTCGACAACGCCCTGATGCACGGCCGCGGCGTGGTCGTCGTGCGACTCGGCTCGGTCGGCGCGCACACCGTGCTGATCACGGTCACCGACGAGGGCTCCGGCATCTCCGACGGTGACGCCCAGCGCATTTTCCGGCGGGGTTACTCCGCGGGCGACGGGACCGGGGTCGGTCTGGCGCTGGCCCGCGCCTTCGTCGAGGCCGACGGGGGCCGCCTCCAGCTGCAGAGCCGCAAGCCGACGGCCTTCGCGATCTTCCTGCCCGCGGCCGCACCCGACGTGCAGCCCGAACCGCCCGCCCGCGAGCCCGAGCCCCGCTGATCGAGCGCGACTACTCCGCGTCGAACCGGAAGCCGACGCCGCGGACGGTCACGATGCGCCGCTGGGCCGCACCGGTGTCGTCGCCGATCTTCCGGCGCAGCCAGGAGATGTGCATGTCGAGGGTCTTGGAGCCGCGCAGGTCGGAGTCGCCCCAGACGTCGGCGAGGATCTCCTCGCGGGTGAGCAGCCGCCCGGCGTGCTCCATGAGGAAGCGGAGCAGCTCGAACTCCTTGTTGGCGAGGGCCACGTCGGTGCCGTCGACGGTGACGCGGCGCGCGGTGGCGTCCAGCCGGATCCCGCCGGCCTCCACGACCTCGGGCGCGTCCTGTGCGGGCGCGCTGCGCCGGAGCAGGGCGCGGGTGCGGGCCATCAGCTCGAACATGCGGAAGGGCTTGCCCACGTAGTCGTCGGCACCCGCGTCCAGGCCCACGACGAAGTCCATCTCATCGGTGCGGGCGGTCAGCATGAGCACCGCCAGCTCGGGGCGGGCGGCGCGCACCTCGCGGCACACCTCGAGCCCATCCAGCTCGGGCAGCCCGAGATCGAGGATGAGGAGCGCGTAGTCCTCAGCGAGCGCCTGCCGGAGCGCGTCGGTGCCCGTGCCCGCCACGTCCACCTCGTACCCCTCGCGCGAGAGCGCCCGGGCCAGGGGTGAGGCGATCGCCTCGTCGTCCTCGGCCAGGAGCACCCGCGTCGTCATGAGCGCCGAGGGTACTCCGTGGAGCCGCCGTCGCGCCCCCGGTAGTCGTCCGCGTCGTCGAGCGCGTCGACGATGAGCGCGTGGGTCGCCGCGATCCTCGGCACGTCGGGGAAGTCGAGCGGGTCCTCACCCGCCGACTCGACGGTGAGCACGCCGCTGCGCAGCGCGCGGTCGACGAGCCGCTGGTGGTACTGCACCGAGTTGATGCGGCGCAGCGGGATGTCGATGCCGCGGCGGCGCACGATGCCCGAGCGGAACATGATCCGCACGTCGGTGACCACGAGGTGCGTCGCGCGCCAGACCGCCCACGGGCGCGCCGTGAACCAGCCGACGACCAGGACCCACACCACGACGATCGCGAGCAGCAGCCAGTCGGGCAGCGCACCGTCGAGCTTGGCACGGCTGAGCAGGCCCAGCGCGACGCCGGCGGCGGCGCACGCGGCGAACAGCACGAGCACCGGCACGATCATGCGCGTGCCGTGCGGCCGGGTGTGCAGCAGGACCCGCTCGTCGTCGACGAGCGCCTTCGCCGGGAAGCCCACCGCTCAGGCCGGCCGCAGGTGAGTGACGTCGCCGGCGGAGAGTACGTGCCTCTTCCCGGTCGCGTCCTGCACCACGATGCGGCCCTCGGCGTCGACGTCGACGGCGGTACCGCGGAGCACCTCATCGGCGGGGAGCGAGACCGTCACCTCCTGCCCGACGGTGACGCAGGCGGCGAGGTAATCGGCGCGCGCGGCGACGGGGTCGTCGGTCCAGGCGGTCAGCCCGGCGTCGAGGTGCCGCAGGTAGGCGATGGCGAGCGCAGTCCGGTCGGGGGCCTCGGCGCCGGCCAGCTGGAGCGACGTGGCCGTCTCGACCGGGAGATCGGCCTCGGCGAGCGTGGTGTTCAGTCCCGTGCCGATCACGGCGACCAGGTCCCCGCCGGGTGCGGTGGCCAGCTCGGAGAGGATGCCTGCGGTCTTGCCGCCACGCCCCCCGGGTTCAGCCTCGAGCAGCACGTCGTTCGGCCACTTGAGGCCGGCGCGCAGGCCGGTCACCTCGCGCACCGCGGCGACCGCGGCGACGCCGGTGACCAGCGACAGCCAGCCCGCGCGGGGCGCCGCGGCGGTGGGCACGCCCACGGTCACGGAGATCGGCAGGAAGCTTCCGGCGGGCGCCGACCACAGCCGCTGGTGCCGGCCGCGGCCGGCCGTCTGCACGTCGGCGATGAGCACGCGGCCGGACTCGTCGCCCGCGCGGACACCGTCCGCGAGATCGGCGTTGGTAGAGCCGGTGCTGGGCACCACCGACACCTGGTGCCAGCGCGTGCCGCGCACGGCTGCGGCGATCGCCGCCTGATCGGGGAGCACCACGACGTCCTCCTTCTATGGGCAGTGCGGTTCGGAACCGACTCTATTGGTTAGAGTCGGGTCTATGACGAGTGCCTCCACCACCGACGGCGCCTCTGGCGGCAACACCGCTGACGCCGAGCCCAGCATCCACACCACGGCCGGCAAGCTGGCCGCCTTCCGCAAGAAGGACGCCGAGGCGATGGCCCCGATGGGGCAGGGCGCCATCGACAAGGTGCACGAGAAGGGCCGTCTGACCGCCCGCGAGCGTGTGCTGGCGCTGCTGGACGAAGGCTCGTTCGTGGAGCTGGACAAGCTGGCCCAGCACCGGTCCACCAACTTCGGCATGGCCGCGCGCCGTCCGATCGGCGACGGCGTGGTGGCCGGCTACGGCACCATCGACGGTCGCGAGGTGTGCGTCTTCAGCCAGGACTCGACCGTCTTCGGCGGTTCGCTCGGCGAGGTCTACGGCGAGAAGATCGTCAAGGTCATGGACCTGGCGACCAAGACGGGTCGCCCGCTGGTCGGCATCATCGACGGTGCCGGCGCGCGCATCCAGGAGGGCGTCGTCTCGCTCGCCCTGTACTCGCAGATCTTCTTCCGCAACACGCAGGCGTCGGGCGTCATCCCGCAGATCTCCGTGGTGATGGGGGCGGCCGCCGGCGGCCACGTCTACTCCCCCGCGCTCACCGACTTCGTGGTGATGGTCGATCACGAGAGCCAGATGTTCATCACCGGCCCGGACGTCATCAAGTCCGTGACCGGCGAGGAGGTCACCAAGGAGGAGCTGGGCGGCGCCCAGACCCACATGACCAAGTCGGGCACCGCCCACTACGTGGCGTCGGGCGAGCAGGACGCACTGGACTACGTCCGCGAGCTGCTCACCTACCTCCCGTCGAACAACCGCGCCGAGGCGCCGCGCTTCGTCCCGACCGACCCCCTCAGGGGCTCGATCGAGGACTCGGTCACCGACGAGGACCGCGAACTGGACACGCTGATCCCGGATTCGCCGAACCAGCCCTACGACATGCACGAGGTCATCCGCCGCCTGCTCGACGACGACGAGTTCCTCGAGATCCAGCCGCAGCGCGCGATGAACATCATCGTGGGCTTCGGTCGCATCGACGGCCGGAGCGTCGGCATCGTCGCGAACCAGCCCACCCAGCTGGCCGGCTGCCTCGACATCGACGCCTCGGAGAAGGCCGCCCGCTTCGTCCGCTTCTGCGACGCCTTCAACATCCCGATCATCACGCTGGTCGACGTGCCGGGCTTCCTGCCCGGTACCGGCCAGGAGTACGACGGCATCATCCGCCGCGGCGCGAAGTTGCTGTACGCCTACGGCGAGGCCACCGTCCCGAAGATCACTGTGGTCACCCGCAAGGCGTACGGCGGCGCGTACTGCGTGATGGGCAGCAAGGATATGGGCGCCGACATCAATCTCGCGTGGCCCACCGCTCAGTTCGCGGTGATGGGCGCCGGTGGCGCCGTCGGATTCGTCTACCGCAAGGAGCTCGCCGAGGCGACCGCTCAGGGCGAGGATGTGGAGGCCCTGCGCCTGAAGCTGCAGGAGGAGTACGAGGACACCCTGGTCAACCCGTACGTGGCGGCTGAGCGCGGCTACGTCGACGCGGTGATCCCGCCCTCGCACACCCGCGGCCAGATCGTCACGGCGCTGAACATGCTGGAGCGCAAGGTGGTCGCCACCCTGCCCAAGAAGCACGGGAACATCCCGCTGTGAGCGCCGAGCAGAAGCCGGTCGAGGCCAGCGCCACCGACGTCGAGATACTCACGGCGGCCATCCGGTTCGAGAAGGGCAACCCGTCGGCCGCGGACGTCGCCGCCGTCGTCGCGGTGCTCGCCGCGGCCACCGGCTCGGCGCCGCAGTCCGGCCCGGAGGGCCCGAAGTCGCTGTGGGGCCAGCACCGTGACCGCATGCGGCCGCAGTACTTCAACGGCCCCAACGCGTTCACCAGCCAGACGCCGGTGTTCTGGACGAAGGGGTCCTGATCCCGGCTCCCGTGCGGCTCGTGCTCGCGTCGGCCTCGCCGGCGCGACTGTCGGTACTCCGTGCCGCGGGCACGTCGCCGCGGGTCTCCGTGTCGCAGGTCGACGAGGACGCGATCCTCGCCGCCCTGGGCCCGGACGTCGCCCACGAGGACGCGGTCGCCGCGCTAGCGCGGGCCAAGGCGCAGGACGTGGTCGGCCGGATCCTCGCCGAAGAGCCCTTGCCCGGCCGAGCCGTCGTGATCGGCTGTGATTCGATGCTCTCCATCGACGGGGAACTGGTCGGCAAGCCGCACACCCCCGAGGTCGCGGCGGCGCGCTGGCGCGCGATGCGCGGTCGCTCGGGCCGCCTCCTCACGGGGCACTGCGCGATCCTCCTCGACGACGGTGCCGTGGCCGGCGAAGCCGGCGGCACCCGCGCCACGACGCTGCGCTTCGGCGCGCCGTCGGATGCGGAGATCGAGGCGTACGTCGCGACGGGTGAGCCCCTGCAGGTGGCCGGAGCGTTCACGCTCGACGGCCTGGGTGGCTGGTTCGTCGAGTGCATCGACGGCGACCCCAGCTCCGTCATCGGCATCTCCCTGCCGCTGACCCGGCAGCTGCTGACCGAGGTGGGCGTGTCCCCGGTCGCGCTGTGGTCGGACCCCGCCTGATCTTCGCCATCACGGACGTGGTGGACCTCACAGGATTCTCGATCCGGATTTCGTAAGCATTGCGTTAACTCCCAGCAATCAGCGCGTTTCCGCAGCTGAGAAGCACTGTCGAAGCTTCCATCGCGTACACCGTTAGAGCTGCAAGAACACCGAAGCAATCGTCTACAACAATGTTCGCCAACCCTGGTCAAGGGTCCGGGAGCGTGACGAGCGACACCACTACTTCGTCTCGCGAAAGGAATAGACGTCGGCTTAGCGTCTTCCCATGACCACGACGCTCCGCCCCCTCGCCTCGTCCGAGATCGGCTTCGTGGGCCCGCACCCCACCACGTGCGCCTTCGAGCTGACAGTGCGCGGCCCGCTGGACTCCGACGCGCTCACCGACGCACTCGCCGCGCTGCGTGCCGAGTACCCCGCGCTCGACGCCGCGGTCGCGCCCGCGGGCGACGGCTACGCCTTCGTAGCCCCCGCCGGTGGCGCCACCCGCACCGACGGCCCCGAAGCGCCGCTCGTCGACCCTGCGACCGCCCTGGCCCGCCTGCACGTCACATCGTTCGACGACCGGCACCGGGTCGCGCTCGCCGTCAACCACGCGCTCGCCGACGGCACACACCTCTACGCGCTGCTGCGCCGGCTCTGGTCGCACTACACGGCGCTCGTCCGCACCGGAGCCACGGACATCGGAGCGCCGCAGCCGTTCCCCGGTTCGGCGCAGCGGGTCCTCGCCGACCTCGACGTCCCCAAGGTCAGCACCGGCCGCGCTCGACTCGACGGTGCGCGGTGGTATGGCAGCGCGCCCGTCCTCGGCCCGCGCGGCGACGACGCCGTCCTCCCCGAGACGATCTCGCTGCGCTTCTCCCCCGAGACCACCGCTGGGCTCCTCGCCGCCGCCGAGGGCATCGGCCTGAACGCCCTGATCTCCGGGATCCTGCTCACCGCCGAGCGGGCGGGCTTCCTCGGCGAGGATCCCGCCGCACCCATTCGGGTCGGCGCGATGACCCTCGTCGACCTCCGCCGCAGGGTCCGCCCGCTGCTCGACGCGACCGAGGTGACCAACTTCGTCGGCGCCTCGTACGCGGCGCCCGAGCTCACGTCCGCCTCCGACCCCGCCGCCGTGGGCGACGCGCTCGCCCGCACCGTCCGCCGGGACGTCCGGGGTGGCCGCGCGCTCACGGCGCTGGCGATCGCGGCCGCGTCGAGTGAGGCGCCCGAGCCGCCGGTCGTGCTCAGCAACCTGGGCCCGCTCGATGTGGATCTCCCCGACGGGCTGGTCGCGGAGGACCTGCGCCCGATCCTGTCGATGGACTCCGCTGCCCTGCACGTTCCCGACGGTGCGCGCCGCCCGTCCCCGTCGGCGACGATCCACCAGGTCTCGACCTTCCGTGGCCGCCTCGGGATCGAGGCGATCACCCTGGGTGGCACCGCCTCCGCCGACGCCCGCGCCGCCGTCGCCGACCGTATCGATGCCCTGGTCCACGCCGCCGCCCGCCGGGCACCTGCGGCCTGACCCCGCCCGACCGCCGAACCCGCAGTCCAGAACAGGAGCCGCACATGCAGAACCACCGCGCACTCACCTTCTCCGAGGCCTCCTTCGTCCGCCCCACCTCCCGCGAGGTGATCGGCACGTCGTTCGAGCTGCGCGGCACGGTCGACGGCACCGCGCTGCGCTCCGCATTCACGGCTCTGCTGGAGGAGTACCCCGTTCTCGCGGCCCGCATCGTGGACGTCAAGGGCCGCCCCCACTTCGCGCCGGGCGACGCCTCCGTCGCCGCCGCGATCGGCTTCCGCGACACCACGGCGCCGTGGACCGGCTACGAGCAGACGCCGCCGTGGTTCGTCGGCTCCGAGCAACTGGCCGCGCTGTCGCTCACGGGGATCGGCGATCGGTACCGGCTCACCCTCTGGGCCAGCCACGCCGCGACGGACGGCTCCGGCATCGTCGCGATCGCCGCCCGGCTATTCGAGCTGTACACCGCGCTGGCGAGCGGCGCGGCGCCCATCATCCGGCGGGCCACCGACTTCCCCGTCGAGCCGCACCTGGTCATGGCGGCGCGCGGTCACCTCCCCGAGGAACTGGACTACGAGGAGCGGCTGGCGGGCACCGTCTGGCACGGCGCAGTGCCGGCGGAGTTCCCCGACGAGACCGGGCCGGACGTCGACGACGTGCTGCGGGTCCGATTCACCGCCGGCGAGACCGCGGCCCTCGACGCCGCCGCCCACTCCCACGGGGTCTCCTCCCACGCGCTGGTCAGCGGCCTCATCGCCCGCGCCGAGCTCGCCGAATGCGCGGAGGACTCCACGGTCGCCCTCCTGACCCCCGTCGACTTCCGCAGCCGCATCACGCCGCCGATCCCGCTGCGCTCGGTCACCGCGCTGTGCGGCTTCTCGTACGTCGCCGTCGGCGACGGCCCGACCGCCGAGATCGCGCGCACCGTTGCCGACCGGATCCGCTCCGACGTGCGCGACGGGACCGTGCTGCGGACCGCGGTGAGCCCGATGCCCGACGCGCGGACCCGGCGCCACGGCCCGCCCGTGCTCATCAGCAACCTGGGCGAGGTCCCGGCGCCCGTCGTCCCCGGCGGGCTCGAGGTCCTCGACTTCCACGCGCAGATCGTCCGCAGCGCCGGCGGGATCCGCGAGTACGCCGCGGGCCACACCGGCACGGGCGTCCCGGCCTCGCCGATCGGCACCTCGTACCTGGTATCCGCCTTCGGCGGGCGGCTCTCGATCGAACTGCGCGTCCTGCCTGGCACGCTCGACGCGCAGACGCGCGTCCGACTCCTCGACCGCATCGCCGACGGCGCGCACGCCCTGTTCGAGATCGGTACCGCGGCATGACGGTCCCCCTCGCCGACACCGAGTCGCCGCCGGCCCCGCCGGTGGCGCTGCTCGTCGACGTCGGCCTGCAGCTGGGCGTGTACTTCGCGCTGCGCTACCTCGTCGGCGCGGGGCAGCTCGTCGCGCTCGTCACCGGCACCGCGCTGGTCGCGGTCCGCATCCTGGCCCGCTCGATCGTGCGCCGGGCGGCCGACCCACTGGAGCTGTTCACGCTCACGCTGCTCGCCTGCTCGATCACGGCGGCGGCGATCTCGGGCAGCCCGCGCGTGATCCTCCTCGTGGAGACGGCCATCGGCGGTCTCATGGCCGTCGCGATCGCCGCCGGCCTGGTGCTGCGGCGGCGCGCCGTCGCCACGCTGATGATGCGGCTCACGGTGCGCGGCGACGCCGTGCGCGCCCAGCAGTGGAATCGGCGTGTGCGTACCGAGCGGCCCTGTGTCCGGGCGATCGGCGCCGTCGACCCGCTGTGGCTCGTCGCAGTCGTCATCAGCACCACCGCCTCGATCACCGCGGCACTGGGCCTGCCCATCGACTACGCGGTGGTCGCCTGCCAGGTGATTCCCCTGCTGGTCGCCGTCCCCGTGCTCCCGCTCACGCTGCTCCTCCTGCGCCCCGTCCGGGCCGCGCTCGCCGGCACCGCCGACGAGGGCGTCGTCCGGGCTTCTCGAACCGAGCTCCACCCGACCGTCGAAAGGACGAACTGACATGAAGGTCTGCATCCTCGCTATGGGGAGCCGCGGCGACGTCCAGCCGACGATCGCGATCGGGCTCGCGCTCCGCGCCCGCGGGCACGAGGTGACCATCGCCGCGATGGGCGATCCGTTGGTGCGGCTCATCCGTTCCGCGGGCCTGGAAGCCCACCGGCTCAACGACTTCGTGCCGGACTACGACGACGACTACCGCGACGTGATCCACCGCCCCGTCGAGAGGATGCGTGCCTACGGCCGCTGGCTGGTGCGCAACATCGCCACCATCTCCCGCGAGACCGAGACCGTGTGCCGCGACGCCGACGTGGTGCTGACCCATTCGGACGCCGTGGATTTCGCACTGCCGATCACCCGGCGCAGCGGCGCGACGATCATCAGTTACCGGTTCTTCCCCGGCACCACCAACAGCGTCTACCCCATGACGCAGTACACGCCGGCGGGCCTGACCAGCGACGTGCTGTCCCGGTCGCCGCGCATGGTCAAGCGCGCGACCTGGGCGCTCGGCGACTCCTTCACCTGGACGCACGTGCGGGCCGCGGTGAACTTCCACCGGATGTCGGTGGGCGAGGCGCCGTATCGGTCGCGGCGCGCGAAGAACCGCGACGCGAACGAGATCGTCGACCTTCAGCTCTACGACCCCGCCCTCACGCCGGACCTGGTCCCCGAGTTCAGCCGGACGCGGCCGATGCTCGGCTTCCTCGAGGTCCCCGCCGACGCCTGGCTCCGCCAGGGCGAGCAGAAGCGCACCGATGCCGACCTCATGGCCTGGCTCGCGGACGGCGACGCCCCGATCTACTGGGGCTTCGGCAGCATGCGGATCGCGGACCCGGACGGTATGGCGCGCACCTTCGCCCGGGTCTGCGCTGAGCGCGGCCGTCGTGGCCTCATCGTCGCCGGCTGGAGCGATCTGGTCGGCGCCGATCTCGGCGACCACATCCGGGTCGTGGACGAGGTGGTGCACGCGGAGGTGTTGCCGTACTGCGCCGCCGCCGTCCACCACGGTGGGGCGGGCACGACGGCCGCGTCGCTGCGGGCCGGGCTGCCTACGCTGATCTGCCCGGTGCTCGCGGACCAGCCCTTCTGGGGCGCGCGGGTCGCCGACCTCGGCGTCGGTGCCTGCCTGCCGATGCGCAATCTCACTGCGGAGCGCCTGCACGCGGCGTTCGACCTGTTGCTCGCCCCGGCGACCCGCCGTCGGGCGCAGCGGATCTCTTCGCTCATCGACCTCGGCGACATCCCCGCGCGCCGCGCGGCGACGATCATCGAGTCGATCGCGGAGGACGACGGCGTGGACGTGCGCACCGTCGCCGCGGTGACGGCGCCCGACACCGTCGACTTCGATGCCGCCGACGTGGTCTCCCTCGCCGGGTTGGAGGTGTGAGATGTCCCGACGCGCTCTGACCCCGCTCGAGATCCCTTACGTGCTGACGGGGACCACCTCCAGCGGTAGCTTCACGGTCCGCGGCCCGATCGACGCGGGCCGCCTGGCCCGCGCCTACGCGGCGCTGCGCCGGGAGTACCCCGTGCTCGCGGGCCGGATCGAGCCCCATGCCTTCGGTTTCGACCTGGTCGCACCCGACGCCGCGCCGGATGAGGAGTCCGCGCCGATCCAGGTCGAGCTGCGCGCCTTCGCGCCCGGCGACGTGCGGCTCGGCGTCGATGCCGAGCGGGCCATTGCGGCCGTGCAGCTCGTCTCGGACGGCGATCTGCACCGCGTCACGCTCGGAGTGAGCCACGCCGTCGCGGACGGCGCACACGCCCTGTACCTGAATCTGCGCCTGTGGGAGCTGTACTCGGGCTCAGAGCCCGCAGAGCCCGCCGGGCTCCCCGCCGCCCCGACCGAACTGGCGGACCGCCTCGCGGCGGGCGAGCCGCCCGCGCCGTCGGTGGTCGACGTCCTCCCCACCGCGACGGTTCCGTCGCCGGCCGACGTCGACGCCGGCGACTTCGCCTTCGACCGGATCCGCCTCGACGCCATCGCGACCGAGGCGCTGCGCCGCCGCGCCAAGGAGGCGGGTCTGAGCGTCCACGGGCTGCTCGCCGGGATCATCGTCGCCGCCGAGCGGGCGGAGGTCGACCGCCCGGGCGACGAGGCGGTGCCCCTCGCGGTCTTCAGCCCCGTCGACCTCCGGGCCCGTGCCGAGCCTGCCGTCCCGGCGGCCGCGGTCACCAACTTCGCCGGCTCATCGACGGTGCCTGTGGCGGTACGCGGCGACACGACGCCCGAGGAGATCGGTCGCGTCGTGCTGGAGCGGTTGCGCGCCGATCTCGCCGACGGCACCGTCGCCGCAGCCCTCGCCGGTTCCGCACCGGTGACGGTGACCGGCGGAGTCCCGGTGCGGCTGAGCAACATCGGGGCGATCCCGGCACCGTCGACCCCGGAGGGCGTGACCGTACTGGATTTCCACACCAGTTCAGAGGTCGACATCGAGCGGGTCCGCGCCCTGGTGCGAGGCGCCCCACCCGAGGCGCTGGCGCCACTCGTCGGCCTGCACCACCACGCCCTCACCTTCGACGGGCGGCTGTCCATCGAGCTGCGGCACGCGCCGGGCACTCTCGCGCCCGACGCCGCCCGCCGCATCCGGGACCGGATCGAGTCCGGTCTCGTCGGTGCGGGAGCCGCCGCATGACGGCCGACCTGCTGGCGTTCGTCGACCAGGGCGCGGCCTCGGGTACCCGCGCGACCGGACGCAACTCGCTGATCCAGGTGACCTGGATCTACGACGACGGCGTCGACCTCACCGGGCTCGAACGCTTCCGCACCGCGCTCAGCGGTGGGCTGCTGGGCCGCCGGATCGCCCACTCGCCGCTACCCTTCGGCCGGGACCGCTGGGTGGCCACCACCGCAGCGCCGCGGATCGCCGTCGAGGCGACACCACGCCCTCGCGAGGCGATCGACAGCTGGGTCGACGAACGCTCCGCCGCCCCGATCGACCCGTGGTCGGGGCCGGGCTGGCACCTCGGCGTCCTCCCGCTGACGGACGGGGGATCCGCCGTGACCCTGGTGGTCTCGCACGTCCTCGCCGACGGAGTCGGAACCGCGACCGCGGTCGCGGAGGCCGCGCTCGGCGCCGTCCGCGACCTGCCCTACCCCCGCGAAGCGACGGCACCGCTGCGCGCCGCGGGGCGCGACGCCGCCCTGGCCGCGCGCGAGCTCCCCGCCGCCGCGCGCGCGGCGGCGACGGCCGCCCGCCTGGCGAAGGGACGCCTCGAGCACGACGGTCCCGCCGCGGCGCACCCCGTCGGGCCCGAACAGTGGGCCGTCGCGCACCTGGACCGCGCGGCCCTCGCGGCGCGGGCCACCGAATCCGGGGGCACCGAGTCGACGCTGCTCTTCCAGGCGACCGCGCGGATCGCGGCCGGCCTCGGCTGGGTCCGACCCGACGGGCGGGCCGTGCTCGGCCTATCCGTGAACCGGCGCGAGGACGGCGACCTCCGCGGCAACGCGATCGTCGACGCGGAGCTCCTCGTCGATCCGGCCACGGGCCCCGATGGCATCGTGGCCCTGCGAGCGGACGTCAAGGGCGTGCTCGGCGCGCTGCCCGACGCCGGCCGCTACGACGCCTTCGGCCCGCTGCTGACCCTGCTGCCCCGTCGCACCCTGGCCACACTCATCGACGCGCCCGCCGACCCGGCGCACCCGGTGACGACGTGCGCCGGCGTCGGCGCCCTCCCCGCGCCCGTCCGCGCGCCCGACGGCACCCCCTCGGACCGCACATGGTTCCGCCTCGCCTGGTCCGCGCTCCCCGGTCGGATCGCGCCGCCGCGACCGCCGTACCTCTACGTGGGATGGACCGGCACCGAGGCGGAGACCTCGTTGTTCGTCGCGAGCAATCTCGCGGCCGCCGCGGACCTGCAGGGCGTCGTCGAGCGGTCACTGCCCGAGTACGCGGATCACTGAGTACGGGAAAACGCCACCGCCCGGGGTCGCCGCGGGGCGCCCGGGCGGCGTGGGGGCTAGGCTGACGGACGTGGCTATCGAGACCGATCCGAGCGCGGAACTCCAGGACTACGCACACCCCGAGCGCCTCGTCACCGCGGACTGGCTGAGTGGACACCTGGGGGTCCCCGGCCTCAAGGTGATCGAGTCCGACGAGGACGTCCTCCTCTACGACATCGGGCACATCCCGACCGCGCAGAAGGTGGACTGGCACCTGCACCTGAACGATCCGGTGACGCGCGACTACATCTCCGGTGAGCAGTTCGCGGAACTCATGCGCGCCAAGGGCATCAGCCGCGACGACACCGTCGTGATCTACGGCGACAAGTCGAACTGGTGGGCCGCGTACGCGCTGTGGGTGTTCACCCTCTTCGGCCACCCGGACGTCCGTCTCCTCGACGGCGGCCGCGACAAGTGGATCAGCGACGCCCGCGACGTCTCGCTCGAGCAGCCGGAGTACCCGCGCACCGACTACCCCGTCGTCGAGCGCGACGACGCGGTGATCCGCGCCTTCGCCGACCAGGTCCGCGCCGACATCGGCGCGCGCGCCCTCGTCGATGTGCGCTCGCCGCAGGAGTACACCGGCGAGCGCACCCACATGCCCGACTACCCGGAGGAGGGTGCCCTGCGCGGCGGGCACATCCCCACCGCGGTGTCGATCCCGTGGGCCAGGGCCGCCCGACAGGACGGCCGGTTCCTCCCCCACGCCGACCTCCTCGAGGTCTACGGCGACCTCGATCCGACGTCGCCCGTGACGGCCTACTGCCGCATCGGCGAGCGCTCCAGCCACACCTGGTTCGTGCTGACCCACCTCCTCGGCTTCACGGACGTCAAGAACTACGACGGCTCGTGGACCGAGTGGGGCAACACCGTGCGGGCCCCCATCGTGCGCGGCGAGGAGCCCGGCGCCGCGCCCGGCGCATGAGCGCCCTGCCCGCACCCCTGGCGGAGATCGTCGACGACTTCGCCGGGGTCGGCGAACAGGACCGGCTCGAGCTGCTGCTGGAGTTCTCGCGCGAGCTGCCCGAACTTCCCGAGCACCTGACCGCCGCAGCGATGGAGCCGGTGCCGGAGTGCCAGTCGCCGCTGTTCCTCGACGTCGACGCCTCGGATCCCGAGGCCGTGCGGCTGTACTTCAGCGCGCCGCCTGAGGCCCCGACCACCCGCGGCTTCGCGTCGATCCTGGCGCAGGGCCTCGACGGGCAGCCCGCCGCGACGATCGTCGCCGTGCCCGACGACTTCCACCACGCCCTCGGTCTCGACTCGGTGGTGAGCCCCTTGCGCCTGCGCGGGATGTCGGCGATGCTGGCCCGCATCAAGCGCCGGCTCGCCGGGTAGCACTGTCACGAAGCGAGCCCGCCATGCAATTCACCGAGCTGGACGCGTACCCGCTGCGCCCGGGTGAACTGCGCAACTGGATCCCCACCACCGGCCCCGCCGCGCGCTGGCGCGACGACCCGCGCGCCACGTCGCACGTGCACGAGGCGCACCTGCGGGGAGCGCAAGCGGTGCTGCAGCGTCGCCACATCGACGGCGGCCGCGAGTCCTGGCTCGGCCTCGGCATCGAGTTCGACGAGCCACTGTCCATTCCAGGGATGCGCACCGCGCTGCGCTCGTGGATCGACCGGCACGAGGTGCTCCGCACCCACGTCTTCCTCGAGGACGACCGCCCGCGTCGCCGCAGCGCGCAGACCGCCACCGTCGACCTGCGGGTCAAGACGATCGGCACCTACCGGTCCACCGGTCCTCTGGCCGAGCAGTTGTTGGGCGAGTTCGACCGGTCGACGGCCCCGCTGACCTGGCCGGCGTACATGTTCTCGACGGTGGCTCGGGAGGACTCCTTCACCCTGTTCTTCGCGGCGGACCACTCGCTGCTCGACGGCTACTCGCTCATCCTCAGCCCCTACGAGCTGCGTGAGTTCTACCGCGAGGCCGTGCACGGCGACACGCCGCGACTGCTGCCCACCGGTAGCTACGTCAACTATTCGGACACCGACCGGCAGTCCGCGGACCGGGCCGGCGCGAGCCACCCGGCGGCGCGGATGTGGGACGAGTACCTCAGCGAGACCGGCTTCAAGCCGGATCCGTTCCCCATGCCGCTGCTCCCGCTCAGTGCGAAGGTCCTCGCCGACGAGACACGAGCCGCCCTGAGCCGCGACCCCGACGGGGTGCCCCGGCTGCCGCAGCGGGCCCTGAACTTCCACTTGCTCGATGACGACCGGTCCAACAACTTCACCCGCGTCTGCTCCGAATCGGGCGCGTCGCTGGTCACCGGCGTGCTCGCGTGCATGGCGAAGATCAACACCGACCTGGGCTTCGGCCCCGTCTTCCGATGCGCCGTCACCCGGCACACCCGCGACGCCGAGCAGTGGATCGCGGCGCTCGGCTGGTTCGTCGGCATCGCGCCCTTCCGGCTCGACACCACCGGCGCCCGGACCTTCGGCGAGCTGGCGCAGCGGGCGCAGGCGGCGTGGAAGCCGTCCAAGATCGGGAGCACCCTGCCCTACCTGCGCATCGGCGAGGTCCTGGCCGAGGAGCCGGGCCGCTCGCAGGCGCCGCCGCCGAGGTTCGTCGTCTCCTTCATGGACACCCGCTCGGCCCCCGGCTCGGACGTCAACGACGCGGGCGGGGCCGGGGCGCTCCGCTCGCACGACTACTCGATCGACGATGTCTACCTCTGGATGCTGCGCACACCGTCCGGTCTGCACGTGGCGGCGCGCTTCCCCGGCTTCGAAACGGCACGCCGGAGTGTCACTCTGTACCTCGGCGCGCTACGTTCGTTGTTGACCGAAATAGGCGATGCGACGGTTACTCGCGGGTAACCGAACCCGCGAGGGGACTGTCGGCTCCGCCACAAGTGAGTAGGCATACACTCGTCAGGAGTTGCGCCCGGACGGGACATGGAGAGGGCGGCGCGCCGCTGTGCGCCGCAACGGAACGAGGAGACTTGAGTGGCAGCCCACGCTGACAAGAAGATCGAGAAGGTACTCATCGCCAACCGCGGTGAGATCGCCGTCCGCGTCATCCGCGCCGCCCGGGACGCCGGCCTGACCAGCGTCGCCGTGTACGCCGAGCCCGATGCCGACGCCAAGTTCGTGCGCCTCGCCGACGAGGCCTTCGCCCTCGGCGGCCAGACCTCGGCGGAGTCCTACCTCGTCTTCGACAAGATCCTCGATGCCGCGAGCAAGTCCGGCGCCGACGCGATCCACCCCGGCTACGGCTTCCTGTCCGAGAACGCCGACTTCGCGCAGGCCGTCATCGATGCGGGCCTGACCTGGATCGGCCCGTCCCCGGCCTCGATCCGCGACCTGGGCGACAAGGTCACCGCGCGACACATCGCCGAGCGCGCCGAGGCACCGATGGCGCCCGGCACCAAGGACCCGGTCAAGAACGCCGACGAGGTCGTCGCCTTCGCCAAGGAGTACGGCGTGCCCGTCGCCATCAAGGCGGCGTTCGGCGGCGGCGGCCGCGGCATGAAGGTCGCCTACACCATCGAGGAGATCCCCGAGCTGTTCGAGTCGGCGACCCGCGAGGCCGTCGCCGCCTTCGGCCGCGGCGAGTGCTTCGTCGAGCGCTACCTCGACAAGGCCCGCCACGTCGAGGCCCAGGTCATCGCCGACCAGCACGGCAACGTCGTGGTCGCCGGCACGCGCGACTGCTCGCTGCAGCGCCGCTTCCAGAAGCTGGTCGAGGAGGCGCCCGCGCCCTTCCTCACCGAGGAGCAGCGCACCGCCATCCACGAGTCGGCCAAGCGCATCTGCCGCGAGGCGGGCTACTACGGTGCCGGCACCGTCGAGTTCCTCGTCGCCGCCGACGGTCTGGTCAGCTTCCTCGAGGTCAACACCCGCCTGCAGGTCGAGCACCCGGTCACCGAGGAGACGGCGGGTATCGACCTCGTCCGCCAGCAGTTCCGCATCGCCGAGGGCAAGGAGCTGACGATCACGGAGGATCCCACTCCGCGCGGTCACAGCTTCGAGTTCCGCATCAACGGCGAGGATGCCGGCCGCGGCTTCCTACCCGCACCCGGCCCGATCAGCGTGTACCGCGAGCCCACCGGCCCCGGCGTGCGCGTCGACTCCGGCGTGGACCAGGGCGATGTCATCGGCGGCCAGTTCGACTCGATGCTCGCCAAGCTCATCGTGACCGGCGCGACCCGCCAGGAGGCGCTGGAGCGCTCGCGGCGCGCGCTCGCCGAGTTCGAGGTCGAGGGCCTCGCGACGGTCATCCCGTTCCACCGCCACATCGTCTCCAACCCCGCCTTCATCGGCGACGGCGAGAAGTTCGACATCTACACCAAGTGGATCGAGACCGATTGGGAGAACCCGATCGAGCCGTACACCGGTGGCCAGGCCATCGAGGAGGACGACTCGCTGCCCCGCCAGAACGTGGTCGTGGTCGTCGACGGCCGCCGCGTCGAGGTCTCGCTGCCCGGCGAGCTCTCGCTCGGCGGTGGCGGCGCGGCCGGCGGTGCCGGCGTCATCCGCCGCAAGCCGAAGGCGCGCACCCGCGACCGCGGCGCCGGTGTGGCCGCCACGGGCGACTCCGTGACCGCGCCCATGCAGGGCACCGTCGTCAAGGTCGCCGTCGAGGACGGCCAGCAGGTCAGCGCCGGCGACCTCGTCGTGGTGCTCGAGGCCATGAAGATGGAGAACCCGGTCGCCGCGCACAAGGACGGCATCGTCACCGGCCTGTCGGTCGAGCCCGGCACCGCCGTCACGCAGGGCACCGTCCTGCTCGAGATCAAGTCCGACGAGGACTGATTCGTTGGATCCGATCGGCCTGAACGTCGGGGCGTGGTACCTCACGGAACTGCGCCCCGACGCCTGGCTGGCCGATGAGGCCTACACCTGGGCCGTCCGCGTGAACACCACCGGCGACTCGATCGGCGAGGTGACCCTCCTTCCCTCAGGGGAGGTCACCGTCGACGGCCCCGACAGCGAGGGCCTGCGCTCCGCCCGCGCGGCCGTGGAGCGGTTCGGCGCGTCGCTGTAGCCAAAATCCCCGTGCGCGGGCGCCCGACGGGCGATGATCGAGACATGGCGAGAAAGCCGGAGCCCCCGAAGGCCCCACCCAGCATCAGCGAGTCGGTCAACGATCTCGTCGACTCCGTGCGGTCCGCCGCCGGCAAGGCGATGGATAACACCGGCCGCACGGTGACCAGCGTCAGCAAGCTCAGCACCATCCCGCCCGACACCATCGAGCTGATCGCCGAGCTGCCGAAGGTGATGCTCGCGATGGCCGACATGATCGAGCGCGCGAACAACGTCATCGACCGAGTCGAGCGGCTGACCGCCGTCGCCGATCCTGCCCTCAACACGTTGGACGCCGTGCTCCCGCCGCTGGTCGAGGTGACCAACAAGCTCAGCGACGTGCAGCGCGGGGTCGAGCGGGGCGTCGGCAAGCTCCCCGGCGTCAATCAACTCAAGAAGGTCACCGGCCTCGGCGGCGACTGACCGAGAACGTGCGACAGCCGCTCCCGACCGCGAGTGACAAACGGAGCCGCCAAGGCCGGTACTGAACGACTCCTTGTGTCGACATAACGTCGATAATTTTCAACAGAGTGTCAATTCTGCTGCTATCGTCGAAACAATGAGCTCTCTGAACGACAGCGGTCTGCGTCTACCGCTCCGCCGCCGGACCTTCCTCACCGGATCATTGGCAGCCATGGGTGCCCTCCTCACCCCTGGTTGCACCTCGGCCCCGCGCGCCGGCGCCGAGCTTGCGGACCGCGCCGCCCTGTGGAGCTGGGTCGAGAAGATGACGGAGGGTGGCCCTCGCTTCACCGGCAGTCCCGCTCACCGTCGCTGGATCGATTACGTGCAGCGCGAACTCGAGTCGTTCGGGCTTTCCGTGGACCGATTCCCCACACCTCTGAGGTACTGGAATGCCACTTCCTGGGCACTCACAGCCACCGATTCTCAGGGCCGAACTCACGAGATCCCTGTCGCGTACTACTGGCCCTACTCCGGCAGCACTCCCATCGGTGGCATCGCGGGCACGCTCGCCGACGCTGCGGACAGTTCCGATCTCGCAGGCAAGGTCGCCCTGGTCGATCGGAAGCCCGCCGCGATCGCCGACGCAGTACTGCGGGTCGCCGTCGATACACGACCGGGGACGCTGGCCGCCGACCTCAAGAGCGAGGACGCGACCAGGCTGTGGACATCCGAATCTCTCACCCTCCGTAGCCTTCGCGAGCGCGGAGCGGTCGCGGCCATCGGAATCCTGCCGGCTGCCCCGGAAGCGGCGAAAGGTCAATTCTCACCGCATCAGCAACCGCACGACGGATTACCAGCGCTCCAGCTCGACCGCGAACAGGGCGCGCGGCTCCGGCAAATGCTCGCTCGCGGACCTGTCACGATGAACCTGACACTGATCGCCGAAACCGACGACGATGCTTCTATCGACTATCTTGCTGCAAAGCTTCCGGGCAACGGCAAGAAGTCCGGCGCGGTACTTCTCATGACACACACCGACGGACAGAACGCCATCGAAGAAAACGGGGCTGCGGCCGTGCTCGCGATCACGCAATACCTCGCAAGGCTGCCGCGCGATCAACGCGACCGTGATGTCCAGGTCGTCTTCTCACCAGCGCACATGACGGCCGACTCGAGCGCCGTCCATCCCGAAAAATGGCTCGAGCAGACCCCCGCGATCAAGAACCAGCTGATCGCTGCCGTTGTACCGGAACATCTCGGAGCGTTGCAATGGGACGCAGGCGGCGCCGACCGCCCCTGGAACGCTTCCGGAAAGCAGGAACTGCTCATCCTCGGCGTCGGGAACAGCGACAACCTCACCCAGCTGGTCACCACCGAGCTCGACAAGAGCGACCTCGATCGCACAGTCGTCGCCAAGCCGTACACCAACAACCTCTACGGCGAGGCGACCGGCCCCTACCGACTCGGGATCCCGACGGTCACCGCCATTGCCGGCCCGAACTACCTCGTTCAAGTCGACGAGAACCAACTCGACAAGTTGGACTCTGCACTAGCGCACCGCCAAACGCGTTATCTACTACGAGTTACCGAGAGACTGCTCACCGACACACCCTGACGAAGCTGAATTCATCAGTAACGTGTCAGTAGGCTCGACATGTGACGGAGACCGGGCAAGCGCGGAATCGACGGCGCCCAACGAAGGGAGACCAGCGCGAGGCCGCGATCCTCGCCACAGGGCGTCGACTTCTCGACGAGAAGCCTCTGTCCGCGATCACTATCGATGAGTTGGCGAGGGGCGCAGGCTTGTCCCGATCGGCGTTCTATCTCTACTTCGACTCGAAGGACACGGTCGTCTACACCCTGATCACCAACAGCCTGAATGATCTCGGTGCGATCCTGGACGAGTTCGCCGACATCAAGCCGCCGCGGACAGCCATCCGTCACGCCGTCGCGAAGTACCTAACACGGTGGGTCAATGATGGACCACTATTACGAGCCATGGTTCCCTCCGAGGGGTACTACGACCGCCTCGACGGTCCCTGGCGTGCGATGCGGGACCGCATCAGCGGAACTCTCGGCGCCCTCATCGACGCCGAACGGTCGGCTGGACGCGCCCCCGCGGGTCCAGCTGGAGGGGACATCGCCGCCGCCCTAATGGCGATGATGTGGCGGGCCGGATGGGAACTGTCGCTCGCCGATCCGGTCCCTGCAGATCTGGAACGCACGGCCGACACACTGACTGCCGTGTTCGTCCGCACCATCTGGTGCGCACCGCAGTAACCAATTCTCGTCTCGTCCTGGACGCGAACCGAACACCACCTACTCCGCGCGCCCCACATGGTGGGCGCGTTCGCCCTGCGGGCCGTAGATGCCGAGGTACTCGACGGGCTCGCCGTCGGCGCTGCCGAACCAGTGCGGCAACCGGGTGTCGAACTCGATCACCTCACCGGGCTTGACCACCATGTCCTTCTCCCCCAACAACAGCCGCAGGTTGCCGTCGAGCACGTACAGCCAGTGGTAGCCGGGGTGCGACACCTGCGTACGCGTCTGCGCCCCGGGCCGGGGCCGGATGACCTCCTTGAAGGTGCGCAGCCCGCCGGCGCGCCGGGTGAGCGGCACGATAACGTGGTCGCCGTGCCGCACCGGCTTGAGCCGCACACGCGGATCGCCGGTCTCGGGCGCGTCGACGAGCTCGTCGAGCGGCAGACCGTATGTGCGCGCGAGCGGCAGCAGCAGTTCCAGCGTGGGCTTGCGGGTGCCGCCCTCGAGCCGCGACAGCGTGCTCACCGAGATGCCCGTGGCCTCCGCGACGGCGGTCAGGGTGATGTCGCGCTCCTGCCGGATCGCGCGCAACCGCGGCCCGACCTGTTCGAGAACCGGATCGTCTGCCATGTGACCGATTGTGCCGAATCCACCTCCCCCCGCCTAGCGGACCGCGGTCCGCCCCGCTACGGTGGACATCACGCCCGAGCGGGCGAGCACACTGTCGAAAGGACTCCTATGAAGATCGGCATCATCCTCGGCTCCATCCGCGACGGCCGCAAGGCCGAGCAGGTCGGCGAGTGGGTCGCGGCGGCGGCCGCGGCGCGCGACGGCGTTGAGGCCACCGTGCTGGACCTCAAGGAGTTCGACGTCCCGCTGCTGACCTCCGCCACCGTGCCGGGCGCCGCGAACCGCCAGTACGACAGCGCTGCGGTCACCGCGTGGGGCCAGGCCGTCGACGCGCAGGACGGCTTCGTCTTCGTCACCCCGGAGTACAACCACTCCATCCCCGGCGCCTTCAAGAACGCCTTCGACTCGATCGGCCCTGAGTGGGCCGGCAAGACCGTGGGCTTCGTCGCCTACGGCGCCGACGGCGGCGTCCGCGCGGTGGAGCACTGGCGCCAGATCACCGCCAACTTCTCCATGGTCGACGCCCGCGCACAGGTCAGCCTGGGCCTGTTCACCGACTTCGACGGTGCCGGCGCCTTCTCCCCGATCGACCGCCGCCCGGCCGAGCTGGCCGCCCTGCTCGACGAACTGACCGCCGCCACCGAGCGCCACCTGGTCGCCGCCCGCTGACCCCGCGTGCCGGGTCCCGATCCCACAGTGGTCCGGCACGGACGGCCCAGGTCGATTACGCTCACCATCGTCACACGACGAGCGGGAGCCCAGATGCGCTACGACCTCATCATCCGCGACGGCCTCTGGTTCGACGGGACGGGCGCCGAGCCCCGGCGCGCGCACCTCGGCATCGCTGACGGCCGCGTCGTCACCACGTCGACCGAGCCGCTCCACGAGGCCGGGTGCCCCGAGGTGATCGACGCGAGCGGCAAGTGGGTGTTGCCCGGCTTCGTCGACATCCACACGCACTACGACGCCGAGGTCCTGCTCAACCCCGGGCTCGACGAATCCGTCCGGCACGGCGTCACGACCGCGATCCTGGGCTGCTGTTCGATGTCCACCGTCTACGCCCGCCCCGAGGACGCCGCCGATCTGTTCAGCCGCGTCGAGGCGGTGCCCCGCAAGCACGTCATCGCCGCGCTGGAGGACTTCCAGGACTGGACCGAGCCCGAGGGCTACGTCAAGCGCCTCGACTCCCTGCCGCTCGGCCCGAACGTCGCGTCCTTCCTCGGCCATTCGGATCTGCGTACCGCCGTGATGGGCCTGCGCCGTGCCACCGACACCTGGTCGCTCCCCTCCCGCGCGGAACTGCGCCGCATGGCGGAGATGCTCGACCGCGCGCTCGACGCCGGCATGGTGGGCATGTCCGGCATGGACGCCCCCATCGACAAGCTCGACGGTGACCGCTTCCGCTCCCGCGCGCTGCCCTCCACCTACGCGTGGTGGCACGAGCGCTGGCACCTCATCAATGTCCTGCGCAGGCGCGGCCGGATCCTGCAGAGCGCCCCGAACATCAACAACCCGCTCACGGTGGTGATGTTCTTCCTCGCCTCGAGCAGCCGGCTGTTCGCGCACGGCCGGAAGGTCCCGGTGAGCCTGCTGGTGGCTGCGGATTCGAAGTCCGCCCGCGGCGCACATCGCCTCTTCGGCTCCGCCGCCGCGATCGGCAATCGGGTCTTCGGCTCCCGGATTGCCTTCCAGCACTTGCCGTTGCCCTTCACTCTGTACTCCGACGGCATCGACCTCCCGGTCTTCGAGGAGTTCGGCGCGGGGACCGCCGCGCTGCACATCCGGGATCAGCTCGAGCGCAACGAGCTCATGGCCGACGCGGAGTACCGCCGCCGGTTCCGGCGCGAGTTCGCCCTCAAGAAGCACAAGCCGGGACTGTGGCACAAGGACTTCCACGACGCGGTCATCGTCGACTGCCCGGACACCTCGCTCGTCGGTCGCAGTTTCGGCGCGATCGCCGACGAGCGGGGTATCGCGCCGCTCGATGCCTTCCTGGACGTCCTTGTCGAGAACGGGGAGAAGAACGTCCGGTGGACCACGACGGTCGGCAACGACCGTCCCGCGGTACTCGACGAGATGGCCAAGGACCCGAACCTGCACCTGGGTTTCTCGGACGCCGGAGCGCACCTGCGGAACATGGCGTTCTACAACTTCCCGCTGCGCTTCCTCAAGCGGATGCGCGATGCCGAGGAGGCGGGTCGTACGGTGCTGCCACTGGGCCGGGCCGTGCACCGCCTCACCGGCGAGCTGGGGACCTGGTTCGGGCTCGATGCGGGCTTCCTGCGCGAGGGCGACCGCGCCGACTTCGTGATCGTCGATCCGGAGCGGTTGGACGAGACCGTCGACGCGTACTACGAGGCCGAAGCGCCCTTCTTCGACGGTCTCTCACGCATGGTCAACCGCAACGACGCGACCGTCGTAGCCACGGGCATCGGCGGCCGGGTCGTCTTCCGGCTCGGGGAGTTCGTCACCGGTTACGGCCGCGATCAGCAGACGGGCCATTACCTCCGCGCCGGCGCGCACTAGATCGCGGCAGCACCCGCCGGTCGGGTTCGCCCCGAGGATTTCCCCGCACGACTCGGCATGCTCGGAAGGGGCCCGACGACGCTCAGGGCCAGGTGATCACTCCGCGCTGGAAGGTCTGGGAGAAGCTGCTGCCGGTGCGGATCTCGGGACCGGTCGGGTAGCCGTACTTGCCGGATTCGCGCTTGTCGGCGCTCCACTTGACCAGGATCTCGCCCCACACGGGCCACGCGCCGGACGCGGGCGACCAATAGATCACACCGCCCTGGAAGGCGTTCATCGCGCCCGTGACGGCGTTGAACGGGCCGCGGGACTGCAGCTCGTCGGTCGTCGGGTAGCCCAGCGGGCCATTCTCCCAGCGGTTCTCGCCCCACTTGGCGCGGATCGCACCGCCGATCTGGTGGGCGTTGCCTCCGTCGGCGCCGGGGTGCCAGTAGAACGAGGCCTGATTCTTGAAGGTCTGGAACTTGCCGCCGCGGCCGGCGTTCGTCTCGGCGATGAGCGGCACTCCCCACGTCGCCGGCCCGCCGGTGGCGAAGTAGGAGACCTCGATCTGGCCCTTGACGAGGAAGTTGCCGACCTGCTGGTCGGCCCTGGCTACCGCAGCGAGGGTGCCGCTGATGCCCACGGCGACGGCCGCCGCAGCGACGGCACCCCGGACCCAGGCGCGACGGTGGCTGTTCGACGAGACGTGCGTGGTCATTCCTGCTCCTTAGGTCCGTACCTCTCGAACATCATGAATCACATGAGCCTCACAAACAACAACAATCACTGGTGTGTCGCCGGACGTGTGCCCGTCGACCCACCCGTCGTCCGTACTGCCAGGCAACCAACGCGTCGGGGTTCCACGGGCCGGCGGACCGAACGTTCCGGTCGCGGCCACATGTCGGAGGGCTGCGCCATGATGTACCCATGCCGGACGCCCTCCGGGCGTTCACGCCCGCCACCGCCGAATGGTTCGCCGAATCCTTCGCCGCCCCCACCGCGGCGCAGGCCGGCGCCTGGCGCTCGATCGCACAGGGAAACAACACACTGGTCGTGGCCCCCACGGGCTCCGGCAAGACCCTCTCGGCGTTCCTCTGGGCCCTCGACCGGCTCGCGGATCGCCCCGCCCCGTCGGAGTCCGCCGGTACCCGCGGAACCTCCGTCCTCTACGTCTCCCCGCTCAAGGCCCTCGCGGTCGACGTGGAGCGCAACCTGCGCGCGCCGCTCGCCGGGATCGCCCGGGTCCGGGAGCGCCGCGGTGAGCCGGCGCCCGCGGTCACCGTCGGCGTGCGCTCGGGCGACACGCCCGCGCAGCAGCGGCGGCAGCTCGTGCGCAGGCCGCCCGACATCCTCATCACCACGCCCGAATCGCTGTTCCTGATGCTCACCTCCCAGGCGCGCGAGACCCTTGCGCAGGTGGGTACGGTCATCGTCGACGAGGTGCATGCCGTCGCCGGAACCAAGCGCGGCACGCACCTCGCGCTCTCGCTCGAGCGCCTCGACGAGCTGCTCGATGTCCCTGCCCAGCGGATCGGCCTGTCCGCCACCGTCGAGCCGGCGCAGGAGGTGGCGGCCTTCCTCGGCGGGCCACGGCCCGCGACGGTCGTGCGCCCGCCCTCGCAGAAGGAGTTCGAGCTCACCGTCACCGTGCCCGTCCCGGACATGACGGAACTCGACGTGGTCTCGGACGATCCGGACGAGCCGGTGCAGCAGGGTTCGCTGTGGCCACACGTGGAATCGTCCATCGTGGAGCTCATCGAGCGGCACCGCTCCACGATCGTCTTCGCCAACTCCCGTCGGCTCGCGGAGCGGCTCACCGCCCGGATCAACGAGCTGGCCGCAGGCGTGCACGCCGGCCCACCGAACCCGGCAGTCGCGGGCGGCTCCCCCGCGCAGGTGCTCGGTAGCGGCCAGACGCACGGCGCGGAGGCGGTGCTCGCGCGCGCGCATCACGGCTCGGTGAGCAAGGAGCAGCGCGCGATCATCGAGGACGACCTGAAGTCCGGCCGGCTCCGCTGCGTCGTCGCCACCTCCAGCCTGGAACTCGGGATCGACATGGGCGCGGTCGATCTGGTGATCCAAGTGGAGGCGCCGCCGTCGGTGGCCGCGGGCCTGCAACGCGTGGGCCGGGCCGGGCACCAGGTGGGCGAGCCGAGCCGCGGCGTCTTCTTTCCGAAGCACCGCACGGACCTGCTGCACAGCACCGTCACCGTGCAGCGGATGCGCGAGGGCGCGATCGAGAAGCTGGTCGTGCCGCGCAACCCGCTCGACGTGCTGGCGCAGCAGACCATCGCCGCCGCGGCCATGGATCAACTGGATGTGCACGATTGGCTGGCCCTGGTGCGACGAGCGCATCCGTATGCCGCGCTGCCGGATTCGGCGTACGAGGCGGTGCTCGACCTGATCTCTGGCCGGTACCCGGCCGAGGATTTCGGCGAGCTGCGCCCGCGGGTGGTCTGGGACCGGGACGCCGGCACGCTCACCGGCCGCCCCGGGGCCGGGCGGCTCGCCGTGACTTCCGGCGGCGCGATCCCCGACCGCGGACTGTTCGGCGTCTTCATGGTGGGCGAGAAGGCCTCCCGCGTAGGCGAACTCGACGAGGAGATGGTGTACGAGTCGCGCGTCGGCGATGTCTTCGCGCTCGGCGCCACCAGCTGGAGGATCGAGGAGATCACGCACGACCGGGTGCTGGTCTCCCCCGCCTTCGGCCAGCCCGGCCGGCTGCCCTTCTGGATCGGCGACACCGTCGGCCGCCCCGCCGAACTGGGTCGCGCCATCGGCCGGTTCACCCGCGAGTTCACCGCGCTCAGTGGTCCCGAGCAGCGCGCTCGGGCCCAGGACGTGGGCCTCGGCGAGTGGGCCACCGACAATCTCGTCGCGCTACTCGACGAACAGCAGCGAGCCACGGGCGCGCTCCCCACCGATCGCACGCTGGTGGTGGAGCGGTTCCGGGACGAGCTGGGCGACTGGCGCGTGGCGCTGCACTCATCGCTCGGGATGAAGGTGCACGCCCCATGGGCGCTGGCCATCGGCGCGCGCCTGAACGCCACCCTGGGGCTCTCCGGCGCGGTCACCGCGACGGACGACGGCATCCTCGTCCGCCTGCCCGATACCGACGACACGCCGCCCGGCGCGGAACTCTTCCGCTTCGAGCCGGACGAGATCGACGCCCTGGTCACCGAGGCCGTGGGCTCCAGCGCCCTGTTCGCCTCGCGGTTCCGCGAGTGCGCCGCCCGGGCACTGTTGCTGCCCCGCCGCGACCCCGGCAAGCGGGCGCCGCTCTGGCAGCAGCGCCAGCGCGCGAGCCAGCTGCTCGAGGTGGCGCGCGGCTACCCCCAGTTCCCCATCGTCCTCGAGGCCGTCCGCGAGTGCCTGCAGGACGTCTACGACGTGCCGGAGCTGATAGCGGTGCACCGCTCGCTCGAGTCCCGCACCGTCCGGCTGGCGGAGGTGGAGACGGTCGCGCCGTCTCCCTTCGCGGCCTCGCTGCTGTTCAGCTACGTCGGCGCCTTCATGTACGAGGGCGATGCGCCGCTGGCCGAGCGCCGCGCTGCCGTGCTCAGTCTGGACCCGGCCGTGCTCTCCCAACTGCTCGGCCGGGTCGAGCTGACCGAGCTCCTCGACGCCGAGATCCTCGCCGAGATCGCGGCGCAACTGCAGCGCACAGCGCCCGGCTACCGGGCGCGCACGGTCGAGCAGGTCGCGGACCTGATCCGCGAGCTGGGGCCGCTGTCCCGCGCCGAGATCGGCGAGCGCGCCGAGGGCGCGCCCTCCTCGGTCGACGAGTTGCTCGGCGCGGGAAGGGTCTTCGAATACGGTGACGGCTGGATCGCCGCCGTCGAGGACGCGGCGCGGCTGCGTGACGGTCTCGGCGTCCCCCTGCAGCCGGGCATCGCGTCCGCGTTCACGGATGCCGTACCGGACCCCGTCGGAGACCTGGTCGCGCGGTACGCCCGCCGGCACGGCCCGTTCACCGCCGCCGAGGTCGCCGCGCGCTACGGCCTGGGCGTGGCTGTGGTGCAGCGTCCGCTGACGGAGCTGGTCGCGGCGCGACGGGTGATCGAGGGTCGCTTCGTACCGGACGGCGAGGCCGCGGGCGTCGACGGGGTCCCGCAGTTCTGCGATGCCGAGGTGCTGCGGCGCATCCGGCAGCGCAGCCTCGCCCGGCTCCGCCAGGACGTGGAGCCGGTGCCCGAGCGCGCCTACGCCGAGTTCCTCGCGGGCTGGCACCATCTCAAAGCCCCGCTGCGCGGGATCGACGGCGTCGCCGCCGTGATCGACCAGCTGGCCGGGGTCCCGATCCCCGCCTCCGCGTGGGAGTCGGTCGTACTGCCGCAACGCGTCACCGACTACTCGCCCGCCATGCTCGACGAGCTGACCGGTACGGGCGAGGTGGTGTGGACAGGGCACGGCGCGATCGGCGCGCAGGACGGCTGGATCGCTCTCCACCCAGCTGATCTCGCGCCGCTCACCTTGCCGCCGCCGGGCGCACTCGACGCCACCCCGGCGCACGAAACGATCGAGGACGCGATCCGCGGCGGCGGCGCGTACTTCTACCGCCAGCTCACCGGCGCCACCCCGGAGGCGCTGTGGGACCTGGTGTGGGCGGGTCGGCTCACGGGCGACACCTTCGCCCCGGTGCGAGCCAGACTCGCGGGTGGCCGACGCGCCACCGCCCACCGCGCTCAGCGGCGCGCTCCCCGAGCGCGGTTCCGCGTCGCGGTGGACCAGTCGCCACCCATGGTCGCCGGCCGCTGGTCGCTGCCTCCCGCACCGGCGGAGGCGAGCGCCACGGAACAGTCCGCCGCCCTGGCGGAGCAGTTACTGGAACGGTACGGCGTGGTGACACGCGGCGCAGTGATGGCCGAGCACGTCGAGGGCGGCTTCGCCCGGATCTACCGCACCCTGGCCGCTTTCGAGGAATCCGGCAAGGCGCGCCGCGGCTACTTCATCGAGCGCCTGGGCGCGGCGCAGTTCGCGCGGGGCGGCACCGTCGACGCACTGCGCGACGCGGCGTCCGCGCTGGAGCGGGCCCAGGAGCGGGGGGAGTCGTCCGCGCTGGTCCTGGCCGCCACCGACCCCGCCAACCCGTACGGGGCCGCGCTCCCCTGGCCGGAGACGCCCGACGGTGCGCGGCCCGGCCGCAAGGCGGGCGCCCTCGTCGTGCTGGTCGATGGTGCGCTCGCGCTGTTCGTCGAGCGCGGCGGCCGCACCCTGCTGACCTTCACCGACGCGCCGGAGGCGGCGCTCACCGCGCTCGCGGAGGCGGCGCCGCGGCTCGGCGGCCTCACCGTCGAGAAGGTCGACGGCGCCCCGGCCCTCACCTCGCCTCTCGCGGGAGCGCTCGCGGCGGCCGGCTTCGCGCGCACCCCGAAGGGGCTGCGCGTGCGCTGACCCGCGGGAGTCACTGCAGGAGAAGGCCGATCCGCGCGGCAGCGCCAGCGACCTGCGGCCCGAGCTCGTCGACGCGATGTCCCGTGGCACAAGCGTCTGCGCGCGATCCGGTTCGTGGACGCGCTGCCCCGCAACGCGATGGGCAAGGTGCAGAGGGCCGCCCTGATCCGAGGCGCGAGACGCAGCGGCGGCGGCCGATGCGCGATCGGAGAGGATGGACCGATGAGCAGTCCGCAGCAGCCCGTCGACCGGTACGCCCAGTTCCTCGGGATCGAGGTGACGGGGCACGGCGGAGGCCACGCCGTGTCGACGGTGACCGTCACCGAGGACCACCTCAATCCGCACGAGACCACGCATGGCGCCTTCGTCTTCGCCCTCGTGGGCACGGCCGTCGCCGCGGCGGCGAACGACGACGAGCACACCGGCGTCGCCAGCGCGATCCACATCGACTACCTGCGCCCCACCCGCCTCGGCGACACCCTGCGCGCCGAGGCGAACGTCGGCGAGCGACTCCCCAAGGAGGACATCTTCATCATCCGAGTCACCGACCCCGCCGACCAGGTGATCGCGCGCGCCACCGCCCGGTTCACCCGGCGCGTTCGAACCCGGTAGCGACCTCGCCGTTCCGCCTCCCCGGCCGCCCCGGAGGCGGAGTATGGGCAGGTATGACGAACAACGTGTACCGAGTCATCGAAGTCGTCGGCACCTCCACCGAGGGGTACGACGCGGCAGTGGCGAACGCGGTCGGCCCCGCCTCGCAGACGATGCGGAACCTGGAGTGGTTCGAGGTGGTGTCCACCCGTGGACACATCGAGAACGGCGCCGTCGCGCACACCCAGGTGACGCTGAAGATCGGCTTCCGGATGGACGACACCGACTGACCCGTCCGGACCGGGTTCAGCGCGCCAGCTTCTCCGCCTGTCGCACCAGCCCGTCGACGTTGCCGTCGAAGCCGCGTCGCAGGTGCGCGCCGAGGAGGGCGCCGACGACGGGCGAGAGCGGACCGTCGAGCTGGAAGTGCGAGGTGTAGCGCGACCGGCCGTCGCCGAGGTCGACGATGTCCTGTTCGCGGATGCTGCGCAGCAGCCCGGCGGGCGCGGGCTTCATGGCGTATGCGAAGCCTCGGCCCTCGTCGACGGAGACGACGAACTCCTTCTGCGTCATCACCTTCGGGGGCCGGAGCGCCACCCGCATGACGATGGCGCCTCCGGGCCGGAGGTCGCAGGTCGCCTCGACGGCGAACGGGTTCCATTCCGAGTAGGCGTCGAAGTCGGTGAGCGCCTGCCAGACGAGGGCGGGCGGGGCCGCGATCTCGCGGCTGTGATCGATGGCGAAGGGCATGCCACCAACCTAGAACATGTTCCACTGATTGGGAGCCGCGTCACACGGTAATGAGGTGGCGGAATATCTTCGACGAAGTTACAGTTGCACCCTGCACGTTATTGCTTAGAGCTTTGAAGGAAGGTCCCGATGTCCGAGATCACGGCGGAAGCCGAACCACAGGCCTCGGCCCCCATGACGCACCGGGAGATCCTCGAGGTCATGGCGGGCCTGCTCGCCGCACTGTTCACGGCGCTGTTGAGCACCACCGTCGTCTCCACGGCGCTACCGCGGATCATCTCCGATCTGGGCGCCTCCACGACGGCGTTCTCCTGGGTCATCACCACCGCACTCCTGGCGAACGCCGCCTCCACGCCGATCTGGGGCAAGCTGGCCGATCTGTTCAACAAGAAGACTCTCGTCCAGTCGGCGATCGTCATCTTCGTGGCCGGATCGGTCCTCGCCGGCGCCACCCCGAACATCGAGGTGCTCCTGGTCGCCCGCGTGATCCAGGGCATCGGCATGGGCGGCCTCACGGCGCTCGTCGTCGCCATCATGGGCAGCATCATCCCGCCGCGTGAGCGCGGCCGGTACTCCGGCTACATGGGTGCCGTCATGGCGGTCTCGATGGCCGGTGGCCCCATCCTGGGCGGCGTCATCACCGATCACATCGGCTGGCGCTGGTGCTTCTACATCAGCATCCCGGTGGCGGTGGCCGCACTGGCCCTCATTCAGCGCACCCTGCACCTGCCCACGACCCGCAACAACCAGGCGTCCATCGACTGGTTGGGTGCCACCCTGCTCACCGCCGGCGTCTCCGTACTGCTCATCTGGGTCTCGTTCGCAGGCAAGAACTACGACTGGCTGTCGACGTCGACCGCGGTGTACCTGGTGAGCGGCCTCGCTCTCCTCGTGGCCACCGTGTACGTCGAATCGCGGGCCAAGGAGCCGGTCATCCCACTGAAGATCATCACCGAGAAGACCACGGGCCTCGCGATCATCGCCTCGATCGCCGTGGGCGTGGGCATGTTCGGCGCGATGTCCTTCCTGGGTCTGTACTTCCAGAACTCGCGCGGCTACAGCCCGACGATGGCCGGTGTGCTCACCATCCCGATGGTGCTCGGCATGCTGATCTCGTCCGTCGCCTCCGGCCAGCTGATCACCCGCACCGGCCAGTGGAAGCGGTACGTCGTGGGCGGCGCCGTCATCCTGGTCATCGGCTTCGCACTGCTCAGCACCATCGATCACCTCACTCCCATCTGGCAGGTGCAGGCGTACATCGCGGTCATGGGCTTCGGCATCGGCGCACTGATGCAGAACCTCGTGCTCGCCGTGCAGAACACCGTGAGCGTGCAGAACATCGGCGCCGCGTCCAGTTCGGTCGCCTTCTTCCGCACCTTCGGCGGTGCGATCGGCGTCTCCGCGCTCGGCGCGGTCCTCACCGCCCGCGTCACGGACCTGGTCAAGGAGGGCGTGGTCGCGAACCACGTCCGCGACCCGCACAGCCCGCTCATCCGGGAGATCACCAACGCTGCGTTCGGCGACGCGACCGGGCGCATCTTCCTGGTCTCGACGGCGTGCGCGATCGTCACGTTGATCGCGGTGGCACTGCTGCCCAACAAGCCACTGCGCACCACGATCGACCTGGAGTCCGGTGCCGATGCCACGCCGGCCGGCGATGCCGACTCGGACGCCCCGACCAGCACGGACGCCGTCACCAGCGCCGCGACGGCGGCCGACGACAGGCCTCGGGCAGGGCTCTCCAAGACCAACTGAGGTGTAACTGAAGGTGCGCAAGGGGCGAGTGAGACGGCATAATCGCAGACATGATGCGTAAGTCCGCCTCCCTCGCCCTTCCGCTGCTCGCGGGCGCCGCGGTCCTCACGGCCGGCTGCGCCGCGTCCGCCGGCGCCGATCCCGCCGCCTCGGCATCGGCCGCGCCGTCCGCCGCCCCGGCCCCGTCGAAGCCCGCGCTCGTGGGCTCGCAATGGCGCCTGAAGTCCGATCCGACGGCCTGGTTCTGGGTGCGGGGCTCCAACATCTCCGGCAACGACTCCTGCAACACGCTGACCGGCACGGCCACATCCCTGGCTACCGTCGATCGGGTGGACTTCGGCGCCGGCCTCGCGGCCACGCAGCGCTACTGCCCGGACCCCAAGGGCACGCAGACGGCGATCAGCGAGGCTCTCAAGGGTGAGCGGATCTGGTCGCGCAACGGCACCGAGTTGGTGCTCACCGACCCCGACAACAACCGGGCGTGGACCTTTGTCCTCACCCCCGCGGGTGCGTCATCGAGCGCAGCGGCGGCGCCGTCGACCTCCGCCCCGTCAAACCCCGCCGCGGCCGTGTCGACCGCCGCGACCCCGGCACCGTCGGCCCCGGTCACTGCTCGCTGATCAGCGCTTGAGGGCGCGCGCCTGGGCGGAAGGCACCGGCACCGGCTCGAGGATCTCGCCCCGCGCCTCGGGCGCGGCGGCCCGCAGGGCGTCGGCGGTCTCATCGTCGGGCATGTTCTGCGATTCGAGCTCGGCGGCCACGCGCGCGCCGTAGTTCTCGAGTTCGCGCTCGACGTCCACAGCCGACCAGCCCAGGACGGGCCCGATGAGCTCGGCGACCTCGGCTGCCGCCTCGAGCCCGCGGTCGGGGTACTCGATCGAGATGCGGGTGCGTCGGGCCAGCACGTCCTCGAGGTGCAGCGCACCTTCGGCCTTCGCCGCGTACAGCGCCTCCACCCGCAGGTACTGCGGAGCGCCGGCCAGAGGCTCCAACAGGCCTCGGTCACTCTCGGCGAGTGCGAGCACGTCGCCGATGAGCGAGCCGTACCGGTTCAGCAGGTGCGTGACGCGGTGCGGGTGCACGTCGTGCTCGCGCGCGATCGACGTGGTCTGGTTGGTGAGCGCGTAGTAGCCGTCGGCGCCGAGCAGCGGCACCTTCTCCGTGCAAGAAGCGGGGATCTTGTGCGGCAGGTAGGCCTCCGCGGCGTCGACCGCGTCGGATCCCATGACCCGGTAGGTGGTGTACTTGCCGCCCGCGATGGTCACGAGGCCGGGCGCGATGGCCGCGACAGCGTGCTCGCGCGACAGCTTCGACGTCTCGTCCGACTCCCCGGCCAGCAGCGGGCGCAGGCCGGCGTAGACGCCGGTGATGTCCTCGCGCGTCAGCTCGGTGATGAGGACCTTGTTGACGTGGTCGAGGATGTAGTCGATGTCCGTCGCCGTGGCCGCGGGGTGCGCCAGGTCGAGGTTCCAGTCGGTGTCGGTGGTGCCGATGATCCAGTGGATGCCCCACGGGATCACGAACAGGACGCTCTTCTCGGTCCGCAGGATCAGGGCCACGTCGCTGACGATGCGGTCGCGCGGCACCAGGATGTGCACGCCTTTGCTCGCGCGGACGCGAAAGCGGCCCTTCTGGTGCGAGAGAGCCTGCAGCTCGTCGGTCCACACGCCGGTGGCGTTGATGACGACGGTCGAGCGGACCTCGGTGGTGGCGCCGGTCTCGCTGTCGCGGACCACCACGCCGGAGACCCGGTCGGCCTCGCGGAGGAAGTCGACGACCTGCGTCGACGTGCGGACGACCGCGCCGTAGTGCGCGGCGGTCCGGGCGACGGTCATGGTGTGCCGGGCGTCATCGACGACGGTGTCGTAGTAGCGGATGCCGCCGACCAGCGCGCCGCGCTTGAGGCCGGGCGCGAGCCGCAGGGCACCGGCGCGGGTGAGATGCTTCTGCGCGGGCACCGACTTGGCGCCGCCCATGGTGTCGTAGAGGAACATGCCGGCGGCCATGTAGGGCCGCTCGATGACGCGCTTGGTGAGCGGCGCCAGGAAGGGCAGCGGCTTGACCAGGTGCGGCGCCAGCGTCGAGAGCGAGAGCTCGCGCTCGTGCAGGGCCTCGCGGACCAGGCCGAACTCCAGCTGCTCCAGGTACCGGAGCCCGCCGTGGAACATCTTCGAACTGCGCGAACTGGTGCCGGACGCGAAGTCACGTGCCTCCACGAGCGCCACCTTGAGACCGCGCGTGGCCGCGTCGAGGGCCGAGCCCACGCCGACGATGCCGCCGCCGATCACGACGACGTCGAATTCCTCGGAACCGAGCCGGTCCCAGGCCTGTGACCGGTACTCCGGCGACAGCAGCGGCGCGGCGGTCGCGACACCCGCGGACGCCGCTCCGGAAGTGCCCGGAGTCGTGGCGGTTTCAGGGTTGGCAGCGTTCATCAGTGATCACCATGTCAGTATTCGGTCGTGGCTCTTTCCTCGCGCGACCCGCAGTTCGTCGCCGCAATCGATCAGGGCACCAGCTCGACGCGGTGCATCATCTTCGATCGGCACGGGACCATCGTGGCCTCCGAACAACGGGAACACGACCAGATCTTCCCACGCGGCGGCTGGGTCGAGCACGACGCCACGCAGATATGGGTGAACACGCGCCTGGTGTGCGCGGAGGCCCTCGCGGCCTCCGACCTCACCGCCACCGACATCGCGGCCGTCGGCATCACCAACCAGCGCGAGACCGTCGTGGTCTGGGACCGTGCCACCGGCGAGCCGATCCACAACGCCATCGTCTGGCAGGACACTCGTACGGACGAGCTGTGCGAGGAGCTGGCCTCGGTCGGCCTCGACGAGCCCGACCGCGACCGGTTCAAGGCCTCGTGCGGCCTGCCGCTGTCGACGTACTTCTCGGGGCCGAAGATCGCTTGGATCCTCGACCACGTCGACGGTGCGCGCGAGCGCGCCGAGCGCGGCGAGCTGTGCGCCGGGACCATCGACTCGTGGCTGGTGTGGAACCTGACCACCGACGACGACTTCGACACCGGGACGGATCGCAGCGACACCGCCCGCCCGCTCCACGTCACCGACATCACCAACGCCTCGCGGACCATGCTGATGAACCTGGCGGACGGCGCCTGGGACCCGGCGACCTGCGCGGCGATGGGGATCCCCATGGCAATGCTGCCCGAGATCCGTTCCAGCGCCGAGGTCTACGGCACCGTCCGCGAGCGCGGCGTCTTCGGTGGTGTGCCCATCGCCGGGATCCTGGGCGACCAGCAGGCCGCGATGTTCGGCCAGGCAGCCCTCGACGAGGGGTCCGCCAAGAACACGTACGGCACCGGCAACTTCCTGCTCCTCAACACGGGCGAGCGACCGATCTTCAGCGAGCACGGCCTCCTGACGACGGTCTGCTACAAGCTCGGCGACGAGGCCACCGTGTACGCCCTGGAAGGCTCGGTCGCGGTGAGCGGCTCACTCGTACAGTGGCTGCGCGACAACCTCGGCATCATCTCCGCGGCGCCCGAGATCGAGGAGCTCGCCAACGGCGTCCCCGACAACGGCGGGGTGTACGTGGTACCCGCCTTCTCGGGCCTGTTCGCGCCGCGCTGGCGACCGGACGCCCGTGGGGTGATCGTGGGCCTGACGCGGTTCTCCGACAAGCGGCACATCGCGCGGGCCGCCTTGGAGGCGACCGCGTATCAGTCGCGCGAGGTGATCGAGGCGATGAACGGCGATAGTGGCATCCCGCTCACTGAGCTCCGCGTCGACGGCGGCATGGTCGTCAACGACACCCTGATGCAGTTCCAAGCCGATGTGCTGAACGTTCCGGTGATCCGGCCGCGGATCATCGAGACCACCGCGCTCGGCGCCGCCTACGCGGCGGGCTATGCGACCGGCGTGTGGACGCTCGACGAGATCCGCACCAACTGGGCGGAGGACGCGCGCTGGTTGCCGACGATGCCGGCCGATGAGCGCGAGCACCTGTTCAGCGAGTGGAACCGGGCGGTGGAGCGCACACTGAACTGGGCCTGACCTGCGGCTGTCCATATATTGAGATAACTATCTCGACAACTGGGAGTGATTGTTGAGAGAGTGCTCGCATGTCCGAGGAAACCGGTTCCCAGTCCGTCCGGGCCGTGCGCGGCTCGGCGATCCGCGATCTGCTCGCCGTGACCGAGCGTCCCGGGGTCATCTCGCTCGCCGGCGGCCTCCCAGCGGCGGACCTGCTCCCCACGGAGCGGGTGGCGCGCGCGGCGTCGGCCGCGCTGCGCTCGCCGTCGGCGCTGCAGTACGGGCTCACCACCGGCGCCCCCGCGCTGCGGGACGTGGTGCACGCCCGCGAATCGGCCGCGCTCGGACGCGACGCGGGCGCGGTGGTCGTCACGCACGGCTCCCAACAGGCGCTCTCACTCCTGGCCCAGGCACTGCTCAACCCCGGCGACGTGGTGATCGTCGAGGACCCCGGGTACATCGGCGCCCTGCAGGCCTTCGACACCACTCGCGCGCGCGTCATCGGCCTGCCGATGGACGCCGACGGGATGCGCGTCGACGAGCTCCGCCCGATCCTCGAGCGCGAACGAGTCCGCGTCGTGCACACCGTCTCGAACTTTCATAACCCCGGCGGCGCCACGCTCCCCGAGGACCGACGGCGCGAACTCGCCCGCCTGGCCGACGAATTCGGCTTCTGGATCATCGAAGACGATCCGTACGGCGAACTGCGCTTCGCGGGAACGACGGTGCCGCCCGTCGCCGCATGCTCGGACCGGGTTCTGCGTCTGTCGAGTGCCTCGAAGATCGTTGCGCCATCGCTGCGCGTGGGTTGGATGCACGGCGACGCTTCCGTTCTCGCCCTCGTGGAGCGGCTCAAGCAGGGCGCCGACCTATGCGGCTCGAGCCTCACCCAGGCGATCGCGGCGGAGCTGCTCGCGGACGCCGCGTGGCTCGACGCGCACATCGACGGAATCCGCGCACTCTACGCCGAGCGAGCGCTGGCCTTGCACGCCGCGCTCGTCGATGCCTTCGGCGACCGGCTGCGCCTGACCACGCCCGAGGGCGGAATGTTCCTCTGGGGCGAGTTCACCGACGGCACAACGACATCCCAGAGCCTCAGTGCGGCCGTGGACGCCGGCGTCGCCTACGTCCCCGGCTCCGCCTTCGCGGTGCGGCGCGACCTCGATCACGCCCTGCGCCTGTGCTTCACGACCGGAACGCCGGACGACCTGCGCGAGGCCGTCCGGCGACTGTCGACGGTGCTGTGATCAGCCCGGCCCGTCAGGCGCTGTAGCGGGGGAAGGTGGTGTCGCCCGCGTAGCGTGCGGCGTCGCCCAGCTCCTCCTCGATGCGCAGCAACTGGTTGTACTTGGCGACACGCTCGGAGCGGGCCGGGGCACCGGTCTTGATCTGACCCGAACCCACCGCCACCGCCAGATCAGCGATCGTGGTGTCCTCCGTCTCACCCGAACGGTGGCTCATCATCGACTTGTAACCGTTGTTGTGCGCCAACGCCACCGCATCCAACGTCTCCGTCAGCGTGCCGATCTGGTTAACCTTCACCAACAGAGCATTCGCCGCACCGCGGGCGATGCCGTCCTCGAGCCGCTCCGGGTTGGTGACAAACAGATCATCACCGACGAGCTGAATCCTGTCGCCGATCGCATCCGTCAGATCGACCCAACCCTCCCAATCGTCCTCCGACAGCGGATCCTCAATCGACACCAACGGGAACTCACCGATCAGCGTCGCGTAGAACTCACCCATCTCGGCGGCGCTGAGCACCTTCCCCTCGAACCTGTACCCCTCCGGCGTGTAGAACTCCGTCGCCGCCACATCCAACGCGAGCGCCACATCCGAACCCAACTTCAGCCCGGTCTTACCGATCGCCTCCGAGATCAACTCCAACGCCTCCCGCGTACCCGCGACCGACGGCGCGAAACCACCCTCATCACCCAGGCCCGTGTTCAGCCCCCGGCTCTTGAGCACCGACTTCAACGAGTGATACACCTCGGTGCCCCAACGCAACGACTCCTTAAAAGTCTCCGCCCCGATCGGCGCCACCATGAACTCCTGCACATCCACACCACTATCGGCATGCGCGCCACCATTGAGGATGTTCATCATCGGCACCGGCAGAATATGCGCATTCGGCCCACCCAAATAACGGAACAACGGCAACGCGGCCGACTCCGCCGCGGCCTTCGACGCCGCCAGCGACACACCCAACAGGGCGTTCGCACCCAGGCGGCTCTTGTCCGGGGTGCCGTCCAGATCCAGCAGGGTCTGGTCGATGATGCGCTGCTCGTCCGCCGGGATACCGATCACCTCCGGCGCGATGACATCCAGCACGCCCTCAACGGCCTTCGTCACACCCTTACCGCCGTACCGCTCGCCACCATCGCGCAACTCCACGGCCTCATGCTCACCGGTCGACGCACCCGACGGCACCGCCGCACGAGCGAAGCTGCCATCGGCCAGGACGACCTCGACCTCCACCGTGGGGTTACCACGGGAGTCGAGGATCTCGCGGGCACCTACCTGGACGATCTCGCCGGCGGTCATCACAGCGACTTCCCTACGAGGCCGGTGAGATCCACGAGGCGGTTGCTGTAGCCCCACTCGTTGTCGTACCAGGAGACGACCTTGGCCTGGTTGTCGATCACCTTGGTGAGGCCGGCGTCGAAGAGCGAGCTGTGCGGATCGGTGACGATGTCGGAGGAGACGATCGGGGCGTCGTAGTACTTGAGGATGCCCTTGAGCTTCCCCTCGGCCGCGGCTTTGAGGGCCGCGTTGATCTCCTCGGCGGTGGCGCGCTTGCCCAGCTCGACGGTGAGGTCGGTGACCGAGCCGGTGGGGATCGGCACGCGCAGCGCGTAGCCGTCGAGTTTGCCCTTGAGTTCGGGCAGGACAAGGCCGATGGCCTTGGCCGCGCCGGTGGAGGTGGGCACGATGTTGATCGCGGCGGCGCGGGCGCGGCGGGGGTCCTTGTGGGGGCCGTCCTGCAGGTTCTGGTCCTGGGTGTAGGCGTGGACTGTGGTCATGAGGCCGCTGACGATGCCGAACTCGTCGTTGACGACCTTCGCGAGCGGGCCGAGGCAGTTGGTGGTGCATGAGGCGTTGGAGATGATGTTCTGGCTGCCGTCGTACTTGTCGTCGTTGACGCCCATGACGATGGTGATGTCCTCGCCCGAGGCGGGAGCGGAGATGACGACCTTCTTGGCGCCGGAGTCGAGGTGGCCCTGGGCCTTGTCGCGGGCGGTGAAGATGCCCGTCGACTCGACGACGACGTCGACGCCGAGGTCGCCCCAGGGCAGTGCCGACGGTCCCTCGCGGACCTCGAGGGCCTTGATGACCTGATCGCCCACGCGGATGGAGTCGCCGTCGGCGACGACGTCCGCGTCCAGGCGGCCGAGGATGGAGTCGAACTTGAGCAGGTGCGCCAGCATGGCGTTGTCGGTCAGGTCGTTGACCGCGACGATCTCGATGTCGGTGGCGCCGCCGAGCGCCTTCTGGGCGGCGACGGCCCGGAAGAAGTTGCGGCCGATCCGGCCGAATCCGTTGATGCCTACGCGAATCGTCATGGTTGTTCCTTTCAGATGTGTCCGTTTCGCGGTGTCTCCGCGGCGTCGGACGGGATAAGTCTGGTATGCAGCCTGTTTCGGCTATGTGGTGCTGATGGACTTGCCTGCGGAATGCAGGTCGTTACACGCCTCGACGACACGCTCGGCCATCGACGTCTCCGCCTTCTTCAAATAGGACCGCGGGTCGTAAACCTTCTTGTTACCGACCTCACCGTCGATCTTGAGCACCCCGTCGTAATTCGACAGCATGTGCCCCGCCACCGGACGGGTGAACGCGTACTGGGTATCGGTGTCGACGTTCATCTTCACCACCCCGTAGGACAGCGAGTCCTCGATCTCCGACTTCAGCGAGCCGGAGCCGCCGTGGAAAACGAAGTCGAAGGGCTTGCTGCCCGCGGGCAGGCCCAGCTTCGCCGACGCCACCGCCTGACCATCACGCAGCACCTCCGGACGCAGCTTCACGTTCCCCGGCTTATACACACCGTGGACGTTGCCGAACGTCGCCGCCAGCAGATACCCCTCCGCACCCAGCGCATCGACAGTCCTCGCGAAATCCTCATCCGAGGTGAACAGCTTGTCGTTGATCTCGTTCTCGACGCCGTCCTCCTCACCACCGACCACACCGATCTCGATCTCCAAGATGATCTTCGCCGCCTTCGCCTTCGCGAGCAGCTCCTGCGCGATCTGCAGGTTCTCCTCCAACGGCACCGCCGACCCGTCCCACATATGCGACTGGAACAACGGGTTGCGCCCGGCATCGACGCGCTCCTGCGAGATCGCCAGCAACGGCCGCACATACGTGTCGAGCTTGTCCTTCGGGCAATGATCGGTATGCAGGGCGACCGTCACCTCATACTGCGCCGCCACCACATGCGCGAACTCCGCCAACGCGACCGCACCGACCACCATGTCCTTGACACCCAAACCGGAACCGAACTCCGCCCCGCCGGTCGAGAACTGGATGATCCCGTCACTGCCCGCATCGGCGAAACCCTTGATCGCCGCATTGATCGACTCACTCGACGTGCAATTGATCGCCGGATAGGCGTAACCGCCCTCACGGGCGCGGTCCAACATCTCCCGGTAGGCCTCGGGGGTGGCGATAGGCATGGTCGTGTCCTTCTGTAGCTGAATGGAATTCGTGGGAGTGGTGGAGAGTAGGGCGCTCAGTGGTCGTCTTCGCCGATGCGGTGCACCTGGATCAGGTTGGTCGAGCCGATGGTCCCGGGAGGCGCACCAGCGACGATAACGACCTGATCACCCTTCGAATACCGGCCGATCCCCTCCAACGAGTGATCGACCTGCTTGATCATCGCGTCAGTGCTATCCGCACCGTCGACCAAGAACGTCTCCGTCCCCCACGACAACGCGAGCTGGCTGCGCACCTCCGGCAACGGCGTGAACGCCAACAACGGCAGGCGGGTATGCAGCCGAGCCAGGCGCCGCACAGTGTCACCGGACTGCGTGAACGCCACCAACGCCTTCGCGTTGAGCCGCTCCCCGATATCACGCGCCGCATAGGAGATGATGCCGCGCTTCGTCCGAGGCACATGATTGAGCGGCGGCACCGACGGTCCACCATCCTCCACAGCCTGCACGATCTTCGCCATCGTCCGCAC
>NZ_JANUCJ010000003.1 GCF_024807615.1 Tsukamurella ocularis | reverse complement strand
TGAGCAGCAGCAGGCGGCGAACCTTGAGCAGGCGGCTCGCGCGATGTCCTGGGATTCAGCGAAGTTCCGCTGATCGCCCGAGGTTGAAGGTCTACCTTTCACATCTTCCGACTGGGCGCAAACATGATTGCAGCCCAGCATTATTCGCCATGAGGGGATTGTTCGATGTCTGAGATGTATGCGTACGACGAGGGTGGCGCTGAGACGGCTGGTGATGATCTGGCGTCGATCGTGGCGGCGTTGGAGGCGAACCTGGAGCAGTTGCAGGGGTATGTGGCGTCGGTGGAGTCGCAGTGGAACGCCGATGAGCAGGTGCTCTACCGCGGTGTGCAGACGAAGTGGAACAACGCGGCGGCGTCGGTGAGCGAGATCTTGGGGCAGATGAAGACCGCGCTCGGCACGAACACTGAGCAGGTTCGTGACATGCGGTCGCAGGTGCGCTCCGCGCTGTCGCGCAACTGACTGTCCTCACGAGCTCGGCATAGTCCTGAAGGTCGCGCCGTGTGTGTGCGCGGGCGCGTCCCTGTTGTTGTCTATCGAAGGATCACGTAGCTGATGTCCTCCGTTCTCACCCTCACCAAGCGGCTGTCGGTAGCGGCGCTGAGCAGTATCGCGATCGCTGGTGCTGTCGTCGCGCCCGCAAATGCCGCACCGACCACCGCTGGGTGCGCCGCGAAGTCCCAACCGACCATCACTCTCGGCAAAGCCAATGGTGTTCGCGTCGAAGTACCCGCCGCGGCCGGCTGGCGCAACGACCCCACCCCAAACAAGACCCCTTTCGCCGTCGGCCAGATCGCAAGCGCTGACAACCAGGACGGATTCAACGTCCGGATCGGCTACCCCAAGGACCCCGACAAAATTCGAACCTCGGCGGACTTGGCCAACACTTTCGCATCGCCCGACGAAGGCGCTTCGAAGGCCCTGGGGCGCAGGACCATTGCTGGCCCTTGCGGTCTGCCGACCGTGTCGGTGAGGCACACGTTCGTTGACTCAACCAGTAAGCGCGTCGCCTACGCTGTGACCCGCTACACCCTCCTCCAGCACGGGAGCACCACCGTCGGGGTGATCGTGCAAGGTGCCTCCTACGACCAGCAGCGCCTCGCCGATGTCGAACGCACTTTGCTCGACGGCTACGGCATCCGCCTCCCCGCCTAATCCCTCTCGCCTTCCACACCACGCGTTCACTGCCTAGAGAGGCCTCTTTGCGATGAGTCTTGACATCACTCCTGGTGACGGCATCGTTGGGGAGTTGGAGCTGCTTGGTGATCTGATCGTTGGCGGGTTCCCGGAGGCGGTGTTCACGTTGCCGGGGGTCAGTGTTGATGAGGTGCTCGATCACGCCCGGCTGTATCTGGGGTTCGCGGAAGCTGCGCAGACTGCGCAGGCGAAGGTGCGGGCGTTGGAGCTGCCCGAGTTTGTGGGTGTGGAGGGCGAGTTCTTCCGCGGCAGAGTCCCCGGCGAGCTGGCGATGCAACTCGGCGCGGCGGTGGAGTCGTACTCCCGGGTCGGTTCGGGAATCAAGGAACTCGCCCGCGAACTCGACGCCTCCCAAACAGCGTTGAAACCCCTTGAAGCGCGGGCGCGGGCGGTGTTCGAGCACATGCAGAAGGTGTGGATCAAGGTCAACGTCCCCTTCACCGAATACTCGGGGCTCCGCTCGGAGTGGGATGAGCTCGTCCGCGCCGCCGGTGTGGTGCACGAGCGAGTGGCGGCGGCCGGGCAGCAGGCGGCCGCGCAGATCAACGCGGGCACCGAGGCGATGGTCCCCGTCAACGACTACTTCTCCACGCTGCCTGGTGGTGCGGTGGCGGGCGGCGCCCTGGCGCAGGGTGTGCGGTCGACCGCGACGCGTGCGGCCTCCGCTGCCGGTGGCGTGACCGGTGCTCCGGGGCGCGCCGCGAAGGCGACCGCTGACGGGCTGGGCGCTGTAGCCGGCGCGGCCGTCTCGGTTCCGCAGCAAATCACCACCCGCGGCCAGCAACTCGCGCCACAGGTGACCCCGGACGGAATCAAAGTCGGCGACCAGCTCCTCACCGATCCAACGAGCGAGCAGGCACAGAAACTGGTGCGGGACGGTCAGGCGACGAACATCCTCGGACTCGACCCCACCGGTATCCCGACGGCGATGATGATGCTCGCCTCACCGAACACACTGATCCGCGAGCAGCCGCGCAAGAAGGCCGCCGGGCGCAGATGGTCGAGCGAGGATTCGAAGGCGCAGTCGATCGCGCAGAGCGCTGTCGGTCAGGTGGTCTCGGTGCCGGGCAGGTTCGTCGGCGGCGCCGTCGACCGCTTCGGCAACACCATCGCCGGCAACGCCGCACTCATCGGTGTCGGTGGCGACCCGGTGCGTGCGTGGTCGGGGCTGCTCTCGAACGTCACCAGTCCCGTCGCAGGCGCCGGGCGCGCCGTAGCGTCGGCGACACCCGAACAGATCCTGGCCGACCCCATCGCCGCAGCCGGCTCAGCAGCGACCCACGCGCCCGCAGCGGTGCCCTTCGTCGGCTGGGCCTACGGAATCGTCGAAGCCCTCTCCAAACCTGGCGAACTCGCCCGCGAAGGCGCGAAGGAAACCCTCACTTCCGCCCTCGACACGCTGACCTTGAAGAACCTCGAAGCAGGCCAGCAGGTTGCCAACACCGGCGAAGTGCACGTCACCACCTCCGATGTGGATGTGCACGCCGACAACGGCGGATACGTCACCTTCACCCTCCCCGACCTCGAAGGCGGAGAACCCAAAGCCTGGTACATCCTCGCCACCCCCGACAGCCCCGGAAACTTCACCACAGATGTCCCCACCGCCCCCGGCGAAGAACTCATCGAACGTGCCGACGGCTCCGTCGTGTTGGTCAACAGCGGCACCGGACAGATCGTCCGGACTATCAAAACGCCTTGGGCGAAGGACGCGTTGGGACGGGACCAGCCGACCTGGTACAGCGTTGAGCGTCTCGATGACTCCGCGTCGACGATCACCCAGCACATCGCCCCCAACAAGGGGGCGCTGTATCCGTTGGTGGCGGATGCTCCCGGTGATCAGAAGACGACGACGAATCCTGACGGCTCGGTCGCAACGTCAACTGAGATTGAGGGTGGCTCTGTCGATACGACGGTGAAGAACGCTGACGGGACTACCTCGTCGATGCGGAGCGTGCCCGACGGCAACGGTGGGGTGACTACATTCACGGCGAATCCTGACGGTAGTCATTCGGTGCATTACCCTGACGGGTCGCGGGTGGAGGAGCCTGCGGCGGGGGCGAGTACACCCGCTCAGAGTTATGCTCCTGATCCGACGTATTCGAATCCGCAGTATCGTCAGGAGCCCGCGCAGCAGGCTCCTGCTCAGCAAGCCCCAGTGCAGCAGCCTGCGGCTCCTTCCGCACCTGCCGTTGCTCCTGCCGAGTCGTCGGTCGGTGCGGTAGACACGGCGGGCCGCGACGACGGTGATTCATGGACCCAAGGCTTGCCGGGTGGCGAGTCCGCGCAGCACACCATCGTCCCCGGCACGGGCGGTCAGACTGTTGACTCTGTGGTCACCCGCCCTGATGGTTCGTCGACGAAGGTCCGTTCGGTCAAAGATGGGCAAGGCGGATGGAAGATCTGGTCCGACAACAGTGACGGCACCGCATCGTATGCAGAACGCCAGGGCGTCCTCGGCGACGTTTACACCGCCCGGTACGGCGAGTCCCCGGTGTACGGCAGCGCACCTATCGTCACGTCCAACGCGGCTCCCGACAACTCCAAAGGGCAGATCGTCGGGCAAAATCCGAACGGGACCACGTCGGTGGGCAACTTCGGGGTCCGCGACGACGGACGCGTCGGGCTGTCGGTGCGAAACCCCGACAACACAGTCTCGTCCATCGTCACTGGAACAGGTCCCGATGGCCGTCCCCACGATGACATCACCGCGTTTAACGACGGTAAGACTGAGACCAGTCACGAGGTAAACCCGTTCACAGGTGAGCGGACCGAGACCACCACCGTGCTCGACACGGGCGTGAAGGTTATCGCCGTTCTAGATCGCGATAACAACCTCATCTCCCGAGTCCAAGGCGTTGGTGGTCAGCTTGAAGGCGTGATGAACACCCCCGACGGGCAGGTGGAGATTCAGGTCCGCCCCGACGGGGTGTACGGTCGGAGCGCGAACGGGGAGTTCGTCAAGTTCCGTGAAGACGGGGAACTGCCCGATACCCGCTCCTTCGGGCAGAAAGCGAACGACCAGGCAGGAAAGTTCGGGTCCGCCGTCGGGGGAAGCGTGTGGGATTCCCTCAAGAGCGTCCCGCAGACCGTTGCCCACCCGGGCGAGGCAGCTTCCGGGCTCTGGGAGACAGCGAAGGGACTGGTCGGACAGGAAAAGGCTGACCGCACCGTCATCCACAACTGGACCACCTTCCTGACGGGGACCAACGCCAACGAGTGGACCGAGGACGGGGTTGCCACCTCCCTCGGACACGCGGTTGTCGGTGTCGGCTCATGGTTCATCCCGGGCCCCGGCTGGGTCGCCAAGGTCACCCGCGCAGGGCACCTCGGCTCCACAGCAGCGCACGCCCTCGAGCACGTCGACAACGCCCGCTCCACCGCGAGCACCGCAACCCGCGCCGCCGCCATGGGAGCGGTCAGCCGCGCCCTACCAAACCTCACAGAACGCTTCCAAGGATTCAACGCCGCCCGCGCCGCCGACATCGGCGTCGACGCCCCCGAGGCGGCACCCGCCGCAGGAAAACCCACGCAACGCGCCGAAGCTCCCGCACCCTCCGCGGCCGTCCCACGAGCGGAAGCCCCCGCCAGTCCAACGCCCGCACCTCGCGTCGAGGCACCCGCAACAACCGCCCCACGAGCCGAGACACCCAACAACACCCCAGGAACACCGCCCCGCATTGCGGACACACAGAACCCGTCCGTCGACACACCCCGCATCGACACCCCCGACGCACCCACCACCCCGAAGCCCGACACCCCCGCAGTCGGATCGAACTACAAACCCTTCAGCACAACCCCAGCCATCGACAAAGCCACCGCAGCCGCAGAGCACGCCGCCGGCGCTGCCGAACGAGCTGACACCCCCACCCCAGGACCAGACAAACAAGCCCCCCGCGGCACACCGGCGGCACCCGATGCCGATCCGACACCGAACGTTGATACGCCAATCTCCGTCGGCGATGGGTCACCGCTACGACACGGCGACACCGCGCCAGGCACATCTCGTCTTGACCCACCGACCAGCGCCGACAGCCCGAGCGGGAACATCGACCTTCGGGCCGTCCCCGCAAGCGAAGTAGTGAGCGACGGCAGCCACATCAATCCAGACGGATCGTTGAAACCAAACACCGTCTACCAAGCTGGTGAACACGGCTACAGGTACCGCACCGACGAAAACGGTCATATTGTCCAGTTCGACGCCGAGAACCTACAACTCAAGACCCACACAGGGAGACTCAATCACGACCCGAACACACCTGGTAAACTCCCCGGAGACCACGCAGGACACCTCGGCGCAGACAGGTTCGGCGGATCAGAGAAACTCGACAACATAGTCTCGCAATTTTCAAAGATCAACCTATCGTCTTATAAGATTCTTGAAAATGAGTGGTCCAGGGCGATTCAAGCAGGGAAGGATGTGTCCGTGAAGGTCGATATTACTAATGACGCAACCGGACGGCCGACGCGATTCGAAATCGAGTACACAATTGACGGCGAGCTGTTTACCCCGAGGCCACTAACGCAATGACCGAAACATACGACGAAGTTCTTGCGGATGTGCAGTCAGAGATTATCTCCGTCGCGCTGGAATACTCCGGATTTGACGTCGATGACGTCTATGTATACCTCTCGACCGAACGGCTCTGGCATACAGATATATTTTATCGACAAGATGGAAAGATCGTGTCGCGCGCAGAGCTGCGTGGTGCCGATACATCCGTTGATCGCCAGCGCCCACTGATGAAGTATGTCCGATCACAACTCGAACGCTTGGTTGCCGCCGCTACTGAATTTGGGCAACCCGCACCAACGGAAGTGCGCCTCCACTTTATCGTGCCGAACAAGAGGCTGGAATCTGCTTTCAGTTACACTCCCCGCGAATTGTCTGACGACGAATCGGAGCACGACTTGGTCGACCTTTGGAAGTCCTCGGAGCGGGACAAATAGCTGCTATACCGATCCGGGGTTGGGTTTCAGGAGATAGTGATCCGTCAGAAGGCTGACTCGTACGCTCCGCTGATCAGATGACGACATCTTAATGGCGGCTCACGGAGCGAGTGTCCGCGCGACATCGAGATCGGCGACGCGAATCATAGGTGACTGCGACGGGTCCCTGCAATAGTTGCTCGATTTCGGCTCGACAACTTCTGCGGATCTTCGAAGGTTCTGTCGTATTAATGACAATTTTCGTCGTGAATTTGCCAAATAGACTACGACGAGTGGTTTGACAAGGAATTCGGCAATTGGGTGGCAAAGGACGCCGTCTTGTCGCGCAGCAGGAGGCGCAGGGCGCGCTAGCAGCTGCAGCGGTCGGCACGATTACTGCTGATGCGGTTGCGGTAGTCATCAGAACCTCTCGAACCGCGCCGACGTCGATGAATGAGTACTACCTTGAAAAGGATGGCGGCGAACTGGATTCGGTCCGGCGACCCCGTGAGTTCGACGTGCGGCTCTTGAGCAACCTGCGCACCGCGATGTATCAGGAGGGGCTTGGGACCTGGTTCTCAGCGGTGTTTCGTGTGGATCGCGACGGCCAGGTCGATGCGACGTTCAACTACGACGACGAACCCGAGTGGGACGCCCCGATTGATCCGATCGCGTACCTAACGGACCAAGAGGTGTTCCCGCGTAGTGTCGAGAATCAGCCACCGTGGCTTCAGGAGAAGATTGCGGAGGGCATGAAGCGGCGGCGCGAGCTCGGGGTCCAGTAGCGCCGACAACGAGGCGGCCGGTTCGATCCGTAGCACTGCCGGAGGGCTGGCTCTCCGAATCTACGATTAATGGGTCGCCTGAATTCGTTCGCCGAACCGAGCGACGTGTGACGAGGGTCTGGCGAATGACGCAGCGCTGTATGGGTGGGGGCCGGCGAGTACCCGGAATGGATTGTGGACCATACCGACGGTCTGTTGCGTCAGTTGAAGTCTTCGTTCGGTGTTTCCGAGTGGGAGCTGACGGGCGGTCAGCGGTGGGCGGGATCGCCCAGTGCCCTCGCGAACATTGTGCGCAAGCATCCAGTTCGTGAGCTCGTCGGTGGGTCTGAGGAGGCTGGTGATGTCGTGCCGGGCGAAGGTTACTCGTTCGTGGTGTCCGGCGCAGGCTCGCGTGTAGCCCTGAGGTTGTGGATAGCTGCCGGTCACCCTGCTGTCGGTAGCCGACTGCCGAGGCGGCGTCTCAACATCGAGCTCCGGGAAGCACAGATCGGTGCGGTCAGCGCAGCGGATGGTGACGCCATGTGTAGTGCCGTTGCCCGAGCGTGGGCTCCGGCGACGCTCGCTCTGACGGATAGCGCCGTTCGCAGCCTCGCGCACCGCGGCAACTGGAGAATCGGAGTCGGATACCGCACGTGGATCAGCTCAGAAGTTGGTGCGGTCAGCACGATCTCGGCTGGGCTCACCACTTCGGATGTGGCGGGCGGCACAATGATCTCGGCGCCGGACGAATGGCCAGCGGAGGATGTGGTCGCGGCGATGATGGAGACGCTGAATTCGAACGAGCTCGACGAGGTGCCGCACTGAAACCGATAGGTCAGATCTGACTGCGGGGCACCGGTTCCGGATCGTTGAGGCGGTCTCTTGGATCATCGCCGGCCTGCCCGCTGAGCCCTATCGGTCGTCTCTGGCACCGGGCATCGCCGACCGGTGGTATGGCTCGTACACGTCTCCGCGCGGCAGCGTTGATCCGCCGCGCGGGGACGGACTCAGGAGCTGACGCCGAGGCGGTTGAGGAGGTCGGCGTCGATGCCGTCCAGCTCGCGGGCGATGGCCTGGTGTGCCGGGCGGCGGCGCGCGGGCGGCATCGACTCGGACGCGGTGATGGCGGTGCCCAGGTCGTCGAGGCGCTGCGCCACGGCGGCGGTGAAGGACTTGGTCTCCGCATCGGGGTGCGTGGCCGCCAGCTGATCCAGCGAGCGACGGGCCGCGGCGACGCGGGCCGAGAGGCCGCCGCCGTAGCCGGCGAACGCCGCGACCTCGTCGACGGGCACGCCGAGGCGCGAGGCCTTGGCCGCATCGAGCTGGTTCCGGCCGACCTGCGCCGCGCGGTAGGCGATCGGCACCACGACGGGCGCGAGCAGGCGCGCGGTCGAGACGTAGCGCTTGAGCCGCGCCTCCGAGAGGAGCTTGCCGTCGACGGCCGCGCGGGCCTGGGTCTCGGCGATCTTCAGGTTGGCCGTATCGGCCTTGCCCTGCGCCTTCGCCACGATCTTCGAGCGCTGCAGGTCGGCCTTCAGCGCCTTGCGCTCGCTCTTCGACGCGTTCTTCACGACGCGCTTGGCGTCGCGGTCCGCGTTCTTGGCGGCGAGCTTCGCCTCGAGGCGCGCCTTGGACTTGAGCGCCTTGGCCTGCGCGCGGCGCTCCGCGCGGGAGGACTTCGTCTTCTTGCCGAACAAACCCATCAGTGCACGTCCTTGTAGGTCAGTACTGCCGTCCGGTACAGCATTGCACAGCGCGGCTCCGCGGGTTGTCGGTGCCGCCCGCCATACTGCTAAGCAGTGGACATCGACCAGGGCACCAAGACGACTCCGGTGAGCGCGCGCTCGCTCACCGGTTGTCGGCACCGTCTGGCGCTCGAGGCCCGCGCCCCGCAGGGCGAGCCCGACCCGGGCATGGCGTTGCGAGTCGAGGCGGCCGCTGTCTTCCGCGCGTCCGTCCGCGACCGGCTGCCCGGGCTCACCGTCATCGAGCCGGGGGAGGGGGCGGTGCGCCGCACCCTCGCCGCGATGGAGGCCGGCGCCGATCGGATCTGGAACGCCGTGCTGCCCACCGCGCACGACCGCCGCGGCCACAGCGAGCTCCTCGTCCGCCTCGCCGACGGCTACATCCCCGTCATCGTCGTCAACCACAAGACCTGCGACCCCGGTGCCGGCGCGGTGACGTCGCCGCTGGACCGCTGGGAGCCCCGCGAGGACGGGACGGTCCGCTCCCGCCAGCACCGCGGCGATCAGATGCGCCTCGCGCACCTCACCCGGATGCTGCAGGACGCGGGCTTCGCGTCCGGGACGCTGCTCGGCGGGAGCATCGGGGTCGACGGTGCGCGCATCGTCGTCCAGGAGGTCGGGCCGCTCCTCTCCGCCTACGACGAGCGGTTCGCGGACCGTCGGGCCGTGCTGGCCGGCACCGTGGAGACCGAGCCCGTGCGGGTGGCCGAGTGCCGACGGTGCCCCTGGTGGCCGCAGTGCGCGCAGACCCTGACGCTCGCGCGGGACGTGAGCCTGGTGGCCGACGGGCGGTCGGCGCCCGGGCTGCGCGAGGCGGGCATCGGCACCGTCGACCAGCTGGCCGAGTACGCGGGGCCCCAGCCCGAGGACGTGCCCGTGCCCATCGCCGACCTGCGGGCCATGGCCCGCGCGTGGCGGGACGGGCAGGTGCTCGTGCGGCGGCAGCCCGAGGTGAAGGTGCGCCGGGCCGACGTCGAGGTCGACGTCGATATGGAGAGCTACCAGGAGTACGGCGCCTACCTGTGGGGCACGTGGCTGCGGCGCGACGGCGTCGACCTCGGCTACCGGCCGTTCGTCACCTGGGACCCCGTGCCCACGCGCGACGAGGCCCGCTCGTTCGCCGAGTTCTGGGCCTTCCTCATGGACCGTCGCGCGGAGGCGCACGCCGCGGGCAAGACCTTCGCCGCGTACTGCTACTCGCAGAACGCCGAGAACAAGTGGCTGCTGGCCTCCGCGGACCGGTTCGCGGGCGAGCCGGGCGTGCCCGTGCGGCGGGCCGTCGAGGAGTTCATCGCCTCGCCCGAGTGGGTCGACATGTTCGACGTCGTCGGCGACGCCTTCCTCTCCCTCGAGGGTCGCGGCCTGAAGAAGGTGGCGCCCGTCGCCGGATTCCACTGGCGCGACGCGGAGGCCGGCGGCGAGGCGTCGATGCTCTGGTACCGCGTGGGCGTCGGGATCGACGCCGGTTTCGCCGACGAGGCCCGGGCCGTCCAGCGGCAGCGGATCCTCGACTACAACGAGGACGACGTGAAGGCCACCGCGGCGCTGCGCGCGTTCATGTCGAGCGAGAAGGTGCTCGCGCTGCCGGTGGTGGGCGGCTAGGGCCTGCCGGCCATGAACTTCTGCATGTCGGCGAGGACGCGCTCCGCGGCGACGGTGGAGGCGTTGAGGAACCAGGGGTCGACATCGACCTCGAAGGCGCGCCCGCGCTCGACGACCGGCAGCTTCTTCCACAGCGCCGCCTCCGTCATGTCGCGCGAGGCCTTCGGGAACGAGTAGAACAGCCAGTCGGCGTCGAGCATCCCCACCTCCTCCGGCGACAGCGCGCGGCTCGCGACGTCGGAGAAGCGTTGGGCTGCAGGGCGGGTCAGGCCGGCGTCCGTGCCGACGATGCTCGCCAGGGCTAGTGTCCCGAAGTAGAGGTACTGATCGCCCCGCGCCCGGACCAGCGAGACGGTCGCGGCGTCGCCGCGCGACTGCGCCCACGCGCGGGCGCGGCCCTCGTAGTCGGCGAGCAGCTTCTCGCCGGCTTGCTGTCGCTTCAGCGCCTCGGCGACGGTCGTCAGATCGGTCTTGAACGCCTCCGAGCCGCCGGCGGTGAGCACGGTGGGGGCCATCTTCGCCAGCTGCTCGTTGAGGGACTTGTCGGCCCGCTTGTTCGACAGGATCAGGTCGGGCTTGAGTGCGGCGATCTTCTCCGGGTCCGGGGTCATCCGCTCGCCGACGATCCGGATCGCGTCGAGGTCGTACTTGTCGCCGAAGGCGTCGCGGATGAACTGGGGGATCCCGCTGCTGTTGCTCGCCTCCGGGGCGACCACCGCGAGGCCGACCGGCACCGTCCCCAGCGCGAGGCAGTGATCCAGGTGCCCGGTGGAGAGCGCCACGACGCGCTTCGGGCCGTCGTCGCTCTTGTTCGCGGACGCGCTGTCGGTGCCGCACGCGGACAGCGCGGCCGCGGCGCCCAAGCCGCCGGCGCCGAGGAGCAGCGATCGTCGGCTGAGGGGTCGGCACATCGGGGAGCGAGGACTCGAGGAGGTCATTGCTTTAGGTTAGGCTAAGGATAGTTGGCGCGCTGCGGGCGCCCTCGGAGCAGCGAGGGATCTTCGGGTTCCGCTCGGCGCGGGCGGTTACGCCTGGGCCTGGCGCAGGTGCGCGCGGCGCAGGGCGTCGGCGAAGCTGCCGCTGCCCAGAAGCGCGATGCCGCCGAGGATGGCGATCATCGCGGGGGAGAGCTGCCGCGCCGTTTCTGCCGCGACCGGCGCCACGCGTTGCGCCGACGTGTACGCCGCCGCGAACACGGTGCTGTTGCCGCTGCTGCCGGAGCTCTGCTCCGCCGGCGTGCGGTCGGAGTTCGACGGTGCCGTGGCCGCGGGCTTCGAGGCGGCGGGCTTCGGAGCGGGCGCGGGGGCCGGGAGCGCAGGGCCGGCCGCGGCGACCGGCGGGACGATCACGGGCGCCACGACGACGGGGACTGCGGGGGCGACGGGTGCTACCGCCGCGGGACGTGCCGCCGGAACGCTGGGGTTCGACGACACGGCGCCGCCATCGCTGCCATCGTTGACCGACGACGTCGATTCGGGGAGCGGATTGCCGGTGCGGACGCCGCTGCCGCTGGAGATCGGGGCGCCGCCCGAGCCCGTCGAATTGGTGGAGCCGGTCGTCGAACTCGATGACGATGCGGTATCGGAGCCGCCCGAGCTGGAGATGGCCGGCGGCGTCGCGGTGCCCGTCGAGCCGTTGCCCGAACCGCCACCGCCGAAGATCCCGCCGATGATGCCGATCAGCCCGCCGCCATGGCCATGGCCATGACCGTTGCCACTGCCGTTCGTTGTGCCGGTCCCGGTGGTCGTCCCGGACTCGTTGCCGGATCCGGTGCTCGTCCCGCCGGTGCCGGTGCCGGATCCGGTGCTTGTCCCGCCGGTGCTGGAACCGCTGCTGATGCCCGCGCCAGGCTTGTTGCTCTCACTGCCCTTGTCGTCATCGGAGCTGCCCGAACTGCTGCTGCTCGACGAATCGGAGTCGGTGCTCTGCGACGTGGACGTGTCCGAACCGGCGCTGGAATCGGACGTGTCGGGGTCCGCCCAGGCGGGCGCGGAGGCGATGGCTCCGATGGCCAAAGCGGTGATGCCGATGGCGCGAAGTCGACGCGGGAGATGAGTCGGACGCGACACAACACACCCCTTCCGCTCTTCGTGTACAGGCGTAGGTAAGAATACAGTATCCGCCCATGCGGACGATAGTCGATCACGAAGCGGTCGTGTCTTATGATGAAGTGCGCTATAGTGTGATCGAGGCTTGTGGACTCGCAACATAATGTGTTCCGTGGGTCACAGGTCGTGCCGGTGATAGAGAGGGATGGCACAAGTGGATACAGGTAATAAGTACGACAGCGATGCTCTGGTGGGCCAGGGCCTGTTCGCGAGTCGGCTCGAGGAGCTGTTCCGCACGGTGCCCGGCCCGAACGGCCGCGCATTCACCGCGAAGGCGATCGCCCAGCGCTCGACCGCCCTGGGCTTCCGCCTGGGCGAGTCGTACCTGAGCCAGCTGCGTTCCGGTAAGGCGAAGTCGCCGTCCTTCCGCACCGTCGAGGGCATTTCGGCCGCGTTCGGCGTGGATGTGCATTACTTCCTCGAGGACGAGGCCGCCCAGCGCACGCGTGACCAGATCCACCTCATGCGCCTGCAGGCCGACACCAAGGTGCAGATGGCCGCGTTCCGCCTGGCAGGGCTCTCGCCCGACTCGGTGAACATGGTCAACGAGCTCATCAAGGTGTTGCGAGTGCAGCAGGGCTTGCCCGCCGACCCGCCCGAGCTTCCCGTAGACTCGCGCGAAAATGAGGGGCTCTAGCCTCACCGGCTGACACGCCGCAGCCCGTCCGGGCGCCGTGAGTGTGCCTCCGGCGTGCGACGTCCCTCTACGACCGTGTGGAGGTGGGCTGTGCGTTCCGTCAAAGCGCTGCGCCGCCTGTGTGAGAACGAGGTGCGCAGCCTCGACCTGGATCTGCCCTTCGACGCGGTCCAGCTGTGCGAGAAGTACGGCAAGCGGCGCGGCCGCGACATCCTCGTGATCTCGCAGCCGCTGCCGGTCGGCATGCCGAACGGGCTGTGGCTCGTGGGCGATGACGCCGACTACTTCTTCTATCAGGCGAACACCTCGCGTACGCACCGCGACCAAATCATCATCCACGAGTTCGGCCACCTCATCGCAGGCCACCAGAACGCCGGTCCAACAGCGGCCGCACCGCAGACCGCGGCGATGTCCTCCCCGGAGGCCGACGCCGCCCTGCACCGCACCTGTTACGACGACGAGCACGAGTGGGAGGCCGAGATGATCGCCTCCATCATCCTCGGCTGGGCATCCGAGGCCGGCGCGCTCGCGGGCCGTACCGCCAAACACGACAGCCTGCGCGGGATCCAGCGCGCCCTGGGAGGTCATTCCCGGTGGTTGTGAAGCTCGTGAACGTACTCGGCGTCGCGTTCTTCACCCTGGTGTTGTGCTGGCGCATCGACCGGCTCTACCGCGCGAAGGCTGGGATCCAGGCTGTCGCGGTGACTGTCGCCATCGCCGCGCTCACGCTGGCCGTTCTCCTCCTCGGATCGCCGCTCGCGCCGGCCATCGACGGTGCGCTCTGGCGGGGTGCCTCACGTCTCGGCGGCTACGCGTCGCTGGCACTGGGCGTCGCGGCGCTCGCCGTCGCCTTCTTCTACGGACCTACCGAATCCGCACGGCAACGTCGTGCGGGGATGGAGGCCGTCCCGCTCATCGCCGCAGTCGTAGGCCTGTCCGTCGCCATGAACGTGATGCCGCCCTCGTTGCGCGACGCCAGCCTCGACACGCTCACCGTCCAGGAACTGGGCTTCGCCGTCTTCTTCGTCATCGCCGGCGGCTATTTGATGTACGGGCTCGCGGACTGCGTGCTCTCGCTGACCCGGCTGATGCCCTTCGCCGACGGCTACCTCACGACGTCGCTGCGGCTCATGTCCGCGGGCCTCGCGATCACCGCGGTGGGCTCGCTCGCGCAGGTCGCGTTCGTGCTGACCAGCGCGGGTCACGTGGCCTCCTGGCCGGCGCTGCTGAGCCTGTCGCAGGCCTGTACCGCGGGCGGCATCCTGCTGTTCGTCGTGGGCCTGAGCTATCCGGGCGTGCGCGGTTTCGTCGTGCAGATGCAGTACCGCAGGAAACACCGGCGCGACCACAAGCGGCTCGAGCCGCTATGGACCCTGCTCACCACCGCCGTCCCCGAGGTCGTGCTCGATGCAGGCAAGGCCCATCGCGAACCGCATCTGCGGTTCCAGCGCCGCGTCGTCGAGATCCGTGACGTGCTGGTGCAGCTCAGCCCCTACTTACCGGACGACTTCGGCGACGGGGTGCCCGAGGAGAACGTGCACAACCTGCTCGTGGCGATCGACCTGCGCAACGAAGCCGGGGCCGCCCCGGCACCGTCGTCGATGGTGCTGCCGCCCGACGGTCCCTCCATCGACGACGACGCCGCCCCGCTCCTCGTCCTGTCGGACGCGGTCGGGGCGACGCCGGCGGAGGAACTGCAGATCTAGCGCGGGGCCATCCGGATGGCTGCGATCCCGCGGCCATGCGGGTGGCCGAGCAGGTCTAGCGCGGGGCCATCCGAATGGCCCCATCCATGCGCACTGTCTCGCCGTTCAGGTAGTCGTGCTGCGAGAGGAAGTACGCGAGATCGGCGTACTCGGACGGCTCGCCCAGACGCTGCGGGAACGGGACGCCCGCCTCGAGGGTCTGCTTGAACTCCGGGGTCACGCCCGCGAGCATCGGGGTGTTGATGATGCCCGGCGCAATGGTGTTCACACGGATGCCGAACTGCGCCAGGTCGCGCGCGGCCGTGATAGTCATGGCGTGCACGCCGCCCTTGGACGCGGTGTAGGCGATCTGGCCGATCTGGCCCTCGAAGGCCGCGACGGAGGCGGTGTTGACGATGAGGCCGCGGGAGCCCTGCTCGTCGACTGCCTCCTGCTTGCTCATCTGGTCGGCGGCCAGGCGCATCACGTTGAACGTGCCGACCAGGTTGATGTTGATGACCGTCTGGAACAGCTCCAGCGCGTGCGGGCCGTTCTTCGACAGGATGCGGCCCGCCCAGCCGACGCCCGCGCAGTTGACGGCCACGCGCAGCGGGCCCGCCTTGACGGCCTCGGCGATCGCGGCGAGGACCTCGTCCTCCTTGGTCACGTCGGTCGCGACGAGGTGCACGTTCTCGACCGGGGCCGCCTTGTCGATCGACGGCTGCAGGTCGAGGCCGAAGACGGTGGCGCCGGCATCGGCGAAGCGCTTCGCGGTGGCGGCGCCGAGGCCGGATGCGCCACCGGTGACGATGACGGAGGAGCCGGAGACATCCATGGCTGGTTCCCTTCTGTAGTGGAGCGCACTCGCCGGTGGGCGGCGCGACCCACCTCACATTAGTGAAGGGCGGTTGATCCGGGGCCGGGGGTGCTCGCCTCCGCCGTGACCTCCGGGTTCGACGGTGCGGCCGTGGCGGCGCGGTGCGCCCGCCGTACGACGAGCCCGCCGCCGATCATCGTGACGGCGACGATCAGCCCGGTCACGATCCGGCTGGTTCCGTCGAGCTCCGGCCAGGCGTCGGCCAGGAGCCAGGCGCCGAAGCCGAAGAACAGGATCGTCGCGCCGATCGCGATGGCCCGTTCCGGCAGCCTCGAGCCGAGCAGGGCGCCGACCGCGATGGCGAGGGCGTCGGCCGCGACCATGCCGAGCGTCGAGCCGACCCACACGCCGAACCAGTTGTGCTGCGTCGTCAGGGTGATGGTGGCGAGCATCGTCTTGTCGCCGAGCTCGGCGAGGAAGAACGCGGACGCCACAGCGAGGAAGACGGAGCGAGTGACCCGGTCCGCGGTGCCGCTCTCGTCGTCGGAGAGGGTGTCTCCCCGCCAGGTCCAGAACGCGAAGACCAGCATCGAGATGCCTGCGACGGCGGTGATGAGCTGGGTGGGGATCGCGGAGCCGAGCGCGAAGCCGATGCCGACCGAGGCGATGTGTGTCAGCGCCGTAGCGGCGGTGATGCCCAGCAACACGACCCACCACTTGAAGCGGGCGGCGAAGGTCATCGCCATGAGCTGGGACTTGTCGCCGAGCTCGGCCACGAAGACCACGGCGAAACTGATGAGCAACGCGTTGAGCACGGTGCATACCTCCTGCGAAGACCTGTGCCACACGGATCCGACCGTCGGACCGCGCAAGTGGCACAAAGGTCTCGCCCACCGGAGGCTTTCCGGTTCGCGCGGCCGGGCTCTCGCCAGTGTGTCGACCGCGCGATTGGGGGCTACTCCCCTTCGTGCGGATCCCAGATTAGTCGCGGTGGATCGAAATGGCAAGTAGCGCAGGAGTTTTAGAGACCTGAAGCGATATTTCACGAGCCCGTCGGGAGGGATTCGGCTACCCGGATCCCACGGTGCTGGGTACCCGGCGCAGCGCGGCGTGGTCAGTCGCGGACGGCGAGGAGCTGCGCCATGGGAAAGCGGTAGTCCTTGTCGCGGTAGATGATCCGCCATTTCTCCGAGAAGCTCGCGTCTGCGAGAACGCGGGCGAACTCATCCGGGTGCCAGCGCCAGGCGGGCGCGACGGCGTGGTCGAAGGCCAGCGGTGGGCCCGGCTCGTCGGCAGCCTGGAAGGCGACGAGGACGGGAGTGCCCGCGGGGACGCGTCGCGACCAGGCGCACACCGCCCCGCGGACCGCGGCCGGTTCCACGTGGATCAGGCTGAATCGGGCGAGGATCGCGGCGATCGGGCCGTCGGGCAGGGCGGCGAGGGAGGCGTCACCGTCGACGAGCGGCAGCTCCGGGTGCAAGCGGCGCGCGTGCGCGAGCATGCTGGGGCTGGGGTCGAGGCCGATCACGTCGAGGCCGCGTCCGGCCAGATCGGCGGCGACGTGGCCCAGTCCGCAGCCGACGTCCACCGTCCGGCCCGGGCGACCCGCGGCGGCCTCCGCGAACGCCGCCGCGGCGTGCCGCTCGATCGGGTATTGATACGGGTCCGGGAACATCTCGGCGTACGTGTCGGCGAGGGCGTCGTATCCCGGCTGTGTCATGCGCCCACAGTGTCAGGAGGCACCGACACTACGGGGATCAGGGCCCGGTGGGGGTGCCGCCGACGTCGGTGATCTGCCAGTTCCGCTTCTTGTCGAGCGTGACGTTGTAGACGGTCACCACGTCCCGGCCCTGCGGTGCCTGCACGTTGGTGGCGTGCACGGCGACGAAGCACTTGGCCTTCCATACGTCGTCACCGACGTGCCGGATCTCGGCGCCGCTCAGGCTCGCGGTGGACACCCACTCGAGCGGTTGCAGCAGTTCGCGCATGGCGTCGTACGTGCCCGCGAGCTTCGCCGCCAGCTCGGGGGTCGTGCCCCGGACGAGACGCGCGCGCCACGGCCCGAGATCGCGGTAGTCGAAGGTCGCTGTGCCGACGGCGTACTGCTCGCACGCGATGCGGCGGGCGGTCGCCTCGTCGCCGGGGACGGGCGCGGCGTGGACGACGGCCGGCGCGAGGACGGCGACGGCGGCCGCGGAGGTGAGGGCAGCGGTGACACGCGAGAGCATGAGATACCTTTCGGGTACGTGGGTTGCGGACTCACGCTAACGAATGGTTCGCACTGCGCAGCACCCGCAACGACGAAACCCCGCCTGCGCGATGCGCTGGACGGGGTCTCGAGGCTGAGGAAGAAGGACTCAGGCGGTGGCGGCGGCGTAGCGCGCGGCGACGTCGTCCCAGTTCACGACGTTCCACCAGGCCTTGACGTAGTCGGCCTTGACGTTCTTGTACTGGAGGTAGAAGGCGTGCTCCCACATGTCGAGCTGCAGCAGGGGCGTGAGGCCGATGGAGATGTTGCCCTGCTGGTCCGTGAGCTGCTGGATCACGAGGCGCTGGCCGACGTGGTCGAAGGCCAGGATCGACCAGCCGGAGCCCTGCAGCGTCATCGCGACGGCGTTGAAGTGGGCCTGGAACTTGTCGAAGCTCCCGAACTGCTCGTCGATCGCGGCCGCGAGGTCGCCGACCGGCTTATCGCCACCGTTGGGTGACATGTTCTTCCAGAAGATCGAGTGGTTGGTGTGGCCACCCAGGTGGAAGGCGAGGTTCTTGCTCAGCAGCGGCGCCTTGGTCGCGATCGAGCCGTCCTCGCGGGCCTCCGCGAGCTGCTCGAGGGCCTGGTTGGCGCCCGCGACGTAAGCGGCGTGGTGCTTGCTGTGGTGCAGCTCCATGATCTCGGCCGAGATGTAGGGCTCGAGAGCGCTGTAGTCGTAGTCGAGTTCCGGCAGAGTGTAGACGGCCACGTCTTTCCCTTCGATTGCGGAAGCGATCGCTTCCTGTTTCGTCCTGCGTACTCTTCCAGCCTTTCTTATCTGGAATGGTTCCGCAATAAGGACGGCCGAAAGCGCATGAAGTGCAGTTGAGGTTCGAGCGGCGGCTCGGCGGGGGCGAACGGGGCGTTCGCGTCGGGTATCAACCCAGAGCGACGATGAGCACCAGCGCGAGCGCGAGCACGGCCACTGTCAGCAGTGTTCGGGTCAGCGAGCGCGAGAAGTACACGGTGCAGGAGCTGCGCGATGCGGCATCGGGACCGGCGGAGAGGGAGTGGGAGTGCTTGACCGTCATCGCGCCGCCTTCCGGTGTTGCATCTGTGAAGCTCGTCACAGATGTGGTCCGGAACACTGTAGCGGACCTTCAGGGCTGTAGGAAATCGAGACCGGAGGGCGCGGGGATTCGTTTCCTGTGGACGACCGGGCCGACAATGTCCGATGTTTGTTGTTCATTCGAGCAAATGTGACCTACTAGACCGATGGATTGATTTACGGCGTCCACCTGGGACGGCGCGACGGCATCCGATAGAAACTCGGCCGGTTTCTATCGCAAACGCTTGGAATCCCGGGTCCGACGCGAGAACATGGAGGACATGACCGGAACCAGCTTCGGGGCGCGCACCCAGCGCCTCGGCGGTGCTCGGGTCGGCCGCATGCGCACCCTCGTCAGCGGCCGCCAGACCCGCGCCGACATCGTCGTGTCGATGGCACTGCTCGTCGCCTCCTTCACGGCGACGATCCTCAACCTGGCGCTCGCTGTGCGCGCCATGCCCTCGATCCGCGAGTGTGCGGCCATGGCCTGCACCTACACGGGCACCTTCGACGTGCTCGCCATCGCTTTCCTCACCTCGCTGCTACTCGGCACCACCTTCGGCGCCCACGCGGTGCTCAACCTGCTCAACCGGCGGATCGCCTGGGGATACGCCCTGCTCGACGCTCTCGTCTCCTTCGGCTGCCTGTTCGGCGGCCTCGCCTTCGCCTCCACCTTCTGACCCGCGAGACCTCGCGCGTCCGGGCCGGCCCGACGCGGCCGGGCGCGACGTTCGCGCCCGGCGCTAACCTGGGAGCCATGACCACGACCGCGCCGTCGCCGGCAGCGCGCCTGCGGGCGGCCGCATGGCCGATCGCCGCGGCGGCCGGCACCGGCGCCGTCGTCCTGGCGCTGCACCTGCGCGATCCGCACGTCCAGAACAGCTGGGGCGTGTGCCCCCTCTATGCGGTGACCGGCGTGTACTGCCCCGGCTGTGGAGGGCTGCGCGCGGTCAACGACGTCACCAACGGCGACTTCCTCGGCGCCCTCGGCTCGAACGCCCTGATCTATCCGGCGGGTGCGGTGTTGGCGTGGCTGTGGCTCGCCTGGCTCGGGCGGCGGCTCGGCTTCTCCGTGCCGGCGGTGCCACAGAACAAGTACCTGTGGATCACCGTCGGTCTGCTGGTCGTGGTGTGGACCGTCGTGCGGAACTTCCCTGGATCTCCACTGGCGCCCTGACCTGCGGCGACGGCGGAGTGTCGGATTCGCCCGCTACCGTCGGGTCCATGAGTCCACTCGTGACCGATCTGCAGGACGCGGCCAAGGCTGCCAGTCACCGCGTGCGCGCCGCGCTCGGGCAAGCCGGCGGGGTCGTCCCCGTCGTGCGCCTCGAAGGCCCCATCGCGGCGCCCGCCATGTCGGGTGGGCTCGGCCGCGGAACCCTCAACCTGGCGGGCGCCGAGTCGGTGCTGCGTCGCGCCTTCGAGACCGATGACGCCGTCGCCGTCGCGCTCGTCCTCAACAGCCCCGGCGGTTCCCCGGCGCAGTCCGAGCTCATCGCCGCCCGGATCCGGCAGCTCGCCGCGAAGCACGAGCTGCCCGTGCTCGCCTTCTGCGAGGACGTCGCCGCGTCGGGTGGGTACTGGCTGGCCTGCGCCGCCGACGAGATCTTCGTGACCACCACCTCCATCGTCGGGTCCATCGGCGTGATCTCCGCGAGCTTCGGCGCGAAGGAGCTGATCGGGAAGATCGGCCTCGAGCGCCGTGTCTTCACCGAGGGCGACGCCAAGCACCGGCTCGACATGTTCGAGGACGTGCGCGAGGGCGACGTCGAGTGGCTGCACGGCCTCCAGGGCGACATCCACGGCGCCTTCCGCGAGTGGGTCACCAGCCGCCGCGGCGAGCGCCTCGGCGACGACCCCGCCCTGTTCACCGGCGAGGTGTGGATCGGCCGCAAGGCCGTCGACCTGGGCCTCGCCGACGGCGTCGGTACCCTGCGCGGCGTCCTGGAGGAGCGCTTCCCCGACGCCGAGATCGAGGCCATGCACACCCCGAAGCCGCTGTTCGCCCGCCTGCTCGGCGGCACCGCGATCGACGGTGCCGGTCTCGCCTCCTCCGTCACGGCCGGCGTGCTCGACGGTGCGATCGCCGGCCTGCAGCGCCGTGGCCTGTGGGCGAATTTCGGGGCTTGACATGCTCGATCCACAGGACGAGGGATCCGCGCTGGTGAAGGGCTCGCCGCACAACCCTCAAGTTGTGGATGAGCCTGTGGAAACTGTGGATGAATCGTCGGCGGTCCCCGGCGCGCGTGGAAGACTGGAGCCATGACGGACTACCCCGCAGACGGTCCGATCCCCGTCGACGCGTTGCCCGCCGACCTCGCCGCGGCGCGGGGTCTCACCGTGCTCGACGTTCGCGACCAGGGCGAATGGGACCTCGGTCACGCGCCCGGGGCCGTGCACCTGCCGCTGCCCGACCTGCCCGTCCGGTTCGAGGAGATCGACCTCGACGACCAGGTGTACGTGATCTGCCGCGGCGGTGGCCGCTCCGAACAGGCCGTGCGCTATCTCGAAACCGTGGGGATAGAGGCCGTCGTCGTGGACGGCGGGATGATCGCCTGGGCGTCCGTGGGGCGGCCCGTCGTGCGGCCGGACGGCAGCGAGGGGATCGTCTGATGCACCCGAGTCCCGCGCGCACTGCGCAACCCCGCGGCCGCTTGCGCTGGCTCGCCCGGCGCCCGCCGGAGACGCTGCCGGTGCCACGCCGCGCACCGTCGGCCCCGAAGCCGACGCCGCGCTACCCGGCGACCCCGCGCTGGGGCCTGCGCCAGGACTTCACCCCGGCTGCGCCTGCCGCGCCGACCACCGCGGAAGCCGCGGCGGAGGCCACCCCCTTCGTCGTGCGGCTGACCACCGGCATCGTGTTCGCGGCGGCGATCGTGGAGGGCCTGGCGTACCTCCTGCTCGTGATCAACCGGTCCGGCCCCGTGTCGAGCTGGCTCGCCGGGATCGCCACCGTCGCCGTCTTCGCAGTGGGCTGGCTCTCCGTGTTCGCGGTGATCGCGCTCTTCGTGGTGCTCACGCTGTGGCTGCGGGTCGCGCGCGAGCGCGCGTACGCGGCCCTCGGCACCCGGGAGCCGCGCCCGGCCTGGCAGCTGTGGGTGTACTGCCTGGTCCCGGTCGTCAACCTCGTCGCCGCCCCCGTGCTGGTGTTGGAGCTGGCAGACGCGCAGCGGCGCGCGGCAGGCGAGCCGACGAATCGTCGTGCGATGTTCATCCGGCGATGGTGGGCCGGGTGGGTCGCGCTGACTATCGTCACGCTGGGGTGCGTGGCGTACGCGCGTGCGGACGGCGGCCTGCAGCACGGAGCCGACGCGATGGTCTACACCGCGCTGACCTACCTGCTGAGCGGGGCGTTTCTGCTGATCACGGCACGGTTGGTCCGGATGATCGACGGGGGGCCCATGGCCCGGGAGCAGGAGGACGGGACGCGATGGTTGGCGGCGTAGCGGGGATCGTTGCCCATCGGGGCGCCAGCGGCGAGTACCCCGAGCACACCATGAGCGCCTTCGAGGCCGCGGTCGCCGAGGGCGCCGACGCCATCGAGTGCGACGTCCGGCTCACCAAGGACCATCACCTCGTCTGCCTGCACGATCGCACCGTCGAGCGCACGTCCGACGGGACCGGCGCCGTCTCCGAGCTCGACCTCGCCGACCTGCGGACGATGGACTTCGGCTCGTGGAAGCGGCCCGGGCACCCGGAGTCCGTGGTCACCCTCGACGAGCTGATCGAGCTCGCCCGCACGTCCGGCCGCAAGCTCTTCGTCGAGACCAAGCACCCCGTGCGGTTCGGCGGCATGGTCGAGCAGAAGCTGCTCGCGGCTCTGCAGCGCCACGGTCTCGCCAAGTCCGCGGACCTGGCCGACGCGCCTGTCATCGTCATCTCCTTCTCCGGTTCCGCGATCTGGCGCGTGCGCCGCAACGCCCCCGGCGTGCCCGCGGTGCTCCTCGGCGAGGCCTCGCGGCTCCTCGGCGGTGGTGCGGCTACTGCGGTCCGTGCCCAGGGCATCGGGCCGTCGGTGGACTCACTGCGCGAGCGGCCCGACACCGTCGCCAAGGCCCGCGCCGCGGGACGGTTCACCTACTGCTGGACGGTCGACTCCGAGGCCGACGTGGCGCTGTGCAACGGCCTCGGCGTGGAGTGGGTCGCCACCAACCACCCGGCCCGCACGCGCTCCTGGCTGCGGGGATAGGCTGCCGGGCATGGGTAGACGCGAACGCAATGCCACTCCCCGCGAGGGATCGAACCGTGCCGAAAAGCTGGCCGCTCAGCGCGCCCGCGCCGAGGCGAGCGTCGCTGACACGGGCCGTCCCTTCGAGGGCCTGGCCGCCGAGTGCGACATCGTCGCGTTGCGCAATTTCGTGCCGAGCGCTACCGCGCCGCTGAAGGTCGCGGGCGCGCACCGCGAGATCCGCCTTGCGACGGTGCTCCCGGGTGCCGCGCAGGCCCTGGTGCGCGAGGAGGCGGACGGGGTCATCGGCTACGCCGCCCTGCAGACCGCCATCCGCCCGCTGCAGCCCGGCGCCGCGCTCGCCGGCGCCGCCCGGTTCGCGGCCGACGCCGCGGTGGGGGAGGCGCTGTCGGAGGAGTCCGACGGTGCCCTGCTCGAAGTCCTCGAGGCCGACGCGCCGCTCGAGGTCACCGTGCACAAGGACTTCGACTGGTGGCTCGCCGGCGACGCCGACGCGCAGACCCGCCAGCTCGTCGAGCACGCCAACTCGCTCATCACCCCCGCCGCGCGCCTGGACCTGGGGACCGACGGCATCGGTGCGCCCTGGTGGGCCGACACTGGCTCCAAAGCGCATCTGCGTTGGGTGCATCCCGCGCCCGAGGACGAGCTGATGGCCGCTCTGGCCCGCGTGCACGCCGCCGGCGGCCTCACCGTGGGCGAGGGCTCGCGGTTCGCCGGCTCGTTCCGGTCCGACGGCCTGCTCGTGCCGGTCTTCGATCTGGACCGCGAGTCGCACCCCGACGAGTGGGTGCCGGGCACCGTCGAACTGGCGAAGCGCCTGGCGGAGGCCCTAGCGGACGACTCCGAGCTCACCGCCGCGCAGCGGCGCTCCCGTGACGGCTTGCGCGGTCGCCAGGTGTCGCTGTAGGCCCGGCCGGCTGATCCGGCTCCGGCCGGGTCAGCCGTGGAAGCGGTCGCCGAGGGCGCCGCGCAGGTACGCGAGGATCGTCTGCCGCACGTCGTAGGTCTCGGCGCTCGGATCCAGCGCGCCGAGGGCGCGGGCCAGCCGGGGGCGGTCGATCACGTGCTTCGGGATCTCCCGCTGGTACCAGGCGCTCGACGAAGGGCGGGCGTCGCGCATCGCCTGGTTGGTGCGCACCGTGACCTCGCCGATCGTGAACCGCCACAACCCCAGTAGCAGGTGCAGCGACTCGTCCTCGGGGATGCCGATCTCGTCCGTGGTCCGGAGGAACTCGTCGAAGGACCACGCAGAGTAGGCGTCGATGATCTCGTCCGCCGAGAGCACGTCGATCACCCACGGATGCTGCGTGAGGTGGTCGATCACGATGAGCGGTAGCTGCACCAGCCGCTCGTGCGGGTTTCCGGCCAGCTCCGGGACTGGTGTGTTCCACGACTGATGCTCGAGCACGGCGCCCAACAGGTCGTTCTTCGAGTCGAAGTAGTGGTAGATGCCCATCGCGCTGATGTCGAGGCGCGCCGCGAGGGTGCGCATCGAGAACTTCAGCGGGCCGTCGGTGGTGAGGATGTCGGCCGCGGCGGCGACCACTTGCTCCCGGTTCACCTTCGGCGGACGGCCGATCCGGCCGCGTTCACTCATGGCGTCACCTTAACCGGTTCCCGGGGTCCCACTGAGGAGGCGAGGGGGAATGGACTGGTCGGCGGCGATGAGGCCGAAGAATTCGGTGGTGTTCTTCCCCCACGCGAGGGAGTCGCCGTCGCTGGTGTATTCGCTGCCCGCGGTGGGCGTCGTGGTGGTGACGGTGCTACCGCTCATGGCCCACGCGAGGCGCGCGAGATCCCACAGGTGCGTGTCCTTGTCCACGGACAGCGCCTCGACAACCGCGTTCGACAGGCCCCACAGCTCGAACGGGTTGAGCAGCGTCGTGGGCGAGGTCGCCTCCTTGAACAGCGCCGACATGAACTCGCGCTGGTGCACGACCCGGTCGAGGTCGGCGTTCGGGGTGGCGCGGGTGCGCACGTAGCCGAGGGCCTGTGCGCCGTCGAGCGTTTGGCATCCGGCCTTGATCCGTAGCCCCGCCTTGGGGTCGTTGATCGGGTATTTCGGGCACATCTCGACACCGCCGATCGCGTCGACCATGTTCGCGAAGCCGCCGAAGCCGATCTCCGCGTAGTGGTCGATGCGCACGCCGGAGGCCTTCTCGAAGGTCTGCACCAGCAGCTGCGCGCCGGCCGCGTCGCCGTTGCCCGACGTGCTGCCGAGGAAGTAGGCCGCGTTGATCTTGTGCCCGCCCTGCCCCGGGATCTGCACGTAGAGGTCGCGGGGGATCGAGACCACCGTCGCATCGCCCGACTTCGGGACGTGCACCAGCATGATCGTGTCGGTGCGGGCGCCGCCGAGGTCGCCGCCGGTGGCGAGCGCCTTCTGCTGCGCGGGTGTCAGGCCCTCGCGGGCGTCGGTGCCCACGAGCAGCCAGTTCGTGCCCGGCGTGTCGGCGACGCGGCCCGCGTACGAGGCGAGCGCGTCGATCCGCGTGAGCTTGCCGTCGAAATAGATCGTGCCCGCCACCGTGCCGACCAGCAGCAGCACCAGGAAGACGCCGAGCCAGCGGAAGGGGTGCAGCTTGCGCTTGCGGCGGACCTTCTTCGGCGCGGGCGCCTCGGGTGTGGGGGCGGCGGACCGTCGGCCGGGCTCCCGATCACTGCGGTTCCTGGTGCGCGGCGGGCGCGGTGGCGGAGGGACGCGACCGTCGCTGCTGCCTCGGGCGCCGACGGGGCGTTTGGCCTCGCCCGCGGGGACGGGTTCGGGCTCCTGGCGCGGCGCCCACTCCTGCCGGGGCTGCGGCTGCGGTCGCTCGACGCGGGTGGCGCGGGGCTGGGCGGGTTGCTGCGGAACGCGCCCCTGCGGCGCGGGGTTCTGCGGCGCGGGGCGGCGCGGTGGCTGCTGCGGCGGCGGGACGGACCGGCCGCCCTGGCGCGGGCGGGGAATGCCCTGCGGGTGCCGGGGCGCGCGGGAGCGCGGGTCGCCCTCGGGGACCTGCGACCAGGCGAGGTTCCGCTCGTCGCGCGGTCGTTCGTCGTTCACGCACATCGACTGTACGGGCCGCGACTGAGAAATCGGCTCAGCGCGTGATCCGGGTCGCACCGGGGGGTCAGCCGAGGAATCCCAGGTGCGGTCGGAGCAGCGCGTAGCCGACGAAGGCCACGACGTCGAGGAGGAAATGGGCGATGACCAGCGGCCACAGCTTCCGCCAGCGGTCGTAGGCGGCGCCGAAGACCACGCCCATCACCAGGTTCCCCAGGCCCGCGCCGAAGCCCTGGTACAGGTGGTACGAGCCGCGCAGCACCGAGGACGCCGCGATCGAACCTGCCCGCCCGACGCCCAGTTGCCGCAACCGGGTCATGAGGTAGCCGACGACCACGACCTCCTCCGCGACGGCGTTCCCCGCCGCCAGCAGGACGTAGGTGAGGATCCGCCACCACTGCACGTCGCCCGACGCGGGCACCACGCTCGCGGTCACGCCCAGCGCGCGGCCCGCCGCGTACAGCGCCAGCCCGGGGATGCCGATGAGGGCCGCGAGGCCGGTGCCCAGCCCCACGTCGCGCAGCACCTCCCGGCGCGGGCGGCGCAGCGCGAAGCCGATGTCCGCGAAGCGGATCCCGGACCGGTACAGCAGGTACAGCGCCAGAGCGGCCCAGCCGAAGAGCTGCAGCGCGCCCAGCGCCTGCAGCAGGAAGTCGATCACCGCGTGCGGGCTGCGGACGGGGGTGAGTGTCACCGTCGTCCCGCGGACCCCGGGCCCGAGCTGATAACCGATGAGGCGGACCGTCGAATACAGTCCCGACCAGGCGAAAGTCACCAGTAGCACGATCGCGACCTCGGCGCGCAGCGGGTGGCGCTCGGCGGTCGGGACGGGCTCGGGGGCGTTCACCGGGCCACCCTATCGGGCGCGTTGTACGATCGCGCGGTCATACTGCCGCTGAAGGGGAATACGCGTGTCTGCACCCACCGAGCCCCAGCTGGGGCCCATCGACCGGTACTTCCGCATCTCCGAGCGCGGTTCGACGGTGCCGCGCGAGCTCCGCGGCGGCCTCGTCACCTTCTTCACGATGGCCTACATCGTGGTGCTCAATCCGATCATCATCGGCGGCGTCGTCGGCAACTCCAAGAACGTCGACGTGCTCGGCAACGTGCTGCCCACGGCACAGGTCGCTGCGGTCACCGCGCTCGCCGCGGGCCTGATGTGCATCGTCTTCGGCGCGATCGTCAACTACCCCTTCGGCATCGCGGCTGGCCTGGGCGTCAACAGCCTGCTCGCGGTGAGCATCGCGCCGCAGGTCACCTGGCCCGAGGCGATGGGCCTGGTGGTGATCGACGGCATCATCATCGTGCTGCTCGGCGTCACGGGCTTCCGCACCGCGGTCTTCCGCGCGATCCCTGCGGAACTCAAGGCCGCGATCGCCGCCGGCATCGGCTGCTTCATCGCGTTCATCGGCTTCGTCGACGCGGGCTTCGTCCGGCGCATCCCCGACGCCGCGGGCACGACGGTGCCCGTCGGCCTCGGTATCGGCAACTCCGTCGCGGCCTGGCCGACGGCGGTCTTCGTCTTCGGCGTGCTGCTCATCGGCGTGCTCGTGGTGCGCAAGGTGCCGGGCGCGATCCTGCTCGGCATCGTCATCACCACGGTCGTCGCCTTGATCGTGCAGAAGGTGGCGGGCCTCGGCCCGTCGTTCAAGGACCCGCACGGCTGGAGCCTGAACATCCCCGAGCTCCCGTCCTCGCTGGGCGGCCTACCGGACCTCTCGCTGGTCGGCGAGGTCGACGTCTTCGGCGCCTTCACCCGGATCGGTGTGCTGGCCGCGTCGGTGCTGGTCTTCGCGCTGGTGCTGTCGAACTTCTTCGACGCCATGGGCACCATCACCGGCCTCACCAAGGAGGCCGACCTGATGCGCGAGGACGGCACCGTTCCGAACATCGGCAAGGCGCTCGCCGTCGAGGGCGCGGGCGCGATCGTGGGCGGCGGCGCCTCGGCCTCGTCGAACACCGTCTTCGTGGAGTCCGCGTCGGGCATCGCGGAGGGCGCCCGGACCGGCCTGGCGAACATCGTGACCGGCGTGCTCTTCCTCGCCGCGATGTTCTTCACCCCGCTCTACGAGGTGGTGCCGTCCGAGGCCGCCGCGCCCGCGCTGGTCATCGTGGGCGCCATGATGCTGGGCCAGCTCAAGGACATCAACTGGGCCAACTTCTCCGTCGTGCTGCCCGTCTTCCTCACCGTGGTCTCGATGCCCTTCACCTACTCGATCGCCAACGGCATCGGCATCGGCTTCATCACCTGGGTGGTGATGGCCGTCGCGCGCGGGAAGGCCAAGGAGGTCCACCCGCTGCTGTGGATCGTCTCCGGGCTGTTCCTGCTGTACTTCGCCAAGGAGCCGATCGAGGTGCTGTTCGGGATCTGACGGGAGCGTTACCTCCTGTCGCCGTCGCCCGACGGTGCCCGGCGCTCCGCTCTGGCTGCGGCCTTCTCCGCCTTGGCGGCGTCCTTGGCCTGGATCTTGGCCTGCTTCGCGGCGGCCTTCTCGGCCTGCTTCCGGGCCTTGCGCTTGCCGCGGCCAAGGTTCCAGATCACGAGCGCGATCGCGAGCAGCGCACCCACCGCCGCTCCGACGGCTGACGCGCCGCGGAACATCGGGCCGTCGACGTCGAGTATCCGCTCGCCGGCGTGGGCGGCGTTGCCTGAGCCCAGCACGATCGTGAGCGTGAGGAGGTTCGGCAGGGCCGCGATGATCGCGAGGACTGCGGCCCCGATCGCGAGGCTTGCACGGCTGCGCACGTGGCGCGCGGCGAAGACGAGAAGGAGAATCGGGATCGCCGTGCAGACGATGCCGATCGCCAGGCCCAGCCCGGTGCCCGTGGCCATGCTGCCGTCGATGACTCGGCCGAGCCGTTCCGCCCACCAGCGCGGCACGATCGCGGCGAGCGAGAAGTAGATGATCACGAGCACCGCCAGCACGGCGATCGCGCCGACCACGCGCCGTGCCCAGAGTTTGGCGGCATCGCCCGCACGGGCCGCCATGCCGGAGTGATCCGGCGAGCCGGGCTGGTCGGACGGAGTGTTGGACTGCGGGCCCTCGGGTGTGGCGCTCATCTCGCCAATCTATCCGATGCAGCTCCCCCTGCACTTGATGTACCCTTGTACATGTACAAACGTACATTAGGAGTTGAGATGACGTCACCCGCCCGTCGCCGAGATCCCGAGCGCCGCCGCCGCGAGATCGTCGTGGCCGCTGCGGCGCTCGTCGTCGAGGAGGGACCCGACGCGCTGACCCACCGCAAGGTCGCCGCGCGCGCAGGGGTCCCACTCGGTTCCACCACGCAGTACTTCGCCACCCTCGACGATCTGCGGGCCGCGGCCCTGACCTCGCTGATCGTGGAGGCCGAGGAGTGGCTCGACGAACTGGAAGCGACGTTCGTCCGAGAGGGGGCGTCCCCGTCGGCGTATGTGGCGGCGCTGTACCGCTACCTGTGCGACCCCCAGCTCGTCGGCGCGGATTTCGCCCTGACCTGCGCCACGCCCCTGTACCCCGGGCTCAAGGAGCTGAGTGACCGGTGGGCCGCGGACTTCGCCGCGACGCTCGAGCGGTACATCACCCCCGAGAGCGCCGCGGCCGTGGCGATGTTCACCGACGGCGCGATCATGCACACCATCCTCGCCGAGCAGCCGGCTGACGAGGCCCTGCTCGACGGCGCGATCGCCGCGCTCTGGAGCCCCCGACAGGAGACGACGGAATGACCGACATCGACACCCGGCCGGCGCTGTCCGCTACGCGGCGCTGGGCCGCCGCCCTGCTGCTCTCGGCGAGCCTGCTCGTGATCACCGTCGATATGACGATTCTCAACATCGCCGTGCCGGACCTGGCGGCCGATCTGAGGCCGACTGCGGCGCAGCAGCTCTGGATCATCGACGTCTATTCGCTGGTGCTCGCCGGCCTGCTCGTGTCCACCAGCTCACTCGGAGATCGGTTCGGACGCAAGCGGATGCTGCTCCTCGGTTACGTCGTCTTCGGCGTCGCGTCGGCGCTCGTGCTGTGGGCCGAGACGCCCGCCCAGGTGATCGCCCTGCGGGCGGCGCTCGGCGTGGGTGGCGCGATGATCATGCCCACGACGCTGACGATGCTGCGCGTGATCTTCACCGACCCCGCCGAACGCGCGAAGGCACTGGGCCTGTGGGCCGCAGTCTCGGGCGTGGGCGCCGCGGTGGGCCCGATCGTGGGCGGCGTGCTGCTCGAGAACTTCTCCTGGCGTGCCGCTTTCATGGTCAACGTGCCGATCATGGTGATCGTGCTGGTCATCGGCGTCTTCCTGCTTCCCGAGTCGAAGGTCGCAACGAGGGGCGCCTGGGACTGGCTCGGTGCACTCATGTCGATCACCGGGATGGTGGCGCTGGTGTGGGCCATCAAGCGGTTCGCGAAGGACCACACGTTGCTGTCGGGTCCGGGGCTGCTCGCCCTGCTGCTCGCGGTCGTGGTGCTCGCGCTGTTCGTGCGGCGATCGCTGCGCCGGGAGAACCCGCTGCTCGACGTGCGGCTCTTCGAGCGCCGGCAGTTCTCCGCAGGGATCCTCGCCGCGCTCGGCGTGATGTTCGCGATGGCCGCGGCGCTGCTGCTGCTCGCGCAGTGGATGCAGCTGGTAGCGGGCTACGGGCCCATCGAGACCGGCGTCCGGCTGCTGCCCGTCGCCGTGGCCGCGGTCGTCGCGTCGCTGGCCGCGCCGTGGTTGGCGACTGTGCTGGGCGCCCGCGTCGTGCTCGCCGGCGGGCTCGTCGCCGCGGCGTTGGGCATGGTGCTCATCGCGGCGCCCGCGCAGCTCGACTACGCGGGACTGCTCGCGCCGCTCGTCCTGGTCGGCGTCGGCATGGGGGCGATGACCGTGGCCTCCGCGATGATCATGTCCGGAACGCCGGAGGAGAAGGCGGGGAACGCCGCCGCACTCGAGGAGACGAGCTACGACCTGGGCAACGTGCTCGGTGTCGCGATCCTCGGCAGCGTCGCGGCCATGCTCTACACCGCCGACGCCGACTTCGGGTCGATCCCCGGCGTCGACGCCGCCACCGCGGGCGCGGCGGGGGAGTCCCTCGGTGCTGCGATGGCGATCGCGCAGCAGGCGGGCCTGCCCGCCCTCGCCGAGCACGCGACCACCGGGTTCACCGCGTCACTGCAGACGACCGGCCTGGTCGGCGGGCTGATTCTGTTCGTGGTCGCTCTGGGTGTCTACGCGCTCACCCCCAAGGGCACCGACATCACGCAGCAGGCGCACTGAGTCCGCGGCGGCTCACGATTCGGGTTTCCGTGAGGCGGATGTGCGTCAGAACACCTCCGTGTCGTCAGAACTCGACATCGTGAGGAGATCAGCTCGCGCGGAGACCGTTGAGGAAGGGGCAGCCCAGCAGGATGCGGATGCTGCGCTGCAGGGCGGCCATGTCGTCGGCGGGCTGTGCGAAGTTCAGGCGCACGTCGACGTCGGAGAGCTCGTGGTGCTCTGCGCGTAGGCGGATGCCCAGGCGGTCGATGCCCAGCAGGCGGATGCGGTGGTTGCGCAGCTTCCCGGGCAGGCGGCGGGCGAGCTGCCCGACCATCTCCGGATGGCCGGTCTCGACGTGCGCGAGCCACGCGATCTCGTAGCCGGCGAACGGGTCCGGCTCGGCGGCGGCCAGCTCGTCGCCCGTCACCGACGAGGCGCCGGCGGCGTCCGCGAGGACGGCGGTCTCGATCGGCATCGTCAGCAGCCGTGCGCCGTTGCCGACGTCGAGCAGCGCCTCGAGCGGGCTGTCCACCGCGATGCGGGCGGCGAGGGCGGCACCGTCGGCGACCTCGGACAGCCGGCCGGAGAGCCAGACCAGGGAGCGGGTGCGCTCGCGGAGCGGGAGCGGCGAGATGTCGTTGATCTCGACCATGGCGCGCACGCCCTCGAGCCAGGGCGAGTCGTCGGCGACGGCGACCACCAGGCGATCGCCCAGCATGTGGTGCAGCGCGACGGTGATCGGTTCGTAGCCGTCGGCCGCGAGGACCGCGGCGTGGGGGACGGCCGCAATGGAACGGACGCGCTCGGCCGGTGTCGGCTCGGCGATGGTCGGGGCGCTCATGACGACTCCTCTCGCTCGGTGGTTGTCAGTCATGAAGGTAACCCTAACCTAATGCGGTGAGCAACCCCGGGCAAGAGTTAGGGTCATCGTGATGGCGATCGAACTGGAGTTGCTCGCACCCCCGCGCGAGCCGATGTCCCTGGTCGACGGGCTGGCCGTGGCCGCCCCGTCGGGCCGTGCGAGCTGCGTCTACGCACCCGGCGACCCCACCGCGCTGGTCGAGTTCCTGGTGCACGGCGTGCACGACGAGGGCCCCGGCTTCGAGATCGCGGTGGCGGATGCCGACGAGGCCGTCGCCGTGCTGTGCGCCGTCGTCGCGGCGCTCACCGGCGACGACATCCCCGCCGCGCTCGCGGCGCCGGACGAGGCGCGCCTGGCCGCGCTCAACCCGATGGCGCAGGACGCCGTACGGGAGCGGCTGCGGCACATCGTGACGACCGACCCGCAGGCGGTCACGGACCGCCTGCACGCCCTGGATCTGAAGTAGGTCAGGGGAGCTGGTCGACGGGCGCACTGCCCGCGCTCAGGACACCTGGTCGACGGGGACGGTCCACGCGGTCCGGCAGACCTCCTGGGTAGGGGACAGGCTGCCGCGATCGAACCACTGCTGCGCCGTGGCCGCCTGGACACGGGGACCGTCGGTCCCCTCCCCGAGCAGCGTCCAGATCCGCGACTGCGCCGATGCCTGTGCGACGTCGTCGCGAGTGATCCCGTGGTCGACCAGGCGCTGGACCGTGGCTCCTGCGAGGCACAGGTGCTGCGCCTTGGCCCGCTTGCGGTACTCGATGCCGAGTGGGCCGTCGCCGCCGACGGAGCGGATCAGCGAGCTCGTATCGGCGGCGGTGCCGGCGCGGCTCTCGGCCCGGTCGGCGACGGCCATCGCGAGCCATTGCAGCAGTCGAGGCGCCTGGTTGCCCGCGGCCTCGATCGCCGCGTCCACGTTGAGATAGGTGATGTCGTTGCAGGTCCCGTAGCTGGTCACGGCCTCGCCGGCGAAGCAGCCGGAGCCGGGTGGCACGTCGTCGGGGGAGCGGAATGGCCGGACGGTCCCGGCGCGGAGGCCCCACACCGCCTCGAGGCAGACGGTGCCCGCCCGGGCGAAGGCCTCCACGGACTCGGGGGTCGTCGCGAGCGGCGGGAGCGCGCACCCGGGCGGCGAGACGAGGGCGGTGGTGAAGACGGCGCTGCCGGTGATCTGGCCGACGCTCGGTACCGGCGGCGGTGAGGTCGCCGTTCCGATCGGCGAGCCGGCGTCCGGCCGGCCTGGCTTGGACACAGCGGCCCAGGCCACGGCGCCGGCGATGAGGACGACCGCCACGATCAGGGTGATCCAGCCGCCGCGGCCCAGGCGGCGCGGGTTGCGCACGTCGCCGGTGCCGTACAGGCCGTTCGCGTAGGGGCTTCCCGTGGGCAGCCGATTCGAGCGCCACGGGGTCGGGCCCGTCGGCGCCGGCCCCGCGCTGATCCGGTCCAGTGGATTCTCGTCCTGCGCCATATCGCTCCCTTTTTCTGCAAGAACGAAATGACTGTACTGAATCACCGGACGGCCGCCCCACCGCGGCGGCCCGGCTAGGCTCGGGGCGTGACACGCATCGCCTACTTCGGCCCTGAGGGGACGTTCACCGAGATGGCGCTACTGCAGTGCCAGGAGCTCGCCGCCCGCGGCGCGATGGCGGTGCCGGGCGTCGAGCTCGCCGGCGCGGAACGGATCAGCGCCCCCAGCCAGGTGGCCGCACTCGAGATGGTCGCCGACGGTGCCGCCGACTTCGCCTGTGTGCCGATCGAATCCTCTGTCGAGGGGCCGGTCACGCCCACGCTCGACACGCTCGGTTTCGGTGCGCCGCTGCAGATCTTCGCCGAGACGGACCTGGCCGTCGCCTTCTCCATCGCCTCGGAGAAGCCGCTCGACGAGGCTCGCACGGTCGGCGCGTATCCGGTGGCCGCCGCACAGGTTCGCGCCTGGCTCGCCGCGAACATGCCTCAGGCGCAGGTGGTTCCGGCGGCCTCGAACTCCGCCGCCGCGCTCGACGTCGCCGAGGGCCGCGTCGACGCCGGCGTGACCACGGCGCTCGCCGCACGGATGTACGGCGTGACCGAGGCGGCGACCGGCGTGGCCGATGTGGCAGACGCGCGCACCCGGTTCGTGCTGTGCGGCAAGCCCGGTCCCGCGCCGGCGCGTACCGGAAGCGACTGCACGTCGGTGGTGCTCGACGTGCCCAGCCGGCCCGGCTCACTCGCACTCTGCATGGCCGAATTCGCGCTGCGCGGTGTCGATCTCACCCGCATCGAGTCGCGCCCCAAGCGAACGGTCTTCGGCAGCTACGTCTTCCACTTCGACTGCGTCGGCCACATCGACGACCCCGCGGTCGGCGAGGCGCTGCGCGCCCTGCACCGGGTGTGCGACGAGCTGCGCTTCCTCGGCTCCTGGCCCCGTCCCGGCGGGCCCGGCACGGCCCCCGTCGACCCCGGCGACTCCGAGGCCTGGTTCGACGGCCTGCGCAGGGGCGAGCGATGACGGGGCTGCTGCACCTGGTCCGGCACGGCCAGACCACCGCGAATGTCGCCCGGGTCCTCGACACCCGTCCGCCCGGCGCCCCGCTCACGCCCGAGGGCGCTGAGCAGGCCCGCCGGTACGGCACCGAGCGGTCGGACGCCGCGCCCGCCGTCCTTCTCAGCTCCGTCGCGCGCCGGGCGCAGCAGACCGCGGGGCACATCGCCGCCGCGTGGGGCGTGGAGACCTCCGTGATCGACGGCGTGCACGAGGTGCAGGCCGGCGACCTGGAGGGCTTCAACGACGAGGCGTCGATCAAGGTCTTCCAGGACGTGGTGCGGGGCTGGTACGAGGGCGACCCGACCGCCGCGATGCCCGGCGGCGAGAGCGCCGAGGACTTGCTCGCGCGCTTCCTGCCCGCCGTCGACGTGATCCGCGCCGAGCACCTCCCGCATGGCGACGCCTACCTCGTCAGCCACGGGGCCGCCATCCGGCTCGTCGGCTTCCAGTTGTCCGGCGTCGACGGTGCCTACGCGCACAAGCACCACCTGCCCAACACCGGCGAGATCGTGCTCCGCCCCGTCGACGGCGGCGCGTGGGAGCTCGTGAGCTGGGCCGACGCCCCGTCGCACCTGGACCCGATGGGCTAGGGCCGGTCAGCTGAAGGCGGCCTCGATCGCGATGGCCGCGGCGGCGGCGAAGCTCTTCTCCCGGTCCTCGGACGGCATCGCCTCCTCGCGGAAGAGATGATCGCTCACCGTGAGCACCGTCAGGGCCTCGTGGCCCTCCGCCGCGGCGACGGCGTACAGCGCGGCGGTCTCCATGTCGACGCTGAGGACGCCGTGGTCGCGCAACCCCTCGTGCAGGCCCGGGCGCGCCAGGTAGAAGTGGTCCGACGAGTACACCGGGCCCACCCGAACGGGCGTCCCGGCCCGCTGGGCGGCGTCCACAGCGGCGCGGAGCAGCGGATACGAGGCCGCGGGCGCGAACCTCACGCCGGGAATCCGCGGGTCGTTGATCGCCGAGTCGGTGTGCGCGGCGGTCGCGACGATCACGTCGCCGAGAGCCAGGTCGTCCTGGAAGCCGCCCGACGTCCCGACCCGGATGATCCGCTGCACGCCGTACTCGCGGTAGAGCTCGGTGGCGTAGATCGTCATCGTCGGCATGCCCATGCCGGAGCCCATCACCGAGATCGGCCGGCCCCCGACGGTGCCCGTGTACGCCTCCATCCCGCGCACCTCGTTGACGAGACGGGCGTCATCGAACAGCGTCTCTGCGATGCGGCGGGCCCGTCGCGGATCGCCCGGCATGAGGACGGCGGGCGCGTAATCGCCGGGGGCGGCGGAGTTGTGCGGGGTCGGCATTCTCGTCGGTCCTCTCGGAAGGTGGTCAGGCCCAACCCAGGTCGTGCAGTCGGTGGCGGCGATTCCGGAGGGATGTGCCCGTCCGGTCAGGCCCAGCCCAGGTCGTGGAGTCGGTGGTCGTCGATACCGAAGTGATGGCCGATTTCGTGCAGCACGGTCACCCGGATCTCGTGGCGCAGCTGCTCCTCGGTGTCGCAGATGTCCATGAGTGCTTCGCGGTAGATGGTGATGGTGTCGGGCAGCGTGCCCACGTAATTCCAGTCCCGCTCCGTCAGCGCGATGCCCTCGTAGAGCCCGAGTAGCGTCGGCTCGTCCTCGTTGCGGTCGCGGACCAGCACCACCACGTTGTCCATCGCCTTCGCCAGCTCGGGCGGGACGTCGTCGAGCGCGTCCGACACCCACTCCTGGAAGGCGCGCCGGGAGACGTGCACGGCTACCGGCCGGGGGCGGGCGTCGGGGCGGGCGCGGCGCCGGGGAAGGTCGGCATCACGGGCTTCTTGCCGTCGATCAGCAGGTCGGGCGACTTCGCGGAGCCCGTGATCGGGGTGAACGTGCGCGCGTCCTTCGACGAGGCGAGGAAGCAGATCACCGAGCGCGAGCCGGCGGTCCACGAGGGCTGTGAGAGCTTGTTCCACGCGAGCTGCAGGCCGGACTTGCGCAGCCCGTCCTGCGAGCCGAACCAGCCCGTCGTGCGCGACGGGCAGATGCGGCTCAGGTAGTCCTCCTGTTGCCGCTCGGTGGGCCACGAGGCGTCGGGGAAGGCCTGCCGCATGTCGATCACGGCGGTCACCTCGAAGGCGTGCGGCTGCGTGCAGGCCACGGGCGCGGTGCGCTGCCCGCGGCCGTCGATGCCGATGCAGGTGCCCGGTGGCCAGGTCAACGACTTGTCCTGGTTCACGATCTTGCCTTGGCTCTCCAGGGCGTTGCCGGCACCGTCGACCACCTGCACGCCGCAGCGCATCGTCCGGTCGCCAGACCCCCACGCCTTCTCACCCGCCGTGAGCAGCCCCATCTGGAACCTGCCCATTGGATCCAGGCGGGTGCCGAGGTACTCGGTTACCACGGGCGGGCACAGCTGGTCGCGCTGCGCGGCCAGGGCCGTCTCCGAGGGGTAGGGCGCGTTCTCCGGCAGGGTGCGGGCGGGCTCGCCCGCGACCTCGAACTTGTGCGGCTGCACGCAGTCCACGGGGGCCATCGTCGACGGATCCTTGTCCCAGGTCAGGCACGTACCGGGCTTCGATCGGGCGAGAGTGGTCCCGGCGGCGGCGAGCCGCGGCGCCTTCTCCTCGTTCTTCGGCTCGAAGGCACCGGTGGCGAACAGGACTCCGCCGATGGCGAGTGCGCCCACGACCACCGCGGCCAGGACGGCACGCACGGTGAGGGCTCCGGCGCGCCCGGTTTTCGCGGCGGGTGCGGGCTGGGTTTCGGTGTCGTCGGCCATCGCCCTCCATCATGCCCGGTCCGGGCCGGGACGGGTGGGCGGTGTAGCGGTTGGGGCGGGTCGACGGTGCCGTAATAGGCTGGTCGGGTGATCGACGTCAAGCTGGTACGCGAGAACCCGGACCGTGTGCGCGCCTCGCAGCGCGCCCGTGGAGAGGACCCGTCGCTGGTCGACGCCCTGCTGTCCGCGGACGCGGACCGTCGGGCGGCGGTGCTGGCGGCCGACACCCTGCGGGCCGAGCACAAGGCCTCGTCGAAGTCGATCGGCAAGGCGGCGCCCGAGGACCGCAAGGCACTCGTCGCCGCTGCGGGCGAGCTCGCCGCGCGGGTGAAGGAGGCCGAGGCCGCGCAGAGCAGCGCCGACGAGGCCTTCGACGTTCTCGCGCGGAAGATCGGCAACGTCATCATCGACGGCGTGCCCGCCGGCGGCGAGGACGACTTCGTGGTGCTCGAGCACGTGGGCGAGATCCCCGCGATCGCGGACCCCAAGGACCACCTGGAGCTCGCGGAGGGCCTGGGCCTGCTCGACATGGAGCGCGGTGCCAAGGTCTCGGGCTCGCGGTTCTACTTCATGAAGGGCTACGGCGCGCTGTTCCAGATGGCGCTGCTGCAGCTCGCGGTGCAGAAGGCCGTGGCGAACGGCTTCACGCTGATGATCCCGCCCGTGCTGGTCAAGCCCGAGGTCATGGCGGGTACCGGCTTCCTGGGTGCGCACGCCGACGAGATCTACCGCCTCGAGGCCGACGACCTGTACCTGGTGGGCACCTCGGAGGTCCCGCTGGCCGGCTACCACATGGACGAGATCCTCGATCTCTCCGACGGTCCCGTCCGTTACGCCGCGCAGTCGAGCTGCTTCCGCCGCGAGGCCGGCTCGTACGGCAAGGACACGCGCGGCATCATCCGCGTGCACCAGTTCGACAAGATCGAGATGTTCGTCTACTGCAAGCCGGAGGACGCGGAGGCCGAACACCAGCGCCTGCTGAACTGGGAGAAGGAGATGCTCGCGGCCGTCGAGGTGCCCTACCGGGTGATCGACGTGGCGGCGGGCGATCTGGGCTCGTCGGCGGCGCGCAAGTACGACAGTGAGGCGTGGGTGCCGTCCCAGGGCCGCTACCGCGAGCTCACGTCGACCTCGAACTGCACCACCTTCCAGGCGCGGCGGCTCGGCATCCGGTACCGCGATTCCGACGGTCGGCCGCAGGTCGCGGCCACGTTGAACGGCACGCTGGCCACCACGCGCTGGCTCGTCGCGATCTGGGAGAACCACCAGCAGCCCGACGGTTCCGTGCGCGTGCCCGTCGCGCTGCAGCCGTTCATCGGAACGGACGTGCTGCGCCCGTAAGGTCCCGGCCCGCAGCGAAACCGGAGCACTCCGGGCACTGGGTGACCACAGTGTGCGCGCAGGTGAGCGTGTGCTCGAGGAAGGCATCGGCGCGCTGCAATTCGTCGATGCGCCCGGCGATCACCTCCCGGTGCCCGCGTAGTCGTTCGGCCCGGCCAGCCGTATCGGCGACGATCAGCTGCTTGATCTGGTCGAGCGACAGGCCCGCCCGCTGGCACAGCAGGATCAGGCGGGCCCGGGCGACGTGCTCGCCGGAGTAGCTGCGCTGTCCGCCGGGCTCGCGCGGGGGCACGAGCACGCCGACGTCCTCCCAATGCCGGAGGACGTGCGTCGCGACGCCCACCTCCGCCGCCGCATCCCCGATGTGCATGCGTTCCGCCTTTACTTCAGGTCGACCTGAAGTTCTACCGTAGCGCCATGACGGACACCACCGAGCAGATCAGCCCCGACCACATCGTCGACCGCGTCGAACCGACAGCGCTGAGCACGTGCTGCCGGGCGGTCGGGCAGTCGATAGCCGGTGCGGTGCGCCCGCGCCGGCCCGATCCCGCACGCATCGCGCGTCTGCGCGAGGCGCTCGCCTCGCCGCCGGCGTCGTCGGTGACGGTGCGCCTGCGGGCCCTGCCACAGGTCCCGCGCGACGTCCGCACGATCACCGTGCTCGAAGGTGTGCGGAGTCCGGCGACGATCCGGATGGGCATGCGCACCTACGTGATCGACCACCCGTCCGCGCGGATCCTGCTCGACCCGTCCGTCGCCTCCCAGGTGCGCGAGCGGGTCCTCGGCGCCATGCAGCCGATGCTCCGCGCCGCCGTGATGCCGTCTCCTGACGTCCTCAGCACCGTCGAGGCGCTGCACCGCGGCGGAGTGGATCCGGCGAGCGTCGACCTCGCGCTGTCGACGCATCTGCACTGGGATCACGTCAGCGGGCTACTCGACCTGCCGGGCCTGCAGTTGACGGCGCACCGTCGGGAGCACGAGTGGGCGGTCGCCGGAGAACTGGCACCGGCCGCCGGGGTCCGGCCCGCGCTCGCCGGTCGCGCGATGGACCTGCGGGACCTCGACGGTCCTCCCGTGCTGGCGTTCCCGGCGAGCCACGACCTCTTCGGCGATGGATCGGTCGTACTCGTCGACCTCGCGGGACACACGCCGGGAAGCATCGGCGTGCTACTGAACACCGAACGCGGGCGGGTGCTCATGGCCGGCGACGCGGTCTGGCACTCCGAGCAACTGGCGCACGGCGCGCAGAAGGCGGCCTTTCCAGGGCTGCTCGTCGACGTCGACCGCGACGCGACCTTCGAGACGATGATGCGCCTCATGGCGTTGCCCGGCGACGTCACGGTCGTTCCGTGCCACGACCACGACCTCGCCGGCCGCTGGGCGTAGACGCTGCGGGCCCGACTCTCGGATCCTCTCCGCTACGGACGCGCTGTCCGTGATGGACAGAATCCGAGAGTCGCGCGCTACTGGGCCTCATGAGCTTCGCCGGGCCGCTGCACACCTACGGTCTCACCACCTGGCTGCCGAAGATCATGGCCGACGCCGGCTACGACGCGAAGGGATCGCCGGCCTTCCTCCTCGTGCTCAACGGCGGCGCGGTGATCGGCGGACTCATCGCCTCCAAGGCGGACGGACGCGGCCCCAAGCCGTGGTGGTGACGACCTTCCTGCTCGCCGCGACCTCACTTGAACCATCGTGCATTGGCGCTTCGTTACCGCGCATGCAGGGTAGCGGTGCTGCGAGGATTCGGCCGCATTCCGGCTCGCGACGCCGTCACGCATCGCCGAACGGTGATCCGCCGATTCTCCGACGGAGTTGCGCTTCGGAGGTCGCCCGCGATCACCCGGGAGCGGCCGCGGTCGGGCGGGTCAGACCTCGATCTGCTCCGCGAGCTTGGTGAGGCGGAAGCGGGCCATGGCGAGGTTGGCGCGCGAGCGGTCCAGCACCAGGTAGAGGAACAGGTCGTCGGTGCCCTGGTTGATCGGGCGCACGATCTGGTACTGCGTGCCGAGGGTGATGAGGATGTCCTCGATGTGGTCGTCCAGGTCCAGATCGCCCAGCGTGCGGCTCATCGCCTGCACCAGTGCCGAGTTACCCGCCGCCGCGACCTCGAGGTTGAACTCCGCGGGGTTGCCGGCGGTCGCGAGCGCCATGCCGCTGCTCGCGTCGACCAACGCGACGCCCAGCGCGCCGTCGATGGTCATGGCTTCGTTCAGGGACTCGTTGAATTCGGTCATGTCACCGGGGTCCTTCGGTTCGTACGGTGCCTGGCGGTTCTGCAGAGTCTGCAGCGTCTCGGAGTCGACGTAGGTCTCATCGATCTGCGTGTACGGGAACGGATCGATCGCGAGCGGCTCCGAGAACGTCGGGCGCGCCTGCTCCTCCGCGGGTGCGGGTTCGTCGGTCTCCGCGGACTCCTCGGTCTCGCCGGTGCCCGCGGACGTCTCGGACTCCGCGGCCGGATCGTCGCCGAACGACGCCGACTCGGCGCTGGTGCTCGCGCCGTCGTGGGGTTCCTCCGCAGCGGCATCGCGCTCGTCCGCGCCGTCGCCGGACTCCGCCGCCTCGGGCTCGCTGGGCTCTGTTGCCTCGGATTCGACAGGCTCCGCCGCGGCGTCGGCCGGCTCGGCCTCGTGGTCGACGAACTCGGCGTGGTGCACCTCGTCCTCGTGCGACTCCGCCTCGTCGGCCACCGCGGGCGCCTCGGTCTCGGCGGGCTCCTCGGGCTCCGCGGCGTGCGCCGCGTCCACCTCGACGTCCACCACCTCGACGTCGATGTACGACTCGTCGGGCTCGTCGAGGGTCTCGGACTCCGGGTGCGCCTCGAACGTCGCCTCGAGAGTCTCGCCGTCCTCGTGCCCGGGCCGCGGAGCGGGATCGACCCAGCGGTCCTCCGTGCGGGGCTCGAACCGCGGCGGCGCGAACTGGTCGAAGCCGCCGTCGAAGGCGGTCGCGGACGTGTTCGACGCGGTCTGCGGCCCCGTCGACGCGCTGTAGCCGAAGCCGCCGACCACGCCCGTCTCATAGGTGTCCGACGCGGGCTGCACGCCCTGGAAGGTCTCGGAGGTCAGCGGGTCGGTCAGGGGGTCGGGCTTGGTGCGCGGCGCCTCGGGCGCCGGGCTGTCGGCCTGCGAGAACGACGGCGCGGCCACGCCGGCGAGCGGATCCGACGGTGCCGGACCGGCGCCCGGCGTGCCCGGTGCGGACGGCGGCGCGCCGGCGGCGACGCGGGCCGCCTCCTTCGCGGCGACCTGCACCTCGGGCGGCGGGATCACCCGCGGCCGGCGGGGCGCCTGCGGCGGCTGTCCCTGCGGAGCCTGCCCCTGCGGCGGGCCCTGCGGGGGACCGGCGGGCGGCACCGCCGGGGGAGCGGGCGGTGCGGCGGGCGCCGGGCGCGAGCCCATGCCCGTGTCGTGCACGCCGTAGTAGTCCTCGACGCGCTGCCGGTTGTTGCGCGGACGCCGCGGCCCGCTCATGTCAGCTTCTTCGCGCGCAGCTCGTGCCCACTGGAGGTGAGGCAACGTCCGGATTCGAGGTCCCATTGCCAGCCGTGCAGGTTGCAGGTCAGCTTGCCGCCGTCGACCACGCCGAACTTCGACAGGTCCGCCTTGAGGTGCGGGCAGCGGCGCTGCACCTCCCAGCCGTCCAGCTCGGTCGACGCGGTGTCGTCGTGCGCCTCGGAGAACCAGCCGTCGGCGTAGGCGATGCGCTCATCGGTGAGGCACTTGAAGAAGGTGTAGAGGAATTCGTTGTAGCCGCCGATGCGCCAGGTGGTGAACCGCGTCGACAGGAAGATCGTGTTCACCCAGTCGGGCTCGTCGTCGCGGAGCACCGTGCGCACCAGCTCGGCGGCGATCCGGAAGCCGTACCGATACTTGCCGTCGCCCTCCTCCGGGCTGCGGACCGTGCGGTTCGGGAAGTCGAGCACCACGGTCTCGACGGCACCGTCGGGCGAGGCCATCTCTAGCCCGACCGCGTAGCCGATCCCGTCGCTGATCAGCGCGGACGCCTGCATGATCGGTTCGAACTTGGCCTTGAGGGCGCCGAGCAGCGGCACGCCGTCGTCGGCCGCCCAGGTCGCCTTCTCGGCCTCGAGCACTGGCGCCTGGCGCGCCGCGAAGGCGTCGAGGTACGCGGTCTTGTTCTCGAAGATGTCCATCACCTCGGCCTCGGAGACCGGGTGCGTGAGCGAAACGAGTTCCTTGCCCCGGAATTCGCCGACGGTGCCGGGGATGAACAGCAGGCCCCCGTCGTTGCCGTTCTTCTTCATCTCCTCGAGGAAGGTGATCTGGTCCGGGAAGATGTTCGATGGGTCGCCGCCGATCGTCTCGCGGTCCACGCGGCCCTCGTCGTTGAGGTAGCGCAGCTCGGGGTCGAGGAACGCGGGCGGGCCCGCGGACGGCACGACCCAGGTGCCGGCGACCTGGTCGACGTAGCTGCGGGCGCGGTCCATGCCACGCTGGCGCTTCTGCTCGGCGAAGCGGCGCTTCGAGCCCTTCGGCATGTCGTAGACCATCGGGTACCAGATGGCGCCCGAGTACTGCAGCAGGTGCACGTCGATGCCGCCGAACTCGTCGAGCACCTCCATGTCGACGGGGCGGGCGTCGTTCATGTTGAACAGCACCGTCTCGCCGTCGGAGACGACGAGACCAGAGTCGCCGATGGGGCCGTCCGCGGGCGCGCGCAGGGCGATGATCATCACGTCGAGCGCACCCTTGGGGCCGCTGAGAGTGTGCTTCACCGAGTCCTGCGTCTCGAAGAACTTCGTGAAGCCCAGCTTCTCCAGCTCGCGCCGCAGATCCGGCACGGGGTAGTCGGGCAGCAGGACGGTGGCGTCCTTGCTCACGTTCTCGGCGAGGTTCTTCGCGTCGAAGTGGTCGCGGTGCAGGTGGGAGACGTAGAGGTAGTCGACGTCACCCAGGGCCTTCCAGTCCAGCTGCGTGTTGTCCGGGAAGGGGAACCATGACCCGAAGTACGCGGGATTGACCCACGGATCGCACAGGATGGTGCCTGCGGCGGTGGAGACGTGGAAACCCGCGTGCCCGACGCTGGTGACCTGCACTGTGGAGCCTTTCGCCTGTGTTCGTTACCGCTACAGCGTAATGGGCGACCGGACGACCGGCTGACACACCGCGCAGTCGGCTCCGCGGCTACGCTGACGGTGTGGAACCCGTCTACGGAACGATTCTCGAAGTTGCCCGCGGCATGTGGGCCTTCCAAGGCATCAAGTTCACCGAGGTGGACTTCCATAAGTTCCCCCGTTCGGGCGGGGCTGTGGTCGCCATCAATCACACCGGCTACCTGGACTTCCCCTTCGGTGGGAAGCCCGCGTACGCGGCCGGTCGCCGCAAGGTGCGCTTCATGGCGAAGAAGGAGGTCTTCGACAACTCCAAGTCGGGGCCGATCATGCGCGCGCTGCGCCACATCCCCGTCGACCGCGAGGCGGGCGCGGAGGCGTACTCCGCCGCCGTCGACGCGCTCAAGGCCGGCGAGCTCGTCGGCGTCTATCCGGAGGCCACGCACAGCCGCAGCTTCGAGCTCAAGGGCTTCAAGTCCGGCGCCGCGCGCATGGCGATCGAGGCGAACGTGCCGATCGTCCCCGTCGTGGTGTGGGGCGCCCAGCAGATCTGGACGAAAGGCCTGCCCAAGAAGCTCGGCCGGAACAAGTTCCGCATCGTCATCGGCGTCTGCGACCCGCTCGACCCCGTCGGGCCGCCCGACGAGCTGACCGCGCGGCTCAAGGAGTCGATGCAGGCCATGCTGCTGCAGCTGCAGGACCTCTACGGCCCGCACCCGCAGGGGGAGCCCTGGGTGCCCGCGCGCCTGGGCGGCACCGCGCCCACGTTGGAGGAGGCCGACGCGATGGACGCCGCCGACCTCGACGAGCGTCGTCGTGCCCGGGAGGAACGTCAGGTCGACGGTGCCTGAGGCGCCGTCGGCTGCGGAGCTGCCAGACGGTGCCGGTTCGGAGTTCGGCCCCGGCGCGGTTGCCGCTGTTGGCGCTCCGGTGGAGGCGCCGGGGCTCGAGACGCTCGGCGCCGCTCCGCTCCTGGTAGCGAGCGACGTCGACGGCACCCTCGTCGACGACCACGAGCGCCTGACGCTGCGCACCCATGTCGCCGTCAACGCGGTCCGCGACGCCGGCGGCCACTTCGTGCTGGCCACCGGGCGCCCGCCGCGGGCCGTCGACCCGATCGCCGACCAGCTCGATTTCGCGCCGCTCGCCGTGTGCGCGAACGGCGCGGTGCTCTACGACACCGGCTCGGGCCGCGTGGTCTCGGCGGCGCTGATGTCGCCGGAGCTGCTGCAGACCGTCGCCGAGCTGGTCTACCGATACCTGCCGGGCGCCGGCTTCGCCGCGGAGCGCGTCGCGTCCGGTGAGCACGACTCGGCGACGCCGCGGTTCGCCGCTTCGACCGGGTATCAGCACGCCTGGCTCGAGCCCGACACCGTGACCGCCGCCGACGCCGAGGTGCTCGCCCATCCCGCCGTGAAACTGCTGGTCCGCCAGCCTGGGATGACGTCCGACGAGATGCACGCCCGCGTCGCCCCGCATCTGCAGGGCCTCGCCGACGTCACCTACGCCACCAACAACGGGCTCATCGAGTTCCATGTTCCGGGGGTCACCAAGGCCACCGGCATAGAGCTGGCGATCGAGCACCTCGGCCTCACCGGCCAGCTCCGCACCGCGGCGTTCGGCGACATGCCCAACGACGCCGCGATGCTGCGCTGGGCGAGCATGGGCGTCGCCATGGGCAACGCCCACCCGCTGGCCCGCGGCGCCGCGAACGCAGTGACCGCGACCAACCTCGACGACGGTGTCGCCCGGGTGCTGGAGCGCTGGTTCTAGCCCGTTCGACCGTCGGCGCGGCGCACATCTTTCCAAGCGTTCTGCGATGGATTGAGCACGATCCGTCGCAGAACGCTTCGAAAGTTGTCGGTGGCGGATCCGTTTTCGGTCCTGATGCGTCCAATGGGTATGGGGACGAGCACGCGGCGGCTGGCCGAGGTTGCGACACCGTACGAGATCCGCACCCGGTATCAGCAGGTGGTTCGTGGTGTCCGGATGCCGACGGGTCGGCCGGTGACGTTCCGCGACCTGATCGACGCGGTGCGACTTCTTTACCCCGACGCCGTCTTCTGCGGCTGGACTGCCGCAGCCCTGCAGGGCGCGGCGTACTGCGCGGACCGGCCGATCGAGATCTGGCATCCACTGCCCCGGCGACGGCAGGGCGTCATCATCCGCGGCGGCGCCATGCCCGATGACGATGTCGTCGTCGTCGACGGTCTCCGGCTCACCACGGGCACCCGCACGTTCGTCGACATCGCCCGATTCACCGGCGGTGACGACGCCGTCGTCGGCGCGGACCAGTGCCTGCGGGTGCGCGACGACGGACGGTCCGTCACGACGGCGTAGGACGTCGCCGACTACCTCGACCTCCACGCACACCTGCACCGGTCGCGTCGAGTGCGCGCCGTGCTCGCCGAGGCCGACGGCGGAGCCGAATCGCCGCCCGAGACGCACGTACGACTGCTCCTCCATCGGGCCGGTCTCACCACGTTCGCCACGCAGATCGTCATCGACGGTGGCCGCTACCGCCTCGACCTCGGGGCGCAAGCGTGCAAGGTCGCCGTCGAATACGACGGCCGCGACCACGCCGACCCCGCACAGCAGAGTCTGGACGCGACTCGTCGCAATACCCTGCGGCACGAGTACGGCTGGGAGGTCATCGTCGTCACCGCGAAGATCCTGGCCGAGGGAAGCGACGAGCTGCTGCGCCAGGTGCGGTCCGCTCTGGACGGGCGTGCAGCCGCGGCGGCGTGAACATCTTTCGAAGCGTTCTGCGATGGAGCAGGCGCGATTCGTCGCAGAACGCTTCGAAAGATGTGGCTGCACGTGGCTGAACCCGCGCCGGCCCGACGCTCGATGTGACTGATGTGACAATTGTTACCTACGTGACGAATGTTGCAGATGGTGTTAGTCTCGACCTCACGTTGAGCTTTGCCGTTCTCGGCAAGGCTCACCTGCGTCGAGCTAAGGAGAAGCCATGCCCGTGTGGATCGACGGCGGACCTCGTCGCCGCCGCGGACGGCGTACCGTCGCGCTCGCACTGCTCCCGGCCCTGGCCGTGGGCGGCGCCGCCGCGCTGCTCAGCACCACGAACATCGTCGGCGACCCCGCGCTCGCCGCCGGTAGCGACGTGACCTTCACCGGACAGGGCAACGGCCACGGCCGCGGCCTCGGCCAGTGGGGCGCGTTCGGCTACGCGAAGTCCGGCTGGAAGGCCGAGCAGATCGTCGCCCACTACTACGGCGGCTCGCAGCTCTCCCGCGCCGACACCACCCTGCCCGTCCGCGTGCAGCTCACCGCCCAGAAGGCGGCGAACGTGCTGGCCCCGGCGGGCGCCAAGATCGGCGACCAGCCGGTCGCGCCCGGCCAGGCCGTGCGGCTCGAGGGCGGGAACGCCGTCATCACCACCGGCTGCGGCGGCCCCGTCGTCAAGACCGTCCCGGCAGGCGCCGACGCCACCATCGCCCCGCTCAACGCCGAGGCGAACCGTCCCGTCGGCGAGCTACTGACGTTCTGCGGCACGAACGCCGCCTACCGCGGCGCGATCGCGGCCAAGGACGGCAAGGTCTTCAACGTGGTCAGCATCGAGGACTACGTCCGCGGTGTCGTCCCCGTCGAGAGCAAGGCCGAGTGGGCGGACCAGGGCGGCTACGAGGCTCTGCGCGCGCAGGCCATCGCGGCTCGCTCGTACGCGCTGGCGGAGGGCGCCAAGCGCGGCGACCGCTACAACGACACCCAGGACTCTCAGGTCTACGGCGGCGCCGGCAAGGAGGACCCGCGCACCGACAAGGCCGTCGCGAGCACCGCCGGCCTCGTCATGGCGAAGAACGGCTACGCCGTCTCCACCGAGTTCTCCAGCTCCACCGGCGGCTTCACCGCGGGCGGAGACTTCACGCCGGTCAAGGACGACGGCGACGTGGTCTCCCCGTTCAAGAACTGGACCCAGAAGGTGCCCACCGCGAAGATCGCGCAGGAGTTCGGCGTCGGCGCGTTCACGTCCATCCGCGTGGTCAAGACGCAATCGGCGCAGGTCGGCCGCGTCGAGGCTGTCGAGATCGTCGGGGCGAACCGCACCGTCACCGCGAAGGGCGACGAGGTCCGCAAGAAGCTGGGCCTGCGTTCGGACTGGTTCACCATCGACGGCCAGGCACCCGCAGCGGCCCCCGCACCCGGCACCCCGAGCGCGCCCGGAGCGGCCGCCGCACCGTCGACCCAGGTCCCGGTCCCCGGGCGCGTGGTGGACCAGCCGATCGTGGCGGCCCCCGTCGACCCGTTCAACCCGGTGCCGACCGCCCCCAACGCGGCCCAGTCCGCGCCGGTGGGCGCGACCACTCCCACCGCGTCCACGGGTGCGGTCCCTGCGGCTCCGGCCGCCCCGGCGGCCCCCGCGGTCCCGACGGTGCCCGGCGCCGCCCCGGCAGCTGCAGCGGCCCCCGCGATCCCGACGGTCGCCGCCGCGCCCACTGCGCCGGCCGCGCCCGCGATCCCGGGCATCCCCGCGCCGCCGGCCGCCTCCGCTGTGGCGCCCGCGGCGCAGGCCGTGACCGGCAAGGCCGCAGTCGAGGCCGCGTACGCGGCCGCCGGCGGCGAGAAGGGCACGCTCGGCCGCGTCGTCGCGAACCCGATCGCCTTCCCCGACGGTTCGATGCTGCAGTCGTACCAGAACGGCACCATCTACTACTCGAAGGCGAACGGCGCCCAGGTGGTCCCGTCGGGCGTCTCCGCCCCCGCGACCCTGCTCAACTGGGCGACGGCGTTCGCCGCGGGCGGCGCGCCGAGCCTGCCGCCATTGCCGCTGCTCAACTTGATCCCGGGCTGGGGCGACCTGATCGGCATCAACCCGACCCCGGGCGACACCCCGACGGGCGTGCCCGCGGTCCCCGTCGTCCCGGGCGACACCGCCGCCCCCGCCGCCCCGGGAGCGAGCACGCCGGCGGCGCCCGCTGCCCCGGCGGCACCGGCCGCCCCGTCCGCTCCTGCGGCCGCGGTGACCACCGCACCCGCCGCTCCGGCGGCGCCCGCGGCGCCGGCGGGATCGACCCCACTTCCCGTCCCGACGGTGCCGGGCGCCGCGGCTTAGTCACAGGCCCGGGCCGGGTGGCGTCATCCACGCCGCCCGGCCGGTACCCTGAACGTCCGTGGCAACCTCTTCTCCCCAGTCCTATGACCTGATCGTGGTCGGCTCCGGCTTCTTCGGCCTGACCGTCGCCGAGCGCACGGCCGCTGAGCTGGGAAAGCGGGTGCTGATCGTCGAGCGACGCCCGCACCTGGGCGGCAACGCGTACTCGGAGGCCGAGCCGGAGACCGGCATCGAGATCCACAAGTACGGTGCGCACCTGTTCCACACCTCCAACGAGCGGGTGTGGGAGTACGTCAACAAGTTCACCGCCTTCACCGGCTACCAGCACCGCGTCTTCGCGATGCACAAGGGCCAGGCCTACCAGTTCCCGCTGGGCCTCGGCCTCGTCAGCCAGTTCTTCGGCCGCTACTTCACGCCCGACGAGGCGAAGGCGCTGATCCAGGAGCAGGCCGCCGAGTTCGACTCCAAGGACGCTCAGAACTTCGAGGAGAAGGCGATCTCCCTGATCGGCCGTCCCCTCTACGAGGCGTTCATCAAGCACTACACGGCCAAACAGTGGGAGACGGACCCGAAGAACCTGCCCGCCGGCAACATCACCCGCCTGCCGGTGCGCTACAACTTCGACAACCGCTACTTCAATGACACCCACGAGGGTCTGCCCGTTGACGGTTACACCGCCTGGCTCGAGAACATGGCCGCGTCGGACCTCATCGACGTGCGCCTGGACACCGACTGGTTCGACGTGCGCGACGAGATCGTCGCGACCTCCCCGGACGCGCCGATCGTCTACACCGGCCCGCTGGACCGGTACTTCGACTACTCCGCGGGCCGCCTCGGCTGGCGCACCCTGGACTTCGAGACCGAGGTGCTCCCGGTCGGCGACTTCCAGGGCACCCCGGTGATGAACTACAACGACGCCGACGTGCAGTACACGCGCATCCACGAGTTCCGCCACTTCCATCCCGAGCGCACGACGTACCCGGCCGACAAGACGGTCATCATGCGCGAGTTCGGCCGCTTCGCGAACGACGACGACGAGCCCTACTACCCGATCAACACCCCGTCGGACCGCGAGATGCTCGCGGCCTACCGGGCGCTCGCCAAGACGGAAGCCGCGGAGCGCAAGGTCCTCTTCGGCGGCCGGCTCGGCACCTACCAGTACCTCGACATGCACATGGCCATCGCCAGTGCGCTGTCGATGTTCGACAACACCCTGCGTCCGCATCTCGAAACCGGTGCCGCGCTCACCGAGGAGGCCTGAGTGACCAGCGCCAAGACCCTGCTGCAGCGCGTCATCCTGCCGCGCCCGGGCGAGCCCCTCGACGTGCGCTCGCTGTACCTCGAGGAGGCCGAGACCAATTCGCGCCGCTCGCACGCCCCCACCCGCACGTCACTCAACGTCGCGGGCGAGTCCGAGGTCAGCTTCGCCACCTACTTCAACGCCTTCCCGGCGTCGTACTGGCGCCGCTGGACCGTCCTGAAGGACGTCGTGCTGCGGATCGAGCTCAAGGGCACGGCCCGCGTCGACCTGTACCGCTCCAAGGTCGACGGTGCGCGCATCGCCCTGGGCGGCGACCTGGTCCAGACCGACGCCACCGGCTACGGCGTCGCCGAGTTCGCGACCGACCTCGGCCCGTTCGAGGACGGCGGCTGGATCTGGTTCGACGTGACCGCGGACAGCGACACCGAGATCATCTCCGCCGGCTGGTACGCCACCGTCGGGGAGGAGGGCCTGCCCGACAAGCGCGTCACCGTCGGCATCCCCACCTTCAACCGGCCCGACGACGCCGTCGCCGCGATCGCCGCCCTCACCAGCGATCCGCTGGTCGACGGCGTGATCGACGCCGTGCTCATGCCCGACCAGGGCACCAAGCGGGTCATCGACCACCCCGACTACGCGGCCGCGATCGCCCCGCTGGGCGAGCGCTACCACCGCTTCCAGCAAGGCAACCTCGGCGGCTCCGGCGGCTACGGCCGGATCATGTACGAGGCGCTGCGCCTCACCGACAGCCCGTACGTGCTGTACATGGACGACGACATCGCCATCGAGCCCGACTCGATCCTGCGCGCGCTGCAGTTCGCCCGCTTCGCCAAGACCCCGATGCTGGTCGGCGGGCAGATGCTCAACCTGCAGGACCGCAGCCACCTGCACTGCATGGGCGAGGTCATCGACCGGGGCTCCTTCATGTGGACCGCGGCGCCGTTCGTCGAGTACGACCACGACTTCTCCGAGTACCCGCTGAAGGACAAGGAGAACAGCAAGAACCTGCACCGGCGCATCGACGTCGACGGCAACGGCTGGTGGATGTGCCTCATCCCGCGCGTCGCCGCCGAGGAGATCGGCCTGCCGCTGCCGCTGTTCATCAAGTGGGACGACTGGGACTACGGCCTGCGCGCCGCCCGCGCCGGCTACCCGACGGCGACGGTGCCCGGCATCGCCATCTGGCACATGGCCTGGTCCGACAAGGACGACGCCATCGATTGGCAGGCCTACTTCCACCTGCGCAACCGGCTCGTCGTCGCGTCGATCCACCACGAGGGCGACCACCGCGGCATCATCAAGAGCTCGATCAAGGCGCTCATGAAGCACCTGCTGTGCCTCGAGTACTCGACGGTCGCGATCCAGATCGAGGCCATGCGCGACTTCCTCCGCGGCCCCGAGGCGCTCTACGAGCTGCTGCCCACCGCGTTGCCGAAGATCGCCGCGATGCGCAAGGAGTACCCGGACGCCGTCGTGCTGCCTAGCGCCACCGAGCTGCCGCGCACCAGCGGCCAGGCCACGGCGTTCGGCACGCGGATCCCGCTGAACCCCGTCACCAAGGTGTCGACGCTGGTCAAGGCCGTGCGCAACAACCTGCGTCCCGCTGATCCCCGGAGCCACGAGGTGCCGCAGGCCAATTACCCGCCGCTCGAGGCGCGCTGGTTCAGCCTGGGCCGCGTCGACGGGGTCACCGTCACCACGGCCGACGGCCGTGGCGTGGTCTACCGCCAGCGCGACCGGGACAAGATGTTCGCGCTCATGCGCGAGAGCCTGGCCGTGCACCGCGAGGTGGACCGCCGGTTCGCCGAGATGCAGCAGCGCTACCGCGCCGCGTACACCGACCTGACCAGCCGCGAGGCGTGGTCCGAGATCTTCGAGCCCGCGGCGCGGGAAGCGGAGCGGAACGAGATCGAGGAGAGCAAGTGAGCAACGCCCCGGAGCAGGCCCTGAGCCCCGAGGAGATGATCCTCGTCGGCGTGCAGGCGCAGTTGGCTGGCCGCCCCGGCGTGCTGCCCGCGGCCCGCGGCCTCAGCCACTTCGGCGAGCACTCGCTCGGCTGGCTCGGCCTCGCCGCGCTCGGCGCGGTGCTACAGCCGAAGCGCCGCACGGAGTACGTCACGGCCGGCGTGGGCGCGTTCGTCGCGCACGCGGCGTCCGTCGTGATCAAGCGGATCGTGCGGCGCAAGCGCCCCGACCATCCGTACATCACGGTCGGCGTCGGCACCCCGAGCAAGCTCAGCTTCCCGTCGTCGCACGCCACCAGCTCGACGGCCGGCGCGATCCTGCTGGGCCGCGCCTCAGGCGTCCCGGGCGGCGCCGTGCTGGCGCCCGCCGCGGTGGTGCCTCCGATGCTCACCTCCCGCATGGTGCTGGGCGTGCACTACCCGACGGACGTCGCCGCCGGAGCCGCGATCGGTGCGGCGACCGCGGTGGCCGCGATCGAGGGTGAGAGACTGTGGACGCGCCGCGCGGCGTGCCGGAACAACGGGAAGCAGGGTTGATGAGCGAGGAGCCGATCGAGCACGGCGAGCCGAAGGCACCGTCGAACCTCGCCACCGGACTGATCAAGGCGATCCGGCCCCGGCAGTGGGTCAAGAACGTCCTCGTCGTGGTGGCCCCGCTGGCCGCCGGGCGCGATCAGCTGGAGTTCGTGCAGTTCGGGAACGTCGGCATCGCGTTCATCGCCTTCTGCCTGGCCGCGTCGTCGATCTACCTGATCAACGACGCCCTCGACGTCGAGGCCGACCGCCAGCACCCCACCAAGCGCTACCGCCCGATCGCCGCCGGCGTCGTGCCTGTGAACCTGGCCTACGTGCTGTCCGTCCTGTTCGGGGCGGGGGCCATCGCGGTCTCGCTGCTCGCCAACAAGGAACTGGCGATCGTGATCGCGGCGTACATCGTGATCCAGCTGGGCTACTGCTTCGGCCTCAAGCACCAGGCCGTGATCGACATCTGCATCGTGAGCTCGGGCTTCCTGTTGCGCGCCGTCGCCGGTGGCGTGGCCGCGGAGCTGCCCAAGGGACTGTCGCAGTGGTTCCTGCTGGTGATGGCCTTCGGCTCGCTGTTCATGGCCGCGGGCAAGCGGTACGCGGAGCTGCAGCTCGCCGAGCGCACCGGCGCGAAGATCCGCAAGTCGCTCGAGTACTACACCACCTCGTACCTGCGGTTCGTCTGGACACTGGCGGCCACGGCCGTCGTCCTCTGCTACGGCATGTGGGCCTTCGATACGACGAAGCACCCCGACAACATCTGGTACGCCCTGTCGATGGTGCCGTTCACCGTCGCAATCCTGCGCTACGCCGTCGACGTCGACGGCGGCGAGGCGGGCGAGCCCGAGGAGATCGCCCTGGGTGATCGCGTGCTGCAGGTGCTCGCGATCGCGTGGATTGGAACCGTCGTTGCCGCGGTCTACTTCGCCTGACGCCCAGGCCGGCGAGTCCGCCGGCACGGCCCCGTCCACCTTCTCCGCACCCCGAGTCAGCTTCTGGCTCGGGGTGGCGGCGTGCGCGGTCCTGTTCGGCTACGGCGCCTGGCAGCGCCGGTGGATCGCCGACGACGGCCTCATCGTGCTGCGCACCGTCCGGAACCTGCTGGCCGGGAACGGCCCCGTCTTCAACGCGGGCGAGCGCGTCGAGGTCAACACCTCCGCCGCCTGGACCTACCTCATCTGGTTCTTCTCCTGGATCAGCGGCGTGCAGACCGAGTACGTGGTGCTCACCGTCGCGCTGGTGTTGTCCGTCGCCGCGATCCCGCTGGCGATGCTCGGCACGGCGCGCCTGTACCGCGGCGGCCCGGGCTGGGCGCGGTTGCGCGGCTCCGGCCTGCTGCTCCTGCCCGCCGGCGGCCTCGTCTACATGGCGCTGCCCCCGGCCCGCGACTTCGCGACGTCGGGCCTCGAGGTCTCGCTGACCATCTTTTGGGTGGCGCTGCTGTGGTACCTCGCGATCTGCTGGTCGCAGGCCGACCGCTCGCCGGTCGAGCGGCGCGAGCAGGTCCGCTACTGGATCCTCACCTGTGCGACGGCCTTCGTCGCAGGCCTGTCCTGGCTGGTGCGGCCCGAGATGGCGGTCGTCGGCGGCCTCGTCCTCATCGTCATGTTCCTCGCCCCGGTCGGGCTGAAGCTGCGGCTCGCGCTCACGGCCGCCGCGGGCCTGCTGCCCGTCGGGTACCAGATCTTCCGGATGGGCTACTACGGCCTGCCCGTGCCCAACACGGCCGTCGCCAAGGACGCCAGCGGCTCGAAGTGGGGTCAGGGCTTCACCTACCTGATGAACCTCGTCGAGCCCTACTCCCTGTGGCTGCCGGTGCTGGCGCTGGCGATCGCGATGCCGATCATCCTGCTGCCCGCGCGCGGCGCCCGCACCCCGCTGACCGGCCGCTTCCGGCTGCCGCGCGGCGGCGTCCGCGGCCTGCGCGACCACCTGCAGCGGCCCGCGGTGATCGTCGCCGTGATGTTCCTCGGCGGCCTCATCGAGACGCTGTACTGGCTGCGCCAGGGCGGCGACTTCATGTCGGGCCGCGTGCTGCTCGCACCGCTGTTCCTGCTGCTCCTGCCGGTCATGGTGATCCCGCTGCGGATCCCGTCGCGCCGCCCCGAGGATTCGACGGTCCGCGGCATCGCCCGGCTCGCCACCGGTACCGCTGGCGCCGCGGTCGCGGCGGCGCTGTGGGTGCTGGTCCTCGGCTGGGCGCTGCACGCGACGACCTTCCGCGGCCAGCCCGACGGCACCGCGATCGGGACCAGCGGCATCGTCGACGAGCGGGCCTTCTACTCGCTGCAGACGGGCCACGCGCACCCGCTCACCGCGGACGACTACCTCGACTACCCGCGGATGACGTCGCTGCAGGAGATCCTGCGCGCGACCCCGCGCGGCGGCGTGTACCTGCCGTCGTTCGACTACGACTGGTGGTTCATCGATCCGCTGCCCTACCCGCGGCCGGACGACGTGCCGCTGCGGCAGACCGTCTTCTTCACCAACCTCGGTATGACCGGCATGAACCTGCCGCTCGACGTGCGCGTCTGGGATCAGATCGGCCTCGCCTGGCCGATGGCCTCGCACACGGCGCGACTGGAGGACGGTCGCATCGGGCACGACAAGGAGATGTTCCCGGACTGGGCCGTCGCCGAGGCGAAGGCCTATCCGAAGAGGCCGGCGCTGCCGCCGTTCATCGACCCGGACTGGGTGAATCAGTCGCGCGTCGCGCTGACCTGCCCGCAGATCCAGCAGCTGCAGGACTCGTACTCCGCGCCACTCACCTTCGATCTGTTCAAGCGGAACATCAAGCTCTCGCTCGCGAACATGAAGCTGCGCATCGACCGGGTGCCCGAGTACACGCTGCGCATGTGCCGCATGGACGTCCCGCCGCCGCTCACCGACGACCAGAAGTCGATGCCGAAGCCCTGATGGCGATCAACGGGGCGAGCGCGGACTGCTCCGCGCTCACCGACGTCGGCCCCGTCGCCTGAGTCAGAGGCGGTGACGGTCCAGGAAGTCCTCGATCGCGGCGGCGAAGACCTGATTGTCGTCGCCCGCGACCATGTGTCCGGCACCGCTGACGTCGGCGACTTCGGCGTGCGGGACCCGCTCCAGCATCTTCGCCACGCCTTCGTCGCTCACCACGTCGGACTTCCCGCCGCGCACGATGAGCGTCGGGATGGTGACGCGCCCGGCCGCGGCGCCGAGCCGTCCCTTGTCCTGGATGCGGGCCTCGTTGCGGTCGTCGCCGCGGAGGAACGCGGGATCCCAGTGCCAGTACCAGCGGCCGTCGGCGCGCAGCCGCACGTTCTTCTTGAGCCCCTCGGGGTTGCGGGAACGCTTGCGGGTGGGGTTGTAGGCGGCGACGGCGTCGGCGACCTCGTCGAGCGTGGCGAAGCCGTCGGCGTGCGCGCCGAGGAAGTCGGTGACCCGATCGATGCCCTTCTTCTCGGCGTCGACCACGACGTCCACCAGGACCAGCGCGGCCGCGATGCCCGGGTTCTCGCCGACGGCGCACAGGCTGGTGATGCCGCCGAGCGACGCCCCGATGAGAACGGGCGGCGGGCCGCTGCGGGTGGCGAGGACGGCCAGCAGGTCCCCGACGAAGTCGCCCAGCGCGTAGGCGCCGTCGGCGGCCCAAGCGGTGTCGCCGTGGCCGCGCGCGTCGAGCGTGATGACCGTGTACCCGCGTTGGGCGAGCGCGGCGGCGGTGCGGTCCCAGGAGTGCCGGGTCTGGCCGCCGCCGTGCAGCAACACGAGCGTCGTCCCGTCGCCGGGGCCCGAGGGCGCCGCCCAGCGGTCGCCGGCGATGGCCAGGCCACCGGCATCGACGCTGAAGGGCTCCGCGGACGGGTACATTTCGGTCATCGAACAGTCCTATCACGCGTCGGGGGCGCCGTGACCCCGGCCACCCTCCGCGCGGCACCCGGACCCGAAATCACACCCGTGTAACACTGGTCCCATGTCATCGCTGGGCCGAATCGGAACGCTGCTCGTCGCCGGGGCCGTGGCGGCGGGCGCCGTCGTGGTGGCACCGTCGGCCCTGAACCCCGCGCCCGCGCACGCCGACCCGGCCCCCGCCAAGTCCCGGATCACCGAGGCCCAGTGGCAGGGCGATCACCAGGTGGACCTCACCGTCTACTCCGCGGCGATGAACGACTCGATCAAGATCCAGCTGCTGCTGGCCCGCGACTGGCATGCCGACCCCACAGCGAAGTTCCCCACGCTGTACCTGCTCGACGGGATGCGGGCGCGCGAGGACCGCAACGGCTGGCTGCTGGAGACGAACGTCGCGGACTTCTACCGCGACAAGAACGTCACCGTCGTTCTGCCCGTCGGTGGCCAGTCCAGCTGGTACACCGACTGGAGGCGGCCGGACAACGGCAAGAACTACCAGTGGGAGACCTTCCTCGCCAAGGAGCTGCCGCCGCTCCTGCAGCAGGGATGGCGCGCCACTGACGCGCGCGCCGCGGCCGGCGTCTCGATGGGCGGCACCGCGGCCTTCACCCTCGCCGCCCGCAACAAGGGCCTGTACCGGTTCGCCGGCTCCTACTCCGGCATCCTCTCCACGAGCACCCCCGGCACCCCCGAGTCCATCGCGATCGCCATGCGCGACGCGGGTGGTTTCAACGCCGACGCCATGTACGGCCCGCCCACGGATCCCGCCTGGGCGCAGCACGATCCGCTCAAGCTGGCGGAGAAGTTGCGAGGCGTCAGCCTGTACTTCAGCTCCGGTAACGGTTCCGGCGGCACCGGTGCGCCCACCGACCTGCAGGCCATGGCGCTCGAGGTGCTCGCCCGCTCGTCGAACCAGGCCTTCGCGATCGAGCTCAACCGGCTCGGGATCCCCGCGAACGCGCTCTACCGCCCGTCGGGGAACCACAGCTGGCCCTACTGGCAGTTCGAGAACGGTCAGGCCTGGCCGCAGGTGCAGGCGGCCCTCGGCGTCGCCAACCCGCGGCCCTGCGGCATCGGCGGCGCGATCGGCGAGGCCGCACCCAAGACTCCGGCGCTGGGCTCGTGCGTCACCGTCGAGTACGCCGTGCCCGGCGGCCGCGCGCAGGACTTCCGTGGCGGCCAGGTGTTCTGGTCGGCGGACACCGGCGCGCAGGTGGTCGGCGGCGCGATCGGCGGCGCCTACCTCGGGACGGGCGGTCCCGGCGGCCCGCTCGGCTACCCGACCGGCGGCGAGCGGGCCCTCGCTGACAAGAAGGGTCGTTACCAGCAGTTCCAGCACGGCACCGTGTACTGGAGCCCGCAGACCGGTGCGCGCGCGGTGCGCGGCGCGATCCGCGACAAGTACGCCGCACTGGATTACGAGCGCTCGGCGCTCGGGCTGCCGCTGGGCGACGAGACGAAGCTCCCGGGCGGCGCCTTCCAGCGCTTCCAGGGCGGGCAGGTCTACTGGTCGCCGAAGACGCCCGCGACCGTGGTGACCAACGGCCCGATCTTCGCCGAATGGGGCCGTCAGGGCTACGAGGGCGGCCGCCTCGGCTTCCCGGTCGCCGATTCCACGCCTGTCCCCGGCGGCTTCGAGCAGCGCTTCGAGCGCGGCGTGATCGCCCTGGTCAACGGGGTAGCGACGGCACGCTGACGCCCAGCCGAGGGTTGCGCTTCCTCGCTGCCGGTAGCCTGGCAACGTTGCGTTCCGGACGTACTTCAAGGAGAGAAGACATGGCTGGACTTCGGGGAGCCCTCGCGGCCGCAGTGATGACGGGCGGCCTGCTGCTCGGTGCCGTCGCCTGCGGCGGCAGTTCGACGGTCGAAGCGCCCACCACCCCCGTGGAGGGCGAGCCCACGTCGCTGCCCGCGACCGCCCCCGGATCGGCCACGGCACCGTCGGGCTACCCGGGTGCGAGCTCGGCCGCGAACCCGGCCCTGACGCAGAAGGACAAGGACTTCATAGCCAAGGTTCGCGCGGACGGCGTGAAGGCCCCCGACGACGTGGTGATCAACGCCGCGCAGTTCGCGTGCGAGTACGACAAGTCGGGTCGTGACGCCAAGAACCTCGAGCCCTTCGTCGTCGGCATCCTCGGCCCGTACGACGGTGACGCCGCCTCCGGGAACGCGAAGAAGTTCATCACCGAGGCGCGGGCCTCCTACTGCAAGAAGTGATCCCGTGACGCATCAGGAGCCCGGAAAGCCGAGCGGCTGGCGCAGGTTCTCGCCGGTGACGATCGTCGTCGGCGTGGTCGTGATCATCGCGCTGGTTCTGCTGGCGATCCTCGTGGGCACCTGGCTGCGGCCCGGCCCGGAGCTGCCGCCGGTGTCGCCGGACGGCTCCTCGTCGAGCCCGTCGGCGACCGCGGCGCGGCCCACCTCGCAGCCCGCGGACTGCCCCGACGTGCAGGTGATCTCGGTGCCCGGCACGCTGGAGTCGTCGTCGAAGGACGACCCGTACCGGCCGGCGTTCAACCCGAACTCGCTGATGCTCAAGATCACCGCGCCGCTGGCCGCGGCGCTGCCCGACAGCCGCGCCGACGTGTGGACCACCCCGTACGTTGCGCAGCTGTCGAACCCCGTCGCCATCCCGCCGGACGGGCAGGCGTCCTACGAGAAGTCGCGCACCGAGGGCTACGACAAGTCGGTTGCGCAGATCAAGAAGGTCTACGACAAGTGCAAGCTCACCGGCTTCGTGCTGATGGGCTTCTCCCAGGGCGCCGTGATCGCCGGGGACATCGCCGGCGAGATCGGTGCGGGCAACGGAGTCATCCCCGCGGAGAACCTTCTCGGCGTGGGCCTGATCTCCGATCCCCGCCGCGAGCCGGGAGACGCTCGGACGGCGGGCCCGAACCCGCCCGGCGTGGGTGTCGAGGTCGCGTACGGCGGCTTCAGCTTCGGCAGCCTATCGCTGCGGGGCAAGCGCGAGGGCGGCTTCGGCGCGGTCAAGGACCGCACCGTCTCCCTGTGCGGCAACAAGGACCCGATCTGCAACCAGCCCAAGGACATCTTCCAGGCCGGCAACATCGCGACCACGCTGCCGGAGCTGGAGAAGGTGCTCACCGGGAATTCGCACGCGCTGTACGCGACGACGACCGATTGGTCTGCCAACGGGCAGACCGCCACGCAGTGGATGCAGTCCTGGGCACGTGGCGTGATCGACAAGGCGCCTAAGCCTCCGCACAGCTAGCCCTGGTATTCACATAGGAATGGCAGGCACGAAGAATCAGGGAGCGCGGAAGGCCGGGCGGGTCTTCGGCATCGCCGTCATTATCGCGGCGATCATCGCGATCATCGTCGTGATCACGCTCATCATCACGATGATCCGCAAGCCGGAGCCCACCCCTCCGGGCGAGCCCACGGGCCCCCAGGCGGCGGGCTGCCCCGACGTTCAGGTGATCTCCTTCCCCGGCACCTGGGAATCGTCCGCCGCGGACGACCCGAAGGCGCCGAAGTTCAACCCGCGCTCGCTCATGCTGCAGGTGACGAACCCGCTGGACAAGCGGTTCGCCGGTGCCCGCGCCGACATCTGGACCGTCAACTACGCCGCCCAGTTCCACAACCCGATCGCGGTGCCGCCGGACGGCCAGATGACCTACCAGGCCTCGCGGCAGCAGGGCACCGACCGGGCGATCGCCAAGATCACCGCAGTCAAGGACGCGTGCCCCCGCACCGGCTTCGTGCTCATCGGCTTCTCCCAGGGCGCGACCATCGCGGGCAACATCGCCGCGCAGATCGGCGCCGGCCGGGGCCCGATCGTGGCCGAGCGGCTCCTGGGCGTGGGACTGATCTCCGACAGCCGCCGGGTCCAGGGCCAGGGCACCGCCATCGGCCCCGACCCCGCGGGCGAGGGCGTCGAGGTGACCTTCTCCGGCTTCAGCTTCTCGGGCGTCGACCTGCAGGGCAAGCGCGACGGCGGTTTCGGCTCGGTCAACGACAAGGTCGTCACGATCTGCGGCTCCAACGACCCCATCTGCAACCAGCCGAAGGGCGGGCTCCTGGGCCTGGCCACCGGCCTGCCGCAGGTGATCTCGACCATCACGCAGAACTCACACGCCGCCTATGGCACCACCGCGAACTGGTCGCTCGACGGCAAGACCGCCACGCAGTGGCTCACCGGCTGGGCGACGGGGATCATCGACAAGGCGCCCAAGACGAAGTAGCCGGGTACTGATGTCCACCGGTGCGGGGGGGGGGTCATCGGTGCATACGTCAGGGGCGAGCCGGCTGCTGCTGAGTGGCACAGTGGATTCCGCCGCCGCCCGCGGCGACCGGGTCGATGTCGAGCTGCACCACCTCGCGGCCGGGGAACAGTCGCTGCAGCGTCGTCCGCGCCTCGCCGTCGGTCTCCGCGTCGCCGAACTGCGGACAGATCACCGCGCCGTTGCACAGGTAGAAGTTGATGTACCCGGCGGCGAAGTCGTCGTCCTGCGCGTACCGCTCACGCACCGTTGACGGCGCGCGGAGCGCCTCCACCTGCAGCTTCCGCCCCTTGGAGTCGGTGGCGCCGCGGAGGATTTCCAGGTGCCGCTTCGTCACCTCGTGGTCGAAGGAGTCGGGGTCGTCGTCCTGCGCGGCCACCACCACGCCCGGCGAGGCGAACCGCGCGTAGAAGTCCGTGTGCCCGTCGGTGATGTCCTTGCCCTTGATGCCGGGCAGCCAGATCACCTTCTCGATCCCCAGTAGCTCGCTCAGCTCGCCCTCGACCTGCTGCTTCGTCCAGCCGGGGTTCCGGTTGTCGTTGAGGACGCAGCTCTCGGTGATGATCGCGGTGCCCTCGCCGTCGACCTCCAGCGCCCCGCCCTCGATCACCAGGTCGGTCCGCACCGTCTCGGCCTTCGCCTGCGTGGTGACGAAGCCGGCGACCTTCGCGTCGGCGTCGTGGGTCTGCTTGTTGCCCCAGCCGTTGAAGTTGAAGTCGACGCCTGCGAGCCCCCTGTCGCCGGTGACGAACGTCGGGCCGGTGTCGCGGATCCACAGGTCGTCGAGCTCGGCGGGCACCAGCGTGACGCCCGGCGCCGTGCCGAGCAGCCCGCGGGCGGTCTCCAGCTGGTCGGGGCGGACCAGGATCGAGACGGGCTCGAACCGGCCGATCGTCGTCGCGATGAGCATGAGCGTCCGCTGCACGTCGGGAAGCAGCTTCTTCCCCCGCACGTCCTCGCGGGCGGCCAGCGCCATCCAGGTGCGCTCGTGCCGCTCGCCCTCGTCGGGCATGCGCCACCGTCGCCCGCCTCGGTCCACGGGCGACCTCTCCGCCGGCGTGTTCGACGGTGCGCCGCACGCCGCCAGCACTGCTGCCGCCGCCGCGAGCAGGAAGTTCCGTCGTCGCATCGCGCTCACCTCTTCCGACGGTGCCGGCCTCTCCAGCCCCGCCCGCCCATTGTCACCGGTCGTGGCCTCCCGCGGGGGATTAGGCGCCGCGTGGGGGACGGCCGGTCCCCCACCCGAGGAACGGCGACTCATGGGGGACCGAACGCCCAGCAGGGGAATCGGCGCCGCGTGGGGGACGGCCGGCGCCAGCCTGTCTCCCGCTTGGGCAACTACCATTCGAGGTATGCGAAAACGGATCGCGCTTGCCGTCGTGGCGTTGGTGGCGCTGTCGACGAGTGCCTGCGATCCCTTGGCGCCGCCCGGACCCGGGGAACAGGTGAATGTGATCGACGGGGAGGCGGCGCGATCCGACGCGATGTGGCGGGCGGCATCCCACGTGGGTCTGGCACTCCCGGCAGAGGCACGGACGGTGTCCGGAGCGGTGGAATCGACCGGGCTGGTGTCGAGCATCTCGTACATCCATGCGGTGATCCGACCCGCTGAGCTCACCGTCTCCCTTCGGGACTCCGACCTGACCATGACCGGATTTCCGGCGGACTCGCTCACGGTCGAGCCCTGGCGCGCCGACGGTGCCCGTGGCCGGCTCGTGCTCGCCGGACCGGCGTACCGCCTGATCAAGGGAACCCGTGGAGGCCTGAACTACGGCGAGTCGCTCAAGGTGTATCTGCGAACCACCGCCGAATCCATCGACCTCTACTACTCCGTCTCGCGGTGACGGGTCCGCTCCGTCCGTGAATCCACGGCTTTCCGAGCACCCGAGCCCGGATATGGCTTCGTGTGTGCTCTGAGCCGAGGATTCACAGTGGGTACGGATCTACCGGGAATCACAGGGCGGCCGAGGCACCGTCGGGCAACCGTTAGGCTGTCCGCAACGTTTCACGACCGCATCCCAGTCGACCAGGAGTACCCACAACGTGACCACTGAGCCCCGCAAGTTCCGGTTCGCGGCCGGCGGCGCCGGCAACGCCGACGAGGGCGGCGCGCGCAAGTTCGTCAAGCTCGCGCAGGAGGCCGAGGAGCTGGGGTTCGACACCTTCGCCATCCCGGATCGGCTGGACGCGCAGGTGGGACCGCTGGCCGCGCTGGGCGCGCTGGCCGTGAGCACCGACAAGATCCGCCTCGCGACCTCGATGCTGGCGATGCCCTTCCGGCATCCAGCGGTGCTGGCCAAGGAGCTCACCACCATCGACGTGCTGTCCAAGGGGCGCCTCGAGGTGGGCCTGGGCCTCGGCGCCTTCAAGGAGGGCTTCGACCAGTCGGGCATCGAGTTCGAGTCGCCCGACCGCCGGTTCCAGCGCCTCGACGAGGGCCTGACGGTGCTCGACGCGCTGCTCCGCGGCCAGGAGGCGGAGTTCGAGGGAGAGGTCTTCCGGGTCAAGGAGCTCAAGGGCTACCCGCGGCCGCGGCAGGGCCCGCGCCCGCCGATCGCCATCGGCGCCGGCGCCCGCCGCACGCTGGAGCTCGCGGCCCGGCGCGCCGACGTCGTCTCGATCAACCCGCGCAGCTCGGCCGAGGGCAAGCTCCGGATCTCGGACATGTCGATGGACGCCGTGAAGAACAAGGTCGAGATCGTGAAGGCCGCCGCGGGCGACCGCTTCGCCGAGATCGAGCTCTCCTGGTCGATCGCCACCATCGTGGTCACCGACGATCGCGAGCAGGTCGCCGACTTCGCGCTCAAGGCCATCGAGCGCGGGCTCTCGGCCAGCATCGAGGTCGACAAGGAGGTGACGATCGACGACGTGCTGAGCTCGCCCTACCTCGCGATCGGCACCTTCGACGAGATCGCCGATCAGGTCCGCGCCACCCGGGCCGCGACGGGTATGTCCTACGTCGGCGTGATCCCCACCCAGATGGAGGCCTTCGCGCCCGTCCTGGAGCAGCTCAAAGGCGAGTGATCGTGTCCACTGCCCAACCTCTCGGTTTTCGTCCCCGCCGTTACCGCGCGGTACGATAGTCGGGTTTGCGGATTTTCACAGCGTGGTAACGCCCCGAACGGGTGAAACATGTTGCGGATATCAAGCACTATGAGGTGGCGCACAGGCCCGCAACGGGCCGTCGCCGCCACGCGATGTACCACTGTATGACCGTCAGCCGCCCGGCGTCGGTGACGAGGAGCAATGCATGAACAACGAGTTTGACCAGTTTCTGGACGAAGACGGCAACATCTTCTTCCGCCCCGGAACCACGCTGGTCGACTTCGTCGAGCGCAACGCACGGGAACGTGCCGACACCCTCGCTTACCGTTTCATCGACTACAGCCGCGAGCGTGACGGCGTCGTCCACGAGCTGACCTGGTCGCAGTTCGGCGCCCGGCTGCGCGCCATCGGTGCCCGCCTGCAGCACATCACCAAGCGTGAGGACCGCGTCGCGATCCTGGCCCCGCAGGGCCTCGACTACGTGACCGCCTTCTTCGGCGCCCTGTACGCAGGCAACATCGCGGTGCCGCTGTTCAGCCCGGACGAGCCGGGCCACACGGACCGCCTGCGCATCGTCCTCGAGGACTGCAAGCCCACCGCCATCCTCACGAGCTCCGGCTCCGCCGAGGCGTGCCGTAACTTCTTCCGCCATCTCCCGGCGAAGGAGCGGCCGCGGATCATCGCCGTCGACGCCATCCCGGACTCGGTGGGCTCGACGCTCAAGCCCTTCCCGATCTACCGCGACACCATCGCGTACCTGCAGTACACCTCGGGCTCCACCCGGAACCCGGCCGGCGTGCAGATCACCTACGAGGCCGTCGGCACGAACGTGATCCAGATGATCCACGCGCTGGACCTCAACGAGAACTCCCGTGGCGTCACCTGGCTGCCGATGTTCCACGACATGGGCCTGCTCACGGTGATCCTGCCCGCCCTCGGCGGCAAGTTCATCACCATCATGAGTCCGTCGGCGTTCGTGCGCCGCCCCGGCCGCTGGATCAACGAGCTGGCCGCCGTCGAGGACGGGGCGGAGACCTTCGCCGCCGCCCCGAACTTCGCCTACGAGCACGCCGCCGCCCGCGGCCTGCCCAAGGAGGGCGAGACCCTCGACCTGTCGAACGTCAAGGGCCTGATCAACGGCTCCGAGCCGGTCACCGTCTCGTCGATGAAGAAGTTCAACGAGGCCTTCGCCCCCTACGGCCTCTCGCCGAAGGCGATCAAGCCCTGCTTCGGCATGGCCGAGGCGACGCTGTTCGTCAGCTCGACCCCCGTCGAGAACGAGGCCCGCGTGGTCTACGTCGACCGCGACCAGCTGGCCGCCGGCACCTTCGTCGTCTCCGAGGAGGGTGCTGAGGGCGCCGTCCCGCAGGTCTCCTGCGGCGACATCGCGCTGAGCCAGTGGGCCTGCATCGTGGACCCGGAAACCGGCAAGGAGGTGCCCGACGATTCCGTGGGCGAGATCTGGCTCCACGGCATGAACATCGGCTCGGGTTACTGGGAGCGCGACGAGGAGTCCCGCGAGACCTTCCAGAACTACCTGACCCCGCTCTCCGAGGGCAGCCACTCCGAGGGCGTGAAGAACCTCGAGAAGGCCAAGTGGATGCGCACCGGCGACTTCGGCGTCTACCACGGCGGCGAGCTGTACATCACCGGCCGCGTCAAGGACCTCGTGATCGTCGACGGCCGCAATCACTACCCGCAGGACCTCGAGTTCACGGCCCAGGAGTCCGACACCAAGTACATCCGCACGGGCTACGTCGCGGCGTTCTCGGTGCCGGCCAACGAGCTGCCGGCCGCGGTCTTCGAGAGCAACACCTCGGGCCTGACCTTCGATGCGAACGATCAGAGCGAGCAACTCGTCATCGTCGCCGAGCTCGGTGCGGGTGGCGCCAAGCAGAACCAGCAGGCCCTGGCGGACGGGATCCGTTCGGCCGTCGGTGCCGCGCACGGCGTGCTGGCCCGCGACATCCTGCTGGTCCCCGGCGGCTCGCTGCCGCGCACCAGTTCCGGCAAGATCGCCCGGCGCGCAGGCCGCGCCGCCTACATCGACGGCACGCTGCGCGGCGGTTACACCCAGACGGCGTTCCCCGACGCCGAGGCGAACGACGTTCAGTAGCGCCCACCGGCGCACGGCAGAACCACAACTTCATCACACGCGACTGCGTAACCCACGGTCTCGACGCGAAGGGTAGACACACATGGCTGAGAACGAGTACACCCCCCATGAAGGCCCGACCGGCAAGGCCCGCGAGGATCTGAGCCTCGAGGAGCTGCGCGCGTGGATGCGGCAGTGGATCGCCGACGCGACCAAGCAGCCGCTGGAGAACATCACCGACGACAAGTCGCTCGACGAGTTCGGACTGGGCTCGCGCGACGCGGTCTCGATGGCGTCCGATATCGAAGACTTCACCGGCGTGCAGCTGACGGCCACCGTCGCCTTCCAGCACCCGACGATCGCCCTGCTCAGCCAGCGCATCATCGACGGTGACCCGGTGGTCTCCGACGACGATCTCGCGGCCGAGGCGGCGCAGTACGATCGGGGCGAGGACTTCGAGGCGAACCGCGGCGCGCACGACGTGGCGGTCGTCGGCCTCGCGACCCGCTTCCCGAAGGCCGGCGAGACCCCGGAGTCGACGTGGGAGTTCCTCATCGGGAACGGTGACGGCACCACGGATCTGCCCGAGGATCGCTGGCTCGAGTTCAAGCAGGATCCGCGCCTGAAGGCCGTCCTCGACGAGGCCAACACCTTCGGCGGCTATCTCGACGACGTGGCCTCTTTCGACGCCGAGTTCTTCCAGATGACCCCGCGCGAGGTCGAGATGGTCGACCCGCAGCAGCGGCTCGCGCTCGAACTCACCTGGGAGGCGCTGGAGCAGGCCAACATCCCGCCCAGCTCGGTGAAGGGCACCCGCACGGGCGTGTGGATGGGCAGCTCCGCCAACGACTACCAGATGCTGGCCGTCGCCGACCCGACGAAGGCAAACCCGTACGCGCTGACCGGCACGTCGACGTCGATCGTCGCGAACCGCGTCTCCTACTTCTACGACTTCCACGGCCCGTCGGTCACCGTCGACACCGCGTGCTCCTCCTCGTTGGTCGCGATCCACCAAGCCGTCCGGAGCCTGCGCGACGGCGAGACCGACATGGCGGTCGCCGGCGGCGTGAACATGTTGATCGTCCCCGCCGCGACGCTCGGCTTCGACAGCCTCGGCGCGCAGGCGCCCGACGGCAAGATCAAGGCCTTCAGCTCCGACGCCAACGGCATGATCCGCGCCGAGGGCGGCGGCGTCGTGCTGCTCAAGCGCCTCGCCGACGCCGAACGCGACGGCGACGACATCCTGGGCGTCATCGCGGGTTCCGCGGTCACCTCCGACGGCAAGTCGAACGGCATCTTCGCGCCGAACCCGGAGGCGCAGGTCATCAACCTGCGCGACGCCTACATCGACGCCGGCATCGACCCGCGCACCGTCGACTACCTCGAGGCGCACGGCACCGGCACCATCCTGGGCGACCCGCTCGAGGCCGACGCCATCGGCCGCGTCCTCGGCCGCGGCCGCGAGGCCGAGAAGCCGCTGCTCCTCGGCTCGGCGAAGACCAATTTCGGCCACCTGGAGGCGGCCGCGGGCATCGCCGGCGTCGCCAAGGTGCTGCTCAGCATGCGCAACGGGCAGATCCCCGCCTCGCTGAACTTCGCCGGCCCCAACCCGTACATCCAGTTCGAGGCCAACCGTCTCCTCATGGCGGCGCGGAACACGGAGTGGCCCAAGTACTCCGGCAACCGGCTCGCCGGCGTCACCGGCAACGGCTTCGGCGGCACCAACGCCCACGTCGTGATCAGGGAGTACGTCGCGCCCGAGGTCGTCGACGGCACGGTCGAGGCCGAGGGGACCTCAGCGAACGCCGTGCCAGCCTTCTACGCCGCCACTGCCGAGGGGGCCGCGGTCCCGCTCGTGCTCACCGCCTACGTCCCGTCGCGCCGACGGGCCGCCGCCGCCGAACTGCTCGAGTGGCTCGAGTCCGACGAGGCCAAGGGGTACACCCTCGCCGAGATCGGTCGCACGCTCGCGAGCCGCAATCACGGCCGCGTCCGCGCCGTCGTCATGGCGAAGGACCTCGACGAGGCGATCAAGGGATTCCGCGCGATCGCCGAGGGCAAGAACGCCCCGAACGTCATCTCAGCCAACCAGCCCGATGCGGCCGGCGCGGCGTTCATCTTCTCCGGCTTCGGCAGCCATCACCGCAAGATGGCCAAGCAGCTCTACCTCGAGAACCCGATCTTCAAGCACTACTTCGACGAGGTCAACGAGCTCATCATCGACGAGTCGGGCAACGACTACGCCGACATGATCACCGACGACGAGCAGACCTTCCACATCGAGACCGGCCAGGTGGGCATCTTCGCCATCCAGGTCGCGCTCGTGGGCCTGTTCCGTCATCACGGCATCGAACCCGGTGTGGTGCTGCCGCATTCGATGGGTGAGGCCACCGCGGCCTGGGTCACCGGCGGTCTCTCGCTGGAGGACGCCGTGCGTGTCATCTGCAACCGCTCTCGCCTCATGGGCGAGGGCGAGGAGATGCTGCCGGAGGAGATGGAGCGCTTCATGGCGCTCGTCGAGTACAGCGCCGCCGACATCGAGACCGTGCTCGGCGAGTACGAGGGCCTGGAGATCTGCGTGTACGCGGCGCCCACCCACACCGTGCTCGGCGGCCCCGGCAAGGTCATCGACAAGATCGTCGCCGAGACCGAGGCCAAGGGCCTCATGGCACGCAAGCTCGTGACCCGCGGTGCTTCCCACACCTCGCAGATGGATCCACTGCTCGGCGAGCTCCAGGCCGAGCTCATGGGCATCGAGCCCCATGCGCTGCGGTACCCGATGTACTCGACCGTGAACAAGGACGAGTTCTACAAGGCCGGCCACGCGCCCGTGCACGACGTGGACTACTGGATCAAGGGCCTGCGCCACAGCGTCTGGTTCACCCAGGCGGTGGAGAAGGCCGTCGAGGCCGGCTACCGCACCTTCATCGAGTTCTCGCCGAACCCGATCACACTGATCTCGGTCGCCGCGGTGACCTTCGGCTCCGGCATCCAGGACGCCGCGCTGGTGCAGACTCTCAAGCGCAAGGAGGACGAGCAGGGCACCGTCATGACCGCCCTCGCCACCGTCTTCGCACGCGGCCACCACGTGGACGTCGCCTCCCTGTTCGGCCCCGGTCGCTACGCGCCGGTGCCGCGAACCAAGTTCCAGCGCAAGCACATCTGGATCCAGACCAAGCTGCCCGACGGCGGCTCGGGCATGGTCCCCGGCGGCCACGTCGCCCTGCCCGATGGCCGGCACGTCTGGCAGCTCGACGCCGGCGCGCTCACCCTGGGTGACGGGACGAAGATCCCGCTGGTCGACCTGGCGAAGCACGCCGCCGTCCAGGTGCTCGACGGCGCCGCGGTCACCGCGGCCGTGGAGCACGGCGAGGTGCGCGAGGGCTTGACCCTCACCACGACGCTGACCCCGCATCCCGGTGGCGCGTCGATCCAGGTGCACGAGAACACGGGCAAGGGCTTCCGTCTCCTGCTCGACGCCGTCGTCGTGGGCGGCGCGGCCTCCGGCACCGCCGCGGCCCCGCTCATCACCCGGGCCGCGCCCGCGGTCGAGGAGATGGACGAACTCGACGAGTCCGAGCCCGAGATCACCGTCTCCGACGAGACCGAGGCCCCCGCGCCCGAGGGCAGCGGCGAGCGCTGGTCGGCGAGCACGGGCGAGTCGGTGGAACACCGCCTGGGCATGATCATCTCGGAGATCATGGGCTTCGAGATCGAGGATCTGCCCAAGGAGATCCCGCTCATCGATCTCGGCATGGACTCGCTCATCGCGATGCGTATCAAGAACCGCACCGAGTACGAGTTCGACATCCCGCCGATCCAGATCCAGGCGGTCCGCGACGCCTCCTTCAACGACGTGGTGCAGTTCGTCGAGTACGCGGTCGAGCATCGCGACCAGGTGGACGCGCTCGCCGAGCACCAGTCCGGCACCGGCGAACTCGCCGACGCCGGGCGACTGGCCGAGATGATGAAGGCCGCGAAGGCGGAGGCCGCGGCGAAGGCCGAGGCACCTGCCGCCGAGACCGCGCCCGCCGTGGATGCCGTCGAGGCCGAGCCCACCGTGGCCGCGCCGGCGGCACCGTCGGACGAGAAGACCGAGACCGCCACCCCCGACCTGCTCGACGGCGCGGCCGTCGCGGCGGCCGTGGGTGACGGCGTGCCCCCGCGTGACGCGGCGGAGCGCCTCACCTTCGCGACCTACGCGATCGTCGTGGGTAAGTCCCCCGGCGGCGTCTTCACCGAGCTCGACGTGCTCTCCGAGGACGTGGCGGAGAAGCTGACCGCTCGCCTGTCGGAGCGCGCCGGTGGCGAGATCGACATCGAGGACGTCATCGACTCGAAGAACATCGAGGAGATGGCCACCTACGTGGGCGCCGTCATGAACGAGGCGACCCCGGTGGACGGCTTCGTCCGCACGCTACGCAAGCCGGAGAGCACTGATCGCAAGCCGCTGTTCCTCTTCCACCCCGCGGGCGGCAACACCACCGCCTACGAGGCCCTGCTGCGCAAGCTGCCGGAGGACTTGCCCATCTACGGTTTCGAGCGCGTCGAGGGTGAGATCGAGGAGCGGGTCGCCGAGTACCTGCCCAAGCTCAAGGAGATCCAGCCGGAGGGGCCGTACCGGCTCGCGGGCTGGAGCCTCGGCGGCGCCTTCGCCTACGGGCTGGCGCGCGCGCTCGAGGACGAGGGCCAGGAGGTCGAGTACATCGGCCTGCTCGACGTGGTCGCGCCGAAGGTGCCGCTCACCGATGAGCCCGCCGAGAAGAAGGCCCGCCTGGAGCGCTGGGAGACATTCGCGCGCAAGAACTACGACATCGGTGACGAGATCGAGCTGCCCATGGACCGCCTCAACGCGGCCGACGACGAGGGTCAGTTCCGGATCATCATGGAGCTGGTGCAGCTGTCCGACAAGAAGATCCCGACGTCGATGATCGAGCACCAGCGCACGTCCTTCGTGGACAACCGCATGCTGATCAAGGTGAACCCGGCCGACTACGGGAAGTTCGGCGGTACGGTCACGCTGTACCGCGCGGACCGTATGCACGACGGCGCCGTCGAGCTGGAGCCGAACTTCGCGGACATCGCGCCGGACGGCGGCTGGGCCCCGGTGGTCGAGGACCTGCGGATCGTCAAGATCGGCGGCGACCACCTGCAGCTCATCGACGAGCCGTACATCGGCAAGATCGCGACGCACATGACGGACGAGCTCAACCGGGCCGACGGCGCCAGCTGAGCTCCGGGCAGGGGATAGGGTGACAGACGTGACGGACGTATCGGACCAGGTCGACCTCAACACGACCGCGGGCAAGCTCGAGGATCTGTACCGCCGCCTCGAAGAGGCGAAGGACCCGGGCAGCCCGCGGGCGCGGGAGCGGCGCGACGCGAAGGGCCTGCCTAGCGCGCGTGCACGCATGCAGATGCTGTTCGACGAGGGCACGTTCGTCGAGCTGGACCAGCTCGCGAAGTCGCCCGGCGACGACCGCATCAAGGACGGCGTCGTCATCGGCTACGGCCTGGTCAACGGCCGCAAGGTCGCGGCCTTCAGCCATGACCAGACCGTGGGCGCGGGCACCGTCGGCGAGATGTTCGGCCGGAAGATGGTCAAGCTCTACGATTTCGCGGCCTCCGCGGGCCTGCCCGTCGTCGGCATCAACGACTCGGGCGGCGCCCGGATCCAGGACGCGGCCACATCGATCGCCTGGTACGCCGAGCTCGGCCGGCACCAGGATGGCCTGTGCGGCCAGGTCCCGCAGATCTCGATGATCCTCGGGACCTGCGTGGGCGGCGCGGTCTACGCGCCCGCCAACACCGACGTGCTCGTCGGCGTGCAGGACAACACCTACATGTTCGTCACGGGCCCCGAGGTGATCCGCCCGACCACGGGCGAGACCACGTCCGCGGAGGACCTCGGCGGCGCGATCAAGCAGGCCCAGTGGGGCAACCTGCACCACATCGCGGTCGACGAGCAGGCGGCCTTCGACTGGGTCAAGCGCTACCTGTCCTTCATGCCGGACTCGGTGCACCAGCGCCCGCCGCTGATCAACCCCGGCCTGGAGCCCGAGCTCACCGACTCGGACCTCGAGCTCGAGTCGATCATGCCGGACGCCGACACCGCGGGCTACGACATCCACGACGTGATCCTGCGCGTCTTCGACGACGGCGACTTCCTCGAGTACGCCGAGCTGTGGGCGCCGAACATCGTGACCGGCTTCGCCCGCGTCGACGGCCAGTCCGTCGGCGTGGTCGCGAACCAGCCGATGCACATGGCGGGCACGCTGGACACGCAGGCCTCGGAGAAGGCGGCGCGATTCGTGCGCCTGTGCAACTCCTTCAACATCCCACTCGTCTTCCTCGTGGACGTCCCCGGCATCCTGCCCGGCGTCGAGGAGGAGAAGATCGGCACCATCCGCCGGTCGGGCAAGTTCATCTTCAGCTACGTCGAGGCGGCCGTACCGAAGGTCACCATCATCCTGCGCAAGTCGTACGGCGGAGCGTGGGCCGTGATGGGTTCCAAGCAGCTGGGTGCCGACTTCGTCTTCGCGTGGCCGACGGCGCGTTTGGCCGTGATGGGCGCCGAGGGCGCCGCCGCGATCATCAAGCGACGCGAGATCGAGGAGGCCGGCGAGAACGGTCCCGCGATCCGGCAGGCCTTCATCGACTTCTACAACCAGTTCATGGCGACGCCGTGGCTGGCGGCCGAGCGCGGGTACATCGACGGTGTGATCGAGCCGAAGGACACCCGCCTGCTCATCCGCAAGTCCATCGCGCAGCTGCGTGACAAGGAGCTGCAGCGCTCGCCGCGTCGCACCTACCTCATGCCGATGTAAATGGTGTCGCTGGAGGGCTTTCCACAGCTCGCCGGGTCGGTGCTCACCGACCCGGACGTGATGGCGGCCTACGCCGTCGACCACTGCTCGCCGGTGCACGGCGCCGTCCCGCTCGCTGTGGTGCTCGCCGAGACCACCGACGACGTGGCCGCAGCAGCGGCGTGGTGCTACGCCAACGATGTCGTGATCGTGCCCCGCGGCGCGGGCAGCGGCCTTGCCGGCGGCGCCAGCGCTATCGAGGGCTGCGTGATCATCTCGCTCGCGAAGATGAACGCGGTCAAGGAGATCAACGTCGCGGACCAGTACGCGATCGCGGAGGCGGGCGTCATCAACGCCGACCTCGACCGCGCGGTCCGCGCACACGGGTTGATGTACCCGCCGGACCCCTCGTCGTTCGAGATCTGCTCGATCGGCGGCAACGTCGCCACCAACGCGGGCGGCCTGCGCTGCGTCATGTACGGCGTCACGCGCGAGTACGTGCTCGGGCTGACCGTCGTGCTCCCCGACGGCCGGATCATCACGACCGGCAGGCGCACCGTCAAGGGGGTCACCGGCTACGACCTCACGCAGTTGCTGGTCGGTAGCGAGGGCACGCTCGGCATCGTCACCGAGGTCACCGTCAAACTTCGTCCCGCGCCGGCGATCCCGCCGACGACCGTCGCCGCGTCCTTCCCGGACGTGGTGAGTGCCGCGGCCGCGGTCGCCGCGGTGGTCGGCACCGGCGTCGTGCCCGCGCTCATGGAGCTCATGGACCGCCGCACCCTCGAATGCGTGGAGGCGCTGCGCCCCTTCGGACTCGAGGAGGAGACCCGGGCGATGCTCATCGGCCAGGGCTCGACGCCCGCCGATGCCGAGGTCCTGGCCCGCGAGTTCGAGGCCGCCGGGGCGCACTACACCGTGGTCTCCGACGATCCGGTCGAGGCGGCCGAGCTGTTGGCCGTGCGCCGCGCCGCCTTCCACGCCTACGAGCACGCCGGCAACATCTTCTCCGAGGACGTGGGCGTGCCCCGCTCGCAGCTGCCGGCGATGTTCGCCCGCATCGAGGCCATCTCGGCGAAGTACGACGTCGACATCCCGACGTGCGCGCATGCGGGCGACGGCAATCTGCACCCCACGCTGATCTACCCGAAGGACCAGCGGGAGGTGCCCCAGGCCATCTGGGACGCCGCCGACGAGGTCTTCCAGGCCGCTCTCGCGCTCGGCGGCACGCTCACGGGCGAGCACGGCGTCGGCGTCCTCAAGGCCCGCTGGGTGGGGGAGGAGCTTTCCGAGGACGTCCTCGACCTGCACCGCGGCATCAAGGCCGTCTGGGACCCGAAGAACCTCCTCAACCCCGGCCGCGGCTTCTAGCCGCTCGCTGCGCTCGTGGCGCTCCCTAGCGGGACGGTCGCCTCCCTATGTCCATGGACGTGGGGAGTGCACGGCGCGCGGAGGCATGACACGTCCCGCTAGGGAGAGCCCGACGGTCCGCCGCCCGCACCCGACATGCCCGCTGCGGGCCGGGGTGGATCAGGCGAGCGACGCCACGAAGACCACGGCGACGGCCTCGAGGCCGCGCTGGTCGTCGTCGGTGAACCGGGCAGTCCGCTCGCTGTCGAGGTCGAAGACGCCGATCAGCTCGCCGTCGCGCACCAGCGGCACCACGAGCTCGGAGTTCGTCGCGCCGTCGCAGGCGATGTGGTCCGGAACGGCGTGCACGTCGTCGACCCGCTGCGTCTCGCGCGTGCGCGCGGCCGCGCCGCAGACGCCCCGGTCGAGTGGGATGCGGATGCACGCAGGCAGGCCCTGGAAGGGCCCGACGACGAGCTCGGCACCGTCGTAGAAGTAGAAGCCCACCCAATTGAGGTCGGGCACCGTCGCCTTGACGAGGGCCGAGAGGTTCGCGGCGTTGGCGATCCGGTCGGGCTCGCCGGCGACGAGCGCGCGGGCGTAGTCCGCGAGCTCGGCGTAGCGCTCGGTGGGGGATTCGGAGAGGTCGGGAAGGGAGAACGACACGCCCTGACGGTACGGGGTCCGACGGTGCGCCGACACCCCCGTATCCGGCGTGAGTCTGGGCGGAAGCTGAGAGTGCGAGGCCTCCGACATCGACGTGATCGAGATCGAAAAAACACCTCATGTACTGCGCTGACCTGCCCGAGTGCATCGATCTTCACCGGTGGGTGTAACACGGTGACACGACGCTCCGACTAAGAGTTTGTCAGGAACTGAGATCTCGCATACAGTGCCTGACGAGCACTGAACCGCTCGCGTTGGTCTGCCGCGGGGCCTCCCTGTGGTACTGACGGGGCCGGCACGCCGGCACCGCGCAGGCGGTTAGCACGCGCCCACCGGGCGGAAACACTGAGGAAGAGAGTCTCGTATGCGTATGCGTAACGGCTGGGCCAAGAAGGCCACCGCCGCCGCGGTCACCGTGGCTGCCATTCCGGCCCTGACGATCGCCGGCACGGGCGCCGCGAACGCCTGGGGCCCCGGCAGCGCCAAGAACCCGCCGAAGGGCTTCAAGCAGGCCTTCGTCAACGGCGCCGGCATGCCGAACGTCAAGGTCCGCAGCTGGGCCTCGACCACCACCGACCCCAAGAAGGCCCCGACCGTCGTGCTGCTCGACGGCCTGCGCGCCACCTGGGACGTCTCCGGCTGGGAGCGCGATTCCAACGTGGCCTTCCTGTCGCAGAAGGGCATCAACGTCGTGACGCCCGTCGGCGGCACCTCGAGCTGGTACACCGACTGGCAGGGCCCGTCGTCGACGAACCGCCAGGCCTACCGCTACACCTGGGCGTCGTTCCTCAAGAACAGCCTGCCCCAGTACATCCGCAGCCTCGGCTTCAGCGACAATGTCTCGCTCGTCGGCCTGTCGATGTCCGGTAGCGCCGCGATCATCAACACCCTCGAGTCGAACGGCTACTACAAGCGCGCCGCTTCGCTCTCCGGCCTGAACAACATCTCGGCGCCGGGCGTCCCGATCGCCGTCGGCATCGCGTCGCTGGATTCGGGCGGCTACAACGCCGGTCTCGACATGTGGGGCGGCCCGTTCGACTCGCGCTGGGCCAAGAACGACCCGACCGTGCAGGTGAACCGCCTGAAGAACATCCCGCTGTGGATCTCGGCCGGTAACGGCGTCTTCGGCAAGTACACCCCGAACCCGGGCCCGGCCGACGTCATCCAGGGCGTGCCGCTCGAGTGGCTCGCGCTCTCGCAGTCGCGCTCCTTCCAGGGTGCGGCGCAGCGCGCCGGCCTGAACAAGGTGCACTACGACTTCCCGGCGGCCGGCACGCACACGTGGGGCTACTGGCAGGACCAGGTGTGGCAGATGCAGCGCACCGGCTGGTTCTCGAAGTAATTCTTCGCGATTCCACGAACAGATCACACGACAGGCGGCCTCGTTCGGACGAACGGGGTCGTTTGTCGTATTGTGAGCTGGACGACTTTCCTGAGGAAACCGGGAGTGTCTGTAACGACTTACCCTGTGATTCCGATGAGATCCAGGGAGAGTGTCATTCATGTGACGCGTGTGAATAGTGTGACATGTGTGACGAACGATGTTAGAGTGACGGCTGTGACAAGGCTGGTCTCGTTGACCATCCGTCCGGTCCACCAGCTACTGCGCGGAGACTCCGCGTGAAAAAGGAGAGGTCAGCAATGCGAGCAGCCTGGGGTAAGCGAGCGGGTGCAGCGGTTCTCACCGCGGCCATGGTGCCCGCCCTCGCCGGTCTGGGTGCCGGCGTCGCCGGCGCCTGGGGTCCGGGGTCGGCGAAGAACCCGCCCAAGGGCTTCAAGTCCGAGAAGGTCGACGGAGCCGGCATGCCGGCCGTCACGGTCCGTTCGTGGGCCTCGACCACGACCGATCCGGCGAAGGCCCCGACCGTCGTTCTGCTCGACGGTCTGCGCGCCACGCAGGACGTCTCCGGCTGGGAGCGTGACTCCAACGTCGCCTTCCTGTCCGAGAAGGGCGTCAACGTCGTCATGCCCGTCGGTGGCACTGCGGCGTTCTACACGAACTGGGCGAACTCGTCCAAGCAGGGCAACGGCACCTACAAGCCGACGTGGGGCAACTTCCTCGCCACGAGCCTGCCCGCGTACATCAAGTCGCGCGGCTTCTCGAGCAACCTGTCGATCGTCGGCATCTCGATGGGTGGCGGCGCGGCCCTCATCAACGCTGCGAACAACCCGGGCGTGTACAAGCGCGCCGCTGCGCTGTCGGGCTTCCTGAACACCTCGGCTCCCGGCATGCCGGTCGCCGTGGGTGTCGCGATGCTGGATGCGGGCGGCTACAACGTCCTCGACATGTGGGGCGGCCCGTTCGACGCCAACTGGGCGAAGAACGACCCGACCGTGCAGGCTGCGCGCCTGAAGGGCACCAAGCTGTGGATCACCGCCTCGACCGGCGAGCCCGGCAAGTACACCCCGAACCCGTCGCCCGCCGATATCGTTCAGGGCGTGCCGCTCGAGATCCTCGCCAAGTCGCAGTCGGAGGCCTTCAAGGCCGCCGCCGACAAGGCCGGCGTGAGCGCTCACTACGACTTCTCGTCGGTGGGCACCCACACGTGGGGCTACTGGAGCGACCAGGTGTGGCAGATGCAGCGCACCGGTTGGTTCAACTGATCACGCGCTGATCGAAAGATCCTGAGGAAGGCCCCGGGCACCTGCCCGGGGCCTTTCCGCGTATCGGTACCCTTTCAGCGAACCCACACGAGAGAGTCGAGGTTGTAGCCCTCATGACCCCGCCGGCCCCGCTCACCCCCACGAACGACACCGACGAGCCCGTCGGCTTCCGCATCGATCCCGTGCTCGCGCGCAGCTGGCTGCTCGTCAACGCCGCGCAGCCGGAGCGCTTCGACGCGGCGGCCCGCTCCCGCGCGGACATCGTGGTGCTGGACATCGAGGACGCCGTCGCACCCAAGGACAAGACGGTCGCGCGGAACAACGTGGTCGACTGGCTCAGCCGCGAGGTCGACGGGACGCCGAACAACGGGTGGGTCCGCGTCAACGGCTTCGGCACGCAGTGGTGGGCGGACGACCTGGAGGCGCTGCGGGAGGCGAAGCACCTCGGCGGCGTCATGCTCGCGATGGTCGAGTCGATGGACCACGTCACCGAGACCGCCAAGCGGCTGCCGGACACGCTCATCGTCGCGCTGGTGGAGACCGCGCGCGGCCTGGAGCGGATCAGCGAGATCGCGTCCGCGAAGGGCACCTTCCGCCTGGCCTTCGGTATCGGCGACTTCCGTCGTGATACCGGATTCGGCGGGGATCCGACGACGCTGGCCTACGCCCGCTCGCGATTCACCATCGCCGCCAAGGCCGCGCACCTGCCGGGCGCGATCGACGGGCCGACTGTCGGCTCCAAGGGACTCTTGCTGACGGAGGCCACCGCGGTCTCCGCCGAATTCGGCATGACCGGCAAGATCTGCCTCACGCCCGACCAGTGTCACCCGGTGAACGAGGGCCTGAGCCCCTCGCCCGAGGACATCCGCTGGTCGCGGGAGTTCTTCGCGGACTTCGATCGCGACGGCGGCGAGATCCGCAACGGCTCGGACCTGCCCCGCATCGCGCGGGCAACGAAGATCCTCGACCTGGCTCGCGCCTACGGCATCGTCGTGGCCGACGGTCTGGACGGCGAGCACGCGCCGGCACCGTCGGACACCTTCCACTACTGAGCCCGACGACGAAGCCCCCGCACCGCACTCCGGCGGTCGGGGGCTTCGTCGCGCTGCGGATCAGGCCTGGCGCAGGGCCTCGATGTCGAGGGTCAGGGTGATCTTGTCGCCGATGACCTTGCCGCCGGTCTCGAGCGGCATGTCGATGGTGATGCCGAAGTCCTGGCGGGTGATCACGGTCTTGGCCTCGAACGCTGCGACCTCGCCCTGGCCCATACCGGGGTTGGTACCGAGGAACTCGAGCTCGAACTCGACGGGCTTGGTGACGCCCCGCAGGGTCAGCTCGCCTGTGAGCGCATAGTTCGAGCCCTTCTCGGCGACGCCGGTCGAGAGGAAGGTGGCCTTCGGGTGGTTCTCGGCGTCGAAGAAATCGGCGGTGCGGATGTGCGCATCACGCTGCGCGTTGCGGGTGTTCACGGAGGTCACGTCGACCTCGGCGGAGAGCGACGCGGTGCCGTCTTCGGCGACCGTGATCGTGCCACTGAACTCGTCGAACCGGCCCTTGACCTTGCTCACCATCAGGTGGCGGACCGAGAACTCGACGGACGAGTGGACGGCGTCGACGACGTAGGTGCCGGCGGGGAGGACGTTGCTCATGGGGATGCTCCTTCGATGATTGAACTCTCAAGACTCATCGAGCATAACCGGACTGCGGTCCGATGTATTCCGGGTCCGGTGAACCCGCCCTGAACATCCCCGGAACTCCGGTCCTACGCCGCCCCGTGGAAGACGGCCTCCACGTTGTTGCCGTCGGCGTCGCGGATGAAGGCGCCGTAGTAGCCCGGGTGATACTCGGGCCACAGGCGCGGCGCGTGCAGCGACTCCGCGCCCAGCTCGAGGGCGACCCGGTGGAACTCGTCCACGGTGGCGGTGTCGGGTGCGGTGAAGGCGATGTGCGCCTCCCGGTTCGACGCGCCCTCGGCGGCGCCGGAGATCCAGAAGACGGGCTGCTCGACGCCATAGCCGACGGCCACCTCGAAGTCCATGAGGCGGCGCGAGCCGAGCACGGTCAGCACCCCGTCGTAGAACCGCTTCGCGGCGTCCAGGTCGGCACAGTTGATCCCGAAGTGGTCGATCATGGCGGCTCCTCGCCCGATGCCGGGCGCCCGCTGCGCCCGTGACGCCCTCAGGTCTAGCACTGAGGGCCGACAGGTTTCAGGCCATTGCGGCGCGCGCCGCCTCTCGGGCGGCCTGGGGGTCCGTCGCGGCGACCGCCGCCTCGGCCGCCCCACGGCATTGCTGCAGCGTCACCGAGCCGACCCGGGCGCCCACGGCCGCGGCGGCGCCGGCCGCGCACGACAGCGAGGTCACGCCGAGGCCGACCAGCACGCAGGCCAGCAGCGGGTCGGCCGCGGCCTCGCCACAGACGCCCACGGGCTTGCCCGCGTCCGCGCCGGCCCGGGCGGTGAGCTGGATCAGCTTCAGCACCGCCGGCTGCCATGGATCGGTGAGCGCCGCCAGATCGGTGCTCATCCGGTCGGCCGCCATGGCGTACTGGGTGAGGTCGTTGGTGCCGAGCGAGACGAAATCCACCTCCGCCAGCACGGCGTCGGCGCACAGCGCGACGGCCGGGACCTCCACCATGACGCCCGCCGTCAGCCCGCGCTCCCGGCACTTGGCGGCGAAGTCCCGCGCCTCCGCGGCGGTCGCGATCATCGGCGCCATCACCCACGGCTGCGCGGCGGCACCCTCGGCCGCGGCGGCGATCGCGTCCAGCTGGCGGTCCAGCAACCCGGGGTCGCCCACGGCGATGCGGATGCCGCGCACGCCCAGCGCGGGGTTCTCCTCCTCGCCGTGGTCGACGAACTTCAGCGGCTTGTCGGAGCCCGCGTCCAGCGTGCGGATCACGACCTTCTGCCCGGGGAAGGCGTCGATCACCTCGCGGTACAGCGCGGCCTGTTCGTCGACCGAGGGCTCGTCGGCCCGGTCGAGGAAGGCCAGCTCGGTCCGGAACAGGCCCACACCCTCCACCTGTCGCTCGGCGGCGCCCCGCGCCGTGACCCCATCCTGCACGTTGGCGAGGATCGCGACCGCGGCACCGTCGGACGTGTGCCCCGGCCCGCGCCACCGGGCGATCTCGGCCGCCTCCCGCGCCGCCTCCGCGACCCGCGTCCGCGCCTCGCCCTCGTCGGGGGCGACGGTGACGGTGCCCGCTCCGCCGTCGAGCAGCACCGGTGTGCCCGCGTCCACGGTGCCTGCCCCCGCGAGCCCGACGATGCAGGGGATGCCGAGCTGCCGGGCGATGATCGCGGTGTGGCTGGTGGCTCCGCCGAGCCGGGTGCCGATGCCCACGATGAGCGCGGGGTCGAGGCCCGCGGTGTCGGCCGGGGCGAGGTCATCGGCCAGCAGGATGGACGGTGCATCCGGCACCGGGACGCCGGGCTCGGGGCCGCCGAGCAGCTCGGCGACGACGCGGTCCCGCACATCGCGCAGGTCGGTCACGCGCTCGGCCATGAGGCCACCGAGCTTGGTGAACATGTCCGCGAACTGCTCGGTCGCGGCAGCGACGGCGTTCGCGGCGGGAGTGCCGGCCCGGATCAGCTTCTCCGTGGTGCCGATCCACGCCTTGTCGGAGGCAAGCCCCGCGTTCGCGCCGAGGACCTCCGCCGCGGCGCCCTGGGCCTGTGCGGCGCGGGTTCGCAGCCGATCGGCGACGGCCTGCGCCGCGGTGGAGAACCGGGCGGCCTCGGCGTCCCGGTCGTTCTCCGGGAGGTCGACCGGCGGCGGGACCTCGGGGCGCGCGCCGGGCCACATGACGGGCGCATAGGCGACTCCGGGCACGACGGGGGTGCCGGTGAGGGTGGCGAGGCCGGACGCGGCCGACTGCTGCGAAGTCATGTGACACAGATTACGAAATCTGCTTGACTTGTCAACACAAACAGGCGTAAAAACAGAAAAATCAAATCTATAACCACAGAAAACCACGAACTCGGAGGGGCGATGTACGCGGAGGAACGACAGCGCGCGATCAGTGAACTGGTCGGTGGCCGCGGTCGCGCGTCGGTCATGGAACTGGCCGAACGGTTCGACGTGACTCCGGAGACGGTGCGCCGCGACCTGGACTCCCTCGAACGCCTCGGCGGCGTCCGCCGAGTGCACGGTGGCGTCGTGGCCGCCGGCGTCCTGGCCGGCGCTGAATCGGGGCTGGGGGAGCGCGAGGGCACCAACGCCGAGGCGAAGCGCCTGATCGGCGTCGCGGCCCGGCGCTTCCTGCCCCCGGCGGGCGGCTCGGTGCTGTTCGACGCCGGCACCACGACCATCGCCGCGGCTCGCGAGGTCCCAGCCACCCTGCACATCACCGCGATCACCAACTCCGTGCCCGTCGCGGCCGCGCTGTCGACCCGCGAGGCCGTCGAGCTGCGGCTGCTCGGCGGCCGAGTCCGGGGCCTCACCCAGGCGGCGGTCGGTGCCGGCACGGTCGCCGAGATCGCCGGGCTGCGTGCCGACGTCGCGATCCTCGGCGCCAACGGTCTCGGTGCCGAGCGCGGGCTGTCCACGCCCGACGCCGACGAGGCCGCGGTGAAGACGGCGATGGTCCGCGCAACCGACTTCGTGGTCCTGGTCGCAGACGCCTCGAAGTTCGGGCGCGAGAGCCTGGTCGCCTTCGCGGACCTGGGTGCGGTCGACGTGCTGGTCACCGACGCGGTGCCCACCGGTGCGCTCGCGGCGGCGCTCGCCGACCACGGCGTGGACGTCGAGGTCGCCGCCCGATGATCGTCACTGTGACCGCCAACCCCAGCCTGGACCGGCTCGTCGTGCTCGGCGGACCGCTGCGCCGCGGCGCCGTGCACCGCGCCGAGGGTGCCGCCGTGGATCCGGGCGGCAAGGGTGTCAACGTCTCTCGCGTCGTGCACGCGGCGGGGGAGGGCACCGTCGCGGTGCTCCCGGCCGATCAGGGCGACCCGCTGCTCGTCGGACTCTCTCGCCTCGGCGTGCCCGCGATCCCGGTCCCCGTCGGGCACGAGGTCCGCAGCAACATCACCGTCACCGAGCCCGACGGCACGACCACCAAGCTCAATGCGCCCGGGGCACGGCTGGCGCCGGAGGCGGCGCTGGCGCTCGAGGACGCGATCGTCGCCGCCGCCGACGGTGCCGCCTGGCTCGCCCTGTGCGGTTCACTGCCGCCCGGCCTTCCGGACGACTGGTACGCCCGTCTCTCCGAGCGCCTCGGGGCCGGGCCTGGTGGCCCGCGCATTGCGGTCGACACCTCCGGACCGGCGCTCGCGGCCTCGGCGGTGCGCGGCATCGCGCTGCTCAAGCCCAATGCCGAGGAGCTCGCCGAGCTGGTGGGCCGTGGTGCCGAGGCCGGCGCCGAGCTCGAGAGCCGAGCGGCGGCGGGCGATCTCGGGCCCGTCCGTCAGGCTGCCGACGAGTTGCACCGCGCCACGGGTGCCTCCGTCCTGGCCACGCTCGGCGCCGCGGGCGCGCTGCTGGTCACTGACGAAGGCGCTTGGGTCGCCGCGCCGCCCCCGATCACGGTGCGCAGCACCGTCGGCGCCGGCGACAGCTCCCTCGCCGGCTATCTCATCGCTCATGCGCGCGGTGCTGATGCGCCGCAGCGTCTTTCCCTCGCGGTCGCCTACGGCGCCGCAGCCGCCGCACTGCCGGGCACCCAGGCGCCCCGACCGGAGGACCTCGCCGTCACCGACGTGCGGGTCACCGCCCTGTAGTACCCCTCGTTCCGCCCCGATCCACCAGCAGAACCGGAGAACACCCATGACCGAATCGATCATCGCGCCCGAGCTGGTCGCGCTCGACGTCTCGGCAGGCACCGACAAGAACGAGGTGATCGCCTACCTCGCCGCCCGGATCACGGACGCCGGCAGGTCCACCTCCGTCGACGGTCTCGTCGGGGCGGCCCTCGCCCGCGAGGCCCAGTCCGCCACCGGCCTCCCCGGTGGCATCGCCATCCCGCATTGCCGCGCAGCGGCCGTCACCGCCGCGAGCCTCGGCTTCGCCCGGCTCGACCCGAAGGTCGACTTCGGCGCTCCAGACGGCGGCGCCGACCTCGTCTTCCTCATCGCCGCAACGGAATCCGGGGGCTCGCAGCACATGAAGCTGCTCAGCGCGCTCGCCCGCGCCCTCGTGCGGCCCGAGTTCACCGCTTCGCTCCGCGCCGCCGCGACGCCGGAGGAGGTGGTCGCCCTCGTCGAGGGCGTCATCACCCCCAAGCCCGCCGAGTCGAAGCCCGCCTCTCTCTCCGCGGTGGCTCCGGCGGCGCGCGCCGAGGAGAAGGCACCGTCGGACAAGCCCTCGCTGGTGGCGATCACGGCCTGCCCCACGGGGATCGCGCACACGTACATGGCGGCCGACGCTCTCAAGCTGGCCGCCGAGCGCGCCGGCGTCGAACTGACCGTCGAGACCCAGGGCTCTTCCGGCTCCACGCCGCTCTCGGCGCAGACCATCGCCGACGCGGGCGCCGTCGTCTTCGCCACCGACGTGGGCGTCAAGGGCCGCGAGCGCTTCGCGGGCAAGCCCGTCATCACCTCGGGCGTCAAGCGCGGCATCAACGAGCCGGACGCGATGATCGCCGAGGCCGTCGCCGCCGCCTCGGACCCGCACGCCGCCCGGGTCGACGGCGCCGCCGCCGCGAGCGCCGAATCCGCAACGGCCCCCACGGGACTCGGCGGGCAGCTCAAGCGCGCCCTGCTCACCGGCGTGAGCTACATGATCCCGTTCGTCGCGGCGGGCGGCCTGCTCATCGCACTCGGCTTCCTCCTCGCGGGATACGAGATCGGCAACAGCACACAGGCGGAGGGGATGTCGGACGGAGCGTACTTCGCGCTTCACAACTCCCTGTGGAACCTGCCGGACGGTGGTCTCCTGACCTACCTCGGCGGGGTCGCGTTCGCGGCCGGCGGGGCAGCCATGAGCCTCATGGTCGCGGTACTGGCGGGCTACATCGCCTACGCGATCGCCGATCGTCCTGGTCTCGCACCCGGATTCGTCGCCGGCGTGCTCGCAGTGACGGTGAACGCCGGCTTCATCGGCGGCGTCGTCGGCGGCTTGCTGGCCGGCGTGGTCGCGCTGTGGATCGGCAAGCTGCGGCTGCCGCAGTGGGCCCGCGGCCTGATGCCGGTGGTGATCATCCCGCTGTTCGCGACGCTGATCACGGGCGGACTGATGTACATGGTGCTCGCCGGCCCGCTCCGCTGGGTCAACGAGGCCATGACGGACGCCCTCAACGGGATGAGCGGCAGCAGCAAGATCGCGCTCGGCGTGGTCCTCGGCCTCATGATGTGCTTCGACCTCGGCGGCCCGGTGAACAAGGCCGCGTACGCCTTCGGCGTCGCCGGTATCGGGCTTGCCACCGCGGGCGTGCCGCAGTGGGAGATGATGGCCGCCGTCATGGCCGCGGGCATGGTCCCGCCGCTGGCGCTGGCCCTCGCCTCCACGGTGCTGCGCCCGAGCCTGTTCACCGAGCCCGAGCGGGAGAACGGCAAGGCCGCCTGGTTCCTCGGGGCGTCGTTCATCTCCGAGGGCGCCATTCCCTTCGCTGCGGCCGACCCGCTCCGGGTGATCCCGTCGATGATGCTCGGCGGCGCCGTGACCGGCGGCCTGTCCATGGCGCTCGGTGCCCAGTTGCGCGCCCCGCACGGCGGCGTCTTCGTCCTGTTCGCCATGAACGGCACGTGGTGGAAGTTCCTCATCGCCCTCGCCGCCGGCGTCGTGGTGAGCGCCGTCGCGGTCGTCGCGGCCAAGTCGGTCGGACGCGCGGACGCCGCAGCGACCGAATCCGCCCAGCCCGCGGCCGTCGCCGCGTAATACTGGTCCTGACCACTCCCGCGGCCGACCGGCGGCGCGGAGACCAACACCCCACGAGGAGAGAGACATGCCCAGCACCACCGTTGCCGTCGGATCGGCCGTCGGACTGCACGCCCGCCCCGCCGCCGTGATCGCTAACGCCGTGAACGAGTCGGGCCACGAGGTCACCCTGTCCGTCGCCGGCGGCGAGCCGGTGGACGCCGGTTCGGCGCTGATGATCATGACCCTCGGCGCCGAGCAGGGCGTGGAGGTCACCGTCGAATCCGCCGATCAGGGCACCGTCGACGCGATCGCCGCCCTCGTGGCACAGGACCTTGACGCCTGAATCAATCCGTGCACGAGCGAGGGGCGGCCGGACCATCCGGCCGCCCCTCCTGCGTGTTCCGGTCTAGGTGACCGGCGCGATGCAGTAGCTCACGCGCTGCGGCGCGACGTAGTTCAGCGCCGCCGAGCCGCGGCAGGTCAGCGGTGCGCCTGCCGCCCGCTCGATCACCCGGATCACGTTCGACGGTGCGCTGCCCGTCGCGGACGGGCAGTCGACGGGGCGGATGTCCGTGGTCGCGGCCTGGTCGGGCTTGACCTGGTAGCAGTTCCCGAGCGTGAGCTTGGGGACGACGCACAGGACGGCGCCCGCGGACTCGACGCGCGCGTAGCTCGGCTGGCTGCACGCGGTCTTCGCGGCGGCCTTCTCGGCGACGGCGAAGCTGAGGCCGGTGCCGTCGCAGCCGGTGCGCGTGGCATTGCCGCCGGAGACGGTGACGCAGTCGCCGACCTCGACGGAGCTCACCGGAGCGACCTCGGGGCTCGACGGCCTGACGCCGAGAAGCAGGACGGCCGCCCCCATCACGAGCGCGGCGATGAGGCCGGAGTAGATCACCGAGCTGACCACCTTCCAGGCGGTGGTAGGCCGCACGTCGTCGATCCGTCGGACCACCGTCGTCGCCTCGATGCGACGCCGGAGCGCGGCGAGGCGCGGCTGCGCGGGGTGGAAGAAGGACATCGACATAGTCTCAATCTTAACTTGAGACTCACTAGGTAACACAAGTCTCAGTTTTCACAGATCGAATCGGCGCGGCTGGGCCACGGCGCCGATGTGGGCTCATTAGGCTTTGCGACATGTCATTCGACGACGCGCCCGTTATCGCCGTGGGCCCGAAGCCCGATCCCGATTTCGACGCAGCGATCACCGCGGGCGGCGGCGAGCCCGGGCCGCTGGCCCGTGCCTCCGGCCTCGTCTGGACAGATTCCCGCGCGCCCTTGCCGACGCTCCCGCCGAGCGTGCGCTGGGTCCAGCTGCCCTTCGCCGGCGTCGAGGGCTTCCTCGACGGCGGCGTCATCGCGGGCAATCCGAAGGTCGTCTTCACGTCGGCTGCGGGCGCCTACTCCGGCACCGTCGCCGAGCAGGCGATCGCGCTGCTGCTCGCCGGCGTGCGCGGGCTCTGGCGCCGCGAGACCTCCTGGGACGCGGCCGGTGCCGGCACCCGCACCGGCCGGCTCGGCGGCACGACGGTGGCGATCGTCGGCGCGGGCGGCATCGGCCGCGACATCATCCCCGCGCTCCGTGGTCTCGGCGTCAAGATCGTCGCCGTGAACCGCTCGGGCGCCGACGTCTCCGACGCGGTCGTGGTGACCGCTGACCGGCTGGACGAGGTCTGGCCCGCCGTCGATCACGTGATCCTGGCGGCACCGTCGACCGCCGAGACCCGCGCCCTGGTGAACGCGAAGGTCCTGGCGCAGCTGAAGCCGCACTCGTGGATCATCAACGTCGCGCGCGGCTCGCTGATCGACACGGACGCGCTGGTCGCGGCGCTGAAAAAGGGCACGATCGGGGGCGTCGGACTGGACGTCACCGACCCGGAGCCGCTCCCTGACGGCCATCCGCTGTGGTCGATCCCCAACGCGATCATCACCCCGCACGTCGCGAACCCGCCGCACCACCTGCGCCCCGCGCTGCTCGCCCGCGTCGAGGTCAACGTGCGCCGCGTCGCCAACGGCATGGAGCCGCTCGCCGTCATCGATGCCGACCGGGGCTACTGATGTCCGACGGCCCGGTGGCAGCCCCCGATGAGGTGGACCTCATCGTCCGGGGCATCGTCGGGCTGGCCAAGCGGATCCGCAGCGACGCGCGGTTCGTGGGCGCGGAGGTCTCCTACGTCGACTTCACGCTGCTGTTCGTGCTGCACGAGTCGCCGGGGATCCGCGCCGTCGACCTGGCCGAGGCCGTGTCGATCGACAAGTCGACCGCCAGTCGCCAGCTCGCGGGGCTGGAACGACGGGGCCTCATCACCCGGGACGTCGACCCCGGCAACCCCCGCTCGCGACAGCTGCGCCTGACCGAGCGGGCCGAGCGCGTGCTGGCCGAGACCGACCGCGAATGGCGCCGCCGGATCGAGGCCCGGACGGCCGATTGGTCCCCGGAGGAATTGCGCACATTCGCGACACTGATCGACCGCTACATGAGCGTCGATCTGCCCGGCGAGGAGCCGCCGTCAGGCCTCTGATCACGGGCGGAATCCCGTGGAGTGATGCGGCTCACGAGGCTACCGAGCAGTAAGTTATGGCGTGCTATGGTCAGCCCACTGTTCTGCGCATCAGGCGACCAGCGTGCCCTCGCGATGCCCGGCGACCCCGGGCCTTTCGCGTCAATTCGCCTCCGTTCACACCGCGGCGGGGTCGTACACGCATGGAGTCGACCCGTTGCCGGAGCTCCGGGCGCGCATCCGCGGCCCGGTAGGGACGACAGGAACGAATCAATGAACGTCGGTGGACCGACCATGACTCCGTCCGTGGGTCGGCAGCGGGAGTGCTGCGCATGATCATCGGAGCTTTGAAAGAGGCACAGCCGGGCGAGACCCGCGTCGCCGCAACCCCCGCCACGGTGGCCCAGCTGATCAAGCTCGGCTACGAGGTGGTCGTGGACTCGGGCGCCGGTGTCGCGTCCTCGTTCGCGGACGAGGCCTACGTCGAGGCCGGCGCGTCGATCGGTGACGCTCGCGCCGCGGACGTCGTGCTCGGCGTCAACGCCCCGTCGGCCTCCCAGCTCGACGGCATCCGCCCGGGCACGACCGTCGCCGGTCTCCTCGCCCCCGCGCAGAACCCCGAGCTGCTCGAGGACCTGCGCCGCCGCGAGCTGACCGCGCTCGCCATGGAGTCGGTCCCCCGCATCTCGCGCGCGCAGTCGATGGACGTGCTGTCCTCGATGGCGAACATCGCGGGCTACCGCGCCGTCGTCGAGGCCGCGCACGTCTTCGGTCGGTTCTTCACCGGTCAGGTCACGGCCGCCGGCAAGGTCCCGCCCGCCAAGGTCCTCGTGGTGGGTGCCGGCGTCGCCGGCCTCGCCGCGATCGGTGCCGCGGGCTCGCTCGGCGCGATCGTGCGCGCCACCGACCCGCGCCCCGAGGTCGCCGACCAGGTCGCCTCGCTCGGCGGCGAGTACCTCTCCGTGCAGAACGAGGAGGCCGAGGTCTCGGCCACCGGCTACGCCAAAGAGATGGGCGACGATTACAAGGCACGCGAGGCGCAGCTGTACGCCGAGCAGTGCAAGGACGTCGACATCATCATCACCACGGCACTGATCCCCGGGCGCCCCGCGCCGCGGATCATCACCGAGGAGATGGTCGCGTCGATGAAGCCCGGCAGCGTCATCGTCGACATGGCGGCGCAGAACGGTGGCAACGTCGGCGGCACCGTCAAGGACCAGGCGATCGTCACGCCGAACGGCGTCACCATCATCGGCTACACCGACCTCGCGGGGCGTCTGCCCGCGCAGGCCTCGCAGCTGTACGGCACGAACCTCGTCAACCTGCTCAAGCTGGTGACGCCCGAGAAGGACGGGCAGCTCGTGCTCGACTTCGAGGATCCCGTCCAGCGGTCGATCACCGTGACCCGCGCGGGTGAGCTGCTCTTCCCGCCGCCGCCCGTGCAGGTCTCCGCCGCGCCGAAGGCCGCGGCCGTCGCGCCCGTGGACGCGAAGCCCGTCAAGGAGCCGATGTCGGCATCCAAGAAGGTCTTGCTCACCCTCGTGGGCGTGGTCCTCTTCGGCCTGCTCATCAGCTTCTCGCCGAATCCGCTGCCGCAGCACTTCACCGTGCTGATGCTGGCCATCGTCATCGGCTACTACGTCATCGGCAACGTGGCGCATGCGTTGCATACGCCGCTGATGTCGGTCACGAACGCCATCTCCGGCGTGGTCGTGGTCGGTGCCCTGCTGCAGGTCGCCACCAACACCACGACGGTTCTGGTGTTGTCGACGATCGCGATCCTGGTCGCGTCGATCAACATCTTCGGTGGCTTCGCGGTCACCCGCCGCATGCTCGCCATGTTCAGCAAGGGGGCATGAGTAACTCATGAGTATCACTGCAATCTCCGTTGCGGCGTACATCGTCGCCTCGCTGCTGTTCATCCTCTCGCTGGCCGGGCTGTCCAAGCACGAGACCTCCAAGAGCGGCCTGACCTACGGCATCGCCGGCATGGGCATCGCCCTGGTGGCGACCATCGCGCTGGTCATCGACAAGGTGCTGAAGCCCGAGCTCGACCTCACCTGGCTGCCGGTGGCGCTCCTGGCCGGAGCCCTGATCGTCGGCGCCGTCATCGGCTTCTGGCGCGCGCGCATCGTCGAGATGACGGGCATGCCCGAGCTGATCGCCCTGCTCCACTCCTTCGTGGGCCTGGCGGCGGTGCTGATCGGCTGGAACGGTGCACTCGAGGGCTTCCACGCCGACGGCGTGAACCCGGCCGACGTCCGCGCGCTCACCAACATCCATGAGGCCGAGATCGCGATCGGCATCTTCATCGGTGCAGTCACCCTGACCGGCTCGATCGTCGCCAACCGCAAGCTCTCCGGCAAGATGAAGTCGGCGCCGCTCATGCTGCCCGGCAAGAACTACATCAACGTCGGCTCGATCGTCGTCTTCATCGTGCTCACCGCCGTCTACGTCTCGCGGGACACCCACGGCGACAACACCTCGATGATCCTGCTCGGCGTGATCACCGCGCTCGCCCTGTTCTTGGGCTGGCACCTGGTCGCCTCGATCGGCGGCGGCGACATGCCCGTCGTCATCTCGATGCTCAACAGCTACTCCGGTTGGGCCGCGGCCGCGTCCGGCTTCCTACTGAGCAACGACCTGCTGATCGTCACCGGTGCGCTCGTCGGCTCCTCGGGTGCGTACCTGAGCTACATCATGTGCAAGGCGATGAACCGCTCGTTCATCTCCGTCATCGCTGGCGGCTTCGGCATCGAGGCCGGCCCGGCCGACGACAAGGACTACGGCGAGCACCGCGAGGTCAATGCCGAGCAGGTCGCCGAGCTCCTCACCGGCGCCAAGTCCGTCGTCATCACCCCGGGCTACGGCATGGCCGTGGCGCAGGCCCAGTACGGCGTCGCCGAGCTGACCAGCGAGCTCCGCAAGAAGGGCGTGAACGTCCGGTTCGGCATCCACCCCGTCGCCGGCCGCCTCCCCGGGCACATGAACGTGCTCCTCGCCGAGGCGAAGGTGCCGTACGACATCGTGCTCGAGATGGACGAGATCAACGACGACCTCTCCGAGACCGACGTGGTCCTGGTGATCGGTGCCAACGACACGGTCAACCCGGCCGCGTCCGAGGATCCGAGTAGCCCCATCGCGGGCATGCCGGTGCTCACCGTGTGGGAGGCCGAGAACGTGATCGTCTTCAAGCGGTCGATGGCCGCCGGTTACGCGGGTGTGCAGAACCCGCTGTTCTTCCGCGACAACTCGGCGATGCTCTTCGGCGACGCCAAGGACCGCGTGCAGGACATCCTCTCCGCATTGCGTTGACGCGGAGAGTCCTCGGGCCCGGCACCGTCCTTCGACGGTGCCGGGCCCGAGTCGTCTGCGGGGGGGGCTTACGTCCAGGCCTGTTCTATGCGCACGTCGCCGTCGGTGAAGGGCAGGTCCTTCCCGACGGTGTCGGGCCGGTCGAGTACGGATGCGGCCACCAGCGCCACGTTCGCGCGCGACGTGCCGGGGTTGTCCGCGGCCCGCACCGCCGCGGGATCCACCCGTCCGGTCGGCTCGTCGAGGGTGAGTCGGCCCGGCATGAGCACGGTCCAGTCCAGGTCGGAGGCGCGCACGGCGACGTCGGCGGCGGCCTTCGCCTCCGCGTAGGCGAAGAAGGAGTCGGTCTCCGGGACGCCGTGATCGGGGGCGGCGCCGAGGTACGAGACCATCACGTAGCGCTTCACCCCTGCCGCCTCGGCGGCCTGGACGGAGCGGATCGCCGCGTCGCGGTCCACGGCGTACGTGCGGTCGGGGTTCCCGCCGCCCGCGCCCGCGGAGAAGACCACCGCATCCGCGCCTGCCAGCGCCGCCGCGATCTCCTCGCGCGATGCGTGCTCGACGTCCAGGACCAGGGCTTTCGCTCCAGTCGCGGCGACGTCCGCCGCGTGCTCCGGGTTCCGTATCCACGAGGTGACCGCGTCGCCCCGGGAGCTGAGGACGCGCGCCAGGATGAGCGCGATCTTGCCGTGTCCGCCGATGATCGTGACAGCTGCCATGCATTCCAACGTACGCGCTTGCTCCTGCGGTGGATTCTTGCCGCTCAGCGGGCACTATCCACCGCACTGCTGCCGCGTGAGAGCGCGCTCACGCGGCGGCGGCATTCACCGCGGTCAGGACATCCGTGATCACGGCCTCGCCGTCGCCGTCGAGCCGGTGCCACCCGAAGCGCAACACCCGCCACCCGGCGAGAGTCAACCGGTTCTGCTTCCTGGCGTCGTTTGCGGCGCGGTCGGCCGTGCGGTGAAAGGCCCATCCGTCGATCTCCACGGCGACCCGCTGCTCGGGGAACGCGAAGTCGATCGCGTAGACGCCGAACGGAAACTGCGCGCACCACCCGGTGATGTGATGCGACTCGAGGAGCGACTGGAATCGACGCTCGGCTTCCGACTCCGTATCGCCGGCGACGACGTCGAGCAGGTGCCGCGCCTCAGCCATCCCATGTCGGCCGGCGTTGCGGGTCAGCGCGGCGGTGAGCCCGTCGATAGTGACGATCCCCTCCTGCAGCGCGCGGTCGAGGTGGGCGCTGTTCGACGAGGCCGCCTCGAGGGCGGTCAGCGGGGCCTTCGTGACGGCGAGACCGCGGACTACTTCCAGGTCTGCAGGGAGGAGGTCGCGCCGGTGCAGTTCCAGGGAGTACGGCACGATGGGCGACCGCTTGTTCTGGCGCGGGACCGTGACGGACACCGAGTCCGGCGGTGACTCCACGATGCCGTGCCACCACGCCGCTGCCGGCCCGTCCACCGCGCCGCCCGTGGCTCCCACGGCGGCCCGCATCCTCGCCTCCGCGGTGAAGGTGTGCGTCGCCGATAGGTACACGCCGCTGCTGAGCTGGATCCACAGCTTGTCGTGGACCCGCCTCGCTACAGCCGATGAGCTCATTCCGAGCTTCAGTGCCGCGCCACGCGTGATGACACCGTCGTGGTCCGCGAAATGCTCTGCGATCAGCCTCGCCACCGTCGACGTCCCCATATCCATTGGACGCACCGGCTACCGCGGCGGTTCCCCGTGCTCGCGTATGCGGTGGATATTGCCCGCTGAGCGGTAAGAATCCACCGCACAGCTCACCCGCCGAGGGGCATGGTCGCGAGCCGCAGGGCCAGGAGCAGCAGCAGCGCACCGATGCCGAGGTTGATCGCCCGCCACACGCCGGGCCGGCCGAGCACGCCGGAGAGGCGGCGGGCGCCGAAGCCGAGCAGGCAGAACCACGCGACGCTGGCGACGGCCGCGCCGAGCGCGAACCACCAGCGGTCGCCGCCGTAGCGCGTGGACGCGGAGCCCAGCAGCAGCACGGTGTCCAGGTAGACGTGCGGGTTCAGCCAGGTCAGTACCAGCACGCCGGTCACGACGGCCGCGACCGAGGCGGCACCGTCGCCGCCCGCGACGAGCCCCTCCGACCGCCGCGCCGACCACAGCGACCGCAGGCCGTAGCCGACGAGCACCACGACGCCCGCCCACTTCACCACCTCCATGAGCAGCGGCCGGCCGGAGACCGCGGCACCGAGGCCCGCCACCCCGGCGAGGATCAGGGCCACGTCCGAGGCGATGCACACCGCCACCACCGCGCCCAGGCCGCGGCCGCGCACGCCCACCTGCAGCACGTAGGCGTTCTGGGCGCCGATCGCCACGATGAGGGAGAGCCCGAGGCCGAGGCCGGCGAGGAGTGCGGAGGTCATGGCATCGACGCTAGGGATGCGAGGTGCATTAGCGCCAATACGAAAAGGCGATCCCCCATTAGAATCACTTCATGCTGAGCGGGCACCATCTGGAGACCCTTGTCGCGGTCGTCGAGGAGGAGAGCTTCGGCGCGGCCGCAGCGCGTCTGCGCATCACGCAGTCGGCGGTCAGCCAGCGGATCCGCGCTCTGGAGCAGCAGGTGGGGCACGTGGTGGTCACACGCGAGGGCCCGTGCAGTCCCACCGTGCAGGGCGAGGTGCTTCTCGGCCTGGCCCGCGGGGTCGCTTCGCTCGAGGCCGACGCGCTGGGCCGGCTCGCGGGTGGCGCACCGTCGGCCGTGCTCGACGTGGGAGTGAACGCGGACTCCCTCGCCACGTGGTTCCGCGACGTGATCAACGCGGTCGCCGCCCTGCCCGACGGTCCGCTGCTGCGTCTCGTCGTCGACGACGAGCACCACACCGCCGACCTCCTGCGCGCGGGCTCGGTGCTCGGTGCCATCACCACCGACCCGGAACCCGTGCAGGGCTGCGCAGCCGAGTACCTCGGCACCATGCGGTACGTGCCGGTGTGCACCCCCGCGTACGCGGAGCGGTGGCGTTCCGGCGGCCGCTGGCGCTGGCGCGAGATGCCCGTCGTGCAGTTCGACCTCCGCAAGGACGAACTGCAGACCAAGGTGCTCCACCGCCGTGGCGTGAAGGAGTCGCCGCCGATGCACCGTATCCCGTCGTCGGAGGCCTTCACCTACGCCGTCCGCGCCGGTCTCGGCTGGGGCAGCCTGCCCGAGGCGGATCTCGGCGACGCCCTCGATCGCGGCGCGCTGATCCGGCTCACGGACGACGTCGTCGACGTGAAGCTGTACTGGCAGTCCTGGCGGCTGCACACCCGCGCGACGGAGCGCCTCGCCGACGCGATCCATGCCGCGGCCGCCGTCCACCTGCGCTGATCCCTCGCAGATCACCTGGTGCGGGAGTACCTTGGCGCTCATGCCGGATCATCCAGCGCCGCACCCGCTCCGCACGCTCCACGAGGGGCTCAGCGACCTCGACCGCCGGCTGTTCGACGCGGTCGCCATCTCGCCGAGCCCACTTCTGGATCTCACGATGCGCCCGCTGTCGGCTGCGGCCGACCACTCGAAGTTGTGGATGGTGATCGCCGCGGGGCTCGGTGGCCTCGGTGGGCTGTCGTCGCGTCGCGGCTCCGTCCGGGGCATCGCCACACTGGCTGTCACCAGCCTCATCGTGAACCAGGGGCTCAAGCGGATCTATCCGCGCCGCCGCCCCGTCCACGACGGGGTGCCGGCCAAGCGGGCACGCCGCCAGCCCACGTCGACCTCCTTCCCGTCGGGGCACTCCGCCGCCGCGGCCGCCTTCGCGATCGGGGTGGGCCTGGAGAACCGCACCGCCGGGTACGCGCTCGCCTGCCTGGCCGGGGCCGTGGGCTTCTCCCGGGTCGCCACCGGGGCCCACTATCCCGGCGACGTGTTGGCCGGCTTCGCTGTCGGCGCGGGCGTCGCGGTCGCAGGCGCCCGCCTGGTGCCGCCCGTCGATGACAGCCGCACCATGACGCCGGAACCCACCGTCGAGCGGATCGCGACGGACCCGGACGGCGCCGGCCTCGTGGTGGTGCTCAACCCCGCGTCCGGCGACGGCACCGGTACCCGGGTCGCGGAGGAGATCCGCAGCACCCTGCCGAAGGCCGAGATCATCGAGCTCGACGAGGATTCCGACATCGAGGCCGTCGCCGCCGAGGCGGCGGAGCGCGCGGAGTTCCTCGGCGTCGCGGGCGGCGACGGCACCGTCGCGACGCTCGCCGCCCACGCCGTCGCGGCGGACAAGCCTCTGGCCGTTTTCCCCGCGGGCACCTTCAACCACTTCGCGAAGGACGTCGGGGCCGAGACCGTCGCCGCCGTCGTGGATTCGATCCGCGCCGGGCGCCTCGCCCACGTCGACGTGGTGTGGCTCAACGACCAGAAGCTCCTGCTCAATACCGCGAGCATCGGCGCGTACCCGGAGTTCGTGCGCGCCCGCACGCGGTACCAGCGGCGGCGCATCGGCCGGGTCACCGCGACGGTGCGGGCGCTGCGCCGGGTGCTGCGGCACACCGCCCCGGTGTCAGTGCGGATCGAGGGCCGTCCAGTCACCGTCTCCTTCTTCTTCCTGGGCAATTCCATGTACGGCGCACCGGGTTTCGTGCCGGGGCGGCGCACCCGGATCGACGACGGCGTGCTCGACGTGCGGTACCTCGAGGACGGCCACGGCAATGCGACGGCGCGCCTGTTCGGGTCCTGGATCAGCGGCCGGATCCGCAATTCCAAGGTGTACCGGGAGCTGCAGGCCCCCGTCGTCACGATCGAGGCCGACGAGCCCTTCCGTGTGGCCCACGACGGCGAGGCCGGCGAGCTGCACACGCGGGCCCGATTCCGGGTCGACTACCGTGCCCTGCGCGTCTTCGGCACCAGCCTCACCCGCTGAACCGCGCTGCTCAGGTGACGCCCAGTAGCGTCATCTCGTTGGCGTTGATGTCCGCGGCGATGAGGGTGCCCGTGCCCCCGCCGGTTCCGGTGCCGTCGGCGCGGGTGTGCACGGTGTTGACCACGCCGACGGCGGTGAACGTCCCGTCGGGCCAGCGGGCGTAGACGGGCCCGCCCGAATCCCCTTCGACGGCGGGGATTCCGGCCCAGGTGATGCGGGTGCCGGTCACGTCGTCGAGCACGCCGCAGTGCTTGCCGGTGCGCGCGCCGACGACGCAGATCTCGGGCCGTCCCGCCCGCAGGTCCTCGGTGCTGCTGACGCCCCGGACCGGGCCGATCGCCCGCGCGACCGGGGCGACGTCGCGGCCCGCCAGCTGGATGATCGCGATGTCCTGCCCGCGGGTGCTGCGCGTGGCCTTGATGTACTCGCCGAACGGGGTGCTGCCGCCGTCCGGCGTCAGATAGCGGGCGACGGGATTACGGCCCGGCCTGGCCTTTCCGGCCAGCTCGGCGCAGTGCCCGGCGGTGAAGGCCACGACCTGGCCGCCGGGGTAGCGGGCGAGGAAGCCCAGGGTGCAGACGCTCGCGTAGACGCCGAACGGGTCGGCGTACGTGGTGATCCCGGACCCGGAGGTGGGCTTCGGCGCCGTCGCGGGCTTCAGGCCGGGTGCCACCACGTCGTAGGGCTTCACGATAGGCGTCGTGATCACGACCGCCGGGCTCGACGGTGCCTCCGGTGCGGCGACCTCGTCGCGCTGGACCACCGCACAGCCGCCGAGCAGGAGGAGCGACACCGCGCACGCCGCCGCCCGCAGCGGGCGGCGGGCGATGGTCATCGACTCAGCGTAGGGCGTCAGGCGCGCGAGCGGATGGCCTCGGCGACGGCGGAGATCGCCAGCGCCCGCACCACGTCGACCTTCGCCTCGACCGCACCGGTCGCGGCGGAGATGAAGGCGTCGCCGTCGAAACGGGTGTGCGGCGGATCGATCGCGCGCGCGAGGCCGTCGTGCGCGCCCTGCGCGAGGATCAGGCACTCGACCTTGGTGAGCTTCGCGTTGGTGATCACCACGCCGATGGTGGTGTTCTGCCGGTTGCCGCCGAAGGGCTCGTAGCCGCCGAAGTCGGGGGTCCCGGCCTCGCCGGTGAGGATCTCGCCGAAGGCGTTCACGGCGCACAGCGCGCCGACGACCACGTCGCCCGCGCGGATCTCGGCGTAGGCGAGGCCGGCATCGTGGAGGTTCTCCAGGCCGCGGGCCTTGCCGGTGGTGGCGCCGGCGCCGGCGCCGATCAGGCCGTGCAGCTCGGTGTCGGTGCTCGCGGAAGCGGCTGCCGCGTAGCCGTTCTCGGCGGTCGGTCGGACCGTCGGGTCGCCGACCAGGAGATCGAACAGGCCCAGGGTGGGCACGATGGGCACGCGGCCGGCGACGGTCTCGACGCCCCGGCCCTCCTCCTCGAGGCGGCGCATCACCCCGTCGGCGCAGGCCAGGCCGAAGGCGGAGCCGCCGGTGAGGACGGCGGCGTGGATCTCCTCGACGGAGCGCTCGGGGGAGAGCAGGTCGAACTCGCGGGAGGCGGGGGCGCCCCCGCGGACCTCTCCGGAGCCGACGGTGCCGTCGGGGAAGGTCACGACGGTGCAGCCGGTGCGGGCCGCCGCGTCGGTGAAGTGGCCGACGCGGACGCCGGGGACGGTGACGCTCGGGACGACGGGCATGCTCCCAGGCTACGACGGTGCCGTCGCGCGCGGGTGGCGGCGGGTCGGGCGCGGGGTGTCAGGCGCGAGCGGGGGCGTACGCGGCCTCGTAGGCGGCGCGGGTCGCGTCGCGCCGCTCGGCCACGGCGGGGTTCTCAAGCTCGGGGTCGAGGCCGTTCTTCTCCAGCCGGCGGGCGCGGTTGGGGCGCATGTAGGCGGCGTTGTAGAAGACGGCGAGCAGCGCGCCGAGCAGCACCGTGGCCCCGCGCAGCGCCAGCGGGCCGGGCAGCAGCATGAGCAGCGCGTACACCGGCAGCACGGCGAGCTGGCCGCGGATCAGGTGGCGGAGCGCCCAGCTGCGACGGGTGAGGTTGTGCCGCACCCACTCCCGATTCCGCTCCGGCAGCGAGCCGGTGTAGACCCAGGCGAGGTAGTGCAGGGGATCGGGGCGGCGGCGGACGGCGTTCATCGGGACTCCTTCAGTGCGCCCGCGGCGAGCGCTTTGGCGTTGACGGTGGTGAGCACGCGGTGCAGGTCCTCGAGCTCGGAGAGGCTGGCGCCCAGGGCCTCGATCACGGCGGGCGGCACGGCGAGGGCCTGCTCGCGTAGCTCCTGGCCGGCGTCGGTGAGCTCGACGTCGATCCGGCGCTCGTCGTCCGCGGAGCGGCCGCGGGTGATCAGGCCCTGCGCCTCGAGCCGCTTGAGCAGCGGGCTCAGCGTGGGCGAGTCCAACTGCAGCGCCTCGGCGATCTCCTTCACCGACCGCGGCGACGCCTCCCACAGTGCGAGCATCACGAGGTACTGCGGGTGCGTGAGCCCCATCGGCGCCAGGATCGGCCGGTACACCGAGAGCACCGCGCGGTTGGCGACGGACAGCGCGAAGCACACCTGGCGTTCCAGGGCGAGGGGGTCGGGATCTGTCATGTCCCGACGGTAACAGATAAGTAGTGCACTAATCAATAGTGCACGAACTATTGCTCGGGGCCCTCCCACGGCGCCTCGTGGGCGGCGGGCAGGTCGCCGGGGAGCAGGTCGCGCCGGAAGCCCCGCCAGCTGGGTTGCCGCAGGTGGCCGCCCCGGCGCAGCGACGAGTACCGCACGTCGCCGATCACCTTCGGCAGCACCCAGACCGCATCGCGCGCTTCCGGATCGTCGATCGGGGCCGTGAACGGGGAGCGGCGCATGCGCAACGGCTCCAGCTCCTCGGCGAGCGTCGCGAGGTCGCGGTCGCTGAACCCCGACCCCACCGACCCCAGGTAGACGAGACCCGTCTCCGCGGGCAGGCCCACCAGCACCGAGCCGATCCCGTTCGCCCGCGAGCCCTTCCCCGGCTTCCAACCGCCGATCGCGACCTGCAGGTCGCGCCAGTTCTTGTGCTTGAGCCAGGCGCGCACGCGCTGCCCGGGCAGATACGGCGAATCCCGCCGCTTCGCGATGATCCCCTCCCAGCCGAGCTCCGCACTGAGCGCCGCGGCCTCCGCGCCGGTCTCCGCGTCGACGAGGGGCGGCACGCTCACCGCCGTGTCGTGCTCGAGCAGCGGCGCAAGGCCTTCCAGCACCTGGCGGCGCACCGTCCACGGGCGCTTCGTGAGGTCCACGCCGTTCAGGGACAGGACGTCGAAGAGGTACAGCTGCACCGCGCCGGCCCGGGTGTCACCGCCCGCCATCAGGTGGAAGGACGGGACGCCGTCCGGGTCGAGCACGACAGCCTCGCCGTCGAGCACCACGTCCATCCCGTCGAGATCGGCCGCCAGCGACTCGAACTCGGGGAACTCGCCGGTCACCGTCCGGCCCGACCGGGTGCGCAGGGAGACGGTGCCGTCGCGCACCGTCGCGATCATGCGGTAGCCGTCCCACTTGCCCTCGAAGGCCCAGTCCGCGGCGGAGAGACCGTCGATCGCGGATTCCGTGGGCAGCATGGGATCCGGCGCGAGGCCGGCCGTCGGCGTGGCGGGCGCGGACTTGTCCTTGGTGAGGTGCGCCAGCCAGTTCTTCTCGCCGGTGCGGATCAGCGCGTACCGCTTGCCCTGCAGGCGGTTCCCGTGCAAGGTCACGATCACCTCGCTCGAGCGCCACTTCTCCAGCTCGTAGGTGCCGTGGTCCCAGACGGTCACGTCGCCGCCGCCGTACTCGCCCTTCGGGATGCTGCCCTCGAAAGCCGCGTAGTCCATCGGGTGGTCCTCGGTGCGGACAGCGAGATGGTTGACCTCGGGGTCGTCGGGGAGGTTCTTCGGCACCGCCCAGGAGGCGAGCACGCCGTCGTGTTCCAGCCGGAAGTCGTAGTGCAGGCGCCGTGCGTGGTGCTCCTGGATGACGAAGATCGGATCGCCGGTCGACGGTGCGCCGCCGAAAGGTTCCGGCGTCCTCCGCGCGTCGCGCTTGGCGCGGTACTCGCCCAGGTCGACGGGCTCGGGCGGCGTCGCCGACGGTGCCGCGGGCGCAGACCCGGCACCGTCGAGGCCGGCGAGGAGATCACCGTCGGCCAGGGCCCGCGCGAGCACCTCTCCGAACTCGAGCTGGCGCAGGCCGGGCCGGGTGAGCTCGTCCCAGGTGCGCGGCGCGGCGACCCACGGTCGGTCCCGCCCCCGCAGGGAGTACGGCGCGACGGTGGTCTTGGAGGCGCTGTTCTGCGACCAGTCGACGAAGACGCGGCCGCCGCGCTGATCCTTCGCCATCGACGCGGTGACCAGCTCGGGCGACTCGGCCTCCAGCTGCGACGCGATCGCGTGCGCGACCGTGCGGGCGCCCTGCGCGGAGATGCCGCCGGGCAGGGGCGCGTAGACGTGCAGCCCCTTGGAGCCGCTCGTCACCGGATAGCCGTCCATGCCCATCGCGGCGAGCAGCTCGCGGATGCGCAGCGCGAGGGCGGCGCACTCGTCGAGCGTGACGTCGGGGCCCGGATCCAGATCCAGCACGAGGCGGTTCGGCGGACCGGGCGCCTCCGGGCGGTCGGGGTCGGCGCCGTCGGGTACGAAGGTCCACTGCGGGACGTGCAGCTCGAGCGCCGCCTGCTGGCCGAGCCACACCATGCCGGCGGCGTTCTCGATGATCGGGTAGAGCGACTCTCCGTCGGAGTGGTGTTGCGTGCCGCGGCGGATCCAGGCGGGCGCGTGGCTCGGCAGTCGCTTCTCGAAGAAGGCGGTCTTGTCCACCCCGTTGGGCCAGCGCTTGCGGGTGAGCGGGCGATCGCGCAGGTGGGGCAGCGCGAACGGCGCGATGGCCTGGAAGTAGTCGATGACCTCGGCCTTCGTGGTGCCCGTGGCGGGATAGAGCACCTTGTCGAGGTTGGTCAGCTGCACGCCGACGCCGTCGACCTCGCGGTTCTCCCGGATCTGCGCCACGGACCCATTATCGGGCCCCGCGCCCGCAACGGGGAGGAACGTCCCGCTCACGCCCTCGCTAAATGACTCCTCACCCGTCACAATGGTCACATGCGCGCGATATGGACGGGTGAACTGTCGTTCGGGCTCGTGAACGTGCCCGTGAAGGTGTACTCCGCGATCGCGAGCCACGACGCGAAGTCGCACCAGGTGGACTCGAAGGACGGGGTCCGCATCCGGTACAAGCGCGTCCGCGAGGGCACCGACGAGGAGATCGAGTTCGCGAACATCGCGAACGCCTACGAGTCCGACGGCGGCGACACGGTGGTGCTGTCCAAGGAGGACATCAAGTCGATGCCGGTGGAAAAGCACCGGGAGATCGCGGTGACGGAGTTCGTGCCGCGCGAGGACGTCGACCCGATCATGTTCGACAAGCCCTACTTCCTGGAGCCCTCGTCGAAGTCGCCCAAGGCCTACGTATTGCTGCGGCAGGCCTTGCAGGAGACCGATCGGCTCGCCATCTGCACCTTCACGCTGCGCAACCGCACACGGCTGTGCGCGCTCCGCGTGGTCGGCAACGTGATGGTGCTGCAGACGCTGCTCTGGCCCGACGAGGTGCGGACACCCGAGTTCCCTGCGCTCACCGAGGACGTGAAGATCCGCCCGCAGGAGCTGGCGATGGCGGCCTCGCTCATCGACTCCATGGCGACGGACTTCGATCCGGAGCAGTACGAGGACGACTACCAGGTGCAGCTGCGGCAGCTGATCGAGGCGAAGGCGACCGGCGGCACCGCCTTCCCCGAGGCGCCCGAGGAGGAAGCCGAGGACGACGAGGTCGCCGACCTGCTTGCTGCGCTCAAGGCGTCGGTGAAGAACCGCGAGGCCCAGCCGGAGCGGACGGCACGCAAGCGCAACGCCAGCTGACCCGGAAGAGCCTCAGAGCGTGCGCTTGAGACCCACGTGCTCGGAGCGGTACCCCAGCCGGGTGTAGAAGGCGCGGGCCCGCTCGCGGGAGACGTCGGTGGTGAGCTGCGAGAGCACGGCGCCGTGGGTCCGGCCGTGGTGGTGCGCCCACTCGATCATCGCGGTGCCGAGGCCCTGCGAGCGGTGGCCCCGCCCGACCCGGACGCCCTCGATCTGGAGGCGCGTCGAGCCGCTCCGGGACAGGCCCGGGATCACCGTGAGGTGCATCGTCCCCACGACGCTGCCGGCGTCGTCGCGGACCACGGCGAGGTACTGCGAGCGATCGCGCGTGACCAGCTCGAAGGCGCTGTCGTACTCGGCGGCGTCGCCTACCTCGCGGGTCGCGCCGAGCTCGTCGTCGGCGAGCAGCGCGACGATCGCGGGCACGTCGTCGCGGCGCGCGCGCTCCACGCGGTACGTGCCGCCGACGCCGCGCAGCACCCCGCCCACCGAGGCACGGGCCTGCAACTCGCGGACCACCCCGTCGAGCCAGGCCCCGACGTTCGCTCGCGCCTCGAGGGTGTCGGGGTAGCGGCAGCGCAGGTGCAGCCCCGCCTCGTCGAGGATGAACCACAGCATCACTCCGTCGGTGCGGATGGTGGCGCCCACGTACTGCGCGTCGAGCCGGGTCGCGTCCACGCGGACGGGCAGCCGCCGCAGGTCCAGCCACGAGATCGCGAACATGCCCGGCGCCTCGGGCATTCCGCCCCACTGCTCGAGCACGTCGGCGAGCGGCCACGACCCGAGTCGCACCGCCTCCTTCACCGCTTCGGCCGCCGCGGCCGGCTCGGCGGAGGGGGAGTCGAGCACCGAGTTCGTGATGAACCAGCCGACCGAGTCGTGCCAGGTCTCGTCGTAGCGGCTGTGCACGGGAAACACGGCGCGCAGGGGAGCTCCGGCGAGGTCCAGCGTGACGCGGGTCAGCGCGGCCACGGTGGCCGACAGGGTGGAGACGCCCGTCGCCCGGGCCGCCGCGGCGAATGCCGCGACCTCGTCGGTGCCGAAGACGTCGCGGACCTCCACGCGCTCGCGGTGCGCCTCGGGGGTGCCCAGTGGGAGGGGGAACACGGGCATGACTCCGCCACTGGCGGTGATGATCTCGGACCAGCGGCGCCGCACGTCGTCGGGCGCGGCGGGGCGGCCCGCCAGGGCCCGGGTGTGATCGACGAACGGCGGCACGGCCTCCGTCGACGGTGCCCGTCCCGCCCGGACGTCCTCGAGCGCGGCGAGGAGATCGCGCGCGATCACGAGCATCGACCACATGTCGGTGTGCGAGTGGTCGGCGGCGACGATCACCGTCGGGCCTGCGGCCGTCTCCAGGACGCAGAGCCGGTGCGCGGGACGGGAAAAGGGGGAGCAGGCGTCGTCGAGCACGTCGCGGAGGGCGTCGTTGACGGCCTGCCCCGGGCCGATCGCGTGCTCCACCCAGTTCCCCGGCCGTACCGAGATCTCGTGCAGGGTGGGCCCGTCGGGTCCGGAAAGGAAGGCGGTCCGCAGCGTGCCGTGCCGGGCGATCACCGCGAGCCATGCGGTGGCGAGCTGCTCGCGCGGCACCGGATCGGGGAGGTGGAAAGAGAGCGCCATCCACGACCCGGGGCGGTCCCCGCCGGCCACGTGCCGCGCCTGATCGAAGGACACCGGCAGCGCCGCGCCCGGCTCCGACACCGTGACGTCGTAGCCGTACAGCCGGCCGAAGGGCAGGCGCAGGTGGGCGACGTTGGTCAGGCGCATGGGCGGTACCCTAGCCCTCCTACGACCCCTTTGCGCGGCGAGAGAAGGCCGGATGACCAGCTTCGACGTCCCCGGGGCGCGGCTCGCCGCCGAGTACAGCGACGAGCACGGCCGCCCCGTCGTGCAGCTGCACGGCCTCACGTCCAGTCGCGCTCGGGACCGGGTGCTGGATCTGGACCTCGGCCGCGGCCTCAACGGCACGCGCCTGCTGCGCTACGACGCGCGCGGGCACGGCTTCTCCACGGGCCGCGCGGTTCCGGACGACTATCGCTGGCCGAACCTCGCCGACGATCTGCTGCGGCTCCTGGACCACTGGTTCCCCGGGGAGCAGGTGCACGGAGTCGGCCCGTCGATGGGGACCGGCACGCTGCTGCACGCCGCGGTGCGCGAACCGGAGAGGTTCAGCGGGCTCACGCTCATGGTGCCGCCCACCGCGTGGGCGACGCGCGTCGCCAAGGCCGCCGAGTACCGCGCCGCCGCAACGCTGATCGAGGAGCGCGGGCTGGAGGAGTTCCTCGCCGCGGGCGAGGGGGCGGTCGCGCCGCCCGCCACCGTCGAACACCCGCCGACGCGACCCGACGTCCCCGAGGCGCTCCTGCCCTCGCTCTTCCGGGGCGCCGCGGCGAGCGATCTCCCCGCGCTCGGGGAGATCGCCCGCATCGACGTGCCGGTCACCGTCCTGGCCTGGATCGACGATCCGTCGCACCCACTGTCGACGGCCGAGGAGCTCAGCAGGACGCTCCCGCGGGCGACGCTGTCGATCGCTCGGACTCCGCAGGACGTGCAGGAGTGGCCGTCGGTCCTGCTCCGGGACGTCGCGGGCTGACCCTGGAGACCGCGACGCCGACGAGGCACAGGACGCCGCCCAGCAGGCCCCACGCGGTGGGCGTCTCCGACAGGAAGGCCCAGCTCAGCAGTATCGACAGGCCCGGTACCGCGTAGGACGACGAGGCCGTCACCCCGGCAGGGGTGTGGGCCAGCGCGTAGGCCCAGAGCAGGAAGGCGAGCGCCGTGGGAACCAGGCCCAGGTAGATCACGCCGAGGGTGCTCGACATCGGCGCGGCCGCGAGCTCGTCGAAGAGCCGGGGCGCCCAGGGCAGCAGTACGATGGCGCCGACGCCCGCGCCCAGCGCGGTCGCGGTGAGCGGGTCGACGGTGCGCAGCACCAGTTTCTGGGCCACCACGCTGATGCCGTAGAGCAGGGCGGCCGCGACCGCCAGGGCGACGCCGGCACCGTCGCGCCGGCCGTCGCCGGTGAAGGCGATGACCGCGGCCCCGGCGAAGCTGATCGCAATGCCCACCACCAGCAGCGGCGGGAAGCCCTCCTGCAGGAAGGAGCCGGCGAGCACCGCGACGATGATCGGCGCGATGTTCACCAGCAGCGCCGTGGTGCCGGCGTCGAGGTGCTGCTCCGCCGCGTTGACCAGCACGGTGTAGAGCGCGAACCACAGTGCGCCGTACCCGATGGTGAGCGCGAGCGTCCGCCCACGGGGCAGTCGGGCGCCGCCGTTGTACAGGGCGTTCATCCCCCAGATCACGCCGAGGACCGCGGCGCCCACCAGCAGGCGGCCCTCCGCCATGGCGACGGGGGAGACGTGCGGGCCGATCCCGCGGATCACCACGAAGGCCGAGGCCCACGCGAACATCACGGCCACGAGGGTCAGGGCGGGGAGTCGTTTCGTCATGCGTTCACTCTGCGACCGCCCCGGAGTAAGCACAAGCGCATATTTCTGCATTATCATTCAGTAGGACTGAATGGAGGGCGCCATGCTCGACGCACACCGGCTCATGATCTTCCGCTCCGTGGCGGCCACGGGCTCCGTGGCCGCAGCCGCGGCCAGCCTCGGCTACACGCCGTCGGCCGTCTCGCAGCACGTCGCCGCCCTGCAGCGGGAGACGGGGCTCAAGCTGCTGGAACGGGTCGGACGGGGCGTGGAGCTGACCCCCGCGGGGCGGGTCCTGGCCACCGAGGCCGACGGGGTGCTCAGCAGCCTCAACGACCTCGGCGCCACCGTCGACGACCTGCGGGCCGGCAAGGCGAACCGGATCACCATGAACGTGTTCGCCACCGCGGGCACGCACTGGATGCCGTCGGTCGTGCAGACCCTCAGCGCCGAGTTCCCCGACACCCGGCTGCGCCTGCGCATCGAGGACGAGGTCACCGAGATCGCCGCCCGCCGGCCGGATCTCGCCGTCGCGGTGCGGCAGGAGCACGGGCAGACCACCGCGGTGCAGGGTTTCTCGCACGAGGACCTCGTGGTGGAGTCCTACGTCGCCGTCGTGCCCGCGGGCCACGAATTCGCGGACCGCGAGTTGGTGGACATGGCCGAGCTCGAGCACGAGCGCTGGATCGACAACGACGTGCGGCGCGGCGCGTGCCGTCAGGCCGTGCTCGATGCGTGCGCCGCAGCGGGATTCGCTCCGAGGTTCGTTGTCGAGACCACCGACTACCCGTCGGCGCTGAGGTTCGTCGCGCGGGGCGTCGGCGTCACCGTCCTGCCCCGCCTCGGCGCCACCGAACTGCCGCCCGGCACCGTCGCCGTCGACGTCTGCAACCCCGCGCCGCGGCGTACCATCGTCGCCTACGTCAAGGACTCCGAGTGCCGGAACCCCGTGGTGCGCAGGGCCATGTACCTGCTCCGCGAGGCCGCCGCCACTGCTAGTCGGCCGTGAGCCGCGAGGCGACCGCGACCATCGCGAGGCCGGAAGCCAGCGGCACCAGCAGGGTGACGGCGAAGCCGGTGTGGCCCCAGGCGAGCACCTGGGCGAAGACCGCACCGGCGCAGGCGATCGCGAGCGCGGTGCCCACGGCATCGGAGAGCTTGAGCGCGCTGGAGTTCGTGCCCTGCTCGTCGTCGGCGCTGCGCGCGAGCATGAGGATCGACAGCGTCGGATAGGTCAGGCCCATGCCGAAACCGCCGACGGCCCAGGTCGCGAAGATCACCGGCCACGGGGCGTCGAACGCGAAGGACGCCGCGACCGCGACGAGTGCGAGCACGAGCAGGCTCGACCCGATCAGCGGCAGCCGGTCGCGCACCGGCCCCGTCGCCGGAATGCGTGCCTGGACCTGCGAGGCCAGCGCCCACAGCAGGGCGGCGCCCGTCATCACCGATCCCGCCGCGAAGGGGGAGAGCCGGTCGATGTGCACCAGGTACAGCGGCACGTAGATCTCCGCCGCGAAGAAGGCGCCGGCCATGAGCAGGTTCGCGAGCATGAGGCGCGGGATGCCGGGCCGCGCCGTCAGCGTGCCTGCGGGGAGCATCCGCCGGGTGGCGACCAGCCCGACCGCGAGCCCGGCCGCCGCGACCGCGAGGAAGACCGCGCCGCCCTTCGGGGCCGCGAACTGCGCCACCGCCGTGCCCGCGCCGGCCGCCAGCGCGGCCAGCAGCAGCGTGCGGTCCGGCGGATCGTCGTTTCGGTAGGGCGATTCGTCGAGGCCGACGGTGGCCCTCAGCGTTGCCACCAGGGCGAGCAGGGACGGCCCCGCGAGCCCGAGGAACACCCAGCGCCAGCCCACTGTGTCGGCCGCGAGGCCCGCGATGGCCGGGCCGATGAGTGACGGGACCACCCACGCCGTCGAATAGGCGGCGAAGACCCGCGGCCGGCCCTCCGGCGGCACCAGGCGCCCGACCATCGCGTAGAGCACCACGCTGATCAAGCCGGAGCCCAGGCCCTGCACGCCGCGGCCCAGCGCGAGCACGCTCATGCCCGGCGCGGCGCCGACGATCACCAGCCCCGCCGCGAACAGGAGGGCGCCCGCGATCAGCGGAGGCTTCACGCCGCTGCGGTCCACCCACGGCCCCACCCAGGCGATCGCGACGATCATCGCGGCGAAGGCGGCGCCGAAGGCCACGGAGTACTCGGCGGTGGCGCCGAACTCCTCCGCGGCGCGCGGCAGCACGGTGCCCACCGCCAGAGACTCGAAGGCGGAGAAGGAGATCAGCGCGACCGACCCGATCAGGAACCAGCGGAGCCGACTCCGATCGGAGACGGTCCGCACGCGCCCATCAATGGTCATTGCTCGGACGCTAATACGTCGACCATGGTTGAGGTCAATCGAGAAAACCGGTTGATCGCAAAGGCCCGGAGCGGCATCGTGGAAAGGTGCATACCGACCCCAGCCCCCGCAGCCGCGTGCCCCGCATGCTGCGGCCGCTGCTGCGCCGGGACTACCGCCTCCTCTTCGTCACCCTGCTCTGCGCGCTGACCACCGACGGCATGTGGCTGGTCTCCGTGGTGTGGCAGGTGATCGACATGGGCGGCTCCGCCACCAGCGTCTCGCTGGTCTCGGGTGCCGCCTCCATCGGCCTGCTCGTCTCCACCCTGGCCGGCGGCGTCCTCGCGGACCGGGTGTCGCAGCAGCGCATCCTGTTCGTCCTGGAACTGCTCAAGGTCGCGGTCATCGGAGGCGTCGGCGCGATGATCGTCGTCGGCGCCATCACCGTGCCGATCCTCATGGCCGGATCTCTCGCGCTCGGCCTGGTCTCGGGTTTCTATTTCCCCGCCTACTCCGCGCTGGTGCCCCGACTCGTGCCCGCGAACGAGCTGTTGGCCGTCAACGGCTACGAGTCCGCGATCCGCCCCGCCGCTGCGATGGCCGTCGGCCCGGCGGTCGCGGCGTGGATCATCGCCGTCGCCGATCCCGGTTCCGCGCTGCTGGTCGCCGGAGCGATCTGCCTGCTCGCCGCGCTCTGGGTGGTCCGCATCCGGGTGCCGCAGGCCGACGAGGCCTCGGCCGACGAGGAGCCCGGCTCGCCGCTGCACGAGCTCTGGGAGGGAATCCAGTACGTGCGGCGGACTCCCTGGCTGCTCGCGACCCTGCTCTTCGCGAGCCTGATGGTGCTGGTCACCGTCGGCCCGATCGACGTGCTGCTGCCCTTCGCGATCAAGGACCAGGCGCACGGCGCCGCGAGCGAGCACTCGATGATCCTGGCCGCGTACGGCTTCGGCGGCGTGGCCGGCGCGCTGTTCATGGCGGCCCGGCGGATGCCCCGCCGCTACCTCACGGTGATGATGGGCATCTGGGGCGTCGCCTCGCTGCCGATGCTGGTCTTCGGCATGGCCGAGAGCGTCTGGCCCATGGTGATCGCCGGCTTCATGCTGGGCGTGCTGTTCGAGGCGCCGGTGGTGATCTGGGGGACCCTGCTGCAGCGCCGGGTGCCGCGGCGGCTGCTGGGGCGCGTCTCCAGCCTGGACTTCTTCGTCTCGCTGGTCTTCATGCCGCTGTCCTTCGCGCTGGCGGGCCCGGTGAGCCAGGCGATCGGCCTCACCGCCACCTTCGCCCTGGCCGCGCTGATCCCGATCCCGCTCGCCGTGGTCGCCATCCTCGCCGCGCGGATGCCGCAGGACGAGCTGGAGCACCCGCTGCGCGACGACGACGCCGACGACCTCGACGAGGATTCCGACGGGGAGGGGCCGGCGCTCGCCGCCGACGCGGGGGCGCACGACGACGCGCCGGTTTCGCCGACCGTGAACGCTCCGCCCGGCGAGCGCACCGTCGGATAGGCTCGGACGTATGACGAGTGGGGTGACGAGCATCGAGACGCACGACTCGGCCGAGGCCGAGCGCCCCCCGCTGCTGCGCGAGGTGTTCGGTCGCGTGCTGCGGCAGGAGCGCACCCGCCAGGGGCGCACGCTGGCCGAGGTCGCGCGCGACGCCGGCGTCTCCACGCAGTACCTCTCCGAGGTCGAGCGCGGGCGCAAGGAGGCCTCGTCGGAGGTCCTCGGCAGCGTCTGCGATGCGCTCGGCGGCTCGCTGATCGAGTTCGTCGGCGGCGTGCACCGCGAGCTGCTCGGCGCGCGCCCGCGCCCGGTGGCGCTCGCCGCCGCCTGAGCCACTTCGTCTTTCCGGGCGCCTGCTCGTCCGCTTCGGCCTGGGTCGCGGCCTCGGCCGTCTAGGCCTCCATCGTCGCGACGGCGTCCTTGCTGTAGCGCAGCAGGTGCGGGTGCACGGCCCGGAAGCCGCGGGCGCGGTAGGCGCGCAGGCTGCGGGTGGCGAGGTCCGGATCGTCGGCGATGACCTGGGTGAAATTGTCGTCGATGAGCACGGTGCCGGGTCGGGCTGCGCTGGTGAGACGGGCGGCCAGGTTGACCACGCTGCCGAATAGGTCGCCGTAGCGTTGCAATACCTCGCCGTACGCGAGGCCCACGCGCAGCTGGGGGAACTCGATCTCGATCGCGTCGAGCTCGGGGTACTCGTGCGGGGTCTGGAGCTCCAGCGCGATGCGCGCGGCGGCTGACGGGTCGTCGGCTGCGAACATGACTTCGTCGCCGACCCCCTTGATGATGTGCCCACCACCGCCGTAGATCACCACCTGCATCCGCGATTCGAACGTCGAGACCAACGTGTTGAGCTCCTCGACGGCGAGCCCGCGGCTCAGCCGGGTGTAGCCGACCATGTCGGCGAAGCCCACCGCCATTCGCGCGGTCAGCGCGTCCGCCTCCTCCAAGGTCACGAGCCGCTGCGTCGCCGTGGACAGGTGCCGCCGCCACACGTGCGACTGCAGGTTCTCCATCTTGTCGATGACCTGCGCCACGCCGGCCGACGGATCCTTCACGCCCGCGTCGTGCGCGTTGTCGAGGTAGTTCTTGACGATGCCGGCCTGCCATTCGGCGAGCCGGTACATCGCCTGGCCGAGCGACTGCGCGCCGGGCACCACCGCCTCACCCTCGACGACGTCGGAGGAGAACAGGTCGCCGAGGTCCTTGACGATCGCGACGTCGTCCCGGGTGAAGGCCTTCTGGTCGTCGTCGCGCAGGTCCGCGAAGCCGGCGGAGGTCCACCAGACACGAAGGTCCTCCACGTCGATGCCGCCCTGCTCGGCGAGCTCACGGAAGGTGTACTTGCGTTCGCCCGGGAGGAGCAGACCGTCGATGTCCAGATCTTCGGCGTCGCCCATGTGTCCACTGTATGGGGCATAGGGTGGAAGGGTGACGATCAGTGTGTTCGACCTGTTCTCGGTGGGCATCGGCCCGTCGAGTTCCCACACCGTGGGCCCCATGCGGGCGGGCGCGGACTTCGCCGACGAGCTGCGATCCGCCCCGTCGACGGTGCGCGCCGTCCACGTCGATCTGTACGGCTCGCTCGCGGCCACCGGGCGCGGGCACGGGACCTTCGCCGCCGTGCTGCTGGGACTCGAGGGCAACCGCCCCGAGACCGTGGACCCGGACTACGTCGAGAAGCGTGGCGCAGAGATCGAGGCCGCCCGCCGGATCAGCTTCGGCGGGCGCGAGGAGGTGCCGCTGTGCGCCGAGGAGATCGTGCTGCACCCGCTCACCGTGCTGCCGAGGCACACCAATGGCATCCGGTTCCGGGCGGTGCTCGCCGACGGGGCTGAGCACGAGGCGGTCTACTACTCCGTCGGCGGCGGCTTCGTCGAGCGCGAGTCCGGCGCAGACACCGTGAATCCACTCGCCGGATCGCCCGGGGTGCCGCACGACTTCGACACCGCCGCCGCTCTGCTCGAGACCTGCCCGCGCACCGGCCGCACCGTCCCGCAGCTGATGCTGGAGAACGAGATCGCGCTGCACGGCGGACCGTCGGACGTGGCGGAACGCGAGGTGCGCGCCGGACTGCTGCACATCTGGGAGGTGATGGAGGCCTGCATCGAGCGGGGCTTCCACGCAGAGGGCATGCTGCCCGGTGGGCTCGGGGTCAAGCGGCGCGCGCCGGGGCTGTACCGCAGGCTCGTCGACTCCGACGGGGCCGACGCCATGGACTGGCTCAACGTCGCGGCCATGGCCGTCAACGAGGAGAACGCCTGCGGCGGCCGGATCGTCACCGCGCCCACCAACGGCGCGGCCGGGATCGTTCCGTCGGTGCTGTACTACGCGCTGAAGTTCCGCTCGTCGTTGGCCGCGCGCCGGGAGCAGGTCGTGTGCGACTACCTGTTGACCGCTGCGGCGATCGCGGTGCTGTACAAGCGGCGCGCCTCCATCTCCGGTGCCGAGGTGGGCTGCCAGGGCGAGGTCGGCTCCGCCTGCTCCATGGCGGCAGGTGCGCTGGCGCAGGTCATGGGCGCGACGCCCCCGCAGGTGGAGAACGCCGCCGAGATCGGCATCGAGCACAACCTGGGCCTGACCTGCGACCCGATCGGCGGCCTCGTGCAGATCCCGTGCATCGAGCGCAACGCCATCGCCTCCGTGAAGGCCGTCAACGCCGCCCGCATCGCCCTGCACGGTGACGGGACGCACCGCGTCTCGCTGGATCAGGCCATCGAGACCATGCGCCAGACCGGCGCCGACATGCTGTCGAAGTACAAGGAGACCTCCCTCGGCGGCCTCGCCGTCAACGTGCCGGAGTGCTGAGCGAAGAACCTGTCGGTGGCCGTCGCTAGGGTTGCGGCATGGACGTGCTGACGGTCGCTGCGGTGTGTTTCCGGGACGACGCCGGGCGGGTGCTCACGGTGCGCAAACGCGGTACCGACGCCTTCATGCTGCCCGGCGGCAAGCTGGAGCCGGGGGAGGCCGCGATCGACTGCGCGGTCCGCGAGGTCGACGAGGAGCTCGGCGTCGCGCTGACGACGACGGATCTCACCCACCTGGTGTCGTGGCGCGGCCCCGCCGCGAATGAGGCGAACACCGACATCGAGTCCACGGTCTTCGCCACCGCGCTGCGGGTCGAGCCGCGGGCCGCGGCCGAGATCGTCGAGGCCCGCTGGCTGGACCCGGCCGACCACGGCGACGTGACCATCGCGCCGATGCTGGCGCAGTACCTCTTCCCGCGGTTGGCGGGCGCGCCGAGCGCATGAGGGTCACCCAACCCCAGGCGCGGCGGATCGCCCTCGCCGCCCAGGGCTTCGAGCCGGGCTTCGCAGGCACCTCGGCGCCGACGATGCGGCATGTCCAGAAGACGATCGACCGCCTCAAACTGATCCAGATCGACAGCGTCAACGTGGTCGCCCGCAGCCAGTACCTCCCGGTCTTCGCGCGCCTCGGCGGCTACGACACCGCGCTGCTCGACCGCGCCCGCGACAAGAACCCGCGCCGGCTCGTGGAGGCATGGGCGCACGAGGCCTCGCTGGTGCCGCCCGAGACCTGGCCGCTGCTGCGGCACCGTCGGACCGCGGACCGGGTGTCGCAGCGGTTCGCGAGCTACGACGCCCGGCACCCCGGCCAGCTGGACCGGCTGCGCGGCGCGCTGGCCGAGCTGCCGCCGCTCACCGCCCGCGGGCTGGAGGCACACCTGGAGCACGAGCAGGTGGTGGAGAAGACGCACTGGGGCTGGAACTGGTCGTCGGTGAAGGAGGGGCTGGAGGTGCTCTTCCACGCCGGCGAGGTCACCAGCGCCGGCCGCACCAGCCAGTTCGAGCGGCTGTACGCCCCCACCTCGACGGTGCTCGGCCCGCTCGCGGAGCGGGAGGTCTCCGACGAGGAGGCGTTCGTCGAGCTGCTGCGTCAGTCGGCGAAGGCGCACGGTATCGGGACGCTGCGCTGCCTGCGCGACTACTTCCGGCTGTCCACGGCGCAGGCCGCGCCCGCCGTCGAGAAGCTCGTGGAGACGGGCGAGCTCCTGCCGGTGGAGGCGGACTGGTGGCCCGGCACCGTCTACCTGCATGCGGACGCCAAGCGGCCCCGGGCGCTGGCGGCGCGGGCGCTGCTCTCGCCCTTCGACCCCGTCGTGTGGCAGCGCGAGCGGGCAGAGGCGCTGTTCGACTTCTTCTACCGGATCGAGATCTACACGCCCAAGGAGAAGCGGGTGCACGGCTACTACGTGCTGCCCTTCCTGTTCGGCGACCGGATCGTCGCGCGCTGCGACGTCAAGGCCGACCGCGCTGCAGGTGAGCTGCTGATCCACTCGACCACGTGGGAACCCGGCGGCCGCGACGCCGCGTCGGAGGCCGCGCTGGAACAGACCGTCGCTGAGATGGCCGGCTGGTTGGGGCTCGAGGGCTACCGGCTCTGATCGGAGGCCGCGGGCACGGTGATCGCTTCGAACACGCGGTACAGGGCGTGCGTGTCGGGGCGGTAGTGGCCGGAGTCGGGGGCGGACCGGCGGGAGGAGCCGTCCCACTGCGCCTTCGTGACGGCGGAGAAATCGAAGCGGTACCCGGCACGAGCTGCGACCAGCTGCAGCAGTGTCTTCGCGGCGCGTCCGTTGCCCTCGCGGAACGGGTGCGCGCAGTTGAGGTAGGCGTACGCCGTCGCGGCGCGATGCGCGTAGGCCCGTCGCGCGCGGTCGCTCGGCGACGCCGCCTGCGCGAAGGGCTGGTGGGGCAACTGCAGGATCACCGTCGCATCGTCGAGGTAGCGCTCGATCAACGCGGCCCCAAAGGTCTGGTCCCGCAGCCCCATGTCGTAGCGGCGGAACTCGCCCGCCCACGGGTAGATCGCGCCGAACAAGGCTCGGTGGATCGCGACCAGATGCGCCGCGTCGAAGGTGGCGGGCACCGCGAGCAGCCCGGTCTCGATGCCGTACTGCTGGGCGGCCCCGATCTCGAACTCGAGTTGCCGCAGCACGTACGGATCGCGGATCCCGAAGCGATTGCGCAGGATTCGCGTGCCCGGGTAGCAGGTGTCCGAGAAGTCGAGCGGCACGTCGATGCAGTCGGGCGGGCCGATCTCGGCGCTGGCGAGTGAGCGGTCGATCGCGCCGGCGACGTAGTCATCGAGGGTGACGGCGCCATCCGCCAGCGCGAGCAGCCGCTTGGTGTCGAGCGGTGTGGGCGCCCATCCCTCGAGCACGCTGTTGGCGATCGCCCCCGCCATCGTCGCCCGCTCCATCCCCGCAGCTTATCGAGCCTCGGTCGTCGAGGATTCCGCCGATTTCGGCATGGCGCGCGCATAGAGCGGTGCGACGCCGAAATCGACCGATTTTCCAAGCGATCAGCGGGTGATCTGGACCTCGCGGGTCAGATCCAGCAGGTCGAGGAAAGCGCGGTCGTGCGAGACGACGACGAGCGCCCCCTCCCACGACTTCAGAGCCTCCACCAGCAGCTCTACTGACGGGACGTCGAGGTTGTTGGTCGGCTCGTCCAGCGCTAGCAGCGACGGTGCCGGATCCCCGAGCAGCGCGATCGCCAGGGCGAGCCGCAGGCGTTCGCCGCCGCTGAGGGTATTCACTATCCGCTCCGACTGCCGCCCCCGGAACAGCATCCGAGCCAGCGCGGCGTGAGCGTGCTGCGCGTCGAGGTCGGGGTGGGCGTCTCGCACGGCGTCGAGCAGTGAGCCCTCCTCGGCGGGCCCGAAGCGGACGTCCTGCGGGACGTAGCCGATCACCGTCGGCGGCTCCGCGGCCCGCGCGGCGGCGATGGCGCGGCGCAGCACCGTCGTCTTGCCGGCGCCGTTGGGGCCCACGAGTGCGATCCGCTCCAGGCCCATGACCCGCAGCGGACCGTCGTCCAGCTGGAGCCGGTGCACGCCAGGCCCAGGTTCGGGCATGGTGATGCGGACCGAACGGTCGTCGCGCACGCCCTCGCGCGCCTGGTCGAGGGCATCGCGGGCGGAGTCGACTCTGCCCTCGTGGAGGACGCGGTGCTTCCCCGCCGACACCTCCGCCTTCTGCTTGAGCAGACCCGCCAGGATCGGCGGCACGCGCTTCTCCGCCTCGGCTCTGTCGGCGTACCGCTTGCGCCTGTCGAGCTTGGTCCGGGCCTCGATCAGGTCGCGCTGCTGCGACTTGAGGTCGCCCTTGGCGGTGGTGACGGCCTGTTCCGCCGCCGCCTGTTCGGCGTCGAGCACCTCGCGGTAGTGCGAGTACGGCCCGCCGAAGACACGGGCGGACCCACGATAGAGCTCCACCGTTGAGTGCATGCGCTCGAGCAGCGTGAGGTCGTGGCTGACCACCACGGCCGTGCCGGCGAACCGCTCCAACGCCTCGGTGAGCAGGCCGCGGGCCCGCTCGTCGAGGTTGTTGGTCGGCTCGTCGAGGAGCAGGGTGTCGGGCCGCAGGAGCAGCTGACCGGCGATCGCGAGCAGGGTCGCCTCGCCGCCGGACAGCGTGCCGACGGCGCGGTCCAGGGCCCCGAGCCGCAGGCCCAGGCCGTCGAGGACCGCGGTCGCGCGCTCCTCGACGTCCCAGTCGTCGCCGACGGCCTCGAAGTCCTCAGGTTCGGCGGAGCCTCCCTCGATGCGGCGCAGCGCGGCGACGGTGCCGCCGATGCCGAGCGCGTCTGCGAGGGTGTCCTCGGGCCGGGCCTGCGGGTGCTGGGGCACGTAGCCGACGACGCCCGTGCCGCTCACCGATCCCGCCGTCGGGCTGATCCGACCTGCGAGGATGCGCAGCAGGGTGCTCTTGCCGGCGCCGTTGGCGCCGACCAGGGCCGCGCGCCCAGCCGGGATGGTGAAGCTCAGGTCGTCGAAGACGACGGTGCCGTCGGGCCAGCGCAGGGAGAGTGCGGAAACAGCGAGAGAGGTAGCCATCAATGCTCCTTGAGGTCGTCAGGGCCGCGACGGGTGGAGTGGACACACCGGGTGCGAGCGGCAGGGCCGAGGACGTCTCAGGACAGCATGGCGCCGAGTATAGGAGCCGGCGCGGGCGGCGCGCTACCGCTTTTCCGCGGCATGCGTTCTGAAACCGGGGTCGTGGTGGGTGACGATGCGAATGCTTCGCCGCGACCCCGGAACGGGCCGGTTTGGGAAGAGAGGCGGGGCAACCAAGATGTGACGTGCATCGCAATTCAGCTCGTTGCGCTTGTGCGCCCGGCGGTGCGGGGTGCTACTTTCAACACATGTCCGGGAGTCTTGAGGCCCATCTGCGCGTCGGTTATGAGACCGTCGCGCTGGGCTGCCGTCTCCCCATGGTTCGCGTGCACTGTCGAATGTGTTGCTGCTGAGCGTTCCCGCTCGCAATTCTGCCGGCCCTCTCACCTGGGCTGATCTCCTTCGACAACTCCATTTCACGCCAGCGCCCGGGGTAGCCCCGGAGGTCGCGGCGTACGCACACACTTCGAGGAACCATGACCGTCGTTGATCTTCCCGCCGCTTCTGCCAACCGCGCCCCGCAGGCCCGCCCCGCGCAGGCCCGCGTCGCCCGACCGCGCAACCCTCTGGCCCGGCCCACCGTCGGCGAGCGCCCGGCCCGCACCGCCGCCCCCGCCCGCGTCTTCGCCCCTCAGCTGCGGGTCTCGGAGAAGCCCGCGGCGGCCGTGCTGCGTGTCATCCGCCGCGGCGGCCTCGTGCTTCGCGACGAGATTGTCCGCGAGACACAGCTGTCGGCCGCCACTGTGAATCGCCAGGTCACGGCGCTGATCGAGGCCGGTCTGGTGCGCGAGCGCGCCGACCGCGCGGCGAGCGGCGTCGTCGGTCGGCCGCGTCTGCCGCTCGAGGTCGACCCGAACGGCCCCGTCGCCTTGGGCATCCACATCGGCTTCCGGGTGAGCACGGTGACCATGCACGACGTCGCCGGCAAGGTGATCGGCGCCATCCAGATCCCTACGCCCGAGAGCGGCGAGCCCGGCGAGGTGCTGTCGGTGATCGCCACCAGCGCGCGGCGCTTTCTCGCCCGGTGGGACGGTCGTACCGTTCTGGGCGCTGGCGTCGCCATTGGCGGCCGCGTGGACGACCGCGGTGTGGTCGCCGACCACCCGCGCCTCGGCTGGAAGGACGTCGCTCTGGGCGAACGCCTTTCGGGCGCAATCGGCTTGCCCGTGACGGTGGCCCCGCACGTCGAGGCGATGGCCGCCGCCGAGCTGCACCTCTCCGAGGAGTACGAGTCGCAGGGCTCCACACTGTACTTCTACGGTCGCGAGACGGTGGGCGTCGCGTTGGCGCTGCATGGTGCCGTGCACTCGCCGAAGTCGGGGCCGCACACCATCGGCCACCTGCCGACGCGCAACGTCGAGCTGCTCGATCCGAAGCGCACTGGCCGCCTCGAGGATGCCGTCACCGATACTGCTGTCGTGGATGCTGCTCGCGCGCAAAAGCTTTCGGTTCGTACTATTGCGGATCTTCACAAGCTGGCCGATGGTGGCAACGAGACCGCGCGGGCCATCGTCGCCGAGCGCGGCCGGGTACTGGGTGAGGCCGCCGCGCTGGTGGCCGACATCTTCAACCCGGACCGGCTGATTCTGGGCGGCCAGGCCTTCACCGACCACACCGCGATACTCCCGCACGTCTCCGCCGCGCTGAAGGCCACTTCGGCCGAGCCCGGCCGGGCCGTCCGCGTGAGCGGTGCGGGTGGGCGTGTGCAGCAGCAGGCTGCCGGCGCCGCCGCGCTCGACGGTGTCTACACCGATCCGCTCGGTGCCGTCTCCCGCGCGGTCGCCTGATCGTTCACGTCGCGTGGCGCGCGCCCGCGGCGTCCCGGCCGTGATGAGGCGATGGATACCGCACTGTCCATGAGGTCTGCCGCCGCGCGCTCGAACGTCGTGGAAGCGACAACGCGAGTCGTCGCCGTCGGGGGGAGCCACCCGTAGGCTGCGGCCGAATGAGAATTGGTGAAGCTGAATTCTCGCGGCCGGTGCGAATGCTCACGAAAGACTCGCACGAGGAGCTGGGTGATGCCCGGTTCAACGGCTGCGGGGTGGTGATTCCCTGTCCGGCCAGGTCGCCCGGTGCTAACTCGATTCCGGTGCAACGTGTTCTAGGGAATCTGCGAAACGGCGCTTCGGCGCCGCACGGAGACCTGGGATCACGGCGCAGGGTCACGACCCGGGACCTTGCACAACGTGACCGACAACCGAAATTGTCGATCACGATCCTGTGGGCCCTGACCTGTCGTCTTGCGGTCAAACAAGGACGGCTTCAGTGAAGTGCAGTTGCAATACGAGTGGTACATTCTTTTGCGACAACGAATTCAGTCGGTACGTGTGTGCCGTCTGGCTGGGCAGGACGGGAGGGTGGCATTGAGTTCCGATACGGACGCCGGTGCGAACCTCGGCCAGAGCGCCGGTTCGCGGGCCATCGAGGCACGCGCAGCTATCGCGACGGCGCAGTTGCGATCGACCGTGACGTCGATCAGTTCCTCGGTGGGCTGCACGAGCTCTCACGGCGAACGGATCGTCGGGACGATCGAGGACCTCGTCGACGACGTCATGCCCGAGCTCGAGGCCGCCGAGGCCCTCACCGCGGCCGGTATGTCGCGTCGCGGGGCCGGGAGCAGCTCCGCTCCGCGCTCGTCGCTGTGGGTCGAGACCCCGTCGACTGTGAGTGTTTCATCGTGAGCACGTCGTTCGTCGCGGCCGCTGCGCCGCGCCCGGCATGAAGTGAGGTGTCGAAGTGATCGATCGCCCTGATACCCCCCACGCCGACGTCCTCCTGGAAGGAATCTGGGAAGACGAGGTGACGCCCGATGACCTCGCGTCGCGGGCCCTGTCCGCCGCCCAGGCCTCGTCGTACGCGTTCCGCGTCGCCAGCGAGGGCACTACCGCCACCGCGCAGCTGGCAGAGGTCGACGTCTCCGAGTTCCTGGAGTCCGAGACGGGCAAGTGGGCGCAGAGCTTCATCGGCATCGTCCGCGTGGGCGAGTCGCTGGTCCACGTCTCGCACGCGCTCGGTGAACTCGCCCGCAGTCTGCAGCAGGTGAATCTCGAGCAGTCGGAGATCGTGTACCAGGTCGAGGCCGAGATCGAGGCGGCGCAGCTCCAGTCCGCGCAGGCTGGCATCGACCCCGCCGACCGGATCGCCGAGCTGATCGCGAATGCCCGGGCACGGGCCGCTGAGGTGGCCGAAAAGATGGTCACGCCGGAGACCACGAGTTCGACGAAGAAGCCCGCGGCCGCCCTGGTCAGCGGGTTCATGGCCTTCGGCCGGGTACCCGGCGCCAGCGCGGAGGCCACAGAGCGCAACGGCCGTGTCGCCCGGAACGGACACGCCCGCAGCGGGTACGCGATCCGCAACACCCGAGCCGGCCAGGACAGCCTTGCCGTCGCGAACGGTCATGAGGTCGCGAACGGTCACGACGCTGCCACGGGCCACGAGGTCGCGAACGGTCACGAGGCGGTCAACGGACTGGGGGCCGTCAACGGTCACGCTGGGACGAACGGTCATGAATCCGCACACGGCCAGGTGTCCGCCGAGCGTGAGGTTGCAGCCCCGAACAACGCCGCGGCCGCAGCGCTGGATGCCTTCGCCGACTCCGGCGACGAGGCCACGATGGACCCCGGATTCATGTCCTTCGGCCGCACTCCCACGGGGGCAGTTCCCCACGCCGGGGCCACGGCGTCCGTTCCGGACGAGGCCATCGCCGGAGAGCCCGTCGTGGAGAACCCGGTCGAGGACGCCGCCCTGCTGGCTGCGCCTCTTGAGGAGGGGATCGAGGAGTCCGCCGACATCGATGCGCCGGTGATCGCGAACGGCTTCCTCGGCCTGGGGCCTGCACCGTCGGCGAGCGTGTCCGCTGGCGATGCTGCGGTCCCCGTCGTGCCGCAGCCCCTGGTCAACGGTTTCCTAGCGCTCGGTCGCACGCCCGGTGCGGGCGAGAGCGCCGTGCAGGGGCCCAGTAGCGGTCCGATCCCCGTCGTCGCGCCGACCCAGTTCCTGCCCCTCCCTGCAACGCCCGCCGAGATCGTGGCCAGCGAAGCGAGCGAGGCCCTGGGTGCCGGTGTCGGCACCCCGATGACACTGTCCGGGGCGATCGACGGCCCGCTGCCCGAACACGAGGACACCCGTGCCGATGCGATGGACGGCGACTTCCTCTCGTTCGGACGCGTTCCCGGTGGTGGTGGCGACGCTCCCCCCGAGACAACCGATGCCGACGATCCCCTCGCAGGCGAGCTCAACAATGCCGACGATCCCGGTGCGGACGACCTCGACGACCTCGACGACAGTGCCCTGGAGGAGGGCGATGCGGCGGCTGATGCCGAAGTCGACTTCGCCGACGAGCTGGACGCCGAGGCGGACGACCTCTTGGCGTCGGAAGAGCAGGACGAAGACGTGATCGCCGACGTCGAGCCGGACATCGATGACCGCACCGACGAGGGCCCGGCCGGTGACGAGGCTGACGCCGACGAGGCCGACACCGACGAGGCGGACACCGACGAGGCCGGCATCGACGAGGCGGACGCCGACGAGGCCGGCATCGACGAGGCCGGCACCGACGACGCCGACGACGCCGACGAGGCCGGCGAGGCCGACGAGGCCGACGCCGGCGAGGCTGACGTCGACGAAGCAGACACCGACGAGACCGGCGCCGACGAGGCGGACACCGACGAGGCCGGCATCGACGAGGCCGGCACCGACGACGCCGACGACGCCGACGAGGCCGGCGAGGCCGACGAGGCCGACGCCGGCGAGGCTGACGTCGACGAAGCAGACACCGACGAGACCGGCGCCGACGAGGCGGACACCGACGAGGCCGTCGGCGAGGGCCCGGAGGAGGGCTCCGTCGCGACGGGCGACACCGTCAGTGAGCAGCAGCAGGACGACGGCGGAAGCTCCAGGGCCGTGCCGGTCGCGGCCGCACCGGAGGAAGCCGCGCCCGCCGAGGAGGCTGCGGCGCCCGCCGATCCGGTCGGGTCACTCGCTGCTGCGGCGGCGAGGCCGGTGCGGAAGTCCGGTCCCGTCAAGTTCTCGGACCTGCTCAAGGCTGCGAACGCCACCAAGGTCGAACCCGCCCGCAGGGCGCCCGCCGCGTTCGTGGCGGCGAAGGACCCCGTCGTGCCCCCGGAGGGCGAGTCCGCGACACCCGCGGAGCCCACCCGTTCCGCGCTCGGGGAGGAGCAGGCGGAGGAGCTCACGGCACCCGCCAAGCCCGCTCCGGTGCTCGCTACCGGACCTGCCATCCTCGGCCGTATAGAGCCGCTGGTGCTGCGGGAGAAGGTATCGCCGGTCGTGCAACAGGTGCACGACGCGGTCGCGTCCATCCTGGGGTCGCTGCGCGGCGGCCCGCACACTCCCGAGTCGGGACTGCACTGGGCCGCAGGTCTTCTGGTCAAGGACGCGGAGACGATCATGGCCGTCACCACGTCGGACGCGGGTTGGCTGCCGCCCGGAGTCGTGATCCCCGCTGGTGTCCGTGTGCTCTGGAACATGCCGGCGGGCTACCGCTGGGCGTCGATCGACGACCCGGTGCGCCAGCTCATCGAGTACGCCGAGCAGGACGGCTACACGCTCACCGCGGTCGCGACCACGCACCCGAGCCGCGCGTACGCCGAGGTCGTGGGCGAGGAGAACGTCGTCGGCGTGCTCCGGCCCGGCGCGGTGCTCCCCGGTGGTCGCAGCCGGTTCGAGGCCACCGTCTCACCTGCTCGCCTGCAGCACATCCGGTCGCTCGATCGCGAGCAGGCCGAGCGGCAGGCACGGGCGTTGATCCGGGACCTGGAGACGCAGCCGATCGCGCCCGAGCACGCGATCGGGATCGAGGCCGCCCGCATCGACGCCCGCTGCTTCCTCGATGAGCGCGACGACGTCCCGCCCGCGGTCCTCGAGCAGCTGCACGCCGACGAGCGTGCTCTCGGCGATGCGCTGGTCCTGGACCGGACGCCGGCCTCGGCCGAGGACCTCACGGCGCCCGCGCCGGACGCGGCGCGCCTGCGCGACCGGATGCTGGAGCGGGCGATCCTCGTCGCGACCCTCGCCGCGGCGTACCACGACATCGAGTCGGCGGTGTACGCCTGGACCTACGCACGGTTCCTCTCGAGCCAGGATCAGGACTCCGAACAAGCACGATGACGACCTCCAATCCCACTGCCCAGCGGTACTTCTCGCTCGGGCTGCGATCGCTCGCGGCCCGAACCGACACCCGCGAACCGGCCCAGGCCTTCCGCCTTGCCGTCGAGGCCGACCCCACGATGTGCGATGCGTGGATCGGCTTGATGGCCGTCGACCGATCGCAGCTCAGCGACCCCGCTGCGGCCCGCGGACTGCTGAACTCGGCCCGCAACTTCGGCGTAGAACTGCGCCGAAACGGAATGGTCGTCGACCCCGCCGAAGGCGCTCTCGGACTGAAGATCCCCGTGCAGATGGGGGTCGTCGAGCTGGGCATGCCCGTCACCGACGTGATCTACGCGCGCGCGGGCGCCGCGGTGATCCTGGCGCAGGCCGGCCTGCTTACCGAGGCCGCCGAGGAACTGACGAGGCTACAGCGCGAGGTGAGTGCGGACTCGCCTGCTCAGCGGAACTACCTGCGTTACCTGTGGATCTGCCTGCTCGGTCTCGCGTGTCGCTGGCCCGAGGTGCTCTCGACGGTGGCCGACAGCCGCGAGCCCCTCTGGGTGTCCGCCGAGTCCGACGGTGCCGTCCGCTTCTGGCAGCTCGGTGTCACCGCGCTGACCGCGCGCGCCCTCGTCGGCACGGGCGACGCCCACCAAGCGCTCTCCGCGACCAAGACCGCGCTCGCCTCGGAAGACTTCAAACTGGTGCAGGCGAGCCTCTTGGTGACCCAGGCCTATGCGCTCCGGGCGACGGGAGACGAGGACGGCGCCGCCAAGCTGCTGCGTGACGCCCGCGCCTGGATCTCCTCGCGCCCGGACCTCGACCACGCTGCCGCGGGCGGCTCCCTCGAGGTGGTCACCGCGCAGTCGATGAACACCCGCACCGATCCGTGGGACCCGACCACGGGAACGACGGCGCAGGAGATCGAGCAGGAGAGCCTCGACCGGCAGCGCGACGTGGTCCTCGCCGACGCGTGGCGCGAGCTCGACGCCCTCGTCGGCAGTCCGGATGTGAAGTCGCAGATCCGCCGCCTCGCCTCGAAGGTCGAGATGGACCGCGAGCGCAAGGAACTCAGCGAGGAGCTCGGTGAGGAGTACAGCGAGGAGGAGATGCGTCTCTCCGCGATCATCACCGGTCCGCCGGGCACCGGTAAGACGACGGGCGTGCGGATCCTCGCAAAGCTGTACTACGGCCTGGGCGTGATCGCCAAGCCCGAGGTCTACGAGCATCAACCCAGCGACATGATGACGGGCTACGTGGGCCAGGCAGGCATCCGCACCAACAAGCTCGTCGACGAGTCTCGCGGTGGCCTGTTCTTCCTCGATGAGGCGTACGGCCTCGTCGCCGGAGACGGCGAGGATCAGGCCTCCCGTTTCGGCCGCGAGGCGCTCGAGGCGCTGCTGGCCCGGATCGAGAACGAGGGCGATAAGCCTCTGCGTGACAAGGTGGTCGTGGTGCTCGCGGGTTACGACGATGACATGAACCGCCTGCTCCAGGTGAACGCCGGCCTCCCGCTGCGCTTCCCGACGCGGATCTCGTTCAGCTCGTTCACGGCGGAGGAGCTGGTGGAGATCGCCGAGTCTGTCGCGGCCAAGAGCGGGGAGAACCTCGGCGCCGGCGTGCGCGGATACCTGGAGGAGCACAACAAGCGGCTCGCCGAGGTCAGCGCCCTCGATCTCAAGGGCCGCCTGTGTTCCGGCATCGACCTGATGTCGAACGCCCGCTTCGTGCGCACCGTGATCTCTTCCGCGCGGGGCTTCCGCGACTTCCGGGTCAGCGCGATCGACCGGTCGGCGCTCCCGTCGGAGGAGAAGCGGACGCTGCTGCGCACGCTCGAGTTCGAGGACGTGCGCCTGGCCTACGAGGAGACTCTGCGGGTGTCGCCGAACTTCCCGTGGTCGCAATGGCATCTCTTGGAGACGAGCTGGCACGAGGAATCGAATGGCTGAGATCACTCCGGATCCGTCGAACCCGAAATCGGGCCTGCAGGAGCGGGTCCGAGGGTTCCGACTGACCTCGAAGTACCAGAAATCGGGCGAGGCCTACCTGCAGCGGCGCAACGAGGAGGCGCTGGTGCGCCGTGACACGCGCTGGATCGACGACGTCAAGAAGTTCCAGGGCTCGCCCCTGTACATGGCGCTCGCCGTCGGTCTGGTCGTCGTCCTCGGCTGCGTGATCGGCGCCGTGATCTTCCCCGCGGGCAAGGTCGGTGACGGCGAGATCATCCAGGACAGCCAGACCGGCGCGCTGTACGTCAAGGTCGGCGACGCGCTCAGCCCGATCCCCAACGTGGTCTCAGGCCAGCTCATCATCGGCTCGCCCGCCAAGCCTGTGCTGGCGAAGTCAGCGGAGATCGAGAAGCTGCCTCGCGGCCCGATGGTGGGCATCCCGTACGCCCCCACCGTGATCCGCAATTCGACCAGTCGGATATCGCAGTGGGCAGTCTGCGACAGCACGGCCACCGGCTCGGCCGTGCCGCTCGACCCGTCGACGGGGCTGCCGACCACTGCCACCTCCGCGGTCAAGGTCACGATCATCGGCGGCGCCCTCGCGCCCGCCGACGGCACCGACGAGCTGACCGGCGACCGCGCCCGCGTCGTCGCCTTCGACAACCAGACCTGGCTCGTCTACTCCGACGACGGGATCGTGGCCCGCTCGCGGCTCGACCTCGGCAATTCCGCGATCCGCGAGGCGCTGGGCATCGGCATCGGCCAGCGCGTCATCCCGATGTCGCCCGGCCTGTTCAACGCGCTCGCGGCGCGGGAACCGATCGACGTCCCGCAGATCACGGATCTCGGTAAGCCAGTGCGTTTCCCAAACACCGAGAAGCTACTCGTCGGCACTACGCTGCGTGTCGCCACCGTCGACGGCGGGTGGACCTACTACGTCGTGGCCGCCGACGGCATCCAGCAGGTCAGCCAGACCGCGGCGGCGGTCCTGCAGACCGTCTCGCCCGTCAAGAGCGGCGTCGTCGAGACCGAGGCGTCGAAGGCGAACCAGTGGCCCAAGGTGGGCGGGCGGATTGCCGTCGACCACTTCCCGACGGGCAAGGTACGGATCGAGGACGCGACGAGCGATCCCGTGACCTGTATGACCTGGTCGCACGACGGGGATGCGCCGACCGCGGAGCAGAAGGTCCTGGTCGCCGGGACGCTGCCGCTGACCTCCCAGCAGAGCGCCGCCCGGATCGCGTTGATCGGCGCACCCGGCTCGGCGGGCACCATCGCCGACGACGTGTACCTGCCGGCGAACAGCGGACGGTACGTCTACGCCACCGGCTCCGCCAAGGACTCGCGCGAGCACAGCGGCGAGTTCTGGATCGCGGACACCGGCATCCGGTACGGCATCGATGATCAGGGCTCGAACGACCCGGGCTCGTCCGCGAAGGCACTGGGCCTGAGCAACCCGGTGCCCGCGCCGTGGACGATCATCAGCCTGTTCGCGCAGGGCCCCACGCTCTCGCAGGCGAGCGCGTCCATCAAGCACGACGGTGGCGCACAGGACCCCGTCGTCGCGAAGTTCGACCCGAAGGGGAAGTAGTGAGTAGGCAGGTCTTCGAGCCCCCGCTCCACCCGAAGAAGGAGCCCCGGGTCGTCAAGAAGGAGGTGGAGGTCCGCACCCCGGACACCATCGACGAGGTCGACCCACCCGGCAAGTGGCGCACGGTGATGATGCCGGTCATCATGGTGGTCGCCGTGCTCGGCATGCTGTTCATGATGATCCGCATGAATCGCGGCTTCAACCCGGTCATGCTGCTCATGCCGATGATGCTGCTGTTCGGCATGTTCGCCTACATGGGCGGGGGCCCCGGCGGCAGCGGCAACAAATCGAAGGCGCAGCTGCTGCACGACCGCAAGCAGGCCAGCCGCTCGATAGGCACCTCGCGTGAGAAGGCGCTCTCCCGGGGCCGCAACTACTTCGACGCCCTGGCCCACGCCTACCCCGATCCGGCCGTGGCGGCGTCGCTCATCGGCACCGAGCGGATGTGGGAGGTGAACGGCGGCGACGCCGAGCGTAAGACCAGGTTCACCGCGGCCCGCTACGGCCGCGGCCGCATCGTGCCGAAGGCCAAGCTGCTCACGCCCGAGGCGCCCGAGGGGGAGTTCCTCGACCCCGTGCAGTGGATCGAGACCGTGAAGTTCTTGCACACCCACTCGACCATCGCGGACATGCCGCTGGCCTTCACCTTGCGCACCGTTCCCGTGCTGGGCGTGGGTGGCGATCCGGAGCGGTCGGCCGGCATGGTGCGCGCGATGCTGAACCACCTCGCGATCACGCACGGCCCCGACCGGCTGCGCTTCGCCGTGGTGGTAGACACTCCCGACGGCGGCCGCTGGGAGTACCTGAAATGGCTTCCGCAGGCACAGCATCCGTCGCTGATCGACGCACTCGGATCGCGCCGGATGATCTACGGCAACTGGACCGACCTCCTCGAAGAACTCGCCGGCGGCGACGAACCGCCGGCCGCCGAGGCGGACCGCATCGTCGACTACTCCCGACCCTTCACCACCGAGTCCGAGATGACCGGGCGCACCCGGCACACCGTGGTGATCGTGGAATCCGCCGAGCGCGCACGGATGACCGATCAGGCGATCGCCTCGCTGGCCGACGTCACGTTCGTCCTCATGTCGCCGCCGGACGGCGTGATCGACTCGTTCCCGCACGCCGTGCTGCTCGAGGTGGATTCCGCGGGCATCGTGACCCGGTGGGACTCGGACCTCCCGCTGGAGGCGCCCAAGGAGATCGCGCGTGCCGATTACCTCGACCTCGTCGACGCGCACACCAACGCGCGCAAGCTCGCTCGGTGGGAGCTCGAGACCACCGCCTCGCTGCTGTCGAAGGAGCGTCAGGACACCGGCCGCGACTGGGCCAACCTGGTGCAGGTCGACGATCCCGGCGCGATCGAGGTGGTCGACTTCTGGCAGCGGATCAAGCGGTTCGACGATCCGCGCCGTCTCAACTTCCCGATCGGCTTCGGTCCGGACGGCACGCGCATCTTCCTCAACATGCGCGAGGCCAGCCAGGGCGGCACCGGCCCGCACGGAGAGATGATCGGCACCTCGGGCTCCGGCAAGTCGGAGTTCCTCCGCTGTCTGGTCCTCGACGCCTGCCTGTTCCACCCGCCGTCGATGCTCAACCTGCTGCTCGTCGACTTCAAGGGCGGCGCGACCTATCAGGGCATGGAGGACATCCCGCACGTCGCCGCGGTGGTCACCAACCTCGAGAAGTCCGAGAGCATGGTCGACCGCATGATGGAGGTCATCACCGGTGAACTCAAGCGGCGCCAGCAGCTCTTCGACAGCGCCGCCGCGCGCTACCCGTCCTTCAACATCATCGGTCTGACCGAGTACGAGAAGGCCCGCGAGTCCGGTCACTGCCCGGACCTCGAGCCCATGCCGGCCCTGCTCGTGCTCATCGACGAGTACACCGAGCTCCTCGAGGCCAAGCCCGAATTCGTGAACATCTTCAGCCAGATCGGCCGCGTCGGCCGGTCCGTGGGCGTACACCTGCTGCTCGCCTCGCAGAACGCGGAGATGGCCCGCTCGCGCGGCCTCGAGTCGAACATCCACTACCACATCGCCCTTCGCACCGGCACCGCCGGAGACTCGCGCGCGGTGATCGGCGTCCCCGACGCCAAGAACCTGCCCGGCAAGCCCGGCAACGGCCTCATCAAGACGCTCCACGAGGACGACCTGATCCGGTTCTACGCGGGATTCACGGGCAAGCCCTACTTCGCGCCCGAGGCGGCGCCCGAGCCCGTCGTGCGGGAGATCGTGCAGCCCACCGCCGACGACCTCTCCTCCCGCGGCTTCACCGCGCGCCGGGTGGACATCCCGGACCTCGAGGTCGAGATCGCCGTGGACGACGAGATCGTGCGCACCGAGGAGGAGTTGCTCGCCGCGCCGACGGTCTTCACGGTCGTCAAGGAGTTGCTCACCACGGCTCCTGCGCGGCCCGCGTACAAGCCGTGGCTCCCCGAGCTCACCTCCACCACCCTGGACATCCTGGCACCGTCGCTCGGGGCCGAGGAGTGGGTGGCGCCCAAGGTCAGCACCCCCGCGACCTTGAAGACGCCCTTCGGTGTCTTCGACGACCCGGCCAAGCACCAGCAGCCGGTGTGGGAGCTGGATCTGTCGGGCGGCCAGGGAAACGTGCTCATCTACGGCGCGCCGCAGAAGGGCAAGACCACCGCCGCGATGACGCTGGTGACCTCCCTCGCGCTGACCCACTCGCCCGAGCAGGTGCAGTTCTTCGTCGTCGACTACACGGGCGGCGGCTGGATGCGTCTTGAGGACCTGCCGCACGTCTCCCGGATCGCGACGCGGTCCGAGGAGGACGCGATCAACCGGATCGTCTCCCAGATGTCCGATCTGATCGACCAGCGCGTCAAACTCTTCCGCAAGTACCGCGTCAACTCGATGGCGGAGTACCGGCGGCTGCGTAGCGACCCCGGGGCTGAGGTGATCGCCGAGGACGCCTTCGGGGACGTCTTCATCGTGATCGACGGCTTCGATGCCGCCGTCACCGAGGGCGGGGTCTTCGAAGACAAGGTGGCAGTGCTCGAGGCGCTCGCCTCGGGCGCCCTCAACTACGGCATCCATTTCGTCATCACCACGGCCCGCAACACCGTGCTCCGGGGCCTCGCGAGCCACATGCACACGATCATCGAGGGCCGCGTCTCCACCGCCAGCTACGACATGTCCGTCGTGAACTCGCAGCGGAACAAGGCGGTGCCCGACAAGGCCGGCCACGTGATCACCACCGACCGGGAGCTGCTCGCCCTCGTTGCGCTGCCCCGCGCCGACGGGGATGCCTCGCCGGAGACGCTCAGCGACGGCATCGAGGAGATCGTGGACCGGATCCGCCGCGCCAACACCTCCGGCGCCGAGGCGCCGAAACTGCTGGCGCTGCCTGAGGTGGTCCTGCAGAGGGACCTGTTCTCGGTGCTCCCCGCCGAGGCGAGCGCGCGCGAGCGCGTCCGGCTGCCCTTCGGTGTCCGGGAGACCGACGCCGGCCCCGCCGTCGCGGACTTCGGCCGCGAGGCGCACATGTACGTGGTCGGCGAGAGCGGCTCCGGACGGTCTGCCTTCGTGCACACCCTCATCGAGGCGATCAGCCGCCGGTACCCGACGATCGACGACGGTGCGATCGCCCTCCTCGATCCCAAGCGGGTGCACCGCGGCGCCTTCGCGCCCAACCCGAAGAACCTCGGGCTGCACGGCTCCGACCTCTACGATTTCCTGCGTCGCTGGCAGGACAAGCTCGTGGACTGGATGGGCGAGGGTGAGACGGACCCCGAGAAGGTGACCTATCGCAAGGTGCCGGACGCCGCTGACAGCTCGGCGCTCGCACGCCGCGACTGGTGGACCGGTCCCGAGGTCTTCCTCATCATCGACGACTACGACGCGGTCGTCGCGCGCGGGGATCGGACCAACCCGATCACCCAGACCGCGAAGCTGATGAACGACGGTGTCATTCGCGGCTTCCACGTGATCGTGGTGCTCAACGACGCGGAGTACCTGTACAAGGCCAGTTCGGATCCCTTGATCCAGTACCTCGATACCCACAGCCCGATGGCGCTGGCCCTGTCCGCGGACAAGTTCAACGTGAACATCGCAGGTGAGCGTGGGCAACGCTTCGGCATCCCTGGCCGGGGCCGATTCCACCCCGGACGTGGGGCCCCGTCGGACATCGTCCAGGTGGCCTGGAACGGCGTACGCAGGGACGAAGCGGAGGCAGACGACGAGGTTTGGGGATGAGAATTTCAGACAACCAGGGATTGACGAAGTTTGGCAATTCTGTTTTAGTTGCAACTTGAAAACCTAGTAAAGGGGATAGCAGGTGGGCCTGAACGTGGCACCTATACAACTCTTGGCGGGAACCAACGAGGTCATGGCGAATGTCGCCACCACCTCGGGCTTGATCGGTGGCGCGGCCGGCGCCATCGGCGCGATCGTGCCTGCGGGCATCGACGACGTATCGCTGCTGGTCTCGGCCAGTTCCGCGGCCCATGCGGCGAACTTCCTGGCGACCTCGATCGTTGATCACGCCGAGGTCGCGCAGTACGCCGTGAGCCTCTCGGCGGTCGCCTCCACGTACATCATGGCCGACAACGCCGTGCAGTTCTGACGAGCGTGACATCGTGACTTTCCCAGCGCTTCCCCCCGAGGTCAACGTGGGGCGCCTGATGTCGGGAGCGGGCCCTGCACCGGCGACCGCTGCGGCGGCGGCCTGGGCCTCGGTCGCTGCCTCCGTCAGTGCGCGGTCGGTGTTCCTCCAGTCGCTGCTGCCGCGGCTCGCCGCGTCCTGGCAGGCGCCGGAGACAGCACTGATGACGCGCAACGTCGCGATCTACCTCGCACACAACGAGGCGCTGCGCACGCAGGCGCTCCTGGCTTCGACCCGCCACACGAAGCAGGCCGCCGACTATTCGGCGGCCCTCGCGGGCATGGCGCAGTTGCCCGAGATCGCGCAGAACCACATCACCAACGCGGTGCTCAATGCGACGAACTTCCTCGGGGTGAACACGGGAGCGATCGCCGCGAACGAGGCGCAGTACGCCGCGATGTGGGCGCAGAACGCCGCGATGATGCTGACCTACCTCGCGAACTCCACGGCGAACATGACCTTCGAGCCCTTCGTCCCGCCGAAGCCCATGGCCACGTCCATCGGCGTCCCGATCCCCGCGGCCGCCGCGGGGGCCGCGTCGGTCGGCGACGCCGTGGTCACCAAGATGACGCTCGCCGCACAGGGTGCCCAGGCCGTCGCCAGCATGCTCTGGATGCGCGCCGCCGGCGGCGTGCTCTCCACCACGAAGCTCGGTCAGACCCTGCTCGTGAACGCTCAGCGGTTCGAGCAGGCGGTCTCCAACGCGGCGACGGCGGGATCCCAGTCGCGCGAGAACAGCGCCATCCGCCCCACCACAGGCCAGCAGCTCGGCCAGAGTCTGGTGCAGCAGCTCGGCGGGGCCGGCGGCACCGCGGCCGGAGTGGCCGGCGGCGTGGTCGGCGTGGCCATGTCCGGTGGCGGGCAGGCCCTGCAGACCGGCGTCAGCGTGGGGACCGCGAGCACCGGCGGTGGCGTGGTCTACCAACCGATGAGTGCCCTGCTCTCCGGCGTCAATCCCGAGAACCGGACCGGGTCCGTCGGCTACTTCGGCGCGCGCCCGGGCTCGCCCACCCTGGAGCGGATGTCCCGCGGTGAGCAGGCGCAGCGGTCGGCGTCCGCGTTGCGCGTCGAGCCCGGTACGGGCACGCTGCCGCAGGTGGTCGCGCCGGCGAACTGGTCGACGGACGGTCTCGCGGTGGCGCCACCGCCCCCGCCGGTTCCGCGCGTGGCGGCAGAGCCGCTGCGCCCGATCCTCCCGACCGGGACCAGTGCGCCCGTCGCGCGGTCGAAGGGCAAGCAACGGGAGCGCATCGTCGTGCCGGATACGGCCGCGATACCCATCTACCAGGACTCGGTGCCCGAGTACGAGTCCGTTCCCGTCGACGTCCCGTCGAGTGGGGAGGGGCGCTGATCCCCGCCATCCGCTCGGCCCATCACGACCACCACTGAACTGGAGGAACACTCATGCCCCCGCAGATCTACGAACTCAACACCGGAGCGCACGCCGCCGGTACCGCGAAGACCCACGACGTGGCCGCGACGACCCTCGCCAACATCAAGTTCGTCCGCACCACCGCTGAGGCCTATCGCGCTGCGAACGCCGGCGACACGACCACCAAGGCGAGCGCCCACATGGAGGAGCTCATCGCCGTCTGCAACGCCGAGCAGCAGAAGCTCGAGGCAGTCGCCGAGGCGCTCGGCCGTAACGGCGGCCTCATCACCAGCACCGACGGCGACGCCGGTGGCCTGTTCACCGGCTACGTCGTCTAGACCGCCGACATCTACGAAGGGTCACGAACATGACTTCCCCGCTGATCAAGGTCGACTACGCGAGCTACGACATCACGTCGGCGAGCTTGGGCAAGGCCTCCGCCGTCGCGGACGCGAACATCGCGGAGCTGACGGCCAACAACACCGCGAATCTGAACGCCGGCAACTGGGTGGGCGTCGATCAGGAGAGCTACCAGCACGTCCACGAGATCTGCCTCAAGGCCAACGAGAACCTGGCCATGACGATCCGCAAGACCGGCGTGAACCTGCAGACGGCCGCCACGATCCACCAGGCCGGCCAGGCGCAGGCCGCGGGTCTCTACGGGGTCTGAGAACGACGAGACGAGGCCCGGCCACCGCACGCGCGGGGCCGGGCCGCGTCAGAAGAGGAGGGACGCATGGCGGTGCTGCGCGAGGAACCGGTGGCGAAGCTGTCCGCCTTCGCCGCGGACGTCGACGAGCTGCTGTTGCTGATGCGGCTCTCGGACGTCAGCGAGCTGGCGCCCGTGGTGCTGGCCGTGCATCCCAATGTGTACCGGCCCGACGACCAGTTGATGGTTGACCTGGCGGTCCTCCCCGGGCTGGTCGACGCTGGGCTGGTGGGTACGAACGGATCCGTCGATCCCCAGGCCAAGCTGTGGCTGCGCGCCCTCCAATCGCCGGCCGCAGAGGTCGCGATCCGCGTCTTCGATGGTGACGCCGTGCTGCGCGGGGCGGTCGTGCGCCGCGATGACGTGGTGGCCATCGCCTTCCGCAACGACGATCAGTTCACCGTTCAGGGCTTCCGCACCGATCGCGAGGACTTCGAATCGACGGTGGTCGAACCCCTGTGGCGAGTCCTGGGCGCGCGTGATCCCGCGGACTTCGAGTCGCTCACTGTGGGGGCGAACGAGCTGGCGGAGATCGTCGCGAGCTTCGATCCGCAGGTCACCGGACCCCGGGGCGAGCGCGAGGTCCGCAGCCGGTTGCGCGAGCACGAACTGTCCCAGAAGACCGTCGACATCCTGGTTGACGCCGCGCGATACACGGGTCGACGAGCCGAAATCGTTTACCACCGTTCGGATTCCAGTGGTGTGCGGAGGCAGGCGGCGTGGGCGGTGGGCGTCATGGACACGGCCGCCGGCCGCGTGCTGTCGACCACCGACCGCGGCTCGCGGGGCGTCGTGGACGTCACCCTCAGTCCCGGTACCCGGCGACGATTCTCCGAGGGAATCACCGCTCTCGTTGAGCGAGGCGGTGACCGCGGGTGGTTCGATACAACAAACTGATAGATCACACCCGCTGGTCGTCTGACCTGGGTGTGTATTAGTCTGCAAACGATTCTTCCAGCAAGAGAGGTGCAGTCGATGAGCGACGCAGCTACTAACGTTCGGGTGCCTTTCGTACCGCAAAGCAGTCATGACAGTGATCCCGCGGCGGCGATCCTGCCCTCGACCGACTCTGCCGTCCCGGTGGTCCGACCGGCCGTTCCCACGGGCGGCCCGCTGTCCGAGCCCGTGAGCGGCGAATGGGAGGAGCCCGAGCTCCCCGGGGTCGATGACATCGGAGGATCCGCCGCGGTACCGACGGCTCCCGTCGTCCCGCCCGTGATCGTCGCTGCGGACGAGCGCCCCACCGCCGAGCAGCCTGCGATCGTCGACAACGAGGCCGATAGCGCGAAGGCGGACGCCGCCAAGACGGGCCCGTCGAAGATCGACGTGCCGAAGACGGACGCACCGAAGGGTGCCGCGCCCCAGGCGGACTCTCCGACCGACGGGACGCCCACGGCGGACGCCCCCAGGGTCGACGTTCCTCAGGCGGATGGCGCCAAGGCCGACGCGCCGAGGGCGGAGGCACCGAAGACCGAGCCGGCGGCACCGTCGACCCCGCAGGCGGCCAACCCCGTCCCCGCCCCGGCCCCCGTGCCGCAGCCCCAGCAGCAGTGGCAGGGCGGCCAGAACAGTTTCGTCTCCGCTGCCGCGCAGAACGCCCAGGTCCAGGGTGGCCAGGCCGCGTTCCAGGGCGTCCAGCCGACCGGCCAGTTCCAGTCGGCGCAGGCCTCCGGCCAGATCCACCGCCCCGCGGCGCCGCAGCCCTTCGGACAGGCGCCTGTACCGGGTGCGCCGGCGCCGATGGTGCCGCAGCATCAGCAGGCCCCGATGCGTCCGATGGGTGAGTCGCTGTCGGCGCCGATGTCGACAGCCTCGTCCTCCTTCAACCAGCAGATCCGGTTCTCGGACGCCGCGGTGCGGGTCTCGGGCTGGCGTGCCTGGCTGCGCAAGATGGGCCTCGACGTGGGCCCCAGTGCGAACGATCAGGAGCACGCGGAGCTGGTGCACCGGATTCGCGTTCCCAAGAACAAGTTCCACGTGACCAGCGTCTTCGCCGACAACGCCGGTGGCACCCTGCTCGTGGGCGTGCTCGGCCAGATCCTCGAGCGCACCCGCGCCGACAACGTGGTCGCCCTCGACCTCGACCCCGACGGCGGCGATCTGGATCAGGTGACCGCGTGGCACCAGGGCGGCTCGACCGCCCGCACGCTGATTCAGCAGAGCGACCTGTCGGACCGCAACCAGGTGGACAAGCACCTTGCGGTGACCGCGACGAACCTGCACGTGCTGCCCACGCCGTGGCGCTTCAACGGCCGCGACGTCACCGACTACGACGACGTGCTCGACCTGTACTCGATCTTCCGGCCGCACTACAGCCTCGCGCTGGTCGACGCCGGGCGCGGCCTGCAGACCCAGACGGGCACCGGCGTCCTGGAGATCTCTTCCGCGCTGATCCTGCCCGCCTCGGCGACCACCCGCGGCGTGCGCAAGGTGGCCGCGACCATCGATTGGCTGCGCCATCACGGCTGGCACGGCCTGCTCGCGAACACCATTGTGGTCATCAACCACACGAAGCGCCGGGGCAGCGTCTCCGTGGAGCAGTTCGACGAGCTCTTCCGCGCCGGGCAGAAGCTGCGCGTGCACGAGATCCCGTACGACCCGCACCTCGACTCGGACCAGCCGATCGACATCGAGCTGCTCCGCCGGCGCACCGTTCGTGCGTTCGAGGAGCTGGCGGCGGACCTTGCGGACGGCTTCAACTCGGGCTACGAGCCGCCGGCCGCCCAGAAGCTCGCCGAGCTGCAGCAGGTGCGCACGACAGAGGGACGCTGACGCACGATGGTCTTCCCGATCACCCCGGAGCCCGCTGGAACCGACACCGCGGGCCCCGGGCGGTCCGCCGTCCCCGAACAGGTACGTGTCCTGGTCGAAGTCGGCGAGAACTCCGTCGAGCGGAGCCTGCTGGCCCGTCGGCGGCTATCCGTCGTGATGGACTCCGTGGTGCCGGGGCTGGAGCAGATCTTTCCGGACCACGACTTCTCGACCACCGGGGCCTGGACGTTCGCCCGGGAGGGCGGCACGCCGCTCGCCCGCGACAAGTCGCTCGCCGATGCGGGGGTGCTCGACGGTGACCGCCTGATCCTGGCGGAGACCTTCTCGACCCAGACCTTCCGGCCGCTCATCGAGAGCACCGCCGACGCGATTCAGGAGTTCTGCCGCCAGCGCTTCCGCCGGTTCGAATCGGCGACCGCGCGGGCGTTGGGGCTGCTCGCGCTGGTGCTCGGCGCGACGGTCTTCGCCGCGCTCGTGCTCATCGCCTGGTTCGCGCACTCCAGCGTGCTGTGGTGGTTTCCGGTGGCGGCTCTTGCGTCGATCGCCGTGGTGCTCGCCGCGCTCTCCGCGGACCGGCAGTACGGCGCCCCGCAAGTGGCCTACGCGCTGCAGCTCGCGGCGTTCCCCGTGCTCTTCTCGGCCGGATTCACGCTCATCCCTCCGGACGGCGGGGTCGACGGTGCCTTCACCGCCGCGAACGTCCTCACGGGGGCGACCCTCGCCCTCATCGGCGTGGTCGTGCTCGGCCGCGCGAGTGGTCTGGGCGCGACGGTGCTCGCCGCGCTCGGGCTCACCGCCGCCGCGGTCGTGGTCGCGAGTGCGCTCTTCGCCTACACCCCACTCGGCCGGCCCGCGATCCCCGCGATCGGCGTGATCGGTGGTCTGTTGCTGGCGAACTGGGCGCAGGGATGGGCCCTCATGCTCGCCGGTGTCCGGCCGGACCCGCTGCCGCCGCCCGGCGAGGACATCGACCGCTCCGAGCTCGACGCCGCCTACCACGTGGACACCTTCGACGATGAGATGACCACCGAGCTGGCCCGCGCTGAGGAGAACACCGGCCTCGAGCGCAAGGCCCGCACCGCCGCCAAGCTGCTCACCGGCTTCTACGTCGCGATCGCCGCGATCCTCGTGGTCTCCGCGCTCACCGTGATCGTGCCGCGCAGTCACTACTTCTGGGGTGAGGTGGCGATCGCCGCGCTGACCTCCGTGATCTGCGTGCTGCGCGGTCGCACCCTCGATGACCGCGTGCACGCCACGGTGTTCTTCGTGGCGGGCTTCGTCATCGCGTCGGGTCTCGCGATCGTCCTCGTCGGAGCGCTCGACTCGGACCTCGGCCGGCTCGTCGTGATCGTGCTCAGCGCCGCCGTGTTGGCGAGCTTCGGCGCCGGCGGCCTGCTGCTCGCGGATCGCGTCTCCACCGACCGCGGCGGACACGGCCGCCCGCTCTCGGCACGGCTCCTCGGCCGCATCGAGGCCGGCGAGAAGCTGGCGATCTTCGCGGTCGTCCTGCTCGCGCTGTGGTGCACCCGACTGTTCGCCGCGATGCGCGAACTCGACCTGTCGTTCCTGAAGTAGAGGGGCCGTGCGCCGAATCCCGAAGGCGGTCGCCGCAGCGGCCGCGACCCTCACCGTGGTCGCCGCCGGCGGCTGGGCTCCGGCCCCTTCCGGTGCGGTGGTGCCGCCCGTCGCCGACATCGGCGGCGCGCCGCCCGACACCGACGGCCCGGAGCGCCCGCTGCGCAACAACAATCCGCGGTGCGTGGAGCCCGGCGTCCTGCCGAACTCCAACCTCGCTGCTGCACCCGCGCCGGCCACCACGCTGCAGGTCGACGAGGCGCACAGGTTCTCCACCGGCGCGGGGGTGACCGTCGCGGTGCTGAGCACCGGCGTGCGTCCCCAGGCCCGCCTCCGCGGGCTCGACGGCGCCGGCGACAACATGGTGGCCGGCGACCGTGGACTGGTGGACTGCGACTCCACGGGCACGCTGGTCGCGGGCATCATCGGCGCGCAGCCCGCGGCGGGTGATGGCGTCGTGGGCGTCGCCCCGGACGCGCGGATCCTGTCGATCCGCGTCGACTCAGCGGGCTTCTCGCTGCAGAACAACCCGGCGGACGACGCGGACCCCAACCTCGGCCGCGCCGCGGTCAACGCCCGCAGCATCGCCCGCGCCATCGTGCGCGCCGCCAACCGCGGCGCCAAGGTGATCGTTGTGCCCGAGCCCGTGTGTATGGCAGCTGACAACCAGTTCCGCCAGCGCGAGATCGGCGGCGCCGTCGCCTACGCGCTGCGCGCCAAGGACGCGCTCGTCGTGGTCGGCGCGGGCGCGACGGACCGCCAGGGCGGCACCGTCGGGTCGAACGACTGCAAGGCCAATCCCGACCCGGATCCCGGCCAGCCCGACGACCCGCGCGGCTGGCGGCAGGTGACGACCGTCGCGACGCCGAACTGGTTCGACGGGCAGGTGCTCTCGGTGGGCGCCACTACCGCGGAGGGTACGCCGCTGACCGGATCGCTGAACGGCCCGTGGCTCGACGTGGCCGCGCCGGGCGCGGGCATCGTCTCGCTGAGCTCGCGTGGCGGCGATGGCGTGGTGAACGGTGCTCCTGTCGAGCGGAACCTGGTGCCCTTCGCTGGGCCGGAGTTCGCTGCGGCCTACGCCGCGGGCGCGGCGGCGTTGGTGCGCGCGCGGTACCCGCAGCTGTCGGCGATGCAGGCGGCCGCGCGGCTCGTGGCCACGGCGCACGCGCCCGGCCGTGGCACTGACAACAAGGTGGGCCGCGGGCTGATCGATCCGGTGGCCGCCCTGACCGCGAAGGTGCCCGACATCGACGCGGACATCGACCCGCAGTCGGTGGAGAAGCTGTTGGTCCCGCCGCCCCCGCCCGATCCCGATACGCGGCCGCGGCGGACGGCGGCGATCGTGGGAGGCGCCGGCGCGGTAGTGCTGCTGGTGATCGGCGGCGTGGTCGCGCTGACGCGACCCGGCCGGAAGCGGAGGTCGTGATGACGGAGACCGTGACGCCGGGGCCGGCGGTCGCCGAGCTCCCGACGCACCCCGCAGTCGCGCGGCTGCGGCGGCCCGTCGGCATCCGGATCTCGCTGCGCCGCGCGCTGGTCTGGGCCGTCCTCTCGGCGAGCCTGTTCGCGCTCGTCGGCGGCGCTTGGCCACTGTGGTCCGTGATCGTGCTCATCGTGCTGGGCGCCCTCGTCGCCTTCGTCTCGGTGCACGGCACCGTGCTCAGCGAGAAGATCGGCGCCCGCGCGCGGTACCTGCGTCGTCGGCGCCGCGCGACCGGGGGCATCCCCGGCCGGGTGATCGACGTCGACGGCGTCGGCGTGCGGCAGGGCGACGGCTTCGAGCTGGTCTCGGCGATCGAGCTCACCGCCGATGCGGCGGAGACCCGCCTGCGCGAGGGCCGCGCTTTCGCCGCGGAGACGGTGCCGCTGGACCTGCTCGCGACGATGATGACGCAGTACGGCCTGGACGTGGACATCGACGTGGCCTCCGTCGGCCGCCGCGTGCCGCCCGGTCCCGCCTACCGAGCCTCCTATTCGCAGGGCGTCCGCTTCTACGCGGCGATGGCCGAGCGGTCCACGTGGCTGGTCCTGCGCGTGAACACCCGCCGCAACCTGGCGGGGATCGTGCGGCGCGGACCGTCGCGCACGGCCGGCCCCAAGGCCCTCATGGCCGCGACCCGGCGGCTCGAGCAGCGGCTGCAGGAGCGCCTGATCCGGGCCCGCGTGCTGCCGGCCGCGGAGCTCGCCCGCCTGGACTCACGCATGACCTTCGGCGCGGATCTCGTCGGTGGCACCGAGACCTGGCAGAACATCGAGCACGGCGCCGAGTTCGCGACCACCTACCTGATCGACCCGGTCCGCACCTCCACCCAGAAGCTCGACCGGTGGTGGGGTCTCGACAGCGACAGCACCTCCGTCGTACTGCGGATGCGCAGGGCCGATGCGCAGGCGCCCGTGGAGATCAGCGGGCTCGTCCGCTACGACACCGCCGTACCGATCGTCGACAACCTCGACGATGCGCTCGTGCCGATGCCGGGCCGTCAGATGGAGCTCGCCCGCGGCACGCTGCCGGGCGGAGGATCGAGCGTCGTCGACCTGCCCTCCGCGCCCCTGGACGGCCTCGGAGCAGTGGAGATCCCCGTCGGCCCCGCGGGTCCCGTCTGGGGCGTCTCCGGGACCGACGCGGTGGCACTGCCCCTGTTCGACGGTTCGCCGGTCCCCGAGACCCTCGTCGTCGAGTTCGCGACTGAGCTGATCCCGCTGCAACTCGTGCTGCTCCGCTCCGTCGGCGCCGGCGCGTCCGTCGCTGTGCACACCGACCGCCCTGCCCAGTGGGCCACGCTCGCCGCGACCCTGGCGGACCAGGCGCGATTCCGGATCGCCGACGGCCCCGGGGGCCGCCCGGCCGACATCACCGTTTTCGACGGTGCCCCCGCCGACGCCGTACCCGAGCGCACCATGCTCACCCTGCGGGCGCCCGGCAGCGCCCCGGAGCGGGCGAACGCAGACCTCGTCGTCGAGCAGGTCTCGCCGTCTGCGGTGCGGGTGCGGATCGGCCGCCGCGCCCCGTTCGACGTCGTCCTCAACCCGACCGACGAGGAGCTGCGCTACTGCGACGTGCAGGCGCAGCCGATCGCGGCCGTCGCACCGCAGCAGCCGGCGCAGCGCCTGCCGCGTCAGGTGCCCGCGCCGCCGCGTCTGGCCCCGGGGGCGGCCACGCTGCCGCCGTCGGCGGCTGCGCAGGCACTTCCTCCGCCGCGGGTGCCCGCACCGCCGGCCGGACGGCACGCGCAGCCGCCGGTCCCGCCGCGGGGCACGGGCTCGCCGTACCCCGTGCCCGCCGCGCACGCCCCGGGTGCCCCGGCTCCGGGAGCTCACGGCGCACCGCAACAGCCCGTCCCCTCGCACCAGGCGCCGCCTCCGGTACCGCCGCAGCGGCCGACCCGCCCGGTGCGGCCGCTGCCCCCGCCGCCCTACGAGAGGGGCACCGGCGCTCAGCGCAAGCAGGGCGGAGACCGCTGGGTGCGGCCCTCGCAGGGCCAGGACGACCGGACCCCGCGGCGCCGTCCGGTACAGCCGCCGAGCGCGCCTCGATGGGGAAAGACGGGCGAACGCGAGCCTTCCGACGAGCCGCCAACCTCACGTTAAGCGGCGCGCAACCTGCGGCGCGGTAGATTCTTACCGCTGTACACGTGCAGGAGCGGAGGTGAGTTCGTGGCGTCGGAACCCGGTGAGTCGATCGCGGGCTACGTGATCGAGTCGGTGCTCGGTACCGGAGGCATGGGCACGGTGTACCGCGTGCGGCACCGGACGCTGCCCCGGTCCGTCGCGCTGAAGGTGCTGCAGACTCAGCTCTCAGCCGATCCTTCGGTGCGGGCGCGGTTCGACCGCGAGGCGGACCTCATCGCCGGCCTCAAGCATCCGCACATCGTGGACGTCTACGACCGTGGCGAGTCCGATGGGCACCTGTGGATCGCGATGGAGCTCGTCGAGGGAGGAAACCTCGCCGAGACCGTGCACCGGGAGGGCGCGTTCAGCCTGGACCGCACCGTCGCTGTGCTCGAACAAGTCGCGGACGCCCTCGACTACGCCCACCAGCACGGCATTCTGCACCGCGACGTCAAGCCCGCCAATTTCCTCGTCGACCGCGGCCGCCGCGGCGAGCAGGTGAAGCTCGCGGACTTCGGAATCGGTGCCGCCCAGACTGAGGTCGGGCAGAACACGCAGGCGGGCACCGTCGTCGGCACGTTGGCGTACACCGCCCCCGAGGCGATGCTCGGGCACCCCGTCGACCATCGTGCCGATGTCTACTCGCTGGCGTGTGCCGCGGTCGTCCTGCTCACCGGCGCGCCGCCCTTCACCACCACCATCTCGGGCCAGCTGATGCTGGCGCACATCAGCCAGAATCCACCCAGTGTCCGACTCAAGCGGCCAGACCTCTCGCCGGAGGTCGACCACGTGCTCGGCCGCGCCATGGCGAAGAACCCCGCGGACCGGTTCACCACCGCCGGTGAGTTCTCCGATGCCCTGGCCGCCGCCTCGCGCCGGATGTCGGGCGCCGCGGGTATGGCGCCGCCCACCGCGCCGCAGGGCGTGAACTGGCAGGGGACGCCATCGAACCCGGCGCTCGCGACCGGGTACAACCAGCCGGGCTCGATGTCGACGGTTCCCGGTGGGCCGGGCGTGCCGCCCGGCGCGCCGACGGGGCTGCTCGGCCCCGTCGGGCCGCGGGGACCGGGCGTTCCGACGGGGCCGAGCTCTCCGTCGATGCCCGTGCTCGGCGGGGCGGAGAGGACGTCGTCGAGTCGGAGGAAGCTGCTGATCGGTGGCGCGGCCGCGCTCGTCGTGGTGCTGGCGGTGGTCCTGGGCATCGTTCTGATCAGCGGCGGTGGCAACGACGGCGGCCGACCGGCCTTGGACGCGTGGAGCGCCCGCACGGTGACGGACGTCAATGGCACGACGGAGCTCAGCGACCGGCCGCAGCGGATCGTCGCGCTGGGAGCGGGCGATGCGGAACTGGTTTCCGCCTTGGGCTTCGAGGTGGTCGCGGGGGCGAACGGCCCGAAGTCGGAGCTGCCCGCCTGGGTCTCCGCGCTGTCGGGCGTTCCGAGCGCCGGCACCTCGACCAACCCGGACACGTCCGTGATCGACAAGGCGAAACCGGACCTGATCCTGGACACCGACCCGGATGCGTCCGAGAAGGTCAAGGACCTCAAGTCGCTCGCGGGTGGCCGCGCGATCGCGGTCTCCACGGAGGGCAAGGCCGGGTGGACCTGGCAGCAGCAGCTGGCGTTCATCGCGGAGGCGCTCGGCGCGAAGGACCGCGCGGAGGCAGTGAAAAAGACCTACGAGGGCCGCATCACCGCGCTGCGCTCCGCGCACCCGGAGTTCGCGGGCAAGAAGATCGACATCGTTCACTTCGACGGCACGGCGACGAAGCTCGCCGGCAGCTCGGCGAACGCGCTCCAGCTCCTGGGGCAGCTCGGCTTCGCCACGCAGACGCCGGTCGACGGGACTCGATCGTGGCTGCCCCTGGCGTCCGGGGACATCTACAAGGCCGTGAATTCGAGCCAGGTGGACCGGACGGTGGTCGCGCGCACCGACGCCGCGGGCGGCAACGGCGGCTTCGACGGCGTCCCGTCGTCGTTGACCTACGGCGTGCCGATCATCATCCTGGACAAGACGAACGGCGTGGACGCGCTCCTCTACGGCGGGCCGCTCGCGATCGACACGATCGAGCAGTCGGTGCTCCCGGCTCTGGTGAAGGGAGTCAAGTGATGGCCGAGCAGACCCTGACCTCCGAGGACCTCGGGCGCTACGCCACGGCGCTCGCCGAGGGCAAGAATCCGCTGGTCTACCTCATCGAGGGCGTACCCAGCCTCGGGCTGGCCGCCGGCGCGTCCGCCCGGGTGGTCGCGGTCGACGGCGTCGTCGTCACCGTCAAGCCGACCGGCGTCGACGACCAGTTGCCCTACGAGGCACGGGAACTGCGTGCCACCAAGCAGCCGAAGCCGGTCAAGCGCGCCCCTAAGCCCGCAGCCGCCAAGGCTGCCCCGGCGAAGGCCGCCCCGGCGAAGCCGGCAGGCGTCCCGGCATCCGCGCGGGCTGCTCGGTCGGTCGCGATCACGGTGTACGTCGGTGCCGACAACACGGCTGCGCTCAAGGTGACGCGAAACGCGCAGAAGCCCGCGGGCGCGCAGGAGATCTCGTTGCCGGCGGTGCACAAGGCGCTGGCCGGCCTCGCCGACAAGGAGGCGCTGGCCACGGTCGACGAGGTGCTCTCCGCCGCCCGCGACGCCGCCGCGGATCGCGTCGCGGCGCTGCAGGCCGAGCTCGCCGCGGCGAAGAAGTCCCTCGCGACGCTCGACCGGGCGAAGCGGGGGAGCGGTTCGGCCCGCGGGCGGTAGCCCGGCTCGCTAGGGTCGAGACATGGCACTCGACTTCCCGCACCTGGACCTGTCCGCCGACGAGGTGCTGACCACCACGCGATCGGTGCGCAAGCGCCTCGACCTCGACACGCCCGTGTCGCTCGACCTGATCACGGACGCGCTCGAGGTGGCGCTGCAGGCCCCGTCGGGCAGCAACGCCCAGGGCTGGCACTGGATCGTTCTCACCGACCCCGAGCCCAAGAGGATCGTCGCCGAGTACTACCGCAAGTCCTACTTCGCCTACGCCGAGGCGGGCGCGGCGGCGCGGGCGGCTAAGCCCCCCAAGGATCTCGAGACCGCCGAGAAGGTGGCCTCCAGCGCGACGTACCTCGCCGAGGTCATGGAGCGGGTGCCCGCGCTGGTGATCGGCGCGATCCACGTGCCCGGCGGTGAGCTTCCGGAGGGCAATCAGGCCGGGCTGTGGGGCTCGCTGCTGCCCGCGGCATGGAGTCTGGCGCTCGCGCTCCGCGAGCGCGGCCTCGGCTCCGCGTGGACGACGCTGCACCTGGGGTACGAGCGTGAGGTCGCCGAGGCGCTCGGCATCCCCTCCTCGGTCCGCCAGGGCGTGCTGCTGCCCGTCGCGTACACCAAGGGCACCGACTTCAAGCCCGCCAAGCGCGCCCCGCTCGACACGGTCCTGCACGTCAACCGCTGGTAGCCCGACGGTCCGCCTTCGGCCTCGCCGCCCCGCCGGCGGCGCTCGGGCCGAACGCCGGGATTCAGATGCCCAGGGCGGCGTCGACGAGGTGGACCAGCTCGTCGTGGAAGCGGGGACGGCCGCGGAGGCGGCGGGTGCGGGCGAAGTCGTTGGCGATGGTCATGGCGGCGCCGACGGCGATGCGGGCCCCCGCCGCATCCAGGTCGCCGCCGGACCCGGCGGCGAGCAGCGCCACCCAGCGCGCGACGTAGGCCTTCTGCGCGGCGAGCAGCGCCTCGCCGCCCGACTCGATCACCACCTCGCGGCCGACGGTGAAGGCGACGGCCAGGTCGGTCGAGCTGACGAGGTTGGCCGCGTAGGAGCGCACCAGTGCGCGCAGCTCAGCGACGGGGTCACCGTCGGACAACCCGGCCGCGCCGATGACGCCGATCTCCAGCGCCGCGCGCGCCCGGGCGACGATGCCCACCAGGATCGACCCTTTCGAGGGGAAGTGCCCGTATACGCTGGGGCCCGAAATGCCTACGGCTGCACCGATGTCGTCCATGCCGACGGTGCTGTAGCCGCGGGAGAAGAAGAGCTCCGAGGCGGCGTCGAGGATCTCGTCGCTGCGGACCACGGGGGCGCGGTGCGGTGGAGGTGCCGGCAGCCCGGGCGCGGTCGACGGTGCCGCGCGCAGCACCCGACGGCCGATCATTTCGAGGTCGGCGCGGTACCGCCGGATCCCGATGCGGCCGCGGCTGGGCGGCACGGACCCGCCGACCGCGAGCACCGCCCAGGTGAGGACCCGGGCGTCGTCGTCGGTGAGCTCCGGGTGGTCGCGACAGAGCACCTCGGTCCACGAGCCGAGCACGCCCTCGCTGGCGGCGATCATCTCCCGCGCCTGCTCCGCCGTGAGGTGCCGCCGGTTCCAGCGCCACAGGGCCAGCGGGCCCGGGCGGGAGACGGCCATGGCGAAGACCGCGGAGGAGAGGTCCTCGAAGGTGGCGCCGGGACGGGCCAGTACCCGGTCGGTGGTCTCCGCCATCTCGTCGACGGCGGACCGCATGGCCGCCGCGAGGATGGCCTCCTTGTCCGGGAAGTGCCGATAGACGCTGGGGCCGCTGATGCCGGCGGCGCGCGCGATGTCGGCGACCGAGACCTTGCCGTAGCCCTGCTCGAGGAACAGCGCGGTCGCGACGTCGACCAGCTGTCGACGCCGCTCGGCGGGACGCAGGCGCGTGCCCGCGGAACGTGATGCTGCTGCCATGATTAACGTCACAATAGCCCATTGCGGGCGATTCGAACCAGGATCTACCTGCCACTCTTCCCAAATAAGCTACACACGGTTAGCCTGTAGGAGTGACGGGCTCCGTGCTATCCGCGGGGACCGGGAACACCTTCTTCGAAAGGACGGGAAGACCAAGTGTCTGACGCATTCATCTACGAGGCGATCCGCACGCCCCGTGGCAAGCTCAAGGGCGGCTCGCTGACCGCCGTCAAGCCCACCGACCTCGTGGTCGGCCTGATCGACGAGATCAAGGACCGCAACCCGGAGCTCGACCCCGCGTCCATCGACGACATCGTGCTCGGCGTCGTCTCGCCCGTGGGTGAGCAGGGTGCCGACATCGCGCGCACCGCCTCCATCGTGGCCGGTCTGCCGGACACCGTCGCGGGCGTGCAGATCAACCGCTTCTGCGCCTCGGGCCTCGAGGCCACCAACATGGCCGCCCAGAAGGTCGGCTCGGCTCTCGGTGACGACCTGGTCCTCGCCGGCGGCGTGGAGTCGATGTCCCGTGTGCCGATGGGCTCGGACTTCGGCGCGCTCTTCTACGACCCGCAGTACAGCTACGACAACTACATCGCGCCCCAGGGCATCGGTGCCGACCTGATCGCCACTATCGAGGGCTTCTCCCGCGATGACGTCGACGAGTACTCCGCGCAGTCGCAGGACCTCGCCGCGAAGGCGTGGGACGAGGGCCGCTTCGCGAAGTCGGTCGTGCCCGTCAAGGACCAGAACGGCCTCGTCGTGCTGGACAACGACGAGCACCGTCGCCCCGGCACCACCGCCGCCGACCTCGGCAAGCTGCGCCCCGCGTTCACCGTGATCGGCGAGATGGGCGGCTTCGACGCCGTCGCGCTGCAGAAGTACACGACCGTCGAGAAGATCAACCACGTCCACACGGGCGGCAACAGCTCGGGCATCGTCGACGGTGCCGCGCTGGTCCTGGTGGGCAACGAGGCCGGCGGCAAGAAGGCCGGCCTGACCCCGCGCGGCCGCATCGTCGCCACCGCGTCGACCGGTGCCGACCCGACGATCATGCTGACCGGCCCCACGCCGGCCACCGAGAAGGTGCTCGCGAAGGCCGGCCTGACCAAGGACGACATCGACGTCTGGGAGCTCAACGAGGCCTTCGCCTCCGTCGTCCTCAAGTGGATGAAGGACTTCAAGCTCGATCGCGAGCAGGTCAACGTCAACGGCGGCGCCATCGCGCTGGGCCATCCCCTCGGCGCCACCGGCGCCATGCTGGTGGGCACCGTGCTCGACGAGCTGGAGCGCACCGGGGGCCGCTACGGCCTCATCACGCTCTGCATCGCCGGCGGCATGGGCTCGGCCACCATCATCGAGCGCGTCTGATCGCCCGCCGGAACAACAGGAGACTTAGAAACAGATGTCTGACAACATGATCCGCTGGGAGCAGGACGCCGACGGCATCGTCGTCCTGACGATGGACGACCCGACCAGCTCTGCGAACACCATGAACGAGCTGTACGGCACGTCCATGCGCGCCACCGTCGACCGCCTCGAGGCCGAGGCCGAGTCCATCACCGGTGTCGTCATCACCTCGGCGAAGAAGACCTTCTTCGCCGGCGGCAACCTGACCGAGATCCGCAAGGCCACCCCGGCCGAGGCGCAGCAGGTCTTCGACAACGTCCAGGAGATCAAGAAGGATCTCCGTCGCATCGAGAAGCTGCCCAAGCCCGTCGTGGCCGCCATCAACGGCGCCGCGCTCGGCGGCGGACTCGAGATCGCCCTCGCCGCCAACCACCGCATCGCGGCGGACGCGCGTGGTAGCAAGATCGGCCTCCCCGAGGTCTCGCTCGGCCTGCTCCCCGGCGGCGGCGGCGTGACCCGCACCGTCCGGATGCTCGGCCTGCAGGGCGCGCTCATGGGCGTGCTGCTCCAGGGCACCCAGATGAACCCGACCAAGGCGCAGAAGACCGGCCTCGTGAACGAGGTCGTCGGCACCGTCGACGAGCTGCTCCCTGCCGCGAAGGCGTGGATCAAGGCCAACCCCGAGGGCGGCGTGCAGCCCTGGGACGTCAAGGGGCACCGCATCCCCGGCGGCTCGCCGATCGACAAGACGCTGGCTCCGAACGCCCCGGCGTTCCCGGCCAACCTGCGCAAGCAGCTCAAGGGCGCGCCCATGCCGGCGCCGGAGGCCATCATGGCCGCCGCGTTCGAGGGCACCTACGTCGACTTCGACACCGCCCTCGAGATCGAGTCGCGCTACTTCACCAAGCTGGCCACGGGCAGCGTCTCGAAGAACATGATCAAGGCGTTCTTCTTCGACCTGCAGCACATCAACGGCGGCGGCTCGCGTCCCGACGGCTTCGAGAAGTACCAGGCCAAGAAGGTCGGCGTCATCGGCGCCGGCATGATGGGCGCGGCCATCGCGTACGTCTCGGCGAAGGCCGGCATCGAGGTCGTCCTCAAGGACATCGACCTCGACGCCGCCAAGCGGGGCAAGGCGTACTCGGAGCAGCTCGAGGCGAAGGCGCTGGCCAAGGGCCGCACCACGCAGGAGAAGTCCGACGAGCTGCTCGGCCGCATCACGCCGACCATCGACCCGCAGGACTTCGCGGGCGTCGACCTCGTGATCGAGGCCGCGTTCGAGTCGGTCGAGGTGAAGAACAAGGTCTTCCAGGAGATCGAGGACATCGTCGAGCCCGACGCGATCCTCGGCTCCAACACCTCGACCCTGCCGATCACCATCCTCGCCGAGGGCGTCAAGCGGTCCGAGGACTTCATCGGCATCCACTTCTTCAGCCCCGTCGACAAGATGCCGCTGGTGGAGATCATCAAGGGCGAGAAGACCTCCGACGCCGTCCTGGCGAAGGTGATCGACTACACCCTGCAGATCAAGAAGACCCCGATCGTCGTCCACGACAGCCGCGGCTTCTTCACCTCCCGCGTCATCGGCACGTTCATCAATGAGGCCCTCGCGGCCATCGGCGAGGGCGTCGACCCGGTGTACCTGGAGCAGGCGGGCCAGCAGGCCGGCTACCCGGCCGCGCCACTGCAGCTGACGGACGAGCTCACGCTCACCCTGATGCAGAAGATCCGCCTCGCGACCGAGACCGCCCTCAAGGCGGAGGGCAAGGACGTGCCGCAGCACGGCGCCTTCGCCGTGGTCGACTGGATGGTCGAGAACGGCCGCACGTCCAAGAAGGACGGCGCCGGGTTCTACGACTACGCCGACGGCAAGCGCACCGGCCTGTGGCAGGGCTTCCAGGAGCACTTCAAGTCGGGCAGCGTCACGCCGGACTTCCACGAGCTCCAGGAGCGCATGCTCTTCATCGAGTCGATCGAGACCGTCCGCTGCTTCGACGAGGGCGTGCTCACCTCGGTGGCCGACGCCAACATCGGCTCGATCTTCGGCATCGGTTTCCCCGCCTGGACCGGCGGCGTGCTGCAGTACATCAACACCTACGAGGGCCGCCCGGGCACGCCCGCCGAGGGCCTCGCGGGTCCGAAGGCGTTCATCGCGCAGGCGAACTTCCTGGCCGGCAAGTACGGCGAGCAGTTCACCCCGCCCGCCTCGCTGGTCGCCAAGGCCGAGGCCGGCGAGACCTACGAGTAGGACTCACCGTCACGCGGGCTGAACAACGAAAGGGGCCGACACCGTCGAGAAGACGGTGCCGGCCCCTTTCGTCGTCGTCCGGGGTGAGTCCGGCAGCTCCGTAGCGGATCGTCGGGCTACTCGGGTCCGGCGTCGATGACCTGCTCGGCGACCTCGGCGAGGCGGATGTTGCTGTCCTGGGACAGACGTGCCAGGAGCCGGAAGGCGGCGTCGGAGTCCAGCTTGTAGCGCTCCATGATCATGCCCTTGGCCTGCCCGATCACGTCGCGCGTGGTCAACGCCGCGCGGATCTGCTCCTTCTCGCGCACGGCGGAGAAGGCGACCGCCGCGTGCACGGCGAACAGCGAGCCGATCGAAATGGACTCGGCGTCGAAGGCGCGCGGCTCGCGCGCCATGAGGTCGAGGGTGCCGTAGGCCTCGTTCTGCACGTACAGGCAGAACGAGAGGATCGAGCCGACGCCGGCCTCGTGCGCGGCGGCGGCGAATCGCGGCCAGCGGTCGTCCGCGCCGGTGTCCTCCAGCAGCAGGATCGTGGTCGACTCGAAGGTCGCGCCCACGCTGGGGCCCTCCTCGAGATCGCGCTGCACGTCGGCGACGCGCTGCGCCTCGGCGCCGATCACCACGGGATGCGAGATGCCCCCCTTGGGGTCGACCAGGGTGACGCACGCGAAGTCGGCGCCGGGGACCTGATCGACGGCGAACTGGGTGGCGGCCGTCAGGAGTGACTCCGAATCCCCGGACTGCTCGCGCAGCAGCCTCGCGATCTCGCCCATCCGCTCCCCGAGAGTCAGTTCCTCGAGGGGGACCTCTGGTGATTCGTGGACGACGCCGAGGACCGAGGGGAGTTGTTCACCGGACTGTTTGTGTGAATGCACGGCCACCCGTTCTCCGCGCCGGTTCGACACGGGGTCACATCATGGGTATCCGCCGGTTGCTGGACGGGTCGTTCGAAATGTAGTTACTGATCAGTTGTCACCATATCGAGACGCGGCGGTCGCGGTCCAAAAACAGGCGATCCCCGGCATCGACGCCGAACGCGGCGTAGAACTCGTCGAGGTTGGAGACGATGGCATTGCAACGGAATTCGGCGGGCGAGTGCGGGTCGATCGCGAGCCGCCGGATCGCCTCCTCAGGCCGCGACTTGCCGCGCCAGACGACGCCCCAGCTGAAGAACAGCCGCTGCAGGCCGGTCAGGTCGTCGATCCGCGTGGATTCGTCGTCGACGGTGCCGCCCTCGCGCTCCCGCGCGATCGCGTAGGCGACCAGGGCGATGCCGAGGCCGCCGAGATCGCCGATGTTCTCGCCCACGGTGAAACCGCCGTTGACGTGGTGCTCAGAGCCGCCCGGCTCGCCGGCGAGCTCGCGCGGGACGAGGGCGTCGTACTGCGCGATGAGAGCGGTGGTGCGCTTGCCGAACTCCTCGCGGTCCGCGTCGGTCCACCAGTCCTCGAGGTTGCCGTCGCCGTCGTACTTGGCCCCCTGGTCGTCGAAGCCGTGGCCGATCTCATGCCCGATCACGGCGCCGATACCGCCGTAATTCACGGCGTCGTCGGCGGTGGGGGAGAAGAACGGCGGCTGCAGGATCGCCGCGGGGAAGACGATCTCGTTCATGCCGGGGTTGTAGTAGGCGTTCACGGTCTGCGGGGTCATGAACCACTCGTCGCGGTCGACGGGCGCGCCGATCTTCGCGAACTCGCGGTCGTGCTCGAAGGCCTCGCCGCGGCGCAGGTTCCCGATCAGGTCGTCGCGGCGGATCTCCAGCGCCGAGTAGTCGCGCGAGGTGTCCGGGTAGCCGATCTTCGGGGTGAACTTGCTCAGCTTCTCCAGCGCGCGTTCGCGTGTTGCCGGGGTCATCCACGGCAGCTCGGTGATCCGGCGGCGGTAGGCCTCCACCAGATCGGCGACGAGCGCCTGCATCCGTTCCTTGGAATCGGCAGGGAAGTGTTGCGCGGTGTACAGCTCGCCCACCGCGAAGCCCAGGTACTGCTCGACGAGCGTCACGCCGCGCTTCCACCGATCCCGGATCTCCGGGGTGCCCGTCAGCACGGTGCCGTAGAAGGCGAAGTGCTCGTCGACGAGGGCGTCGGTGAGGAAGGGGCTGCGCGCGTGCAGCACCCGCCACGCGAGCCACGTGCGCCACTGCGCGAGCGGGCGGTCGGTGAGCAGGCTCGCGGCGTGCGCCGCGAAGGACGGCTGCCGAACGTTCACCTCGGCGAACGCGGGGCTCGCCTCCGCGCCGGTGACGGCTGCGACCCAGGCGGCGGGGGCGAGCCCCGGCGCCTCGGCGGAGAACTCGGCGAAGGTGCGCAGGTTGTACCCCTTGTCGGCGTCGCGCCGGGCGACCACGTCCCAATGCCCGGTGGCGATCGCGGTCTCCAGCTCGAGGACCTGGGCGGCGGCCGCGTCCTCCTCTCCCGGCGCCACGACGCCCTCGAGCGCCTCCGCCGCCAGGCGGAAGGTTGCGGCGACATGCGCCGCGAACTTCTCCCGGATCGGCGCGTACTGCTCCTCGCGGTAGTAGGCCTCGTCGGGCAGGGAGATGCCGCTCTGCACCACGTTCACCAGGTAGCGGTCCGACCGCTTGGCGTCGGTGTCCACGTAGTAGCCGAGCAGTCCGCTCACACCCGTTCGCTGCAGCCGCCCGAGGACCGTCACCAGGTCCGACGGTGACTGCGCCCACCGGACCTCCGTCAGCTCGTCGGCCAGCGGCGCGAGGCCCGTGGCGGCGATGGTGTCGGTGTCCATGAAGCTCCCGTACAGGTCGCCGATCCGCGCGGCGTCGCCTGTCGCGCCGGCGTCGGCGGCGCAGGTTTCGATGAGGGTGCGGACGGTCTCCTCGGCGGCGTCGCGGAGGGCGTAGAAGGCACCGTCGGTGGAGCGATCGGCGGGGATCTCGTGCGAGTCCAACCAAGCGCCGTTGACGTGGCCGAACAGGTCGTCCTGCACGCGGATGCCGGCGTCGACGTGGCTGAGGTCCAGAGCGGGAGAAGTCGTCACCCGTCCATCCTGCCAGCCGACGCCGGGAATCTCACATATTGGGAGAAGTGACTCGTCAGTATTCCCTATGGCCCAGCGCACCGTTAGCGTGCGGTGTGACGCAAACCGCTATCAGGGTTGGCCTGGAGCGAGCGGAGAAGTTAAAGGGGATTCCTCCATGGGGCTGATACGTCCGCGACTGCGGCTGACTCTGGCCGCCCTGCTCACGGCGCTCGTGCTGATCGGAACGTCGATCACCGTGCCCGGACTCGTCGCGCGATCCGGTGCTGAGCCGTGGAACCCGGGGCCGGGCGTCGCGGGCATGATCAACCCCGAGTGGACTGCGTCGCACGACGGCCCGACCCAGTACCCGGGAATGACCGTGGACTGGGACGTGCCGATCCGGATGTCGGATGGCACCGTCCTCAAGGCGAACGTCTTCCGGCCCGCTGACGCCGCGGGTCGGGCGATCACGACGAAGACCCCGACGATCGTCAACATGACGCCGTACACGAAGTTCGTGAGCGCGCTATCGCAGATCGCGGTGAACACCCCGGTGCTCTCGGATGCGCTCATCGGGGTACTCAACCTGTTCAATTTCGCCGGCACCCCGATCGCCGGCGTGAACGACCTGCGCGACGTGCTCAACGGAGGCATGGCGAACTCGTTCACCGGCGTCGACCGCAAGCTCGTGCAGAACGGTTACACCCAGGTCGTGGTCGACGTGCGCGGCACCGGCAACTCGCAGGGCGTGTGGCAGGTCTTCGCCCAACGCGAGCAGGAGGACACCGTCGAGGTGCTGGATTGGGTGCGGAACCAGCCCTGGACCAACGGCCGGATGGGCATGACGGGCGTCTCGTACTCGGGCATCAACCAGCTGCAGGTGGCAGCGAAGAACCCGAAGGGCCTGCAGGCGCTGTTCCCCGTCGTGCCGGGCGCCGACCTGGCGGCCGACATCATCGCGCCCGGCGGCGGCCTCGGCGTCGGCTTCCTCGGCCCGTGGCTGGCGCTGGTCAACATCCTCAAGTTCGTCCCCGACGTGCGGTCGATGCTCAACGGCACCTTCGACTGGACGTGGTTGCGCGACCGGATCCAGAACCCCGCGGTCTTCGTGCCGCAGCTGCTCTCCGGCGTCTTCTCGCCCACCGTCGAACAGCTCGACCCGAAGACCAAGGATCTGGTCGACAAGAATTCGCCGCTCCGCGCTGCCTACCGCACCCCGTTGGACAAGATCACCACGCCGACCTTCGCCCTCGGCGGCTGGCACGACCTGTTCACGAACACCGAGTGGCGCCTGCCGACCGAGCTGAGCAGCCTCCCGAAGAGCAAGAAGAAGCTCATCATGGGCGACTCGTACCACGTGACGGTCACGCACGACATGGGCGGCGTGAACCAGCCCGCCCGCGCGGACGTGCTGCAGAAGGCGTGGTTCGACAAGTGGCTCAAGGACGAGGACAACGGCATCGACAACTACGCTCCGGTCACGGTGCACCGCAAGGGCGGCGGCTGGTGGCAGGGCGACACTTTCCCCGAGCCCGACCAGAAGTACCAGCGGATGTACCTGTCGAGCCTCCCTTCGGGCTCGGCGCCGGGTTCCCTGTCGGACAACAGCCTGCAGACCGCGCCGCCGAAGATCGCGGCGCGGCGCACTGTCGGCCCCGGCCTGACGACCTTGTGCTCCAACGACACCGGGCAGGCGATGTTCGGCCTGCTCGTCTTCCAGGGCTGCGCCGCCGATAACCGCGTGGCCGAGATGAACGGGCTCACCTTCAGCTCGAAACCGGTCAGCAAGTCGACGGTGGTCTCCGGTCCGATCAACCTGCATCTGACCACCACGCAAGACGCGCGCGACGCGTACTGGAGCGTCATGGTCACCGACGTCTCGCCCGACGGCCGATCCGAGGTGATCAGCTCCGGACAGCTGACCACCTCGCTGCGGCAGATCGACGAATCGCGCAGCATCCGTACGGCGGGTGGCGATTACACCGCGCCGCACTACGAGCTGGACCTGGCCCAGCGGCAGCTGGTCAAGCCCGGGCAGGTGGTCGAGCTCGACATCGCGACCCATGCGGTCAGCGCCGTACTCAAGCCGGGGCACCGGCTGCGGGTGGACGTCTTCGCGTTGAACCTGATCAAGTCGATGACCGTGGGTCCGGTGACGTCGGAGACGCGGTTCCGGCCGCAGCACGTGCTCATCGACCCGAAGAAGCCCAGCTACCTCGTCGTGCCCTCGGACCGGCCCCTGCCGTAGTCGGTCTCCGGCGGGCCGGTCATCCGCCCAGGCGGTTGCGCATGCGCCAGAACAGGAGCTCGGCACCGTCGGGACCGGCGGTCACGCGCCGACCGTCCCCCACGGTGCGCAGCGAGTCGCCGTCGGCCAGACCGACCGGGCCCTCCGGGGACTCGGTGACCACGGCGCCGTCGGCCAGGTAGAGGTGCCCGAAGGGCGCGTCCGGCAGGTCGAGGGCGCGGCCGGGCGCCAGGCGCGCCGCGAACAGGGTGGCGCCGCGGTTGCCGATCCGGATCGCCGCGTCCTGCGCGGGGTCGCCCGAGGCGACGGGGACCAGGCCGCCCGCCGCGAGCTCGGCGTCGACGTCCCGCTGCTCGTACGACGGTGCGCCGCCGGGCTCGTCGGGCAGCACCCACATCTGGACGAATCGGACGTCGGCGCCGGCGGGATCGGGGCGATCGTTGCGCTCGGAGTGCAGCACGCCCGTGCCCGCGCTCATCCGCTGGGCGAGGCCGGGATGGACGAGCCCGGCGTGTCCCTCGCTGTCTTGGTGAACGAGCGAACCGGACAGGACCCAGGTGACGATCTCGACGGCGCGGTGCGGGTGCGTGTCGAAGCCCGTACCCGCCGCGACCTGCTCCGCGTTGCACGCGAGCAGGACGCCGTGGTGCGTATTGTCCGGATCGTAGTGATCCCCGAACGAGAAGCAGTGGCGTGATTGGACGCCCGGCATCAACGACGCGGCGCGGTCCCCCGAGCGCAGCAACCGTTCCATATCCCAAGGATGCCATGTGAGGACCGGTAAACTTCGCGGCCAGGGATGCCGAACACACCATGAGCAGCGAGGAGACCACGTGAGACGCAGCGGCCGGGCACGGTACAGCGCCGCCGCGGTGGCTTCCGCACTCCTCCTCACACTGGGCTCCGGGCTGGCCGCGTGCAGCGACAGCGCCGTCGCCGAGGTGCAGAAGATGCTCGACGGCTACGGCACGGCGTTGGGTGAGGGCAAGGCCGTCGCGGCCGCCGCCTTCACCTCCTCGCCCGACGCAGCGGGCGGCGTCATCGGCCGCACGCTGCGCGACATGAATGCGAAGTCCGTCGAGGTCACCGCCTCCAACGTGCAGCGCTACTCGGGCGGCAACGCCACCTTCGACGTGAAGACGCACTGGAACTTCGGCGACGGCCGGGACTGGGACTACACCACGAAGGGCAGTGCCTCGCAGCTGTCCATCGGCTGGCGCATCTCCTGGGACCCCGCGGTGCTCGCGCCAGGTCTGACGCCCGATACCTCGATCCGGCAGATCCGCACCGACGCGAAGGCGCCGAAGGTCTTCGCCGCCGACAAGTCGGAGCTGATGTTCGCGGGCACCGTGCACCGGCTCACCGTCGATCCGAACAAGACCAAGAACCTGACCGACAGCCTGAACCGGGTCGCGAAGATCGTCTCCCCGGTCGCGCCGCTCGTCACACCCGAATCCCTCGCCGCGAAGGCGAAGGCGAACCCCGGCAAGCCGGTGCCCGTCGTCGACCTGCGGGACGACGACTACGGGGTCCTCGGCGACGCGCTCACGGCCGTCCCGGGCCTGCAGGACACCACGGCGGGCGACCTGCTCATCGCCAACCGGCAGCTGTTCTCACCTCTCTTCGACGGCATCAAGGGCGCCTGGCAGGCCAACCGCGACGCGACGGCCGGCTGGGAGGTGCAGCTGCTCACCAACGGGAAGCCGCCCACCAAGATCGTCGGCTTCCAGGGCCCGCCCGGTCCCGACCTGCGGACCGCGATGGACCCCAAGGTGCAGCTCGACGTTGAGAACGCCGTAGTCCAGCTAGGACAGCCCGCCGCGATGGTCGTGCTCTCCATCTCCACCGGCGCCGTGCTCGCCGCCGCACAGAACACGCAGGCGAGCAGCATCTCCGTCGACGGGGCGCTCACCGGTCTCGCCACCACGGGCCCCGTACTACAGCCGCTCTACAGCGAGGTCAACGCCGCCGCCGGGAACGATGCCGGCAAGCAGGCGAAGCTGCTCGCCCCGCTCGGCATGGGCACCGATTTCGCCATGACGGGCGTGACGACGAAGACCGCAGAGCTGCCCGGCACGGGCGGCCGGGGCGCCGCCGAGCTCGGCGCCGACACCGTCAAGGCCACCCCGTTCGGCATGGCGGTCTTCGCCGCCGCGATCGCCAAGGGCAAGACCACGGCGCCGTACGTGGTGCAGGGGCAGACCGCGAAGCCCAGCGCGCCGCTCGGTGACGTCGACGAGAAGATCCTCAAGGCCGTGCGCGCGAAGGTGGACGCGACCGTCTCCGCGTCGGGCGACGGCAGCGATCTCGTGTCGACCAAGGCCAAGGGGCTCGTGGGCACCAACGGCCCCGAGGGGCCGGGCTGGTTCATCGGCTACCGCGGCGACCAGGCCTTCGCGATCCTGGTCAGCGGCGAGCGCTCCGGCGCCGGATCACTGCAGGTCGCAGGCGCGTACCTGAAGTAGGCGGGTACCGTCCGGGTCAGGCGGCGGTCTCCTGCCTCGCCTTCGCACGACGGGACAGGACCGCGCGGGCGACGGCGCGCCAGCCCAGCAGGAACACGCCGAGCGCGATCGTCGCGACGATGACGAAGCTGACCTCGACGCCCTTCGACGTGAGCAGCCCGCGGGCCGTCATGCCGAAGGCCACCGTCGAGACCCAGATGATGACGCCGGCGGGGAAGACGCGCCCCGGGGCGAAGGTGGCGGCGCGGCCCGGCTCGTGGCCGCGCAGGGCTGCGAGCACGTAGGTGAACGCCCAGCCCACGGCGAGCGCGAGGAGAAAGGGCCACGCGGTCTCGGCGAACCCGGCCGGCGAGAAGGCCTCGTTGTGATTGAACCGGCCGATCACCACGAACAGCAGAACGAAGACCACGTCGAGGGCGGCGATGACCGGGATGCGCATACGGCAACGGTAATTGATCTGCGGCTCCTGCCGGGAATCGGATCGCGGGGTCGTGACGGCACGCGGCCGGGGCGCGGTCCTCCCAACCGCAGCCCCGACCGGGCCTGACCCCCTCGCCCCCCTCCACTCCGGGGCGCCGTGAGCGCTGCGGGTCTCGCGCTCACAGGGACGACGATGCCCGCCAGCCCTTGACCGCCGGTTGGGGCGCGCTAAATTCGCTGGTCGGGACCGGTTCCGGTCGACGGTGCGCCGTCGTCCGGCGGGCCGTCGTGCTCGGGCGGCGCGGAGTCCGCGACCTCTCGCGACGTCGCGCCTGCCTTCTGGGACGGCTTCTCGCCGTTCTTGTCCGGGGCGTCGGGATCGACATCCATCGTGCTGCGGTACGAGACGAAGAACACGACCCAGCCGATGATGACCACGAGGACGTAGCTGACCAGGCGATAGAGGATGGTCGCGGTGAAGGCCTGGCTCGCGGGCATGCCGGCGAGGACGAGGGCGGGGACTAGGGCCGCCTCGACGAGGCCCAGTCCGCCGGGGATCGGGCTGATGGAGTTGACCACCTTCGACGCCGCGTACGCGCCGGCGAGTGCGGCCAGCCCGGGGGCGTCGCCGACGGCGTAGCAGGCGAAGGCGAGGCAGGCCACGTCGGCGATCCAATTGAACATCGACCAGCCGAAGGCCTCGGCGCCGTAGCGGCGGCTCATCTTCACGGCCTGGAGCTGCTCGATCACCTCGCGCAGGCGGGCGAGGCCGGTGTCCTCGGGCTTATTCCGCAGGTCGTTGATCCAGCGGATCAGGCGGGCGCCGACGACGTAGAGCCCGTCGGGGTGCGAGGCGACGTACTGCACGAGCACGATGAAGACGACGAGCATGCCGACCGAGAAGATCACCGAGTAGGGGCTCGACTTCGCGCCGGCCATGAGCGCGCCCACGAGGCCGAGCACGGCGAGGCCGGCAGACATGAGCAGGCCGCTCATGACGATCTGCCAGGCCGCGATGACCCGCGAGGCGCCCCACATGCGGGTGCGCCGGTAGACCAGGGTGGGCGCGAGTACCTGCCCGCCCGGCATCGTCTGCGAGACGGAGTTCGAGGCCATCTGCAGGCCTAGCGCTTGCCGCTGCGTCACTTTCACGCCCGCCGAGCGCAGCAGGACCCGCGTCACCTGGGCGAACGAGTCCATCGAGAAGAAGACCGCGATCACGCAGGCCACGACCCATTCCCAGCGGATGTGTTCCAGCTCGCGGATGGATTTGGAGACCGTCGGGCCGAACAGGTAGACCTCGACCCCGAGGACGATCGCGACCACCAGCAGCAGCGCTCGACGGACCCACCTCAGCCGCCGCCGGGTCACGGCGGGGTCCTTCGATGGCGTGTCCTCGGGCGGCGGGCCGCTGGAGGACACGGCGCCGGGGGAGGGCGCGTCGTCGTCTGGCTGCATCGGCGCCAGCCTACTCAGCGGTTAACGTGGGCACATGGAAGGCCTCGCATCGCGGCTGCGGCGCGTCGAGTCGGCCGGCGACGCAGCCGGCAGGCACGCGTCCGACGGCGACCCCCGCGCGCCGCTGTGGCGCGGCGCGCAGTGGTTCCGTGCGCTGTCGGTCGTGTATGCGGTGGGCAGGCAGATCGACGAGGCCGACCGGTACCAGCGGATCGGCTGGAGCTGGGTGATGATCGGCGCGGTCGTAGCGGTCAGCCTGATCGCCGGCCTCGGCTATGTGCGCGGCTTCGGTCGCAACCGCGCCTTCGTGACCGGCGAGTTCGTGGCCGCCGCGGTGCTCGCCCTGGGCACCGTCTGGGTGGCCTCGCCCGAGTTCACCGCGAACAACCAGGCGCTTCCCACCACGTTGTGGCTCACCAATCCGGTGGTCTCGGCCGCGATCCTCGGCGGACCCGTCGCGGGTATGGCCGGCGGCGTCGCCATCGCCGTCGTCAACGCGATCTACCGCGGTACGTTCCCCGAGACCATCGTCCGGGATGCCAACTATCCCGTGTTCATGGCGGTCGGCCTGGGGCTCGGCGTCGCCGCTCGCGTCGCGATCCGCTCGCAGGAGCAGCTCCGCGAGGCCGAGCGTGTCGCGGCGGAGGCCAGGGCCCGGGAGCGCCTCGCCCGGGAGGTGCACGACGGGGTGCTGCAGGCCCTTGCCTTCCTCGCCCGACGGTGCGCCGAGCTCGGCGATCCCGGAACGGAGCTGGGTGCGCTCGGAGAGCTGGCCGCGCAGCAGGAGCGGGCGCTGCGGCACCTGATCGCGGAGACGCCGGTGGGCCCGGCCCCGGCCCCCGAAGCGGGCGGCACCGTCGACCTGCGGGACCTGCTGCGGCCGCTCGCGTCGTCGACGGTGACCCTCGCGGAGCCCGGCGGGGCGGTGCTGCTGCCGGCCGGGCCTGCCGCCGAGGTGGCCGCGGCTGTGCGGAACGCGCTCGACAACACCGCGCTGCACGCCGGTCCGGGAGCGCGCTCGTACCTACTGCTCGAGGATCTCGACGACGCCGTGCTGGTCACCGTGCGCGACGACGGCGCCGGAATCGCGCCGGGACGGCTCGATGCCGCGCGGGCGGAGGGCAGACTGGGGGTGTCGGAGTCCATCGTCGGACGGATGCGGGCGCTGGGCGGCCGCGCCGAACTGACGACGGGCGTCGACGAAGGGGCGGAATGGGAGTTGTCGGTGCCACGGTCGATGCCCGAGCAATGACCGCCGGTGATGAGGAGACGAGTGCTGTGACGACCGCGAACGTAGACCCGGCGGGTATTTCCGTGCTGGTGGTGGACGATCACCCGATGTGGCGCGAGGCGGTGGCCCGCGACCTCGAGGCGCGCGGCCTCGTCGTGGCCGGCACCGCCGATTCGGTGGCCGCAGCGGGGCGGATCGCCGGCGCGGTGCAGCCGTCCGTGGTGCTCATGGACATGTCGCTGCCCGACGGGAACGGCGCCGCGGGCACCGCGTTGGTGCTCGAGGCCGCGCCGAAGGCGCAGGTGCTGATCCTCTCCGCCTCCGACGAGCGGGACGATGTGGTCGAGGCCGTGAAGGCCGGCGCGTGCGGTTACCTGGTCAAGAGCGCCTCCGCGGAGGACCTGGTGGCCGCCGTGCACGCCACTGCCGCGGGGCAGCCGGTGTTCACGCCGGGCCTCGCCGGGCTGGTGCTGGGCGAGTTCCGGCGCATGGCGTCGGCGCCCGAGCCCGCAGGTCCCGGGTTGACCGCCCGCGAGACGGAGGTGCTGCGGCTGGTGGCGAAGGGCCTGTCCGCCAAGCAGATCGCCACCCGCCTGCACCTGAGCCATCGCACCGTCGAGAACCACGTGCAGGCCACGCTGCGGAAGCTGCAGCTCGGCAACCGCGTCGAGTTGGCGCGGTACGCATTGGAGAACGGGCTGGATTAGTGGCACCCGGTTCCGGTCCCGGCGGAGCAGATCGGGAGTCCGCGCGGTCGCGCCGGCGAACGGGGTCACCCTCGCCCGCCAGCGGCCCGGCCCCGTGCTCGCCGGGCGCGGTCGATCAGGAGATCGGGACCTCCTTGATCTTGGTGTCCTCCTTGCCCGCGGTCTTGCAGTAGGCGATCGCCTCCGCTCGCAGTGCGGTCGCCGCACCCGCTGCCGGCTCCTCGCCGTGCTTGTCCTTGTACATCTTCTGGACCTGCTCGGTCTGGTCGGCCTCGGACATCGCGACGAAGTCCTTACACGTGGTGTCGGCGCCGGCTTTCGTGCATCCGCCCAGCGCCAGTGCCGCTGCGAGAGCGGCGATCACTGCCACGGAACGGGTCGATTCCAGTCGTCTCATCGTCGCTACCCCTTATCCCCGTCGTCCGGTGACCAGGCCCACGACGAACAGCAGAACGCACGACCCCGCGAGCGCGGTGAGCAGAGTGAGGATCCATCCGGCACCGGCTGTGGAAACGCCGAGGAACCTGAGGATGATCCCGCCGACGACGCCGCCGACGATGCCCACCACGATGTTGAGGAACAGTCCTTGCTGCGCATCAGTTCCCATGATCTTGCTCGCGAGCCACCCCGCGATGCCACCGATGATGATCCAGGCGATCCAGCCTATGCCGTCGAATCCCAGGTTCGCCTCGATCACCGTTGTCGAGAGCTGCATTGTCTCCTCCTTCTGTGCGGAAACCTCGTGGGGCCACTCGCTGGGAGGACGCGCAGAGACCGGCGGTCCGTGATGCTCTGCGGGACAAGCCGACGGCGCGCGTCCACACCGAGGGCGTCAACGACGCCGATCGGTTGAGCGGCCGCACCGTGGTCTCAATGCGAATGCACGCGAAGCGATCATCGCTTCGGTACGGCGGAAGACTAGCACGGATGCCGTACCGGGAGAGGCGTTCCCGCAGGCGGTGCAGGACTCGGTGGGATCACCTGGGATCGCGGCTCGCGGACCCCTTCTCGACCACGCGTTCTGCGATCGTCGCCAGGGGAACGTTGCTGTCGCTGGATACGCGGGCCAGAAGTTCGAAGGCGCGCACGGCGTCTACGTCGAATCGCTCCATGAGCATTCCCTTGGCCTGCCCGATGATGTCTCGGCTGGCCAGAGCGGAGCGGAATTGCAAAGCGCGATCGTTGGCGATGAGGGCCGTCGCGGCTTGTGTCGCCAACATCCCGCCGACGGTCTCGGATTCGTCGCCGAAGCCATCGACCTTCTCGGAGAACAGGTTCAACGCGCCGACCCGGGAATCGAAGGTGAACAGCCGGAACGAGAGCATGCTGAGGATTCCCGCTTCCACCGCGGCGGGCGCGAATTCAGGCCAGCGGTCGTCGCTGCGGAGGTCGGGTGCGCGGGTGGCGGGGTTGGTGGTCGCCGCGTCCCAGCAGGGGCCCTGCTGGAACCGGTGCTGGAGTGCGTCGAGCTTTTCAGTCAGTGCTGAGGTCGGCGCGAGGGAACCGTACTTCTCCGGCCCTTCGACGATCAGGATCGAGGCGCCCGCCACGTGCGGAATCAACTCGACACAGGCGCCCGTGACGCTCTCGAGTGTGCTGTCGAGAGAATTCGTCTGCGCGATGTTGCGGGACATCTCCGCCATCGTCGCCAGCAGGTTGTCGAAACCCTCGTCAGTCATGCTCGTCCTCCGGTACCGGCGATGTTCGGTGTACCGCGAGAAAAGTAGCACGATCGTCCGGGCTCGCCGCGCAGCCGACGATGCCGGCTCGAGTACCTCTCCGTGACCTCGGAGCCGCTCGACCCCGCCGGCGCGCGATCGTGACCTTCGGCCCGAGGCCCGCCTGGATGCTCTGGTGCGGAGCCGTATTCGGGTGCTTCTCCGGCCGGCGGACTACTCGCCACGTCCTGCCGCCGGCGCGTCGTCGCCCGGCTGCAGGGCGTGGGGCGGATGCCCGGTGAGGTACTCGGGGCTCAGGAGTGAGGCGAGCACATCCTCGTCGAGCAGGGCGCGTTCGCGCACGATCTCGACGACGCCCCGCCCGGACTCGAGCGCCTCGGCGGCGACGGACGTCGCTGCGGCGTAGCCGATGGTGGGGCTCAGCGCAGTGACGACGCCGATGGATTCGGCGACCATCTGCTCCAGCCGTTCCCGGTTCGCGGTGATTCCGGAGACGCAGCGCTCGCCGAGTACGCGGGCCCCGCGGGTGAGGTGTGCGATGGACTCGACCAACGAGCGCGCGATGATCGGTTCGAAGGCGTTGAGCTGCAGCTGCCCGCCCTCGGCGGCCATGGTGATGGTGACGTCGTGGCCGATCACCTCGTAGGCGATCTGGTTCACCACCTCGGGGATGACGGGGTTGACCTTGCCCGGCATGATCGACGACCCGGCCTGGACCGCGGGCAGATGGATCTCCGCGAGGCCGGCGCGCGGGCCCGAGGACAGCAGCCGCAGGTCGTTGCAGGTCTTCGACAGCTTCACCGCGATCCGCTTGAGCACCCCGGAGAGCTGGACGAAGACGCCGACGTCGGCGGTCGCCTCGATGAGGTCGGTCGCGCCGACCAGCTCGTGGATGCCCGTGACCTCGCGCAGTTGCTCGATGACCTTGCGGCGGTATCCGGGGTGGGCGTTGAGGGCGGTGCCGATCGCGGTGCCGCCGATGTTGAGCTCGTGCAGCAGGCGCGTCGCCTCCTGCAGCCGCACGATGTCCTCGCCGAGCGTCGTGGCGAAGGCGCCGAACTCCTGCCCGAGCGTCATCGGCACGGCGTCCTGCAGCTGGGTGCGGCCCATCTTGAGGATGCCCGCGAACTCGTCGGACTTCGCGGCGAAGGTGCCCCGTAGCTCCGTCAGCGCCTCGGCCAGCTCGGCGAGCTGGGTGATGAGGGCGATCTTGATCGCGGTCGGGTAGACGTCGTTGGTGCTCTGGCCCAGATTCACGTGGTCGAGCGGGTGCAGCGCGGCGTAGTCGCCCTTGGGTCGGTCCAGGTGTTCCAGCGCGGCGTTGGCGATCACCTCGTTGGCGTTCATGTTCGTCGACGTGCCGGCGCCGCCCGCGATGGTGTCGACCACGAACCACTCGTGCAGCCCGCCGCCGCGGATCCGCTCGCAGGCCGCGACGATCGCCGCTGACCGCTCCTCGTCGAGCAGCCCCAGCTGCCGATTCGCCGACGCCGCGGCCTGTTTCACGGAGGCCAAGGCGTTCACGAGGTGCGTGTGGATCGCGATGGGTACGCCCGTGATCGGGAAGTTCAGGAGCGCCCGGGCGGTGTGGGCGCCGTAGTAGGCGTCGGCGGGGACGTCGATGTCGCCGAGCAGGTCGTGCTCGCTGCGCGTCTGAGGGGTGGTCATCCCGCAATCGTTGCGCACTGCCGCCGTTGGCTGGGCGATTCGGCGGATCAGCTTGTGCGCCCGGCCCGTCCGGAGTCCGCTTCCGCGGCGAACGGGACACCTGACGTGGCGAAGACGTCCAGCACCTCGGCGTAGAACTTCGCGCCGAGCGCGGCGCGGACCTCGTCGGCGTGCGTGAGGCGGAACCTGAAGGGCTCGTCCTCGGGGGTGCCGAAGCCGCCGCGCAGGCAGTCGACGAGGGCGTCGAGGTTGCTCCCGAAGTAGCCGTCGGGGCCGTTCACTGCCCGGCCGAGCTCGGTGTAGAAGTCGGCCGTCCTGGTCACTCGGCTGCCGTCCACGGTGTAGGTCTTCACGATCAGGCTCCCGTCACGATGCAGAACGAGGCGTAGTGGTCGCCCGTGTAGTACCAATTGGGCGGGGACGTGAGCGGAGTTCCGCCGGTGACGATCCGCCGCGCTCCCCGTGTCGACGAGCCGGGCGTCGGCACTGTGTACTCGTGGTAGTACCCCGAGGCCTGCGCGGGCAGGATGCCCTCGCGGTTCTGGAAGACCACCCCGTCGTTCTTGGGATACGGGAAGGGCCCGCCCTGGTGGATCAGGTTCGCGGTGTCGGTCGCCTGCGCGGGCAGAGACGACAACGCGCAGGTGGGCAGGGCGGCGGAGGCGGGGGAGACGGTCGCGACGGTGACGCCGAGCGCCACGACGACCGATCCGGCGAGGCGGGTTGCGGTACGCATGCGAAGAAAGTTAGCCGAAGTAGATGATCGCGCGGTTGCGGTCGCGTGAACATCCTCGGGCGTGCGACTAGTGCTCGCGCGGGGCGTAGGTCGCCAACCCCAGGGCCACAACGGTGAGCTGTCGGGTGGTGCGGTCGATGAGCTCGTCCTCGTCGCGGGTGTTGCGGGCGTCGATGCGCACCAGCTCGGCGACGAAACCCAGCATGATCGTGACGTAGAGGTCGGCGATCATGTCCAAGTCTTCGACGTTCCACTCGTTGAGCGCGGGGATCCGCGACAGGTCATGCGTGAGCTCCTTGGCGAACAGCCGCAACTCCACGTCGATCGCCCGCTGCAGCTCGGGGGAGCCGCCGTAGCGCTCGCGCACCAGGAACTGGAACTCCGCGTCGTTGGTGCGGGCCTGCTTGGCGACGACGCGGATCGCCTCCGCGCCGCTGGGCGCCACGCCCTCCCGCCGGCCCTCGCGAAGCATGCGGCGCAGCACGCGCATCGCGTCCTCGACGAGAGTGACGCCGAGATCGTCCATCGAGGCGAAGTGGCGGTAGAACGCGGTGGGCACCACGCCGGCCGCCTTGGCGACCTCGCGTAGCGACAGGCTCGCGAACGAGCGTTCACCGGCCAGGGCCAGTGCCTCGTCGAGCAGGGTCTGTCGCGTGCGCTCCTTGGCCTCCGCCCGCGACGGCCCCGGGGTGTGCCGTTCGACGGCGCGCGGGGTCGGTCTGGGCATGGGTGTCAGTCTATCGCCCCTGCGTCGGGGCGGTGCGGGGGAGGCTGTGGCCGAGGTCACGGAACAACTCCTTGACGGGGAGGCGGCGACTGCGTGCATACTGTGAGTGTACAAGCGTGCACTGAACGGAGAAACACAGCCATGAGCCGCTTCACTCGATTCGCCGGATCCGTCATCGAGGCGGTGTTGACCCCCCACGCGGTGGACCGCTACCTCGAGCTCGTCGACCCGATGGTCACCTGGACCGACATCCGTGGCCGCGTCACCGCCGTCAGCCGGCGCAGCGACCGCACCGTGACCTTCAGTGTGACGCCCACCCGCCAGTTCGAGGGCTTCCAGGCAGGCCAGTTCATCCAGGTCAGCGTCGTGATCGACGGCGTCCGGCAGACTCGCTGCTTCTCCCCCGCCGGCTCGCAGCACCAGGGCGGCGATCTCGAGTTCACCGTGACCGCGGACGCCGACGGCCATGTCAGCAAGCACCTCCGCGAGAACCTCGCGGTCGGGGACGTGCTGGGGCTCACCCCGGCCGCCGGCACCTTCACCCTGCCCGGAACCCCCGGCGACCGCCCCGGGCGGATCCGCCTCATCAGTGGCGGCAGCGGCATCACACCCGTACTCTCGATCGTGCGCACGCTCGTGGACGAGGAGCACGACGGGGCGATCGACGTCCTGCACTTCTGCCGCGACTCCGCCGATAACCCGTACCGCGAGGAGCTCGACCGCCTCGCCCGCCGGCAGAACGTCTCGGTGACCTACGTGTACACCCGCGCCGGCGGCCGCCACCTCGGCCCCGAGCACCTCGAGGACCTCGGCGACATCGGCTTCGCCTGCGGGCCGGCGGCGCTCCTCGAGACCGCGAAACAGCTGTACACCGACGCTGGCGTCGAACTCCGCGTCGAGGAGTTCACCCCGCCCGTGGTGGCGGCGCCATCGGGCGAGGCGACCGGCACCCTGCGCTTCGTCGACGCCGGAACCGAGGTCGACAACGACGGCCGCAGCATCCTCGATCAGGCCGAGGCCTCCGGCCTGTTCCCCGAAAGCGGCTGCCGAATGGGCATCTGCTTCTCCTGCACCGCGGTCCGCAAGACGGGTTGCACCACGAACATCCTCACGGGCGAGACGAACGACGAGCCCGACCAGCACATTCAGCTCTGCATCAGCGCGCCTGTCGGCGACGTCGAGATCGCGCTGTAGCCCACCATCTTCGAAGGGGAGTCCATCATGACCGAGCACATCACCCTCACCGCCGAGCAGGTCGAGGCCATCGGCGAACGCTTCGACGCCATCCGCACCCGCGTCGTGAACGACCTGGGTGCCAAGGACCGCGAGTACATCTACAAGATCGTGCGCGCGCAGCGCGGCTTCGAGATCGCGGGCCGCGCCATGATGTACCTGCCTCCGCTGTGGCCGCTGGCCGTGGGCTCCCTGGGCGTGTCGAAGATCCTCGACAACATGGAGATCGGCCACAACGTGATGCATGGCCAGTACGACTGGATGCGCGAGCCGGGCCTGAACTCCCGCGAGTTCGAGTGGGACACCGTGTGCCCCGCCGATCAGTGGAAGCACAGCCACAACTACCTGCACCACACGTTCACCAACGTCCTCGACATGGACCGCGACATCGGCTACGGCATCCTGCGCATGGCCCCCGAACAGAAGTGGAACCCCTACTACCTGGGCAACCTCGCTTACGCGAGCGCGCTCATGGTGTTCTTCCAGTGGGGTGTCATGCTGCACGACCTCGAGGCCGAACGGATCGTCAAGGGCGAGCGCAAGTGGGGCGACATCAAGGAGCTCGTCGCCGGGATGCGGAAGAAGGCCGGCAAGCAGGTCCTCAAGGACTACGTCATCTTCCCGGCGCTCACCGGCCCGCTGTTCCCGCTGACCTTCCTGGGCAACATGTCCGCGAACCTGATCCGCAATCTGTGGACCTTCTCCATCATCTTCTGCGGTCACTTCCCGTCGGGAGTGCAGACCTTCACCAAGGAGGAGACGGCCGACGAGACGCGCGGTGAGTGGTACGTCCGGCAGATGCTGGGCTCCGCGAACATCGACGGCGGCCGCCTGTTCCACATCATGAGCGGCAACCTGAGCTTCCAGATCGAGCACCACCTGTTCCCCGACATCCCCGCCAACCGCTACCCGGAGATCGCCGCCGAGGTCCGCGCGACGTGCGAGGAGTTCGGCCTGCCCTACAACACCGGCTCGCTCCGCGGCCAGCTCGGCTCGACGTGGAAGAAGATCGCGAAGCTCTCGCTGCCGAACCGCTGGACGAAGCAGGAGCCGGACCTGGCCGTGACCATCGAGCGCGCCCGGCACGCGGACGCCGCGTCGAAGGCCCTCGCCAAGGCGGGCTGGCAGCGCGCGGCAGAGCGTGAGATGGTGTCGGTCTAGGCCGGACTGCAGGAGGGCGCGGACGTGGGCAAGCTGGAGCGGCGCAAGGACGCGGCGCAGGAGGCTGTCGAGTCGACGGCCATCCGCGTCGGCCGGATCGCGACGATCATCACCACCGCCGTCGCCGACGTCGCACGAGAGATCGGCGACGCCGTGAGCGACGCCCTCGAGATGCGGCAAGCGGCCAAGGCCGCCGTCGCCGACGAGGCCCGACAGGCCTCGGCGGCTCCGCCCGACGGGTCCGCCGCACACGCAGCGCGGTCCGCGAGCGCAGGACCGACGGCTCCGGTCGCGACCGCGGAGCCGCCCACCCTCACCGAGCCGGTGGCGGGGCAGCCCTCGGGCGACGACCCGGCATCGCCCGACGGGAACTGACGCGCACCATCGAGAAAGCGCCGAATCCGGCCCCATGAGTCCGCTCCGCGGCTCGTAGGGCCGGATTCGCCTGTTCTCGCGATCAATCGCCGCTGCAGCAGTGCGACTTCTTCGGCCCCGACGGCACGTCGAGTGCGGGGTTGCGGTCGAAGAAGCCGACCGGCTTGAGCTTGAAACCGGCGTAGTCCACCGGCATCACGGGCCAGTCTTCGGGCCGCGGGAAGTGGGTCAGCCCGAAGGTGTGCCAGAGGACCACGTCCTCGCCCTCGAGCGGCCGGTTCCCCGCGATGTACGACGGCAGGCCCGCATCGCCGGGGTTCTGGTTCACGTAATCGCCGGACGGGTAGCGCTGCGCCTCGTCGTAGCGGGTCACCCACAGGTGCTTGGTCGCGAAGGCCGCGCGCGCCGCGATCGAGCTCGACGGGTCCGCCAGCAGCGCCGGCTGCCCCTCGGGGTGGAGCGCGTAGCCCACCTCCTGGCCCAGGTAGTTCTTCTTGTTCGGGTTCGTCACGTGCCACACGCGGGCTTTGAGATTGTCCGCGAGGCGGGCGCCCGCGGCCTCGGTGGCGAGCACCGTCTTCTGCTGCCGGAAGGCGTTGCCCCACGGGTTCTCCGGCCCCATCGGCACGCGTACGGCATCCACCTCGGTCACCGTGTTGGTGGTGCCGTCCACAGCCATGTCGAGGCGGGCGGAGAACATGTGCTGGTGGAAGGGGGCACCTAGGCCCGGCGCCATCTCGGTGGAGAAGCCCTCGGGGCCGCGATACGCGGAGCTGAAGACGATGCCCGTGGCCTTGGCCTCCAGCTCGATGGTGCCGTCCAGGTACAGGTACCAGTAGAAGCCGTAGTCGTAGTTGCCGATGGTGAGGAAGAAGGAGATCACGAGGCGCCGCGAACGCCGGGTCTCGGCCATGCCGTTGAACATGTCAGTGTGCTTCCACAGCACGCCAAAGTCCTCCTCGTGCATGCAGATCGCGTTCTTCATCACGCGCGGCTCGCCCTGTTCGTCGGCGATGACGGCGTCGAAGTACTGGATCTCCCCCAGGCAGTCGCAACCCAGCTCCAGCGCGTTGGTGTACCGGCCGAACAGGTACTCGCCCTGGTCGAAGTAGTTCTGCCAGTAGCGCACCGGCGACGGGTCGGCATAGGGGACCACCATCTCGGCGATCGATGCGCGGTACACGACGGGCCGTTCCACGCCGCCGTCGGCGACCGAGATCGTGTGCAGGGTCAGGCCCTCGCGGACGTCGAATCCGAACCGGAACTTCCAATCGGCCCAGGTGATCTCGTTGCCGTCGATGCGGTAGCTCGGGCCCTCGGGTTGGGTGATCTCGATCGGCTTGAGATCGGTGCGGGGCGTCGGCGTGCCGTGCGGGGCCGCGTTCCACTCGCCGCGGTCGGCGGGCACGGGCAGCTCGATCTCGTCGATCACCTTCGTCACCCGGCCCTCGGTGAGGTCGACGTAGGCGACCACGCCGTCGATGGGGTGCGCCCAGGGCAGGTCGGCACCGTCGTCCTGGTGGAAGGCGAGCACCCGGCACAGCCGGTGGCCCACCTCGTCCTCGTGGCCGAAGACGCCGGCCGAGAGGGGGACCGCGCGGACCTTGGCGGGCTCGATGCCGCGCTTGCTCATCGCGGCGAGCCAGTCCGCGCTGTCGAGGAGGTACTTCTCGATGTCCTCGAACTCCTCGTCGATGATCGGGACCTGTCCCTGCGTGCGGGAATCCAGCTGCGTCGAGCCGACGACGGTGCGTCCGGTGATGGAGACGACGTGGTCCGAGCCGGCGCCGGTGGCCCGGTCGAGCAGCATCACCCGGGCGCGGCGCTCGATCGGATCGCCGGGGGTGAAGGACAGGACCACCTGCTTGTGCGGCTCCTCCAGACCGACGTAGACGAACCGGACGGCGTCGCCGAGGAGCCCGGCCGCGCCGAGGACCTGCTTGGCGGTGCGGATCTCGTGCGCCTGCAACGGGACCAGGGGGTGCGTGACCGGGATCGCGGCCGTCGATACGCCGGTGTCCGCGGGGTCGAGTGTGGTGCTCATCGTGCGATCTCCTTCTCGGGTTCTTCAGGGGTGGTTGCTGTTCCGCCGGATGGCGGGGAGGGGCGGGGACGGGCCGCTGCGGGACGCAGCAGCGCCAGGGCGACGCCGCCGAGGAAGACGGCCGCCAGAAGCGCGCCCACGACGACGGCGAGGGGACGCGAGCCGCCCACCAGGAGCGGCATGTTGGCCACGGTCATGGCCAGCAGCACCGTCAGTCCCGCGAGGCCGAGGACGGGCGCGATCCGGGTGTTCCAGCGGCGGGAATCGGATCCGTCCCGCCGGAAGTAGACGAGCACGGCCACCGACGTGAGCGTCATCAGCGCCACGACGCCGACCGAGGCGATCCCGGCGAACCAGGCGAAGACCTCGGTCACCGGATCGAGGCCCGCCGCCGCGGAGACCATGACCAGGACCAGCGCCGACACCGTCTGCACCACCGACGCGACGTAGGGCGAGGAGTGCCGCACGTGCGAGCGGCCGCACCGCGCCGGTAGCGCGGCGCTGTTGCCGAGCGAGAAGATGTACCGGGCCAGCACGTTGTGGAAGGACAGCAGCGCGGCGAACAGGCTGGTGATGAGGAGCACCTCGACGAGGTCGCCGGCCGTCGCGCCGAGGTACCGCACGGCCGTGTCCACCACCATGCCCTCGGGGTTCGCCCCGGCGAGCGCGACGGCACCGTCGTCGCCCCAGGCGGTCACGACCGACCAACTGGAGAGGGCGTAGAAGCCGCCGATCACCAGCAGCGCCAGGTAGGTCGCGCGGGGGATGGTGCGCTCGGGGTCGCGCGCCTCGTCGCGGAAGACCGCCGTCGCCTCGAAGCCGATGTACCCGGCGACGGCGAAGATCAGCGCGACACCGGGGGCGCCGGAGAGGAACTCGGCCGGACGGAGGGCCGCCGTCGACGGCCCGGACGCGCCGCCGGTGACCAGCACCGCCGCGTCGATCGCGAGCACGATCCCGACCTCGCAGATCAGCAGGACGCCGAGCACCTTGCCGGACAGGTCGATGTGCCGGTAGCCGAGGAGGCCGACCACGGCCATCATCGCGAGCGACCACACGTACCAGGGCACCGACGGTCCGCCGTGGCCCGCGACGAAGGTGTCGATCGCCGCCCCGATGTAGCCGTACACGGCGCCCTGCACCGCGCTGTACGTGAGCAGCGCGAGGAAGGCGGCGCCGAGGCCGACGTGCCGTCCCAGCCCGTGTGTGATGTACGTGTAGAAGGCGCCCGCGCCGGGCACCCGCCGCGACATCGCGGTGAAGCCTACGGCGAAGAACAGCAGGATCACCGTGCACACGACGTAGGACGCGGGATAGGCGGCGCCGTTGCCGGCGGAGATGCCCAGGGGCACCGTCCCGGCGATCACGGTCAGCGGCGCGGCGGCCGCGACGACCATGAAGACGATGGCACCGGGCCCCAGCCCGCCGGAGAGGCGGTGCGGGGCGGCGGAGGAGGTGGACATGGCGGATCCCTACAGAGCGATGTTGACGGACTTGCCCTGCGTGTATTCCGCGATCGCGCCCTCGCCGAGCTCGCGGCCCCATCCGGACTGCTTGTAACCGCCGAAGGGCAGCGCGGTGTCGAAGGCGTTGTGGCAGTTAATCCAGACGGTGCCGGCCTTGATCTGCGAGGCGATCGTGTGCGCCTTCGAGACGTCGCGGGTCCAGACGCTCGCTGCCAGACCGTACGGGGTGTCGTTCGCCGCGGCGCGGACGCCCGCGGCGGGATCGAAGGGCACGGCCACGGCGACCGGTCCGAAGATCTCCTCCTGGTACACGCTGAAGTCTCTCGTCACGTCCACCAGCAGGGTGGGCTCGACGTAGAAGCCGCTGTCCCCGTGCCGCTTCCCGCCCGAGAGGGCGCGGGCGCCGTCGGCGATCCCGGCGTCGATGTAGCCCGTGACCTTGGACAGCTGCTCCTGCGAGATGAGCGGGCCGATGTCGTTCGACGGATCGAGGCCCGGCCCGATCTTCTGCGACGCCGCGAACTCCGCAAGACCGGCGGTGAAGTCGTCGAAGACGGCGTCCTCGACGAGGATACGGGTGCCGGCGGTGCACGCCTGGCCGTGGTTGAACAGGAAGCCGCTGGCGACGCCGGGGATCGCGGCCTCGAGGTCGGCGTCGGCGAAGATCACCTGCGGGCTCTTGCCGCCCAGCTCGAGCGAGACCTTCTTCAGGTTGCCCGCTGCGGCGTGCACGATCTTCTTGCCGACCTCGGTGGAGCCGGTGAAGGCCACCTTGTCGACGTCCTCGTGCTCGGCGAGGGAGGCGCCGACATCGCCGAAGCCGGTGATCAGGTTGAAGACGCCGGCCGGCACTCCGGCCTCCGCGAGCACCTCGGCGAGCAGGATCGCGGTCAGCGGGGTCTGCTCCGCGGGCTTGAGGATCGTGGTGTTCCCGCAGGCCAGCGCCGGCGCGACCTTGAACGCGGCCATCACCAGCGGAAAGTTCCAGGGGATGATCTGCGCGCAGACCCCCACGGCCTCGCGCTGCGTGAAGGCGTGGAAACGGGCCCCGGGTGCCCACGGCACAGACACCGGGATCGTGCGGCCCTCGATCTTCGTGGCCCAGCCGGCGTAGTAGTAGAAGATCTCGGCCGCCCAGGTGACGTCGACGGCCTGCGCCACCGCCACCGACTTGCCGTTGTCGAGCGACTCGAGCTGGGCGAACTGCTCCGCCCGGGCCGCGATGCCCTCGCCGATCCGCCAGATGATCTGCTGCCGCTCGGCCGGCGTGATCCCGCGCCACGGGCCGTCCTCGAAGGCGCGACGGGCCGCCCTGACGGCCCGCTCCACGTCCTCCGGCCCGGCGTGCGGCACCGTCGTGAGCACCTGCCCGGTGGCCGGGTCGACGGTCTCGAAGACCCGCCCCGAGGCGGCGTCGGTCCACGCCCCGTCGATGAACATCTGCTTCGACCGGGCGAGGAAGTCGATGACCTCGGGGGCCAGTCCGGTGGGAAGTTGCACGGCAGCGGTCATGGTGGATCCTCTCGGGATACGAAGAACGAAAGATGGTGCAGGGCAGGCGCTGTGGCCTCACTTGTCGCTCCTTCGCGACCTCGCACTGGAACCCACCATAGGCACGGAATGTGGCGCGTGTCACTCGTTTTCGCGGGTGGGAATCCGACTGCGGCGCATTCTCATTCGAACCGGAACGACGCGGCGGGGCGATTCTCATTCGAGTCGCGCGCATCGGGCCACGTCACGCCGGTCCGGGTGGTCCGGCGGCGCGCCGGACGCGGACGAAGGGCCGCCGGATTCTCATTCGAGACCCGAAGAAGTTCATCGGGATTCGACGCGGGAGCGTCTCCCGTCGGTTAGCGTGCACGCAGGATTCTGGAGAGCAGGTGTGACGTGGCGGAGTCGTCGGGGATCAGAGCGAGGTCGCCCGTGGTGGGCCTGCCCCGCGGCTGCCTCTCGCAGCTCCAGGTGCTCGCGCAGTCCGTCTCCGCAGTCGCCCCGTCGGCGGTCATGGTGACTCTGCCCGCCCTGGTGATGGCGGAGGTCGGCCGTGGGGTCATCGTGGTCTTCGTCGTCGCGACCCTCCTCATCGCCGCGGTCGGCTACTGCGTCCGCCAGTTCGCCACGCGCATGGCCGCAGTGAGCGGGCTCTACAGCTACACCGTCAAGGGACTGGGGCCGCCGACCGGCTTCGCCGCCGGATGGTCGCTGCTCGTCGGCTACGGGGCCGCGGCGATGGCGAGTCTCATCGGGGCAGGGAGCTACCTCGCCGCCCTCCTCGGCCGGGCCGGGGTGCCGCAGGGGATGCCCGCCACCGTCGCGCTGGCCGCCGCGGCCGGCGCCGTAGCGCTGCTGCTGATGCTGCGCGGGGTGCAACTCTCGGCCCGCATCATGCTCGCGATCGAGGTCTTCGCCATCCTTGCGGCCTCCGCGGTGCTCGTCGTGGCGTTCGTCGCCGGCGGCGGGGCGGCGGCCGGAGCCGCGCCGAGCGCACCGTCGGGCACGCCGGGCGCGGCGGGCTTCGCCGTGCTCCTCGCGATCACGGCCTTCGTCGGCTTCGAGAGCGCCGGCACCGTTGCACGCGAGGCCCGGCACCCACTCGTCACGGTCACCCGGGCGATCCGATGGACTCCGATCGTGGTCGGGGTGCTGTACCTGTTCGCCGCGGCGTTGCAGCTGCCCGACTCCGCCCGCCTGGGCACGGACTCACTGCGGATCGTGTTGACCCTCCCGGATCGGATCGGCGGCGGATCGTCGGTCCTCGCGGCGCTGATGGAGGCGGGGATCGCCGCCTCCTGGTTCGCCTGCGTCCTGGGCTCCGTCACTGCGCTCTCACGCACCCTCTTCGCGATGGGACGGGAGGGGGTCCTCCCCGTGGTGGGCCGCACGCACCGCCGGTTCGGGACCCCGTCCGCGGCGTTGCTGGTGACGATGCCGCTCGTCGTCGCTGTGCCCCTGGCGTGCCTGCTGGTGAGTGGGTCGAGCCGGGCGACACTCGTCGGCCTGCTCGCGGTCTCCGCGCACGGCTACATCGTGGCCTACGTGTTGGTGTGCGCCGCGACGCCGGCCTTCCTGCGGCGGATCGGCGAGTCGACCCTCTGGACCTCCGCGATCGGGTGCGCGACGGCCGCGTGCCTCGTCGGGCTGATCGTAGGGGTCGGCGTCACGTCCTGGGGCAGAGCGGAGGGCACCCCGACGATCGTGTATCTCGCGATCATGGCTCTCGGCGTCGCCGTCTACGTCGTCCGGATCCGGCCCCGCCCCGCGGTCGCGCAGCGGATCGGGGTGTACGACGAGACCACCGAGGCAGACCTGTTCCGTCCCGCCCCACCCTGGGCGGTGCGGCGATGACCGCCCGCGAGAGCGCGCTGTCCGGACGGCAGCCGAAGGCCGTCATCAGCGCGCTGCGTGTGCTCGAGGAGGTCGCGCGCGGTGGTGCCGGCATTACCGCTAAGGAGATCGCGGCCCGGCTGGCGATGCCGTCGGCCACCACCTACCGGCTGCTGACCATCCTGGCCGGCGAGGGCTACATCGTCCGCGTCCCGGACCTGTCGGGGTTCGCGCTCGGGCGCAGGATCGGCGACATCCTGGACGTCGCGGTCGCCCCGTCGGTGTGCGAGGCGGCGCGCGACGTGCTCGCCGAGGCGCGCCTGTCCGTGCGGTTCGGTGTTCATCTGTTCTACGTCACGGGTAGCGGCGTCCGCGCCGCTGATCTCGATCCCGAATACCCGCCGCAGGAGTCCGAGCGCTTCCTCAACGACCACCTGCACGCCTGCGCCGTCGGGAAGCTGCTGCTCGCCGAGTGGGACGGGCTCCCGGAGGAGCGGCCCGTGCTGCGCGCGCTGACGAGCAGGACGCCAGTCGACGCCGCCCTGCTGCGGCGGGAGCTCGGCGGCGTCCGGACCAGCGGATACGCCTCCCAGGTGGGGGAGATGCGGGAGGACACCGCCTGCGTCGCGGTGCCGGTCCGGTCGCGTGACGGTGCCCTCGTGGCGGCGCTCGCCCTGTCCGGGCAGGCGGAACACGCCCCGGTGATGGTCAAGCAGGTCGAACCACTGCGAGCCCACGCGGAACGGCTGGCGCCGCTGCTGTCCTGATGCTCGGGGCCAGGTCTCGTCGGCCTGCACGCCGTCGGCGCTGAGGGCCGTGGGGCCGAGCGGGGGCAACCCGACCGGAACACGGAACGAGCCCCGGTCCGGAAGGAATCGGGGCTCGTTCGTCGTGCGGTATCAGTCCTGGTGCGGGGGACGCTGCTGGGGGCGCGGCCCCTCACCCGTCGGGCCCTGCGGGCGCGGGCCCTGTGGCCCACCCGGGCCCTGCGGCCGCGGCGGGTACGGCTGGCGCGGCCCACCCGGGCCCTGTTGCCGCGGCATCGGGCCGTTCGCGCCCGGGCCGATCGGCCCACTCGGACGCTGTCCCTGCGGGCCACCCGGGCCCTGCGGGCCGGGAGGCGGGCCCTGACGGTGCCGCGAGGGCTGCCCGGGGGCCTGGCCCGGCCCCTGCTGCGGGCCGCGGCCCGGAACCGGCTGCTGGTAGCTGCGCGGATCCTGCGGCGGGCGCTGCGTGGGCGCCGACGGGCGCGGCGGCAGCTCCAGCCGGCCCGAGAAGCCGGGAGGCGGGCCGGGACGGCGCGGGCCGGGGCCCACCGGGGTCGGCCGGGCCGGACGCACGTCGGGCAGGTTCGACGGCGGGTGGAGCCTGCCGTCCTCGGGCGCCGCGGTGGTCCGCGTGGCGGAGACCGGCGCACCCGCTCCGACGAGCTCCGGTGCGGCCTTGCCCGGTGCCGCGGTGGCGGGCTTGACCGACGACAGCGGGCGGCCGTCGCGGGTCTCGGCCGGCAGCGAGGTCTCGCCGAGGCCGACGGCCTCCTGGATCTTGCGCATCCAGACCGGGGCCCACCAGGAGTCGTCGCCGAGCAGCTTCATCACGGCGGGCACGAGCACCATGCGGACGACGGTCGCGTCGATGAGCAGCGCGAACATCAGGCCGAAGGAGACGTACTTCAGCATCACGAGGTCGGACGTCGCGAAGGCCGCCGCGACGCACGCCAGCAGGATCGCCGCCGCGGTGATGATCCGGCCGGTGTTCGCGGTACCGGCGCGGATCGCCTGGTTCGTGGTGGCACCGCCAGCGCGTTCCTCGATCATGCGGGAGATCACGAAGACCTCGTAGTCCGTACTGAGGCCGAAGACCACCGCGATCACCAGCACCAGGACGGGCGCCATCATCGGGCCGCCGGTGAAATTGAAGATGTCGCCGCCGTGGCCGTCGACGAACATCCAGGTGAGGAAGCCGAGGGTGGAGCCCAGCGACAGGAGCGACATGAGCACGGCCTTGATCGGCAGCGTCAGCGAGCCGAAGGCCAGGAACATCATCAGCGTGGTGACCACGACCAGCAGCAGGAGGAGCATCGGCAGCAGGCTCAGCATCGAATCGATCGAGTCGTACTGCAGCACCGGCATGCCGCCGACCAGGAAGCCGACGCCCTTGCCCGGGTCCGCGCCGTCCATCTGGATGCCGCGGAGCGCCGCCACCGCCTCGCCGACGGCCTTGGTGTCGTTCGGGTCCTGCATGCTGCCGTTGGAGACCCGGACCGCGACGTCGTGGCCACGGACCTGGAGCTTCTCCGTCGTTCCCTTGACGGTGGAGACGGCGTCGGTGGCCGCGCTGAACCGCGCGGAATTCGGGTCCGCGGGGTTCGAGTGCGTGAAGCCGGGGACCTTGTTCGCCTCGTCGAGCACCTGCTTGATCTGCGCGTCGCTGGCGTTGGTGAACACGATTTTGACCGGCTGCCCGGTGTTGTCCGGGAACAGTTCCTGGAACTGGTCCTGCGCCTGGCGGGTCTCGTTGGTCGGCGGAAGGTAGGTCTGCGAGATGCCGCCGAACTGGAGGCCGACGATCGGGATGCAGATCGCGAGCAGCAGCGTCACGACGCCGACGATCGCGGTCTTCGGGCGCTTCATGACCGCGTCGGTCACCTTGCCCCACATACCGGCCTCGATGTTGGCCTTGGTCTTCGCCCGGCCCGTCTTCTCAGCGGCCCAGTGGACGACGCCGCCGATGAGCGGCAATTTCCACTTGTCGAAGATGGTGAGGAACCAGTGGAAGCTGAGCGCGAAGACTCGCGGGCCGAGCACCGCGAGCATCGCGGGGAGCAGGGTCAGCGAGAGGATCGCGGCGATGAAGACGCCGAGCAGTGCGCCCGTAGCCATCGACGTCAGCAGGCCCAGCGGGGAGATGTACAGGCAGGCCAGCGCGCCGACGATGAGCAGCGACGACATGATGATCGTTCTGCCGGCGGTCATGACCGTGCGTCTGACCGCCGTGGGTGTGTCGTATCCCTCGTCCAATTCCTCTCTGAACCGGGACACCATGAACAGGCCGTAGTCGTGGGCGATGCCCAGGCCGATCAGGGAGATGATCGGCCCGACGAAGAGGTTGACGTCCGTGAAGTCGGCCATCACCGAGGCGACCGCCATGGCAGCGCCGATGGTGAGCACACCGATGATCATCGGCAGCACCGCGGCGACGATGCCGCCGTAGACGAAGAAGAGCACGATCGCGACCAGCGGCAGTGCGATGATCTCGGCCTTCTTCTGGTCCTTCTGCACCCCCTCGGTGACCTCCGAGGTCACGGGGACGAGACCGGCCACCTGCGCCTCGAAGACCGGCTTGTTCGCCTCCGACCGCAGGATCTCCATGAGCGGCTGCTGAATCGCCACCCAGTCCTTGCCGCGCTGCGTGTCGTCCGCCGACTTCATCGGCAGTGTGAAGAAGCCCCACGTGCCGCCGTCGGCGTCCGTGCGGGTGAACTTCTTGTACAGCCCGTCGTTCGCCTGGGGCGCGCCCGGGGCGAACATGGTGTAGCTGAGCGAGCTCTCCTGAGGGTCCTTCTCGTTGACCGGGTTCAGCTTGGCGTCGTCGCCGGTCGCGAACTTCGCCAGGACGTCCTGGCGCGTCTTCTCGACGGCCTTCTCGACGTCCGCGTCGGAGATCTTCTTGCCCTCGGCCGGCTTGATCAGCACCAGGATGTCGGGCTGCATCTCCCGGCCGTTGGCCTTGTCGGTGACGACGGCGGACGCGACGGAGTCGCTGGCCTCGTCGTAGAGGCCGTTCATCTTGGTCTTGGCGCCGAGCCCGAGGAAGCCCCAGACGCCGGTCGCGGCGATGGACACGAAGAGGACCGCGATGATCGTGTACCGGAACGCGTACGTGAAGCGTCCTATAGCTGCGAACAAGCGAAAATTCCTTTCCGGTGAACCGGTTCTAGGGCTAGGCCCGGCTCGAAAGTAGCGAGGACAGGGGACGGAACGGCTGCAGCCACGCACCCTCGTCGGGCAGCGAATCGAGGCTCACCCGTGGCAGCGGCTCGCGGAACACCCCGGCGATGTCCTCGAGATCGACGAACTCCAGAGTAGGGGACGCCAGCGCCCAGGCGGCGTGCTCGCGGAACCCGAGGACGGTTACCGGTACGCCGCTTGCGGAGATCTCTTCCAGCGGCTCGCGGAAGGCCTGGCCGTCCGCGGACGCGACGACGAGCCCACCGAGGCCCGGCGAGTACCGCCGGACGTCGATGTGGTCGAGCATGTCCTCGTCGACGTCGCTGTCGTCGTCGACCTTGGGCTTGGCGAACACCGCGTAGCCGACGTTGCGCAGGGCCTCGACCCAGGGGCGGACCACGTCGGCGGTGCCAGGCGCGATGTTGGTGAAGACGGTGGCCTCGGGCTCGAGCCGGGTGTCCGTGTCCGATTCCAGGGCGGCTGTGTACTCCAGCAGCCAGCGGCCCAGTGCGTCGAAGCGCGGGCGGTGTGCGGCTGTCGGGCGACCGCCGAGGATCGAGCCGAGCCCCATGTCGAGGTTGGGCGCGTCCCAGACGAGCAGGACGCGCGCGGCCACGTCGGGCTGCGGGTCGGTGGGTGCGTCGAACGGTGTCACCGCACCTCTCCTTCCTCCACGCGTTCCCAGACGAACTCGTGGATGTCGCGGCCCACCTGCGCGGCCTTGTCTTGGAACTTGGTCACCGGGCGGTCGACGGAGATCGGCAGCCCGGCGTCGGCGAGCCGCGGGGGTAGCACCACGGGCCGCAACAGCGGCTCCGAGGGTGCGGTCTCCGCAATCGCCTCTGCATAGTCTGCATGATCAGTAGCCACGTGCAGAATCCCTCCGACTCGCAGACGGTCCGCGATCAGCGAGAACATGCGCGGCTGGAGCAGCCGGCGCTTGTGGTGCCGGGCCTTCGGCCACGGGTCCGGGAAGTAGACGCGGACACCGGTGAGCGTGCCCGGCGCGATCATGTCCTCGAGCATCGCGACCCCGTCGCCCCGCACGACCCGGACGTTCGTCAGTTCCGCGCGCTGCACCGCCCCCACTAGCTGGGCGATGCCGGGCAGGTAGACCTCGACCGCGACGACGTCGTTCTCCGGCTCGGCCTGCGCCATCGCCCACGTCGACGTGCCGGTGCCGGAGCCGATCTCCACGATGAGCGGGGCCGACCGCCCGAACCAGGCCTCCGCGTCCAGCGGGTGCGCCGGCGCCGGGAAGGCACCGTCGGGCGCACCGTCGGGCAGGGGGGACGCGGGCGGGATGTCCCGGCCGAGGGTCTCCCAGCCCGTGTCCATCGCCAGTTGCTGGGCGGGGGTGAGGGCGGCGCGGCGGGAGCGGAAACTGGTCACGCGGGGGTACAGCCGACGGTGCTCGGCACGGGGATCCTGGGACTGGGGCACGCTCTCCATCGTCCCAGCTTCACGCTTGTGACTTAGCATTGGCCGCATGATCGTGCGTAACACTCGCCACACGGCGCTCCGCCTCGCCTCCATGGTGGTGGCCCTGCTCGCCGTCGTCGGCCTCCTGGCCGCCTGCTCGAAGAGCGAAGGGGCGAAGGTGAACGACGCCCCGCTGCCCGACGCCAAGACCCTGATCGACGCCTCGTCGAAGGCCGCGCGGGAGCTGCACGACGTGCAGCTGGACCTCTCCGTCGACGGCACTGTGCCCAACCTGCCCGTCAAGAGCGTCTCCGCCTACCTCACCAACCAGCCCAAGGTCTCCGGCCAGGGCGACGCCGATGTCACCTTCAACGGCACCCAGGTCAAGGCCAAGTTCGTGGTCGTGGACGCGCACCTGTGGGCGCAGTTCGGTGCCGGCCAGAACTACCAGGACATGGGCCTCGCCGCCGACATCTACGACGCCTCCGCCATCCTCGACCCGAACAAGGGCATCGCCAACCTCATCTCCTCCGTCCGCGACCCCAAGGTCGAGGGCCGCGAGCAGATCGGCGGCGTCGAGGCCGTCCGCGTCTCCGGGATCATCCCCGGCAGCGCGCTCGCCGGCATCGTCCCCAAGGCCGCCCTCGGCGACCGCCCGCTCACCTTCTGGGTGCAGGAGGCCGCGCCGAACAACCTGGTCCGCGCCAACGTGGGCTTCGACGCCGGGACGCTGACCGTGACGCTCTCGGACTGGGGCACGAAGGTCACCCTGCTCGACCCGAAGACCGCGAAGTGACCATGACCGCGGCGCCCGAGACCCCGGGGCCCGTCCGCGGCCGCGGCGTCGCCATCGGCGCCGCGGGGCTCGCGGTCCTGCTCGGCGCGCTCGACACCTATGTGGTGGTCTCGGTGCTCGAGGACATCATGCGCAGCGTCGAGATCCCCATCAACCGGATCCAGCTCGCCACCCCGATCATCACCTGGTACCTGCTCGGTTACATCGCGGCGATGCCGCTGCTGGGGCGGCTCTCCGACCGGTTCGGTCGCCGTCTCGTGCTGCAGGCCAGCCTGGCGCTGTTCATCGTGGGATCGGTGCTGACGGCGCTCGCGGGCACGCTGGAGATCGCCTTCCACATCCCGTTGACCGGGATCGACATCGACGTTACGGCGCTCGACCAGGTGCTCGTGGGCCGCGTCGTCCAGGGCGTCGCGAGCGGCGCCCTGCTGCCCGTGACCCTCGCCCTCGCCGCCGACCTGTGGTCCGCGCGCCGACGGGCCGCCGTGCTCGGCTGGGTCGGCGCCGCCCAGGAACTGGGCAGCGTGCTCGGACCCGTCGTGGGCGTGGGCGTGGTGACGCTGGTGCACAACCACTTCTCCTCGGTGCCGCGCGATGACGCCTGGCGCGTCGTCTTCTGGATCAACGTGCCGCTCGCGCTCGTCGCGATGCTGCTACTGCAGATCACCGTGCCCAAGCGGGAGGTGACGAAGCAGAAGGTCGACGTGGTCGGCGGGCTGCTGTTGGCCGTCGCGCTGGGACTGTCGGTGATCGGCCTCTACAACCCGGAACCGGACGGGGAGCAAATCCTGCCGCCGAACGGGGCGTGGCTGCTGCTCGGGGCCGCGGTCGCCTTCGTGGCGTTCGCGCTCTGGGAACGGTTCGCGCGGATCAAGCTCATCGATGCAGCGGGCATGCGCGTGCCGCCCTTCCTGGCCGCCTGCGCCGCGTCGGTGTGCGCCGGCGCGGCGCTCATGGTGACGCTGGTCGACGTCGAGATCTATGCGCGGCTGGTGCTCCAGCGCGACGGCGTGGCCGCGGTGCTCACCCTGGTCCGCTTCCTGCTCGCGCTGCCTGTCGGCGCGATCCTCGGCGGCTTCCTCGCCACGCGCTTCGGCGACCGGATCGTGTCGGTGGTCGGCCTCGTCGTCGCGGCGGGCGGCTACGTGCTCATCGCGCAGTGGCCGGCGGACGTGCTCTCCGCCCACTACCTCGGCTTCCTGCCCGCGCTCGACACGTCACTCGCGATCGCCGGTTTCGGGCTCGGCGTAGTGATCGGCCCGCTCTCGTCGGCGGCGCTGCGCGCGGTGTCGCTATCGCAGGCCGGGATCGCCTCGGCGCTGCTCGTGGTGGCCCGGATGAGCGGCATGCTGATCGGTGTGGCCGCGCTGACCACGTTCGGGTTCTATCGCCTGAACTCGATCATGGACTCGATGCCGAGGATCGCCCCGACGGGCGACTTCATGAGGACGGCCATGGAGGTCGCCCGGCAGACGCAGGAGGCCTACAGCCGGATGTTCGGCGAAGTCTTCGGCGTGACCGCGGTGATATGCCTGGTGGGCGCCGCGTTCGCGGTCTTCGTGGCCGGCGGCCGGCACGAATCGGAGCAATCGCCCACCGCCGACGACGCGGCGCTCGTACCCTCCCGGTAGGCGATCGGCGCGGGGGCGCCGATCGGGAGCGGGGGCTCTCATGGGGGATCTGTCCGTGCGCCGCGGCGCGCCACGGGTGCGGCTGCTCGGCCGCGCCGGCGTCGGGACGACGGTGCTGGGCGCGGCTCTGCGTTCGCGCGCGGTCGAGACGGCTGAGGACGAGGACGGCGCCGACGCGCTCCTCTACTGCTTCGCCGGGGGACTGCGTGCCACCGACCGCGCGGCGGTCGAGGCGCTGGACGCCGATCCCGCGGGCCCGCCGGTGATTGCGTGGACCAAGGCCGACGCCGCCGGGTCCTGGCGCGCCGCCGACGAGTACGCCGCGCGCCTCGGCGAGATCCTGGGCCGCCCGGTCGTCGCGGTGATGGCGCTGCTCGACGGGGTCGACGCGGCCGACCTACCCGCGATCCGCCGCCTCGCGGAATCGCCTCTCGCGCTGCCCGCGTCGGCGCTCGCGGCCACGGAGGCGCTCGGCGAGGACGCCCCGCTACTGTGCCGGTTCGGCGGCTACGGGCTGGCGTGCGCGCTGGGAGCGCTGCGCGAGACCCCGTCGATGCCCGACGAGACGCTACTGGCCAGCCTGCGCGAGCTGAGCGGCGTGGACGCGCTGCTGCCTCCCCTCGCCGCCGCCCTGCGGGGGTACGAGGAGCGCCGGGAGGCGGAGTTCGACGGTGCCCTGCGCGCCCTCGCCGCGACGGATTGCGCGCGGCGCGACGAGGCCGAGCAGCTGCTGCTGGACCGGCTGGGGCGGGCATCGTGACCGTACTCGTGGCCGGGCAGGACCCGGCCGGTGCGGCCGCCGTCGCCGACCGCCTGGGCGGGGACGCCGCGGCCGTCGACGCCGACGGGGTGCCGGTGCCGCTCGGCGAGCACCGCGGCGACCACGACGTCCTGGTCTACGTCCTCGACGCCTGCGTCCCCGCGGACGCGGTCGACGCCATCGCGCTCGGCCGGCTCCGCGCCGACCTGCCGACGGTGCTCGCCGCCACGGGCGCCGACGTCTACCCGCACGCGGCGGCCACCCTGGCGGAGTCCGGGCGCCGCCTCGGCGGCGACGTGGTGAGTGTCCAGCCCGACTCGGGCGGCGGCTTCGCCGAGCTCCGGGCCGCGCTCGCGGCCCCCGCGCCCGCGTGCCCCGCATCGCCGGCCGGTGCGCCGACGGTGCCGGGGCCGCCGGGGGCGGCACTCGAGCGGGCCGACCGGTCCGCGTACCTGCGATCGGCGATCGCGCGGATCCGCGCCGCGCTCCTCGCGGATTCCGCCGAGGGCTTCCGCCGGCACGAGGACGAGCCGGGCGATGACGTGGGTTCCCGGCTCACCGGGGTCGTCCTCACGCTGGAGCGGTCGCTGGGCGCGCACCTGCGCGCCGCCTACCGCGGCACCTTCGCGGGCTGGCCCGACCCGCCAGAGCCGGCTGTGCCGGTGTTGCCGCGTCCCGACCCGCCAGCGGCGCCGGCGGACCGTCGCCGGCCCGAGGACCTGGCGGTCCTGATCCTGGGCGCCTCCGCCGGGCTCGGCATCGGCCGGGCGGTGGCCGCGCCGCTCGAGGTGCTGGGCGCGTTGCGCTGGCTCGCGCTGCCGATCAGCCTCGCGGTGGGGCTCGCCGCCGCGGTGTGGCTGCTCCGGATGCGCCGCCGGTCGACCGCGCGTGCGGAGCGGCGGAGCTGGGCCGACGCCGCCGCGGCCGGGTTCCGGCAGCGGGTGGAGGTCGAGCTGGCTGCGGCGCTCGTCGCCGCGGAGGCCGACGCCGCGCTGCGGCTGGCTCGCGGACCGGGAACCGATCGGGAGGCCGGTGCGTCCAATGAATATGGACCCTGAATTCGTGCTGTTCGGATCACCCGACTCGGACGCCTTCGGCGCCGGGCTGTTCGACGGCGCCGTACCTGCGGCCGAGCCCGCGCCCGGCGGGCTCTGGGTGCACGCCGACGGCGGCTGGTACGACGTGCATGCCCTCGACACCGACGGTGACGGAACGGTCGACACGGGCACCCTCGTCGACGCCGACGGCACCGCTGTCTTCACCGACCTGGACGCCGACGGCGTGGCCGACGTCTATCACCGGGTGCGCGAGAACGGCACGTTCGAGACGTGGCGGTTCGCCGCCGGCCGGTGGCGGCTGCTGGATAGCGGCGGCATTGCTTGACTCCGTTCGATAAGGTTGCGATCGCAAACCTGATTGAGGGGGGATCATGGCGAACCGGTTCAAGGCGAGGCGTGCCGCGCGTGCCGGGGTACCACTGACCCGGGCGCAGGAGTACGTCCTCGCCGCCCGCCGCGCAGACGGCGCGAGCCCGCTGTGGACCATCAGCGAGTACGTCGTGCTCGACGGGGCGATCGACGACGACGTATTGCGCCGCGCGGCCGCGTACGTGGCGACTGCCGCCGAACCGCTTGTGGCCCGGATCGATGAGAAGGCGCATACCCAGCACGTCGGCGCCGGAACCACCGTTGTCGTGGAGCGGGTCGATCTCCGTCGGGAGGGCGATCCCGAGGAGGCGGCGCGGCGCTTCGCCGCGGACCGGCTGGCCTCGCCCCCGCGGGAGCCCCGGGTCCGCCTGGCGCTCGTCCGCACGTCCGAGCGCCGGGTGCGGCTGCTCCTCGAATGCGATCTCGCCGTCGCCGACGGCTACACCGCCGCCCGCGTCCGGGCCGCGATCGCCGCCGCGTACACGGACCTCGTCGAGGGCCGCTCGCTCCAGGCGGATCCCATCCGGCCGCTGCGGGCGTTGCTCGCAGCCGAGTCCGGCTACCTCTCCTCTCAGGACCGCGGTGAGGACGCCGCCTACTGGCGCGGCGCAGGCCTCCCGGGGCGCGCCGTCCTGCCGGGCGGCGCACCGTCGGGCGGAGCGAGCGGCCAGGTCCGCGCGCCCCTGCGGTCGCTCGCCGCGGACCTGATCCACAGCCTGGACGCCGAGGCCCGCGCCGTCGGCGTGCGGAACGTCACCGTCGTCGTCGTGGCCGCCGCGCTCGTGGCCGCGCGGCGCACGGGCGCCGAGCGCGTGCGGGTAGACCTGCCGGTCTCGGGGCGCATCGACGAGACCGGCCTCGACACCGACGGTGCCGCCGGGACCACCATCGCGGTGCGCGTCGACCTGGCCCCGGCGGGCACGGTGCGCGCGTGCCTGAGGGCCGTCGACGCCGGGATCCGCCAGGCCTTCCTGCACCAGCGCGGCCGCCCGCTCGACGGCGAGCACGGCTCGACCGGCGTGGTCGTCACGTACCTGCAGCCCGTGCCCGAGGACTTCGCAGGCGTGCCGGGCGGCACCGAGGTGGTCAGCGCCGGGCCCGTCCGGCACCTCGGCTTCGTCGCGCTCGCCATGGACGGCGGGCTCACCCTCGACGTCCGCGGCCGGGCCGGGGTCTTCGACGCTCCACAGGTCGCGGCGCTCGCGGCCGAGTGGCACGGCGCCATCGCGGCGCTCGTCGCCGACCCCGACGCGCTCCTCGGCCCGCTGCTCGAGGCTGTGCCACAGGACGTCGCATCCGAGGCGACAGCGTCCCCGGCCGGCACGGCGACCGGCGGGGACGACGTCGCGCTCGTCGCCGAATGGCTCGGCGGGATCCTCGGCATGCCCGACGTCGGCCCGGACGATTCTCTGTTCGACTTGGGCGGCACCTCGCTGGTCGCGGTCCGGGTCACCGACCGGATCGCCGAGTTGCGCGGCGTGCAGGTTCCCGTGGTGGAGGTTTTCGACAACCCCACGCCCCGCGGCATCGCCGCGCTGATAGCGACCGCGCCGCCCGCCGCCGCCCCGGCGGTACGGCCCCTGAGCGGGCTGGCAGTGGCCAACGTCGACGCCGCGGCACCGTCGAACTCCGGTCCGGCAGGTCCGTCGATCCCCGCGCTGGGCGACGTCACGGAGGCCCCCGCATCGCACGCGCAGGCGGGGCTGTTCCGCGACTTCCAGCTCGGCGGCCCTTCGCCGGTCTACAACATGCCGCTGGTCCTCGACTTCGACGAACCGATCGACGCCGCGGCGATGGCCCGTGCGCTGCGGGACGTGGCGGTCAAGCACCGGGCGCTGCGCACCGTGCTGCAACTGCGCGGCGACGACGTGGTGCAGGACCTCACCGTTGCGATCGACGACGACCGCCTGCTGGAGCGGCGCACCGTTCCCGCCGAGCAGCGCGACGCCGTCGCCCGGGAGTGCGCGGCGTACGCTTTCGACCTCGCCGCCGAGCCGCCCTTCCGAGGATGGCTGCTCGAGGACCCCGACCCCGACGAGCCGCCGCGCATGGTCCTGGTGCTGCACCACACCGCCGGCGACGGCGCCTCCGTGAGGCCGCTGCTGCGCGACCTCGTCGCCGCCTACGCCGCCCGCCGCTCCGGCGTCGCACCGGAGCTCGGCGTCCCCGCCGTGCAGTACGCGGACTTCGCGGCCTGGCAGCTCGCGCGGCTGCACGACCCCGACGGGCCCGTCGTCGCGCAGCGCGACTTCTGGCGCCGCACGCTCGACGGTGCGCCGGCCGAGACCGTGCTGCCCGTGGATCGCCCGTACCCCGCCGGCAGCGGATTCGAGGGCGGCACCGTCGATTTCGCGTGGCCCGCAGAGCTCGTCGAGCCCCTGCAGAAGCTCGCGCGCGAGCACGGCACGAGCCTGTTCATGGTCCACTACGCCGCCCTCGCGGCGCTGCTGTCCAAGCTCGGCGCCGGCGACGACGTGGTGATCGGCACCGCCGCGTCCGGCCGCCCTCCGTCGTGCGACGACGTGGTCGGCATGTTCGTCAACCTGCTGCCGCTGCGCACCACCGTCGACTGGTCGGCGGAGTTCGGCGAGTACCTGCGGCGCACCCGGGCGACCGTGCTCGACGCCTACGCGAACCAGGACGTGCCCTTCGGCGAGATGGTCGCGATGCAGCCGCGCGGCTCCGCCGACCGGCACCCGATCTTCCAGGTGATCCTCGGCTGGAACGAGGATCCCGGCTGGGACGACCTGCGCGACGTGCTCGTCGCCGAGATGGCGCCGATGGCTGTCGGCACCTCCCGCGCCGACCTGCTGTTCAGCGTCACGGAGTCCACTGACGGGCTCACCGGCGCCGTCGAGTACCGCACCGACGTCTTCGACCGCGCCACCGTCGAGTCCCTCGTCGCCCGCTGGCGGCGGCTGCTCGAACAGGTCGCCGCGGATTCCCGGACGCGGGTGGCCGCCCTCGACGTGCTGCTCGACCCCGAGCCCGCGACCCTCGCGACGTGGGGCGCACCGTCGGGCCCGGAGAGCGCCGTGGTGGTTCCGGACCTGATCGACAAATGGGTCGAGGCGAGGCCTGACGCGCTCGCCCTCGCCGACGACGAGAAGTCCCTGACCTACGCCGAGCTCGACCGGGAGGCGAACCGCTGGGCCCGGTACCTGCGCGGCGAGGGCGTCCGGCCGGGCGACGTGGTCGCGCTGACCGTGCCGCGCTCCGCGCGCCTGATCGTGGTGGAGCTGGCCGCGTTGCGCGCCGGCGCCGCCTACCTGCCGATCGATCCCGCGTACCCCGCCGAGCGCATCGCCTTCCTGCTGGAGGACGCGGCGCCGCGGCTCGTCGTCGCCGCGGACACCGTCCCCGACCTGCAGGACTTCGACGATGCGCCGCTCACCGACGCCGAGCGCGGCCGGCCGCTGCGGCCGGACGACGCCGCGTACGTCGTCTACACCTCCGGCACGACCGGCACCCCCAAGGGCGTCGTCGTGCCGCACGCCGGCGCCGCCGGCCTGGCCGCCGCGATCGCCGCCGGGACCGGCGCGGGCGCGGGCGCGCAGGTGCTGTCGAACTTCTCCGTCGGCTTCGACATCTCCTTCTGGGACCTGCTCAGTGCTCTCGCCACCGGCGGCACGCTGCGGATCTCCGGCGAGACCCGGGTGGGCGACGAGCTCGCCGACTTCGTCGAGGAGCACGGCGTCACGCACGCGCTCATCACCCCGTCGGTGCTGGCGTCGATCACGCCGGGCCGGATGCCCGGCCTCACCTCGCTCACCGTCGGCGCCGAGGCCGTCACCCGCGCGCTCGTCGAGACCTGGGCGCCGGGCCGGCGGCTGATCAACGCCTACGGCCCCACCGAGCTCACCGTCGCCGCGACCCTCGGTCCGCTGACGCCGGGGGAGGGCGCCGTCTCCATCGGCCGGCCCATCGGCGGCTCCCGCGCCTACGTCCTCGACGCCGGGCTGCGGCGCGTGCCGCCGGGCGTCGTGGGCGAGCTGTACGTCGGCGGGCCCGGCGTGGCCCGCGGCTACGCGGGCCTGCCCGCCCTCACTGCGTCGCGCTTCGTCGCCGACCCCCTCGGCGCCGACGGCGCGCGGATTTACCGCACCGGCGACCTGGTGCGGTGGCTACCCGGCGGCGAGCTGGAGTACGTGGGCCGCGCCGACGACCAGGTGAAGCTCCGCGGCTTCCGGATCGAGCCGGGCGAGGTCGAGGCGGCGCTCGCGGCGTGCCCCGGCGTCGGCGCGGCGGCCGTCGTCGTGCAGGGCGAGGAGCCCACCCGGCGCCTCGTCGGGTACGTCACCGGCACGGCGTCCGAGGCGGACGTCCGGGCGCACGCCGCGCGGCGGCTGCCCGCGCACATGGTGCCCGCCCGGGTGCTCGTGCTCGACGTGCTGCCGCTCACCGCGAACGGCAAGGTCGACCGCGCGGCGCTGCCCGTGCCCGACGCCGGCGACGCCGCCCCGTACCGGGCGCCCGGTACCTCGGCCGAGGAGATCCTCGCCGGGGTCTTCGTCGAGGTGCTCGGCCGCGAGCGGGTCGGCGTCGACGAATCCTTCTTCGAGCTGGGCGGCGACTCCATCACGGCGATCCAGGTGGTCGGCCGCGCCCGCGCCGCGGGCGTCATCATCACCGCGCACGACGTCTTCGCGCACCGCACCGTCGCGGGCCTGGCGGCCGTGGCCCGCACGGCCGATCCCGCCGACTCCGTGCCCGACGACGGCGTCGGCGAGATCGCGCCCACGCCCGTCCTGTCCTGGTTCGTCGCGCACGGCGGCACCCCCGAGGGCTTCCATCAGTCGGTGCTGGTCCGCACCCCGTCGGGTGTGGGCGAGGAGACGCTGCACGCCCTGACCCAGGCGATCCTCGACCGGCACGACGCCCTCCGCGCGGAGATCGGCACGGCGCACGGCGGCTCGTCGCTCGTGGTCCGGCCCGTCGGCGCCGTCGCCGCCGCGGACGTCGTGCACCGGTTCGACGCCACCGGTCTGTCGCTCGACGAGACCGGTGCCGCTATCGCCGCCGAGCACCGCCGCGTGACGGGCCTGCTGGGGCCCGGCGCACCGTCGCTGCTGCGGGTCGTGTGGTTCGACCTCGGCCCGGAGCGGGAGGGCGCGCTGCTCGTCGCGGCCCACCACTTCGTGGTCGACGGGGTCTCCTGGCGCATCCTGCTCACCGACCTCGCGACCGGCTGGCACACCGCCGCGACGGGCCGGCCCGTGGTGACGGCTCCGGTGGGCACCTCCTTCCGCCGCTGGTCGACGGTGCTCGCGGACAGCGCCGCACAGGCGGCCCCCGAGGAGCTCGCGTACTGGCGCTCCGTACTCGAGGGTGCGCCCGCGCTGCTCGATGGTGTCCTCGACCCGGTCCGCGACACCCACGGCGCCGCCGGCCGGGCAGAGCTGACTCTGCCCGCCGAGGTCGCCGGGCCGCTGCTCGGCGCGGTTCCGGAGTGCTTCCACGCGGGCGTGCAGGACGTGCTGCTCGCGGCCTTCGCGACCGCGGTCATCGCGTGGGCGCACGAGCGCGGCCGCGGCGACGGCGCCGCCCTCGTCGAGGTGGAGACGCACGGCCGTGACGAGTCCCTGGCACCGGGGCTGGACCTCTCGCGCACCGTCGGGTGGTTCACCAACGTCCACCCCGTGCGGCTGCGGCCGGGCGCGGACGGCGCCGCGGCGGCAGTCAAGCGCGTCAAGGAGCAGCTGCGGGCGGTGCCCGGCGGTGGCCTCGGCTACGGCCTCGCGCGGTACGGCGGCGCCGGGAGCGGAGCGAGCGGGCCGGATCAGCACGGCCGGGGGACGGCGGCGGAGCTCGCTGCGCTGCCGCAGCCGGAGATCGGCTTCAACTACCTGGGCCGCACGATCGGCGCGGGCGATGAGGACTGGGCGCCGGACCGCCGCTTCGCCGATCTCTCCCCGGCGCCCGGCGCGCTCGCGCTGATGCACGCCGTCGAGGTGAACGCCGTCGCCCGCGACGGCGCGGAAGGGCCGGAGCTGGTCGCGGCGTGGACGTGGGCGCCGGCGCTCGTCGACGAGCCCGCGGTCCGCCGGCTCGGCGCGCTGTGGTTCGACGCGCTGCGCGACGTCGTGGCCGCGGCGGGCAGCGGCGGCGGGCACACCCCGTCGGACTTCCCCCTGGTCGTGCTGACGGGCGAGCAGGTCGATCGCCTCGACAACCGGTACCCGGGTCTGGAGGAGGTGCTGCCGCTGACGGTGCTGCAGCAGGGTTTCCGCTACCACGCGGAGCTCGGCGATGCGGCGGGCGATGCGACCGATCCGTACGTCGTGCAGACGGTGATCGACTTCGAGGGCGTCCTCGACGAGGACCGCTTCGCCGAGTCGGTGCGTGCGCTGTTGGCGCGCCGCGAGGCGCTGCGCGCCCGGTTCGTCGCCGACGGGCTGGACGCCCCCGTCCAGGTCATCGCGGCGCCCGGGCCCGTGCCGTACCGCCACGAGGACGTGCGCGGGGCGCGCGACCCCGAGGCCCGGTTCGACGAGCTCGCCGCCGCCGAAAGGCACCGCGGCTTCCGCCTCGACCGCGAGCCCGGCGTGCGGTTTCTGCTGGTCCGGGTGGGGGAGCGCGATGCCCGGCTGGTGGTGACCAACCACCACATCCTGTGGGACGGCTGGTCGGCGCCGGTGATCTTCCGCGACCTCCTGGCGGGGTACGCGGGCATCGATCCCGACGCCCTCGGCGGGCCGCGGGCGGGCCTGCGCGACTACTTCACCTGGCTGCAGGGCCGCGACCGGGAGGCCGCGCGTGCCGCTTGGGCGGCGGAGCTCGACGGTCTCGACGAGCCGACGCTGGTCGCCCGCGACCGGCCGCTGCGGGCGGGGGCCGACGGCGGACCGTCGGGCGAGGGGCACGACGAAGTGCGCGCGATGATCCCCGACAACCTCAATGCGGCCGTCACCCGACTCGCGGGAACGCTCGGCACCACGCCCGGCGCGGTGCTGCAGGCGACGTGGGCGATCGCGCTGGGCGGCGCGACGGGCCGCGACGACGTGGTCTTCGGGTCGGTGCAGTCGGGCCGCCCCGCGCAGCTCGACGGCGTCGAGGACCTGGTGGGCCTGCTCATCACCACCTCCCCGGTGCGGGTCGCTCTCGACCCGCGCGCGACGGTCCGCGAGATCGCCCTCGGCGTGCAGGAGCAGTACGTGCGCCTGCTCGACCACCAGCACCTCGGCCTCACCGAGATCGCCCGCGCCGCCGGCCGGGACGAGATCTTCGATTCGCTGTTCGTGGTGGAGAACTACCCGTCGACAGCGGGCGCGACGATCCCCGGCACCGACGTCGAGGTCGTCGACGTGCGCGGCGACGAGGCCACCCACTACCCGCTGTCCGTCGCCGTGGCCCCCGGCCGGACCATGCACCTCCGCGCGGGTTTCCGCACCGACGCGCTGGACCGCGGCTGGGTCGAGGACCTGGTCGACCGGTGGCGCCGCGTGCTCACCGCGGCGGTCACCCGGCCCGATGCCCGCCTCGCCGACGTCGACGGCACCGGCGAGACCGAGCGGCTGCTCGTGCGCCGCTGGGGCGGCGCCATCGGCGGTGTCCCCGCCCGCACGCTCCCGGAGCTCGTCGCCCGCCGCGCCGCGGCCCGCCCCCGTTCCCGCGCCGTCGCCGGCGACGGCGCCCCGCTCAGCTACGCCGAGCTCGACGCGCTGTCGAACCGGTGGGCGCGGCGCTTCCTCGCCGAGGGCGTGGGCCCGGGCGACGTGGTCGCGGTGACCGCGCCGCGCTCGATCGGCTTCGTCGCCGTGGTGCTCGGCATCGCGAAGGCGGGCGGCGCGTTCCTGCCGATCGATTCCGCGACGCCGCGCGAGCGCATCGAGGCCATGTTCGCCGACGCGCGTCCCGTCCTCGAGGTCGACGGTGCGCTGCTCGACGCCGGCCCGGGCGACGCAGGGGACGAACCCGTCACCGACGCCGACCGCCGCGCGGCCCTCACGCCCCAGGACACCGCCTACGTCATCTTCACCTCGGGCTCGACGGGCACGCCCAAGGGCGTCGCGGTCACCCACGCCGGCCTCGCCGATCTGGTGCGGACCTTCGACGAGTTGAACCTGGGCCCGGGGACGCGGATGCTGCACAACGCCTCCGTCGGCTTCGACGCCGCGGTGTGGGAGCTGCTGTGCGCCCTCGGTACGGGCGGCACGCTCGTCGTCTCGGCGAAGGTGCGCGCGGGCCGCGAGCTCGCCGACTTCGTCGAGAAGCACCGGGTCACCAACGCGGTGCTCACCCCGTCCGTGCTCGCGTCGGTGCCCGCCGGGCGGATGCGCGGCCTGACGTCGCTGGTGGTGGCCGCCGAGGCGGTGCCGCGCGCGCTCGTCGACCGCTGGGGCCCCGGCCGCCGGCTGGTCAACGCGTACGGCCCCACCGAGGCGACGATCGCCGTCTCCTTCGCGCGGATCCGCCCCGGCGAGTGCAGCCCGGTGCCCATCGGACGCCCCGTGCGCGGCATGGCGGTCCGGGTGCTCGACGGTGCCCTCCGGCGCGTCGGGCCGGGCGTCGTGGGCGAGCTGTACGTCTCCGGCGCCGCGGTGGCCCGCGGCTACGTGGGCCGCCCGGGCCTCACGGCGTCGCGGTTCGTCGCGGACCCGTACGGCGGGGCCGGGGCGCGCATGTACCGGACGGGCGATCTGGTGCGGTGGCTGCCCGACGGCGCCCTGGAGTACGTGGGCCGCGCCGACGACCAGGTGAAGCTCCGCGGCGTGCGGATCGAGCTGGGCGAGGTCGAGGCGGCGCTGGCCGCGGTCCCCGGCGTGAGCGCCGCGGTCGCCCTCGTGCGCGACGGCGCCCGCGGCGGCCGGCTCGTCGGCTACGTCGTCGCGCCCGGCCTCGCGCCCGACGAGGTGACCGCGGGCGTCGCTCGGCGGCTGCCCGCGGCGATGGTCCCGTTCGTCGCGGTGCTCGACGCGCTGCCGCTCACCCCGAGCGGCAAGCTCGACCAGGCGGCGCTCCCGGAGCCGGTGTTCGCCGCGGCCGCCGGGTACCGGGCGCCGGAGACCGACGAGGAGCGGGCCATGGTCGCGCTGTTCGAGTCGGTCCTCGGGGCCGAGGACGTGGGCCTCGACGACTCCTTCTTCGAACTCGGCGGCGATTCGCTGTCGCTGATGCGGCTGGTGGACCGGGTGGATGTCGACTTCGGGGTCCGGGTGCCGATCGTGGGGCTGTTCGAGAGCGCCAGCCCGGCGTCGGTGCTGGCGTCGCTGTCCGAGGTCGGCCGGCCCCGGGCGGTGGAGGTCCCCGTCGACGACGTGCGGTTCGCGCCGTCCACGCCGGACGTGACGCCGACCGGCCACGAGGTGCTCGTCACCGGCGCGACCGGCCTGCTGGGCGGGCACCTGATCCGCGCCGTGCTCGAGGCCGATCCGTCGGCCCGCGTGCAGGCCCTGGTCCGCGCTCGCGATGAGGCGTCGGGGCTCGAGCGGATCCGCACGACGATGCGGGGCTACGGCGCCTGGTCGGACGGCTACGAGGGCCGGATCAGCGCGCTGCCGGGCGACCTCGCGCTGCCCGCCCTGGGCATCGACGCCGCGGTCTGGGACCGCGTGATCGAGCAGGTCGACGCGATCATCCACTGCGGCGCGCGGGTCAACCACGTCGAGCCGTACCCGCGGCTGCGGGCGGCCAACGTGGATTCGACGCGGTTCCTGCTGGAGCTGGCCTCCCGTCGGCCCGGGACGGCCTTCCAGTTCGTCTCCACCATCTCGGCGGCGGGCGCCTTCGACGAGATCCCCGACGCCGGGTACACGCACTCCAAGTGGGTGGCCGAGCGGGTCGTGGAGCTCGCGGCGGCGAGCGGCGTGCGGTCGACGATCCTACGGCCCGGCCTGCTGACCGGGTCCCTGGACTCGGGCGCCACCAACACCGACGACGCCTTCTGGAATCTCGTTCGGTCGATCGCGACGGTGGGGGCGGCGCCGTCGGAGCTACTGGAACAGACGATCGAGATGACCCCCGTCGACCGGGCGGCCGAGGCGATGGTGGAGGTCCTGCGCGGCGGTGGCGATCAGCTGCGGACGCTCGAGGTGGGCAGCGGCTCCCGGGTGAGCTGGGCTGAGATCGTCGAGGCGCTGCGCCGCGGCGGCTATCCCGTTGAGGCGGTGCCCGGTCACGTCTTCCTGGAGCGCCAGACCGCCGCATTCCGGGACCGGCCCGAGGTGGCGGAGGCGCTCGCGCGTGCCATCCTGCTCATCCGCGCGGGTCTGGAGCGCGAGACCGTCGGCGAGGGCGGGGGCTGGACCCCGACGAGCGCCGCCGACGGGCGCATCGGACGCGACGGTGACCGGGCCCCGGTCGGGGACGCCGGGCTCGACATCTACGTCGACTACTTGGTGCGCATCGGCTTCCTCCCGGGTGCGGGAAATAGGGCCGATGTGTGATGTGAGATGTTGCACGTCACCCTCGGTTCTGCGACCTTGCCCGATGTGTGACACTGGTTCAAAGGTTCGTATGCGACTTTGGAGATGACACCTATGACGTCAGCCACCATTCCCGGCCTCGAGGGGGATTCGGTCCCCACGAAGCACGCCCAGCTCGTCGAGTGGGTGCGCGAGGTCGCCGAGCTCACGCAGCCCGACCGCGTGGTGTGGGCCGATGGCTCGGACGCCGAATGGGATCGCCTGACTTCCGAGATGGTCGCCGCGGGCACCTTCACCAAGCTCAACGACGCGAAGAAGCCCAACTCCTTCCTGGCCCTCTCGGACCCGGCGGACGTGGCGCGCGTGGAGTCGCGCACCTACATCTGTTCGGAGACCAAGGAGGGCGCGGGTCCGACGAACAACTGGGTCCGTCCCGCCGAGATGCGCGCGACGATGACCGACCTCTACCGCGGCTCGATGCAAGGCCGCACCATGTACGTGGTGCCCTTCTGCATGGGCCCGCTGGGTGCCGACGACCCCAAGTTGGGCGTCGAACTGACCGACAGCCCCTACGTCGTGGTCTCGATGAAGATCATGACCCGCATGGGCACCGCGGTACTGGAGAAGCTGGGCGATGAGGGCTTCTTCGTCAAGGCCATCCACTCCGTGGGCAAGCCGCTCGCGCCGGGCGAGGCCGACGTGGCGTGGCCGTGCAGCGAGACCAAGTACATCACTCACTTCCCGGAGACCCGCGAGATCTGGTCGTACGGCTCGGGCTACGGCGGCAACGCCCTGCTCGGCAAGAAGTGCTACGCGCTGCGCATCGCCTCGGCCATGGCGCACGACGAGGGCTGGCTCGCCGAGCACATGCTGATCCTCAAGCTGATCTCGCCGGAGCAGAAGGTCTACTACATCGCTGCTGCGTTCCCGTCGGCCTGCGGTAAGACCAATCTCGCGATGATCCAGCCGACCCTGCCGGGCTGGCGCGCCGAGACCGTCGGCGACGACATCGCCTGGATGCGCTTCGGCAAGGACGGCCGCTTGTACGCGGTGAACCCCGAGTTCGGCTTCTTCGGCGTCGCCCCCGGCACGTCGATGGACTCCAACCCGAACGCGATGAAGACCATCGACGCCGGCAACACCATCTTCACCAACGTCGCCAAGACCGACGACGGCGACGTCTGGTGGGAGGGCATGTCGGCCGCGCCGCAGCACCTCACCGACTGGCGCGGCGACGACTGGGAGAGCTCCTCGGCCGAGAACGAGGACGGCGTCGTCACGGTCGCCGCGCACCCGAACTCGCGGTACACCACGCCGATGTCGCAGTGCCCGTCGATCGCCCCCGAGTGGGACGACCCGCAGGGTGTGCCGATCTCGGCCATCCTCTTCGGCGGCCGCCGCAAGACGACGGTGCCGCTGGTCACGCAGGCGCGCGACTGGAAGCACGGCGTCTTCATGGGCGCGACGGTCGGCTCGGAGCAGACCGCCGCCGCCGAGGGCAAGGTGGGCACCGTCCGCCGCGACCCGATGGCGATGCTGCCCTTCCTGGGCTACAACGTGGGCGACTACTTCGACCACTGGCTGAACATCGGCAAGCAGGCCGACGAGTCCAAGCTGCCGGCCGTGTTCTACGTGAACTGGTTCCGCCGCGGCGAGGACAAGCGCTTCCTGTGGCCCGGATTCGGCGAGAACAGCCGCGTGCTCAAGTGGATCGTCGACCGCATCGAGGGCAACGTCACCGGTCAGGAGACGCCGGTCGGCATCGTCGCCACCCCGGAGGAGCTGGACCTCACCGGTCTGGACACCCCGGTCGCGGACGTCGCCGAGGCGCTGGCCGTGAACGTCGACGAGTGGCGCGGCGAGCTGCCGTCGATCGACGAGTGGTTTGAATTCGTCGGCGACAAGCTGCCCACCGGCCTCAAGGACGAGCTGGACGCGCTCAAGCAGCGCCTGGGCTAGCCCCCTGACACGCACTGCGCCCCCGCTGTTCCCAGCGGGGGCGCAGTGTTGTCCGGTCACTGTGTGCGCCGTCACTCCCCCTCGGTATAGTTGCAATCGCAACATCGCGAGGAGGCGTGTGGATGACTGTCAACGAGGCCGAAACCGACGTGTACCAGTTGACGCGCGCACAGCGCGGCGTCGTGATGTCCCGCGTCGTCCTGGGCCACGGCGGGCAGTGGACGATCAGCCAGCTGGTCCGCCTCGACGGCGACATCGATGAGGCGGTGCTCCACCGCGCTCTGACGGCGGTCGCGCTGACCGCCGAGCCCATGTTCGTGCGCATCGACGAGGCCTCCATGACGCAGGCGCCGTGCGCGCCGGGCGTACCGCGGATCGACGTCTTCGACGTGAGCGATCGCACCGAACCCGAGGCCGCGGCCCTGGAGGTCGCCGCGCAGCGCCTGCGGCAGCCCTTCGATTGGCCGCTGTTCCGGATCGCCACGGTCCGTACCGGCCGACGACGCCTGCACCTGCTGCTCGAGTGCGACCACTCCATTGCCGACGGGTACACCGCCGCCCGCGTCGGCACGGCCGTTGCTCGCGCCTATACCGAGCTTCTCGCGGGGCGCCCGGCACCGTCGGACCTGCTGCATCCGATCACCGCGCTCCTCGACGCGGAGGCGCGGTACCTCGCCTCCGACGAGTTCGCGCGTGACGACGAGTTCTGGCACGGACGCCTCGCAGGCTTCCCCGGGCTCCCCGTGGTTCCCGCGATCGGCGCCGGAGATGAGGGCGCGGCCGCGCGCGCCGTCGAACTGCCAGGCCAGATCGGCTCGCCCGAGTTGTGCGTGCCCGCGGATCTCGAACGGCGGCTCGGCGCTCTGGCCCGGGCGTCGGGGGTACGCAAGTCGACCGCGGTCGTGGTGCTCACGGCGTTGCTCGTCGCGCGGCTCACCGGCGAGACCCGGGTGTGTGTCGAGCTCGCGGTTCCCGGCCGTCTCGGTGGCCCGGACGCCGACACCGACGGCATGGCGTCCACCACTGTCCCGCTGGTCGTCGACGTCGCGCCGCACCGGAGCGTCCGCGACTGCCTCGTCGCCACGGACGCCGAGATCCAGGACTGCTTCCTGCATCAGCGCAGCCAGCCGATGGGGCTCTTCGCGGAGGCCAGCGGGGGCGTGGTGGTGAACTACCTGCACTTCCTGTCCGAAGGCTTTCCGGGCGCCTCCGCCACAATGCTGCCCGTCAACACCGGTCCGGTCCGGCACCTGGTGTTCACCGCGTACAAGTCGGGCGGGCGGCTCATGGGGCACGTCCGAGGCAACCCCGCCACCTTCGACGGGGCGTCCGTCGTCGCGCTGGGGGACCGGTGGATGCGGCTGTTCTCGTCGCTGGTCGGTGTCGGCCCGGACGGCTCGCTCGCGGACGTCGACGCCCTGCTGGGCGGCGAGGACGTCGTGCTGCGGGCGTGGGAGGGCTCGGCGGAGGAGGCGCTTCCCGCGGCGACGATCGGTGAGCTGTTCGCGCGGAGCGTGATCGCGGCGCCGCTCGCGCAGGCCGTCACCGACGGGGTGCGATCGGTGACCTACGCCGAGCTCGACCGCGCGGCGAACCGGTGGGCGCGGCTGCTCGTGGAGGAGGGCGTCGGTCCGGAATCCGTGGTTGCAGTGATGCTCCCCCGCACCGCCGACGCGATCGCGGTGCTGCTCGGGGTGATCAAGGCCGGCGGGGCGTACCTGGCCGTCGACGCGTCGTACCCCGACGAGCGGATCGGGTTCATGCTGGCCGACGCGGGCGCGGCAGTGGCGGTCACCGTCGCCGCGTTGCGGGATCGGATGCGCGCGCCCGCGGTGCTCGTCGCCGACGATCCAGTGATTCTCGAGCGGAGCGCCAGGCTGCCGGATGGGCCGCTCCCGGGGCCCGCCGCCGCGCCGGACAACCTCGCCTACCTCATCTACACGTCGGGATCCACCGGCACTCCGAAGGGCGTGAGCGTCACCCATCGCGGCGCGCGGAACCTGCTCGACGCCTTCGTGGATGCCATGGATTTCGGCGTCGGAGCCCGGTTGCTCGGCAACGCGTCCGTGAGCTTCGACGGGGCCTTCTGGGAGTTTCTCTGCGCGCTCGGCTCGGCCAGCACACTCGTGCTGACCGACGCGGTGCGCGTCGGCGACGATCTGGGTGACTTCGTGGAGGCGCACCGAGTCAGCCACGCGGCGCTGACCCCGTCGGTGCTGGCGACGGTGCCGCCCGGCCGGATGGCGTGCCTGCGGGCTCTCGCCGTCGCCGCGGAGCCGTGCTGGCCGGAGCTGGTTCTTCAGTGGGCGCCGGGCCGGACGATGGTGAACACGTACGGGCCGAGTGAGGTGACGGTGGCGGCGACCGTCGGCCTGACCGAGCCGCTCGTCAACGGCGCGGTCCCCGCCGGGCGGCCCCTGCCCGGGGTCCGGATGTCGGTGCTCGATTCCGGCCTGCGGCCGGTCGCGCCCGGCGTCGTGGGTGAGCTGTACGTCGCGGGTGCCGGTCTCGCGCGCGGCTACGTGGGCCGCGCCGGGATGACGGCGTCGCGGTTCGTCGCCGACCCGTTCGGTGCCCCGGGCGCACGCATGTACCGCACGGGAGACCTGGTCCGCTGGCTCGCAGACGGGCGGATCGAGTTCGTCGGCCGTGCCGATGACCAGGTGAAGGTGCGCGGCGTGCGGATCGAGCCGGGCGAGGTGGAGTCCGCACTCGGCGAGGTCCCCGGCGTCGTCCGCGCGGTCGCCGTGGTGCGCGACACGGGCGCAGGTCGACACCTGATCGGCTATGTTTCCGACGCGGTCCGGTCCGACCAGGTGTTGGCGGCCGTCTCCGACCGGCTACCGCCGCACATGGTGCCGACGGCGGTCGTCGTCATCGACGAGTTCCCGATCACCGCCAACGGCAAGGTCGATCGCCGGGCACTGCCGGAACCCCGGTTCACGTCCCGCGCGGCGTACCGAGCACCGGCCACCGTCGCAGAGCGTCTCCTCGCCGGGCTGTTCGAAGAGCTGCTGGGCGCCGAGCGGATCGGGGTGGACGACGGCTTCTTCGATCTCGGCGGGGATTCGCTACAGGCCACCCGGCTGGTCGGGATGGTGGGCCGGGCCCTGGGGCGGACGGTGTCGGTTCGCGATGTCTTCGAGGCGCCCACCCCGGCCGGCCTCGCCGCGCGGCTGAGCGGCGTCGGCCTCGATGCGCTGCCGATCGCGCCGCTGGGCGAGGTCGCGCTAGCCCCGGCCTCGGCTGCGCAGACGGGGCTGTTCCTGGAGTACCGGTTCAACGGTGCGTCACCGACCTACAACATCCCGACGGTGCTCGACTTCCCCGAAGTGCTTGAGAAGGAGGTGCTCGAGCGCGCCGTCGAGGACGTGCTGGACCGGCACCCGGTCCTCCGCACAGTCCTGCGGGCCGAGGGCGAGACGGTGCTGCAGGATCTCGCCGTGGTGCCCGCACTACTGCGGGCGGGTGCGCACCTCGTGGAGTCCCGCACCGTCGTCGCGGGCGAGCTGGACGAGGCCACCACGGCGGTCGTCCGGCACGCCTTCGACCTATCGAGCGAGGCGCCGCTCAAGGTCGCGCTCCTCGTCCCCGACGGAGCGCCGGGCAGCCGCCTGGTGCTCGTGCTGCATCATGCGGCGGGCGACGGTGCGTCGGTGGCGACCCTGGTCCGGGATCTTGCCACCGCGTACGCCGCCCGCCTCGCCGGTGAGGAGCCCGCGTTGCCGGAGCCGGCGCTGCGCTACACGGACTTCGCCGGGTGGCAGGCCGCGATGCTCGGTGAGCGCGACGATCCGGACAGCCTCCGGTCCCGGCGGGGCGCGTTCTGGCGGAACGCGCTCGACGGGGCGCCGCTCGAGACGGCTCTTCCCACCGACCGCCCCTATCCCACTGTCGCCGGTTCCGACGGCGACGCGGTGGACCTCGCCTGGCCCCCTGCGCTGGTGCGCTCGGCCCGCGCGGTCGCCCGCGACCATGGCGCCAGCCTGTTCATGGTCTGCGAGACGGCCCTGGCGGTCGTCCTTTCCGCGGTCGGTGCCGGTGACGAGGTGGTGATCGGCACTGCGGTCTCCGGACGCCCCGACGAGCGCCTCGACGGTGTGGTCGGGATGTTCGCGAACCTTCTGCCGCTCCGCACTCGCCTCGACCCGGCGCGCTCCTTTGCCGAGCAGCTCGCGCTCGTGCGTGACACCGCGCTGGACGCCTTCGCGCACCAGGAGCTGCCGTTCGCCGAGATCGTGGCGCTACGGCCCCGTGGTGGCGCGCACCGGCACCCGGTGTTCCAGGTGATGCTGGGCTGGAACAACATTCCCGAGCTCGCGGCGATCGAGGCGGACTCGGGCGCGGTCGTGCGCTCCGTCGCGACCATGTCCTCGCGCGCCGACCTGACCTTCAGCGTGATCGAGACCGCTGATGGAGGGATGCGCGGCTCCGTCGAGTTCCGCACCGACGTCTTCGATCGCGTCACCGTGGCGGCCCTGGCGGAGCGCTGGCGCACCGTCGTCGAGGCGGTCGCCGCCGACCCCGACGTACCGCTCGCCAGGCTGAGCGTCCTCGTCGGCGACGAGGCGGCGCGGCTGGCGGTGTGGTCCGGCCGGCCCGACCCCATGCTCGCCCGGGCGAGCGTGCCTGAGATCTTCGCGCGGTGCGTCCGGGACACTCCGAGCGCGGTCGCCGTGCGCGACGGCGACATCGCCCTCACGTACGCGCAGCTCGATGCCGCCTCGGACCGCTGGGCGCGGCTGCTGGCGGAGCGCGAGGTCGCTCGCGAGAGCGTCGTGGCTGTCGCTCTGCCGCGGTCGGCGGAGACGGTCGCGGTGCTCCTCGGCGTCCTCAAGGCTGGTGGGGCCTACCTGGCGATCGATCCGTCGTACCCCGCCGAGCGGATCGCATTCATGCTGGCCGATGCAGGCGCAGTGGTTGCGGTGACCGTCGCCGAACATCGGGCGCTGTTCGGCGCCGTGCCGGTCGTGACACCTGCCGGGGCAGCGGCCAGGCTCGCCGTGCTGCCGGTCGGCCCGCCGGGCCGGGGGGCGGATCCGGCCCCCGGGGACCTCGCGTACGTCGTCTACACCTCGGGGTCGACGGGCGTCCCGAAGGGCGTGGCGACCACCCACGCCGGCATCGCCGACCTGGTCCGCGATCCCCGCTTCGCCGCGGGACACGAACGAGTGCTGGTGCACTCGCCGATGGTCTTCGACGCATCCACCTACGAGTTGTGGGTGCCGCTGCTGGGCGGCGGCACCGCGGTCCTCGCACCCGGCGGCCGGCTTGACGCCAGTGTGCTCCGCGCGACGGTGCGTGCACACGAGGTCACGGCCGCCTGGCTCACGGCGGGTCTGTTCGCCCAGATCGTCGCCCAGGACCCGCATGCGTTCACCGGCCTGCGCGAAGTCTGGACCGGCGGTGACGTCGTGCCGGGCACGGCAGTGGCCGAGCTTGCCGCAGCCGCTCCAGGGCTGCGCATCGTCGACGGCTACGGGCCGACGGAGACCACCACTTTCGCGACCAGTGCGGCGCTGGACGGGGCTGGAACGGCAAGTTCGGTCCCGATCGGAACCCCGCTGGCAGGGGTCGGTGTCCGGGTGCTCGACGGCGCCCTTCGTCCAGTCCCACCCGGGGTGATCGGGGAGCTCTACACCTGCGGTGCAGGGCTGGCCCGCGGCTACCTCGGCCGGCCGGCGATGACCGCCTCGCGGTTCGTCGCCGATCCCGACGGTGCTCCAGGCACACGCATGTACCGGACCGGCGACCTGGTGCGCTGGCGCGCCGACGGGCAGCTCGAGTTTGTGGGCCGCGCCGACGGCCAGGTCAAGATCCGGGGCTTCCGGATAGAGCTCGGCGAGGTGGAGGCGGCGCTGGCCGCTGTGCCCGGCGTTGGCAGGGGAGTCGCGGTGGCGCGACCGGGCGCCGCGGGGACGCGACTGATCGGCTATGTCACGGGACCGGTGGAGCCCGGCGCGGTGCGGGAGGCGGTAGCCGATCGGTTGCCCGCGCATCTCGTGCCCGCCGCGATCGTGGTGGTCGACGAGTTCGCGATCACGGTCAACGGCAAGGTCGATCGCGCGGCGTTGCCAGAGCCGGCCTTCGCGTCCCGCGCCGACTACCGCGCCCCGGAGTCGGACGCGGAGCGACGGATCGTCACGCTGTTCGAGCAGGTCCTGCAGGTCGATCAGGTCGGTCTCGACGATTCCTTCTTCGACCTCGGTGGTGACTCGCTGTCGTTGATGCGGCTCGTCGACCGGCTGGACACGGCATTCGGGACGCATCTGCCGGTGGCGGGCGTCTACGCGGGGCCCACGCCGTCGGCCGTGCTGGCTGCGCTGGCGGTACCGCCCGGTGACCGGGCCCCGTCGCGGGCGCCGGTCGAGGACATCCGGTTCACGCCAGGACCGCTCGCGCCGCGCGTTCCCCGGCCCGGTGGTGGTCGCCGCGTGCTGCTCACGGGTGCGACCGGCCTGCTCGGCGGGTTCCTGCTCCGCGAGCTGCTGCTCGCCGACCCGGGCGCGGAGGTCTGGTGCCTCGTCCGGGCCGCGGATGCGGCGGCGGGTGCGCACCGGATCGCCGAGGGGATGCGCCGCTACGGTTCGTGGCTGCCGGAGCTCGCGGACCGGATCGTGGCGGTGCCGGGCGATCTCTCCGCGCCCGCGATCGGGCTGGATTCCGAGCTCCTCGACGCGCTGGGCGACACCGTCGACGCGGTGGTCCACTGCGGCGCCAGGGTCAACCACGTCGAGCCCTACGCGCAGCTGCGCGCCGCGAACGTCGACGCCACGCGGACCCTCCTCGAGCTGGCCTCGCGGCGGGCGGGCGTCGACGTGCACTTCGTGTCCACGCTCGGCGTCGCCGAAGACATGGAGCGTGGGACGGTGCTCGCCGCCGACGAGGTGGTCGACTTCGCCGCGCTCGCCGATTCCGGCTACGTGCAGTCGAAGTGGGTCGCGGAGCGGATCGTCGAGCTGGCGCGGGACGCCGGTGTCGCGGCCACGATCCATCGTCCGGGGCTGCTCACCGGCGACCTGGTGACCGGCGCCGCCAACGTGGAGGACGGGTTCTGGAACACCGTCCGGTCGATGGCGGTGGTGGGCGCCGTGCCGTCGGAGTTGGTGGACCGGCGCGTCGCGATGAGCCCGGTCGACTGCGCGGCGCGGCGCATCGTGGGCGCCGCTCGGCGGGGCGGGCCGGCCGACGGTGGCCGCACCGTCACAGTGGCGTCCGACGACGGCCCGACGTGGGGTCGCATCGCCATGGCCTTGCGGCGTCGCGGCCTGACGGTGGAGGAGACCTCGGCCGAGGAGTACCTGCGACGACAGACCGACCTGTTCCGCGCCGGTGGCGGCGAGCTGGGCCGGGCGGTGGTCCTGCAACGCGCGCTTCTGGACCGGGCCCGGGTCGGGAGGGGGCCCGCGGTGGCACCACCGCGGCCGGTCGCGGCGTCCGAGTCCGAGCCCGATGGTGTGTGGCCGCACATCGGCGACGCCGAACTCGACCTCTACCTCGGTCATCTCGCAGACGTCGGCTTCCTCCCCGCCGGGCGACCGGTCGGCGTGTGATTCTGGCGCGAGCCACCGCGTTTCGTCAGTCGGGCGGCGACCAGCGCTGCGCGCTGCGGAAGGCCCGGTCCATCACGGCGTTCGGAGCGGCGCGCATCGCGAGGTCGCGTCCGCGCGCGAACAGCGGTGTGGGCCACTGCAGTGCGGCGCCCAGAAGGTGCGCCTGCCGTGCGATGGACTGCGTGCGCGGCCGGCGGGCCTTGTCGTAGGCGGCGAGCTTGGTCGGGATATCGCGTGGATCGTGGTCCCGCGCGATCGGCCGGAGCAGCGAGACCAGCACGGCCGCGTCCTCCAGTGCCAGGTTCGCGCCCTGCCCCAGGGTGGGCGGCATGGCGTGCGCGGCGTCGCCGACCAGCGCCGCCGGGCCCCGCGAGTAGGTGCGTAACGGGTGCGCCAGTCGCTCGATGGGCTGGTAGCCGATGCGCTCCGGTGCAGTCGCGGCTAGGAGCGACGGGATCGGGTCGTGCCATTCCCGGTAGCGCTCCAGGAGCTCACCCGGCTCGGGCTGGTCGTCGTCGGCGGCGGGCCGCACCGCGAACCAGTAGACGCGGCCGTCGGACAGCGGGACGTAGCCGAACCTCTCGCCCCGGCCGAAGGTCTCCCCGCTGTCGGTCAGCGTGACAGGGCCGTCGGTGATGCCCCGCCAGGCGCCGTAGCCGCAGTACGCCGCGCCGGGGTCGCCGGCGTGGCTGCCGCGCACGCGGCTGCGGATGCCGTCGGCGCCGATCAGGACGTGCCAGTCCTCGAGCAGGCCGCTCGGACCCAGGTCCAGGGTCCCGCGGCTGAGGCCCTCCACCCGGATGCCCGGCCGGACGGTGTCCGGGGCCAGGTCCTGGAGCAGAGCGCGGTGCAGGTCGGTGCGGTCCACCACGCGCAACTCGGCGAGGGTGGAGGCCGCGAAGACGCTGAGCCTGGTGCCGTCCGCGCGCCGGGTGCCGTACGGAACGGACGGCGGACCGTCTGCCACGACCGCCCGTACCCGCTCCTCCAGGCCGAGCGAGCGGAGCGCGGCGAAGCCGTTGGCGAACAACGAGAGTCCGGAGCCACGGGGCAGGAAGCGGGCCGCCTGTTCCAGGACGATCACCTCGGCACCGGCGCGCTGCAGGCCGGAGGCCACCGCCAGCCCGCCGATCCCGGCGCCGACGACGGCGACGCGCAGCGAGTTGGTCCTCCACATACCCTCGACGCTAGTGCGGAAGCGGCGCGGTGTCACCGAGGGGGCGCCGAGTGACAGGTCGTGTTGTCACGGGGCTGTGCTGGGTTTGGGATCCCACCCGACCTGTGGTTATGCTTGCACGTCCCTCCGGATCTCCACACGAGGGCAGAGCCTTCGAGGAGTGACTGTGGTCGTCGCCGACGAATGGGAACTGTGGTTCCCCGATGCCTATGAGATCGGTGCCGAGACGGTGCGGTCCTTCGCCCGTGCGACCCGCAGCTGGGACGTCCCCTACGCGGTCAGCCGCCGCCTACCGGCGGACGTGGCAGTCCCGCCGACGATGCTCGGCGCGCCCATGCTGCAGGCCGCGTCCGCGGTCGTCGGCAAGGCGATCCCGGGGTGCAACCTGTCGGCGATCATGCACGCCGGCCAGACCTTCAGGTACTTGCGCCCGCTGCACGTCGGCGACGTGCTCAGCCTCGGGGTCCGGCTGACCTCGCACACGGTCAAGGCGGAGACCGACCTGATCGTGGTCGAGTGCATGGCGTACGCGGGCGAGGAACCCTCGCTCGATGCGGAGATCTTCATCGTGCACAGCCAGCGCGAGACCGGGATCGACCTCGAGGCCGCCGACCGCCTCGCGGACGAGGTGATGATGACCGGCACCGGGCCGTCGAACAGCGACGCCTACGCCGCCAACGTCGCCGGGTCCCGCTAGATCAGACCGCGGCGCCGAGCACCCCGTCGAGCGCCCGCGCCATGTCCGCCGCCTCGATCCGCATGAGCACGGCCTCGTCGACCCCGGCTAGGTCGAGGTCCGAATCGGCGAGCCGCAGTTCCCGCTCCTCCTCCGCCGCCTCGATGACGTTCCGCACGAACCGCCCGTTGCCCAGGCGATCCAGCCGCTCGGCGACGCCGGCGCAGCAGACCTCGAGGACCTCCGCGGCTTCGCCGGTGAGCAGAGCGTCGCGCGAGCGGGCCATCGCGGAGCCGATCTCGGCGAGCTCGGCCGGGCTGTACCCGGGGAACCGAATACGCCGCGCGAACCGCGAGGCGAGGCCCTCGTTCGAGCCGAGGAACCGGTCGATCTCGGCGTCGTAGCCCGCCACGATCACCACCAGCCGGTCGCGGTCGTTCTCCATCCGCGCCAGCAGCGTGTCGATCGCCTCCTGTCCGAAGGCGTCGCCGCCCGTCAGCCCTTCTTGAACCAGCGTGTAGGCCTCGTCGATGAACAGAACGCCGTCCAGTGCGGAGTCGATCACGGCGGAGGTCTTCTGGGCGGTGGCGCCGAGGTACTGCCCGACGAGGTCGCGGCGCGAGCACTCCACCACAGTGTCGGTCGCCAGCAGCCCGAGCCCGCGGTACATCCGTGCGACGATCCGCGCCACCGTCGTCTTGCCCGTTCCGGGCGGGCCGGTGAAGGCGAGGTGCAGGGAACGGCTCCCGCTCGACAGCCCGCGGTCGGCGCGCACCCGCGCCAACTGCATCGTCGTTCGCAGGCGCGTGACCTGCTCCTTCACCTCCCGCAGTCCCACCTGCCGCTCGAGCTCGTCGGCGGCTGCGGCCAGCAGATCGTCGCCCGCCCCGGGCGTCTCCGGGGCCGGGCCGGGCGAATCGGGTGCGTCGAGCACCAGGCGATGGCTCGGGTCGCGCAGCGCCGCCTCCGCCGGTGGGTACGACGGTGCCGCCCGCTCCAGCAGCTCACGGGCGCGCTCCTCCTCGCCCTGCTCGCGAAGGACGAGGGCGTGGCAGTAGCGGGCCGCGGCGGCCGCACCGGGCACCGGCCCCTCGGCCGCGACGGTCAGCAGGCGGGCGGCCTCCGCGAACCGGCCGAGCTGCGCCGCAGCGGAGCCGGCGACGGTGGCCGCTGCCGCGGAGAGCACGGCGTCGTCCCACTCCGCATGCCCGTCGAGCGCAGTCAGCGCATCCGGCCACCGTCGGGACCGGGCGGCGACGACGGCGCGCTGGTAGCGCGCGATCGGGCACGACGGTGCTGCGTCCAGGACGCGCTCGGCCTCCTCGGGCGCACCGTCGGCGAGCAGACGCGCGGCGTAGGCGACGCGCGCGGTGGCGGCGTCGCGCAGCGGGTAGTCGACATAGAGGCCGGTGGCGAAGGTGCCGGTCAGCACGCCAGGGGCGAGCCCCACGCGACGGGTGTCAGCGCCGATCGCGTCGGCGTTCCGGTGCAACGCGGCGAGCACCTCGGCGGTGTTCTCGCCGGCGGCGGCGCGGCCCAGCCAGGCGTCGGCCATGCCGGGATCGGCGACGGTGGCGGCCTCGAACGCGCGTCGCGCGAGCGCGGCGTCGCGCGGCACCGCCTCGAACTCGCCGATACCGATCCCCAGCGACGCGATACCCGCCTGGAACGCGCGGAGCGCAGATGTGCCCATGTGGTCCCCCCAGACCCCGATGTTGCGATCACAGTAGCGGCGCGCGGCGCGCGGCGGGCGCATTCGGCGAACGCGCGGGGGGCGGAGGACAGCGTCGCCCTCAGCGGGCGAGGAGGGCGATCTCGCGGATCTCGGCGAGGTCCGGGCCGTACTCCGGAGACGACCAGAACCGCAGCCGCCAGTGATCGTCGCCCTCACCGGCGTGCCGCGCTGCCGCCTCGACCTCGTAGAAGCCGCGGGCCATGGGGAATTCCAGCACTCGACCCGGGCCGTCCGCGGTGGGGGAGAACCATTCGACCGTGCCGGACGTATCCACGCACAGCTGGGTGTGCAGCACGGTGTCCCACTCGCCGTCCGACGGGGGCACGGCGTCCCAGTGCTCGAGCTCGACGGGCATCGCGGCCTGCGCCCGCGACGGGGATGCGAAGCCGGCGGTGGCGCGGTTGGTCGCGGCGCCGTGCACGGTCACGGCGGCGAGCAGGTCGTCGGGCACTCGGTGCCCGAAGCAGCTGCCGAAGAACTTCCCGTCGCGCAGGTCGAGCACGCCCGAGAGCTGCGTGAGGATCCGAGGTTCGAGGCGCATCGGTCCATCATGACGGATGCCTGCGGGCCGCACTCCGCGGTGTCCGGTTCAGTGTGGGGGATCGCCCCGATGTCGCAGGTGACGAGATTCTGGCATTCTCGGTGACATGTCACAGACTCCGTTCGCGCCGGCGACGCTGCCCACGCCCGAGACGGTGGCCGCGCGGGCCGTCGGCGTCACCAAGGTCTACGGCGAGGGCGACAACGTCGTGCACGCCCTCGCGGGCGTCTCGGTCGACTTCCGGGCCGGCGAGTTCACCGCCATCATGGGGCCGTCCGGCTCGGGCAAGTCGACGCTCATGCACTGCCTCGCGGGCCTCGACGCGGCGTCCGGAGGCTCGGTGCAGGTGGGAGGCACGGAGCTGACCTCGCTGAACGACAAGCAGATCACGCAGCTGCGGCGCGACCGGATCGGCTTCGTTTTCCAGAGCTTCAACCTGGTGCCCACCCTCACGGCCATCGAGAACATCACGCTGCCGCTGGACATCGCGGGGCGCAAGCCCGACCAGCAGTGGCTGGACGCGGTGATCGACCGCCTCGGGCTGCGGGACCGGCTGGGCCACCGCCCCACTGAGCTGTCCGGCGGCCAGCAGCAGCGCGTCGCCTGTGCCCGCGCGCTCGTGGGGCGGCCCGAGATCATCTTCGGCGACGAGCCCACGGGCAACCTGGATTCGCGCTCCGGAGCCGAGGTGCTGTCCATCCTGCGCGCTGCGGTGGACGACTACCGGCAGACCGTCGTGATCGTCACCCACGACCCGCGCGCCGCGTCCTACGCCGACCGCGTGGTCTTCCTCGCCGACGGCCGCATCGTCGATGAGATGCGTAGGCCCACCGCGGAACGGGTGCTGGAGAAGATGATCCACCTCGACGAGCTCGTCGCCCGCTGATGGCCAACCCGATGCGCCGGGTGGCGCTGCGGAACCTCTTGGCACACAAGGGGCGCCTTGTCCTGACGGTGCTCTCGGTGCTGCTCGGCACGTCGTTCATCGCCGGCTCGATGGTGTTCACCGGCACGCTGTCGAAGGCCTTCGATGGGATCTCCGACAAGATCGCCGTCGGTGTCGACGCCCGGATATCGCCCGAGAACGCTCAGGGACAGGGCGGATTCGGCCCGTCGGGCCCGGGCGTGCCGCTGTCCGTCGTGGACCAGGTGAAGACGGTGCCGGGTGTGCGCGTCGTGGTCCCCGCGGTCACCGGCACCATCGCCCTGCGCGACGGCAACGGCGATGTGGTCTCGCCCACCGGCGCCCCCCAGGTCGGCGGCGCCTACCTTCCGCCCGGCGAGAACCTCGACCCCGACGGCCTCAAGATCACCTCCGGCCGGGCACCGGCGGCCCCGAACGAGATGGTGCTCAACGAGTCCGCCTCCGAACGGCTGAAGCTACCGGTGGGGTCGAAGACCACCATCGTCGCGCCGCACTCGCCCGGCCCGACCGACGTCACGATCGTCGGGCTGTACACCATCTCCACCGATTCCGGCGGCTACCTCGGCGCGCTGTTCGCGAAGGACGAGGCGCAGAAGCTCTTCGGCGACGGCGCGACCGCCCCGTACATCGAGGTGGGCGCCGCCCAGGGCACATCGCCCGAGCAGCTGCGCGACGCGCTCGCCGAGCGCCTGCCCGACCTGAACGTGCAGACCGGCGCGCAGGTGCGGCAGGAGTTCGAGGACACGATCAACCAGGGCCTGAGCTTCCTGAACTACTTCCTCGTCGCGTTCGGCCTCATCGGGCTCCTCGTCGGCGTCTTCATCATCTACAACACCTTCTCGATGCTCGTGGCGCAGCGGCTGTCCGAGCTCGCGCTGCTCCGCGCCATCGGCGCCGGTCGTGACCAGGTCCGTAACTCGGTGGTGCTGGAGGCGCTCGTCGTGGGCGTGGTCGGCAGCGCTCTGGGGCTCGCCGTCGGCATCGGCCTCGCGGTGCTGCTGCGCGCCGGGGTCACCGCCGCGGGCGCGGGCTTCCCCGACGGCGGGCTCGCCGTGAGCCCGTCGGTGGTGATCACGGTGATGGTGGTCGGCACCGTCGTCACGGTGATCTCCGCGCTGATCCCGGCGGTGCGCGCGTCCCGGGTGCCGCCCGTCGCCGCGATGCGCGCGCAGGACGGCGGCTCGCCGCAGTCGCTGCTCGTGCGCGGCGCCGTCGGCGCCGCGCTGCTGCTGTGCTCGCTGGCGCTGCTGTTCGTGGCCACGACCGAGGTCGGCTCGACGGCAGCGATCGAGGTCGGCGTCGCCGGCTTCGGCCTGATCCTCGCCATCGTGATCGGCGGTCCCGCCCTCGTCGGGCCGCTGCTGGGCGGCGTCGGCAAGGTGATCGCCGCCCCCTTCGGCCCGGCGGGCCGGCTCGGCCGCACCAATGTGATGCGGAACCCGCAGCGCACCACCGCCACCGCCTTCGCGCTGGTGATCGGCGTGGCGCTGGTCGGCGTGATCGGTACGCTCGGCGCGTCGATGCAGAAGTCGATCGACGCCCAGGTGGACAAGGGCATCCGCTCCGACCTGATGCTGCAGGCCCCCTCGCTCGGTATGCCGCCCGCCGCGCTCACCGCCATCAAGGACGTGCCCGGCGTGGGCGCGAAGACCATCCTCTACGGCGTCCCCGTGCGACTCGGGGGCGACCGGCTCAGCGCGCTCGGGGTCGAGGGTGACATCACCACCGCCTTCAATCTCACCCGGACCTCCGGCGAACTGGCGCTCAAGCCGGGTGGACTGCTCGTGGACGACCGCACCGCGCGCGAGCGCGGCTGGGACGTGGGCTCGATCGTCGAGCCGATGTCGGCCGTCGGCGCGGCGAAGGCGAAGCTCACGGTGACCGGGATCTACTCCGGCACCGGCGGTTCCCTCTCCGGCCCCGTGATCACGGCGGCCGACATGAATACCCTCTACCCGCCTGCGAGCGGCGCGTCGACGCCGCTCGTCACGCCGCAGTCGGTGTTCGTCGACGCAGCGGAGGGCACCTCGGTGAGCGACCTCAAGGAGCGCCTGCGGGAGGCCGTGAAGCCGTTGCTGGTGGTCAATGTCGACGACCAGGACGATCTCAAGGAGCAGGCGGGGCAGGCGATCACGGCGCTCATGGGCGTGCTGTACGGGCTGCTCGGACTTGCGGTGGTGATCGCGATCCTCGGCATCGTCAACACCCTCGCGCTGTCGGTGGTGGAGCGGCGCCGCGAGATCGGCATGCTCCGCGCGATCGGCCTCATCCGGTCGCAGGTGCGCCGCTCGATCTACCTGGAGTCCATGCTCATCGCCGTCTTCGGCGCCGCGCTCGGCCTGGTGCTCGGTGTGCTGCTGGGGGTCTCGCTCGTGCACGCGCTGCGCGACGAGGGGCTCGGCTCCGTGGTGGTGCCGTGGTCCACCGTGATCGTGATGCTGGTGGCGTCCGCGTTCGTCGGCGTCGGCGCGGCCATCCTGCCCGCCATCCGTGCCGCGCGTACGCCTCCGCTGGCCGCCATCGCGGAGGGCTGAGTCCGCGCGGCTTCCGAAAGTCGGGTTTTCCGGGGCTCCATGACGGATTCCGGGCGCCGTGCTCCGGAGAACTCGACTTTCGAAACGCGTGTCACAGATCGCGCGCGGCTGGTGTCCCATGTGCGGAAGACTCGAATACGCATGAGGAGGCAATCATGAAGGTCGTCGTGATCGGCGCGGGCTATGCAGGCACCATCGCTGCGAACCGGCTGGTGAAGAAGGCGGACGTGGACGTGACCGTCGTCAACCCGCGGCCCGGGTTCGTCGAGCGGGTGCGGTTGCACGAGCACATCGCGGGCAGCGGCTCCGCTGTCACGCCGCTCACCGAGATGCTGGACCCGCGGATCCGGCTGGTGGTGGGCACCGTCGACAAGATCGGTGACGGCACGGTGCTGCTCGCGGACGGGACGTCGCTGCCCTTCGACCGCGCGATCTACGCCGCGGGCGGGGCGCCGACAGCACCGTCGGGCACCCACGTGGTGGGCACGCTGGAGACGGCGGAGGAGGCGCGCCGCGCGCTCGCCGCCTTGCCCGACGGTGCCGCCGTCACCGTCGTCGGCGGAGGCCTGACCGGCATCGAGACCGCGGCCGAGGTGGCCGAGACCCGTCCGGCCCTGCGGGTGCGGCTGCTCAGCGCGGGCGAGGTCGGGGCGTCGCTCGGGACCGGCGCCAGGGCCCGGGTGCGCCGCGAGCTGGACCGGCTCGGCGTGACCGTCGAGCGCGGGCGCTACGACGGTGCCGGTGCCGCCGACCTGGTGCTGTGGGCCGTCGCGACGCAGGTCAGCGACTTGGCCGCCCGCAGTGGCCTCGCGGTCGACGACGCCGGCCGCGTGGTCGTGGACGAGTATCTGCGGAGCGCCTCCGATCCGCGGATCGTCGCGGTAGGCGACGGCGCCGCCGTCCCCGGCGCGCGGCTGAGCTGCCAGACCGCGCTGCCCCAGGGCGCGCACGGCGCGGACAACCTCGCCCGGGAGCTGGCGGGACAGCACATGAAGGCCTACTCCATGGGGTACACCGGCCAGAACGTCTCGATCGGCCGCCGCAGCGCGGTCATCCAGGCGGCCCGGCGGGACGACACCCCCACCCGGATCCAGTTCGGCGGTCGCTCGGCGGCGCTGGTCAAGGAGCAGGTCTGTCGGATGGCCAAGGGCGCGGCGAAGACCGCGCGGTACGCCTGGCTGCCGGCCCCCCGATGAGCCAGGAGACAGCGGCCGGGGAGCTGTTCGCCGAGCACCGCCCGCTGCTGTTCTCCGTGGCGTACGAGATCCTGGGCAGCGTCGCGGACGCGGAGGATGTTCTGCAGGAGAGCTACCTGCGGTGGCGCGACGTGGATCTCGGCGTCGTCGAGAACCCGCGGGCGTACCTGGCGCGGATCGTGACCCGGCAGGCGCTCAATGCGCTGCGCGCCGCGTCGCGGCGGCGCGAGGAGTACGTGGGGCCGTGGTTGCCCGAGCCCCTCGAGGCGCCCTCGGGCGACGCTCCCGCCGAGCACGTCCTCACCGGCGAGGCCGTGACCACCGCGATGCTGCTGGTCCTCGAATCGCTGACCCCCACCGAGCGCGCGGTCTTCGTACTACGCGAGGTCTTCGACTTCGGCTACCCCGAGATCGCCGAGGCCGTCGGCAAGAGCGAGCCGACGGTGCGGCAGACCGCGCACCGCGCCCGCGGGCATGTGCGGGCGCGGCGGCCGCGGGAGGTCGTCGACCCCGCCCTGGCGCAGGGCGTCGCCGAACGGTTCGTTCTCGCGGCGGCGACCGGGGACGTGCAGGCGCTCATGGACGTGCTCGCGCCCGACGTCGTGTACCTCGGTGACGGCGGCGGGGTGGTGTCCGCCGCGCGGCGGCCCGTGCAGGGCGCGGACCGCGTGGCCCGGTTCGTTGCGGGGCTGTTCCGCAAGAGCGCGACGATGGGTGAGCTCGGGCTGCGGTTCGCGGTCTACAACGGCATGCCGGCGATGGTCGTGACGTTCGACGGGGTGGTCGATCAGGTCACCTGCATCGAGGTCGGCGGCGGTGAGGTCACGGGCGTGTATACCGTGCGGAATCCGGACAAGTTGCATCGAGTCATCGGATGACTGGCTTTCGTGGCGCTGACCGGTGCATCTTCATGCGTCAGGTATGGAACGGTTCATTAACTTCGCGGTCAGGCAGTATTCTACGCGTGCGCCGGGCACCAGAAGGCCGGGCCGCCTGCTTCGCGAGTGCACATTCTCGACTGACGCCCCAATCCCTGTAATGCGGCGCGACCTGCAGGTTCCATCATGAGTGTGAGCGTGGTCACAAAAGGGATACGATTGCATTTCGAAAAGGAAATGCTACTGCTGAGTAGGGATTCATGTGATTAATCTTCGCGGTGACTGAGCACACTCACAGATCTATTTGTGACAACACACACGCTCATTCATCCGATCGCCGCCACCCGCAGGGCGTGCTGATCCTCACGTGAAGACACAGGAGAGACCCATGCGCGCTGCCACCCTGCCCACGAACGCCGACCTGGGCGGACGTACCACGTTCAGCTGGAGCCGGACGGGGGTGATCACTCAGGCAATGGCCGCGACCGTCCTTGCCGGCTCGCTGACACTCACGGCGCTGCCGTCATCGAGCTTCTCGCTTCCGTCGCCCGCGCAGGTGCTGGCGGTGCCCGCCGCCGCAGCTCCCCTCCGCATCGAGGTCAACACCGTGGGTCTGATCGATCTGCTCCCCGACTCCGTTCTGGTGAGCGAGCTGTCGAACGCGGACCCCGCGCGCATCGCCCGGATCATGGCGCAGATCGAGCCGAGCAAGGTCGCCGCGATCATGGGCAACATGCCGGCCGACAAGACCGCCAAGATCCTCGAGGCGATGCCGCCCGAGAAGGTCGTCGCGATCATGAACGCGATGGACGAGGCGAAGCTGACCGCCATCGTCAACGGGCTGCCGCAGAACAAGCTCAACACCATCGTCGCCGGCCTGTCGCAGGACAAGCTCAATGCAGTGGTCAAGGCCATCCCGGAGGCCAAGCTCATCGAGGTCGTCAAGAGCCTCGATGACAAGACTCTCGGCAAGATCGTGGGCGCACTGCCGACGGATCGCCTCGTGACCATCGTCTCCGGCCTCGACCAGCAGAAGCTCAAAGACCTGGTCGGCGGAATCCCCACCGACGTCCTTGGCCCCGTGGTGGGGAGCCTGCCGAACGACAAGCTCGCCGCCCTCGTCGGGCAGATCCCGGTGGACAAGCTGGGTGCTGTCGTCGCGACGCTGCCGCCCGCGACCATCGCCAAGCTGGTCGAGAGCCTGCCGGGCTCCGTGCTCACCGAGGTGATCGGCACCGTCGACCCTGCGAAGATCGGTCCCGCGGTCGCCGCGCTGCCCGCCGACAAGCTCGCCGCGCTGGTCGGCTACATCCCCACGGACAAGCTCGCCGAAGTGGTCTCGACCTTCGACCAGAAGAAGCTTGGCGATCTCGTCGGGCTGATCCCGGTGGACAAGCTCGGTCCGGTGGTCGCGGGCCTGCCCGCCGACAAGCTCACGGCGCTGGTCAAGCAGATCCCGACCGAGAAGCTCATCACCGTGGTCTCCGGTCTCGACGACAAGACCCTCGCCGATCTGGTGAACGGCATCCCCGTCGAGAAGCTCGGCCCCATCGTCGCAGGTCTGCCCACTGAGAAGCTCATTGCGCTGGTCGGCTCCATCCCCACTGACAAGCTCAAGGCGATCGTGGGCGGTCTGCCCGACGACAAGCTGCTCGGCATCATGGACGGCCAGCTCATCGGCCGGGTCGTCTCGCTGGTCGTCGCGAGCCTCGGCACCCCGGGCGGGATCGCCAAGCTCCCGGACCTGCTTACCGGCATCGTCGGCGGCGTGGTCTCAGGCGCCGCGCAACTCGTCCCCAATCTGATCGCGAACATCCCCCTGGTGGGCCCGATCATCGCCGGCCCGATCTCCTTCGTGACGAACAACATCGTGGCTCCCGCGATCAACCTCGGCCTCAGCCTGCTGCAGCCGGTGTTCTCGTTGATCTCCACCGTCATCTCGCTGCCGGTCTCGCTCGCCACCTCGATCATCGGGGGCGGCGGCCTGACGAACCTCTTCGGCGAGGTGACGAAGGGGCTCTCCGCGCTGGCCGGGACCGATGGCGCGAAGTCGCTCGACGCGGCCGCGAAGGCGCTCACTGACGACGCGAAGCCGCAGGCCGCGTCCCTACTCTCGACCTCGGCCGGAGCGACGACCGAGAACCCCGCGGATGGGGCAGCGGCTGCCGCGGCCGCCGAGAAGGCGAAGGACGCCGAGACCGGCTACGTCGGCAAGCACCGCGCCGACGAGACGAAGGTCGTCGACTCGACGCCCGCCGAGTCGAAGACGGCCGACCCGACGAAGGTTGCCGACCCGACGAAGGTGGCCGAGCCGGCCACTGCCGTGGAGCCGACGGAGCAGGTCGAGGCGCCCGCGAGCGCGGAGCCGACCACGGCGACGGAGCCCACCGGCACGGAAGCGACCGGGACCGCCACCCAGGAGTCCACCGAGGCGTCGGCCGAGCAGCCCGCCGCGGCGGGCGCCGCTGACGACGCTCCGACGGTCACTGCCGACGCCGCCTGATCCGCCCCGCTCTCCGGCCCCCTCCGCGATCCCGCGGCGGGGGCCGGAGCAGTGTTCGGCACAGTCCGCCGTCAGTGCTTGCGGAAGACCAGGACCAGGTTGGAGACGAGGAACTCCCGCACGCCCGGAACGCGGATCAGCCACCACGCCCACGACGGGTGGTAGCGGGGAAACGCGGCGACGAGGTCGGCGTTGTCGACGGTGGCGGCCCAGCGCAGCCCGTCCGCCGCGCCCACCTTGAACAGCGACGTCCCGTAGAGGTTCTTCGGCGGATGCCCGTGCTTGCGGGTGTACATCCGGGCGGCGCGTTCGCCGCCGAGGTAGTGCGTCTGCCCCATTTCGTGGCCGCCGAACGGGCCGTACCAGAGCGTGTAGCTCAGGATCACCGTGCCGCCGGGCCGGGTGACGCGCAGCATCTCCTCGCCCATGGTGCGCCAGTCGCGTACGTGCTCGGCGACGTTGGACGAGAGGCAGACGTCAATGGCACCGTCTGCGATGGGGAGCGCGAGGCCCGAGCCGCGTAGTCCCCGCGAGGAGGTGATGCCGGCGGCGTGCGCCTCCGAAGGATCGGGCTCGACGGGGATGTAGACGGCGCCGTGCTCGGCGAAGGCGTCCTCGAAGTAGCCGGGCCCGCCGCCCACGTCGAGGACGAGGGCGCCGTCGAGGTCTCCGGACAGGTCGCCGGTCAGCTCGACGGTGTCGCGCGCGAGCGAGCCGTAGAACCGGGCCGGCTCGGACTGCTCGAACCGGAAGTCCGACAGCAGCCCCACCGACCGTCGTAGCGTGGCGCGGCGGCGGAGGCGTTCGGTGGCCTTCTTCCAGGTCGCGGGGTACACGCAGACGGACGGTACCCTAGGAACCGTGCGTGAAGTCCTCCTGCTGTGTTGGCGTGACACCCGCCACCCGCAGGGCGGCGGCAGCGAGCTGTACCTGGAGCGCGTGGGCGAGGAGCTGGCCGCCCGCGGGATCCGGGTCACGCTGCGGACCGCGATGTACCCCGGAGCGGCGCGATCCGAGACGGTGTGCGGCGTGCGCATCTCGCGCGGCGGCGGCCGCTTCACCGTGTATCCGCTGGCGTTGCTGGCGATCGTGGCTGCGCGGTTCGGGCGCGGCCCGCTGCGCGGCATCCGTCCCGACGCGGTGATCGACACGCAGAACGGCATCCCCTTCTTCGCGCGGCTCGTCGCGGGCGTGCCCGTGACCGTTCTCGTGCACCACTGCCACCGCGAGCAGTGGCCCGTCGCGGGGCGGCTCGTGGCGCGGATCGGCTGGTTCATCGAGTCGCGGCTCTCGCCGTGGCTGCACCGGCGCTCGCAGTACCTCACCGTCTCCCTGCCGTCGGCCGAGGAGCTGGCGTTGCTCGGCGTCGGCCCGGAGCGGGTGGCTGTGGTGCGCAACGGGATCGACCCCGTGGCACCCGGGATCGCGGACGTGCGGTCCGCGTCGCCGCGGATGGTCGTGCTCTCGCGGCTCGTGCCGCACAAGCAGATCGAGGACGCCCTCGACGTGCTCGCTCGGCTGCGGCGCCGCGTCCCCGACCTGCACCTCGACGTCATCGGCAGCGGCTGGTGGGATGCCGAGTTGTACGCGCACGCCGCGAAGCTCGGCGTCCTCGATCGGGTGACCTTCCACGGCCACGTCACCGAACCGCGCAAGCACCGACTGCTCTCGCGGGCGTGGGTGCACGTCATGCCGTCGCGCAAGGAGGGCTGGGGCATCACGGTGATCGAGGCGGCCCAGCACGCCGTCCCCACCGTCGGGTACGTCTCGTCGCGCGGGCTCACGGATTCCGTGGTCGACGGCGCGACCGGCCTGCTGGTCCGCGACCTCGCCGGTCTCACCGAGGCTGTCTACACGCTGCTCGACGACACGCTGCTGCGGGACGAGCTCGGTGCGAAGGCGCAGGAGCGCGCGAGCGAGTTCTCCTGGCCCGCCACCGCCGACGGCGTCTCCCGCGTGCTGACCGCGTCCGTCGCGGGGGAGCGCGTGGGCGGGTTGGTCTGATCACGACGCGGTGCCGGGCGCGGTCGGCGTCGGCGCCGCCGGGCCCGGCGGGACGCGGTGCGGTGGATTCTTGTCGCTGAGCGGGCACTATTGACCGCACGGTCCCCGGCGGAGGTGTGGCACGGCGAGGGGATCGAGTCGGCAGGGCGACCTGTGTGAGATCGTGCCCGCTGAGCGACCACGATCCCGCACACGTCGTCGACCGCGGCGGGCATGCCCTTGTATCGAGGCTCGCGGGACGATCTTCGATGGGACTCTGCGGCGGAGCGTCGGCGTGTCGTCGTCGACTCGGACCGAAGCTCGACGAGGCGCCGACCAGTATCCGTTACCGTGAACACATGATGAGACAGCGTGAGGTGACACCGCGGATGGCATGGCTCGTCATCGGCCTCGGCGCGTTCGTTCTGGTGGCGTCGCTGTGTCGCGCGACTGGTCGACGTGGCCCGACCTCCGCACGATCCTCGGTGCGGTGATGGCGGTCTTCGGAGCGGGCGAGATCGCTGTGGGCGTTTACGCTCTCCGCCGGGCGCGGAGGAGTGGCGATGTCCAAGCGAGCTGAGACGGAGACTCGGACCGTCCCGGTCGCGGTGCTCAAGGCGTTCGCCGGTGCTCTCCTGATCTTGTGGCTCACCCTCGGCGCAGTCTTCATGCTCGTCGACTGGCCGGTCGGCGGCCCCGCGAGCCAGCGTGTCGCGTACGGGCTCATGTTCGTGGCGAACCTCGTGCTCGTTACGACGGCGGCTCAGCTCTGGCGGACCGCGATCGGGATGGAGCCGCAGACGAGTGCGAGCGACGCCCACTACATGCTGGGCGGCATCGCGCTGGTGATTCCCGTGATGGCCCTCATGTGGATGGACTACGGCGACTGGGCGCCTTGGCGTATTGCGGCGGTCGTGGTGCTCTTCGCGGCGATGATCGTTCTGGCCGTCCTCAACTTCCGTGATCGCCGTAGGCGCAAGGGCGAGGTCATGGCACCGATCGCGGCGATGACGGTGCGCACCGCCCGAGGCGACAGAGAGGTCCGCATCGCGCAACCGGAGGGCCTGCACAACCGGTGGATGACCCACTGGTCGATCGGAACGCCGCAGGGCGTCGTCCACCGCGTCTCCTACGGCCCCGACCCGATGCGTTCGCTCACAGCTGCACTCGCTGACGCGGAGGCCGCGACCGCCGTAATCTGAAAGAGTGGCTGAATCCGAGAAGCGGCGCCCCGCGATCCTGACCGTCGATGACGATCCGAGTGTGTCCCGCGCGGTAGCGCGGGACCTGCGGCGCAAGTACGGCGACGAGTACCGGATCGTGCGCGCGGAGAGCGGCCAGCAGGCCCTCGAGGCGCTCAAGGAGCTCAAGCTCCGCGGCGACCTGGTGGCAGCGATCCTGGCCGACTACCGCATGCCGGGCATGACGGGGCTCGAGTTCCTCGAGGCGGCGATGGACGTCTATCCGGGTGCGCGCCGGCTCCTGCTCACCGCGTACGCCGACACGGGCGCTGCGATCGAGGCGATCAATGTGGTCGACCTCGACCACTACCTCCTCAAGCCCTGGGACCCGCCGGAGGAGAAGCTCTATCCCGTCATCGACGCCCAGCTGGAGGCTTGGCTGTGCAGTGACCACCGGCCCGTGCCGGAGACGAAGGTCGTCGGTCACCGCTGGTCGGCGCGATCCTCCGAGGTGCGGGAGTTCTTGGCCCGCAATCAGATCCCGTACCGGTGGTACACCGCCGAGTCGCCCGAGGGGCAGCGGCTGCTCGCCGCCGCGGGCAATGACGGGCAGCAGCTCCCGCTCGTCGCCGCGGTGGACGGGACCGCGCTGAGCGCACCGTCGGACACCGAGCTCGCGGCGCACGTGGGCCTGAACACCACGCCGGCGGAGGAGTTCTACGACCTGGTGGTCGTCGGCGCCGGACCGGCCGGCCTCGGCGCCGCGGTGTACGGCGCCTCCGAGGGGTTGAGGACGGTGCTCGTCGAGCGGTCCGCGACCGGTGGCCAGGCGGGGCAGAGCTCGCGCATCGAGAACTACCTCGGCTTTCCCGACGGGGTCTCCGGCACGCAGCTGACCGACCGGGCGCGGCGGCAGGCCACCAAGTTCGGCGCCGAGATGATCACGGCCGCGGACGTCGTCGCCCTCGAGGTGACCGGCGCCGGGCGGCGCGTGCGATTCTCCGACGGCACCGTCGTGGGCGCGCACACCGTCATCCTCGCGACGGGCGTCGCCTACCGGCAGCTGGACGCCCCGGGCATGGGGCGGCTGACCGGTGCGGGCATCTTCTACGGCTCGGCGATGACCGAGGCGCCGGCCTGCGCGGGGCAGAACGTCTACATCGTGGGCGGCGCGAACTCCGCCGGTCAGGCGGCGGCGTACCTGTCGAAGGGCGCTCGCTCGGTGACGCTGCTGGTGCGCGGCCCGTCGCTGGAGGCGTCGATGTCGTACTACCTCATCCAGCAGCTGAACGCGATCGAGAACGTGCACGTCAGGCCCCACACCCAGGTGATCGAGGCGCACGGCGACGACCACCTCACGCAGCTCACGCTGCGCGACACCCAGTCCGGCGAGACGGAGCAGGTCCCGGCCGACTTCCTGTTCGTCTTCATCGGCGCGGAGCCGCGCACGGACTGGCTCGACGGTGTCGTCGAGCGCGACGGGCGGGGCTTCTTGCTGACCGGCCCGGACCTCACGCCCGACGGTGCCGCGCCGCCGGGATGGGAACTGGACCGTCCGCCGTTCCATTTGGAGTCGAACGTGCCCGGCATCTTCGTCGCCGGCGACGTCCGATCCGAATCGGCGAAGCGCGTCGCCTCCGCGGTGGGCGAGGGCGCGATGGCCGTCATGTTCGTCCACCGCTATTTGGAAGGAGTCGACTCGTGAGCACTCATGACCCGTGCTTCGTCGACGAACTGCGCACCCTGTTCCTGTTCGAGAAGCTCAGCGACGAGCAGCTGGAGTGGCTGTGCGAACGGGGCCACGTGGAGACCGTCCCCGCCGGCCCCGTGTACTCCACCGGCGATCCGGCGGACTGGCTGTACATCCTGCTGGGGGGCACGATCGCGCTGTCGCAGAAGGTGGGCGACGCGGAGGTCGAGACCGGTCGCTCGGATCACCGCGGGGCGTACTCCGGCGCGTGGTCGGCGTTCCTCGGCAAGGGCGGACCTGCCCAGACGCTGTACAACTCGTCGATGCGCGCGGTCACCGAGGCGCAGTTCTTCATGTTGCCCGCCGCCGATTTCAACGAGGCGATGCACGAGTGGTTCCCGATGGCAGTGCACCTGCTGGAGGGCGTCTTCTACGGTGGCCAGCGGAGCCGCCAGATGATCGAGCAGCGGGAGCGGCTGCTGGCGCTGGGGTCGCTGTCCGCCGGCCTCACCCACGAGCTGAATAATCCCGCCGGAGCCGCCACCCGCGCGGCAGCGGAGCTGCGGACCCGCGTCGGCGGTATGCGGCACAAGCTCGCGGGCATCGCCAGTGGCAAGCTCGACCGGGCGCGCCTCGTCGACCTCGTGAAGTTCCAGGAGGAGGCGGTCGAGGCGGTGGCGGGCGCCCCCGACCTCGGCCCGCTGGAGGCCTCCGACCGGGAGGACGAGCTCATGGACTGGCTCGACGACCACGACATCAGCGACGGCCATGTGCTGGCGCCGGTCTTCGTGGCGGCGGGCCTGCAGACGGACTTCCTCGACCGGGTGGCGGGCTCGCTCGACGACGTCCAGACCCTGTCGGGCGCGCTGCGCTGGCTGTATTACACGGTCGAGACCGAGCTGCTCATGAACGAGATCACCGACTCCACCAACCGGATCTCCACGCTGCTGCAGGCGGCCAAGCAGTACTCACAGATGGACCGCGCGCCGTTCCAGGTGCTCGACGTCCGCGAGCTGCTCGACAGCACTGTCGTCATGCTCAGCCGCAAGCTGGGCGAGGGGGACGTCACGGTGGTCCGGGAGTACGACCCTGACCTGCCCGACATCCAGGGTTACGGCGCCGAGCTGAACCAGGTGTGGACCAACCTCATCGACAACGCCGTCCAGGCCATGGACGGGAACGGGACCCTGACGCTGCGGGCGCATCGCAAGGACGAGTCGGTGGTCGTCGAGGTGGCCGATACCGGCAGCGGGATCCCCGCCGACGTGGTGCCCCGCATCTTCGAGCCCTTCTTCACGACCAAGGACGTCGGCCAGGGAACCGGTCTGGGGCTGGACATCTCGTGGCGCATCGTCGTGAACAAGCACCAGGGAGACCTGTCGGTGCGGTCCGTTCCGGGGAACACGGTGTTCATCGTGGAGCTGCCTATCGACGGACCACAGCGGGACGAGGTCGCCGATCCCGGCGACCCGGGAGAAGGGATTCAACCGTGAGCGATCCGATCGATCCCGCCGTGCCGCCCAGCGGCGCAGGCTGCGTGGAGTGCGACGCCGCCGGCGGCTGGTGGGTGCACCTGCGCCGCTGCGCGAAGTGCGGCCACATCGGCTGCTGCGACTCGTCGCCGTCGCAGCACGCGAGCGCCCACGCCCGCGAGAGCGGCCACCCCATCGTGCAGAGCTTCGAGCCCGGCGAGGCCTGGTTCTGGGACTACGTCGCGGAGGACTACTACGACGGTCCACGCCTCGCCGACCCGCAGAACCGCCCCGTCGACCAGGCCGTGCCCGGCCCCGCGGGCCGCGTGCCCGCCGACTGGAGGAACCACGTGCACTGAGCCCGAGTTCTCGTCGCCGCGATAGATGCGAGGATGGCAATAGCCGTATCCGGACCAGGAGGAGAACCGTGCCGCAGACCGTCAGAGGAATCGTCGCCCGCGCGAAGGGGGAGCCCGTCGAGGTCCTCCCGATCGTGATCCCGGATCCGGGTCCCGGTGAGGTGGTGGTCGCGGTGCAGGCGTGCGGCGTCTGCCACACCGACCTGCATTACCGCGAGGGCGGCATCAACGACGAGTTCCCGTTCCTGTTGGGCCACGAGGCCGCGGGCGTCGTCGAAACCGTGGGCGAGGGCGTCGATCACGTCGCGCCCGGCGACTTCGTCGTGCTCAACTGGCGGGCCGTGTGCGGGCAGTGCCGCGCCTGCAAGCGCGGGAAGCCGCAGTACTGCTTCGACACGTTCAACGCCACGCAGAAGATGACGCTCGAGGACGGTACCGAGCTCTCGCCCGCCCTCGGCATCGGCGCCTTTGCGGAGAAGACCCTCGTGCACCAGGGCCAGTGCACCAAGGTCGATCCCGAGGCCGACCCCGCCGTCGTGGGCCTCCTCGGCTGCGGCGTGATGGCCGGTCTGGGTGCCGCCGTGAACACCGGCGGCGTCTCCCGCGGCGACACCGTGGCCGTGATCGGTTGCGGAGGTGTGGGAGACGCGGCCATCGCGGGTGCCCGCCTCGTGGGTGCGCGCACCATCGTCGCCGTCGACCGGGACCCGAAGAAGCTGGAGTGGGCCCGCGAGCTGGGCGCCACGCACACCGTCAACGCCGCGGAAACCGATGCGGTGGAGGCGATCCAGGAGCTCACCGACGGCTTCGGCGCCGACGTCGTGATCGACGCGGTCGGCCGCCCCGAGACCTGGAAGCAGGCCTTCTACGCCCGCGACCTGGCCGGCACCGTCGTCCTGGTGGGCGTGCCCACTCCGGACCTGACCCTCGACATGCCGCTCATCGACTTCTTCTCGCGCGGTGGGGCTCTCAAGTCCTCGTGGTACGGCGACTGCCTGCCCGAGCGGGACTTCCCGCAGCTCGTCGACCTGTACCGGCAGGGCCGCCTGCCGCTGGAGAAGTTCGTCACCGAGCGGATCGGCCTCGACGAGGTGGAGCAGGCCTTCGCGACCATGCACCGCGGAGAGGTGCTGCGCTCGGTGGTGGTCCTGTGACGCTGCGCGTGGAACGCGTTGTCACGTCGGGCACGTTCAGCCTCGACGGCGGCACCTGGGACGTCGACAACAACGTCTGGCTGGTCGGCGACGACAGCGAGGTCGTGGTGATCGACGCGGCGCACTCCGCCGCCCCGATCGTCGACGCCGTCGGCGGGCGCACGGTCCGCGGAATCGTCTGCACCCATGGGCACAACGACCACGTGACCGTCGCTCCGGAGCTGTCCGAGCGGCTCGACGCGCCGATCCTGCTGCACCCGGGGGACGACGTGCTGTGGGACATGACGCACCCGGGCGTCGGTCACGAGGATCTGGCGAACGACTGCCGGATAGCCATCGGCGGCACCGAGATCCGCGTGATTCATGCGCCCGGGCACTCGCCGGGGTCGGTATGCCTGTACCTCCCGGAGGCGGGGCAGTTGTTCAGTGGCGACACCCTGTTCGCCGGCGGGCCCGGCGCCACAGGCCGTTCGTACAGTGATTTCTCGGTGATCATCGAGTCGATCCGCGATCGCCTGTTCGCGTTGCCGCCGGAGACGGTCGTGAACACCGGTCACGGCGACGGGACCATTCTGGGCTCCGAGTCGCCACACCTCGAGGAGTGGATCCGTCGGGGGCACTGATCCCCGCCTGAATCCGAACCCTGGTTGCATCTTCTTTGCATGACCAGAGTGCAGATGGGGCCCCGGGCGAGCAGGTGGTGGATCGTCTACCTGCTCGTCTTCGGCGCCGCACTCCTCGGGGCGCTCCTGGACCGGCGTTGGGGCACCGCCGCGCTGGTCACGGCGATCCTCATCGCGGGTCTCGTCACAACGGCCGGCTCTCTGCTGCTGCAGCTCGCCGTGCACATCGTGGCCTGCGCCTTCGCGGCGCTGTCCGCGGAGATAGCCTTCGCCGCGGGCGACGTCTTCTGGGGCGTCTTCGGCCTGGTGGCGGCGCTCGTGATGGCCGCACTGGTGCCGTTCGCGCTCCGCGAGGGCTCCGGCGGAAGGGTCCGCACCGAGGAGCTCGTCGGTCGCACGGTTCCGCAGGCCGAGCGGTTGCTCGGCTATCCGCGCGACCGCCAGCCCGGCGGTCTCGGTGCGCCGGTCCTCGTCCCGGTCCCGTTCGGTCCGCTGCCGGACGGTGCCGACCGCCGCGCCCGCCTCGTGGTGACGTCGGTGGCCGTCGATCCCGCCGGCCCGTGGATCGCCTTCGGCGTCGCGCCCGCCGCCTTCGTGCCCGTCCTCGACCGCCGCGTCAGGGACACCCTGCAGGCCGCGCTGCACGCCCGCGTCGGCGGCTTTCCCGCCGATCTCCGCCAGGTCCGCACGGTCGCGCCGGCGCGGGCGGCGGCCGCTACGCCGAGATGAGGGCGGGGGAGTGGTCGGCCACCTCGACGATGCGGTCGCGCAGCAATCGGAACACCGTGTCCACCGAGCGGGTCGCCTGCGTCGTGTCCGGGTGCATGGCGTTGAAGTCCAGGCCCGACTCGTCGCGGTTGATCCAGGTGAACACCTCGCGCGAGGGCGTGGCGTTGGCGAACACCGAGAGGTCATGCTGCCGAGCCAGTTCAGCGCCCGGCACCCGCGTCACGTCGATGTAGGAGAGCATCGGCGCGGCGAAGCCGTGCTGCACCGGAAACTCCGGATCGTCGGCCAGCAGGTCGATGACCGGGTAGACCGGGGTGCGGTCCAGCTGCTTCGCCGTCGTGACCGCCTCGTGCGCGTTCCGCGCGACCTCGTCGAACGTCCCCGAGGCCGAGAACTGCACCGGCACCAGCGTGACGTACCAGCCGACGGCCATCGCGTCGCCCGTCGCGGACCGGTCGGCGCGCGGGATGAGCATGGTGAACAGCTCGTCGCCCGTGAGGTTGTTGTGGACCTGACCGAGCACCGCGAGGAGCGCGCTGCTCATGTTCGCGCCGGCCCGCTTCGCCGCTGCACCGAACCGGGCGGTGCGGTCGGCGTCGATGAACGAAGCGTGCACCGCGATGCGGCCTGGGGCGGCCTCGCCGTCGGCCAGCCCCAGCGGCAGGGGGAAGCGCGGCATGCCGCCCGCGCGGCGCAGCGTCTCGCGCCACTGCACCACGTCCGGGTGGGTGGGTGTGAGGGTGGCGGCCAGCGTGCGCTGCTCGCGGGTGAACTCGCGGTGCGGCCGGACGGGCACCTGCGCGTACGCGGTGCCGTTGCGGGCCGCCGTGTACCGGGAGAGCAACTCGAAGAAGCTCACGGCCTGGGAGACGCCGTCGGTGTACAGGTGGTCCGAGCAGACCACCACCTGGAAATGCGGGGTGGTCGAGTCGGGGCGCGCGTGCTCGATGCCGGTCACGCTGAAGGCGAAGGCGGCCCACTCGTGCAGCTCCGGCACCGACGCCATGAGGTAGTCCTTGACGGTCGCGCCGGGATGCGTCTCCGACGTGGCCTCGATGGTGAGATCGATCTGCTCCGGAGAAAGCGTGCGTCCACGCGGATTCGGGTCCGCCGACACCGGAAATGCGGTGTGGAAGACGCCGTGCCCGCGCACGAATTCGGTGAAGACCGATTCGACGGTTCTTTCATCGAAAACATCGTGGATCGTGAATGTGGTGAAAACGAGGCGACGCGTGCAGGCCTCGCCATCGATGCCGCTGCGTAGGTGGTCGGCCTGCACGTACGACGTGCAGACATCCTGGTCAGGGGCGGTGCGCATCGCCTCCTTGGTGGTCGCGTCCGGAGCCCAGACGGTCCACTCTCCCGCCGGGCACTGCCACTGCTCTGAGAAACCCGAGATCATGTAGAACATGATGACTAAGTCCATAGCGCAACAAAAGACGCACGAACAGTGAGAAACCTGACAATTCCCGGGGCTTCACATTTCGTCGCGCATGACGCATCATGTACAGTGCTAATGACAGTGACAGGTAATATGGGTTGATGAGACATTCGATCTGCAAATGAACAACATATTTCCCGCACTGAGTAAGGGAAATCGCGTCATGGTGCCGGGCACGGCGGGCCGGCTGGGTCTGAGCCCGGGATCCGCCGCGAGCGGCCCGTCGCGGCCACGACCGCTCCGCCCAGCAGCACCGCTGCCCACAGCAGGTGCGCAGCCCACGCCCCGCCCCGCTCCGCGGGCGAAGCGGAGACCGTCGCGATCCCGCCGGGCACCCGGTAGAGCCGCAGCTCGGGGGTATCGACGGTGAGGGTGAGGCCGGGGAGTGGCACTGTCGGGAAGACGGTCCCGCCGTCCGCGATCACGGCCTCCACGAGCACCCAGCCGACGCCCAGTTCCGCCAGCCGGCCCGCCAGGGCGTCGCCACCGGCGGCGAGCGCCGCCTCCGCGTCCGATGCGGCGCCGGGCACGCGGTCGACGGAGCGCCCGCCGACGCGGAGTTCACCCGTCTGCAGGACGGGCGCCCGCAGCATCCGCGGTGCGGGGTCGAGGACCGGCGCGTCGGGCCCGTACGCGTACGTCCGGAACATGCCCGGCGGCAGCACCGCGACCGATCCACGGTCCTCGGGCACCGCCTGGGCGACGGTGCGCCACGACTCCGGGTAGGTCACCGGTGTCAGTGCGCCGCCCACGCCCCATGCGAGGCCCGGCAGCACCGCGATCGGCACCGCCACCGCCACCACGGCGCCTGCGGCCCGCGCGGCGGCGGGCACCGCGGCCACCAGCGCGGCGGCGCAGGTGGCGTACAGCGGGACGGCCAGCGCCACCCACTTCTGTCCGTCGCGCAGTAGGCCGCTACCGGGGATCGCCTGCACCACGGCCTCGAGCAGCGCCGTGCCCGGGCCCGTCGCCGCGAGCGCGGGAAGCACGACCGCGCACAGCGCGAGCAGCGCGAACCGCCCCAGTGGCGGGGAGAGCAGCCGCGCGCGGAGCACGAGCAGCCCGCCGACCACCAGCGCGAGGGCGAGAGCGGTCCAGAGCCAGGGGGCACCGTCGGGCACGGCCTGCCGGTTCCAGATGCCCCCGAGCCCCAGCAGAGATCCGAAGGTGCCGAGCCCCGGCTCGGCACGGGCGGCGAACACCGCGACGCTCGCCGGGTCGGCGCGCACCCCGCTGCCCGAGACCAGCGATGGATACAGCCACGGCGCAGCCGCGCACACGAACAGTCCGAGCTGCCACGTCCATCGCCGCGGCGCCGCCACCAGGCCCGCGATCAGCGCGAGGACTGCGCCCGTCGGAGTGAGTCCGCCCGCGGCCAGGCACGCCGCGAAGCCGCCGAGCTGCCGACGGCCCTCCAGCCGCAGCCCCACCACGACGGCCCAGCCGATCGCCGCGTACCCGGCCAACAGGCTCCAATGCCCCTGCAGCAGCCGCTCGGCGACGAACGGATTCCACAGGCCCACCGTCGCCGCAGCCAGGCCCGCCCCGACGCCCGCCTCGCGTCCCGCGGCCGCGAGGATCGCGAGCGCGCTTCGGCCGAAGCCCCAGCCCGCCGCGACCAGAGCGACGAACAGTAGGACCGTGACCAGGAGGCCACCGTCGACCACCTGCGAGCCGGCGGCCAAGAGCCAGTCCTGCGGCGTCGCGCGGGCGGCGTTGTCGCCGAGCCCGAGCGCGGTGTCGGTGAGGTACGAGCGGGGCGTGGAGACCGCGTCGCGCAGCAGGAGGTAGCGGCCGCCGACGGCCAGCGGGCCGAGGATCACGGCGGCGAGCACGGCGGACCAGGCGGCGAGGGCCAGGTCGCGCGATCTCATCGACCCGAGCCTACTGACACAATGGCCGGGTGCGAGGTTTGGCGTGGGTCACGATCGGATCGATGCTAGCCAACCTCTGTTCGTACCTGGTGCACCTGCCCGCGAGCCGCTGGCTCGGGCCCGCCGGGTACGGCGAGTTCGCCGCCCTCCTGCAGCTGACGCTGATCCTCGCTGTGCCCGCGCTCGCGCTGCAGACCGTGGTCGCGCGTCAGGTGGTCCGCGGCGCGGGGGCGGCCCAGATGCGGACGCTGGGCTACCGGATCGCGCTGGGCGCTGGCGTCCTCGCGGCCGTCGCGGTGCCTCTGGCCGCCGCCGGCCTGCACACCCGGGCGATCACCGCCGCCGCCGCGCTGGCCGCCGCGCCCGCGCTGGTGCTACTCGCCGTCGAGCAGGGCCTGCTGCAGGGGGAGCGGCGCTTCGGGCGGCTCGCGGCGCTGCTCGGGCTCGCCGGGCTGGGAAAGCTCGTCTTCACCGTGCCGGGGCTGCTGCTGGGCCCGGGGCCCGCGCTCCTCGGTACGACGGTGGGCGCCCTGGTTGCGGCCGTCGTCGGCCGGGCGCTGGCCGGTGCCGCGGCGGGGCACGAAGCCGGTCCGGACGTGGGGGTGCGTGCGGTGCTCGGCGCCAGCTCCGTGCAGCTGGTGCTCGTCGTCTTCGCCTCGCTCGACCTGCTGCTGTCGCGGCCGGTGCTCGGCGCGGCCGCCGCCGGGACCTACGCCCTCGGCGCGGTGGCGTCGAAGGTGGCGTTCTGGTTGCCGCAGGCCGTGGGCGTCGTCTTCTACCCGCAGCTCGCGACCCCGGGCCGGGCACACGGCGCGCTGCGCACCGTTGTGGGGCTGCTGACGGCCCTGGGGCTGGCCTGCGTCGCCGGGGCGGCGGTGTGTGCCCCGCTCGCGACGCTCCTGGCCGGCGAGGACTACCGGCCCGTCCAGGGGCTGCTGTGGCTGTTCGCGGCGCAGGGCGCGCTCCTGGCGCTGCTGCAGGGCCTGCTGCTCTACGCCATCGCGATCGAGCGCACCCGCATGGCGCTGTTCGCGTGGGCCGTGGTCGCGGCCGAGGCGGCGATCCTGCTCACCCTGCCGCACACCCCCGCCGAAATGATCACCGCCGCGGCGCTGTGCGCGCTCGCGGCGGTGATGGTGATCGGTGCGGTCGTGACCGTCAGCGCTCGTCGCGCTTCCGGAAGTCGATCGCCTCGGTCTGCGACTCGTCCGGCCGCGGCTGGGCGCTGAACGCCTCCGTCGCCGGATCGCCGCCCGCATCGGGCGCGGTGATCGGGTCCTCGTCGAGCGGTGCTGTCGGGGCGGCATCGCCGGAACCGGCGGCGTACGCCCGGCCGCGACCACCCGTGCCCGGTCCGCCCGCGGTGGCGGGGTTGCGGCCCAGGAACAGTGCGAAGACGCCGAGGCCCAGGGCGATCAGGCCGAGGACGCCGCCCGCGATCGGTGCCACGTACTTGGCGACCGCGATCTTGTTCTGTGCCGATTTCGCGACCTCCGCCTGCGAGCGGACCGTCGCATCGACCCAGCGCTGCTTGGCATCGAAGACGTCGAGCTTGAAGTCACGCACCTGCTTCGGCGTGTTCGGGGCGACCTGGCCGGGCAGGCGGAACTGCTGCGTGTAGTGCAGCGACTGGTCGACGATGACGCCCGAGGTCGGGTCGACCCACAGGTCAACGTCGGTCTTCGCCCAGCGGTTCAGCGTGATGTCGTCCTTGGGGTCGACGCCGCCGATGCCCCACCAGCTCGCGGGCATGGTGAGCACGGTGCCCAGCGTCGGATCGTTGCTGTCGCGGATCGTGGAGAGGTCCACCCAGCTCTGCTGGCCCTGGAAGTGCAGCGTCTTGGTGCCGCTGACCTCCTTCTCCTCGACGAACTTCAGGCCCACGTTGCTGCGGGTGATGAGGTCGAAGAACTCGTACTTCCCGTCCTGCGTGGTGCCGGCGGGGAAGCGGTACTGCAGGCCCGTGCGGTCGGCGATCTTCACGGCCGGGGTGCTCTCGCCGGGCTGGTAGGTCGCCTCCGACGTCTTGCCGGTGGGCTTGCCCGTCTCGCGGTCCAGGGAGACGCGGTCGAGCCAGGCCTGCACCAGGCCGTCGTCGCAGGGACGCTTGTCCTGCACGGCGCCGGTCAGCTGTGGGTGCCGCGGCTCGCCCTTGGTCTTGATCGACGGGACGACCATCGAACTACCGGACTGGACCGTCATCGTCGACTTGTCCGACGGGGTGGTCACCAGGGTGCGGGTCTGCGTCGTCACCGAGACCTCATTGACGACGGCCTTGTCCCGGTTGATCGAGCACATGTCCAGCGACTTCGCGGGGAAGTCGGCGTCGGCCTGGGAATCCGCGGCCTTCTCGGACTTCGCCACCGTCGTGGCGTCGATGTCGAGCGGGATCGTCGTCAGCTTGCCCGCGACGTACGCCGGCCCGGCGATCGCGGCTGTGATCAGCAGTGCGCCCAAGAAGATCAGGATCGGACCGATAACGCGCGCCAGCCGGCTACGGCCTACCGCCATCGAAGTGTCTCCTCACAGCTCTCGTGGAGCGCGTACGTGGTTCGCACACGCCGTCAGGGCACGCGGTCGCGCTCCCTCACAAGTACCCGAGCCTACAGGTGGTGTCGCGGTGGCATGGGGCACGCGCGCGGGCGGCGCCCGGATCGCGGGTAGATTCGGTGGACGATGAGCACCGTCGGGACCAGCCAATTCGCATCTGCAAAGCCTGCGGGTGCGGCCGGATTCGTGCCCGCACTCGAGGGCATGCGGGCATGCGCCGCGGTTGCCGTGATGCTCACCCACGCCGCCTTCCAGACCGGTCAGGTGGGTCATTCGGTGATGGGTCGCGTGTGGGGCCGCTTCGACATGGCGGTGGCCCTGTTCTTCGGGCTCTCGGGGTTCCTGCTCTGGCGCGCGCACGCCCGGGCCGCCTGGACGTCCTCGGACGGACCGCCGTCGGGGCGGTACTACCGGTCGCGATTCGTGCGCATCATGCCGGCCTACCTCCTGGTCGTCGTCGTCGCGCTGGCTCTGCTCCCGCGGTCGACGGCCCCGTCGGGCTCGACCTGGCTCGCCAACCTCTCGCTGACCCAGGTCTTTGTGCCCTACTCGCTCACCGACGGGCTGACCCAGATGTGGTCGCTCTCGGTCGAGATGCTCTTCTACCTGCTACTGCCGGTGGCCGCGTTGGCCCTGGTGCGGCTGCGCGGTCCGGCCGCGCGGTGGCGGGTGCCGGTGCTGCTCGCGGTGGCGGCGGTGTCGCTGAGCTGGGCCTGGGTGGGCGCGGCGCTGCCCCTGCCGCCGGGGGTGAACCACCACAACTGGTTGCCGTCGTACGTGCCCTGGTTCGTCGCGGGCATCGTCCTCGCCGAGATCGTGAGCGCGCCGGTCGCCCGGTTCGCTCCGGTGCGGCGCCTGGCGCGCCGTCGCGTGTGCTGGCCCGCGGCCCTGACCGTGTTCGCGCTGATCTGCACGCCGCTGGGCGGTCCCGTCACCCTCGACACCCCCGCCGCGTGGCAGTTCGCCCTGCGCATGGGGCTTGGCGGGGTGCTCGCCTTCCTGCTGCTGGCGCCGCTCGTGTTGGCGCCCGCCTCGGAGCCCTCGCGGTGGCTCGGCGCGGGGTTCATGCTGGCGCTCGGCCGCTGGTCGTACGGCATCTTCATCTGGCACCTCGTGGTGCTCACCGCGATCTTCCCGCTGTTCGCGATCGTGCCCTTCAACGGCGCCTTCCTGAAGGTGACTCTGCTGACGCTGGTCTTCTCCGTCGCCGTCGCGGCCCTGAGCTACGCCTGGGTGGAGGAGCCGGCCCGGCAGTGGCTGGCCCGTCGCGAGGCCCGACGGTCCGCCGCCTCCTCGCCCGCCGAGGCCGCGCAGGCGCGGATCGAGCCGCCGGCCGCGGAGCCCGTCGCGCCGGTGGGGTAGTTCTGGACGGAAGCGATGCGTGCCACGCATACCCCTCGTCGTCGCAGGTCATCGGCGTGTTTCAGCAGTCGGGTGATGCGTGGGGCGCATCGCCTCCGGCTGCGCGGGGCGCGACACCACGTGACGGCCTGGCGAGTCGGTCCAGAGGCCGCGCCGGGAGCTGCGAACAGCGCATCGAGCTGGGCCGCCGAAGCCGCGACGTTGCGCGGGGGAGCGGGTGCCCAAGGGTACCCGGAGTTCGGTGGGGGAATCGGCGTAGCGCGGGGGGCGACCGAGGGCGGCTGACGCGCCGCGGGGGAATCGGCGTCTCGTGGGGGAGAGCCGGCGTCTGATGGGGGATTCGGTGCGGCGTGGGGGATGGCCGGTCCCCAACGGAACGAGCGGCTTCTGATGGGGGACCGAACGGATCGCCCGCGGATCGGTGCCGCGCGGGGGACGGAATGCCGCGTGGGGACGTCGAACGAGCACTACGGAATCGTGGGGAGCTGCGGGGGGATGCGCCGGACGCATCGCTCGATCAGCGAAATCGGCCACTGACCTGCGGTTTCATGGGGTATGCGTGGCGCGCATCGCTTCTCTGCGAGACAACACCCAGCCCGCAGGCCTACTCCGCGCTACTGACCCCGCGGTCGTCCTCGCCGGACGCGGCGCCGCGCCGGCGGAGGAATCGGGTGGGCGGCACCGTCGACCAGGCCATCAGTAGCACGCCGAGCAGAGCCAGGCCCTGCGGCCAGGGGCTGTGGCCGACGTAGCCGGCCTCGGCGTGCCACGGACCGGTCGCCAGCAGCAGCATCCCCGCCATCACGAAGCCCGAGGCGCCGAACACCCGGATCGCCGCCCGACGGTCCGCCGACACGTGCAGCCCGGAGAGCACCCAGGTCGCGAGCCCGGCGGCCGTCCACAGCGCGAGCCCCGGCCAACCGCTGAGCACGAAGGCGACCGCGCCGATCCCCAGCCCCGCCGCGACGCCCGGCTGCCAGGCGCGCATCGGTCCTCCGGCGGACCGCGGCCGCGAGCCCGGGACCAGCGCCAGGGCGGCGAGGATGACCAGCAGGACGAGGCCGCCGAAGAGCCCGATCCGGTAGGGCGCGTTGAGCGCGAACCGGAGTGTCACGGCCCCGTCCGTCCCGGCGGGCACGACCCAGCCCTGCTGCCAGCCGTTGACCGTCACGGCGCGCAGGGGCGCACCGTCGGGCCCCGTCGCCGCCCAGCCGGAGTTCCGGCTCTCGGGGACGACGAGCACCTGGTCGGCGTCGGCGCGGCTGACCGTCACTACGCGGCGGTCCGGCGTCCAGCTCTGCACCTTCACGCTCTCGTCACGGGGCGATGCCTCGACGGCCGCCGGCGTGTCCAGCGACAGCGAGTCCACGCTGAACGCGAGCCCCGGCGACGCCACGATCTGAGCGCGCCCGGGCGGCAGTGGCACCGGCGCGGGATCGCAGGCCACGGCGCGGACGGGCGCACCGTCGCGCAGTTCCCGCGCCCCGGCCTCGATCCGGAAGCGCAGCAGCTGGTCGCCGATCCGTATCGTCGGCCCGGTCTCGCACGGCACCACGACCGGACGGTCCGCGGGCGCGGGCTCGGATCCGGGGACGGGCGCCCCGTCGGGGCCGACGGCTCGCACCTCGGCGAGCCCGGGCGCCATCTTCTCCGGGAAGCCGAAGTCGTTGATGTTGATCCGCTCGTCCCAGTCGAGCAGCGAGATCGAGATCGAATCCGTCACTGCGGGTTCGACCTTCACCGTCACCTCGCCGGAGCCGGAGCCGGAGCCGGAGTCGGGGTCGGGGTCGTCCGGGAGTTCCCGCACCTGCCGACCCGTCCCCAGGTCGACGCCGATCCGGGTCGGCCGCGCGGGTGCCTCGCCGCGCGGCAGCCGCAGCGTCAGGCCTCCGACGACCTGCGGTGACGGCAGCCGCAACCGCAGCACCGGCTTCGGCGACGTGGGCTCGGTGACCGACTGCGGCGCCGACCAGACCGTGTTCGGGTCTCCGTCGACGGCCGCGGCGGAGCTCGCCCGGCCGTCGCCGACCGCCGACTCCGCGAACGCCGACGGCGCACCCGGCGCGGCGAGCAGCGCCGACAGCGCCTGGCCCGGCCGCGCACGCACTGTCAGCGACGGCGTCACCGCGGCTGCCCCGGGCCCGTCGACGGTGCGCCGCAGCGGCCCCGGCTCCTCCGGGCCGATGGCGATATCGGCGCACTGGACCGGGCCGGGCGCGCCGTTCTCGCCGGGCGTCACGACGCAGCCGGAGCGGCCCATCGTGTCCTGCCCGAAGACCCAGCGCTGCGCCGGCCCCGATGCGGGCAGCGCGACGTCGTGCCGCGCGGGGATCGCCTGCTTCGACCGGGTGTCCGTGAGCTCGGCCTCGGTGATCGCGAACTGGTTGCCCCACGAGCGATCCGCGGTCTCGGCGGCCGTGATCCGCACCCAGCGCGTCGATTCCGACGGCGCGACCAGCGTGATCGGGGTGCCCGCCGTGACGGGATCGGAGTAGACGGTCCCCGCCTCGGTGGTGATGAGCAGGCGCGTGACCGCGGGCCCCAGCGCGCGCCCGACGGTCACCGTCACCGCCAGGTCCGCGCGCGGCTCGGGCAACGTGAACTGCAGCCACTGGTTGATCGCGTGGTCGAGGCCGGAGGAGACCCACGCGGTGTTCTTGTCGCCGTCCACCGCGGCGGCCGGGCCCGTGCCGGGCAGCACCGTGCCGAGCTGGGTGGCATCGGCGGCGGAACTCGACGCGGAGACCGTCGCGCCGTCCCACTTCCCGTCGACCAGGCCCGCCGCCGGGTAGTCCGGCAGGCGGTTCAGGGTGCGCCGCGGATCGTCGGCGGTGCGAATCGCGGAGCTGTGGTCGTCAACGCGGCCGTAGTCGGTCTCGCGCCGCTTGGGCGTGTCGGTGACCGTCAGCGGACCGTCGGGCAGGCCAGCGTCCTTCGCGTCCGAGGCGAGCAGCGCCGCGCCCAGCTCCCGCCGGCCCGACGCAGCGGCGTCGGCCTGCAGCCCCAGGAGCGCCTCCGGCCCGCCCGCGACGCGCGGCATCGTCGTCAGGTCGGCCACGTACGGGCCGGTGGGGGCGGCACCGTCGACCCGGTAGATCGTGATTGCCGGCAGCGGGGGCCGCAGCCCCGAGTCGACGACCACCTTCTCGACCGTCGGCGGCGCGACATCGGGACCGAACCGCGCGACCTCGCTGATCCCGGGCGATCCCTCGATCGCGGAGCGGGCCAGCGCGGGCCGGGCGGAGCGCGACGTGCCCGGGTCGAGGTCGGCCCGCAGCACGAGGTAGGAGATGCCCTGACGGCGCAGCGTCGCGGCCAGTCCCGCCGACGGGGTGCCCGCGCTGAACAGGCGCTGCACCGAGTCGAGGGCGCGGATCGCGCCGGGCGGGTTGAGCGGAATCGCGTCGCGTACCGCCCACGGCGTCTCGGCCAGGGGCTGGATCGGCTCGTCGCGCGTGAGGCCCCACAGTTGCGCGCCGAAGGGCGCGCCCGGCACGACCAGCGCGCGCTCGGCGCGGGCCTGCCCGGGGGCAGTCCCGGCGGCGTGTGCGGACAGCCAGTCCGCGGCCTGCGACCAGTAGTCGGGGATTTTCTCGTAGGGGCCCCGGGGTGCGAGCTTGCCCGTCCACGCCATGCCGCCCGCGAGCGCGAGCACCACGACCACGGCCAGGGCGCCCGCGGCGAGGCGGTCCTGCTCGGGGTGCGCGAGGGCCCGCCGGACCTTCGCCAGGCCGACGGTGCCGGGCAGCGGCGCCCGGGCCAGCAGGTGCGCCATGCCCAGGACCAGCGGCAACCGCAGGAAGGGCTCGAGCTTGTAGACGTTGCGCAGGGGCGCGCCGACGCTGTCGAGGAAGACCCGCACCGGCTCGGCGAACGGGGAGCCCAGGCCGCTGGCGTAGCCCGCGCCGATCCCCGCCAGTCCCACGAGCAGCACCGTCGCCCAGACGCCGCGCTTGGGCATGCGCCGCATGGTGAGCCCGGCGATGCCGGCACACGCGACCAGGCCGGTGACGACGACCGCGGCGGGGGAGGTGGTGAGCATGGCGCCGGCGCCGCGCTCGTCGGAGATGAACGGGCTCCACGACGTGGTGCCGCGCAGCACCTCCGGCACCGACGCCCACTGCGTGGTCGCGCGGGAGGACTCGATGAACTCGAGGAACGGCGGGCTGACGCGGCCCATGATGAGCAGCGGCACGATCCACCAGGTGGTCGCCAGCGCCACGCACACCGCCCACCAGGCGCTGAACCGCCAGAAGCGGCCGGTCCCGGCGCCGAAGCGCATGTGCAACAGCCACCACAGTGCGGCGACCGCGCACGCGAAGCCCGTGGCGACGGCGTTGACCGCGCCCATCAACGCGACCGCGACCGCCGAGCGGGCGGCCAGGTTCCGCAGCGGCACGTCGGCGCCCTGCACCAGCTGGACCAGGGGGAGCAGCACCCACGGCGCGAGCATCACCGGCGCGGTCTCGGAGCTGATGGCGCCCAGCGTCGTGAGCACCTGCGGAGCCAGCACGAACGCGGCCGCGGCCACGACGCGGCTACCGCGCGAGCCGGTGCCCAGCGCCTCGGCGAGCCGGACGATGCCCCAGAAGCCCGCGAACAGCAGCAGCGCCCACCACAGGCGCTGCGTGATCCACGGCGGGACGTGCAGGAACTGACCCAGCGCGAAGAATGCGCCGTGCGGGAAGAAGTAGCCGTAGGCCTGGTTCTGCACCTGGCCGAGCGGGGACTGGCTGGACCAGACGTTGGCCGCGCGCGCGAGGAAGCCGAGGGGGTTGGCCGTGAGATCGAGCTTGGTGTCGGCGACGACCTTCCCGGGCGCGCTGAGGAAGCTCAGCGCGAGCAGGGCGACGAACGCCCACGCGCCTGCGCGGCGGGTCAGGGGTTCGTCGTTGTGCTGAGCGCTACTTGTTGGCACCCGAGTCGTCGCGCTCGCCGTAGTTCGACGAGCCCTGCAGGAAGCCCTTGTCGGGGTTCACGGTGCCGACTTCGGTGGACGGCGACGTCTGCGCGACGGCCGCGCCGCTCACCAGCGCGAGGGCCACGGCGACGACGATGCCGGCGAGCGCGGCGGTGGCGCTGGCGATGATCGAGGTGCGGTCCATGCCGGAAAGTCTACAGGTCCAGCTCGGCGCAGCCCGACGGCACGATCATGACCGGCCGCTTGCATCCGCGCAGCACGTGCTCGGAAACGGACGAATGCCACAACGACCGGATGCCCGACACACCGCGGCTGCCGGAGACGATGACGTCGACGTCGAAGGTGTCCGACGCGGCGATGAGCGCCGTCCACACGGTGGTGGACACCTCGATGAGCTCGCCGTGCGCGGTGAAGCCGGCGGCGGCCGCCAGTTCGACGCCCTGCTCGTTGGTCTTCTTCGCCTCGGCGTGCACGACGTCGGTCTCGCGGGTGAGCGCGGTCTCCGCGGCACCAGCCCCCGCGACGCCCGACATGGCGGACAACCGGGCGGCCTGATGGATGGTGGACTCCCACGCGGTGACCACGATCGCCTCGGCGTCGCGGCCCTGCGCGAGCACCTTGCTGGCGTACTTGACGGCGCGCTGGGAGGACTCGGAGCCGTCGTACGCGATCAGAACCTTGACGGGGACACTCATGCGGATCACCTCGATCTTCGCGGTTACCTGATACCTCCAGGTTACGCCGGAACGGGGGTGTTGCACAGTGCAAGCTCGGGCGCGTCGACGGTGCCGTCTGACAGACTGGCGCCGATGCTGAAGTTACGGAACCTCACGATCATGGTGGTCGCCGCTGCCGGCGTCGCGGCCTGCGGCCCGTCGACGCCGGACGCGGCGCCGTCCGCGACGACGGCGGCGCAGGCCCCGTCCACGGTGGCATCGGCGGCACCCTCGTCGGGCCCGGGGCGACCGGTGACCTGCGGCTCCGACTTCCTCTCGGCGCTCTCGGTGCGCGAGAAGGTGGGGCAGCTGCTCATGGTCGGCGTGCGTGACGCCGCGGACGCCCGGCGTGCGGTGCAGCAGGGCGTGGGCGGCGTCTTCATCGGCAGCTGGACGGACAAAGCGGTGTTCTCCGGCGGCACGCTGCAGGCCGTCGCCAAGGCGGGCAAGGTGCCCGTGATGGTCTCCGTGGACGAGGAGGGCGGCCGCGTCTCGCGGGTTCCCGGTGCGAACCTCGTCTCGGCGCGCGAGCTGGCGAAGACGATGACGGTGCCGCAGGCGCGCGCCGAGGGCGCGCGGATCGGGAAGCTGCTCAGGTCCAAGGGGATCACCGTGGACTTCGCGCCCGACGCCGACGTCTCCGCGCAGCCCGACGACTCGGTGATCGGCGACCGCTCCTACTCGGCGGATCCCGCGGTGGTGGTCCAGTACTCGCAGGCCTTCGCCGCCGGCCTGCGCGACGGCGGCGTCTACCCGGTGTTCAAGCACTTCCCGGGGCACGGCAGCTCGTCGGGCGACTCGCACCAGGGCGGGGTGAGCGTGCCGCCGCTGAGCCAGCTCAAGCAGAAGGACCTCGTGCCGTTCCGTGCCGCGGCGAACACGGGGGATGCGGGCGTCATGGTCGGCCACCTGACGGTGCCGGGGCTCACCGAGCCGGGCCTGCCCACAAGTCTGAGTCCCGCGACGATGCGGCTGTTGCGCGACGGTGTCGGGTACGGGGCGAAGCGCTTCGACGGTCCGATCTTCACCGACGATCTGTCGGGGATGAAGGCGATCACCGACCGGTTCAGCGTGCCGCAGGCCGTTGCGAAGTCGCTCGAGGCCGGTGCCGACGTGGCGCTGTGGATCTCCACCGATCAGCTGAGCGCGGCGATCGATGCGGTGGAGGCGTCGGTGACCGCGAGGCGGATCACCGCGAAGCAGCTCGACGATTCGGTGCTGCGCGTGGCGCGCGCGAAGCACGCCGTACGCTGCTGATTCCGAACGGATTTCACTGGAACTTACTTGCGAGTAACCTGGTGGGCTAGGATCTGACTCGAGAGTAAGGAGGACGCCGATGGCCGGTGGGACGAAGCGTTTGCCGCGCGCGGTGCGCGAGCAGCAGATGCTGGACGCCGCCATCAAGGTGTTCTCGCGCAACGGCTTCTACGAGACGTCGATGGACGCGGTGGCCCGCGAGGCGCAGATCAGCAAGCCGATGCTGTACCTGTACTACGGCTCCAAGGACGAGCTGTTCGCGGCGTGCGTCACGCGCGAGGCCGGCCGGTTCATGCGCAGCATCGAGTTCGACGCCAGCCCCACGCTGCCGCCGCTGCAGCGCCTGCGCTCGGTGATCGCCGGCTTCCTCAAATACGTCGACGAGAACCGCGACGCCTGGCGCGTGATCTACCGTGAGGCCACCGGCCAGGCGGCATTCGCCGCGCTCACGGAGGTAAACCGCGAGCGGGTGGTCGAGATGACCGCGGTGCTGCTCCGCGAGGCCGCCAAGTACGCGCCGGACGACACCGACTTCGAGCTCTACGCCGTCGCCCTCGTCGGCTCCGGCGAGGCCATCGCGGACCGTCTGGCCACTGGGAAGGTCGAGCTCGACCGCGCCGTTGAGATCATGACCTCGTTCCTCTGGGGCGGCATCCGCGGCGAACGCCCGGAGTAGTCGCCCGACGGTGCCCGGCCTGGCCGGTGGGCGGGTGCCCGGGTACGGCGGGTGTGTAGTTGCTCCGCGAAGCGATGCGTGCGACGCATACCCCGGTAGTGCCAGGTCAGAAGCTGTTTCTGGGCGCTGGTAATGCGTCCGGCGCATCGCCTCGGGTGCTGAAAGTGGCACTGACCTGGTGCGATGAGGGGCATGCGTGGCACGCATCGCTCTTCTGAACGATTACTGCCCCGTCCCCCGGCGCGTACGACCGCACCCGGAAACGACGGTGCCCGCCGCGGCCGAAGCCGGGCGGGCACCGTCGAACTACGGACTACTACAGCGGCGTGACGGTGGCCGTCACGTGCGGGAAGCCCTTCTTCAGGTCCTTCGCGACGATCTCGGTGCCGCCGGTGGCCTCGTCGCGCGAGACGTACAGGCCGACCTTCGCGGGCAGGATCACCGGTCGCCCGAACCGCACGTGGTAGACGACCGCGTCGGGCACGTGGCCCTCCACGACGCGGAGCATCGCCGCGGCCGTCCAGCCGCCGTGTGCGATCGAGGACGGGAAGCCGAACGCCTTGCCGCCCAACGGTGACATGTGGATCGGATTCCGGTCGCCGCCGACGGACGCGTAGTGCCGGATCAGCGCACCGTCGGCCGAGAGCAGCGCGTCGGGGGCGCCGGGGCGACCCTCCTTCGGCGCGGGGCCGGACGGCTCGCCCGACAGCGAGGTCCGCTGCTGGATCAGCATCGTCGACACCTCGGAGGCGACCGACGCGCCGGACGCGTCCGTGAACTCCGTCGTGAAGTCGATCAGCATGCCCTTGCGGTGCTCGCGCAGGTTGCCGACGGAGGTGCGCAGCGTCAGCTTCTCGCCCGGCTCCACTCGGCGGCGGCGCGTGATCGTGTTCTCCACGTGCACCGACCCCACCGCCGCGGCAGGGAAGTCGTCCGAGAGGAACAGATCCATGATCAGCGGGAAGGAGAGCACGTAGAGGTACATCACGGGTACCTCGCCGGTGTTCTTCAGCCCGACGACCGCGCAGTACTCGCCGACCCGCGCGGGGTCCACGTCGACGGTGAGCTCCACGGTCCGGTCCGGCAGCGCGGTCTCGGGCGTGAGCTTCCCCTGCTTGCCGACGACCGGCAGGATGCCGCGCAGCCCGCGCGTGAGCACGGACAGGCTCGACGGCGGCGCCTGCAGCACGGTGACGTTCTTGGCCATGATCAGGCCCCCAGCAGGCTCTGACCGCAGACCCGCACGACGTTGCCGGTCACGGCGGCCGAGGCGGGCGCGGCGAAGTAGGCGATGGTCTCCGCGACGTCGACGGTCTGGCCGCCCTGCTGCAGCGAGTTCATGAGCCGACCGGCCTGGCGGGTGGCCAGCGGGATCGCGGCGGTCATGGCGGTCTCGATGAAGCCGGGTGCCACGGCGTTGATGGTGATGTTCTTCTTCGCCAGGACCGGGGTGTAGGCGTCGACGATGCCGATGACGCCGGCCTTGGTCGCGCCGTAGTTGGTCTGGCCGCGGTTGCCCGCGATACCGGCGATCGACGAGACGTCGACGACGGAGCCGCCCTCGTTGAGCGCGCCGGCGGCCAGCAGGTCGTCGACCAACTGCTTCGGGGCCTTGAGGTTGACGGCCACGACCGAGTTCCACTTGCCCTCGTCCATGTTGGCGAGCAGCTTGTCGCGGGTGATGCCGGCGTTGTTGACGACGATATCGAGGCCGCTGTGGCGCGCCTTCACGAGCTCGGCGATCTTCGCGCCGGCGTCGGGTGCGGTCACGTCCAGCGGCAGGGCGGTGCCGCCCACCTTGTTCGCGACGCCGGACAGGGCCTCGCCGGCGGCGGGGATGTCGGCGGCGATGACGTGGGCGCCGTCGCGCGCGAGGACCTCGGCGATGGTGGCGCCGATGCCGCGGGCGGCGCCCGTGACCAGCGCGACCTTGCCGGCGAGCGGCTTGTCCCAGTCGGCGGGCGCAGCGGCGTCCTTGTCGGTGATGCGGATGACCTGCGCGTCGACGTACGCCGACTTGCCCGACAGGAGGAAGCGCAGCGTCGACGCGAGGCCCGAGGCGCCGGTGGCGGCGTCCGGGTGCACGTAGACGAGCTGGGCGGTGGCGCCGTCGCGCAGCTCCTTGGCGACGGAGCGGGTGAAGCCCTCGAGGGAGCGCTGGACGATGTGCTCGTCGAGGTCTTCGATCAGCTCCGGAGTGGTGCCGAGCACCACGATGCGGGCGCTGTTGCCCAGGGAGCGGATCTGCGGGCCGAAGAACTCGTACAGGCCCTTGAGGTCGTCGATGGTGGTGATGCCGGTGGCGTCGAAGACCGCGCCGCCGAGCTTCTCGGCGCCGCGGGCGCCGCCGTTGTTGACGACGAGGTCGTAGTCGGCGAGCAGCTCGCGGACGGGCTCGACGAGGCGGCCCTTGCCGCCGAGGAGGACAGGGCCGGCGAGCGCGGGCTTGCCGGCCTGGTAGCGGCGCAGGACGGGCGGCTGCGGCAGGCCGAGTCGGCTGGCCAGGAAGGAGCCGGGGCCCGACTTCACGAAGGCCGCGTAGAAGTCCGTGCTGGGTGCATCAGGCATGTGGGGTACCTCATCCGTGTGGGGTTCCGATAGGCTATCGACAAGCAACTTACTCCAGAGTAAGAATACTCGGTAGTAGCAACCCTCGATCACTGGGAGAAACCCGTGGCAAACATCGAAACCCGTCCGGTCGCCATCCTCGGTGGAAACCGGATCCCCTTCGCACGTTCGGACCGCGCGTACGCGAAGGCCAGCAACCAGGACATGTTCACCGCTGCCCTCAATGGTCTCGTGAGCCGCTTCAACCTGCAGGGCGAGCAGCTGGGCGCCGTGGTCGGCGGCGCGGTGCTCAAGCACAGCCGTGACTTCAACCTGATCCGCGAGTCGGTGCTCGGCAGCCCCCTGAGCCCGTACACCCCCGCCTTCGACGTGCAGCAGGCCTGCGCCACCGGCCTGCAGGCGATCAACGCCGCGGCCCAGGGCATCCAGCTCGGCCGGTACGAGGCGGCCATCGGCGGCGGCGTCGACACCACCTCCGATGCTCCGATCGGCGTCTCCGAGGGCATGCGCAAGGTGATGCTCGAGCTCAACCGCACGGGCAGCACCGTCGACCGCCTCAAGCTGCTCGGCAAGCTCCCCGCGAACCTCGGCATCGACATCCCGCGCAACGGCGAGCCCCGCACCGGCATGTCGATGGGCGAGCACGCCGCCATCACCGCCAAGGAGATGGGTGTCTCGCGCGCCGAGCAGGACGAGCTGGCATTCCTCAGCCACACCAACATGGCAGCCGCCTACGACCGCGGCTTCTTCGAGGACCTGATCACCCCGTACCTCGGCCTCACCCGCGACGACAACCTGCGCCCGGGCAGCACCGTCGAGAAGCTCTCGACCCTCAAGCCCGTCTTCGGCGTCTCCCTGGGCGACGCGACGATGACGGCCGGCAACTCCACGCCGCTCACGGACGGCGCGTCGACGGTGCTGCTGTCCTCCGACGATTGGGCGGCCGAGCGCGGCCTGCCCGTGCTCGCGTACCTCAAGGACGTCGAGTACTCGGCCGTCGACTACGTCGGCGGCAAGGACGGCCTGCTCATGGCGCCGACCTACGCGGTGCCGAAGCTGCTGGCGCGCAACGGTCTCACGCTGCAGGATTTCGACTTCTACGAGATCCACGAGGCCTTCGCCTCCGTGGTGCTGGCGACGCTGCAGGCCTGGGAGTCGCCCGAGTACTGCAAGGACCGCCTCGGCCTGGACAAGCCGCTCGGCTCGATCGACCGCAGCAAGCTCAATGTCAACGGCTCGTCGCTGGCGGCGGGCCACCCGTTCGCCGCGACCGGCGGCCGCATCGTGGCCTCCGCCGCGAAGCAGATCAAGGAGAACGGCGGCGGTCGCGCGCTGATCTCGATCTGTGCCGCCGGCGGTCAGGGCATCACCGCCATCATCGAGGGCTGACCCCTCACGGCGGATCGGGCCGTCCGGGTGCTGCGAAGGCGCTTGGACGGCCCGACGTCGTTGCGCGGCCGTCTTACACTGGGAAACATGACCGCGACGGATGATCTGATCGACGGGATCCTGCGCGACTACGACACCATCACGGTGGTCGGGGCCAGCGTCGATCCGGCGAAGGCGGCGCACGATGTGCCCGCCTACATGCAGCACCGGGGCTGGCGCATCATCCCGGTGAACCCGCACGCCGATGAGATCCTCGGCGAGCCGGTGTACCGCACGCTGGCCGACGTGCCCGAGCAGGTCGGGCTGGTCGACGTCTTCCGCCCCGCGGAGTTCACCCCCGACATCGCCCGCCAGGCCGTCGCCGCGGGCGCGACGGCGCTCTGGCTGCAGCTGGGTATCCGTTCCGCGGAGGCGCGGGACATCGCCGAGTCCGCCGGACTGCTCTACGTCGAGGACCGCTGCCTCATCATCGAACAGCGCCGCACCCGCATCTCGAGGAGGACCGCATGAGTGTCGGCATCGTGATCGTCATCGGGGTCGCGGTAGTGGCGGTTCTCCTGCTGGTCGGCGTGATCTGGTTCCTCCGCGACTCCAACAAGCGCATCCAGGACTTCGCCAAGTCCGGCGATCTCATCCCCGGGCGGGCGGGCCGCGCGGCCGCCGAGTGGGCGAACGCCACCTCCACCGAGGCGCTGCTGCATCAGCGCACTCGCTACGCCATTGCCGACGTGCACCGCGGCGCCTTCGCTCCCGCCGTCCCGCCGCCGGCCGACTCCGCGATCGACGGCCCCGAGTCCGACCTCGCCGCCCTCGATGACGCCGTCTTCGCCCTCGACGATCGCATCATCGCCGCCGCGCAGCTGTCGGGCGAGGAGCGCACGAAGGCCCTGGGCGAGCTGGAGCCCAAGGTCGTGGCCCTGGAGGGACTGACCGGCAAGCTGTGGGACGCCCCGTCCGCCCAGCGCCGCCCGATCCTCGACGCCGCCACCGCCGCACTCCTCCGCTGAGCCCGTCGCCCCTCCTCAGCAGGGCGAGGCGATCGCCCGCCTTAGTGCCCGCGCGCCCCGACCGCCGCAGGTCGCTGCGTCACCGCCGCGCGGAACCGCTCCACACCGACGTGCAGGCCCCACGCCAGCACAATGGTGATTGCGGTGGTCACGGCGACGATCGTCCAGGTGGAGCCCTCGAACAGCGACCAGCCGAAGAGATCGAGAACCACGAACTCCATGACGATCACATGGATCAGGAAGAACTCATAGCTGATGGAGCCGAGCCACACCATCGGCCGCGAACCCAGTGCGCGCGACGGCCCGGTCGCGAACGCCGCCACGAGCAGTCCGCCTATCAGCGCCTCGAGCAGGAACTTGGTCACCCCCTGTGCCGGGGTGGGCAGCCGGAGGTCGATCGGGCCGGCGAGTGGCGTCAGCAGCACGGCGTAGGCCACCGCCGCGGCGAGGAGCAGTGGCAGCCGAGGGAGCCGCACCCGGTCGACGAGCAGTGCCACCACGATCCCTGCGGCGAAGGCGGCGGCGAACGCCGGCGGCCACGAGCGTGCCGTCTTCCCGAAGATCTCCGTCGCGGTGGCCAGCACGAGCCAAGCCGCCGAGACCGCGACCATCACCGCCGGCACGGTCCACGCCCGGCGGGTGCGCATCAGCCACAGCCCCAGCAGTGGAAGCGCAAGGTAGAAAGCGACTTCCACGCACATGCTCCACATCTGCGTCAGCCCCGTGTGCACGTACCCCACGCTGTAGATCTGAGTGAAGGTCAGGTGCCGCAGGTACGCGACCCACCCGTGCCCGTGCGGCGAACCGTCGGGCCGCCACAGGTAGATGAGGTACACGACGGTGACCACGACCCAGTAGCCGGGCACGACCCGCCAGGCCCGCGCGACGAGGTACCGTCGCACGTCGGGCGGCGCGCCCCCGGCCCGCGCGCGAATCCACGGCCGCACCAGTAGGAAACCCGACAGCGCGAAGAACACGGGCACCGCGGTCTCGAGCCGTGCGTAGGCGGCGCCGAGCGCATCCGGGGTGAAGTCACCGCCCCAGAACGCGGCGTGCGTGACGCACACCGCGAGCGCCGCCAGCGCCCGCAGGCCGGTGAGGGCCGGGACGTGCTGGGAGCGCGGGGGAGCGATGGTGCCTCAGATCTTTATCGCGGGGATGAGCCGGTCGAGGTTCCACAGCCGGTTCCGCCGGGCGGACAGGCACGACACCGTGACCGACGCGACCCACAGGAACACCAGCACTGCGATCGCCTGCCACAGACGGTGGTCGATGCCGCCGGAGACCAGCTGCCGCAAGCCGTTGACGCCGTAGGTCATCGGGTCGTATTTGTGCAGGATCTGGAAGGGTCTGGCGGTGGTCTCCACCGGGTACATGCCGCCGGAACTCACCAACTGCAGCATGAGCAACGCCATGATGAGCACGCGGCCCACCGCCGGCCCGACGAAGGCGTTCACCGCCTGGGTGAAGGCGATGAAAGCCAGTGTCACGCCCATCATGAAGAAGATCATCGCCACCGGGTGCGCCACCTCGAGCCCTAGCGCGAAGCGCACCACGCAGTACAGGATCACGGCCTGGCACAGGCCGATCGCGGCGGCGGGCAGGTAGCTCGCCATGACCACACGGATGGCCAGCACCTCGGCGGCGACGGCGCGGTTCTGCAAGGGCCGGAAGACCATCCACAGCACCAGGGCGCCGAAGAACAGGGCCAGTGTGAGGAAGAACGGCGCCATGCCGGTGCCGAAGTTCGGGGCGCGGTTCTCGTGCGTCGCGTCCAGCTGGACGGGGCCGCCGATGGTCTGTGCGACCTGCGTCGTCTGCTCCTGCGACCACTTGGGTACTGCGCCGGCGCCTTCGCGCAGCTTGGTCGCCAGCTCCTGGCTGCCGTCGCGCAGCTGCACGGTGCCGGCGGAGAGCTTGGTGGCACCGTCGGACAGCTGCGTGATGCCGTCGTCGAGCGTGGCGTTCCCCGCGGCGAGCTGCTGCGCGCCCGAACGCAGTTCGGTGAGCTTGGCGGTGAGGTCGCCACCGGTGGCGCCGACCTGCGCGAGGACGGTCTGCAGCGGACTGCCGGGCGTGCGGAACTGCTCGGTGAGCGTCGCCGCGCCGTTCGCGGCGGCGATGATCTGCTGCTTGGCTGCGGGGGTCACCGAGGCCTGGGCGAGCTGGGCCCGCACCGCGCGCAGTGCCTCGGCCGACTGCCGGGCCACGGGATCCGGGCTGGCGGCGAGCTGCCTGATGGCGGCGTCGATTCCGGCCAGCGCGGTGTCCTGAGTCTTGACGAAGACGCCGGCCTTGTCGGCGGCCTCGACGAGCGCGGCCGCGCTCTGCTGCAGCTGGGCGGTGTTCCCGCCCAGCCCGGAGAGGGCCTTCGTCACGGCGAGAAGAGGATCCGTGGCCTGGGTGATGCCATCGGAGAGCTGCTGCGAGCCGGCGCGCAGCTGCGCCGAGCCGGTCTTGGCTGTCCCGAGGCCGGTGGCGAGCTGGGCGGCACCGTCGTTCGCGGTCACCAGGCCGTCGTGGAGCTTCCCGGCCCCGTCGGCGGCCTGCTCGATCCCGGACCCGGCGGTGATCATCATCGACAGCACCTGGTTCACCGCTTGCCCCGACACTCGGGTGGAGACGGCGTTGAGCACCTGCGACATCGCGGTCTGGCCGATGGTGGAGCTGATGTAGTTGTTGGCGTCGTTGTAGACGGCCCGCAGCTGTGCCTTCTCGGGTGTGCCCGTCATGGGAGAGGCGATGGCGGCGGAGAAGTTCTCCGGCAGCTCCAACATGAAGTAGTAGGTGCCGTCCTTGACGCCCTGCTGCGCCTCGGCGGGAGAGACGATGTGCCAGTCGAGGCTCTTGTCATCGGCGAGCGACTTCTCCACCTCGGCGCCGGCGTTGATCTTCTGGCCCTTGACCTCGGTTCCTTTGTCCGCGTTGACCAGCGCGACCGGCATCTTGTTGACGTTGCCGAACGGATCCCAGAAGGCCCACAGGTACAGGGCGCCGTAGACCAGGGGCAGCAGCATCAGTACGACGATGGCGGCGCGGGTGAGCCGGCTGCGCCCGAAGCGCTTGATCTCGGAGCCGAAGGCGAGGCCGGCGGCGATCGGGACGAGGCTGCTCTTTTTCTCGGACATGGGAATCAGTCCTTCCGGGTCAGGGCGCGGCGGTCGTGCAGGGTGTGCTCCGGGGCGGTGCCGCCGAGGGGATTGGTGACCCCGACGATCACGGTGTAGCGGGTGGAGATCGCGCCGAGCCGCTGCACGGCGTCGGCGCGTCCCGGGTTGTCGCGGACCTGCTCCAGGTCTCCGACGATGAGGATCGGCCGGTTGCCCAGCAGGGCCAGGGTGATCCGGAGGAGGAACAGCTGCAGGTCTGTCAGTTCGACGATGCGGGTCTTCGGCCCGGGGCGGGCCAGATCACCGAAGACCTGGTCCATCTCCAGGCTGCCGGCGCTGAGCGGCACCATCGAGTACCACGGCGCCAGCCAGCGCCGCTGCTCGGCGAGCACCGTCTCGACGGTGACCGACTCGTCGAGGTTGTCGATGTCCTCGAAGGCGGCGATGGCACACTTCTTCCGGATCGCCCCCGGGGTCGTCGCTCCGAGGGCGTCGACGGTGCCGTGGCTCGGCTTGAGCCGTCCGGCCAAGGTGAGCAGGAGCGCATCCTGATCGCGGCCCGCGGGCATCTGCACGGCGTGCAGTCCGGGGCCGAACTGCAGGTCGATGCCCTGGAACAGTGGACCGTGCTCCCCGTCGACGCCGATGTTCACCGCCGTGAGCTGTACGTCGTTCGGCTGGTCGTCATCCATGCGGGGCTCTCCGGAGGTCGTCGGCGCAGGTCGGTAGCAATCCTACGGCGGTCGCCCGACGGTGCCGCGCCCACGTCGGGCGCACCGTCGGGCGCCCCTCGGCGCCACCGTCGGTCCCAGGAACGGGCGAGGGCGCCCCGACCGGTGGTCGGAGCGCCCTCGGGTGCTCGTGGTTACGGAGCGACGATCAGAACGCGGCCTCGTCGAGGTCCATCGCCTGGTTGTCGACCGCGGCGACGACGTCCTTGACCGAGGTCAGGAGCGGCAGCATGTTGGCGGCGAAGAACGTCGCGACGCCGACCTTGCCCTCGTAGAAGGACTTGTCGGCACCGGTGGCGCCACCGTCGATCTTGGCCTGCGCGACGACGGCCTGGTGCAGCAGGCGCCAGCCGACCATCAGGTCGCCGAAGGCCATCAGGAAGCGCACCGAGCCGAGGCCCACCTTGTACAGCTCCTTGGGCTCCTGCTGCGAGGCGAGCGCGAAACCGGTGAGCGTGGCGGCCATGGCCTGCACGTCCTCGGCGGCGGTCTTGAGCTGCGCGACCTGCGCGGCGAAGGCTCCACCCGCGTTGGCCTCGATGAACGCGGTGATCTGGCCGGCGATGTGGCCGAGCGCGGCGCCACGGTCGCGAAGGATCTTACGGAAGAAGAAGTCCTGCGCCTGGATGGCGGTGGTGCCCTCGTACAGCGAGTCGATCTTCGAGTCGCGGACGTACTGCTCGATCGGGTAGTCCTGCAGGAAGCCGGAGCCGCCGAAGGTCTGCAGCGACTCGGTGCCGAGCAACGTGAACGCGCGCTCGGAGCCGACGCCCTTGACGATCGGGAGCAGCAGGTCGTTGACCTTGAACGCCATCTCCTCGTCGGCGCCGGAGACCGGGGTCGCGGTGCGGACGTCCTGGTGCGCGGCGGTGTACAGGTACACGGCGCGCAGGCCCTCGGCGTAGGCCTTCTGCGTGAGCAGCGAGCGGCGCACGTCCGGGTGGTGCGTGATGGTCACGCGCGGCGCGGTCTTGTCGGTCATCTGAGTCAGGTCGGCGCCCTGGACGCGCTGCTTGGCGTAGTCGAGCGCGTTGAGGTAGCCGGTCGAGAGGGTGCCGATGGCCTTGGTGCCGACCATCATGCGGGCGTGCTCGATGACCTTGAACATCTGCGCGATGCCCTTGATCTCCTCGCCCACGAGCCAACCCTTGGCGGGCTTGCCGTGGCCGCCGAAGGTGACCTCACAGGTGGTGGACGTCTTGATGCCCATCTTGTGCTCGACGCCGGTGACATAGACGCCGTTCTCCTCGCCGAGGTTGCCCTGCTCGTCGAAGTGATGCTTCGGCACGAAGTAGAGGCCCAGGCCCTTGGTGCCGGGCGCGCCGCCCTCGGGGCGGGCGAGCACGAGGTGGAAGGTCGACTCGAACATGCCGTCCATCACGGCCGACGTGATGAAGCGCTTGACGCCCTCGATGTGCCAGGAGCCATCCTCCTGCTTGATGGCCTTGGTGCGGCCCGCGCCCACGTCCGAGCCGGCGTCCGGCTCCGTGAGCACCATGGTGGCGTTCCAGTTGCGCTCGGCGGCGATCTTCGCCCACTTCTTCTGCTCGTCGGTGCCCTCGTCGAAGAGGATCTGCGCGAAGCCGGGGCCCGCGGCGAACATGAAGATGGGCGGGTTGGCGCCGAGGAAGAGCTCGCCGATGCCCCAGTACAGCGAGCGGGGCACGTCGGTGCCACCCAGCTCGTCGTTGAGGCCCAGGTAGGCCCAGCCGCCGTCGCCGAAGATCGCCTGCGACTTCTTGAAGGCCTCGTTGATCGTGACCTCGTGGGTCTCCGGGTTGAAGACCGGCGGGTTGCGGTCGGCCTCGGCGAAGGACTCCGCGATGGGGCCCTCGGCCTGACGGGCCGCCTCGCGCAGCATCTCCTTGGCGGTGTCCTCGTCGAGGTCGCCGTACGCACCGGAAGCCAGCACCTCGCCGACGCCGAGATCCTCGAAGAGGTTGAACTCGATGTCGCGGACGTTGCTCTTGTAATGGCCCATGGGGCTGTTCCACCTTCTCAGATCAGGCTGTCGGACAGTTACCTCTCGGTAAGTTACCGCTCGGTAATATCCATAGGATAACGCGCTCGCCGCGTGCGAACAAGTGCAAGCACCTCTAGGGCTCGATCGCCTCCGTGCGGCGCCGACGTGCGCGAACGGCCAGGTCAGTACCTGTGCCGTGGTACGGATCACTCTCGCGCCATTCCACGTGCTCCACCACCATGTCCTCGGGGAGCGCCTCCGACAGCTCGGCGGCGCCGAAGGTCGGTAGGCCGGGGTGTGAGTCCGCCTTCTCGTGCGCCAGCAGCAGGAGCAGTCCGCCCGGCGCCAGCGACCGCGCGACCTTGGCGATCGCCGTTGCCCGGTCCTCGGGATCGGGGTGCACGTACGCCCAGACGGCCAGGTCGTAGGGCTGATCGGGGATCTCGTCGGTGGTGATGTCGAGCGGCGTCCAGTGCAGCCGGGCGCGGACGGTGCGCGGCGAGCGGGCGGCCACCGTCGCCGCCTTGTCGAGGCCGACGCGCGAGTAGTCGACCCCAGTCACGTCCCATGCGCGGGTCGCGAGCCACAGGGCGTGCCGACCCTCGCCGGCGCCCACGTCGAGGGCCCGCCCGGGCGGCAATACGGTCACCTGCTCGACGATCCACGGGTCGGGTGGCGTTCCCCACACCAGCTCGGTGGCGCGGTAGCGGGCGTCCCAGTCGGCGGGGGTGCTCACAGCAGGGCCTCCTTGAGGTAGGCCACGTCGTCGGCGAGGCCCTCGGAGGGGGTCTCGAGGATGATCGGCGCCCCGGCGGCGCGGGCGACGTCGGCCAGCAGGTCCGGGTCGATGGTGCCGTCCTGCAGGTTGGCGTGCCGGTCGCGGGCGGAGTCGAACTCGTCGCGAGAGTTGTTCAGGTGCACCAGATCGATGCGGCCCGTGATCGCCTTGACCCGCTCGACGATGCCCATCAGTTCCTCGCCGCCCGCCCAGGCGTGGCAGGTGTCGAGGCAGAAGCCGGCGCCCTGGTCGCCGACCGCGTCCCATAGCCGGTCGATGGTCTCGAGCTGCCGTGCGATCGCCCCGTCGCCACCCGCGGTGTTCTCGATGAGGATCGGCACGCCGAAGCCGCCCTTCTCCTCCTGGCGGGTGAAGAGCTTGCGCCAGTTGTCGATTCCGGCCTGCAGGTCCTCGCCGTCGCGCAGGTGCCCGCCGTGCACCACGAGGCCGAAGGCGCCGAGGTCGGCCGCTGCCGCGGCCTGCTGCTCGACGGCCTTGCGGCTCGGCATGCGCAGGCGGTTGTTCAGGCTCGCGACGTTGATGACGTACGCCGAGTGCACCACGATCTCCAGCGGCGAGTCCTTGAGCGTCTGCGTCTGCGGGTGCGGCTCCGGCTTCTTCCAGCTCTGGGGGTCGGAGACGAACATCTGGATCACGTCCACCCCCAGCTGTTCGGCCGTCTCGACGGGGTGGGTGTCACTGCGGACGTGGGCTCCGATGCGCATGCGTCCAGCGTAGTGGCTGCGCAGCCGTGCGGGTGGTGGGTGGGTGTGTTGCTCGGGAAAGCTATGCGCCCGACGCGTGGCTCTGTTCTACCTGGTCAGAGGCGTGTATCCGGATTCGGCCATGTGTCGGAAGCATGGCGCGTCGCACCCGGCCCTCGCGATCCGACGGTGCGCACATCTTTCGAAGCGTTCTGCGACGAATCGGTCCGGTTGAGTCGCAGAACGCTTCGAAAGTTGTGGCGGCGCAGGCATTGGGTGGGCCGCCTCCGCCCGCCATCCCGCTGACTGGTGTCTTTATGCCTGTGGAGGACCGCGGTCCTGTGGACGACGGTGCCTGCACACCGGGTTCGCGGCCCGATCGCGGGGGCGCGGCGGCCTAGCGTGACGCCATGATGGTCGTGCGGGCGACGGCGTGGCGGGGCGAACCCGCGGACGCGTACGAGCGCTGGGCGGGGCTCGAGGTACGCGCCGCGGAGGAGCTTGACGCGGCGCTCGATCGCGCGGTGGCGGAGATCCGCAGTGGTGGTGGCGAACTCGCGGCCCGTCTCGCGGCGATCGACCTCCCGGCCGCCGTGCCGCCCGGCGGCACGTGGGCACCGTCGATCCCGGCGCGGACGCTGGGCCGCCCGGCGTCTGCCGCGCAGCGGGACCGGGAGAACCGCGCCCTCCTCGCGGCGGACCTACGAGCGACGCCTCCCGGGCCGCGCCGCCGGATGCTCGAGACGATCGACGCGCGGCTGCGCGAGCTGGGCCGCGGCGGCGAGACGGTGCAGCTGGTCGAGTACGAGCCGGATGCCTTCGGCGGCGACGGCGCTGTGGCGGTGGCCCTCGGTGATCTCGACACCGCCCGCACCATCGGTGTCGTGGTCCCGGGTATGGGTACGACGGCGGCGTCGATCGGGGCGGTCACCCGCAACGCCGCGAACCTCCGGGCCGCCGCCCGGCGCGCGGACCCGACGACGTCGACCGCGACTCTGGCGTGGATCGGGTACGACGCCCCGTCGGGCCGCGCGGCCGCCGCGCAGGTCCTCACCGGCGCCCATGCCCGACGGGGCGCCGCCGAGCTGCGGGCCGACCTCGAGGACCTCGCGCGGATGCGGCCCGACGATCCGCGGGTCGTGGTCTTCGGGCACAGCTACGGCGCGACGACGGCGACCACGGCGGGCGCGGGCGGGGCGCTCGCGGGCACCGTCGACGCGATGGTGCTGCTCGGTTCGCCGGGCGCCGGCCCGGTGCGGTCCGCGTCGGAGCTGGCGATGCCGGTGTACGTGGCGCGCGATTCCGACGATCCGGTCCCTCGGGTCGGCGCCGCCGACGGCGCCGCGCAGGGGCTGCGCCGGCTGTTCGGCGTGGAGCTGGGGCTCGGGATGGACCCGGCGGCGGCGTCGTTCGGGGCGACTGTGGTGGACGCCGAGGCCCCCACTGGCTTCGGCATGGGTGCGCACTCGGGGTACTTCGACGAGGGCTCGCGGGCGCTGGACGCGTTCGCGGCGATCCTGACGGGAGGGGGAGCGGGTGGCCGCTGACGAGGTCGATCCCGCGGAGCTGGCGCGGGTCGCGGCGAGCTGGGAGGAGGCCGCCGACGGATTCGCCGAGCAGGCCGCGCGGTGGTGGGCGGCGCCGGGGCCGCCGGAGGTGCTGGCCTTCGCGGCCCGCGCGGCCGTGACGCTCACCGCCCACGCGGAGGCGGCGAGCGCCGCGGCGCGGCGGCTGCGGGACTACTGCACGGCGGTCGCGGCGACGGACGAGGACGGCGCCCGCAGCGTGCGGTGCGCGATCCAGGCCGCGGCCAGCATGAGCACCACGCCGATCGCGGAGGTCACCGAGACGCCCGCGTCGAAGGCCTGACCGGCGGCCCGGACCAGGCCGTCGGCGGCCTCGGCCGGCAGCTGCGTGGCCACGTGGTGCGCCCCGGCGAGGGTCTCGCCGGCGTCGGTCGCCTGCTCGGCAGTGAGGCCTGCGGGCAGTGCGAGCTTCGCGGCGTAGGCGCCCGCCAGGATCGAGCCGAGGACAGCGGTGCCGAGTACCGAGCCGAGCTCGTACGCGGTCTCCGAGACGGCCGAGGCCGCGCCCGCCTTCTCGGCGGGCACCGAGGAGACGATGAGGTCGTTCGACAGCGTCTCGGCGGCGCCGATGCCCACGCCGAGCATCGCGAAGGCGATGAGCACGGCGAGCGTGGACTCCGGCGAGGCGAAGGCCATCACCACGGCGTACGCGGCGGCGGAGACGAGCATGCCGCCCACCACCACGGTCGACGGGGCGATCCACCGCACGACCCGCACGACGTACAGGCCCGCGACCATCATCGTGATCAGCCCGGGGACCAGCGCCCAGCCGGCATCCATCGGGCTCATCCCCACCACCAGCTGGAGGTGCTGCGAGACGAAGAACATGAAGCCGACCAGTGAGAAGACGCTGAGCAGGTTCACCGCGACGGCGCCGGAGAAGCGACGGTCCGTGAACAGTCGCACGTCCAGCATCGGGTCCGGGCGGTGCAGCTGACGGCGCAGGAACAGGCCAGTGGACACCATGCCGACGACCAGCGCCAGCGCGACGACCGCGAGGTCGCCTCCCTTGGCGAGGGTCTTCACCGCGTAGACGATCGGGGTCAGCGCGAGCAGCGAGAGCACGATCGACACCGGGTCGATGCGGCCCGGGTTCGGGTCGCGGGACTCGGGGACGAAGATCGGCGCCAGCACCAGAAGCGGGATCAGGACGGGCACGGCCATGAGGAAGACCGAGCCCCACCAGTAGTGCTCCAGCAGGAAGCCGCCCACGATGGGGCCGAGCGCGGCGCCGCCGGCGAAGCACGACGCCCACACGGCGATCGCGAGCCGGCGCTGCTGCGGATCGGTGAAGATGTTGCGCAGCAACGAGAGCGTGGACGGCATCAGCATCGCGCCGAAGAAGCCGAGGCCCGCGCGGGCGGCGATGAGCGCGCCTGCGGTGGGGGCGTACGCGGCCACGACGGACATCGCGGCGAAGCCCGTCGCGCCCAGCAGGAGGAGGCGGCGCCGGCCCAGCCGGTCGCCCAGGCTGCCCATGGAGACGAGCAGGCCGGCGAGCACCAGCGGGTAGACGTCGATGATCCACAGCTGCTGTGCCGCCGTCGGGCCGAGCGTGGCGGCGATTGAGGGCAGCGCGAAGCCGAGCACGGTCCCGTCGATCGAGACCAGGAGGACGGGAAGCATCAGGACCGCGAGCGCACCCCAGTCGCGCACCGTGGCGCGCGGGGACGCGGTCGTGGTGGGGAACGTGGTGGTCATAGCGGCACTTCCTGAGGTGTCGTGGTTTTGAGTACGACGTTACTGTACCAGCTGGACGGTATAGAAACGAGAGACCGCGATCACCCTTACGATGCGAGGTGTGCCGCCCCCTCCCGCCGCCCGCGCCAAGCTGCTCGACGCCTTCGTGAAGATCCTCATCGAGCACGGCGAACGCGCCGCGACGCTCGAGGCCGTCGCCGCAGAGGCCGGCGTCAGCAAGGGCGGCCTGCTCTACCACTTCGGCTCGAAGAAGGCCCTGGTCGACGGGCTGTGCGACTGGCTCGATGAGCTCGTCGCCGACGATGTGGAGTTGATGGCTACCGCGCCCGAGGGGGCTGTGGAGTACTACGTGCGCACGTCGAACTACGACGACTCGCAGCTGGACCGCGCGATCGTCGCGGTGCTGCGACTGAGCCAGGCCGCGAACGACCGCGCCGAGCGCGCGATCCGTTCGATGCAGGACCGCTTCCTGGCGACGGTGCAGGAGCAGGTGCCCGACGAGGCGACCGCTCGCGCGATCCTGCTCCTCGGCGACGGCCTCTACTACGACGCCGCCCTCAGCGGCGGGCGCCGGCGCGCGACCGACGCGCAGATGACAGGTCTGCTCGCCGTCGTCGCCCGCATGGTCGACGGGGCTCCCTGACGGCGGACTGCCGGAGCATCCACCGGGGGCGGATCAGCGCGTGCGCACCGCGCCCCGTCGTCGACGTAGTTCCACACCGCCTGCAGGTCTCCGGGGAGGTGGGGATTGCCACGCCTGACCGATGCCGGTGGTGACGTGGTCGAGGAGCGAGGCCAGTCTTTCCTCTCGTGAAGAACGCGGTGAGACGATGGTTTCACGCGCGCCAGCGGCCCCGTCGGGCCTCCTGCGCGCGGGCCGGCAGCCGGTACGCTCGGCTAATTGAGTGACCCTCAGTAGGGTCTTTACCCCGGCCTGACCAGCGGGTAGGTTGGACGCCATGCCATCGATCTTCATCTCCGGCGGTGCCCAGGGCATCGGCCGGGCCACTGCTCTGCGCTTCCTATCCGAGGGGTGGACGGTGGGCGTCTACGACGTCAACGCCGCCGCGTTGGAGGAACTGAAGACCGAGTACCCCGCGATCGTGACCGGCACGCTCGACGTGACCGACTACGACCAGTGGGAGGCGGCCCTCGCCGACTTCACGCAGCACACCGGCGGCGGCCTGACGGTCCTCGACAACAACGCCGGCGTGCTCTTCAGCGGCGACCTCGATGAGATCACGCCGCAGCAGATCAAGCTGCAGATCGACATCGACGCGCTCGGCGTCACCTACGGCGCGAAGGCCGCGCTGCCCTACCTCACGGGGCAGCCGGGCGCGCATCTGGTGAACATCAGCTCGGCGTCGGCCATCTACGGCCAGCCCGGCATCGCGACCTACAGCGCCGCCAAGTTCTACGTCGCAGGCTTCACCGAGGCGCTGGAGCTGGAGTGGGAGAAGCACGGCGTCCGCGTCGTCGCGATCTGGCCGCTGTGGGCGAAGACGGCCCTCGCCGAGACCGACGCCAAGAGCACGCGCACCCTTGGTGTGAACATCACGCCGGAGGAGGTCGCCGAGCAGGTGTGGAACTCGGTACACCCGGGGATCAAGATCCCGTTCCTGCCGCGAGTCCACTATTCCGTCGGAACCCTCACCACGGTGCTGTCCAATTCGAGTAAATTCGCCCCGAGGTCGGTCGTGCGGCTGATCAACCAGATCACCAGCCAGTAGTACCCGCCGGCTGCATTTCCCATCCGAGAAGGAGTCTCCACCACCGTGATTCAGACCACGATGCAGGACGGCGAGCTGACTATCGCCCGTCTCGTCGAGTACAGCCGCCGCGTCTTCCCCGAGGCCAAGATCACCACGTGGACCGGCGAGGGCCTGCGCGATCTCTCCTTCGCCGAGCTCGGCGACAAGGCCGCGCAGCTGGCCCACGCCCTGACCAAGCTGGGCGTGCAGCGGGGCGACCGCGTGGCGACGTTCATGTGGAACAACAACGAGCACCAGGTGGCCTACGCCGGCGTCCCCGCCATGGGCGCCGTGCTCCACACCCTGAACCTGCGCCTCTCGCCCGAGCAGGCCGTGTTCATCATCAACCAGGCCGACGACAAGGTGATCCTTGTTGACGCCTCCGTCGCGCCGCTGCTCGGCAAGTACCTGGCCGCGACCCCGAACGTGCAGCACGTCATCGTCGCGAACGGCCCGAAGGAGGCGCTCGAGGCGCCCGCGGGCATCACGGTGCACTCCTTCGACGAGCTCATCGCGGGCGAGCCCACCACGTTCGCGTGGCCCGAGATCTCGGAGCGCGACGCGGCCGTCATGTGTTACACCTCCGGCACCACCGGTGACCCGAAGGGCGTCGTCTACAGCCACCGCAGCATCTGGCTGCACTCGATGCAGGTCAACTCGTCCTCGGGCATGGCGCTCGGCAACGCCGACTCTGTGCTCGCGATCGTGCCGATGTTCCACGTCATGTCGTGGGGCCTGCCCTTCGCGGCGATGATGGGCGGCATCACGCTGATCATGCCCGACCGCTTCCTGCAGCCCGAGCCGCTGCTGCAGATCCTCGACGCCACGAAGGCCACCTTCGCCGCCGCCGTGCCCACGATCTGGGCCGGCGTCGCCGCGCAGCTCGCCGTGAAGCCGCAGGACATCTCGCACCTGCGTGAGGTCGTCGTCGGCGGCGCCGCCGTACCCCCTTCGATGATCCGCGCCTTCGACAAGCTCGGCACCCGCATCGTGCACGCCTGGGGCATGACGGAGACCTCGCCGCTCGGCTCGGTCTCGCGCCCGCCCTTCGGCATTGAGGACGAGACCGAGGAATTCGCCTACCGCGTCACGCAGGGCCGCTTCCCCGCGTCGGTGCAGGCGCGCATCATCGACGACGAGGGCAACGAGCAGCCTTGGGACGGCGAGGCCGCCGGCGAGCTCGAAGTGCGCGGCCCATGGATCACCGGCGCGTACTACTCGCCTGAGGGCAACGTCTCCGACGAGTCGAAGTTCCACGACGGCTGGCTCCGCACCGGTGACGTGGCGTCGATCAGCCCGGACGGCTACATGACGATTCGCGACCGCACCAAGGACATGATCAAGACCGGCGGCGAGTGGATCAGCTCAGTCGAACTGGAGAACACGGTCATGAGCAACCCGACCATCGCCGAGGCCGCCGTCGTCGGCGTGCCCGACGAGAAGTGGGACGAGCGTCCCTTCGTGCTCGCCGTGGTCAAGGACGCCGCAGACGCGGACGCCGAGAAGCAGCGCGCCTTCCTCGCCGACCTGCTGCCCAAGTGGCAGGTCCCCGAGCGCTGGGCCTTCGTCGCCGAAGTTCCCAAGACCTCGGTCGGCAAGTTCGACAAGAAGCTCATCCGCGCCGAGTACGCCGACGGGACCTACACCGTCGTGGAGTCGCGCGGCTGAGAGCCGTTGAAAAATCACGGTCAAAAGGGGGCTGGCGCGGGCATCATGTCCGCGACAGCCCCCTTTTCGCGGTGATCTTTCAATGAGGTGAGTGCCGGGGCGGATTCTTACGGATCCGTGAGGTGTTGCAGCGCCCCTCCCGGGCAGGGCTTGCGCGTGCCACGCTGGATCCATGACCGAGGAGATACCGAGTACGCCTGCGCGTGGTGCGACTGCCTGGGCCGCTGTGTCGGGCGTCCTCGCCGGGGCCGCCGGGCTCGCGGTGGCCGAGCTCGTCGCCGCCGTCGTCGCGCCCGGGGCGAGCACGCTGTTCGCGGGCGGGGCGGCGGTCATCGACGCCGCACCGCCGTGGCTCAAGGACTTCGCCGTCGAGTCCTTCGGCACCGCCGACAAGGCGGTCCTGCTCGGCTCGATGGGCGTGGTGCTCGCCCTGGGCGCCGCGGCCGCGGGCCTGCTCGAACTGCGCCGCCCGCCCTGGGGCGCAGCGCTGTTCGGCCTCGTCGGGGTCGTCGGCGCGCTGATCGCGACGCTGCGCCCGGACGCCACGGCGATGTGGGCGGTCCCGAGCCTCGTGGGAATCGCGACGTCGATCCTCGTCCTGCGCCTGGCGATCCGCCGCCTCCACCCTGCCCCGGACGCCCCGGAGGTCGCCGCCGGGATGGACCGGCGCGGCTTCCTCCTCGTGGCCGGCGCGGCCGCCGGGACGACGGTGCTGGCCCTCGCCGGGGCCCGCCTGCTCTCGGCGGGCGCGACCGCGGTGAAGGCGGCGCGGGAGACGCTCCGCCTGCCCGTGCCGCGGACCGCCGCGCCACCGGTCCCGGCGGACCCGCCCATCGCCGGGCTCACCCCCTACGTCACGCCCACGGCGGACTTCTACCGCATCGACACCGCCCTGCGCATCCCGCAGCTCGACCCCGCGGACTGGTCGCTCCGCGTCCACGGGATGGTCGACGCGCCCTTCACCCTCACGTGGGACGAGCTGCTTGCGCTGCCGCTGGAGGAGCACTACGCGACGCTCGCGTGCGTCAGCAACGAGGTGGGCGGCGACCTGATCGGCAACGCGCTCTGGCTCGGGCACCCGATCCGGAACCTGCTGGAGCGGGCGCGGCCTCGGGCCGGCGCCGACATGGTGCTCTCCCGGAGCAGCGACGGCTTCACCGCGGGCACGCCGCTGGAGGTGCTGCGCGACCCCGTCCGCGCCTCCCTGCTCGCCATCGGCATGAACGGGCAGCCGCTGCCCGTGATCCACGGCTTTCCCGCCAGGCTCGTCGTTCCGGGCCTGTACGGCTACGTCTCGGCGACCAAGTGGGTGACCTCGTTCAAGGTCACGACCTTCGCGGAGGACCAGGGCTACTGGACGCCGCGGGGCTGGTCGGCTCTGGGCCCGATCAAGGTGCAGTCGAGGATCGACGTGCCGCGCGGATCCGTCTCGGCCGGTGCGGTGACGGTGGCCGGGGTCGCCTGGGCGCAGCACACCGGCATCGGCGGCGTCGAGGTCCGCGCCGACGCCGGCGCCTGGGTGCCCGCCCGTCTCGCCGACACCGTCGGCCCGGACACCTGGCGGCAGTGGAACGTCTCCCTCCCGCTCGACCGCGGCGAGCACACCCTCGAGGTGCGCGCCACCGACGCCGAGGGCAGGGGCCAGACCGACGCGAAGGCGCCGCCCGCCCCCGACGGTGCCACCGGGTGGCACCGCGTCGTCGTCACCGCTCGCTGAGCCGCTCGGCGCCGTCTACCTAAATGGAGCCTTCCTGCTCGACGACGACGATGCTGGCGGCGCCGACGGGCACAGCCTTGTGCTCGTCGCCGATCTCCGCCACGCAGATGAGCCCGGGCGTGAGCCGCTGCACGTGCTCGTCGCCGCTGCTGCTGCGGTAGTGCATGTCGACCTCGCCGGCGACGACGATGAACACCTCCGTTCCGTCGTTCCGGTGCCACACGTACTCCGAGTCGGTCCAGTGCAGGCGCACGGTCGCGGGCGAGATCGTGGCGAGGGGCAGCGCATCCCACGGCCGATCGGGGGTGAATTCGTCACTCGCGATGAATCGCATGGTCAGCGTCCCGCGACGCAGAGACTGGACGGGTCGTCCATCAGCACGCGCACGCCATAGCCCACGTCGGAGGCGAGCTGGGTCAGCAGGTAGGCCGCCACCGTCGAGATGCGGGTGACGTCGGTGAGGTCGAGGACGATGGTGCTGCCGCTCTGCGCGCGGCCCAGGCTCAGGGCCTCGTGCACGACCTCCTCCACGGCGACGAAGTCCACCTCGCCCCGCAGCCGCAGCACCGTTCGTCCGGTCGACGGGTCCGTGGTCACCGAGGCGACGGCGCTCACCGGCGTCATCGACCGGTTCAGCAGGTGCAGCCCGAACTCACTGCTCATCCGCTGCAGCACCGCGACCCCGCGGCTGGAGTTGCCGGCCTCGTCGAGCGGCGGGCTGAACACGCAGATCCCGTACTCGCCCGGCGTCGCGGCCACGATGCCGCCACCCACGCCCGACTTGGCGGGGATTCCCACGGACACCATCCAAGCCCCGGAGCGGTCGTACATGCCGCACCCCGTCATCACCGAGAGCGTGTGCTGCGCGACCGCCGCGCGCACCACCCGCTCGCCGGTGACGGGGTTGACGCCGCCGTTGGCGAGGGTGCCGCCCATCACCGCGACGTCGTGCGCGTCCACCAGCAGTGAGCACTGCCGGAAGTACGGGTCGAGCGCGTCCTCGATGGGCACGCGCAGCGCGTCCGTCGAGCGGGCGAGCGCGGCGAGGGCGAGGTTGCGGAAGCCGGTCTCCGACTCCGAGCGGTAGACGGCCTCGTCGAGCTCCAGCTCGCGGCCGGCGAAGCGCGACAGGCCCTCCCGGATCGCGGCGAACCGCTCGGCACCGTCGGCCCCCGGGATCAGTGACGTCGAGACGATCGCCCCCGCGTTGATGAGCGGGTTCTCCGGGCGTCCCGACGGATCGAAGCTGATGCCGTTGAAGGCCTCGCCGCTGGGCTCGACGCCGATCCGTTCCAGGACGGCCTCCGTCCCCAGCGCCTCCAGTGCCAGCGCATAGACGAAGGGCTTGCTCATCGACTGGATGGTGAAGGGCGTGCGGTAGTCACCTGCACCGTAGCTGTGCCCGTGCACCGACACCGACGCGACGCCGAAGGCCTCCGGGTCCGCCGTCGCCAACTGCGGGATGTAGTCGGCGACGGCGCCCGGATGGTCCTCGCGGCGGACGTCGTCGAGCACCCGGGCCATTGCCGCGTTGACGGGGTTGTCGGTGAAGCCTACGGAGGTCGCGGGGCCGGTGCTCGTCTCGCTCATACTGCCAAGCTATCCGACGGTCCGCCGCCGCGCCCGGCGCTGAAATGGGCGGCGAGTATCGTTGCAGTCACCGTGACGTGACCAGGTGAGCAGCGCATACCAGCGGATATCGCCAGAGAAGCATTGCCGAAGACATTTCTTGGAGTACAGCTATGACGAACACGCTGCCCGACGGCCGGACCTTGGACGACGCCATCGCCGCAGGAGCCCGCGCCTACGAGCTCGACCGCGCCCATGTCTTCCACTCGTGGTCGGCGCAGGCGCAGATCACCCCCATGACGATCCTCGCCTCCGAGGGCTCTTACGTGTGGGACGGCGAGGGGCGCAAGCTCCTCGACTTCAGCTCGCAGATGGTCAACACCAACATCGGCCACCAGCACCCGAAGGTCGTCGCGGCCATCGCGGAGCAGGCCGCGAAGATCTGCACCATCGCGCCCCAGCACGTCAACGAATCCCGCAGCGAGGCCGCGCGACTCATCGCCGAGCGCACCCCGGGCGACCTGGACAAAGTCTTCTTCACCAACGGCGGCGCCGACGCCGTGGAGCACGCGATCCGCATGGCCCGCGTCCACACCGGCCGCCGCAAGGTGCTCAGCCGCTACCGCAGCTACCACGGCGGCACCGAGCTCGCGATCAACGTCACCGGCGACACCCGCCGGTTCGCCAACGACTTCGGCGGCGAGTCCGTCGCCCACTTCGATGGCCCGTTCCTCTACCGGAGCTCCTTCTACGCTGAGACCGAGGAGCAGGAGTCGCAGCGGGCGCTCGAACACCTCGAGCGCACCATCGTGCTCGAGGGCCCGAACACCATCGCCGCGATCATCCTCGAGTCGATCCCCGGCACCCCCGGCATCATGGTGCCGCCGCCCGGCTATCTCGCCGGCGTCCGCGAGCTGTGCACGAAGTACGGGATCGTCATGATCGCCGACGAGGTCATGGCCGGCTTCGGCCGCACCGGCAAGTGGTTCGCCATCGAGCACGCCGCCACCGCCGCGGGCCCCGTCGTGCCCGACCTGCTGACCTTCGCCAAGGGCGTGAACAGCGGCTACGTGCCGCTCGGCGGCGTCGCCATCGGTGCCGAGATCGCCGCGACCTTCGCCGACAAGCCCTACCCGGGCGGCCTCACCTACTCGGGCCACCCGCTGGCCACCGCCTCCGCCGTGGCGACGATCAACGCCATGGCCGAGGAGGGCATGGTCGAGAACGCCGCGACGATCGGCAACGACATCATCCGGCCCACCCTCGAGGGCTTCAAGGACAAGCACCCGTCGGTCGGCGATGTCCGCGGTGAGGGCGTCTTCTTCGCGATCGAGCTGGTCCGCGACAAGGAGACCCGCGAGCCGCTGGCACCCTACGGCGGCAGCAGCCCCGCGATGAACGAGACCGTCGCCGCGCTGAAGAAGGGCGGCCTGCTGCCCTTCGCCAACTACAACCGCATCCACGTCGTGCCGCCGTGCAACGTCTCCGCCGAGGAGGCCCGCGAGGGCCTGGCCATCATCGACGAAGCGCTCAACGTTGCGGACGCGCACACCGTCTGACCTTCCCTACGCCAGGAGTAAAAGCATGCCCGCACTCAAGCCCGTCCTCCCCGCCGAACTGCAGGCCGGGCGTCTCGGCGTGTACGAGTTCTCGGTGCGCTCCGCGCGCCCCGTCGACTGGGTGTGGGGTGAGCTGACCTCGGACCGTCCCCTGCACTGGTGCAAGGGGATCCGCAAGATCGAGTGGACCAGCCCGCGGCCCTTCGCCGCCGGCTCCACCCGCCGCGTGCACCTCGGCCCGGGCATCAGCGCCGACGAGCTCTTCTACTCCTGGGAGGAGTCGGAGACGGTGTGCGAGAAGGCCTTCTACGTGCAGTCTGCCACCGCCCCCGGCCTGGCGCGGCTCGCGGAGAAGTACCGCGTGGAGGCGCATCCCGACGGCGGCTCCGTGTTCACCTGGACGCTGCTCATCGAGCCGGTCGGCGGCGACCGGGTGATCGGCCTCAGCGGCCTCCCGGTGGGGCTCGTCGTGAAGTGGCTGCAGCGCGACACCGAGCGCTACCTCGGCTCGGCCTAGTCACCAGCACCGCGGAATCCGCACGACCGAACAGGGTCGTGCGGATTCTGCTTTTCGCTACTGTCGAGCGCACCGTCGCCCGCGCGAAGATCCTCGCGGAAGGCTGAGCCGCACAAACTTCTCCGGGTTGCGGCGGCGACGGCCGAGTGCACACCGCCGCAACCCGCAAGAACTCTGAGCCTCAGACGTGGATCGGATCCAGGCCGGGCGGGAGGTCGTGATCGCCTGCGCCGCAGTCGCAGGGTGCGGCGGGATCGGTCGCGGCGATGGTCTTGGTGAGCACGTCGGTCAGCCGCGGCAGGTTCGCGCGGAATTCCGCGAGCACGTCCTCGGTGCGCACGCCCTCGCCCGCCTCGATGCCCGCATCCAGGTCGGTGACCAGCGCGATCGCGGCGTAACAGAGCTTGAGCTCGCGGGCCAGCGCCGCCTCGGGCAGGCCCGTCATGTTCACGAGGTCCCAGCCCTGCGCGGCGTACCAACGGCTCTCGGCGCGCGTCGAGAAGCGCGGCCCCTCGATGACGACCATGGTCGAATCGGTGCGGTCCGCGTGCGGCGCCGCCGCGGCCCGCAGGGCGGGGCAGTACGGATCGGCGAAGCTCACGTGGACCCCGCCACCGTCGAAGTAGGTGGACGGTCGGGAGAACGTGCGGTCCACGAGTTGCTCCGGGATCGCGATGGTGCCGGGGCCGGCGGCACCGTCGAGGCTCCCGACGGCGCAGGGAGCGAGCACCTTGCGCACCCCGAGGCTGCGCAGTGCCCACAGATTGGCCCGGTAGGGCACGGTGTGCGGCGAGAACTCGTGGCTGCGGCCGTGGCGCGGCAGGAAGGCCACGTCGCGCCCCGCGACCTCACCGACGGTGATCGGTGCGCTCGGCCGCCCGTACGGGGTGTCGACGGTGCGCTGCTCGCTCCCGGCGGGCAGGAACCGGTACAGCCCCGTCCCGCCGATCACGCCGATCACGCGCCGCCCCCGAGCCGCGCACGGACCGCCATGGCGACTTCGTCGGGCCGGCCGACGTCGAAGAACTGCTCGGAGCCGTCGCCGAGGGTGACGCACAGTCGCTGCCTGGTGCGCTTGAACAGGCCGACCGTCTCGTCGACGATGCCGACGGCCGCGACGTGCTTGAGTTGGACGGAGAACGGGGTTCCGCCCACCTTCGCCGCGATACCCGCGGGACGGAACCGCAGGTGTGTCGCGGTCAGTTCGAGGTGCCCGGGGATGGCGCCGGAGCGCTTCCCGATGCTGAGGACACGGGTCGCCGGCCAGCTGAGATCACTCACGCTGCCACAATAGGTCGATTCGGAATGGGGTCCGCGGTAGCATCGGCTATCCGTTTTCCTAGGGGTGGGGGTTCAAGATGCCGTACTTCGGTGCGATCGTGATGCTGATGTGGGTCGCTGCGCTCATCGACGTGATCGTCTCGGACGAGTACCGGGTGCGCCACCTGCCCAAGGGTGGCTGGTTGATCGTCGTCATCCTCATCCCGCTCGCCGGCTCGCTCATCTGGTTCCTGCTGGGCCGGCCCGTCGGAGCAGCCACGGGAGGTCGCGCACCGTCGCGCACCACGGGTTATCCGGAGTACGAGCGTCCGGGCCGGCACATCGCTCAATACGCGGACGACGACGACGAGTTCTTGCGGCAGTGCCGCGAGCGCGCCGAGCAGCAGCGCCGCCGGGCCAAGGAGATGGACGCCCGCAACCGCTCGGAGTCACCCGAGGACACGGACTGAACACCGCCGTGCCGCGCGGCTTGGTCAGCATCTACCGCACCTCCCTCTTGGTGCTCCGCGCGAACCCCGGCCCGACGCTGGGGCTCTCGGCCGTCCTCGTCATCACGATCGCAGCCCTCGGCGTGTTGGCGCGCCTGCCGCTCATCGGGGACCCGGGCTGGACGCCCACCGCCGACTGGGACAGCCTCCAGGTGGCTGTGACGCTCGGCGTGTACCCCGCTGGCACGTTTCTGGTGATGATCATCTGGACGCTGGTCAGCATCGCCGTGACGGCGATTGGATCCATCGTCGCGGTCCGGCACCTCGCTGGCGAGCGGACTCCGCTCCGCCTTGCGTGGCAGCGGGCCAGGCCGCGTCTCATGGCCGCCGCGGGGCTAGGCGTCCTCGATGTGATGGTGGTCCTGGCGCCGATCATCGCCGCCGCCGCGGGCGCGATCGCGCTCGCCGTGCGCGCCGGGCCGGAGTCCGCGCGCCTGACCACGACCGTGCTGTTCGCCGTCGCCGTCGTCGTCGTCCTCGCGGTCCTTCCGACGCTGGTGATCGCCGGGCCGATGCTCGTGATCGAACAACTGCGACCCGTCGATGCGCTGTGGCGTGCCTTCGCCGTCCAGCGGCGCGGGTACTGGCGTTTGCTCGGTCGGGTGATCTGCACCTACGTGGTGCTGGGTGTGGTCTCGACCGTCGTGAGCCTGCCGTTCTCGCTGGCCGCCAGGGCGGCGAGCTCGGGTGACGACGTCGCCTCCCAGACTCTCGCCAGCCTGCTGTTCGCGACTGTCGGGTGGGTGATCGGGCAGATCGTCGTCCTGCCCTTCCTCATCGTCACCAACGCCCAGTTCTACATCGATCAGGTCGCGCGGAACGGGGTCGAGGCGTGATGCTCGGGCTATGGAGCCGATGACGGGAATCGAACCCGCGCTACCTGCTTGGGAAGCAGGAGTTCTACCATTGAACTACATCGGCAGTCGCGGCACCGTCGAAGAACGGGCCGCGCGTACCGGCAACACTAGCACGGGCACCGTCGGGCCCGGCGAGCCGTTACCAGCGCTCGAAACTCTGCGCCGAGACGAAGAAGCCGCGCTCGCCGCGCCGGCAGGTCACGCCGCGCGTCTCGGAGACGCAGGTCATGCCACCCGCGGTCACGCTGTGGCCGTACTGCAGGGTCTTCTGCTCGGGGACGACCATGAAGAACACGCCCTGGTTGAAGCACGACGGGGTGAACGGCCCTCCGTTGCTGGACAGGTAGCCCTTCGACAATCGGTCCCGCGGCATCGTGGCGCCCGTGCAGTCGGCGCCGGGCGGGATGACTCTGGTCGTGAAGACCTGGCAGCCCACCGTCGCGGCGTCGAGGCCGCAGGCGATGTTGCGGCTGGGAGTGAAGAAGTAGACGCCGTCCCCGTTGGCGGGCCGATACTGATCGGCCGGGTCGGCGACGGTCTTCGACGGCGGGGACGTGGTCGAGGGGTCGACGGTGTCCGAGGCCGTGCCCAGCGCGGGGTCGGTCGTCTCCGAGGCCGTGACCGGCGGCGGGACGGTGCCGGTCGGCGGACCGTCGGACCCGGATCCGCACGCCGAGAGGGCGAGGCCGAGGAGGGCGGGGAGCACGATCCGTGCGGGCTTCATGCCCTGTGGTCGGTGCGGCGACGAAGATCGTTACCCGTGGCAACGCTCGCGGTCCGCGCGGCCTGCCCTACGCTGAACCCGTGCTGCTCTCCGATCGCGACATCCGCGCCCATGTGGAATCCGGCCGCCTGGGGATCGATCCCTTCGACCCGCAGATGGTGCAGCCGTCCAGCGTGGACGTGCGGCTCGACGGCCTGTTCCGGGTGTTCAACAACACCCGCTACACCCACATCGACCCCAAGCAGCGGCAGGACGAGCTGACCACGCTGGTCGAGCCGGACGAGGGCGAGCCCTTCGTGCTGCACCCGGGCGAGTTCGTGCTCGGCTCGACGTTGGAAGTGTGCAGCCTCCCCGACGACCTGGCCGGACGCCTCGAGGGCAAGTCCTCGCTGGGCCGCCTCGGGCTGCTCACACACTCGACCGCGGGCTTCATCGACCCCGGCTTCTCCGGCCACATCACGCTGGAGCTGTCGAACGTCGCGAACCTGCCGATCACGCTGTGGCCGGGCATGAAGATCGGCCAGCTGTGCCTGTTCCGGCTCACCAGCCCCGCCGAGACCCCCTACGGCAGCTCCGCCGTGGGCTCGAAGTATCAGGGGCAGCGGGGCCCGACGCCCTCGAAGGCGTACCTCAACTTCCAGAACTGAACGCACGGCGACGCCGCCGCGGATGTCCGGTCATCCGTTCTCATGATCGTGGGGACGAACGACCGGACATCGTCGTCTCAGTCGGCGGAGTGCCGGCCTCGGCGCAACGGCGGGTCCTGCGCCGGGGGACCCGGCAGCACCGGCGGGCGCGGCTGCGGCCGTGGGGGCGCGGGGATCGGCTCGTCCGGCAGGCGGCGCCGGCCCGGCCGCGGCTCCGGCGTCGGCGTGACCTGCTGCGACGGTGCCGGCCGGGGCGTTTCGGGGCGCCGTGCCGCCGCGGCACGCTCGGGGCGCGGGGTCGCCGCATGGGGGCCGGTGTGGCCCTCGGGGTGCGGCGTCGCGGGGCGGGACGCGACGGGGAACTGCCCGGTCGGCGGGGCCACGGGTAGCTGTCCCGTCGGCGGCGGGACCGGCGCCGGCCTCTCCTGCTCGACCCGCTCGTCGGCCCGGACCTGCTCATCTAGTCGGAGCTGCTCGTCCGCGCGGGCCGCGGTCGTGGCCGCCGCCCTCGCGGCGGCGGCGCGGCGCTCGCGGACCCGGATCTCCGACGGGTCGGCGTCGGGATGGCTCTGCGTGTAGCGCTTCGCCGCCTCGGCGCTCACGGCCACTCGCTTCGGCTTCGCGAGCAGCGTCGCGATCGCCGTGGTCAGCGGGACGGACAGGGCCAGGCCAATGCCGCCGACGAAGGCGCGGACCAGCTCGATGGCCACCGAGTCCGACGTGAGCACCTGGCCCAGTGGCCGGCCCGCGATCGAGAACAGCAGCAGCAGCGGCAGCGCCGTGCCGACGTATGCGAAGACGAGGGTGTAGACCGTCGACGCGATGTGGTCGCGGCCCACCCGCATCGCGGAGAGGAAGGTGCGGCGCCGCGACGACTTCGGCGAGAGCTTCGCCAGCTCGAAGGTCGCCGACGACTGCGTGATCGTCACGTCGTTGAGCACGCCCAGCGCTCCGATGACGAAGCCTGCGAGCAGCACGCCGGACGTCGAGACGGTGGCGGCGTAGGCCTGCAGATTCGTGGTGTCCTCGCTGCTCAACCCCGTGACCTGGGTGGTGGCCGTCGCGAGCCAGGCCAGCACGCCGCACACCGCGAGCGAACAGAGCGTGCCCAACAACGCCGCAGACGTCCGGAGCGAGACGCCGTGCGCCAGGTACAGCACCAGGTACAGGATCACCGCCGAGGCGACCAGCGCCACCCAGACGGCCGAGTGCCCGTCGAGGATCGACGGCAGCGCGAAGAAGACGATCACCACGCCCGAGAGCGCGAGCCCGAGCAGCGCCCGCAGGCCGCGCCACTGCGCCACGGCGATCACGACGGCAGCGAAGACCAGGCCCCACACCCACAGTGAGACGCCGCGGGCGTAGTCGTAGAAGGCGTAGTTCGACGGCGATCCGGCGACGCCGCCGCCGTTCCAGCTCATCATGATCTTGGTGCCGGGCGCGAGGTCGGGCTGGCCGGTGCCGGGCGTCGCGGGACGGGACAGGTCGATGCCCGACGGTGCCGCGTCCGGCGAGGTCTTCCCGGGCACGGCGGAGACGTTCATCCGCTGCGTGCCGATGGAGAAGACCGTCCACTTGCCGGCGTCCGGGCCGCTGGTGATGCGGACCGAGCTGTTGAGGCAGCCGCCGTCGGGGTTGAGGACCGGATGCGGCTCGGTGTCGCTGAGCTGGCCGTTCCCCGACGGCGAGAAGTTGCAGTCGCCGACGAGCTGCTCCGAGACCTCGCCCTTGGCCAGCGTCGGCGTCTGCGGCCCCGAAGGCACACTCACCCGGATCTGCGACGGCCACAGCAGGATCACGCCTGCTACCACCAGGATCCCGATCACGGCGAGCAGGCCGACCACGACCCGCGACGCCCACCTCCCGAGGGAGATGTTGGTCAGCGAGTGGCTGTGCACGTGCGCTGCGGCGTCGTCGTGCACGTCGTGGTCGTGGTCGGCTGTCACGCCGACACCCTACTTCTGCTTGTAGGAACTCAGGAAGTTGCCGAAACGATCCAGGGCCTCGGCGAGGTCGCGCGCCCAGGGAAGGGTGACGACGCGGAGGTGGTCGGGCGTCGACCAGTTGAAGCCGGTGCCCTGCACCAGGAGGATCTTCTCCTGGTTGAGCAGGTCGAGCACCATCTGCTCGTCGTCGCGGATCTCGTGCACGTTCGGGTCGAGCTTCGGGAAGGCGTAGAGGGCGCCCTGGGGCTTGACGCAACTCACCCCGTCGATGGCGTTGAGCTTCTCGTATGCCACGTCGCGCTGCTCCAGCAGCCGGCCGCCGGGCAGGATGAGGTCGTTGATCGACTGGTAGCCGCCGAGCGCCACCTGGATCGCGTGCTGCGCGGGGACGTTGGGGCACAGGCGCGTCGACGCCAGGAGCGTGAGGCCCTCGATGAAGCCGGACGCGTGGTCCTTGGGCCCGGTGAGCACCATCCAGCCGGCACGGTAGCCGCATACGCGGTAGGCCTTCGACAGGCCGTTGAAGGTGCAGACGAGGAGGTCCGGGGCGAGCTCGGCGATGGAGATGTGCTGCGCGTCGTCGTAGAGGATGCGGTCGTAGATCTCGTCGGCCAGCACGAGCAGCGAGTGCTTGCGCGCCACCTCGACGATCTGCTGGAGCGTCTCGCGCGAGTAGACGGCACCCGTCGGGTTGTTCGGGTTGATCACGACGAGCGCCTTGGTGCGCGGTGTGATTTTCGCCTCGATGTCCTCGACGGACGGGTTCCAGCCGTTGTCCTCGTCGCACAGGTAGTGCACGGGCGTCCCGCCGGAGAGCGACGTCATGGCGGTCCACAGCGGGTAGTCGGGCGCGGGGATGAGTACCTCGTCGCCGTTGTTGAGCAGCGCCTGCAGCGTCATCGTGATGAGCTCGGAGACCCCGTTGCCGAGGTAGACGTCGCCGATGTCGAAGTACGGGAAGTCCTGGACCTCCTCGTAGCGGGTCACCACAGCCCGTCGCGCGGAGGCGATGCCCTGCGACTCGCTGTAGCCCTGCGAGGTGGGCAGCGCGTGGATCATGTCGCGGACGATCGAGTCCGGCGCCTCGAAGCCGAACGTCGCCGGGTTGCCGATGTTCAGCTTGAGGATGCGGTGCCCCTGCGCTTCGAGCCGAGCCGCCTGTGCCACCACGGGTCCACGGATCTCGTACAGCACGTTCTGCAGCTTGGCGGACTGCTCGAGCGGCTTGAGTTCGGTGCGGATGTGGGGCACATGCGGTCGGCTCATGGGCTATATCGTCGCAGGCTGCAGCAAATCCTTTTCTGCCACCTCGCCCTTGTCCGACGATGCGTCACTCTGCCCCCGGTGCTTCGCCGCGCCGATCACGAGCAGGGCGTAGCCCACGACGATCCACGCGCCGAGGACCGCGAAGGCCGCGCCGGCCCCGGCGCCGACGAGTGAGCCGTCGGCGAAGAAGGCCGCGCTGCGCAGCGCGGTGCCCGTCGCGCCGATCGGCAGGCTCTGGCCGAGGATCGCCCAGATGTGCGGCAGGAACTCCGGTGGCATGGCGATGCCGGCCAGTGGCATCCCGACCAGCATGAACAGCAGTGCCGCAGGGCCGATGCCCTTCGTGCCGAGCAACGACACCAGTCCGGCCACCGTCGCGCCGATGGCGAGCATGCCCGCGCTCATCGCGAGCCACTGGCCCCAGAAGCCGCCGGGCAGTACGCCTATCCACATGGCCGCGCCCACGGCGGCGGCACCGATGACCGCCGCGCCCACGGGAAGGGCCACGGCGATGACCTTCGGATGGCCGCCGATCATCACGGTCGCCAACGCCAGCACCATCCCCGAGAGGAAGACCGGCATCACGATCGAGCCGAAGCCGGCGCCGCGTGGGTCGTCGGCGGAGAGCGGAGCCACCTCGACGGTCTGCACCTTCTGGCCCTGGGCCAGGGCCGTCGCCAGCTGCGTGATCATCGGCGCGACGGCGGGCGAGGCGCCGCTCGCGACGACGGCCTTGGTCTGCGATCCCGGGGCGGCGGGGCTCGCGGGCACGATGCCGCCGTAGACCTCGCGGTCCTTCGTGGCCTGCACCAGCGCGGCCTCGGACTCGTAGGAGTGCACGGCGAAGCCGCCGGGCTGCTGCGCATCGAGCCGCTGCTCGACCTGCTGCGCCGCGGCCGCCGGGCCCACGACGCCGATCGGCAGGTCGTGCGGCTTGCCGTGCGAGGCGGGGCCGGTGAACAGCAGGACGATCAGCGGGATGGCGATCGCCAGTCCGGCGAAGACCGCCGCGAGCTGAGCGTGGGACTTGCTCATGGTGGAGCACCTCCAGGTAATTCAACGTGTGATGAATCAGAGGGTACGACTGTGGCGACACAGAAGTCAACAGGTGTTGAAATCCTGTTAGGATCGGCGCATGGCGACAGGGAGACGGGCGGGCGTCAGCACCGCGAAGGCGGACATCCTCGAGGCGGCGCGCGAGCTCTTCGCCGAGGTGGGCTACGACCGCGCCACGATTCGCGCGATCGCCGCCCGCGCGGGCGTCGACGTGGCGCTGGTGTCGTACTACTACGGCAACAAGAAGGGCCTGTTCCGGGGCGTGATGAGCATGCCCGTCGATCCTGAGGAGATCTTCACCGCCGCGCTCGACGGCCCGCGTGAGGGCGTGGGGGAACGGCTCGTGCGAGCGGCGCTCACAGTCTGGGAGGGGCAGGAGACCTCCGACGCCTTCCGAGCGCTGCTGCGCGCCGCGGTGAACGCGGACGAGGGTGCGTCCAACACCTTCGGGGAGTTCCTGTCGTCGGTGATGATTCCGACGCTGACCAGGCACTCGGGGATCGGGATCGAGACGGCGCGCGTGGTCGCCAGCACGATGTTCGGGCTGGCGTTCATGCGGTACTTGATCGCCGCGCCACTGTTCGTTGAACCGGCGGCCGAGGAATTAGTGGCGACCTACGGCGCCGCGATCCAGCGCATCGTCGACGGCGCCGCGGGGTGATGCGGCGCGAAACCGGCCGAATTCGGGCCGACGATCGAAATACGTCGCCCCGAGCCGGGAATCGGCCGGTTTCTAGAGCCGGTCGCCTGGCGCGGGCAGGATCTCGGTCGGCTCGATGACCTCGGCAGCCGGAGCGGATGCCGCCGGAGTCGGGGTTGCGGGCCCCTGTGGGTCCTCGTCGTCGCCGAGGTTGTGGAACGCGCGGCCCAGCTCCTCGGAGACGTTGATGATCCGCGCCTTCTTGATCTCCGGCTTGTCGATCTCCTCGGCGACGTACTGCGCGATGAACCGCCGGATCTCCGAATCGACGCTGGCGACGACGCGCACGATGGATCCGCGGATGGTGCGCGACTCGACGTCGACCCAGACGTCCTTGGGTCTCGGCGGGTCGACCTCGATGCGCAATTCCAGCGGCGCTGCGGCGCGCACTGTGAGCGGGAGTGTGATGAGGCCGGCCACGTCGTAGCGAATCCGGTCGACCTTGAGGTCGATCAGCAGGCCGATGCGCAGCGGGATCTTCACCGTGAAGGTGATGAGCTCGCCCACCTGGCGGGTGAGCTGCGGCTCATCGATCTCCACCTGCGCCCACACCTTGGCCATCCCACCGGGGCCCGACGGGATCGGGCCCACGGTGAAATCGCCGCCGGCGATGTCGGCGAACGCCGAGCCCACACGCTCCTCGTTCACGGCGATCTCGAAGAACCGCCGCCCGAACTCCTCGTAAGTCACGTACTCAGGCACGCGTACATCCTGCCGCAGAAGCGATAGCCGTTCGTGGAGCTTCGATCACTTCCGTCCACCGGGGCGCTTGGCGCCCGCCGCGATCCCAAACCCCTTGGCCTTCGCCGCACCCTCCGTGGTCACCGTGCGGTCGCTGTCGCCCGACGGTGCCTTCGGCTGGTCAGTGACGGTTTCCGGGGCCGACTGTGCCGCCTCCGGAGCGGCGGCGGGGGTCTCGGCCGGAACATCGACTGTGGGCTCCGGTGTGACCGGCATCTCAGTCGTCGCCGGTGCCGAATCCGTCACAGCCGCTGGTTTCGGTGCACTCGGCTTCGTGGCGCCGGGCCGCCGCGCGCCCGCGGCGATCCCGAAGCCGGCCGACTTGGACTCGCCCGCGGTCGTGAGCGTGCGGTCCTCCGCCGGGGCCGACGGTGCGGCAGTAGCCGGCGCCTCGGCTGCCGGAGCAGCAGGTGCCTCGGCTGCGGGAGCAGCGGGTGCCTCGGTGGATGCAGCAGGGGCTTCGGCCGCCGGAGCCGCGGCTGCGGGCTTGGGCGCGCCCGGCTTCTTCGCACCGGGGCGTCGGGCGCCCGCGGCGATGCCGAAACCGGCGGCCTTGGACTCGCCTGCCGTGGCCATCGTGCGGTCCTCGGCGGGAGCGGCGTCGGCGGCAGGAGCCTCCGCCGCTGTCGCGGCGGGCGCCTCGGCCGCGGGTGCTGCCGGTGCAGCCGCCGCGGGCTTGGGCGCACCGGGCTTCTTCGCACCCGGTCGCTTGGCGCCGCCGGCCAGGCCGAGGCCGACCGCGGGCTTCGCGGGCGCGGCGGGTGCCGCCGGTGCTTCGGCCGTCGGAGCGGCCTCAGCGGCGGGCGCAGCTGGAGCCGCGCCGCCTGGCTTCTTGGCGCCCGGTCGCTTGGCGCCGCCGGCCAGGCCGAGGCCGACCGCGGGCTTCGCAGGTGCGGCGGGTGCCGCCGGTGCCTCTGTCGCGGGGGCGGCGTCGGCCGCGGGAGCCGCTGCGGGCTTGGGCGCGCCCGGCTTCTTCGGTCCACCGGGGCGCTTGCCGCCGCCGGCCAGGCCGAGGCCCACCGTCGGCTTCGCGTCCTTCTTCTCCGCGGGTGCCGGCGGTGCGGCAGCGGTCGCGGCGGCAGCCGGAGCAGCGGCCGGGGCCGCGGCAGGCGCCTCGGCGAGGGCGGTGGCACCGTCGGACACCTTGCGGTTGGGGTTGCCGACGACGATGCCCTCGGGGAGGCCCCGTCGGACGGACTCGAGGAGCATTTGCGCGACATCGACGACCTCGGGGGCCGGGGCGTCGGACTCGGCGGTCTGCGCGGTCACGCCGTCGGAGAGCATCACGCGGCAGAACGGGCAGCCGGTGGCGATCTTCTTCGGGGTGGCCTCGGGCGAGCTCGACAGGGTGTTCAGGGCCTCGTCGACGCGGTCGATGTTGATGCGCTTGCCGAGCTGCTCCTCCATCCACATGCGCGCGCCGCCGGCGCCACAGCACATGGACCGCTCGAGGTGCCGCGGCATCTCCTTGAGCGTGGCGCCCGAGGCGCCGATCAGCTCGCGCGGGGCCTCGTAGACCTGGTTGTGGCGGCCCAGGTAGCAGGGATCGTGGTAGGTCACGTCCTCCGACGGAGGCGCGACGGGCACGAGGCGCTTCTCACGGACCAGCTTGTTGAGCAGCTGCGTGTGGTGGACAACCTCGTAGTCGCCGCCGACCTGCGGGTACTCGTTGCCGAGCGCGTTGAAGCAGTGAGCACAGGTCACGACGATCTTGCGCTGCTTCGCGGGCAGGCCGTCGAAGACCTCGTCGAGCTGCTCGATGTTCTGCTGCGCGAGCATCTGGAACAAGAACTCGTTGCCCGCGCGGCGAGCGGAGTCGCCGGTACAGGTCTCGCCCTGGCCCAGGACCAAGAAGTTCACGGCGGCCACGTCGAGGAGCTCGGCGACGGCCTTGGTGGTCTTCTTGGCGCGGTCCTCGAAGGCGCCGGCGCAGCCGACCCAGAAGAGGTACTCGAAGCCGTCGAAGCTTTCGACGTCCTGGCCGTAGACCGGAATGTCGATGTCCATCTCGTCGATCCAGGCGGTGCGCTGGCTCGAGGCCTGCCCCCAGGGGTTGCCCTTGTTCTCGAGATTCTTGAACAGGCCGGCCAGCTCGTGCGGGAACTCCGACTCGATGAGCACCTGGTAACGGCGCATGTCGACGATGTGGTCGACATGCTCGATGTCAACGGGGCACTGCTCGACGCACGCACCACAGGTGGTGCAGGACCAGAGGACCTCGGGGTCGATGACGCCGCCCAGGGCGCCGTCCTCACCCGCGGGGCCGACGAGGGCGCGTTCGGCCTCCGCGCGGGCCGCGGCGGGGATCTTCTCCAGCTTGGCCTCGTCGGGGTTGCCCTCGGCGTCGACCAGTCCGGTCTGCTCGCCCGACGGGTCCGTGCGGCCGCCGGCCAGGAGGTACGGCGCCTTGGCGTAGCCGTGATCGCGCAGGCCCATGATCAGCAGCTTGGGGCTCAGCGGCTTGCCGGTGTTCCAGGCGGGGCACTGGCTCTGGCAGCGACCGCACTCGGTGCAGGTCGTGAAGTCCAGCCAGCCCTTCCAGGAGAAGTCCTCGATCTTGCCGGCGCCGAGGTTGTCGACGTCGGGATCGGTGTTCTCCATGGTGAGGACCTTGCCGTTGGAGAGCATCGGCTTGGCGGCACCCAGCGCGCGGCGGCTGCCCAGCTCGCGCTTGAAGTAGATGTTGAAGAAGGCCGAGAAGCGGTGCCACGCGACGCCCCAGGTGAGGTTGCTGCCCACCAGGATGAGGAACATGACGCCCGACATCAGCTTGATGAAGGCGAAGATCGTGACCATCGTCGGGCTCGCGGGGAGTAGCTCGGCGACGTGGCGGGTGAAGAAGTCGGTGACGGGGCTGGACTCGCCGGTCATGGCGATCTTGCCCGCCTTGACCATGATCATGCCGAGGCCCTCGAACAGGACGATGGCCTCGATCGTGTACGCGGGCAGGAACTTGCTGCCCGAGAAGCGGGAGAACAGTGCGGGGTTGCGCGGGTGCTTGACCTGGCGCACCACGATGAGCACGAGGATGCCGAGGAAGGTGGCGATGCCGAGCAGTTCGTCCAGCAGGTGGTAGAACGGCCAGGAGCCGATGACCGGCCAGTGGAACGACGGGTCGAAGCTCTGCGGCAGTGCCTCGAACCACAGGATCATGCCGGCGAGGAAGCCGACCATGACGAACCAGTGGGCGATGCCCACGGTGCGGTTCTTGATCATCTTGGTGTGGGCGAGGAACTCGACCACGACCTCCGCGGCGCGGGGGATGAAGGGCAGCCAGCGGTCCTTGGCGGACTGGCCCTGGGCGATGATCCGCACCATGCGGAATGCGCCGCGGAAGAAGATCGCCCAGGCGACGACGAAGGCGACTGCGCCGATCGTGCCGAGGGTGATGTTCAGCGGGGTGATGTCGGACTCGGCGGCGGCCAAATACGTCTGGTCCACGTCGTGCACCTTTCTGCCTCGCGGGCTGGTAACCACCGATATTACTCGTGAGTAACATAGATGCGAAACCACTGCGTCTGGTTTAACGGTAGAACGCGGATATATGTCGTCCAGCGCGAAGGTTCACCTAACTCGCTGCTCGGTAAGGTGTGCTCATGAGTTCAGCCGTCCGTGTGCGCCGAAATCCCGTCGCACGTGCACATTCAATGGTGACCGGGCTCACAGGCGCGGGGCCTCTGTACCCGCCGGAGACGGCGCCGCCCGCCCCTGTCGCGATCGCCTTTGGGGCGTCGGTACGCGGCGGCCGCCCGGGCTCCTTCGTCGAGGGGCGGCTGGAGGCGTCGCTGCAGCTCCTGCGGCTGCGGAAGGTCGAGAAGATCCTGGTCTCCGGCAACGCAGGCGGCACGTCCGGCGACGAGATCGCCGTCATGACGGGCTGGCTCCGCGACCGGGGCGTGCCGGAATCGGCCCTGCTCACCGACGGTGCCGGGCTCGACACCTACCTCGCGTGCCGTCGAGCTCGCGACGAGTTCGGGGTCGAGCGCGTCCTGCTCGTCTCCCAGTTCTTCCATGCCCGACGGGCCGCCGCCCTCGCCCGTCATCTCGGCCTCGATGCCGACGCCGTCCGCGCTTCCTGCGGGTGCACGCGTCGCGCCTGGATTCGTAACCTCGCCCGCGAGTACGTCCTGTCGCGCCCCAAGGCGGCGTTGGACATCGCGCGCCGACGCTGAGCGCGCTCAGGGCTGCGTGTCGATCCATTCCAGGTACGCGCTGCCGGCGACCGGCTGAGACCGATAGGTGCCGAGATAGGTGTATGCGCCCACGTAGCCGCGGCCGTGCCCGTACCGGAGCTCGCTGTCGACGGAGCCGTCGATCGTCAGGACCTCGTCGTCGCCGTCCCGGACGGTCCACTTCAGCAGGACCGGCACCGTCATCGCGCGGCCCCGGTCGTCGACGAGCTCGCGCGTCTCGACCACGTCCATCCGGACGTCGTCGTAGACCTCGGCCGGCTCGCCGACGCGACGGACGTGGGCGAGGCGGCATGCGATGTGGCCGCGGGCGCGGACGTCCGTGAGCAGGATCTGCGTGGGGGGGTCGACGTCGATGATCTGGTAGGTGAAGAAGTCGATCGGCAGCTTGAGCGCTGAGGGCATCGCGCGGCGGGTGAGCGCCTGGTGGCTGCGGATGCGGGCGTACTCGAAGGTGCCGACGCCCTCGACGGGATCGCCGTCGACGGTGCCGGTGTACGGCGCGGTGAGGCTGAGGTGGTCGTAGATCGGGGTCTTGACGAAGTACGAGACCTGATCGGACACCGAGAGTTCCAGGTCGACGTCGAAGCCCGGGTAGCGGCCGCGCACCGTAACGCGGGGCAGGTCCACGTCGATGGCGAGTTCGTCGCCCCAGCGCAGCTCGGAACCATCTGCGGCGAAACGGCATTCGCTCGACGCATCGTAGGCGCGGTAGAAGTGCTGGTCGGCGTAGGCGGTCGAGGAGAGCACCGTCGTCGTGTTCCGTGCATCCGCCGCCGAGAGATGATCCTGGTCGAAGAGTTCCGCGCCCGCCGCGCCGATCAGCGTCATCGTGTTCACGTACCGGTACGGCTCCGGCAGATCGGGCACGAAGACGCCGTAGTGCGTGGTGGACCATACCTTCGACGTGGCGTGCGGCCGCAGGATCTCCGGCTGGTCGAAGGGGCGACGGGAGGCCTCGATCCGTCGATCCAACAGGGGCAGTGCCCCGTCGACGACGGCGCGGGACAGCAGGGTCGAAATCATGTGGCTCATGGCTTCTCCGGTTCGGGGGAGGGGGACGGCGCGGGGACTGACCAGGCCGCGAGAATGCGAGTGGCGCTCGCCGAGACCTCGGCGGCGGACAGCTCGGGGTTCAAGCGCCACCACTGCATGACACCGGAGATCATCGACTCCCAGACGAGGACGGCGGCAGTCTGATCTCGGGGATCGGTGAGGCCGGCGGCACGCACCACGCCGGCGACGGCGGAGGAGGACTGCTCGCGCAGGCGGTGTCGCTGTCCGCGTGCCACGACCCGGCCGTCCCCGTCGGGCACCGATCGGTCGTAGAGCAGTGCCCAGTACCCGATGCGGCCCTCCAGGGAGGTGACGATGCCGGTGAGCACCCGGACGGCGGCGCGGTTGAACAATGAACCGGGTAGCGCGTCGGGGTCTGGCTGCGCGAAGGCATCGCGCACCGCGTCGAAGACGAGGGGCCCGGCCTTCTGTACGCAGGCGATGTACAGCTTCTCCTTGGAGCCGAAGTAGGCCAGCACCAGGGCCTTCGAGACCCCTGCGCGCTCGGCGACGGCCGTGACCTGCGCCCCGGCATAGCCATGGGTGCCGAACTCAGCAGCAGCGGCTTCGAGGATCTCCGCGGCCCGCACCTCACGCGGCACGCCGCGGGTGCCCGAGCGCGGACGAGTCGACTCGCGTGTCACCGTGGCACTCCGTTCACACCGTCCATCGTCGGGATCGCTCACCGAGCGGTCACGCTCGTGCCGTCGCGGCGGGCGCTGTCGGGAACGTCCCACGGGGCCGGGCGGAGGGTGTACTCGGCGGGGTCGAATCGGTCGGTCCGTTGTCGGTATTCGCGAACCGTACCGGGCCAATTCGACACGACGCGACCCGATCCAGCGACGTACCAGCTGTCGCAGCGGGACCACACGCTGGTCGAGAGCCTGCGCTGCAGGGCGTCGTCGTATGCGGCCTCGACCTCGGGCAGGACCTCGGCGGCGGCACCGTCGGGAATCGAGGCTAGGGCCTTCCGGATGTAGCGCGCCTGGCACTCGAGCATCGCGACGATCGACCCTGATCCGAGGTTGGTGTTGGGCCCATACATGAGGAACATGTTGGGGAAGCCGGGGACCGCGATGCCCAGGTGGGCGCGCGGACCGTCGGCCCATGCGACGCTGAGTTCCGTTCCGCCCGTTCCGCGGATCGATATGTGATCGAGGAAGGTGCCGGCGGCGAAGCCAGTGCCGTGGACGATGACGTCGGTCCCACGTTGCACCCCATCGGCCGTGGTGATCGAGGTAGCACCCACCCGCGCGATGCGGTCGGTGACCAGCTCCACGTTCGGCCGACGAAGCGCCGGGATGTAGCTGTTGGAGAACAGGACCCGCTTGCATCCGAGTGGGTGCTCGGGCCGAATGGTGCGGTACAGCTCGGCGTCGCCGGCTTGCGCCCGCATGAAGGCGAGGCAGGCGAGTTCGAGGGCGCGGGCCACCGGCGGCGCGTAATGCAGTGCGGCTGTGAACCCCTCGGTCACGCCCTGCCACAGCAGTCGCTGGGCGCGGAGGGTGACGGGTGCGCGGCGAGCGAGGATCGCGTGCATGCGTGTGAGCCGGGAGTCGGGGCGCGGCAGTATGTGCGGGGCGGACCGCTGGTAGACGGTGACCGACCGCGCGACCCGCGCGATCTCGGGCACGATCTGGATACTGCTGGCGCCTGTGCCGATCACCGCGACCTTCTTGCCGGCGAGGTCGATCGACTCGTCCCACTGCGCGGAATGGAAGGCGGCGCCGGTGAATCCGTCGTGTCCGGGCAGGTCGGCGAGAATCGGGGTGGAGAGCTGTCCGACGGCCGGCACCAGAAAGTCGGCGTCGAGCTCGGCGACGACGTCCTGGTCCACACCGTCGTCGAGGCGAACCTTCCAGCGGTGGGACTCGTCGTCGAAGCGCGCCTCGCGGACCGTGACACCGAACCGGATCCGCTCGTACAGGCCGTACTTGTCGGCGTTGTCGCGGAGGTATCCCAGGATCTCCGCCTGCGGGGCGTAGCGCCGGCTCCAGCGCGGGTTGGGGGAGTATGAGAGCGAGTAGTACGCGGACGGAACGTCGCACGCGGCGCCCGGGTAGGCGTTCTCCCGCCAGACGCCGCCCACGTCGGGGCCGCGCTCGAGGACGGTCACGTCGTGGCCGCCGCGGAGCAGTTCGATCGCGGCGGCGATGCCCGAGAAGCCGGCTCCGATGACGAGGACAGAGGCCATGTCCCGTTCCTTCCTGATGTGACTGCTGGGTCATATAAACACGGATTGACCTTCTGGTCAATTGCCTCCTTGCATGGCTAACAGTGTTCGCCTACGGTGAAGGTAACAGCGTTAGCCAAGGAGGAAGAATGAAGTGGACCCTGTCCGTCGTCGCCGTGATCGTGCTGGTGTTGGGGCTCGCCGTGGTGATGTATCGCGAGCGCACCGTCGAGCGCGCGATCGAGATCGAGGCGCCGCCGGAGGCAGTGTGGCGCGTCCTCGTCGACGTCGCCGCCTACCCGCAGTGGAACCCTTTCGTCATCCGTGCCGCCGCGCCCGACGGGCTCGAGGCCGGGCGACGGCTCGACGTGCGCATCCGCAACGAGGGGTCGGAGATGGGCTTCACGCCCGAGGTGCTGGCCGTCGACCCGTACCGCGAGCTGCGCTGGATCGGCCGCGTGCTGGTGCCCGGGCTGCTCGACGGCGAGCACTCCTTCCATCTGGAGGCCACGGAGCGCGGGACGTGCTTCACGCAGCGCGAGCGCTTCCGCGGCGTGCTCGTGCCGGTTGCAGGCTCGTCGATCGACGTCAGGACAGGCTTCGACGCCATGAACGCCGCGTTGCGGGTCCGCGTGCTGGCTACGATCGCCCGGTGAACCCCGACGAGCCGGATCCGATGCGGACCGCGACGCCCCGCGCACGGGAGATCGTCGCCGCGGCACGCGTGCTGCTCGAGCGCGAGGGGTGGGAGCGGGTGACCATGCGTGACCTCGCCGACGAGATCGGCATCCGGGCGCCGTCGCTCTACAAGCACTTCGCGAATAAGGACGCCGTCAAGTCCGCGCTCGTCGCGGTTGCCCTCGCCGAGTCGGGCGCAGCGCTGCGGCCCGTCTCCGATGTGGCGGGGCTGCTGCGGGATTACCGCGCCGTCGCGCGCGCCAACCCGAACCTGTACCGGCTCGCCACCGTCGGGCCGCTCGACCGGGAGGCGCTGCCGGACGGGCTGGAGGAGTGGTCGGGGAGTCCGTTCTTCGAGGTCACTGGCGCGGCGCACGCGGCGCAGGCGCTCTGGGCGGCGGCGCACGGAATGGCGATCCTGGAGATCGACGGCCGATTCCCCACCGGTAGTGCGCCCGACGAGACCTGGGACGAACTGGCCCGCCGGTTCAGGTGAAAAATCGACGTCTCCGAGGCGGTTTCGCGTGCGAAGACGGGCCCTGGGCGCGAAATGGTGTCGAAGTTTCACCGCGGCCGGGCGTAGGGTGGGGCCCATGAACCGAGGAGGAGTGTCCGGCGCCCTGCGCCACGGCAGATGATCCCGCCCCGCAGCCGATCCACCGGACCGGCTGCGCAGCTCTGCCCATACACTCCCCCCTCCCCGGCACTCCGAGCCCGGGAGCAACAGAAACGGTTCACTCATGGATCCCGTATCCCAGCAGCAGGTCCTCGACGCTTTCCGAGGCGCCACGAAGAGCGAGGTCAAGCGACTCACGTTCCCGCCGGACTTCGACGAAATCGATTTCGACGCCCTCGAATTCGTCGGCTGGCGCGACAGGAAGATTCCACGTCGTGCCTACGTCAGCGTGCCCACGCCCGATGGGCTGGTCACCCTCCTGCTCACCCAGGCCGACGCCAAGCCCTCGGCGAAGGCCATGTGCACCTGGTGCCGCGACGTCACCATCTCGAGCCGGGCGGTCCTGTACTCGGTGCGACGGGGCGGATCGGCCGGCCGCAAGGGCGATACCCTAGGCGTCCTCGTGTGCGAGGACTTCCGTTGCGCCGCCAACGCGCGCAAGCTGCCTCCCGCCTTCCACAAGGGCACTGATGTGGAGCAGATCCGCGAGCAGAACCTCGCCGATCTGCGGCGCCGGGTGACCGGCTTCGTCGTCGAGGTGCTCAGTACCGAGGACTGATCACTTGTACTTCGGCTTGCCGTAGTTGGGGTTGTTTCCCGTGGGGATCGCGATGGTGATCGGCCGGAAGCCGCCCAGGTAGACCAGCTCGAACGTGTTCGCGATCTGGTCCATCTGGTGGTACAGCTCGGGCGGGAGGGCGGCTTGCGTGAGTCCGCCCTCCCGGATCGCGACATAGGTGGGCCACGCCACCGTGAGCAGGCCCTGGTACAGCGGCTGCGGAGGCAGCTGCATCCAGTCGGTCAGCTTGTCGCCGAGGGAGTAGCGGGTGAACGCCTCGATCGCGGGGCGCGAGACGATCCGCGCGTCGAGGTCGCGACCCAGGTCCACGAGCATGTTCGCGATCTTGACCCCCTCCGGGGTCGGCCCCATGATCGAGTCGAGGTCCTTCTGCGCCTGCCGCTCTGCTTGGTCCCAGCTCGACGGGATGTACTCGTCGCGAATACCCAGCATGTGCCCGTTGACCTGCCATGAGTGCAGCAGCCCGTCGATCTCGTCCTGCGGGAGGTGGACGCCCCAGTTCCGCATGATGCGCATGCCCATAGTGGCGAGGGTGTGCCAGGTGACCATCATGTCGGCCTGGGAGATGGGCTTGGGCTGGTCGGCGCCCTTCGTCCAGTGCGGCGACTGCGGAAGGAGGTGCCGGACTGCGCCGTGCGTGAGGCGGACCTTCACCGCGGTCGTTGCGGCGCGACCGCTGGGGCCGTACGCGCCGACGGCGATCTGGTCGTACACCAGGCGGTAGGTCTTGGCGATGCGGTCCTTCATGTCGGCGCCGCCCGCGGACCAGTACACGGCCCGGGACTCGCGCGGAATGACGGACATCATGATGCCGCCACAGAGCCCGATGATCGTGGAGAGGTAGAAGCTGCGGGTGGTGTATTCATCAGGCGCGGGTCGAGCCAGTCCGGGAGCTTCCGGGCCTCTTCGATGAAGTCCCGCACGTCCGCCGGTACGCCGGCCGGCACGGGCTGGGAGTTCGTTTCCCACTGGGCAAGGGCGCGGTTGGTCCGCTCGACGTCGCCGCGTTCGAGTACCGACTTCATGAGCGCATCACACTGAGGGTCCCACGTCGTGGCGGAGTCGGGGGTGCCCGCTGTGCGCATGCCGGGATCTGCCGAGGCGAGCCCGGTGCCCAGCGTCCCAGCGAGTGCGGCCACCCCGGCGCCCGCCGCTCCCATGCCCGCGACGCGGAGCGCGTCCCGCCTCGTGATGCCGTCCTGGATCGCGATCCTGCCCACGCCACTCCCTCTCGCCTGTGGTCCCGGCGAAGAGTAGCGAGCAAAGTATTGCTATTGCAACATGAAGCTGTCAGTCTTTGGCCTGGGGCAGCTTCGCGCCCTTGGGCGATACCCGCCCGGCCGACGGTGGCGGCACCATCGGACCCACGTCGCCGTCAGGGGCGGTGTCCAGGTCGAGGATGACGGGCGCGTGGTCCGACGGGCCCTTCCCTTTGCGGGCCTGCCGGTCGATCCATGCCGCCGCGGCGCGATCGGCCACGTCGCCGCTGGCCAGGATGAGATCGATGCGCATGCCGAGGTTCTTGTTGAACATGCCGGCGCGGTAATCCCAGTACGAGAACACCTGCTCGTCCGGCCAGTGGTCGCGGACCACGTCGTGCAGTCCGGCGTCCGCGAGCGCAGCCAGGGCGGCGCGTTCAGGCGCGGTGACGTGGGTGTGGCCCGTGAAGGCGGCAGGATCGAAGACATCGGCGTCGGTGGGCGCGATGTTCATGTCGCCGCAGACCAGTTGGGGGACGGTGTCGGCCCTCACCTGTGCGACGAGAGCGGCGAGCCACTCGAGCTTGTAGGTGTAGTGGTCGGAATCGATCTCGCGGCCGTTCGGCGTGTAGAGCGAGTGCACGCGGATCCCGTTGCAGACGCCCGAGATCGCGCGGCCCTCGACCGCCCCGTCGAACGCGGGAGCGCCGGGAATGCCGACGACCACGTCCTCCAGGCCGACCTTGGACAGGAGCGCCGAGCCGTTCCACTGCGGCTGCCCGGCGGTGGAGAACTCGTAGCCGCGCTCCTCGAGATCGGGGCCGACGAGGGTGGCGAAAGCGTCGTCGGTCAGCTTGAGTTCCTGCAGGCAGACGACATCCGGCCGGCGCGAGTCCAGCCACTCCAGCAGTCTGCCGTGCCGCTGCTTGACCGAGTTCACATTCCAGGTGGCGACGCGCATGCAACCCACCGTATCGGGGTGCCCTGACACGTCCCGAGGGGCGGTCGGGAGACTGGAGGCATGGATCCGAGTGAGCGGTACAGCCGCGCCGCCGTCGCGGCCTCCGCGGTGGTGATCCGCGACTACTCCACGTCGTTCTCCCTCGCGGCGCGTCTCATGCCGCGCCGCGTGCGGGGTCACGTCACGTCGATCTACGGGCTGGTGCGGGTCGCCGACGAGATCGTCGACGGTGCCTGTCCGACCGACCCGCGGGCGCACCTCGACGCGCTCGAAGGAGCTGTCGAGCGCGCGATCGTCGAAGGCTTCAGTGCGAACCTCGTGGTGCACGCCTTCGCGAGCACCGCCCGCGCGACGGGCTTCGGGACGGAGCTGACCAGGCCCTTCTTCGCCTCCATGCGCGCGGACCTGACGCCCGCCCCGCACACAGCGGAGTCCCTCGCCGAGTACATCCACGGCTCCGCCGAGGTCGTCGGGCTCATGTGCCTGCGCGCCTACCTGGTGGGGGTCGCACCGTCGGACTACGAGCACCTCGCGCCCGACGCCCTGCGGCTCGGCGCCGCGTTCCAGAAGGTCAACTTCCTCCGCGACCTCACCGACGACGAGCTCCGCCTCGGCCGCGCCTACCTGCCCGAACTCACGCAGCGCGCCTACGACGAGGCGCTCGACGCCGCAGCCGCCGACCTCGTGGCCGGGCGCGCCGGCATCGCGCAGCTCCCGCGCGATGTCCAACGCGGTGTCCGCGTCGCCGCCGACCTCTACGGGGAGCTCCTGCGCCGCCTCCGCGCCGCCGGGCTCGACGGTGCGCGGTCCGGTCGCGTCCGCGTCCCCGCCGCCGCTAAAGCTGCTGTGATCGCCCGCGCGCTCTCGGGTCCGCGATGAGCCGGTAGTCGATCACCGGAGCAATGTGTGCCCCGCATGACCATTCTCGAGGGGCACCCCGCGGCGGCGTCGGTGATCTACTGCGATGCGGCCTTCGGCAGCTCCGCCACGGGATTCCGCTGCAGGAACGACGTGATCAGCGCCGCGAACTCGCGCGTGCACTCGAGCTGCGGCATGTGGCCCACGCCCGGAATGAGGTGTGTCTCCGCGTGCGGGATCAGCGACCGCGCGGCCTCGAGATGCGTGGGCGGGAGCACCTTGTCGCGCGCACCCCACAGCACCATCGTGGGCCGCGGGGTTCGAGCGATGGTGCGGTGCAGCTCGTCGCGCCAGTCCCGGCGCACGCCGCCGAGCACGGAGCCGAGTTCGTCCGCGGTCTTCCACGCGGTGAGGCCGGCGTCCGTCTCGCGGGCGATGGCCATCGCGTGGTCGATCCGCGCGCGGGTGGCGTAGGACTTGTCGGCGAAGATCAGTCGCTCCTGGACGATCGCACCCGGGCGACTGGGGGTGGTTGCGATCAGCTTGCCCAGCACGGGAACCCCGAGCAGGCGCAGCAGAGGCGTGACCTCCTTGCCGAAGCCGGCGGGATCCACCAGTGTCATCGACGCGACCAGCTCTGGGTGCCGGGCGAGCAGCGTCATCGTCACCGCGCCGCCCAGCGAGTTGCCCGCGACGTGCACGGGGCCCGAGACGTTCAGCGCGGCCAGCGTCTCCGCGACCCCGTCGGCGAGCGCGGCGAGGCCGGCACCGTCGGGGTGGGGAGCGGACCAGCCGTACCCGGCGAGGTCGGGCGCGATGAGCCGGAACTCCCCGTCCAAGGCTTCGAAAGTCGGGTCCCAGTCCTCCAGGCTCCGCGTGATGCCATGCAGCAGAACCAGAGTGGGCAGAGAGGCGTCGCCCGACTCGCGGACCCGCACCCAGCGGCCGCGCACCGGGATGCTGCGGATCACCGGTTCGCCTCGACCCACTCGAAGGTCGCGTCGGCCAGCGGGCCGGGGTTCTGTGCCACCACCCAGTGCCCGCCGGGCACCGAGACGTGTCGCGACTTCGGCGACTTCTCCAGGCCGGCCAGCTGCAGCGGCGGCGTCACGAACAGGTCTCCCTCGGGCGTGATCACCTGCACGGGCACCGACGTGGTGGCGTCCGCCGGCTTGAGGAACGGGCCGGGCATGTTGGCGCGGTACAGGTTCAGGCCGTTGGTGAAATCGCGGTCGCTGCGCGTGTACCCATCGGCGACTTTGCCGCCGGTCCCGCGCTTCTCCAGCGTCTCGATGAGCTTTTGGCCCCAACCGCGCTTGTAGGTGGCGTCGGCCAGCCCGGGGATGAGGAAGAACGGGATGTACGTCGAGCCCGCTGCCTGGCGCAGTCGGGCCGGCAGGTCTTTCGCGCTGCGGACGCCCTGCAGGTACTCGCCGGCGTGGTTCAGGTTCGGTCCGGACACCGACGTGTACGAGGCGGTCTTGTCCGCGACCGCGGGATCGACCACGGCGTGCCAGCCCTGGATCGAGCCCCAGTCGTGGCCGATGAGGTGCAGCTTCGAGCGGTCGCCGCTGACCTCGCGCACCGCGTCGATGACCCGCGAGATGTCCGAGATCAGGCGGTCGAACCGGTACCCGGCCTTGCCGGCCGGAGCCTCCGAGTCGCCCGCGCCGCGCACGTCGAAGGTGTAGACGTTCGCGCGGCCGTCGAGGGCCGCGGCGACGCCGTCCCACACGTGGTGGTTGTCGGGGTAGCCGTGGATCGCGAGCACCGTCGGGCGCGCCGCGTCGTGGGTGCCGTAGCGGAAGCCCGCCAGGGTGAGGCCGTCGGACGTGGTCACGTCGAAGCGGTGCTGATCGGTCATGGTGTGCGCCTTACAGATCGATGGTCAGGTGGTCGCCGGCCGCGCGAGACACGCAGGTCAGCATCTGACCCTGCTCCCGCTCGTAGGGCGTCAGGGTCTTGTCCCGGTGGTCGACGGCGCCCTCGGTCACCGTCATCCGGCAGGTGCCGCAGAAACCCTGCTTACAGGAGTATGGGGCGTCTGGCTTGGCCTTGAGGATCGCGGCCAGCAGCGTCTCGTCGGCGGCCACGTCCAGGGTCTGTCCGGATTGGGCCAGGGTGGCGGTGAAGGGCTTGCCGTTCACCACGGGCGGCGCGGAGAAGCGCTCGTAATGCAGTTCGACGTCGGTGCGGCCGATCAGGCCCACGCGCAACGATTCGAGCATCGGGATCGGGCCGCAGGCGTACAGCGCCGTCGGGCCCGGGGTCTCGCCGATGAGCGTCTCGGCGGTGGGGATGCCGTGCTCGTCGTCGGTGCGGATCTCGACCTTGTCGCCGAACCGCTCCACCTCGGCGATGAACGGGATGGTGTCGGTGGAGCGGCCGGAGTAGAGCATCGACCAGCTCAGGCCCAGGCGCTCTGCGGCGATCATCATCGGCAGGATCGGCGTGATGCCGATACCGCCGGCGACGAAGCGCAGATGCTCGGCGGAGGAGCCGTGGCCGGGTACGGCCATCGGCATGCCGTTGCGGGGGCCTTTGACGGTCACCGTCGAACCGACCTGCAGGGTCTCGTGCACCTCGACGGAACCGCCTCCGCCGCCGGGGATCCGGCGCACGGCGATGCGGTAGGTGTCGGAGTCCGCAGGGTCGCCGCACAGCGAGTATTCGCGCATGCGGCCTGAGGGCAGCAGCAGATCGAGATGCGCGCCGGGCGTCCAGCGGGGGAGCGGGGAGTCGTCCGCAGAGACGAAGGTCAGGGCGACGACGTCCTTGTCGTGCGCGACGATCTCGCGCGAGACCACCCGCAGGTCCCGGCTGGTGCTGGGTTCGGCCAGGTGCCGCGGCTTCATCAGGTGCGCGAACGCCGGGATCGTCACGCCGAAGAAGGCGTTGGCGAAGCGCAGCAGCGGATCCCGCTTCCACCGACCGTACAGGTGCGGGGGGATCTCCGTGACGGGCTCGCCCCAGGGACGGAAGACCGACGGTGCCTTGCGCTCGCCCGTCATCCGTTCGCCGCCCGGGCGGCCGGCGACTTCGCGAGGTACGCGACGGCCTGCGCGGTCGACCCGATCGACGCGGGGTCGAAGCTCGGCTTGAAATAGATGAGCGTGAACTTCACGACGTCCCGCAGCTTCGGCAGGATGTTCTTGCGGGAGCCCTTGAGGTACTCCCACCACAGGCGCGGGTAGGAGTAGCTGAAGTTCGGATCCTTGCGCAGCATGTAGCCCGACGTGCGGTGCAGCGCGAGGATGAGGAAGACGATGCCCACGATCATCGCGCGGCAGCGGTGGAAGTAGCTCGGGTCGAAGTAGTTCGCCACGTCATGCGCGACGGAGCGGTGCTCGACCTCCTCGGCGCCGTGCCAGCGACAGATGTCGGCCATCGTCGGGTCGACGTTGTAGTCGTCCCACGCATTGTTGAGCGCGAAGACGCCGAGGATCGCGGTGTAGTGCTCGACCGCGGCGATCAGCCAGAGCCGCTGCACCATGTCGTTGTACTGGGCGCGGTCCGAGTGGTAGGTCCGCGGCGCGAGGATCCTGCGGAAGATGTACTCGAACTGCCGGGCCACGGGCTGGGTGTCGATGCCGCAGCGCTGCAGGTACTCGGACAGCGCGCGATCGTGCGACTCGGCGTGCATGGCCTCCTGGCCGATGAAGCCGCGCATCGTACGGGCGAGGTTCTCGTCCTTCACGAAGGGCAGCGCCTCGGTGTAGACCTCGCAGAACCAGCGCTCGCCCTCGGGGAGCACGGAGTGCAGGATGCTGCTGATGATGTCGCTGGCCACGGGCTCGCCGGGGATCCACTCGAGTGGCACGTTCTCCCAGTCGAACTCCACGTTCCGGGCGTGGATCTCGACCTCTGCGGGCTCGTGCTGCTGGGCCGATGTGCGCGAACTCATCGTCCGACTCCTTCCACGTGGGTGTCTTGACATTCAACACCCTGATGTCCAGTGAGCGCTACCGGCTGTGAGAGCACTCGGCACGGAATCTATCACTTTCGGGCGGCTGGGCCGAAGCTCTTGCGGGCCGTATGTGACGGCGGTAACGTACAACTCGATGGTTGTAGATGAACTCGCATCGGACGAAGCGGACCGCCTCTTCCACGCCCTCGCGGATCGCACCCGGCGCGACATCGTCGTCCGGGTGATTGGGCGGGAGTGCTCCGTCTCGGAGCTCGCCCGCGGCTACGAGATGAGCTTCGCGGCGGTGCAGAAGCACGTGGCGGTGCTGGAGAAGGCCGGCCTGGTCGTCAAGACCCGGCGGGGCCGCGAGGTCCTGGTCGGCCCGGACGTCGAGACCATCGCGCGCGGCACCCGCATGCTGCGCGGATACGAGGACCTGTGGCGGGGACGAGTGGCGCGCATGGACGCGCTGCTCGACCCCCCGAACGATTGAGGAGTTCCATCATGCCCGTGCTCACCACCGGAGCCGATCGCGAGGCGCTCACCTTCACTCTGGAGGCCGAGTTCGCCGCCTCCCCGGAGCGGGTCTGGCAGCTCTGGGAGGATCCCCGGCTGCTGGAGAAGTGGTGGGGCCCGCCCGGATGGCCCGCTACCTTCGTCCGTCACGAGCTGCGGCCCGGCGGCGAGTCCCGTTACTACATGACCGGTCCGGACGGCACGAAGGCCAGCGGCTGGTTCTCGACGGTGTCCACCGACGCCCCGTCGACCTTCACCTTCCGCGACGGCTTCGCCGGTGAGGACGGCGAGCCCGTCGACCCCGAGGACCACTCCACGACCACCGTCGTCATCGCGCGCGACGGCGATGTCACGCACATGACCCTCACCGCCACGCACCGGTCACTCGAGCAGCTCGAGCAGGTTCTCGAGATGGGCATGGAAGAGGGCATGACCCAGGCGATGAACCAGATCGACGCCCTGCTCTAGGAATACGTCGTGAAATCGGGCGAATTCTGCGTCACGAGGCCGAATCTTCCCTCGTGATGGCGAATTCGGCCGGTTTCACGAGGAGCCGAGCGCCTGCGCGGCCAGTCGGCCGGAGATCAGCGCGGGGGGCACGCCGACGCCGGGGTGCGTCATCGACCCCGCGAGCACCGCGTTCGCGATCCCGGGGACCCGCTGCGGCCTGCGGAGCGGCCCCGTCTGGGTCAGGGTGTGCGCCGCGGCGAACGGGGTGCCCGCCGACATGCCCTGTCGTGCCCAGTCCGCCGGGGTGTCCACGTGGAGCACCTCCGCGCCGGTGATCCCGCGGTAGCCGCGGCCCTCCAGGGTTCGCAGCGCGTCGCGCACGTAGTCGGCGCCGATCGTGTCCCAGTCCAGCGGCGCCGATTCCACGTTCGGGCAGGGCGCCAGCACGCTCACCGGTCCGGGCTCGCCCGTCGTGACCGACGGCCGCGTGATGAGGAACGACGGGTCGCTCATGAGCCGCCCGCGGCCCCGCGTCGCGGTGATCTCCGCGAATGTCTGCTCCCACGCGGCGCCGAAGTCCAGCGTGTGGTGCGCCTGCGTCGGCCAGTGGTCCTGCAGGTCCAGATCCACGTCGAGGTGCGCGACCACCGCCGACGGCGACAGCCGCACCTTGCGCGGCGCCCGCCCGCCCAGCGGCGCGATGAGCCGGTCGGTGATCGGAGCGTCGGCGGTGAGCACCACCCCGTCGAACCCGAGCTGCCGCACACCGGCGTCCGAGCGTGCCCGGAGCCCGGTCGCGAGCCCGCGTCGGCCATCGAGGCCGATCACCTCGTGTCCGAGGAGGACGGTGCCGCCGGCGCGCTCGACCTGCTCGGCCATGACGGAGGCGACGTGCCCCATGCCGGCCCGCGGGTACCAGACGCCGCGACCCACGTCCATGTGCGAGATCACGGCGTACACCGCCCGTGCTGCCGACGGCGCGACGCCCGCGTACAGCGCCTGGAAGGTGAGCATGCGGCGGGCGCGGGGGTCGTGAACGCGGCGGTCCACCTGATGCTGCATCGAGCGCAGCGCACCCAGCTTTACCAGTCGCCCCAGGGCGGCGAGGTCGCGCGGATTCGCGTACGAGCTCCACGCGGCGTCGCCGCCGATGAACCGTTCGTAGGCGGCGTCGAACATCGCCTCCTGCCAGCGCATGTGTTCGTCCACCGCGAGGTCGTCCGGGACGTGCAGGACACTCGGCGGTAGTCCGTCGAGCGCGGGGAAGCGGCCCGCGTAGGCGGGCGTGACGGGGAGCAGGTCCAGCTCGTTCTCGGCATCGAATCGGTCCAGTCCGCCTGCGGCGAGGGCGTCGAAGACGAGCTCCGGCATGGTGAGCACGCTCGCGCCCGGATCGACGAGGTGCCCGCGGATGCGCTCCGTCCCCGCGCGTCCGCCGACCTGCGCCGACCGCTCGATCACGGTGACCTCGTGACCCGCCCCGAGTAGGTGCAGCGCCGCCGACAGCCCGGACAGTCCCGCCCCGATGATTCCGATGTGCACGGGACGATTCTAGAAAGGCCAGACAGCAATATATTGCAATGTATGCATATGTGACATACGCTCAGGCCATGAGCGCAGAACACGACCACGAATCCGGCCACTCGGCGCGGTGGGAGATCGGCTTCGCCATCGCCTCGGGCGTCACCTACACCGCGGGCATGATCGCCGAGTACGCACTGAAGCTGCCCGACGTCGGCACCGCCCTCTTCCTCGCCACGTACTTCTTCGGCGGCTTCTTCACCATCCGCTCCGCCATCAAGTCCACGCTGAACGGCAAGTTCGAGGTCGACTTCCTCATGCTGGTCGCGGCGATCGGCGCCGCCTCCATCGGGCGGTTCGCCGAGGGCGCGGTGCTGCTGTTCCTGTTCAGCCTCGGCCATGCACTCGAGGAGTTCGCGCTGGCCAGGGCCTCGAAGTCGATCGAGGCACTCGCCGGCCTCGCGCCCCGCACCGCTCTGGTGCACGTCGGCGGACCGTCGACCACGGCGGGCGAGTTCGTCGACCGGCAGGTGGAGGACGTCGCCGTCGGCGACCTCGTGCTGATCCGCCCCAACGCCCGCGTCAGCTCCGACGGCGTGGTCGTCGACGGCCGGTCCGCGATCGACCAGAGCGCCGTCACGGGCGAGTCGATGCCCGTCGAGAAGGAGCCCCTCGATCCGGCCCGCACCGGCCGCCTCGCCGACGAGAACAAGGTCTTCGCGGGCACCGTCAACGGCTCCGGCGCGCTCGTCGTGCAGGTCACGGCGCTGGCGAAGGACTCCACGCTGAGCAAGGTCGTCGAGCTCGTCGCGTCCACCGACCAGGCCAAGTCGCCCACGCAGCGCTTCCTCGACAGGTTCCAGCGGATCTACGTGCCCGCCGTGATCGCGTTCGTCATCGGAGTCTTCCTGGTCGGCTACTTCGCTCTCGGCAATCCCTTCGACGACGCCTTCTACCTCGCGATGGCCGTGCTCGTCGCCGCGAGCCCCTGCGCGCTGGCGCTGGCCACCCCTTCAGCCGTGCTCGCCGGTGTCGCCCGCGCGGCCCGCGCCGGCGTGCTCGTCAAGGGCGGCGCCCCGCTCGAGACGCTGGGACGCGTTACGTCGATCGCCTTCGACAAGACAGGCACGCTCACCTGGGGCGAGCCGCGGGTCACCGACACCGTCGCCGCGCCCGGCGTCGAGCTCGACGAGCTGCTCGCGACCACCCTCGCCGTCGAGAAGCTCTCCGACCACCCCCTCGCCGCTGCGGTCGCAGAGGCCGTCGCGGCCCGCACGTCGACGGTGCTCACTGCCTCCGACCTGCAGTCCGTCACCGGCCGCGGCGTCCGCGCGAGCATCGGCGGCGAGAACGTGGAGATCGGCAACGAGCGCCTGTTCACCGACATGGACGTCTCGCTCGAACCCGTCGCCGCGGAGGTCGCGCGTCTGCAGGCCGCCGGCCGCACCCTGATGATCGTGCGCCGCGGCGGCCGCTTCCTCGGCGTGATCGGCGTGATGGACACTCCGCGCCGGGAGGCCGGACAGGTGCTCGACCGGCTGCGCGAGTCCGGGATGACCGACATCGTGATGATCTCCGGCGACCACCAGCAGGTGGCGGAGGCCGTGGGCCGCGAGGTGGGCGTCGACCGGGCGCTCGGCGGACTGCTGCCCGAGGACAAGGTCACCCAGGTCCGGGGCCTCTCCGGCGCCGGGACGGACGCCCGACGGTGCGCCATGGTCGGCGACGGCGTCAACGACGCCCCCGCGATGGCGCAGGCCGACGTGGGTATCGCGATGGGCGCCGCCGGCTCGGCGGTGGCGCTGGAGACCGCCGACGTCGCGTTGATGAGCGATGACCTGGGTCGCCTGCCCTTCGCGGTGCGGCTGAGCCGGCAGACGAGCCGGATCATCCGCCAGAACCTCATCGCCTCGCTCGGCATCGTCGTCTTCCTCGTGATCGTGACCTTCCTCGGCATGCCGATGGGGCCGGTGGTCTTCATCCATGAGGGCTCGACGCTCATCGTCGTGGCCAACGCGCTGCGGCTGCTGCGCTTCGAGGTGGGGCGGGAGCACGAAGGGGTCGAGCACGAGGCGCGCCCCGAACGCGAGCCTGTGGCGGCCTGAAATCCGCTGAGGGCGAACGCCGATGCCCGGCCGGAACAACCCGGCCGGGCATCGGCGTTGAGCGGGTCAGACTGAACTTTGGAGGTCCCATGTCTGAGCAGATCTCGCTGCCCGTTCTCTTCGTCCCCGACCTCGTCGTGCTCCCCGGCATGGTCGTGCCGATCACCCTCGACGACGCTGCGCAGGCCGCCGTCGACGCCGGCCGCGCGAGCGAGCGCGGCAAGCTCCTCATCGCCCCGCGGCTGGACGACCGCTACCCGACGCACGGCGTCGTCGCGTCGATCGTGCAGGTCGGTCGGGTTCCCGGGCAGTCCGAATACGTCGCGGTGCTCCGCGGCGAGCAGCGCGCCCACATCGGCTCCGGCACCACAGGCCCAGGCGCGGCCCTGTGGGTCGAGGTCGAGCTCGTCGACGACGCGCCCGTCACCGAGCGCACCCGCGAGCTGGCCGCCGAGTACAAGAAGGTCGTGCTCGCGATGCTGCAGCGCCGCGAGGCGTGGCAGGTCATCGACGCCGTCAACCGGCTCACCGATCCCGCCGCGCTGGCGGACACGTCGGGCTACTCGTCGTGGCTGACCGACGAGCAGAAGCGCGAGCTGCTGGAGACCGGCGACGTCGACGCGCGGCTCCAGCAGCTCATCGACTGGACCGGCGAGCACCTCGCCGAGACCGAGGTGAGCGACAAGATCGCCTCCGACGTCCGCGACGGGATGGAGAAGCAGCAGAAGGAGTTCCTGCTCCGGCAGCAGCTGAACGCCATCCGCAAGGAACTCGGGGAGGACGAGCCCGACGGTGCCGACGACTACCGGTCCCGCGTCGAGGCCGCCGACCTGCCCGAGTCGGTCCGCGAGGCGGCGCTGCGCGAGGTCGGCAAGCTCGAGCGCGGCACCGACCAGAGCCCCGAGGCGGGCTGGATCCGCACGTGGCTCGACACCGTCCTCGACCTACCGTGGAACGTCACGACCGAGGACTCGGACGACCTGGCCGGCGCGCGGACGATCCTCGACGCCGACCACCACGGCCTCGACGACGTGAAGGACCGCATCGTCGAGTACCTCGCCGTGCGGTCGCGCCGGTCACAGCGCGGCATGTCGCTGGTCGGCGGACGAGGTTCGGGCGCCGTCATGGTGCTCGCCGGCCCTCCCGGCGTCGGCAAGACCTCGCTCGGCGAGTCCGTCGCGCGGGCGCTCGGGCGGAAGTTCGTGCGCGTGGCTCTCGGCGGCGTGCGCGACGAGGCCGAGATCCGCGGGCACCGTCGCACCTACGTCGGCGCGCTGCCCGGCCGGATCGTGCGCGCGATCGGCGAGGCCGGGTCGATGAACCCGGTGGTGTTGCTCGACGAGATCGACAAGGTGGGCTCCGACTACCGCGGCGACCCCGCGGCGGCCCTGCTCGAGGTCCTCGATCCCGCGCAGAACCACACCTTCCGCGACCACTACCTCGACCTCGACCTGGACCTGTCCGACGTGGTCTTCCTGGCGACGGCCAACGTCGTGGAGAACATCCCGTCGGCGCTGCTCGACCGCATGGAGCTCGTCACCCTCGACGGCTACACCGAGGACGACAAGGTCGCGATCGCCCGCGACTACCTGGTGCCGCGGCAGCTCGAGCGGGCGGCACTGACCGCCGACGAGGTGGCCGTCACCGACGGCGCGCTGCGCGAGATCGCCGCGAATTACACCCGGGAGCCGGGCGTCCGGCAGTTCGAGCGGCTGCTCGCCAAGGCCCTGCGCAAGGTCGCGGTGGAGCAGTCCTCCGCCACGGAGGGCGGGCGCACCGTCGTCGATGTCGGGGACCTGCAGGGCTACCTCGGCCGGCCGCGATTCACCCCGGAGACCGCCGAGCGCACGGAGGTGCCGGGCGTCGCGACCGGGCTCGCCGTGACCGGCATGGGCGGCGACGTCCTGTTCATCGAGGCGCTGCACACGCCCGGCGAGTCCGGCCCGGAGCTGAAGCTGACGGGCCAGCTGGGCGACGTGATGAAGGAGTCGGCGCAGATCGCGCTGTCGTACGTGCAGGCGCATGCCGCCGAGTTCGGCATCGATCCGGCTGCGTTGAACGGCACGGTGCACATCCACTTCCCGGCCGGCGCCGTCCCCAAGGACGGACCGTCGGCGGGCGTCACGATGGTCACCGCGCTGGCCTCGATGCTGACGGGGCGGCGCGTGCGCAGCGATGTCGGCATGACCGGCGAGGTCACGTTGAACGGCCGGGTGCTGCCCATCGGTGGCGTCAAGCAGAAGCTGCTGGCGGCGCAGCGCAACGGCCTGAAGACGGTCTTCGTGCCGCAGCGCAACGAGCCCGACCTGGACGACGTCCCGGCCGAGGTCCTCGACGCGCTGGAGGTCAAGCCGATGGTCGACGTCGCCGAGATCGTCGCGCTGGCCTTGGAGCCGGTGTCGGAGGGCGCTCAGGTCGCCGCGTAACGGGTTCGACGGTGCGGGCGGGTCGCTTCGGCGGCCCGCCCGCTCGGCGTTTCGTGGGGGAGCCGGCGTCGGGCGGGGGAGAGCTTGGCGTTGCGTGGGGGAATCGGCGCCGCGTGGGGGACGGCCGCTCCCTCATCAGGGGAGCGGCTTCTCGTGGGGGAGTGAACGGATCCGAGGGGATTCGGCGCGGCGCGGGGGACGAGCCTCATGCCCGGCGTGCCCGCGCGTGCTCGGCCGCGGTCAGTTCGACGCGGCTGCGAGCACGGTGAGGAGGAGGATCGCGACGACGGGGCCGGTCATGGCGAGGACGGTGGTGCAGGCGATCCGGCACGGGCCGCGGCCCCACGCGCTGCCGATCGCGGCGAGGAACGGAGTCGTGAGCGCAGCGATGGCGGCAGCGCCCAACAACTCGTCGAAGTTCTCAAGGCTGTCGCTGAGCATCGCGGCGACGAGCAGAAGGAAACACGCGTACGTCCCGCCGCAGGCGACGAGCGCAGCGCGGCCGATACGGGTGCGCAGTGCATCGCGGTGTTCGGTGCAGACCGTGTTCGTCATGCATCCAGTCCACTCGATGCCGGCGCCCCGCGGATCCGTGGAACTACCCAGTCGAACCCGGGGATTCCCCGTGAGAGCCCGGCACCGTCGGACCGCGCGACCTGGGAGAACGCGCCTTGAGTGACCCGCGCTCAACTTTCTCGAGAAATCGGGAACATTCCCGTCCGATGGTCCGTTGAACAGAACGTACTACTTGAGCGTGATCCGCTCAATGGGGTAGAACTGAAGTGTTCGCCCCTTGAGCCGGGGGCGCTGAAGTCTGGATCTGTAGCAGAACTACTCAGGAGGCAAATCAATATGGGACGTGCAGTAGGCATCGACCTCGGCACCACCAACTCGTGCGTCGCTGTCCTCGAGGGCGGCGACCCGGTCGTGATCGCGAACGCCGAGGGCTCGCGGACCACCCCCTCGGTGGTGGCCTTCGCGCGCAACGGTGAGGTCCTGGTGGGTCAGCCCGCCAAGAACCAGGCCGTCACGAACGTCGACCGCACCATCCGCTCCGTCAAGCGCCACATCGGCACCGACTGGACGCAGAAGATCGACGACAAGGACTACACCAGCCAGGAGATCAGCGCCCGCACGCTGATGAAGCTCAAGCGCGACGCCGAGGCGTACCTGGGCGAGGACGTCACCGACGCCGTCGTCACGGTGCCCGCGTACTTCAACGACGCGCAGCGCCAGGCCACCAAGGAGGCCGGTCAGATCGCCGGCCTGAACGTGCTCCGCATCGTCAACGAGCCCACCGCCGCCGCGCTGGCGTACGGCCTGGACAAGGGCGAGAAGGAGCAGACCATCCTGGTCTTCGACCTCGGTGGCGGCACGTTCGACGTCTCGCTGCTGGAGATCGGCGACGGCGTCGTCGAGGTCCGCGCGACCTCGGGCGACAACAACCTCGGCGGCGACGACTGGGATCAGCGCATCGTCGACTGGCTCGTCGAGAAGTTCAAGGCGCAGCACGGCATCGACCTGACCAAGGACAAGATGGCCATGCAGCGTCTGCGTGAGGCCGCCGAGAAGGCGAAGATCGAGCTGAGCTCGGGCCAGAGCACGTCGATCAACCTGCCGTACATCACGGTGGACGCGGACAAGAACCCGCTGTTCCTCGACGAGAACCTCTCGCGCAGCGAGTTCCAGAAGATCACCAACGATCTGCTGGAGCGCACCCGCAAGCCCTTCCAGGCGGTCATCAAGGACGCCGGCATCGCCGTGGGCGACATCGACCACGTCGTGCTCGTCGGTGGGTCGACCCGTATGCCCGCCGTGACCGAGCTCGTCAAGGAGCTGACCGGCGGCCAGGAGCCCAACAAGGGCGTCAACCCGGACGAGGTCGTCGCCGTCGGCGCCGCCCTGCAGGCCGGCGTGCTGCGCGGCGAGGTCAAGGACGTGCTGCTGCTCGACGTCACCCCGCTGTCCCTCGGCATCGAGACCAAGGGCGGCGTGATGACCAAGCTCATCGAGCGCAACACCACCATCCCCACCAAGCGGTCCGAGACCTTCACCACGGCCGACGACAACCAGCCGTCGGTGCAGATCCAGGTCTTCCAGGGCGAGCGTGAGATCGCGGCGCACAACAAGCTGCTCGGCAGCTTCGAGCTCACCGGCATCGCGCCGGCGCCGCGCGGCGTGCCCCAGATCGAGGTCACCTTCGACATCGACGCCAACGGCATCGTGCACGTGACCGCGAAGGACAAGGGCACCGGCAAGGAGAACACCATCAAGATCTCCGACGGCAGTGGCCTGTCGCAGGAGGAGATCGACCGGATGATCAAGGACGCCGAGGCGCACGCCCAGGAGGACAAGGCTCGTCGCGAGGAGGCGGAGACCCGCAACCAGGCCGAGTCGCTGGTCAACCAGACCGAGAAGTTCCTCAAGGAGAACGAGGACAAGGTCCCGGCCGAGAACAAGGAGAAGGTCGAGGCCGCCATCAAGGAGGCGAACGAGGCGCTCCAGGGCACCGACATCGCCGCCGTGAAGGCCGCCGTCGAGAAGCTCTCGACCGAGTCGCAGGAGCTGGGCCAGGCGCTGTACGCGCAGGCCGGTGCCGCTGAGGCGCAGGCCGACGGTGCCGACGCCGGCGCCCAGCAGGACGATGGCGTCGTGGACGCCGAGGTCGTCGACGAGGACCCGAAGGACGCCAAGTAATGACGAGTCCCAGCAATCCGGTGGAACCGGATGAGGTGACCGCGGAGGCGGAGGTCGCGGCGGAGGATTCCGCCGCGGCCCCGGCCGGCGCCGAGATCGTGGAGGAGGCCGCGCCCGATAAGGAGGCGGAACTCACCGCCGATCTGCAGCGCGTGACCGCCGAGTACGCCAACTATCGCAAGCGCACCGCGCGCGACGTGGTGGACGCCCGCGCTGCGGGCAAGGCCTTCGTGGTCGGCGAGCTGCTCGTCGTTCTCGACGACCTGGAGCGCGCGCGCAACCACGGCGATCTCGAGGCCGGGCCACTGAAGTCCGTGTCCGACAAGCTCGACGGCGTGCTCAAGACCCTCGGTCTCGAGTCCTTCGGCGCGGAGGGCGACGAGTTCGACCCCGCGATCCACGAGGCCGTGCAGCACGAGGGTGACGGTGCCGATCCCGTTCTGGGAGCGGTGCTGCGCCAGGGATATCAGATCGATGGCAAGGTGATCCGTAACGCGATGGTGGCAGTGGTCGACCGTCCGGCGGAGGCCCCGAGCCAGGACGAGCAATAAAGGAGGTGATGCCCAGTGGCACAGAGGGAATGGGTTGAGCAGGACTTCTACAAGGAGCTGGGCGTCAGCTCCAGTGCGAGTGCCGACGAGATCAAGAAGGCCTATCGCAAGCTGGCCCGTGAGCTGCACCCGGACGCGAATCCGGGCAACACGCAGGCCGAGGAGCGGTTCAAGCGGGTCTCCGAGGCGCACGCCGTGCTCTCCGATCCGGCTAAGCGCAAGGAGTACGACGAGACGCGGCGCCTGTTCGGCGGCGGTCGCTTCGGCTCCGGCGGCGCGGGCGGCTACGGCGGTGGCGGCGGTTTCGGCACCGGCGGTTTCGGCAACACCAGCGGCGGCTCCGGCGGGTTCTCCTTCTCCGACATCTTCGACGGTGCCGCCTCCGGCAGCGGCGGGAGTGGCGGCTTCGGGGACATCTTCGAGGGACTGTTCAACCGAGGCGGCGCGGGACAGGGCTCCGGCCCGGGCCCACAGCCCACGCGGCCGCGCCGCGGCAGCGACCTGGAATCCGAGCTGACACTGGGCTTCCGCGACGCGACGCTGGGCGTGACCACGCCCATCACGCTGACCTCGCCCTCGCCGTGCACCACCTGCCACGGGTCCGGCGCCAAGCCGGGCACCAGCCCGCGGGTATGCCAGTCCTGCAACGGTTCCGGACTCGTGAGCCGGAACCAGGGGGCGTTCAGCTTCTCCGAGCCGTGCCCGGACTGCCGCGGAACCGGCTCGGTGATCGACGACCCGTGCTCGGACTGCAGCGGCACCGGCGTCACCGTGCGCACCCGCACGGTGAACGTGAAGATCCCGCCCGGTGTCAAGGACGGCCAGCGTATTCGCCTGGCCGGCCAGGGGCAGGCCGGGATGCGCGGGGCGCCCTCGGGCGACCTGTTCGTCACCGTTCACGTCAGCGCCGACGAGGTCTTCACCCGCAACGGCGACGACCTGCTCGTCACCCTGCCCGTGAGCTTCGCGGAGCTGGCGCTGGGCGCCACCGTCACCGTCCCCACGCTGGGACAGCCGGTGGGCGTGAAGATCCCGGCGGGCACCACCGATGGCCGCACCCTCCGGGTGCGTGGCCGCGGCGTGCCGAAGCGGGCGGGCGGCCACGGCGATCTGCTCGTCAAGGTGCAGGTCGCGGTGCCCCCGTCGCTCGATGAGCGGGCACAGCAGGCGCTCCGCGACTACGCGGAGGCCGAGCGCGCCGCGGGCTTCGACCCGCGCGGCGGCTGGGCCGGCGCCGGAAGCACCGCGGGGGCGTAGCGATGAATGTCGACCAGCGGTTCCCCGAGGACCCGGACGCGCACGTGTTCATGATCTCGGTGGCTGCGCAACTCGCGGGGATGCACGCGCAGACCCTCCGCACGTACGACCGGCTCGGGCTCGTGACGCCCGAGCGGTCGGCGGGCGGAGGTCGGCGCTACTCCTCGCGCGACGTCGACCTGCTCCGCGAGGTTCAGCGGCTCTCGCAGGACGAGGGCGTGAACCTCGCCGGGATCAAGCGGATCATCGACCTGACCAATCAGGTCGACGCCCTGCAGCGGAGAGTCGAGGAGCTCGCCGCGCAGGTCGACAACGTCCGCCGCGGAGGCGAACTCGTGCACGTGCCGAAATCATCGGCGTTGGTGGTGTGGCAACCGCGAAGTCGCCGCGGCAGCTGAGGGCGGTCCTCTCCTCTGCCCCGGGAGTCCGGCAGCCGCGGAGTCGCCGTAAGCCCTGATCAGATGTCCAGCCACGGCCCCGGGAGTCCGACGACCCCGGGGCCGTCGCACGTCCAACGCGGCCGTGCCGCTCGGTCCGCTCACAGCGGATCGTGCACCACGTCCTCGGCTGCCGCGCCCCGCGCCACGGCCTTCTCGCTCGCGGCGCGCAGCAGGCCCCGCGGGCCGGCGATCAGCACGCGGTGCCCGGTGAGATCCAGGCCGTCCATCGCATCGACCAGCGAGCCGTGCCGCAGCGGCAGCGCGCGGTGTGCGGTGGCGGGGTGCCTGAGCCACCACGGATCTTGTCGCGCGTCCGTCACCTGCGTCACCCTGAGCCACGGATTCGTCGCCGCCAGCGGCGCCAGGGAATCCGAGTCGTACAGCAACCCCGGCGATCGCGCCCCCACGAGGAGGTGCGCGTCGGGGTTGTCGGCATTCATGGCCATCGCGAGCAGTATGGACTTCATCGGCGCGAGGCCGGTGCCGCCGGCGATCATCGTGACGGGGCGGTCACCGTCGGGCCGCAGAAGCCCGTGGACCTGCCCGAACTGCCACACGTCGCCCGGGCGGGTCTCGCCGAAGACGGTGCTGGAGAGGTAGCCGCCCGGCACCGATCGGATATGGAACTCCAACTGTCCCTGCGTGTTCGGTGGCATCGCCAGCGACAGGGGCCGCCAGACCCGAGGCACCTGAGGGACCTGCGTCTCGACGTACTGGCCGGGCCGGAAGAGCAGCGGCTCGTCGGCCACGAGCCGTACCACCGACAGGCCGGGGTGGGGGCGCAGCACCTCCACCACGCGCGCCGTGCGGCGTGCGGGCGTCGGATCGGAGTGCGCGCCGCCACGCATCACGCCGGTGAGCAGCTGCACGCCCTGCTCGAGCACCACGGCGTCCTCCTCGTCGAGCCCGCCGTGCGGCGTGTAGACGGCATGCACCTCCGCGATGAGCGCCGCCGACATCGTCTCGTAGTGGGCCTCGGTCAGCCCGTACTTGCGGTGGTCGCGCCCGAGCTGCGCGAGGAACTCGATCAGCTCGTCGTGCCCGTCGGTCTTCGGGATCGAGGTGAAGACGTGGTCGAGCACGCGCTGGAAGGTCGCGCGATGCCCCGACATGTTGGCGGGGAAGAGGTCGCGCAGGGACGGATCCATGGCGAAGAGGCGGGCGAAGAGGCCCTTGGTGAAGTCGTCCGCCACCGGCTGGAGATCGGCTGCGATCTGCGCCAGACCGTGCCGTGCATGCGCACCCACTGCCGCTCCGCTCCTGCCTGCCGATCTTTGCGTTGACGGCCCCATCCTACCTGCGGCTTTGCGTTCGTCACGTCGCCGCGCGGACGGCGCGCCCGGTGCTGCGCCGAACCGGGCCGTCGAGTATCTTTCTCCCGGGCGCGCACATCGTGCCGAGGGATCGACGAGCTCGAAGAGAGGGTTCCACCGCCATGATCGCTGTGCGAGTCAGCCGCCGCGTGCGCCGCATCGGATACGGCATCGCTTTCGGAGCGGGCATCGCCCTCGCGCCGATCGCCGCAGGGGCCGCTTCCGCCGACACCGGGACGGCCGCCGATGCTCCCCCCGCGACGGCGTCGGTCCAGCGTGTGCAGCCGGTCGTCGTGCCGAGGGTTGCCGCGAAGCCTGCGGCCGCGAAGGCGGTGGCCAAGCCCCTCTCCGGGAAGCAGGCTGCGGCGAAGCCCGCCGCGGTCCGGGGCGTCTCCGCGGATCGGCGCCCCGTCGTTGTGATCGGCGCCTCCGTGTCGTCGGGCAAGGAGGTTTCCTCCGCCCAGGCCTACCCGCACCGCGTCGCCGCGATCTCCGGCCGCCCGGTCCAGGTCAGCTCCCGCGTGGGCGCCGGCTACGCCGACGGCTCCATCGCGCGGCTCACCCGCGCCGCGAACCTGCCCGCGCAGAATCCGTCGCTGGTCGTGCTCCAGGCGGGCACCAACGACGTCGGCGCGCCGCCGGCCCTTGTCGCGGGCCAGGTACGGCAGGTCGTCTCGACGGTGCGCCAGCAGGCGCCCGGCGCGAAGATCGCCGTGGTCACGGTGTTCCCGTCGATCCACAGCGGCGACGCGGCGCGCACCACCGACGCTGCGATCATCGGCGCGGCCCGATCCGTCGACCCGAGCGTCGTCGTGATCTCCCCGCTGAGCGAGGGCTGGAACTACACCTCCTCGGAGGACGGCCACCCCGGTTCCGCTGCGCATCTGCGGATCGCCGAGCGCGTCGCCGGGCTGGTCTGACCCGAGCGGCGGCCCCCCCGGCTGCACGGCAGCGCACGACGGTCAGCCGCACCCGCTGCACGCACGGTCGCGGGCGGATCGGGTGCGGATGGGCTCCCGCACCGCTTTCGCCCCGTGGCACCCGGCATGACAGGTGCGACGGCGCGTTTCGGGTGCGATATGCCGTCCACACCCGAAACGCCCGCGGTGGCGGCGGGCAGCTGGCCGGTCGGGGCGCCACGGAGTGGTGCTCGCGAGACAAGTGTGAAGAAAGTCGGGAGAGTTACGTATGTGACTCCTGTTGTGTCACGATGTCGGCATGAGCGTGTCGCGTTTCGGGGTAATGGTCGGAATCGGAGCCGCGGTGATCGCGTCGGTGGGCGGGGCGTCCGCCGGCACCGTCGCCGCTGACCCGGGTGCCGTCTCGCGCACCGCGGATTCCCGGCCCATCGTCGTGATCGGCGCGTCGATCTCGACCGGCTACGAGGTCGAGGGCGTCGTGGCCTATCCGCGGATGATCAGCGCCATCGCCGGTCGGTCCGTGTACCTCAGCGCCCGCAGTGGCGCCGGCTACAACGACGGCGCGATCGCCGGGCTGACCCGGGCCGCGAACCTTCCGGAGCGCGACCCGGCGCTCGTCGTGGTGCAGGCCGGTTCCAACGACGTGGGCGCCTCGACCGCCGCGATCGACAGTCAGGTGCGGCAGGTGATCGCCATGGTGCGCTCGCAGGCTCCGAGGGCCAGGGTCGCGCTGATCACGGTCTTCCCGTCCGTCCGCGGCAGCGGCCCGAACGCCCGCGCCACCGAGGCGGCGATCGTCGGCGCCGCCCGAGCGGTCGAGCCGTCGGTGTCCGTCATCTCCCCGCTCAGCGAGGGCTGGGTGTACGGGACCAGTAGTGACGGTCACCCCGACGCCGCCGCGCACCAGAAGCTCGCGGAGCGCGTCGCGGCGCTGGCGTAGTCGAAAGATCTCCGCGCATCGCGCCGTTTCGCGTGCGAAACCCTGCCGATCTCCGGATTCTCGCGGTGATGTTTCAACGCGCCTGTCGGGTCTGTGGGATGGGTCACTCCGAATCCCCAGCTTGAGCGGAACAGACTCAAGGTTCTGCGCGTTGAGGAACACAGAAGGCATACTTGAGTGGAGAAGGCTCAGGGTGCATGACCGTGTTCGAGACGACCCAGGAGGTCACCAGAAGTGGATTCGTTCCAGCCCACCACCAAGACGCAGGCCGCGCTGACCTCGGCTCTGCAGGCGGCGTCCGCCGCGGGGAACCCGGAGATCTCTCCGGCGCACCTGCTGGTGGCGCTGCTCGACCAGACCGACGGGATCGCCGCGCCGCTGCTCAAGGCGGTGGGTGTGGATCCCGTCACCGTGCGCAACCGCGCGCAGGACCTCGTGGACCGCAAGCCGAAGGCCAGCGGCTCCACCGCCACGCCGCAGCTCAGCCGCGAGTCGATCGCGTCGATCAGTGCGGCGCAGAAACTCGCGACCGAGATGGGCGATCAGTTCGTCTCCACCGAGCACGTGCTCTACGGGCTCGCGGAGGCGGGCGGTGAGGCCGCGCAGGTCCTCACCTCCGCCGGCGCGACCCCGCAGGAGATCCGCGAGGCCTTCACGGCCGTCCGCGGCAGCGCGAAGGTCACGTCGCAGGATCCGGAGGGCCAGTACCAGGCTCTGGAGAAGTACTCGACCGACCTCACCGCGCGGGCCCGCGAGGGCAAGCTCGACCCGGTCATCGGGCGCGACAACGAGATCCGTCGTGTGGTCCAGGTCCTGAGCCGGCGCACCAAGAACAATCCGGTGCTCATCGGCGAGCCCGGCGTCGGCAAGACGGCCATCGTCGAGGGCCTGGCCCAGCGCGTGGTGACGGGCGACGTGCCGGAGTCGCTGCGCGACAAGACCGTGGTCTCGCTGGACCTCGGCTCGATGGTCGCGGGCGCCAAGTACCGCGGCGAGTTCGAGGAGCGGCTCAAGGCCGTCCTCGACGAGATCAAGGCCAGCTCCGGCCAGATCATCACCTTCATCGACGAGCTGCACACCATCGTGGGCGCCGGCGCCACCGGCGACTCCGCCATGGACGCGGGCAACATGATCAAGCCGATGCTGGCCCGCGGCGAGTTGCGGCTCGTCGGCGCGACCACGCTCGATGAGTACCGCCAGTACATCGAGAAGGACGCCGCGCTCGAGCGCCGGTTCCAGCAGGTGCTGGTCGGCGAGCCGTCGGTGGAGGACACCGTCGGCATCCTGCGTGGCCTCAAGGAGCGGTACGAGGTGCACCACGGCGTGCGCATCACCGACTCCGCGCTGGTCGCCGCCGCGTCCCTCTCCGACCGCTACATCACGAGCAGGTTCCTGCCCGACAAGGCGATCGACCTCGTCGACGAGGCCGCATCGCGCCTGCGGATGGAGATCGACTCGCGCCCCGAGGAGATCGACGCCGAGGAGCGGCTGGTCCGCCGCCTCGAGATCGAGGAGATGGCGCTGTCGAAGGAGTCCGACGACGCGTCGAAGGACCGCCTGGAGAAGCTGCGCGGCGAGCTCGCCGATCACAAGGAGAAGCTGGCCCAGCTCACCTCCCGCTGGCAGAACGAGAAGGGTGCCATCGATTCGGTGCGCTCGCTCAAGGAGCAGCTCGAGACGCTGAAGGGCGAGTCGGAGCGCGCTGAGCGCGACGGCGACCTCGGTCGCGCGGCGGAGCTGCGCTACGGCCAGATCCCCGCGCTGGAGAAGCAGCTCGACGAGGCGGTCGCCTTGTCGGGTGCCGCCTCCGACGGCGAGGTCATGCTCAAGGAGGAGGTCGGCCCCGACGACGTGGCCGATGTGGTCTCCGCCTGGACCGGCGTCCCCGCCGGCCGCATGCTCGAGGGTGAGACGGCGAAGCTGCTGCGCATGGAGTCGGAGATCGGCAAGCGCGTGATCGGTCAGGAGGCCGCGGTCACCGCGGTCTCGGACGCGGTGCGCCGCACCCGCGCCGGCGTCGCGGACCCGAACCGGCCCACCGGCTCGTTCCTGTTCCTCGGCCCGACGGGCGTGGGCAAGACCGAGCTGGCGAAGGGCCTCGCGGAGTTCCTCTTCGACGACGAGCGCGCCATGGTCCGCATCGACATGTCCGAGTACGGCGAGAAGCACTCCGTCGCACGGCTCGTCGGCGCGCCTCCCGGGTACGTCGGCTACGAGGCCGGCGGCCAGCTGACCGAGGCCGTGCGGCGCCGTCCCTACACGGTGGTGCTGTTCGACGAGGTCGAGAAGGCGCACCCGGACGTCTTCGACGTGCTCCTGCAGGTGCTCGACGAGGGCCGGCTCACCGACGGCCAGGGCCGCACGGTGGACTTCCGCAACACGATCCTGATCCTCACGTCGAACCTCGGCGCGGGCGGCACGCCCGAGCAGGTGATGGCCGCGGTGCGAGCGAAGTTCAAGCCGGAGTTCATCAACCGGCTCGACGACGTGCTCATCTTCGACGCTCTGAGCTCGGACCAGTTGACCGGCATCGTCGACATCCAGCTGGACCAGCTGCGCACGCGCCTGTCGCAGCGCAGGCTGGGGCTCGAGGTCTCCGACGAGGCCAAGGGCTGGCTCGCGGAGCGCGGTTTCGACCCGCTCTACGGCGCCCGTCCGCTGCGCCGCCTGGTGCAGCACGCGATCGGCGACCAGCTCGCCAAGGCGTTGCTCGCGGGCGATGTCCGCGACGGCGACACGGTGAAGGTCACCGTCAGCGACGACGGCGACCGGCTCATCGTCGGCTGACGCTGCGCGATCCGCGCGATCGCGATCGGTCCGACAGGTCCCGTCCTCCTTCCGGAGGGCGGGACCTTTCGCTGTCTCGGGGCGGATTCGGTCTTGCCAAGGGAGGGGGCGGCACCTAATGTGAATGGCATTCATAAATAGTTATGGCTCACCTAAGTAGGAGTGCTTATGGCGACCGACCTGCCCACGACCGCTCTCGACGCCCCGCCGTCGGCGTCACCCACGACGCCGCCACACGGGGAGGTGTCCTCGGCGAAAGCGCAACAACGCGCGGGCGCCGCCGCGCTGAAGGGCCTGACGCGACCGGTGGCCGGCGGGCTGGCGCTGGGGCGCGCGATGGCGGTGGTCTCCGCCGTGCTTGCCGTCGTGCCCTACATCGCGCTCGTCCGCATCGGCGCGCTGCTCCTCGACGCCGCGGCGACCGGCGCCGCGGTCGATCGGGCCGAGGTCGACCGCTGGCTGCAGATCCTCATCGCGACCTTCGCGGCCCGCCTCGGGATCTACCTGGCGGCGCTCGCCGTCACCCACGTCGCCGACCTGCGGTTCGGGCACCACGTCCGGCAGCGGATGGTGGACCGGATCGCCCGCGTGCCCCTCGCCTGGTTCACGGCCACCAATTCGGGCCGCGTCCGCAAGTCGCTGCAGGACGACATCGGGACGGTGCACCAGCTGATCGCGCATCAGCCGGTGGACGTCACCAACGCCGTCGTCATGCCGCTCGCGCTGATGGTCTACGCCTTCGTCATCGACTGGCGCCTGGGCCTGCTGTCGATCGGAACCCTGCCGCTGTACGCCCTCGCGATGGCGTTCTCGGCCCGCGGCATGGGCGAGATGACCGTACAGATGGACCGTCGCCTGTCGACGGTGTCGGCGCGCACCGTCGAGTTCGTGACCGGGATCGCCGTGGTCAAGGCCTTCGGCCGGGTCGGTCGGGCGCACCGCAACTACCAGGAGGCGGCCGACGAGTTCCACACCTTCTACGCGGACTGGGTGCGACCGCTGGTCCGGATCTCCGCCGTGGGCTCGTCGTTCCTCGCGGTACCGCTGATCCTCCTCGTGAACGTCGGCGGCGGCGCTGTCCTGGTGCACGGGGGAGCGGTGACCGCCGCCGACGTGCTCGCCACGTCTCTCATCGCGCTCCTGATCCCCTACGCGCTGGAGGTGCTCATGCACTCGACGTGGTCGCGGCAGCTCGCCGGGGCCGCCGCGCTGCGACTGCAGGACGTGCTCGAGACGCCGGTCCTCCCGGGCGTCGCCGACACCGCGCAGCCGCAGGGGCACGACGTCGTCTTCGAGAACGTCGCCTACTCGTATGGGGGCGACGACGGTGCGCTCGCCGTCGACGACGTGAGCTTCACCCTGCGGCAGGGCACCGTCACGGCGCTGGTGGGCCCGTCAGGCTCCGGTAAGTCGACCATCGCGACACTGCTCGCCCGGTTCGACGATCCCCGTTCTGGCGCGATCCGCATCGGCGGCGTCCCGGTCGACCGGATCGCGGACCTGTACGCGCACGTGGGTTTCGTGCTGCAGGACCCGCAGTTGCTGTCGATCAGCATCCGCGACAACATCGCCCTCGGTCGGCCCGACGCCGACGACGAGCAAGTGCGTGCGGCGGCCCGCGCAGCCCGCGTCCTTGACGAGATCGAGCGGCTTCCCGACGGTTTCGCCACGGTCTACGGCGCCGGCACGGGACTCTCCGGCGGACAGGCGCAGCGCATCGCCATCGCCCGCGCGCTGCTCGTCGACGCGCCGGTACTCGTCCTCGACGAAGCGACGGCGCTGGCGGACCCCGAGGCGCAGGCCGAGATCCAGCAGGCGCTCTCGGCGCTCGCGCGAGGCCGTACCGTGCTCGTGATCGGGCACCGCCGCGAGACCATCAGTGGCGTCGACCAGATCGTCCTCGTGGACGAGGGCCGGGTCGTCGCCACCGGCACCCACGACGACCTGCTCGCCGAGCCCCGCTACGCCGGGCTCTGGCACCGCGGCGCGACCCCGTCCACCTCGAACGAAGGAACCCGGCGATGATGAATCTCCCTCTGCTCGATATCGTTCCGCGGGTGCGGCGCATGCTCTCGCGCCCCGAGGCGCTGGGCCTCGTCGTCGCGCTCGCGGTGCTCGCGGGCCTCATCGAAGGCCTGGCGCTGGCCGCGCTGCTCCCCGCCATCTCCGCGCTCGCGAGCGGAGGACCCGTGTGGGGGATGGAGCTGGCCGGGTGGCTGTGGGTGCTCGCCGCGCTCGCAGCGGCGAGCTTCGGCGTCAACTACCTCTCCAGCCGCCGCTCCTACGCCGCGGCCCTCGACTTCCTCGCCAGCATCCACCGCCTCGTCGGCGACCAGGTGGCCAAGCAGCCCCTGGGGTGGTTCGCCCGCCCGCGGGCGGGCGCGCTCTCCCGGGTGGTCTCGACCGAGTTGATGATGGCCGGAGAGATCCTGGCGCACATGCTCTCCCCGATCGTGGCGCGCTCGGTCGCGGCGGCGGCCGTGGTCGTGGCGGCGTGGCTGTGGAACCCCGCGCTCGGGCTCGTCCTCACGATCGCGGTGCCGGCGTTCGTCGCGATCACCCTGGTGTCGACGGCCCTCCTGCGCAAGGGGCGATCCATCCACGAGCCCGAGGAAGCCGTGCTCGCGCACCGGATCGTCGAGTACTCGCAGTGCCAGGGCGCGCTGCGATCCTGCGGCCGCAGTGACGATTTCGGACCGCTGACCGACGCGATGGACGGCGCGACGGCGGCGAAGAAGCGGGCGCTGTGGTTCGAGACCGCCGGTCTGCTCACCAGCGGCATGGTCTCGCAGGGCGTGATCGTCGTACTCATCACGGTCACCGGGACCCTCGCGGTCTCAGGGGAACTCGCACCGATCCCCGCGCTCGCCTTCATCGGGCTCTCGCTCCGGTTCACCTCCACCCTGTCCGAGATCACCAGCAGTGCCATGGCTCTCGAGTCGCGGCGGCCCCTCCTCGATCAGCTCGACGAGGTGCTGACGGCCGTGCCGCTCCCGGAGCCCGGCGCACCGTCGGACCTGCCTGAGCCGGGCGCGATCGCTCTGGAGGGAGTCACCTTCGGGTACACGCCCGACGGTCCACCGGCGCTGCGCGACGTGTCCCTGCGCGTGCCGCCGGGGAGTATGGTCGCTCTGGTCGGGCCCTCCGGCAGCGGCAAGACGACGGTGGCGAAACTCGTCAGCCGGTTCTACGACACGACCGAGGGCCGCGTGCTCGTGGGCGGGGCACCCGTCGGCGTGCAGACGACCGAGCAGCTCATGGGGCAGCTGTCGATGGTCTTCCAGGACGTCTACCTCTTCGACGACACGCTTAGCGCGAACATCGCGGTGGGGCGCGAGGATGCGACCGACGAGGAGATCCGGCGCGCGGGGGAGATCGCGGGCGTTGCGGATATCGCCCGTCGGCTGCCGCTGGGGTGGGACGCGCCGGTCGGGGAGGGCGGCCGCGCACTGTCGGGCGGGGAGCGGCAGCGGGTGGCCATCGCCCGCGCGCTGCTCAAGCGCGCCCCGATCGTGCTGCTCGATGAAGCCACCTCCGCGCTCGACGTGGAGAACGAGGCGAACATCGTCGCGGCGGTGGAGCAGTTGCGGCGCGAGGCCACCGTTCTGATCATCGCGCACCGGCTGGACACGATCGCCCACGCCGACCTCATCGTGGCGCTCGACGCAGACGGATCGGTCGAGGCGATCGGCACGCACGACGAGCTCCTCGCTGCCGGCGGCACCTACGCCATCTACTGGGAGCACCTGCGGACCGCACAGGGATGGCAACTGACGAATTAGAGTGCCGGTGTGGCACGGGGCGATGGGATCACACGGAAGGTCGGGCGGAAGCCGGCCTTCGACGCCGACGACGTGATCGACGCGGCGTTCGCCGAGGGCGTCGACCGGTTCACGATGGCCGCGGTCGCGGACCGGCTCGGCGTGGTCACCCCGGCGATCTACCGCGTCTTCAAATCGCGAGACGAGATCGAGGCCGCTGCACTGCACCGGGCCGCCGCGAGCATCGCGCTCCCCGCTCCCGGATCCGATTGGCGCGCGGTACTGCGGATGTGGGCCGACGAGTGCTGGAAGGTCTGTGAGGACCACCTCGGTTTGAACCGCGCGGTGTTCGCGAACCCGATCGCGTTCAACCACATCGAGCACGTCGCCGCCGCTTACGCCCGCGCGCTCGGCGCGGACGGGTGGACCGTCGACCAGGCCGCCTTCGCCCTGGACTTCCTCGGCGACACCGTCTTCGCCTCGCACCTCGGTATCCAGGCCATGCGCGAGGTGGACGATTCCGGCGCGTCCGGATACGACCGGGCACGTCGGTCTGCGGCGGACGACGCCGTCTTCCGGCCCGAGCCCGCCTGGATCGACCGGACCGTGCTCGACGCGAAGGTCGACTTCATCATCGCCGGCCTCGCGGACCGCCGCCCCGGCCTGTAGCTCCCTACTCGACGCGGAGCGCTCCGGCGTGGAAGTCGGCGACCAGGGCGTCGACGGTGCCACGGGCGTCGAACCGGTTCGTGCCGATCACACCCGTGGGGCCACGTTTGCACCACCCGGCCACGTACACGCCGGGGAGGGCGGCACCGTCCGACCCGAGGACGCGCCCGTCGGCGTTCGGGATGGTGCCGGTGGCCTCGTCGTAGGGCACGCCCGGTACGGACGTGCCCCGCAGTCCGATCGACGGCAGGACCAGGCCGCACGCCAGCTCCGACGGTGTGCCGTGGTCGTCGAAGGCGACGGTGAGCCCGCCGTCGGCGGCGGTGATGGCGGTGGGCGGCGTGCCGAAGCGCAGGACCACCCGTCGACCCTCCGGGGCGGAGTCCGCCGCCGGAAGCGCCTGCAGCAGGGCGAGTTTCTGTGCGCGGTAGAAGCGGGCCTGCTCGTCGGCGGGCTCGTCACCGTCGTCGTCCAGGTCGCGTGGTTCGACGACGACCGTCACCGTGCGGGCCAGCCCGACGAGCTCCGGCGCGGTGAAGGCGGCGTGCCCCGGGCCCCGTCGGGCGAGGATCACTACCTCTCTGACCTGCGAATCCCGGAGTGCGGCGAGAGCCCCGTCGGTCAGGTCGGTGCCGACGAAGGTCTCGGGGTCGGCGGTGAGGATCCGCGCGACGTCCAGCGCGACGTTGCCGTTGCCCAGCACGACGACCCGTTCGTGCGTGAGATCGGGGGCGAGCCCGGCGAAGTCGGGGTGGCCGTTGTACCAGGCCACGAAGTCGGCGGCGGCCGTGACGCCGGGCAGGTCCGCGCCCGGCAGGCCCAGGTCACGGCCGTGCAGCGAGCCCACCGCGTACACCACCGCGTGATGCGCACGCGCCAGGTCCTCGTGCGTGACGTCCTCGCCGATCCGCACGCCCAGGTGCGTCGTGACGCCTGCGGCCTTGCGCGATTTCGCGAACTGCTCCTGCACCTTCTTGGTGTCGCCATGGTCGGGGGCGACCCCGAAGCGCACCAGCCCGCCGGTCTCGGGGAGCCGCTCGTAGACGTCGATCGTCGCGCGGACGTCGATGCGGTGCTGCAGCTCGCTCACCACGTAGTGCCCCGCCGCGCCCGCACCCACGACGGCGACGCTCAGCGTCTCGGCGTCCGAGGCGGGGCGCTTGCGGCCGATCCGCGGGTCGGTGAACGGATGGTCGCGGTCCGCGGACGAGCCCACGGCCTCGTAGTAGTCCGCGTTCATCGCCTCGAACGGGGCCATCTCCGTGGTCAGCTCGTAATCGGTGGTGATCGCCGAGACGGGGCAGGCATCGATGCAGGCGCCGCAGTCGATGCACACGTCCGGGTCGATGTAGAGCATCTCCGCCGTGGCGTACTCGGGCTCGTCGGGCGTGGGGTGGATGCAGTCGACGGGGCACTCGGGGACGCACGACGCGTCGTTGCAGCAGTTCTGGACGATCACGTGGGGCATGTCTTCGATAGTGGGCCGTGGGCGGCGCGCGGGCAAGGGATCGCGCCGCGTGTCAGGGTGGAGGCATGACCCTGACGCCGCACATCGCCGCGACCGAGCGCCACACCACCGCCTACCTCGCCTCGGGCCCCGTCGACGGTCCGCTGCTCGTCTTCGTGCACGGCTGGCCCGAGCTCGGCTACACCTGGCGGCACCAGCTGCGCGCCCTTGGCGCGCTCGGCTTCCGGTGCGTTGCGCCCGACATGCGCGGCTACGGCTCGTCGACGGTGTACGCCGAGAAGACGGCGTACCGCCGCGAGGAGGCGGTCACCGACATGCTGGAGCTGCTCGCGGCGCTCGGCCGCGACTCCGCGATCTGGATCGGGCACGACTGGGGCGGGCCCGTGGTGTGGAACATCGCCACCCACCATCCCGAGGTCGTCGACGCGGTGGCCTCGCTCAACGTGCCGCACTTCCCGTCGAGCGGGCCCTCGCCCTTCGACCTCATCGACCGCGCGAAGTACCCCGCCGACGAGTACCCGTACGGCCAGTGGGACTACCAGGTGCACTACCTCAAGTCCTTCGACGAGGCGACGGCCCAGTTCGAGAGCGACCTGCCGGGTCTCGTCGCGGCGCTGTTCCGCAGCGGCGACCCGCGCCACCTCGACGGTCCCGCCCCCACCGCCGTGATCACCCGCAACGGCGGCTGGTTCGGCGGTGGATCCGTGCCGCAGCTGCCGCTCGACCCCGCGGTGCTCACCCCCGAGGACCACGCCGTCTACGTCGCGGCCTTCGAGCGGAACGGCATGGCCGGCCCCAACTCCTGGTACGTCAACACCCCGGCGGACATGGCGTACGCCGCGACCGAACTGGACGGCGGCCGGATCGACAAGCCCGCGTTGTTCCTGCACGGCCGGTACGACGCGATCCTCGACACCGTCGGGACGCGGCTCGCCGATCCGATGCGCGCGGCGTGCACCGACCTCACCGAGGTCGTCGTCGACTCCGGGCACTGGATGGGGGAGGAGAAGCCCGCCGAGGTCAGCGCCGCGATCGCGGGCTGGATCGCCCGCAGCGTGCCCGCGTCCTGCCCGGTTACGCTGGGCGCATGACCACCGTCGCTGACGTCGCCGATGCCAAGTACGTCCTGCTGACCACCTTCCGCAAGGACGGCACCCCCGTCGCGACCCCCATCTGGGCGGTGCGCGACGGCGCCGACCTCGTGGTGTGGACCGTCGCCGACTCCTGGAAGGTCAAGCGGCTCCGGCGCAACCCGTCGGTGCTGGTCCAGGCCTGCGACGCCCGCGGCAAGAAGACCACCGGCCCCGAGGTCGCCGGGACCGGCGAGGTCATCGACGGCGGCGAGGCCGGGTCGAAGATCGCGAAGAAGTACGGCGTGCTGGGCTGGCTCACCGTCGCCGGGTCCAAGCTCCGCCGGGGTGCGGGCGGCACCGTCGGGATCCGCGTCCACGACGCCGGGTGATTCTGAAACCGGGCTCGAGCGCGGTCAGGGCGAAGTATTTCCATCGTGGCCGAGTTCGAGCGCGGTTTCTGTCAGCGTGACGGGGCGCGCCACTGCTCGACGACGGGCTGCAGGTACTGCGCGAGCTCCGGCAGCTGCGGGACCAGCGCCAGCGCGGTGATCGCGCGCAGCACACCGACGGCCGTGACGAACTCCAGCACGTCGGCGCGCAGGCCGCGGATGCCGGCGGCCGCCGCGCCGCGGTCGTACGCGGCCCCCAGTTCGGGGCCCAGCGTCGCGAGATCCCACTCCACGGGGCCTAGCGTGACCAGCTCGAAGTCCGCGTACCTCAGGCCGTCGACGCCGGCGAACATGTTGGCCGGTGGGCAGTCGCCGTGCACCGGCTGCAGCTCCACGCCGGGGAACCGCGCCTCGAAGGCGGCGCGGGAGCGGACCGCCGGCTCGAGCGCGGCCCACTCGGCGCGGGCGCGCGCCACGTCCTCGGCGGGCAGCAGGTCGGGGCGGCCCGCGAGGAGATCCAGGCCGGCGGCGACGCCGCCCGGGTCGGCAGTGGCGAGGAAGCCCAGCTCGCCGGGGTAGTCGAGCAGCGCGGCGTGCAGGCGCGCGGTGCTCTCGGCGTTGGCCACGTAGTCGGGCTCGGCGGCCACGTCCTCCTCGACGTACTCCCAGAAGGTCATCGAGAAGCCGTCGCGCTGCACCGGCCGCGCGGGGACCAGCGGCGACGGAACCAGCACCGGGACGCCGTGCGCGGCGAGCCACGCGGTGACCGCCAGTTCGTCGGCCTGACGGCGGGCGAGGGTCGCCGGCGTCTCGGTCGCCGGCAGCACCGTCGGGATGCGGACCACCACGGGCGCCGGCTCCAGCCGCACCACCACGGAGAACAGGTCGTGCAGCACCGTCGTGCCGCTGACGTCGAGGCCCAGTTCGCAGGCGGCGCCGATCGCGGCGTCGACGGCGGCGGCCGTGCGGGCAGCTCGTTCGGTGTCGGTCATGACGTTCACGCGGGCAATGATGTCCGATTCGCCGCGCCATGTCGAAGGATTTGCAGGTTGCGGCGGCGCGGGTCCGGCGTGTCGTCGCCGGAACCTGCAAGAGATGTCAGGTGCCCAGGAGCCCGACCACCGCGAGCGCGATGACACATCCCGCGAGCACCAGATGCGAAACGGGCGTCCGCGTCCGCAGGGTGACCACGGCGGCGACGGCCACGACGAGGCACGTGATGGCCGCAGGCGCGCTGGACACCGCCCGCGCGACGATCGCGCAGGTCAGCACAAGCGCGACGGCGGTGCGCACGCGCGCCAGCAGGGTTCGCTCGGCCGCCTGGGTCGGCGGTGCGCTCACGTCAGGGCCCTCACGTCACGAGGAGTGAGGCGGCGAGGACGACGCCGGCCAGGACGATCAGCGCGGCGAGGACCAGCGTCGCGGGTGTGCCGCGCAGCTCGCGGCGGGTGCGCATCGCGCCCTCGACGGACAGCCACCGTCGGAACGCGTAGCCGGCCAGCGTGGCCGCGACGAGGAGCAGCACCACGACCAGCGGCGTCCGGACCGGCTCCGGCACGACGTGCGGCGCGAAGGCCTCCAGGCCGACGGCGGCGGCGACGAGCCCCAGCGACGTGCGGATCCACGCGAGGAAGGTGCGCTCGTTCGCGAGGGTGAACCGCGCGTCCGGCGCCTGACCCTCGGTGAGGGCGCGCGGCGGCCACAGTCGTCCCACGCCGACAACGTTAGCGGGGTGCATAGACATTGGCCCGCCACATTCACAGGCCCATCTCAGACACGACGAATAGTTTCGCGCAGGGCGCGCTCGGTGAGGCGCACGATGAGATGACGAACGAATGCGAGGAGGTGGTCGCCGATGGGTGGTGACGCACGCTCCCGCGGCCCCTGGCCCGCCGTGGTGCTGTGCCTGCTGGGCATCGGCGTCGTCGGCGCGGGCATCGCCTACGCGCTGCACATGTCCGCCGACCTGGGTAGCGCCCGTCGCGTCCTACCCGCCGCGCAGTCCGCTGGCGTCTCCGTGAGCGACCAACGGTCCGTCGCCATCACGCCCGGCCGGGAGGTCATCGGTGCGATCACCTCCGTCGGCGACGCCGCGATCACCGTGCGCTCGGCGCCGGACGGCGGCACCGTCGTCTTGCGCACCGGCCCCACCACCCAGGTGACCACGACACACGGCAGCACGCTGTCCGATCTCGAGGTGGGTGACGTGGTCATGATCCAGGTGAGCGCGGACGGTAAGTCGGCGCTGGCGATCTACGCCGGTCAGATCTCGGTCGCCGGAAGCCCGTCTGTCGGGTGAACTCCCCGGTCGACGCGCTACTGTAGGTGGCGATGTCGTACGTAGTGTTCCTGATCCTCGCGGTGGTCTGCGCGGCGCTGGCCGCCGCGCTCATCTGGTATGAGCGCAACCACTCACCCGCCGTGAACTCCGAGCGCGCCGACTGGGCCGCACAGCGCGAGTTCGTCTACAGCGCGGCCGACCCGTCGCTGCACGACGAGTTCCACCGCGGCGGCATGGCCGTCCCCGGCGACTCCGCGATCGTCGACGTGGCCCACGGCGCCTACTTCGGGGCCGCCGCCTACGTCTTCGACCTGCAGGAGGCCGCGACGATCGTGGCCGTCAGCCGCGGCGCCGCGTCGGGCGCGCTGCTGGACCTGCGGGCCGAGGGCCGACCCGCCCCCGGGGAGCCCGGCATGGAGCCGCTCGGCGCCCTGGGCCCGCGCGTGCTGTACACGAACAACGCCGAGGTCGCGCGCCGCGTCGCCGATCGCCGCATGATCACGTTCGCCGAGCAGGTGCCCGACTACATCGAGTCCCTGTGGAACGAGGGCGAGTGGACCGTGGCCTCCATGGCCGCGACCGACGACCCGGAGGACCTCGACGAGGCGCTCGAGGCCGTCCGCCGCTTCGGCGACCTGCTGCGCGTCCTCCCGCCGGAGGGCCACGCCCGCGTCGTCACCGCGGGCGGGCCCCGCGATCCCGGCCAGCCCGTGCCCGTCCGCTCGGGTAAGGAGTCCGGCCGGTGACCGCTCCTCTCGACCCGGCCGCCAAGGCCCGGCTCGCCGAGCTCGTCCGTGCGCTCGCCGTCGTGCACGGCAAGGTCACGCTCTCCAGTGGCCGCGAGGCGGACTACTACGTCGACCTGCGCCGCGCGACGCTGCACCACGAGGCCTCCCCGCTGATCGGCGCGCTGCTGCGCGAGCTCACCGCCGACTGGGACTACACCGCCGTCGGCGGCCTCACCCTCGGCGCCGACCCGGTCGCCACGGCCGTCATGCATGCCCCCGGCCGGCCGATCGACGCCTTCGTCGTCCGCAAGGCCGCGAAGGCGCACGGCATGCAGCGCCAGGTCGAGGGCCCCGACGTGGTCGGCAAGCGCGTGCTCGTCGTCGAGGACACCACGACCACCGGCAACTCGCCGCTCACCGCCGTCCGCGCGCTGCGCGACATCGGCGCCGAGGTCATCGGCGTCGCGACCGTCGTGGACCGCGCGACCGGCGCCGCCGACGTCATCGCCGCCGAGGGCCTCGAGTACCGCTCGGTGCTCGGCCTCGCCGACCTCGGTCTCTGACCGGCCGGTGACCGGCGACAAGCCCGGGCCGGACGACGCGATCGGCCCGGACGAGCAGCTCGGGCCGACCGAGTGGGTGACGGGCCTGCCCGGACCGCACACCGTCGGACTGGGGCCGTGGGCCGACGAGCATCCCGGCGAGCCGGTCCCCGCCGACCCGCGGTACGACCGTCACCTGCTCGCGGAGGGCGACCGCCGCAACGTTGTGGACGCCTACCGGTACTGGACGCGTGAGGCGATCGTCGCCGACCTCGACGCCCGCAGGTATCCCTTCGAAGTGGCCATCGAGAACCTGGGTCACGACGCCAACATCGGCACCGTCGTGCGCACCGCGAACGCCTTCGGCGCGCGGGCCGTGCACATCGTCGGGCGGCGCCGCTGGAACCGGCGCGGTGCCATGGTCACCGATCGCTACCAGCACCTGCACCACCACGAGGACACGGACGCGCTCGCCGCGTGGTGCGCCGAGCGCGACCTGCCGATCGTCGCCGTCGACAACCTGCCGGGTTCTGTGCCGCTCGAGCGGGCTGCCCTGCCCCGACGGTGCCTGCTCCTGTTCGGACAGGAGGGGCCGGGCGTCTCCGGGGGCGCCCGGCACGTCGCCGGGACGACGGTGTCGATCGCCCAGTTCGGCTCGACGCGGTCGATCAACGTGGGCGTCGCGGCCGGCATCGCGATGCACGCCTGGGTCCGCGAGCACGCCGACCTCGACGCCGCGTGGTGACGTTAGCGGGCTTCGATCGCGTAGGCGCGGATCCGCTCGTCGACCGTGAGGATCGGCACCTGCTCGACGACGCACTGCGCGACCAGCATGCGGTCGAACGGATCCCGGTGGTGCCAGGGAAGGTCGCGGATCGCCTGCGCGTGGCGGACGCTCAGCGGGAGCAGTGAGAATCCCTGCGCGGTGAGGAACTCCTCGCTCATCTCAGGGGCGACCAACTTGCCGAGGGAGGCCTTGATCGAGACCTCGGCGACGGTGGCCGCGGACACCAGCACGGTGTTCTCATCGTCCTCGATCAGCGACCGGTGGTCGGGCCGGAGCCGGGGATCGCTCCCGAGCCACCACAGGAGGACGTGGGTATCCGCGAGGAGCCTCACTCGCCGTACCAATCCTCGAGATCGGTGTCGGTCAGCACATCGAAGTCATCGGCGATCTCGATCCGCCCGGCCCAGGCGCCCGGAGCGCGCACCGGCCGGTCGGGCACGTACGGGACGAGCCGGGCGACCGGCTTGCCGTTGCGGGTGATGGTCATCCGGTCTCCTTGCTCGGCGCGCGCGACCAACCGCGAGAACTGCGACTTCGCGGCGTAGATGTTGAACTCGGCGCTGCCCATGTCGTCAGGATACCTGGATTGGTCAGGTCTGACCAGGGATCGTCGCGCAGAGCCCTGGCTCCTGGGGCTCGCTCTGACCTGCGAGGACGTGCACTCGTCGGTGACCCGTGATGTGATGTCAGCATGAGTTCGGTCGAGTGGAATCAGCGCGCGGCCGCGGCGCAGGCCGCGGTCGTCGAGCGGCACCTGAAACCGGTGTGGGGCATCCCCGGCACCCTGCTCGGCACGCCCGCCTACCCGGCCACGCGGCGCGATTCGCTGTTCGTCAGCTGGAACTACTGGTGGCAGGCCCACCTGCTCGACGTGGCGGTGGACGCGTACGTCCGGGACGGCGCACCGTCGACCCGGAAGCTGGTGCTGCGCATCGCCCGCGGCCACCGCGTGCGGAACCTGTTCCGCGTCACCAACTCGTACAACGACGACATGGCGTGGATGGGGCTCGCGCTGGAGCGGGCGCAGCGGCACGCGGGCCTGAACTCGGCGAGACGGTTGCGGGTGCTGCGGGACACCCTCTACGACGCCTGGGTGCCCGACGCCGGCGGCGGCATCACCTGGCGCACCAAGGGCCTGTTCCTCAACGCGCCCGCCAACGGCCCGGCCGGCATCTTCCTCGCCCGGATGGGCCGCTTCGAGCGTGCGGAGGAGACGTCCGACTGGCTGTACCGGCGCCTGCTGGACCTGGAGACGGGTCTCATCAACGACGGTGTCGACGGCGACTACGACAGCCCCGAGGTCGGGAAGATCTACCCGGAGAAGTACTCCTACAACCAGGGCGTCACCATCGGCCTGGACGCGGAGCTCTCCTCGGACCTGGCGCCCACGCATGCGATCCGTGCCGCGGGCCTCATCGCTGCGGTCGCAGAGCACATGACCGACGGTGCCGTCATCACCGGCGGGGACGGAGGCGACGGCGGCCTGTTCAACGGCATCCTCATCCGGTACCTCGCGGTCGCGGCCCGCGCGCTGCGTGGACCCGACGCCGAGGATGCGCGCGCTCTCGCGTCGGAGATCGTCTTCGCCTCCGCCGAGGCCGCCTGGCACGGGACGCGCGAGCTGGACGGTCGCGTGCTGTTCTCCGCGGACTGGACCCGCGACGCTCGGATCCCGGGCGGTTCCGATGCGCCCGCCTACTTCACGGGCGGCACGGTCCGCTCCAGCGAGACCCCCGAACGCGACCTGTCCGTGCAGGTCGGTGGTTGGATGGCGATGGAGGCCGCGGCAGCGCTCGCGCGACACTGAGCCTGCCACCGAGATCCAGGAGGTCGCTATGCAGGTCATCGAGGTCGACAGGGCGGCGCTCGCGGTGGACGTCATCGGGCACGCCAGCGGGCCGACGGTGTTGCTCGTCGCCGGCGGCGGACAGTCCATGGACTGGTGGACGCCCGAGTTCTGCGCGCGGCTCGCGGGCGACGACCTGCGCGTGATCCGCTACGACCACCGCGACAGCGGCGAGTCGTCGACCTCGCCGCCCGGCTCGCCCACGTACGCCGGCGCCGACCTCGCAGCGGACCCGCTGCGGATCCTCGACTCCCTCGGCGTCGACGCCGCGCACGTCGTCGGGATGTCGATGGGTGCCGGGATCGGGCAGACGCTGGCAGTCGATGCGCCCGCGCGGGTGCTGTCGCTGACCCTGATCGAGTCCAGCCCCGCGGGTGGCGATCCCGGCCCGCTGCCCGGCCCGACGCCCGCGGTGGCGGCGACCTTCACGGAGCCGCCGCCCGAGGTCGACTGGTCCGATGAGGCGGCCGTCATCGACTACCGCGTCGACGTCGAGCGGCCCTACGCGGGGCCCGGCGGCCTGGAGGAGGAGCGCACGCGGGGCATCGCGACGCGGGAGGTGCACCGCACGCGGAGCATGGAGTCGTCGCTGAACAACCACTTCCTCGCCGAGCCGGCGCCGCCCGTCGACCCCGCGGCGATCGCCGCGCCGACGCTGGTGATCCACAGCGCCGACGACCCGCTGTTCCCGCTGCCGCACGGCGAGGCCCTGGTGCGGATGATCCCGGGTGCGCGGCTGCTCACCCTCCATGGTCCCGGCCACGAGATCCCGCCGCCCGCGACGTGGGACGTCGTGATCCCGGAGCTCCGCCGCCACGTCCTGGGCGGGGAGGCCTGAGCGCGGCTAGTGCGCTTCCAGGCTCGGGGCGTCGGCAGCGGGGCCCCGGTGCACCGGGCAGCCCGGCGCGAAGGTGCCGAGGCCCTCGGTGCGGAAGCCCTTCGGGTAGCTGCGGATCCGGTGGTTGTTCTGTACCAGCGCGGGGCGGCGCCGGGACGGCAGGACCGCGAGGAGCCGGGCGCGGAGCTTCATCGCGCCGACGGAGATCCGGCGCACGACGGGACCCGGATCGTCGTAATGGAAGGCGGCGAGCAGCGGCGGGTCCATGAGAGCGCGGCTGAACACGCCGATCGCGGGGCGCACGGGCGCGAAGTAGAAGCTCTTGAGCAGTTCGAGGGTGGAGTCCGCGACGCGGCGGGCGCCCTCGTCGAAGGCGAAGTGCTCGGCCTCGTAGCGGTCCATGTAGTCGGCGAACTCGTCGTAGGTGGCGGGGATGTCCGGGATCGCCATGTGCTTGCCGAGAGTCTGGTAGTAGCGGACCGTCGCGAGCTTCTCCGCCTCGGTCAGCGCGCGCCAGCCGTAGTCGGCGTTCCAGCGGATCGGCACCACCACGAAGGTGCACAGCACGTACCGCATGTCGTCGTCGGAGATGTCGTACATCTTGTGCATCTGGTTGATGCGCCGGACGGCGGCCTTGCCCTCCGGGCTGGCGAAGCCCTTGAGCAGCGGCACCTCGAGGAGGAGGGCCGTGTCGTCGTAGCGCTTCTGCACGCGCTCGGTGAACTCACCCGTGTCCGCCAGGAGGCGGCCGATGCTGGGCACGGCGTAGGTGCGGAACAGCGCGAAGCTCAGAGCCTGGGTGATGTCCCACGGGAAGTCGTACGTCCCGAGGTTCCGCGAGATCTCGACGAAATCGGTCTCCGGGTTCAGGCCGCGGTTGCGGTCGATCTTCTGCATGACGTCTCCTCGGTGGGCTGACCTCACTGTAAGTCGACTTATACAGATGTGCAAGAGGTCACACGGGTGATCGACAACGGGAGTGGGAGCGATGGCGCGACTCTCGAATCCTGTCCACGACGGACACCGTGTCCGCAACGGACAGAATCCGAGAGCGCGCCGCACGAACAGGGCGCGCCGGGGCGCCGGGCTGGCGTCAGTCCTCGGTCAGGGCACCGTCGGCCATGCGCCAGCGGCGCGTGGCGCGGACGGTGTCGAGCATCCTGCGGTCGTGGGTCACCAGGATGATGGTGCCGTCGAAGGACTCGACGGCCTCCTCGAGCTGCTCGATCGCGGGCAGGTCGAGGTGGTTGGTCGGCTCGTCGAGGACCAGTAGGTTCACGCCGCGGGCCTGCAGGAGCGCCAGCGCGGCGCGGGTCCGCTCGCCGGGGGAGAGCGACGAGGCGGGGCGCAGTACGTGGTGGCCGCGCAGCCCGAACTTCGCGAGCAGCGTCCGCACGTCGGCCGGTGGCGTCTCCGGTACTTCCGCGCAGAAGGCGTCCAGCAGCGGACCGTCGGACAGGAAGCGCCCGCGGGCCTGGTCGACCTCGCCGATCTCGACCCCGGAACCGAGCGTGACCGTCCCGGCGGAGGGCGTCTGGCGCCCCAGCAACAGCCCCAGCAACGTGGACTTGCCGGCGCCGTTCGGGCCGGTGAGCAGGATGCGGTCGCCGTACTCGACGCTCACCGTCACGGGTCCGACGGTCAGCCCGGGATAGGAGACGCACGCCCCGGACGCCGTCACCACGACCGTGCCGCTGCGGGGAGCGGAGAGGATCGACATCCGCAGCTCCCATTCCTTGCGCGGCTCGGCGACCACCTCGAGCCGCTCGATCGCCCGCTCGGTCTGCCGCGCCTTCGAGGCCTGCTTCTCCGTCGACTCGAGGCGCGCTTTGCGACCGGCCTTGTCGGAGTCCGTGCCGCTCTTCATCTTGCGGCGCGCGTTGCGCACGCCGTGGTCCATCCAGTTGCGCTGCATCTGCGCGCGATCCTGCAGGTCGGAGAGCTTCCCCGAGTACTCCTCGTACTCCTCGCGCGCGTGCCGCCGCGCGACGTCCCGCTCGACGAGGTAAGCCTCGTAGCCGCCCCCGTACACGCCGATCTGCTGTTGCGCGAGGTCCAGCTCCACCACGGTGGTCACCGTCCGGGCCAGGAACTCCCGGTCGTGCGAGACCACGACGATCGCGGTCGCCGCCTCCGCGACGAAGCGCTCCAGCAGCTCGAGGCCGGCGAGGTCCAGGTCGTTGGTGGGCTCGTCGAGCAGCAGCACGTCGTACCGCGAGGCCAGCACCGCGGCGAGGCCCGCGCGCGCCGCCTGCCCGCCGGAGAGCCCCGTCATCTCCGCGTCCGGGCTGTCCAGCCCCACGTCGGACAGGATCGCGTCGAGGCGTTGCTCCAGATCGGCGCCGCCGAGGGCGAGCCATCGGTCCAGCGCGGGGGTGTAGAGGTCGGTGTCGGGATCGTCGCCGAGAGCGAGTGCGGCCGCGTCCATCGCCTCCTGCGCGGCCGCGACGCCGGTCCGTCGCGCGACGAACTGCGCGACGGTCTCGCCGGGCCGGCGCTCGTGCTCCTGCGCCAGGTACCCGACTTCCGCGTCGGCGGGGGAGAGATCGACGGTGCCGCTCACATCGGGGCCTCCGTCGGCGCCCACGCCGGCCAGGAGCTTGAGGAGCGTCGACTTCCCAGCGCCGTTGGCGCCGACGAGACCCACGACGTCGCCCGGCGCGATCACGAGATCGAGCCCCGAGAACAGGGTCCGATCGGCGTACGCGACCGTCAGGTCGCGGGTCTGCAGGACGGTCATGCAGTTAGTCCTCGAGGTCGACGGTGACGTTCGGCTTGCGCATCTCTCGCCGGTAGCCCACGATCCCGACGATCGTGCCGACCACGAGCATGACGATCATGCCGCGCAGCGCCCAATCGAGGATCCACTTGTAGTCCTGCAGCGCCGCCGAGGCGTAGTAGCCCACCAGCAGCAGGAAGGGGGCCCAGATCAGCGAGCCCAGCACCGAGGCGATGGTGAACTTCCGCCTGTCCATGCCGACCGCGCCGGCGACCAGCGGGCACAGCGTGCGGACCCAGGGGATCCAGCGGGCGATGAGCACGGAGAAGAAGCCGTGCTTGTCCATCAGTTCTTTGACGCGGTGCAGGTTGTGCGCGTTGAGGTAGCGGCCGTCCTGCTTGGCGAGCACGTGATCGCCCATCGTGACGCCGATGCCGTAGCCCACGTGGTTACCGGCGATGGCCGCGAGGAAGGCCGCCAGCGCGAGCCCCCACACCGACATCGCGGAGTGGCCGGTGGTGGCCATGGCCAGGCCGGCGGTGAGCAGCAGCGAGTCGCCGGGCAGGAACAGCCCGATGATGAAGGCGCACTCGCAGAAGACGAATCCGGCCACAACGAGCCAGATCATCACCGGCCCGGCGGTTTGGACGAATTCGAGCACGGAGGGGCCTAGGCGGCCGCGTCGGCGCGGCGACCCGCGAGGAACTTCTTGACCACGCCCCACACGATCGGCAGTACGGAGATGGCGACGATGGCCAGGAAGATGATGTCGATGTTCTCGCGGACCCAGGCGATCTTGCCGAGCCACACGCCGAGCAGGATGATGCCGTCGGCCCAGATCACCGCGCCGATCGCGTTCCAGATGACGAACTTGCTGTAGCTCATCTTCGCGGCGCCGGCGGCGATCGGCGCGAACGTGCGCACGAAGGGGACGAAGCGGGCCAGGATCAGCGTGGCGGGGCCGTACTTCTCGAAGAACTCGTGCGACTCGTCGAGGTACTTCGTCTTGAGGAAACGCGCGTCGGGCGTGAAGAACTTCTCGCCGCCGAACCGCCCGATGAAGTAGCCGACCTGGGAACCAAGGATCGCCGCGATGGGCGTCGCGATCAACAGCACCGGCAGCGACATCGCCGAGCCCGTGTAGGTGGCCTCACCGACGGCGGCGCCGGTCCCGGCCGCGGTCAGCAGGCCCGCGACGAACAGCAGCGAGTCACCCGGCAGCACCGGGAAGAGCACGCCGGATTCGATGAACACCACGAGCAACAGGCCCACCAGGGCGATGCCGCCGAAGGCGTTGAGGACGGCCACCGGATCGGTGATGTCCTTGAGGGCGAACGCCTGCATGGTGGTCGAGGCGGCCAGAGTCAGGTCGTTGACATACACGCCTGCCAGGATACCGGCTCTATTTCAGCAATTCGTCGATGTAGCACCAGCGCCACGACTCCCCGGGCTGGAAGCTCCGGATCACCGGGTGATTGGTGAGCTCGTGGTGAACCGTCGCGTGCTTGCCCTCGGAGGAGTCGCAACAGCCGACGTGTCCGCAGGTCAGGCACAGTCGCAGGGCGACGGGGTTCTGCCCCGACTCGACGCACTCGAGGCAGGTCTCGCTGAGCGGCACCGGGTCGGCGAAATCGTCCGAAACGCGAAGATGGTCACATTCGTCCTGCGCCCACGGCGGCGTGAGCAGTTCGGCGACCGCGATGCGCTCGCTGCGCACCGCCGAGACCTCCAGCATCGCCTCCTCGACGTCGAAGTTCGACAGCACCTGCTCGAGCACCTCGTGATCGCCCTGGCCGGCGTCGCGCATCCGCAGCACCTCCGCGCGCTCGGCGTCGATCATCTGCAGCCGGACCGCGCGCAGCTGCGCGGCGGGGGTGTTCGCGGAGTCCGGGCCGAGCCTTTCCCAGAAGGCGCGCTCGCGGCTGATGGTGTGCTCGCGCACCCCGTCGAGGACAGTGGCGGGGATCGTGTTCTCCGGGCTCGCAGCGATCTCGTCGAGGCGCGTCAGGCCGGCGTTGAGTGCGGACCGCATGACCACGGCCTGCTGCAGGGCGTCGGTCCGCGCGTTCGGCCCCTGGACGCGCAGCAGCTTGGCGAGCGCGGGGAGCGTCGAGCCCTGGATCAGGAGGCTGCCGGCCACCACGACCATGGCGGCGAAGACGAGTACCTCGCGGTCGGGGAAATCCAGCGGGAGGATGAACGCGGCCGCGAGAGTGACCACGCCGCGCATGCCCGCCCACGACAGCACCGTCGTCTCGCCGGCGGTGAGCCGCTCGTTCGCATCGTCCACCTTGATCGCGATGAGGGCCGACGGCGCGCACCACACCATTCGCGCGAGGATCACCGTGATCATCACCGCGATGCACGTCGTCATGATCAGCGGCCACCCGATCGACGATTCGTCGGCACCCACGAAGATGGTCCGCATCTGCAGGCCGATGAGCAGGAAGACGGCGTTCTCGAGCAGGAACTGGATGGTGTTCCAGTTGATGCGCGCCGACATGCGGCCGATCGCCGTCTGGTCGGTGGGCGCCCGGTACGCGACGAGGAGACCGGCGACGACCGTCGCCACGACGCCCGAGCCGTGGATGTGCTCGGCGGGCAGGTAGGCGATCCAGGGGCTGATCAGGCTGATGCCGGTGGTGAGCACCGGATCGGTCAGGCGGCGCAGCGCGAACCGGATCGCCAGGGCGGCGAGGACGCCGATCACGACGCCGCCGATCGCGCTCAGCGCGAAGGAGCCGAGTACCTGCCAGAAGCCGACGGTGCCGGCGACCGCCGCGATCGCGGTCCGCAGCAACACGATCGACGTGGCGTCGTTGAACAGCGACTCGCCCTCGAGCAGGGTCGTCACCCGGCGGGGCAGGCCGATGCGCCGACCCACCGCGGTCGCGGCGACCGCATCGGGCGGTCCGACGATGGCGCCCAGCGCGAGTCCGGCGGCGAACGGGATGTCCAGCAGATAGGACGTCACGACGCCCACGGCCCCGGCCGTGAACAGCACCAGCCCGACCGAGAGCATCCCGATCGGCCGAATGTTCTCCTTGAAGTCGACGAGCGAGGCCTTCGACGCCGCCGCGTACAACAGCGGCGGCAACAGGCCGAGCAGCACCACGTCGGGGTTGAGCGGCACCTCGGGTACCGCGGGGACGAATGACACTCCGATGCCGACTACCGTCAGCACCAACGGCGCGGCGAGACCGAGACGGTCACAGAATGCACTGACCACCAGAACGGTGGCGACGAGGGCGACCAGCCCAACAGCGAGCTCCATGGGCGATAGTCTTTCATTGAAACGTCGAACCGCTCAGGAGGACAGACATGCCCATCGCCACCCCCGAGGCCTACCGGGAGATGTTGGACCGCGCCCGTGAGGGCGGTTACGCCTATCCGGCGATCAATTGCACGTCGAGTGAGTCGATCAATGCGGCGATCAAGGGTTTCGCCGATGCGGGCAGTGACGGGATCATCCAGTTCTCGACCGGCGGGGCGGAGTTCGGTTCCGGTTTGGGTGTCAAGGACATGGTGGTCGGTGCGGTCGCGTTGGCGGAGTTCGCGCATGTGGTGGCGGCGCAGTATGAGGTGACGGTCGCTCTGCATACCGATCATTGCCCGAAGGACAAGCTCGACACGTATGTGCGGCCGTTGCTGGCGATCTCGCAGGAGCGCGTCGATGCCGGGCGCAATCCGTTGTTCCAGTCGCATATGTGGGACGGGTCGGCGGTGCCGTTGGAGGAGAACCTGCAGATCGCGCAGGAGCTGCTCGCGAAGGCGAAGGCGGCGAAGATCATCTTGGAGATCGAGATCGGTGTGGTCGGTGGTGAGGAGGACGGCGTCGAGAACGAGATCAACGACAAGCTGTTCACCTCGGATGAGGATTTCGCGAGGACTGTCGATGCGCTGGGTGCGGAGGGGTATCTGCTGGCGGCGACGTTCGGCAACGTCCACGGTGTGTATAAGCCGGGGAACGTGAAGCTGCGTCCGGAGGTGCTGCGTGATGGTCAGGCGGTGGCGTCGGCGAAGCTGGGCCTGCCCGCGGGCAGCAAGCCCTTCGATTTCGTCTTCCACGGCGGCTCCGGCTCGCTGAAGTCGGAGATCGAGGACTCCCTGTCCTACGGCGTGGTGAAGATGAACGTCGACACCGATACCCAGTACGCGTTCACCCGTCCGGTGGCCGGGCACATGCTGTCGAATTACGACGGGGTGCTCAAGATCGACGGTGAGGTCGGTAACAAGAAGGTTTACGACCCGCGGTCCTATTTGAAGAAGGCGGAGACGTCGATGGCCGAGCGTGTCGTCGAGGCGTGTAACGACCTGCACTCCGCCGGCAAGTCCATCAGCGCGAAGTAGCTCAGGCCAGCGCCAGTCCCAGGAGGACCGCCAGCACGAGCACGATCATGGCCGCTGCCGCCGCCCACTCCGGGCCGGTGAGCAGCGGCCGTGCGCGTTTCGGGGCCCGATCCGGCGCTTGCGGGGCGGGCGGGTTCGACGGAGCGCCCTGCGGAGGCCCGGCGGTCCGGTTCGGAGCCTGCGGAGGCCGCGCCTGCTGCGCGCGGTCCTGTGCGGCGTGCGGGCGGTGCGGCTGCGCACCGTGTGGCGCGTGCGGGCGCGGCGCCATCCGGTGCGGGGCAGCCATCGGCGGGGTCGCGGTGCGCCGGGGCGGCGTGACGCGGCCCGCGCCGCGCGCGATCCTGTCGGTCCGCGGGGAGGGTCGGTCCGGCACTTCGGAGTACGCGAGCTTGGGCTCCGATGGTGCCGTCCGCGGCTCCGGCGCCCGCTTCTGCTTCGGAGTGCGGAGCGTGGGTTCCTCCGACGGCGTGCTCATCGCGCCCCGACGCGCGTGCACACCTTCCAGGTGTCCGCGTCCTTCTCCAGCGTGAGGGTGTTGCGCACCTTCGCGCTCGGGTTGTTGGCGTAGTGCACCTCGACCTGGACTTCAGCCTTGTCGCCGCGTACGTCCACGGCCTGCAGGCCGTCGAGCTCGGGGAGCAGGCCGTCGGCCTTGGCGTTGCCGTAGGCACGCTGCCACTGGCCGTCGTCCAGGCCGTCGTAGTACACCTTGGCGTTGCCGCAGGTCTGCGCGCGCAGGGTGGCGAGGTCGCCGCGGCCCACGGCATCGATGAACGACGTCGTCGCATTCGCCGCCTGCTGCCGCGGATCGCTCGACGAGCCGGAGCCCGACTTGGGCACCAGCAGCGCAATCGCCGCGACGATCACCACGATCGCGACCACCGCGGCCGCCACGATCCACAACGTGCGCTTGCCCTTCGACGGGGCGTCCTGACCGCCGGACGGCGCGTAGTACTCGGGCGACTGCCGCGCTGTGTTCTCCAGCGGCGCCTCGGGCTTCGCGAGGTCGGGGGCCGTCGCCGCGGCCAGCGGCGCGAGCGGAATCGCCTCGGTCGCCGGCGTCGCGTCCGGCAGTTCGTTCTGCTCGGTGTCGATGATCGCCTGGTCCGGTCGCGCAACGGCCGGGATCGCCGTCGTCGCCGCCTCGTCCACGTCGTCGACGTCGCCCGCGCTTTCCTCGTCGCCCGCGCTGTCCTCGTCGGACGCGACGTCCTCGTCGGCTGCGGCCTCGTCCGCCTCGTCCTGGGCCGCCTCGTCCTGGGCCGTCTCGTCCTGCGCGGCGGGATCCTGCTCGTCGGCGGAGGTTTCCTCGCCCGCGGTGTCCTCGGCGACGGGTGTTCCGTCCCCGGCGTCCTCCGCGTTGTCGGCCGTCGCCTCGCCTTCTGCGGTGGCGTCCGGCTCGCCGTCGCTCTCGGTCGTGCTCGCGCCGTCGTCGACGGTGGGCTCGTCCTCTGCGGTGTTGCCGTCTTCGTCAGCGGTATCGCCCGCCGTTTCGTCGGCCTCGGCCTCGGGGGAGGTGTCCTGGTCTTCGTCCTGATCCTCTCCGGCGACCGCGGCAGCGCCCGCGACGACGGCAGCGGCACCCGCAGCTCCGGCGGCCGCTGCGGCGACCGACGGACCGTCGGCCTCGGCGTCGTCGGATCCGTCTGCACTGTCCGCGCCGTCAGCACTGTCGGCTGCGTCTGCGCTGTCCTCGCCGTCAGTGGCGTCCGCAGTGGCGACCCCGTCGGCCGCGACCTGGCCCTCGTCCGTGTCGTCGTCGGCGGCGGTCTCGTCGGCCTCGGACGTCGCCGCAGCTTCCTCCGTCTCCTGCGCCCCCTCGTCGGCGACGCCGGCCTCGTCAGCGCTCGCCTCATCCTCGACGGGCTCCGCGGGAGCCTCCTCGGCCGGGCGGGCCTGCACGGGGATGGCGGTGGTCTCGGCGGAGCTCGGACGCTGCACGGCGGGCAGCACGGTGGTCTCGGTGTCGTCGGCGCCCGGCGACGTGGTCACCACCGGCCCGACGGTCCGCAGCGGCGAGTCCGGGGTGCTCTTGTCCGCGGTCTTCTCGCTCGCGTCGCCGGCGGCGTCCGCGACGGCGACGTCGTCCTCGTCGTCGACCAGCGCGCGCCCCGCGGCGGGCAGCACCCGCGTCTCGGCGTCGGACGGCGCTTCCCCGGCCTCGCTCGAGTCCTTGGTCTTGCCGGAGTCCTCCGCGGCGGACGCGGCGGCACCGTCGACGGGGATGACGGTGGTCTCGGCCTCTCCGGGCGACGGGGCGGGGGCGGCGTCCTGAACGAGCTGCGCGAGGGAGTCGGACTGCGAGGGGATCACGGCGTCGACGGGTGCGCTGCCGAGCGTGCCGGCGGTCTCCGGGTGATCGTGGAGTGGCGCCGCGGGCCACGCCGCGAGGCGTCCACGCAGGTCACGAAGTCGCGACAGGGGTCCCCGGTTGTCATCCCGCGCCATCGCTTCCGCCATCCCCTCGTTCGTGAATCGTTGCTCCTCCGCCGCGGCGCGCCGCACGCGGAACACCTGACACCCTAGCGGGCGCGCACCGGGCGCGACCCGCGCGTTGTGCGGGCATGCACGTCGTCCGCCGTTCGCCGCGCGCAGCATGGAAGACTGGAGCAATGACGTCCTTCGGTGATCTCCTCGGCCCGCCCCCGGTCCTGCTCGACATCGACGAAGAGCCGGAACTGCAGTTGAACCAGGGCCGCCCGGCGGTCGAGGTCGCGGCGGATGCCCCCACGTCGTCGCTGGCGTGGGCCGTGCTCGCGGAGGGCGCGCTCGACGAGGGGCAGGCCGTCACCGCCTACGCCTACGCGCGCACCGGCTACCACCGTGGCCTCGACCAGCTGCGCCGCCAGGGTTGGCGTGGCTTCGGTCCCGTGCCCTACAGCCACGAGAACAACCGCGGTTTCCTGCGGGCGGTGGCCGCGCTGGCCCGCGCCGCGCAGTCGATCGGCGAGGAAGACGAGTACCTCCGTTGCCTGGATCTGTTGAACGACTGTGACCCCGAAGCCGCCGGCGCCCTCGGACTCGGCGCGTAGTCGACTACTCCGGCGGCACAACGCGCTGCCGCAGGTGATCCAGAGCCGCACCAAGCGGCTCTGGAACGCCAAACTGCCCATCGTGCAGTGCGCGGTCGCCGCGGGCATCGCCTGGTTCATCGCGAATGACGTGATCGGGCACGTCTCGCCGTTCTTCGCCCCGATCGCCGCGATCATCTCGTTGGGGCTGTCCCTGCAGCAGCGGCTGCGCCGCTCGCTGGAGCTGGTGGGCGGCGTCACCGTCGGCATCGGCGTGGGCGACCTGCTGATCTCCGTGATCGGCACCGGGCCCTGGCAGCTCGCGCTCGTCGTCGCGATCGCGATGGCCGTCGCGGTGCTCGCCGACAGGGGCCCGCTCGTGCCGATGCAGGCGGCGTCGTCGGCGGTGCTGGTCGCGACCCTGATCCCGCCGGGGTCGACGGGCGGCTGGACGCGGATGCTGGACGCGCTCATCGGCGGCCTCGTCGGCGTCGTGATCGCCGCGCTGATCCCGAACAACCCCGCCCGGCGGCCGCGTAAGGATGCCGCCAAGGTGCTGGACACCATGCGGCGCGTCGTCGCCTCGATCGCCGCCGGCCTCACCGATCGCGACATCTCCTCGCTGGAATGGGCCCTCGAGACCGCCCGCGCCACTCAGCCCGACCTGGACCAGCTCACCAACGACCTCGCGGGCGGCCTGGAGATCGCCAAGGTCTCGCCGATGTTCTGGAGCTCGCGGCCCCGGATGGACAAGCTCCAGGCCATCGCCGATCCCCTCGACAACGCCGTGCGCAACGTGCGGGTCATGGCCCGGCGGGCTCTCGCCTCGAATCAGAACGGTGAGCGGATCGACCCCACCTTGGTCACCGAGGTCGGCCGGCTCGCCGATTCCTTCAAGACCATGCGCGACGTGGTGCTCGCCGAGCCGGGCGCGCACCCCGATCAGGCCGACGGTGCGCGGGTGCTCCGGTCCGCGGCGCGGCGCGCCAACGCGCTGTCGATGCACGACGAGATCTCCGAGAGCGAATCGCTCAACGAGGTGATGATCTACGGGCAGCTCCGTTCGACGATCGTCGACCTGTTGCAGGTCGCCGGGCTCTCGCGTACCTCGGCGGTCGCGCAGATGCGCGAGGTGTCGAAGAAGAAGGACGCGCCGAAACCGCCCGAGTAGCCGCGCGTCAGCTGATGAGCAGCCAGTCTTCGGTGTTGCGGTAGAACGTCGCGCGGGTCACGACGCTGGCGTCGGTGCGGCCGTCGCGGGTCACGACGAGCTCGAGCCCGCCGGTCTGCGCGGCGCGACCGGACAGCCACCGTCGGCGCACGCCCTTCGCGAGCCGGGCGCGCACCCCGCCCGTCTCGCCCGCCGCGCCGAAGGGCTCCACGATCACAGCCTTCGCCTGCCCGGTGAACAGCTTCTCGGAGTCGACGAAGGTCTCGCCGATCAGCGGCCCGCCGTCGGGGCCCGTGATCTTGGCCTTGCCCACCAGGACGAAGCCGCGATCATCGCGGATCAGGGGGACGGCGCGGGGCGTGCCCGTCAGCGGGTCGCCCGGCGGGTAGATGGACGACGCATGCGAGTTCTCGGTCGGCACGTACGCCACCTCCACGTCGAGGCGTTCCGATGCCATGAGCCGGGCGATCACCGCCGCGAGCAGGTCATCGGGCCCCGCGACCACGATCCGCTTCGGGAACGTCAGCTTCTGCTTCAGTTCCGCCTTGGCGGAGTCGAGGTCGACGGTGATCGTTTCGAGGTCGCGGAGGCTGCCCGGGATACGGACATCGGGGGCACGCACCACGACGGTGCTCTGGGTCACGGAGCTCACCGCACCTACTGTAAGGTTGCGGCACGGCTCGACGTTATCCAGGTGATTCCTTTGAAGGTGTATCGAGCCGGAAGGAGATCGTCCATGCCTGCGATCGTGCTGATCGGCGCCCAATGGGGCGATGAAGGTAAGGGAAAAGCCACCGATCTGCTGGGGGAGAAGCTCCAGTGGGTGGTTCGCTACCAGGGCGGCAACAACGCCGGCCACACGGTGGTCCTGCCGAACGGCGACAAGTTCGCGCTCCACCTCATTCCGTCGGGCATTCTCACCCCCGGCGTGAAGAACGTCATCGGTAACGGCGTCGTGGTGGACCCGTCGGTCCTCCTCGCCGAGCTCGACGGCCTCGAGGCGCGCGACGTCGACACGTCGAACCTGCTGCTCTCGGCCGACGCGCACCTGCTCATGCCGTACCACGTGGCCATCGACAAGGTCACCGAGCGCTTCCTCGGTAACAAGAAGATCGGCACCACCGGTCGCGGCATCGGCCCCTGCTACCAGGACAAGATCGCCCGCGTCGGCGTGCGTGCGCAGGACGTGCTGGACGAGTCGATCCTCACCCAGAAGGTCGAGGCGGCGCTGGAGTTCAAGAACCAGGTGCTCACCAAGATCTACAACCGCCGCGCGCTCGACGCGCGCCAGGTGGTCGACGAGACGCTGGAGCTCGCCGAGAGCTTCAAGCACCGCATCGCCGACACCCGCCTCGAGCTCAACCTCGCGCTGGAGCGCGGCGAGACGGTGCTGTTGGAGGGTTCGCAGGGCACGCTGCTCGACGTCGACCACGGCACCTACCCGTACGTGACCTCGTCGAACCCGACGTCGGGCGGCGCCTCGGTGGGCTCGGGCATCGGCCCCACCCGCATCACGACGGTGCTGGGCATCCTCAAGGCGTACACCACCCGCGTCGGCTCGGGTCCGTTCCCGACGGAGCTCTTCGACGAGTGGGGCGAGTACCTCGCCAAGCACGGCGGCGAGGTGGGCGTCACCACCGGCCGCGCGCGCCGCTGCGGCTGGTTCGACGCGGTGATCGCCCGCTACGCGACCCGCGTCAACGGCATCACCGACTACTTCCTCACCAAGCTCGACGTGCTCAGCTCCATCGAGAACGTCCCGATCTGCGTCGCGTACGAGATCGACGGTGTGCGGTACGACGAGATGCCGCCCAACCAGACCGATTTCCACCACGCGAAGCCGATCTACGAGACGATGCCCGGCTGGTGGGAGGACATCTCCGAGTGCCGCACGTTCGAGGACCTGCCGAAGAACGCGCAGGACTACGTGCTGCGACTCGAGGAGCTCTCCGGCGCGCACATCTCCTGCATCGGCGTGGGCCCGGGCCGCGACGAGACCATCGTCCGCCGCGCCATCGTCTGACTGTTCCGAAACCGGGCTTGACCGCGGTCGCGGCGAAGTATTTCCATCGTCGCTCCGCCCAGGCCCGGTTTCGGACGCGTCCTAGGGCGTAGGGGCAGGGGTCGGCGTCGCCGAGGGCGCAGCGGTCGGGGTCACTCGGTACATCCGCGGACCCTCGCCGCGGCCGGGCCCGTGCCGCTGGGTGTCGTGGCCGCCTGGCCCGCGCTGCTGCATCGAATGGCCCTTGTGTTTGCCGGTCGCCTCGTTGACCCAGTAGCCGGCGGTGAAGCTGACGCCGCTGATCCCGATGAGCCCGAAGACGATCGCCGCGATGAGCAGCTTCCTCGACGGGCCGGTCTTCGACGGTGCGGCCTCCTGCGGGGCCGGGGCTGGTGCGGGGGCGGCCGCCTGCGCGGGTGGAATCGGCGCGGTGGGCGCGGGCTGCGGTTCGGTGGGCTCGGTCATGGGTTCTCGCTTCGGTCGGTGCGGTCACCGCGACCGCGTTTGGAACCGATGATGCGGCCGCTACCTGGGGATCGGCTGTCAGCCACCTTCGAATTCGGCCCGCCCGTGACCCGGCCTGGTCCTGCCCGTCAGTGCAGCGGCGGGTCCTGCGCGCGCACCGCGTGCACCTCGTCCATCGACGGTGCGTACGCGCCCGCCCGGCTCACGGTGAGCGCCGAGGTGATGACGGCGCGGTGCAGCGCCGGCTGTACGTCGCTCCACTGCGCGTCCCGGAGCCGCCGGGCGGCGGACCGCGAACCCAGGTAGCCGGCGTCGAGCAGCCCGGAGACCAGGCCGGCCATGAACGAGTCCCCGGCGCCGACGGTGTCCGCCACTTCGACGGTCCGCGGCTCGATGTGCAGCACGCCCGGTCCCCCGGCGAGCAGAGCGTCCGCGCCGTGCGGCCCCCGCGTGAGCACGACCAGTGCCGGTCCGGCCGCGATCCAACGGCGCATCACGTCCTCGACGGCCTCATCGGGATGCAACCAGGCGATGTCCTCGTCGCTGGCCTTCACCACGTCGGACTGCGCGATCATCTCCAGCACCCGCGGCAGCACCTCGGCGGGCGTGCCCATCAGGGCGGGCCGGATGTTCGGGTCGTAGGAGACGGTGGCGTGGTCCCGGATCCGGCGCACCACGTCGGCGACGCCGTCGGACCCCGGCGCCAGCGTCGCGGCGAAGCTGCCCGTGTGCAGGTGCCCGTACCGCTCCAGCGACTCGACCGGCGGCACCTCCCACGTGAGGTCGAAGTCGTACGTGGCGCGCCCCTCGGCGTCGACGTGCGCGTGCGCGAGTGGGGTGTTGGCGGCACCGTCGGACCCGGGGACGATGTCCACGCCCGCCCGGGCGGCGGTCTCAGCGATCCGATGCCCGCGGACGTCGCGCCCCCACCAGGACAGGATCGACGTCGGATCGCCCAGCGACGCCAGCCCGCACGCGACGTTGAACAGGCTCCCGCCCACGTGCTCGGACGGTTCGGCGCCGTCGCGCAGTACGACGTCGACGAGTGCCTCGCCGAGGCAGAGGGTGCGGTCGGTCATGACGACGACCCTAAGCGCACTGTGCACCATGGCCCCGAGGGTTTGCCAGAATGGAGTCCATGACGAACCTCAGCGAGACCGGTGGCAACCCCCGGATCGGCACGGCGCTCACCCCCGGTGCCACGAAGGCGCTGATGCTGGGTTCGGGCGAGCTGGGCAAGGAGGTGGTGATCGCCTTCCAGCGCCTCGGCGTGGAGACGATCGCCGTCGACCGCTACGCGAACGCGCCCGCGATGCAGGTGGCGCACCGCAGCCACGTCATCGACATGACCGACGCCGCCGAGGTCCGCCGGGTCATCGAGGCGGAGAAGCCCGACTTCGTGGTCCCCGAGATCGAGGCACTCGCCACCGAGGCGCTCGTCGCCGTGGACGAGGAGGGGCTCGCCGAGGTCATTCCGACGGCGCGGGCCGTCGCGCTGACGATGAACCGCGAGGGGATCCGCAAGCTCGCCGCCGAGGAGCTCGGCCTGCCGTGCTCGCCGTACGCCTTCGCCTCGTCGCTCGACGAGGTACGTGCGGCCTCGCGGGAAGTCGGCTTCCCCTGCGTGATCAAGCCGGTGATGTCGAGCTCGGGCAAGGGCCAGTCGGTGGTCCGTTCGGTCGAGGAGCTCGACGGTGCCTGGACGTACGCCGTCGAGGGCGGTCGCGTCCGGAACGAGCGGGTGATCGTCGAGGGCTTCGTCGACTTCGACTACGAGATCACGCTGCTCACGGTGCGCGTCTACGACGCCGAGCGCGGCAAGGTGGTCACCCGCTTCTGCGAGCCCATCGGGCACCGGCAGTCCGACGGTGACTACGTCGAGTCCTGGCAGCCGCAGGCGATGAGTCAGGCCGCCTACGACGCGGCGACCTCCGTCGCGGGCCGCATCACCACCGCCCTCGGCGACGGCGGCACCGGCGGCCGCGGCGTCTTCGGCGTCGAGCTCTTCGTCAAGGGCGACGACGTCTACTTCTCCGAGGTCTCGCCCCGCCCGCACGACACCGGCCTGGTGACCCTGGGCTCGCAGCGGCTCTCCGAGTTCGAACTGCACGCCCGCGCGATCCTCGGCCTGCCCGTGGACACCTCGCTCATGTCGCCCGCCGCGTCGGCCGTGATCTACGGGACGAAGGACAGCAGCTCCGTCGCCTTCGACAGCGTCTCCCGCGCGCTCGACGTGCCCGAGAGCGACCTGCGCCTGTTCGGCAAGCCGGAGGGCTACGCCAAGCGGCGCCTCGGCGTCGCGGTCGCTACCGCCGACACCGTCGAGGTGGCGCGCGCCAACGCCGCGGAGGCGGCGGGCCGGGTCGTCGTCGTGGACAGCACTGACCCGTTCCAGCAGGGCGCGCCGGAGACCACGGCCGTGCCGATCCAGCGGCCGCAGCCGCCGCTCGACGACCCGTCGACCCGCGCGATGCCGGTGCAGCGCCCCGTTCATCCTGCTCCGACTCAGCAACCACCGGCCCAGCAGATCCCAGTCCAGAAGGCGCCGCAGCAGCCCACCCCGCCACCGGCCCCGCCGACGGCGGCATCGCCCGTCGTGCCGCCCGCCCCGCCGACTGCCGCCTCCCCGGTCGTGCCACCGCAGCAGCCCTCGTCGCGCGTGGCCCCGCCGCAGGCCGGGCCCGCCGAACCGATCGCGCCGACGAGCATGCACCCCGTCGCCGCCCGGCGCCCCGCGCCGCCCCGCCCGATCCAGCCCGCCCCGCGCCCGCCCACGGGCGAGACCGCGACGCGCCCGAAGCCGCCCACGGTTCCGGAGATCGAGGAGTACGACCACAACCCGCCCACCTCGATGGGCCTGCCGCCCCAGCGTCCGCAGGACTAGGCAGCGGAGCGTCGACGGGCCTCAGGCGCCGCACCGGCCGGCCGCGTATCTATCCGCGCTGCAGCCAGTAGGCCTGGGACTTGATGCGGTCCTTGGGTAGGCCGAAGTCGCGCTTGGCGGCCTTGGTGATCTCGCGCGTCGCCTTCGTCTCGGCGGCGACGAACAGGAAGGCGTCAGCACCGATTCCGGCGCCGACGACCGTGGACACCAGTGTGGCGCCGCGGTTCTCGCGCGGCACCCAGGTGACGGCCTCGCTCTGCACGGGGAGGTCCCGCTCGGCGTCGTGCTGGTACTCCAGGTACACGCGGCACGGGGCCTGCGCGGTCCCGAGGATGCTGTTGATCGCGGGGATTGAGGCGGCGTCGCCCACGAGTACGTACTCCGACGGTGCCGGCTCCTCCGGGACCGTGAGGTCGGCGCCCATCATCGTGGCGGCGATCCGGTCGCCGGGCTCGGCGTCCAGGGCCCAGCGCGGTGCGGGCCCCTCGTGCATCGCGAACTCGATGCTGAACTCCGAACCCTCGGGCGCGACTATCGTGTAGCCGCGCTGCACGAGCGTTCCCTCGTCCGCGTCGGTCGTCGCGGCGCCGCTCTTCGGCACCCACAGTCGCACCCACATGGTCGGGAACCAGGGGTTGTCCTGCAGGAAGTCGCCGCCGTCGAAGCGGATGCGGTGATAGTGCTCGCTGACGGCCTCCGTCGACAGCACCGTGAAAACGTAGTCGTCCGCCCGCATCGCCTTGAGGATCAGGCCGGTCACTCCTCTACCCATGAAACTGAGGCTACCCTAAATAGCCTCCCTCGCCTACTGACGCGGTGCGTGCTCGAGCCGGGCTCGCTCGGCCTTCTCCGAATCGCGCAGGCGCATGGGGAATTGCAGGTCCAGTGCGAGCTCACCATCTGCGGCGAGGAGTCGGCGCGACCGAATTAGAATCATCGTGAGCGAAAAGTGCCGCCGCCCCGAGAAATCGGGACGGCGGCACCGTCGTACGTACGCTCGGAGGGTTAGTCCTGCTGGACCTTGCTCGGCTCCGAGGCGGCCAGCATGTCGCCGCGCTCGACGACCTTCACGCGCTCGCGGCCCTCGGCCTCGCCCAGGCTGCGCTCGTGCTCGTCGAGGCGGTACCAGCCGTCCCAGGTGGTGTACGGGGTGTCGTGGTCGTCCAGCCAGTCGGTGACGCCGGTGGTCGACGGGTCCGACGGGGCGTTCAGCTTGCCGGCGTGGAAGTCCTCCAGCAGGCACGCGATGGTCTCGTTGGCGTCGCCCTTGGTGTGGCCGATGAGGCCGACGGGGCCGCGCTTGATCCAGCCGGTGGTGTAGACGCCCGTGATGTGCTGACCTGCGTCGATGACGCGTCCGGCCTCGTTCGGGATGACGCCGGCCTGGTCGTCGAAGGGGATCTCCGGCAGGTCGTTCGAGAGGTAGCCGACAGCGCGGTAGACGGCGCCGAGCTCCCAGTCGGTGAACCTGCCGGTGCCCCGCACGTTGCCGGTGCCGTCGAGCTCGGTGCGCTCGGTGCGCAGGCCCGTGACCTTGCCGTTCTCGCCCAGGATCTCGACGGGCGACTCGAAGAGGTGGATGAACAGCTTGTGCGGGCGGTTGTTCGGCTCGCGGATCGCGTAGTTCTCGAGGATCGTGGCGACCTGGTCGGTGATCTTCGACTCGCGGCGCGCCTTCGCGGAGCCCTCGTCGTACTCGATGTCCTCGGGGTTCACGACGACCTCGATGGTCTGCGAGTGGTCGAGCTCCTTGAGCTCGAGCGGGGTGAACTTCACCTGCGCCGGTCCGCGGCGGCCGAAGACGTGCACCTCCTTGGCCTTGTTGAGCTTGAGGCCCTCGTAGACGTTCGGCGGGATCTCGGTGGGGAGCAGCTCGTCGGCGGTCTTGGCGAGCACGCGGGCGACGTCGAGGCCCACGTTGCCGACGCCCAGGACGGCCACCTTCTCCTCGGTGAGCGGCCACTCGCGCGAGAAGTCCGGGTGCCCGTCGTACCAGGCCACGAACTCGGCGGCGCCGTAGCTGCCGTCCAGGTCGATGCCGGGGATCTCCAGGTTGCGGTCGGCGACGGCGCCGGTGGAGAAGATCACCGCGTCGTAGTGGCGGCGCACGTCCTCGAGGGTGAAGTCCTTGCCGAAATCGAGGTTGCCCAGCAGGCGGACCTGCGGCTTGTCGAGCACCTTGTGCAGCGCGGTGATGATGCCCTTGATCCGCGGGTGATCGGGTGCGACGCCGTACCGGATCAGGCCGAACGGGGCCGGCATCTTCTCGAAGAGATCGATGCTGACGCCGGGGTCCTTCGCCTCGTCGGACTTCATGAGGGCGTCCGCCGCGTAGATACCAGCGGGGCCTGCGCCCACGATCGCGACGCGCAACGGGCGGTTCTGTTCGGTCATGTGAAGTCGGCTACCTTGTCTGCATACGCGGTTGAAGTTCCCCACCAGGTTAGTGCGGACTTATCAACTGTTCCTAGTGCGGGTGGTCCATTCCACCCCGCCGAGGAACTGGAACGTGTTCTAGTAGCAGAGGGTAGAGACTTCAGTGAGTGCAGACAAGGCCCCCGCCGGACCGCCCCCCGAACGCCGCACCACGGCGACCCCGTTCATCATCGCTCTCGTGGTCGCCGTCGTGCTCATCGGCGGCGTCCTCACCTGGAACGCGATCCGCCCCTCCGACGAGCGGCTCAGCGACTCCGCGCAGGTCCAGGTCACGATCGGCCAGTACTACGGCGCGTTGAACAAGGGCCGGTACGCCGACCTCGTCGCCAACACCTGTGCCAAGGACCGCGCCGCCGCCGACTTCCCGAAGGAGGCGGGCTTTCCCGACGCCCGCAAGACCGCTGTCGAGCGCGAGGGCGAGGCGAAGCTGGACGAGAAGGGCGTCAAGAATCTCACCGTGAACGGTGACTCCGCGTCCGCCGATCTCACGGTGACCTACGAGAAGGCGGGCGAGCGCACCGCACAGGCGACGTTCGTCCGCGAAGACGGCAAGTGGAAGAAGTGCTCGTGAACTACGCCGGAAACCTGACGCCGCGCGAGGCCTGGGAGCTGCTGGAACAGGACCCCGCGGCCATCCTCGTCGACTGCCGCACCGAGGCCGAATGGAACTACGTCGGCATCCCCGAGCTCTCGCAGGTCGGGCGCAACCCCGTGCTCGTGGAGTGGCAGCGCTACCCCGACGGTGCGCTCAACCCCACGTTCGTCGACGAGCTCCGCGCCAAGGGCATCACCGACGACGCGCCCGTCGTCTTCCTCTGCCGCTCCGGACACCGCTCGATCGGCGCCGCCGAGACCGCCACTGCTGCCGGCGTGCAGCGCGCCTACAACGTCCTCGAGGGCTTCGAGGGCCCCATCGACGCACTCGGACATCGAGGCGTCGCGGGCTGGCGCGCCGACGGCCTGCCCTGGCGGCAGTTCTAGGCTGAAGCCATGACGGAGTTCAGCCCCCTGCCCGACGGCCTGCGGCCCGAGACGTACGCGGTGCGCGGTGGCGTCCTGCGCACGAACTACGAGGAGACCTCCGAGGCGCTCTTCCTGAACTCGGGTTACACCTACGAGAGTGCGGAGGCCGCCGAAGCTGCCTTCAACGGCGACATCGACCGGTTCGTCTATTCGCGCTACGGCAACCCGACGGTGGCGATGTTCCAGGAGCGCTTGCGCCTCCTGGAGGGCGCCGAGGCCTGCTTCGCGACCGCCTCCGGCATGTCCGCAGTCTTCACCGCGCTCGGCGCGCTGCTCAAGGCCGGCGACCGGCTCGTCGCAGCCCGCTCGCTGTTCGGCTCCTGCTACGTCGTCTGCAACGAGATCCTGCCGCGCTGGGGCATCGAGACCGTCTTCGTCGACGGCGAGGACCTCGCCCAGTGGGAGGAGGCGCTCAGCGCCCCCACCCAGGCCGTCTTCTTCGAGACCCCCGCGAACCCGATGCAGGGCCTCGTCGACGTGAGCGCCGTGGCTTCGCTGGCCCATGCCGCGGGCGCGCAGGTCGTGCTCGACGCCGGCTTCACGCCGGTCGGCTATCAGGATTCGCTCGGGATGGGCGCCGACGTGATCGTGCACTCCTCCACCAAGACCATGGACGGCCAGGGCCGCGTCATGGGCGGAGCCATCCTCGGCCGGTTCGACTACATCGACGGTCCGGTGAAGCAGCTGATGCGGCACACCGGCCCCGCGATGGCGCCGTTCAACGCATGGGTGCTGCTCAAGGCGCTCGAGACGCTGGACCTGCGGGCCGAGCGGGTGAGCGCGAACGCGCAGAAGGTCGCCGAGTTCCTCGACGCCGACCCGCGGGTGTCGAAGGTGCTCTTCCCCTTCCTGCCCTCGCACCCGCAGCACGAGCTGGCGAAGCGGCAGATGAAGGCCGGTGGCACAGTGATCACCCTCGAACTGGCCGATTCGGCGTCGGCCGCGGGCAAGGCGCGGGCCTTCGAGTTTCTCAATCGGCTGCAGGTCATCGACATCTCCAACAACTTCGGCGACGCCAAGTCGCTGATCACGCACCCCGCCACCACGACCCATCGCGCGACGGGGCCGGAGGGTCGCGCGAAGATCGGGCTCACCGATTCGATGCTGCGCCTGTCCGTCGGGCTGGAGAACGTCGACGACCTCATCGCCGATCTGGATCAGGCTCTGGGCTGAGCCTCTCAGGGCCTTTGATCGTCGACGGCGGCGCGCCACGTCCGCACGGCCTCTGCTGACACCGGCGACTCCCAGCCCTGTGGCCGCGCGGCGCTGCCGATGTGGAAGGCGTCGATCCCCGCTCCTTCGAGTCGCGGCAGGTGATCGAGGCGCAGGCCGCCGCCGGCCAGGATCCGTTGCGGTCCTGATGCTTCCGCGATCAGCGTGGCGATGCCGTCATCGAGCCCGGCGGCCGCGCCCGCGGTGAGGAAGCCGTCGAGCCCCGGCAGCTCCGCCACCGTGCTTCGCAGTGCCGCCCGGTCCGCGCAGTGGTCGATCGCCCGGTGGAAGGTCCACGGCGCGCCGTCGATCGCTTCGACGACCCGCGTCACGGCCGGCAGATCCACGGCGCCGTCGGCGGTGAGGAATCCCAGCACGAACTCTTGCGCCCCTGCGCTTCTCAGCTCGACGGTGCACCGCACCAGCTCGCCGAGGTCCCCGGGCGCGAATCCGCCGGTGAGCCGGAGCATCACGCGCACGGGGATGTCCACGGCGGCACGGACGTCGGCGACGGTGGCGGGGGAGGGGCTCAGCCCGTCCGCCCCCATGTCGACGACGAGCTCCACCCGGTCCGCCCCGCCCTTGTGCGCGGCGACCGCGTCCCGCGCGTCCAGGGCGATCACCTCCAGCAATGCCATTCGCCCACCCTAGACGTGCTCGGCGCGAGCCGATCGGCGCTGCTGAGGAGTCACACGGAGTCGTCGAATCGAAGCGGGGCACTGTAGATGTCCAGATCGAGGGCGATGCCTCGTTCGCCGAGCGCGGCGAGCGTGGTCGCGGAGAGGACCACGCCCTCGTTCCCGCCCTGCAGGAACCACCCGCAGAACAGGCGAAGGGCGTATCGATCGGACAGCTCGCGCCAGACGCCGAGATCGGCGGGGAGTCCGCTCAGCAGGTGCGTCACCTGCGTATCGATGTCGGCGGGCTCGGTGTCCTCGGCTGCGAGGGACCACAGCCCGAACCGGGCGGTCCGGGTGCCGCTCCCGGCTGGTACGAGGTCGCCCCGCGCGTAGGACAGAGTCGGCAGGGTGCCGAGTATCCGGGTGATGACCGACGGGTCGAGAGCAACACCGCTGAGCTGCAGAGACGCGATGGCGCGGTGTACGGGCGGCATGTTGTCGACGCTAGGTCGCAGCGCGCGCGAGATCAACGGAGTATTCGCCGGTGAAACCACGTGGCGCCGCAGTCCGGCGACGAACTACGGTGCAGCTCATGGAGCTGCCTGAGCCGACGAGTCTGCGCTCGCTCACCGACCGGGAGCGGGCGATCGTCGACGGCTTCCTGTCCTTCGACTTCCCCGGCGTCGAGGAACTCCGCGCCCAGGTTCCTACCCTTCGCGTGAACCCGGACCGGTCCTGTCCATGCGGCTGCGGCACGGTCGATCTTGTGGCGGATCGTGCGTTGGCGCAGGCCGCTGCGCCGAGTCCGCTCCCGGTGGGCGCAGAGATCCCCGGCGACGGAGACATACCGTTGGGCGGAATGATCGTGTTCCTGCTCGATGGCTACCTCGCGAGCCTCGAGGTCTACTCCTACGGCAGCGGTCCGCTCCAGCTGCCACCGATCGACGCCATCGCCTGGAGCGGACCCGGTGAGTGACCCCGAGGCCGTCCGACGTCCCACTCCGTCGGAGGTCGCCGCGTTCGACGCGGCCTGGACTCGGAACATGGGCACCGAACTGCCGTACGCCCACTGGCTTCGGGCGACGTGCTACGAGCGGTGGGTGCGGCTGCACAGCCTGCCGAGAGCAAGCGGTACCCGGACACCGAGGCCGAGTACGGCGTGTTGCTCACCCGCTACCTGGCCGAACTCGACGAACTGCGGGCAGGTGCGGATGACCTGTGGGTAGTCACGTGCTCGTACTCCTCCGCCGCCCGGCCGGTTCGACGGTCCGCCGCCCTCGTCGGTCTGCTCCCGCGGGCGCGCCTGTGGCGCAGCTTCACCGAAGACGACGAGGACGAGGAGTATCGGATCTGGACGCACCATTACCTCTCGGTAGTGCACCGCGACGGGGGTGGGCTGCCCCGACTTCTCCGGCTCGTCGCCGATGAGCTGGTCAGCGGCGTCATGATCACCGTGCCCGCCGCCACGTGGGTGCATCACCCGTACGACGGCGGCGCCGACCTGATCCTGCGGACGACAGCTGAGCGCGACGGCATCGCCGGGACGTTCATCGACTGGCTTCCCGCCCCGGGATTCCCAGGCGCACGTCTGCCATCGCCGGAACAATTGCGGGTTGCGGCGGCGATACGCAAATGATCAGCCGCCGCAAGCTGTGGAAGATCGCGCCGGAACCGTTGGTAGAAAAGAATTGGCACCGCTGATTGCAGTCCAATAGCGTGTCATCCATGGATATGCGCAAGCTCCCCGAATCGCTGCGGCAGTGCTACTGCCGTCGGTTCGGCGTGCCCGCATAACCTGCGGCAACCCGGGCCGTCGCTCCACCGCCGGCTCGGGAGCCATGCGTCACACGCATGGCCACTCGGACCGGTGACCATCACACCGAGACGAGAAAGACATGGAGAAGATCAGTAAGTCCTTGGTCTCGTGGGCGTCCATCCTGGACGACAAGACCCGCGAGCAGGCGATCACCACGGCGAAGCTGCCGTTCATCTACCCGCACATCGCGTTGATGCCGGACGCCCACTTGGGCAAGGGTGCCACCGTCGGTTCGGTCATCCCGAGCCTCGGCGCCGTGATCCCCGCGGCCGTCGGCGTCGATATCGGCTGCGGCATGATCGCGGTCCGCACCCAGTTCACGCTGGCCGACCTGCCCGACGACCGCGCGACGATCCGTGAGGCCATCGAGCGGGCGGTCCCGCTGTCGCCCGGCCGGTACAACAAGAAGGTTGTGGCCACGGCGGCGCCCCGGATCGCGGAGCTGACCGAGCTCGCCGAGCGGGCGGATTTCGACCCCGCGAAGTACGCCGGGAACTGGGCGCTGCAGCTGGGCACCCTCGGCGGCGGGAATCACTTCATCGAGATCAGCCTCGATGAGGACGACACCGTCTGGGCGTTCCTGCACTCCGGCTCCCGCGGCGTGGGCAACAAGATCGCCCAGCACCACATCGCCGTGGCGACCCGCCTGTGCAAGCAGTGGTGGATCGAGCTGCCGGATCCGGACCTGGCCTACCTCGTGGAGGGAACGCCCGAGTTCCGCCGGTACATCGCCGAGCTGACGTGGGCGCAGCACTTCGCGCTGCTCAACCGCGAGGAGATGATGGACCGGGTGATCCGCCAGCTCGGCGAGTGGGTGGGGACGCCCGTCGTGGAGGCGGAGCGGATCAACTGCCACCACAACTTCACCAAGCGCGAGAAGCACTTCGGTAAGGAGGTGTGGGTGTCGAGGAAGGGTGCGATCGAGGCCACCGAGGGCAAGCTCGGCCTGATCCCGGGCTCGATGGGCACCGCGTCGTACATCGTCGAGGGCAAGGGCTTCGCCCCGTCGCTGAACAGCTCGCCGCACGGCGCGGGGAGGGAGTACTCCCGGTCCGCGGCGCGCAAGGCATTCACGCACGAGCAGCTGCGGGAGGCCATGACGGGCATCGAGTTCCGCGATAGCCCAGACTTCATCGATGAGATCCCGCAGGCCTACAAGCCGATCGACCGGGTGATGGCCGACGCGGAGCAGTTGGTGACGGTCCGCGCCGTCCTGCGCCAGATCGTCAACGTGAAGGGGCAGTGATCCGTTCCCCGGCTGGGCTCTCTCAGCCGGGGAACGGTTCCTCCGTATGCCCGACGAGGTCGGCGACGGAATCGATTGTGCGGGTGGGGCGGTACGGGTAGGCGGTCACCGACTCGCGGGTGGAGATGCCGGTGAGCACCAGGATGGTCCGCAGCCCCGCCTCCAGGCCGCACACGATGTCGGTGTCCATCCGGTCGCCGATCATCAGGGTGTCCGCGGAGTGCGCCCCGAGGGCGCGCAGCGCCGACCGCATCATCAGCGAGTTCGGCTTGCCCACGTAGTAGGGGGAGCGGCCCGTGGCCTCGCGGATCAGGGCGGCCACGGCACCGGTCGCGGGCAGCAGGCCGTCGCGCGACGGCCCCGTCGGGTCCGGGTTCGTCGCGATGAAGCGCGAGCCGCGGTCGATGAGCCGGATCGCCGTGGTGATCGCTTCGAAGGAGTACGTTCGGGTCTCGCCGAGCACCACGTAGTCGGGATCGTTGTCGGTGAGCACGTAGCCCGCGTCGTGCAGCGCGGTGGTCAGGCCCGACTCGCCGACGACGTAGGCGGTGCCGTTCGGCCGCTGGTCCTGCAGGAACTTCGCGGTGGCGAGCGCGGAGGTCCAGATCCGCGATTCGGGTATGTCGAGCCCGGTGGCGACCAGGCGTGCGCGCAGGTCACGAGGGGTGCGCGTTGAGTTGTTGGTGAGCACCATGAACGGCGTACCGGCGGCCGTCAGCTCCGCGATGAACGCGTCGGCGCCGGGGATGAGGTGCTCCTCGTGGACGAGGACCCCGTCCATGTCCATCAGGTACGTCCACTCGCTCATGCCCGCGAATCTACTCCCGGCGGTTTCGCGTCGCTGTGATTCGAACCTTGACGACGGGCCGCGCGACAGGGCATTCTCGACGCAGGTCATGAGTGCCAGCGACAAGCCCCGGCTCGCTGGTCGGCAACCCTCCTCCGCGGTGGGGTGCTCCGGGTGACGACCTGGTCGCACCGAACGAGTGCGGCAAGCGCGGATTCGCGGCACGTCGGAAACGGGTGCTGCGCGTCCTCATACCGAAGGACATCTCTCATGAGCATCGCCACCACCGAGCGCACCGCCGTCTGCCTCACCCCGACCGTCCGCAGCACGCCGCTGTCGCTGGGCCCCCTCGCCGCCGTGACCGGCGCCGACGAGTACGCCCCGCTCACGGACGGCGCGACGGTCCGCTACGCCAACTTCGACTACGCCGCGAGCGCTCCCGCCCTGGTCGAGGTGCAGGAGGCGGTCCAGGCCGCGCTGGGCGAGTACGCGAGCGTGCACCGCGGCGCCGGCTACCTCTCGCAGCGCTCCACCTCCCGCTACGAGCGGGCCCGCGAGATCGTCGCCGAGTTCGTGGGCGCCCGCGCCGACGACCACGTCATCTTCACCGGCAACACCACCGACTCGCTCAACCTGCTCGCGGGCTGCGTGCCCGGCGAGGTCGTGGTCCTCGACTGCGAGCATCACGCGAACCTCCTGCCGTGGAAGCGGATCGGCGCGCGTGTGATCTCGGCGCCGCTGTCGATCGAGGGCACGCTCGAGGTGCTGGAGAAGGAGCTGCGCAGCCGCCCCGCCGCCCTCGTCAGCGTCACCGGCGCGTCCAACGTCACGGGCGAGGTGTTGCCGATCCGCCGGCTCGCCGCACTCGCCCACCGGCACGGCGCGCGGATCGCGGTCGACGGTGCCCAGCTGGTCCCGCACCGTCGGATCTCGTTGCGGGAGAGCGGCGTCGACTACCTCGCCTTCTCCGGCCACAAGCTGTACGCGCCCTTCGGCTCGGGCGTGCTCGTCGGTCGCGCCGACTGGTTCGACGAGGCCGAGCCCGTCCGCTGCGGCGGCGGCGCCAGCTACGAGGTGATCGGCACGCCCGTCTCGAAGTCTGTCGAGGTGGCCTGGCACACCGGGCCCGCGCGGCACGAGGCCGGCTCGCCCAACGTCCTCGGCGCCGTCGCCATCGCTGCCGCCTGCGAAGCCATCGAGCGCCTCGGCGAGGACGCCATCGCCCGTCACGAGCGTTTCCTCACCGACCTGCTGCTCCGCTCGCTCAAGGGCGTCGACGGGGTCCGCACGCTGAAGATCTGGGCCGACTCGACCGAGCGGGTGGGCATCGTCGCCTTCACCGTGGACGGTCGCACGCCCCGCGAGGTCGCCGAGTTCCTCTCGTCGGAGCACGGGATCGGCGTGCGCGACGGGAAGTTCTGCGCCCACCCCGTCGTTAACCGATTGGGATGCTACGACGGCGCCGTCCGCGCGAGCATCGGCCTCGGCACGAGCGAGAACGACGTGCGCCGCCTGGCGCGCGCCCTCGAAGACTTGTCCGCACGAGCGAATTGAACCCGGAGGAATCCATGACCGTCTCCCGCCCCGCACTGGTGATCACCGTCGACGGTGAGCCCGAAGCCTCGCACCTGACCCGCGTCCGTGCCGCCGACCTGCGCCTCGCACAGCGGGAGCGCGGCTACCTGCGCGCCGAGGCCGAGCGCGCCGGGCGGGAGCCGGGTGCCGTCGCGCTCGAGGTCGACGTGGTGATCGACGAGCGCGCCGCCGATGCCCGTGCCAGTTACGCCCCGAGCAGCTCTGCGCCGCAGGGGATCACGTACATCGGCACCCCGTCGGGCCTGAAATCCCTGATCGAGGATGTCTACGCCGCTGAGGTTGCCGACGCCGTCGTGTTGCGTCCCGTCGGCGGAGCGCGCACCAAGGACCTCATCGCCACCCTGCTCGCCGCGTAGCGCGGAGCGGGCATACTGGTCGGCGTGACCGAGCAGTACTCCGTCCGCACCGAGACCGTCCGCGCGGCGTTGGCCGCCGCGGGCCACCCGGACACCGTCCGCTTGGTGCCGGACGGTGCCAAGACCGCCGCGGAAGCCGCGGCGGCGTTGGGGTGCGAGGTGGGCGCGATCGCCAACAGCCTCGTCTTCCTGGCCGACGGTGCGCCCTTGCTCGTCCTGTCGAGTGGACGGCACCGAGTGGACACCGATTGCCTCGCGCAGCGGCTCGGTTACGGCGCGATCACTCGTGCGAAGCCCGATGACGTGACCGCCGCGACCGGCCAGGTCATCGGCGGCGTTTCGCCCGTCGGGCATCCGCGGCCGGTGGTCACCGTGATCGACGAGTCGCTCGCCGGTTACCCGGACCTGTACGCGGCGGCCGGGACGCACGACACGATCTTCCGCACCGACTTCGCCGCGCTCGTGGCGCTCACAGGTGCCAGAATCGTCACGACATCGGCGGCATAGGCCGGTTCGCCCGAGTCGACTAGTTCTCCTAATAGTTGTAAGCTGCACGTAGTTTTGCATGTCCGGCCACGGCGGCGTGGGCGGACGGAACCTGCGGAGGCGTGATGACGGACGAGGAACGGGCGGACCGGATCGAGGGGATCGTCGGCGTGATCGCCGAGCTCACTCGGCTCAAGGAGCGGCATGCGGTGATGACGCGGCATGCGGTCGCGCCGGACGGCGTCGAACTGGCGGCGTACACCGCGCTCTTCGCGCTCGTCAAAGGCGGGCCCCTGCGCTCGTCGGTGCTCGCGGACCAGATCCACACCGACCCGTCCACCGCGAGCCGGTACGTGACCACCCTGACCAACCTGGGCTACGCCGAGCGCACCGCCGATCCCTCGGACCGCCGGGCGGCGCTCGTCTCCGCCACGGAGGCGGGGGAGGCCAAGGTCGAGTTCATCCGGCAGCAGCGCAACGAGAAGCTCCGGCCCCTCATGGAGGAGTGGACCGACGAGGAGATCGACCAGTTCGTGACGCTCGGGAACCGGGCGCTGGTGCAGTTCGAACAGGCACTCAAGTTGATGCGGGACGGCGAGTGACCGCCGCGACCGCGAACCGTGACGCCGCCGCCGTTGTGGAGACCGCGGGCGCCGGGCTCACGCACAAGCAGATCCTCTACATCCTGTCGGGGCTCATGACCGGCATGTTCCTGGCCGCGCTCGACCAGACGATCGTCTCCACGGCGATCCGGACCATCGCGGACGATCTCAACGGCTACAAGCTGCAGGCGTGGGTCACCACGGCGTACCTCATCACCTCGACGATCGTCACCCCGCTGTACGGCAAGCTGTCGGACATCTACGGGCGCAAGCCCTTCTTCATGTTCGCCATCACCGTCTTCGTCATCGGCTCGCTGCTGTGCAGCACGGCCACGTCGATGTACGAGCTGGCGGCCTTCCGTGCGGTGCAGGGCCTCGGCGCCGGCGGCCTGATGTCGCTGGCGCTCACCATCATCGGCGACATCGTGCCGCCCCGCGAGCGCGCCAAGTACCAGGGCTACTTCCTCGCCGTCTTCGGCACCAGCTCGGTGCTCGGCCCCGTGCTCGGCGGCCTGTTCTCGGGCGCCGACAACATCCTCGGCATCTCCGGCTGGCGCTGGGTCTTCCTGGTGAACGTGCCGATCGGCATCGTCGCGCTCGCCGTCGTCTCCCGCGTGCTGCGCCTGCCGCACACCCGCCGCGAGGGAGTCCGCATCGACTGGTTCGGCGCGGTGGCGCTGTCCGTCGGCCTGGTCCCGCTGCTCATCGTCGCCGAGCAGGGCCAGGAATGGGGCTGGAGCTCCAGCAAGGCGCTGATCTGTTACGGCATCGGCGCCGCCGGCATCCTCGCGTTCATCGCCATCGAGAAGCGCATGGGCGAGGACGCGATCATCCCGCTGCGCATCTTCAGGAACGTGATCTTCGCGCAGGGCGTGCTCATCTCGATGGTCGTGGGCGCCGCGATGTTCGGCGGCATCTCGTTGCTGCCTCAGTACTTCCAGGTGGTCCGCGGCGCCAGCCCGACGAAGGCGGGCTTCCTCATGCTGCCGATGGTCGCGGGCTTGATGCTCGGCTCGATATTGGCCGGCCAGATGATCTCCCGCACCGGCCGCTACCGCGTCTTCCCGATCATCGGCGCGGTGCTCCTCACCGCGGGCATGTTCGGCATGCACTACCTCAGCGCCGACGTGGAGATCGGCTACGTCATGGCGGGTGCGGCCGTGATCGGCTTCGGCCTCGGCAACCTGATGCAGCCGCTCACCCTGGCGCTGCAGAACATCCTCCCGCCGCGGGACATGGGTGTCTCCACCGCTGCCGCGACGTTCTTCCGCCAGATCGGCGGCACGCTCGGCGTCGCGGTCTTCCTCTCCGTGCTGTTCTCGCAAATGCCGCACAAGATGAGCGGCCGGATGAGCGACGCGGCCGCGGACCCCGAGTACATGGCCGCCGTGCAGCGCGCCGCCGCCGGCCACGACGGCCCGGCCGCGCAGGACTTCGCCGCCAAGCTCGCGCACGGCGATTCCAGCGCCGTCAGCGACGTCATGTCCGACACCTCCGCGCTGCAGAAGCTACCCGACACCCTGGTGCACCCGCTCAAGGCAGGATTCGCCGACTCCATGGACGTGGTCTTCCTCGCCGTCACCGTGCTGGCGGCGATCGGCCTGGTCCTCGTACTGTTCTGGAAGGCGGTGCCGCTGCGCACCGCTCCGGCCGTCGAGGCGACTACCCCGGAGGCCGGCGCCGCCGCGACGCCTGACAGCATCGAGACTGCGGAGATCAGCGCCGCCGCGGCTTCCGTGGCGGGCACAGCAGCGACGGAGGAGACTGTGACCGAACCGCCCACCGGCCCCGTCCCCACACCGCCTACGCCCGCGCAGGCCGCGGCCTCCCGTTCCGAGATCGACGAGCTCCGGGCCCAGAACGCCTCGCTCGCAGCCGAACTCGCCGACCTCCGCACCGGCTATCGGGCGATCGCCGGTAACACCCGGCTGCGCGCCTCCGGCACCACCGACTCCGTGCGATTCGCCGTCGAGGCCACTGGTCCCGACGGGGCCCGGTCGGGCCGGATAATGCTGCCCCGCGGCGAGATCGCCACGCCCGCCTACGTGCCGGTGGCGAGCCGCGGCGCGATCGCCGGCCTCACCCCGCGTGAGCTGACCGACCTCGGCGCCGCGGCGCTGACCGTCGATCTGCACGAGCTGTATCTGCAGCCCGGCGTCGACGTCATCGAGGGCGCGGGTGGTATCGGCGCCGCGATGGCCTGGTCGGCGCCGACGATCGCCGACACCGGGGTCGCCGCCGTCGCGGAGCAGCGCAAGACGCGGATCACCGACGAGGGCATCGCCTTCCGCGGCCGCCTGGACGGGTCGCCGCACCGCTGGGACCCCGAGGAGGCGGTGCGCCTCGCGCACCGCATGGGCTTCGACGTCGCCTTCGCCCTCGCGGACGCGGCCGATCCCGCGCGTACGGAGCGCTGGGCCCGGCGGGCCCTCGCCGAGCACGCCTGGCAGACCGCGGACCGGCACGACGCCCTGTCGCTCTGGGCCGTGGTGACCGGCGGAGCGGATCCCGAGCGTCGACGGTCCGCGGCCCGCGCACTGCGCAGGCTCGCGGACGAGGACCGGCGGGCCGGCGGACTGGGCTTCGGCGGCTACCGGATCGAGGGCGTCGGAGCCCCCGCCCACGAGACCGCGCTGCTGCGTACCGCCATCGGCGAGCTCGAGACGGACCGGCCGCGCTACCTCGGCGGCATCGCCGGCCCGGCGGACCTGCTGGCCGCGATCGAGGCGGGCGTGGACCTGCTCGACGGCACCGAGCCCGCGCGGGCCGGCGCCGAGGGCCGCGTCTACACCTCGACGGGCGTCCTCGACGTCACCGATCCCGCGCTGCGCGCGGACTTCCGGCCGCTCGACCCCGCCGAGGGGCGGCCCGGCGGGACCAATCGGACCGACGCCTTCACCCGCGCCTACGTGCACCACCTGTTCGCCGCGAACGAGGGGCTTGCCGTGACGCTGTGCACCCTGCACAACGAGCATTTCTTCGTATCCCTCGCCGCGGCCGCGCGGCGCGCGATCCGCGACGGGGGTTACCCGGCCTTCGCTGTGTCTTTCCTGCGGCGGTTCGGTAAGGTCTAGCCCGATCCGCAATCCCGATCGGCAGGAGAAAGCCGTTGCGCCGCAGTGACCCGACCCGTTCCCTCGGCATCCTCGCGGCGGTCGCCGCGTCGGGCCTCCTGCTCGCCGGCTGCGGCGGGAGCGGCGACGAGGCGGCATCGTCGTCCGCCGTCCCGGACGTCGACGTGCCGTCGAAGGCCCTCGTCCAGGCCGACCTGCCCGCAGGGCTGGCCCTGTCCAAGGTGCCGAGCGACGACGCCTTCCAGGGCGCCATGAACTCCGTCGGCCAGGTGCAGGCGGCACAGATCACGCCTGCGGCCTGCAAGGACAAGAACGTCGCCGCGCAGCAGGAGGTGCTGGAGACGATCAAGTACGGCGTCCAGCAGACGTTGTCCAAGGACACGTCGTTGAGCTTCGGGGTGACCCTGCTACCCGGCTCAGCGCGGCTCTCGGTGTTCGAGGCCGCAGGAACCGGCGAGTGTGCAGTGATCGAGTACGGTGGCGGCGCGCTCAAGCAGGCGACCACCCGCAAGGACCTGCCCGCCGGTGCCGCAGGGGCGCAGGGCTTCGTCTTTGAGTTCGCACGCACCGCGAACGAGAAGACGGCGCGCTCGGCGTCGGCGTACTTCTCGAAGAACGGCGTGTTCGCGATGGTCAACGCGAACCCGAGTGCCAACGGAACGTACGACACCGCGACGTTCGACGACCTGGTCAGGCGCGTGGCCGGAAGGCTGTAGCGCTAGGACGTACGGAAGCGGCGGCGAGGAGATCCTCGCCGCCGCTTCGCGTCTCACGGTGTCAGTGCGCGTCGGACCCGGCGGTCTCGGCGCGGGCGATCGACCGGGCGATCTCCTCCTCGGCCTCCTTCTTGCCCACCCACGTCGAGCCCTTGACGAACTTGCCGGGCTCGAGGTCCTTGTAGTGGACGAAGAAGTGTTCGATGGCGTCGAGCTCGAACTTGTCGATGTCGCCGATGTCCTGGACCGAGTCCCAGCGGGGATCGCCGGCGGGAACGACGAGCACCTTGTCGTCGCCGCCCTTCTCGTCCTCCATCTTGAACATGGCGACGGCGCGGCAGTCGACCAGCGATCCGGGGATCACCGACTCCTGCAGCAGCACGAGCGCGTCCAGCGGATCGCCGTCCTCACCCAGGGTGTCCTCGATGTAGCCGTAGTCGGTGGGGTAGCCGAAGGCGGTGTACAGATACCGGTCCAGCTTGAGCCGGCCCGTCTTGTGATCCACCTCGTACTTGTTCCGCGAGCCCTTGGCGATCTCGACGGTGACCTCGAATTCGACGCTCATTGTTTCCCTTCGCTCGCGTCAACCATGCACGACGAGGATACCCTTTGCGAACCTGGTCCGACCCGCTCACTCCGCTCCCAGCCTCGGGCTGCCGTTAGGGTGGTGCGGTGCGACGCTCGCGGATTCGACGGACCCTCCTGCGCCTCGCGATCACCGTGGTCGTGCTGGCGCTGGTCGTCGGCGGCGCCGTCGCGGCCACCCTGGGATACGGCGTCTACCGCGACCGGCAGGCCGTGGCGGACACCGTGCCGCCGCGCCCTGCCGAGGCGTCCTACAGTCCCGCTATCACGCAGGTGGCGGGCACTGTCGCCCCCACTGCCGCCGGGATCACCACCCAGATCGAGGCGGCCCTGCGCAGTCCTGACCTGGGCGACTTCACCGGCGTCATCGCCGACGCGGGCACCGGCCAGGTGCTGTGGCAGCGGGACGCCGCGCGCCCCCGCACCCCGGCGTCGACCACCAAGGTGCTCACCGCCGCCGCCGCGCTGCTCACCCTGCCCGCCGACAAGCGGATCACCACCACCGTGGTCGCGGGCGCGGTCCCCGGCGAGGTCGTCCTCGTCGGCGCGGGCGATCCGACGCTGCGCGCGGGCGGACCGTCGCTGTTCACGGACGCGCCGAAGATCGCCGACCTCGCCGCGCAGATCCGCCGCGCCGGCACGACGGTCACCAAGGTCGTCGTCGACACCTCCCTGTTCACCGGCACCGACTTCGCCCGCGGCTGGGAGCGCGCCGACATCGCGGGCGGCGACATCACCCCGCTGCAGTCGCTCATCGCCGACTCCGGCCGCATCCGGCCCGCCGAGGACTACTCGCCCCGCGTCGCCGACCCCGCGCTGACCGCCGGCCGTGCCCTCGCCGCAGCGCTCGGCCTGCCGTCGACCGCCGTCGCCGAGGGCACCGCGCCCCAGGGCGCGGCGCAACTCGCCGCCGTCCGGAGCGCCCCGCTCAGCACCCGGCTGCACGACGCGCTGGTGCACTCCGACAACGTGCTCGCCGAGGCCATCGGCCGCGAGGTCGCGCTCGCCACGAACCAGCCGGCCTCGTTCGACGGTGCCACCCGCGCGGTCACCGGGGCGCTTCGGAACGCCGGCTTCGACCTCACCGGCGTCGAACTCTCCGATACCAGCGGCCTGTCGAACGCCAACCGCATTCCCGCGACGGTGCTCGACGGCATCGTCACCGCGGCGGCCGGCACGGGCAAGCCGCAGCTGCGCCCCCTGCTGGACCTGCTGCCCGTGGCCGCCGCCACCGGAACGCTCGCCGACCGGTACACCACCGTCAACCGGCCCGGCGCCGGCTACGTCCGCGCCAAGACGGGGAGCCTGTCGGGCGTCTCCACGCTCGCCGGCTACGTCCCCGGGCGCGACGGTGCCGTGCTCACCTTCACGCTCATGTCCTCCGGTACGCCGGTCGACGTGGCCCGGCCCGCGATGGACGCCGTGACGGCCGCGCTCCGCGGTTGCGGGTGCCGCTGATCGCCATGGCGGATTCGAAGTCGGTGCGCGCGCAGGTGGACTGGGCGCTCGCCGCGGCGTCCGGACGTCGCGTGGCCCGCGTCCTCGGCGACGGCCCCGCCGCCACCGCCTACACCCGCGACCGCGCCGCCGCCCAGCTGCTCGAGGACGCGGCCGCCGCCGAGGAGCACGTCCTGCGCGTGACCGGACTCGTCACCCCCGGGACCGCGCCGCCGGCGCGCACCGTGGACCGGCAGGAATGGGTCTCCGCGGCCGCCCGGTCGATGGAGGCGCTGATCGAGTCGGACGACGCGGGACACCCCGGCCTGGGTGCCCGCCTCGCGGGAGTGCAGGCCGGCGCCATGCTCGGCATGGTCTCCGGTTCCGTTCTGGGCCAGTACGATCCGTTCGGCGTCCGGGGTGGCGAGTTGCTGCTCGTCGTCCCGAACGTGCTCGCCGTCGAGCGGGCGCTGCGGCTGCGGCCCGAGGACTTTCGCATGTGGGTGTGCCTGCACGAGGTGACCCACCGCGTGCAGTTCGCCGCCAATCCGTGGCTGCGGGAGTACATGCGGGAGAACGTCGCCGCGCTCGCCGGGACCGCCGGCGCCGGCTCCCTCGGTGACCTCCTGGCCCGCGTTCGGCGGGCCTTGTCCGGCGACGCGCGGCACGACGGCATCATCGGCGTGCTCGAGGTCGCTGCCCCGCCAGAGCAGTTCGCCGCAGTCGAGCGGCTGCTCATGCTCGGCACCCTCCTCGAGGGCCACGCCGACCACGTCATGGACGCCGCCGGGCCCGGCGTGATCCCTACCGTCGCGACCATCCGCGCCGCCTTCGACCGGCGGCGCGCGGCACCGTCGAACCCGTTCCAGCGGCTCCTGCGGGCCTTGATGGGCATGGACGCGAAGATCGCGCAGTACGTGCGCGGCAAGACGTTCGTCGACGCCGTGGTGGCAGAGGTGGGCATGGAGCGGTTCAACCGCGTGTGGGCTGGCCCCGAGACGCTGCCGCTGCCCGAGGAACTCGACGAGCCGCAGCGATGGATCGCCCGGGTCCTGTGAGCCGCCCGGGGACTGCGGCGCTGCGCGTGCGGCACGCGGTCCGGGCCTGGCACGCCGCCCACGGATCGGGCCCGACGGTGGCCGTGGCCCTCTCGGGCGGCGCCGATTCCCTCGCCCTGCTCACCGGCGCGCTCGCGGAGGGCCTCGAGGTCGCCGCGCTCGTCGTCGACCACGGACTGCAGGAGGGCTCCGCTGCCGTGGCCGCGACCGCCGCGGCGACAGCCCGCGACCTCGGGGCGCGCCGGGTCGATGTCCTGCCCGTCGTGGTCGACGGTGCGGGCGGGCCCGAGGCCGCCGCCCGCGCCGCCCGGTACGCGGCGCTCGATAGCGCCCGCGACGGTGCCCCGGTGCTGCTCGGGCACACCCTCGACGATCAGGCGGAGACGGTGCTGCTCGGCCTCGGCCGGGGCAGCGGGGCGCGCTCGCTCGCCGGGATGGCGGCCTGGTCTGCCCCGTACGGCCGTCCGCTGCTCGGCGTGCGCCGCGCCGACACCCGGGCCGCGTGCAGGGAGCTCGGGCTCACCCCGTGGGAGGACCCGCACAACCTCGACCCGAGGTACACGCGCGTGCGGGTACGGACCGAGGTGCTGCCGCTCCTTGAGGACGTGCTCGGCGGGGGAGTGGCCGACTCCCTCGCGCGCACCGCCGCCTCGCTGCGCGCAGACAACGATGCGCTCGACGCGCTGGCGCCGGCACCGTCGGGCCCCGAGCTGGTGGTGGCCGACATCGCGGGACTGCCTGCAGCCCTGAGGGTCCGGGCGCTGCGGACCTGGCTCGCTGGATGCGGTGCACGGGCGCTCACGGGAGCCCACCTCGCGGCCGTCGACGCCCTCGTCACCGACTGGCGCGGGCAGGGCCCGACGGCGATCCCGGGCGGAAGTGCGGGGCGGCGGCTGCAGGTGCAGCGGGCAGGTGGCATTCTGAGGGCGTGGTGAACGGCACTGGTGAGTTGTACGCGGGAGACATCGCCTCGGTGGTCCTCTCCGAGGAGCAGATCAAGCAGCGGACCGCGGAGCTCGCGGCGCAGATCGCGGAGGAGTACGGCGATCGGGAGACCGATCTTCTGCTGATCACCGTGCTCAAGGGCGCGGTCATGTTCGTGACCGACCTGGCCAGGGCGCTGCCCGTGCCCACCCAGCTCGAGTTCATGGCGGTGTCCAGCTACGGCTCGTCGACGTCGAGCTCCGGCGTGGTGCGGATCCTCAAGGACCTCGACCGCGACATCGCCGGCCGCGACGTGCTCATCGTCGAAGACATCATCGACTCCGGCCTCACCCTGAGCTGGCTGCTGCGCAACCTCGCGACCCGCCAGCCCAACTCGCTCGAGGTCGTCACCCTGCTGCGCAAGCCCGACGCGGTGCGCGTGGAGGTCGACGTGAAGTGGGTCGGCTTCGACATCCCCAACGAGTTCGTCGTGGGCTACGGCCTGGACTACGCCGAGCGCTACCGCGATATGCCCTACATCGGCGTGCTGGAGCCCAAGGTCTACAGCGAATGACTCTGCTCACCGCTGCGGCCACCGCGGAGCGGGTGCGATCGGGCCGGCTCACCGCCGTCGACGCCACCCGCCAGGCGCTGGCCCGCATCGGTGACGATTCCGCCGTGCACGGCTGGCGCGTGCTGCGCCCCGAGCAGGCGCTCGCCGAGGCCGCCGCAGTCGACGCGCGGTCCGACCGGTACTCGCTGCCGCTCGCGGGCGTACCCATCGCGATCAAGGACAACGTCGCCGTCTCCGGTCACCGGATGCTCGACGGTGTCTCCGAGGCCTGCGGTGCGGGCCTGCCCGTCGAGCAGACCGACCACCCCGTGGTGAAGCGGCTGCGCGCCGCCGGCGCCGTCGTGGTGGGCCTGACCCGGGTTCCCGAGCTCTGCCTGTGGGCCATGACGGACGACGCCCGCGAGGTCGTCGGCAACCCGCACCGGCCCGGCCGCACCGCGGGCGGCAGCTCCGGCGGCAGCGCCGCCGTCGTGGCCGCGGGCCACGTCGCGCTCGCCCACGGCAACGACGGTCTCGGCTCGCTGCGCGGCCCCGCCGCGTGCACCGGCATCGTCGCGATCAAGCCCGGCCGCGGCGTCGTGCCCGCGCAGCTCGGGCCCACGAACTGGTTCGGCATGTCCGAGAACGGGCCGATGACGCGCACCGTCGAGGACGCGGCGCTGGGCCTCTCCGTGCTCGCCGGGCGCCCCGAGCTCGCGACCGTCGGCGACGGTGCCGGCCTGCGTGTGGGCCTCGGCCTGAACCGCCCGACGGCGTTCACGATCACCTCGCGCGCGATCACGCGGGCGGTGCAGGGCGCCGCCGACCGGCTCGCCGAGCGCGGCCACGCAGTCCGTGACGTGAAGGTGCCGTACCCCGCGTCGCCCCTGCCCCTGCTCGCCCGGTGGGCGGCCGCCGCCGCGACCGACGCCGACGACATCGTCGCCCGCGGCGCGAACCCGTTGCTCCTGCAGGCCCGTACGCGCCGGCACGCCGCCCTCGGCCGGGCCGTCGCGCGCCGCGGCCTCGTCCGGCCGGCCGATGCCGCCCGGCTCGAGAGTTCGCTGGAGCGGTTCTTCGCGGCCGAGGGCGTCGACGTGCTGGTGACGCCCGCCCTGGCCCGCCGGCCTGCGCCCGCGCGCCGGTACGCCGAGCTGCCCTGGGCCGCCAGCGCGATCCCGAGCCTCGCCTATGCGCCGTACCCGCCGCTGTGGAACCTCGTCGGCTGGCCGGCGATGACGGTGCCCTTCCTCGGCGAGGGCGTGCAGCTCGTGGCGCGCCCCGGCGGCGAGGCAGACCTGCTCGCCTTGGCCGCGAAGATCGAGGTCTGAGGTCCGCGTCGTCTTTCTGCGCCCAGAAAGGTGTAGCTGCCTCGACTCAGGACCGCTTGCGCAGGAGGGGAGTGCCCTCGAAGGGGTTCCAGCTGGTGCTGCCGCGGGCGGCGTGTAGGAAGTACGACCAGTTGGCCGTGGTCGAGTAGAGCAGGCCGATCACCACGCTGTACGAAGCGCCGGGAAACGTGAAGTTCAACAGGATCTCGATCATCGAGATCACGATGGTGATCGCCACCGCGATGCCGAACAGGCTCAGGCCCTTCCGCCACGGTCCCTTGATCGCGTAGTAGATCGGTCCGAAGAAGAACGCAGGCCCGTTGAAGCCCAGGCGGAAGCGTTGGCCGAAGGACAGCTGTTTGAAGGCGGCCGTCGCCTCGGGGGAGGATGCGGGCTGCCCGTAGCGGGAGTAGAAGTCGAACCGGCTACGCCACCGCTCCGGCACGTCGACCGCCGGCCCCGGGTGCGGCTGCTGCTGGCCGAACGGCTGCTGCGGGTACTGCTGGCCGTAGGGGTTCTGCGGGTCGATGGGGTACTGCGGCGGGACACTGTTCTCGGTCATTGCGGCAGCATAATGTGCGCGAAAGGGATGTTGTTCGCTCAGGGCGCACCCACGCGACCGGCCCGGTCCCGGCGCTGCACGGTAACCTGGGAAGTCGACCCAGCGCGGCCCGCCGCGCGCCGGAAGAAGAAGGACTGACGAGCCGCGAGGCGAAGCCATATGAAACGGAAATCACTCATCCGCACGCTGGCGATCATCGCCGGGTTCGTCCTGCTGGTCTGGGCGTTCACCATGGTCGGCGGCAGCAACCGTGACTACAAGCCCGCGTCCACCTCGCTGGTCGTGCAGCAGCTCGAGGCGAAGAACGTCACTGACGTCCAGATCGACGACCGCGAGCAGACGCTGCGCGTGACGCTGGCGAAAGCCGTCGACGGCGAGAACGGCACGGACGGCTCGACGAAGGTCTTCGCGAAGTACCCCGCGGGCACCTCCCGCGACATCCTCGGCCTCGTGCAGGACGCGCGGAACCCCGAGGGCAAGCCCGTCACGTACACCACGAACGTGACGCAGGAATCGCCGTGGATCTCGATGCTGCTGTTCACGCTGCTCCCGATCCTGCTGCTGGTCGGCCTGTTCTTCTTCCTCATGAACCGGATGCAGGGCGGCGGCCGAGGCGGCGTCATGGGCTTCGGCAAGAGCAAGGCCAAGCAGCTCACGAAGGACATGCCCAAGACCACTTTCGCCGACGTCGCCGGCGCGGACGAGGCGGTCGAGGAGCTGTACGAGATCAAGGACTTCCTGCAGAATCCGGCCCGATACCAGGCCCTGGGAGCGAAGATCCCGAAGGGCGTGCTGCTCTACGGCCCGCCCGGCACCGGTAAGACGCTGCTCGCGCGCGCCGTCGCGGGTGAGGCCGGCGTGCCCTTCTTCACGATCTCCGGTTCGGACTTCGTCGAGATGTTCGTCGGTGTCGGCGCCTCCCGTGTGCGCGACCTGTTCGAGCAGGCCAAGGAGAACAGTCCCTGCATCATCTTCGTCGACGAGATCGACGCCGTCGGCCGTCAGCGCGGCGCCGGCATGGGCGGTGGCCACGACGAGCGCGAGCAGACCCTCAACCAGCTGCTCGTCGAGATGGACGGCTTCGGCGACCGCCAGGGCATCATCCTCATCGCGGCCACCAACCGGCCCGACATCCTGGACCCGGCGCTGCTGCGCCCCGGTCGCTTCGACCGGCAGATCCCCGTGACGAACCCGGATATCGCGGGCCGCAAGGCGATCCTCCGCGTGCACGCCCAGGGCAAGCCGCTGGCCCCCGACGCCGACCTCGACGGCCTGGCCAAGCGCACCCCCGGTATGTCCGGCGCCGACCTGGCGAACGTGGTCAACGAGGCGGCGCTGCTCACGGCCCGCGAGAACGGTTCCGTCATCACGGCGCCCACGCTCGAGGAGGCGGTCGACCGCGTGGTGGGCGGTCCGCGCCGCAAGAACCGCATCATCAGCGAGCACGAGAAGAAGGTCACCGCGTACCACGAGGGCGGCCACACCCTGGCCGCGTGGGCCACGAAGAGCCTGGACCCGGTGTACAAGGTCACCATCCTCGCCCGCGGGCGCACCGGCGGCCACGCGCTGGCCGTGCCCGAGAACGACAAGGGCATGTACACCCGCAACGAGATGATCGGCCGGCTGATCTTCGCCATGGGCGGCCGCGCGGCGGAGGAGCTGGTCTTCGCCGAGCCCACCACCGGCGCGTCGAGCGACATCGACCAGGCCACCAAGATCGCCCGCGCGATGGTGACCGAGTACGGCATGAGCGCCCGCCTGGGCGCTGTGAAGTACGGACAGGACGAGGGCGACCCGTTCATGGGCCGTGGATTCGGTAGCGGCGCGCAGTATTCCGACGCCGTGGCCGCACAGATCGACGAGGAGGTGCGCTCCCTGATCGAGGCCGCGCACACCGAGGCCTGGGCGATCCTCACCGAGTACCGCGACGTCCTCGACGTGCTCGCCAGCGAGCTGCTGGAGAAGGAGACGCTGGTCCGCAAGGATCTCGAGCGGATCTTCGAGTCCGTCGAGAAGCGGCCCGTGATCACGCAGTTCGACGACTTCGGGGGCCGCATCCCGTCGACCAAGCCCCCGATCAAGACTCCCAAGGAGATCGCGATCGAGAAGGGTGAGCCGTGGCCGCCCGTCGACGAGGAGGCCGAGCGCCGCAAGGCGGAACAGGAGAAGGCCGCGGCCCTCGCCGCCGCCCAGTCGGCGCCGAACGGTCACGCCGGGCAGAACGGCCAGTGGGGCGCGCCCGCGCCGGCCGGACAGCCCTGGCCCTCGCCCGGCGCACCGTCGGGGTACGGCCAGCAGGGGCAGCCGCAGCCGGCCTACGGCCAGCCCGGCTACCAGTGGGGCGGGCAGCAGGCCTACCCCGGCCCGCAGTACCCGGCGCCAGGATACGGACAGCCGCAGGGCGGTCAGTACGGTCAGCAGCCGCCGCAGCCTGGCAGCCGCCCCGACTACGGCGCCCCCGCAGGCTGGTCGGCGCCCGGATGGCCGCCGCAGGGCAACACGCCCGAGGGGCGGACCCCCGGTGAGACCGGTCAGCAGGGCGGGGAGCAGTCCGGCCCGGGCCGATCGAGCGAGAGCTGATGGGCAAGGACATCGGGGCCGCTGTGGCCCCGTTCGATCACGAGCGCGCCGTCGCCGCGGTCCGCGAGCTGCTGATCGCCGTCGGCGAGGACCCGGACCGCGAGGGGCTGCAGAAGACCCCGGAGCGGGTCGCGAAGGCCTTCAAGGAGGTGTTCGGCGGGCTGCACACCGACCCGGACGAAGTGCTCAACACCACCTTCGGCGAGGACCACGACGAGCTGGTGCTGGTCAAGGACATCCCCATGTACTCGACCTGCGAGCACCACCTGGTCTCCTTCCACGGCGTTGCGCACGTGGGCTACCTGCCCGGCACCAGCGGTCGAGTGACAGGTCTGAGCAAGCTGGCCCGCCTCGTGGACCTGTACGCCAAGCGGCCGCAGGTGCAGGAGCGGCTCACCGCGCAGATCGCCGACGCGCTGGTCCGCAAGCTCGACCCCCGCGGCGTGATCGTGGTGATCGAGGCCGAGCACCTCTGCATGGCGATGCGCGGCATCCGTAAGCCCGGCGCGAGCACCACCACCTCGGCGGTGCGCGGCGCGTTCAAGGACAGTGCGACCTCGCGCGCCGAGGCGCTCGAACTGATCCTGCGCCGGTGACGGAGCAGCCCGGCCGCACGCTCATCATGGGCGTCGTCAACGTCACCGCCGACTCCTTCTCCGACGGTGGCCGCTACCTCGAGCCCGGCGCCGCCGTCGCACGGGCGCGGGAGCTTGTGGCCGACGGTGCCGCCATTGTCGATGTGGGCGGGGAGTCGACCCGGCCCGGCGCGCACCGGGTGCCCGCCGAGCTGGAACGCGACCGCGTGGTGCCGGTGATCGCCGCGCTCGCCGCGGAGGGCATCGCCGTCTCCGTCGACACCATGCGGGCCTCCGTGGCCGCCGCCGCGCTCGCCGCGGGCGCCGCGATCGTCAACGACGTCTCCGGCGGCCGCGCCGACCCTGACATGACGCGCGTCGTCGCCGACTCGGACGCGCCGTGGATCCTCATGCACTGGCGGCCCTCGCCCGGCGCGCCGGGACCGGTGTGGGCCGGCATCCATCACGAGATCACCGAGTACGACGACGTCGTCGCCGAGGTCCGCGACGAGCTGCTGCACCAGGCCGACGCCGCGATCGCCGCGGGCATCGCCCCCGAGCGGATCGTGCTGGACCCCGGTCTCGGCTTCGCCAAGAACGCGGTCCACAACTGGGAGCTGCTGCGCGGCCTGCCGGCGTTGCAGGACACCGGTTTCCGGATCGTGGTCGGCGCCTCCCGCAAGCGCTTTCTCGGCGAGCTGCTCGGCGGCCGCGAACCCGCGGGCCGTGAGGTCGCCACTGCCGCGGTCTCCGCCCTCGCCGCGCAGGCAGGGGTGTGGGGCGTGCGCGTGCACGACGTGCGGTCGACGGCGGACGCCATCGCCGTGACCGAGGCCTGGATGAAAGGTGGTGCCTGACATGGCGGACCGGATCGAGCTCACCGGCCTGCGGGTGCGCGGCAATCACGGCGTCTTCGAGCACGAGCGGCGCGACGGGCAGGAGTTCGTGATCGACCTCGTGCTGTGGGTCGACTCGCGGCCCGCGGCGGCGTCCGACGACCTGAACGACACCGTCGACTACGGTGCGCTCGCGCAGCGCGCCCACGACATCGTCGCGGGGGAGCCGCGCAACCTCATCGAGACCGTCGCCGCGGAGATCGCCGACGATATCGCCGCTGACGAGAAGGTCTACGCCGTCGAGGTGACGGTGCACAAGCCGTCCGCCCCGATCCCGCTGTCTTTCGCCGACGTTGCGGTGACGGCTCGGCGGTCTCGGGCTGCGGAAAGGCGCGTACCCCAATGACCCCTTCCGCTGATGTCGTGGTCGTCGCCCGCCGGTTCCGCTCCGGCGCCCGGGGCGCACAGTGAGCCGCGCCGTCCTCTCTCTGGGCGCCAACCTCGGCGCCGCGGATGTCGCCGTCCGCGCCGCGATCGGCGCCCTCGGCCCTGCCCTGGTGCGCGCGTCGGCTCTGTACCGCACCCCGCCGTGGGGCGGGGTCGAACAGGACGACTTCGTCAACGCGACGGTGCTGGTCGACGACCAGGCTCGGGACGCGGCCGGATGGCTGGCCTTCGCCCGCGAACAGGAGGCCGCCGCGCAGCGCGTCCGCGACGTCCGCTGGGGCCCGCGGACCCTGGACGTCGACGTGATCGCGGTCTGGGAGGGCGACGGGCCCGTGCTCTCCGACGACCCCGAGTTGACCCTGCCGCACCCCCGCGCGCACGAGCGTGCCTTCGTCCTCATCCCCTGGCTGGACGCCGATCCGGCGGCGCAGCTGCCCGGGCACGGCGCCGTTGGCGACCTGCTGCGGGCTCTGCCCGCCGACGAGACTGCGGAGGTGACGCGCCTATGAGCGGACCGTCGAACCGCCTGGACCGGGCGCCCGAGGAGCCGGGCGGCCCGACGGTGCGCGCGACCGGTTGGGTCGAGCTGGTGGTGATCGTGCTGGGCGTGGGCCTGGGCTCGTACCTGCTGGTGCGCACCGTGGTGCCGGTCGTCCCCGTGTGGGCGGGGGCGCTGTTGTACGGCGTGGCGGCGGCGGACCTGTACATCGCCCAGCTCGTGCGCTCGCGGCTGAGCCGCGGCGAGGTCGGCTGGGGGCCCGGGCGGATCCACCCGATCGCCGTCGCCCGCGCCGTGGCGCTCGCCAAGGCGTCCGCGTACCTCGGCGCCGTTGCCCTGGGCTTCTTCGGCGGCATGCTCGTCTTCCTCCTCACCGAGGGCGCTGCCTTGGCCGCCACCCACGCGGACCGGCCGGGCGCCTGGATCGGCGCCGCCGGGGCGCTGCTGCTCCTGGCTGCCGCGCTCTGGCTCGAGCGTTGCTGTCGCACACCCGACGATCCCGACGACCAGCCCGCCGACACATCGCCAGCCTGAGGAATCCGACCTCAGGTAAAAGGTAAGGTCGCGGATATGACGCAACCGCCTATCCCGAGTTCACGAAAGCGCGCCCCGCGACGGTCCTCGGGTGCGGGGCAGTGGATGCTCGGTGCGGTGATCCTGCTGGCGGTCGTCGGGACCGGCATGTGGGTGTTCTCGGAAGACCGCCGCTGGGGCCTGGTCTCGCTGATCCTGCTGGTGTGGGGCCTCGTCATTGCGGCCTTCCTCATCGCGCGGTACTCGCGCGACCTGCGCGCCGCGGAGTCGAAGGAGAGCGGCCTCAAGACCGTCTACGGGCTGCAACTCGAGCGGGAGATCAGCGCGCGCCGCGAGTACGAGCTGCAGGTGGAGCACGACATCCGCGCGGAGCTCAAGGGCGAGTCCAACGAGGAGCTGACCGCGCTCAAGGCCGAGGTCCTGGCGCTGCGCGCCAATCTCGAGGAGCTGCTCGGCCGCGATCTGGGCCCGTCGTACACCGAGCTGTACGCCGCGGCGGAGCAGCGGGCCCTGGACGCCCAGCGGGCCAAGTCGGTCTTCGAGGACGACGACCGATTCCGGGCGCAGCAGGACTTCGCCGGTGTGCCAGAGCCTGCTGCCGCGGCCGTCGACGACTACTACGGTGCAGCGTCCGTCGCGGGTGAGCCGATCGACGAGGCCACGGTGACCGAGGTGCCCGCCGCCCCCGTCCCGCCCGGTCCGTCGGGTCCGACGGTGCCGTCCGGGCCGGCGAGCAACCCCGCCGCCGACCGGCCGCACGAGGAGTCGCCGACCACTGTTTTCCACGTCGTCGCGGACGAGCCGTCCGCGGCACCCGCCGCGCCCGCCACCGCGGCGACCCCGGATACGCAGCCGCCCGTCGACGTCGAGCACGTCGACCACGTCGCCGAGCCCTTCGTGCCGCTCGCGCCACAGTCCGGCTACCGCTCGCCGCTGCCGCCGCGCCCGTACACGCCGGACGCCCCGTCGAACCCGCCGACCGTATCCCCGGCGGCGCCGTACTCCCCGTTCCAGTCCGCGCCCCCGCAGGCCCCCCAGTTCGAGGACGCGCAGCAGGCGGGTCAGGCACAGGGACGGCCGTGGGCGCAGGACCAGCAGCGCACCCCGCCGCAGCAGGCGCCCGAGGACCGGCAGGAGCAGCAGGTCGAAGCGAGTCACGCCGGGCAGCACTCGTCGGGCAGTACCGTGGCGGATCTGATCGCCCGGATGAACGCCGACACGGAGCGCTCGAGCGGCGGCCGCCGGCGCAAGCCGGAGTGATGATCTAGCTCACACGTCGTTGCCCGTTCGGCCGTGCGGGCATAGCCTTTCGGTGACCGTCTGGTACCCGCGGAGCGGGACTGGAACGACCCTTGGAGGCGTACGCCCATGCCCGAGTTCTCGGACTCGCCCGATGCCGTGGACCAGTTGTCCGGCATCCCCAATCCCCCCACCCCCGCGCGACTGTCCGTGGGCGTGATCTCGGCCGGCCGCGTCGGCACCGCACTCGGCGCCGCCCTCGAACGGGCCGGCCACATCGTCACCGCCGCGTCCGCGCCGTCCGGCCGCTCCCGCACCCGCGCCGCGCAGCGCCTGCCCGAGGCCCGCGTCGACGCCCCCGCGGTCATCGCCGAGAAGGCCGAGCTGCTCATCCTGGCGGTGCCGGACACCGAGCTCCCCGCGCTGGTGGACGACCTCGCGGCGCGGATCAACCCGTCGGCGATCGTGCTGCACACCTCCGGCGCGCTCGGTGTCGGCGTGCTCGCGCCACTCGCGCGGCTCGGCTGCACCACCATCGCGTTCCATCCCGCCATGACCTTCGTCGACGACCCCGACGACACCGCCCGGCTCGCCACGTGCTGCATCGGCATCACCGCCGCCGACGAGATCGGGCACGCCGTCGGCCAGGCCATTGCGCTGGAGATCGGCGCCGAGCCCGTCCGGGTGCCGGAATCGGCCCGTCCGCTCTACCACGCGGCGCTCGCGCACGGCGCGAACCATCTGGTCGCGCTGGTCGACGATGCCGTGGTCGCGCTGCGCGCCGCCCTCGCCGGTGGGGTGGGGCTCGACGATCCCGAGATCGTCGGGGGCTCCGCCGATTCGCTCGCCGAGCGCGTCCTCGCCCCGCTCGTCCGTGCCGCCCTCGAGAACGCCCTCGCCCGCGGACCGTCCGCTCTCACGGGTCCCGCCGCCCGCGGGGACGCCGCGGCCGTGACCCGCCACCTGGCTGCGATCGACACCGTCGACCCGGCCATCGCCGACGCCTACCGCGCCCAATCCCGGCGCGCGGCGGCCCAATCCGGAACATCAGCCATGATCGATCCCGCCCTCGAGAAGGACAACCGATGAGCGCACCCACCCGTCCGTACACCCCTGGTCAGCTCACGGTGCACCACGACCCGGCGCAGCTGACCAGGGTCACCAGCGCGCTGAAGTCGACCGGCCGGCAGATCGCCTTCGTGCCCACCATGGGTGCGCTGCACGCGGGCCACTTGGAGCTGGTGCACGCCGCTAAGCTGAACGGCGCCGTCGTCGTGGTCTCGATCTTCGTGAACCCGCTGCAGTTCGGCGCGAACGAGGACCTGGACGCCTACCCGCGCACGCTCGACGCGGATGTCGAGAAGTTGCGCGCCGCCGGCGTCGAGCTGGTCTTCGCCCCGTCGGCCGCCGACATGTACCCGAACGGCCCGCGCACCACGATCCAGCCCGGCCCCGCCGGGGTGGGCCTCGAGGCCGACAGCCGCCCCACGCACTTCGCGGGCATGCTGACCGTGGTCAACAAGCTGCTCAACATCGTGCGGCCGCACACCGCCTACTTCGGCGAGAAGGACTACCAGCAGCTCGTGCTGGTGCGGCAGATGGTCACGGACCTCAACCTGGACGTCAAGATCGTCGGCGTCCCGACGGTCCGCGAGGCGGACGGCCTGGCGATGAGCTCGCGCAACGTCTACCTGTCGGAGGACGAGCGCGAGGCCGCGACGGCCCTCTCGGCGGCGCTGCTCGCCGGGGCCTACGCCGCGCAGGGCGGCGAGCCCGCCATCCTGGCGGCCGCCAACGCCGTGCTCGCCTCGCGTCCCGGGATCGAGGTCCAGTACCTGGAGCTGCGCGCCCCCGACCTGGGCGTCGCGCCGGAGAAGGGCGACGGCCGCCTGCTGGTGGCCGCCAGGCTCGGCAACACCCGGCTGCTCGACAACGTGGGCATCGCCATCGGCACCGGGTTCCTGGAGGAGGCCGAATAATGCTGCGCACCATGATGACCAGCAAGATCCACCGCGCCACCGTGACCGAGGCGAATCTGCACTACGTGGGCTCGGTCACCGTCGACGCCGATCTGCTGGACGCCGCGAACCTGCTCGAGGGCGAGCAGGTCGCCATCGTCGACGTGACCAACGGCGCCCGCCTGGAGACCTACACCATCGCCGGCGAGCGGGGGAGCGGCGTCATCGGGATCAACGGCGCCGCCGCGCATCTCGTCAACCCCGGCGACATCGTCATCCTCATCGCCTACGGCCAGCTGAACGAGGACGAGCTGAAGACCTACGCGCCCAGCGTCGTCTTCGTGGACGCCGACAACAAGCCCGTCGAGCTCACCGCTGACGCGGCCCATGTGCCGGACGGCTACGGCCTGGTCACGGGGCGCGTCTAGTGTTGCTGGCGATCGACGCCGGCAACACCTCGGTCACCGTCGGGCTGTTCGCGTCCGCCGAGGGCGAGGAACTGCTCGGCACCTGGCGGCTGCGCAGCGACCCGCGGATGACCTCGGACGAGCTCGCGCTGATCCTGCGCGGCTTCCTCACGGGCGCGGGCGTCGATCCCGCGGGGGTGACGGGCGTCTCCGTGCTGTCGACAGTGCCCGAGCTGCTGCGCTCGCTGCGCGCCGTGATGCCGCGCTACTACCCGTCGGCGGAGCACGTCATCCTCGAGCCCGGCGTGAAGACCGGCGTGCCGCTGCTCGTGGACAATCCGCGCGAGGTGGGTACCGACCGCGTCGCCAACGCCGCCGGCGCCTTCGAATTGGTCGGCCGGGCGGCCGGTACCCCGTGCGTCGTCGTCGACTTCGGCACGTCGACGCGGGTCGACGTGGTCAGCGCCAAGGGCGAGTTCCTCGGCGGCGCGATCGCCGCCGGCGTCGGGAGCGCGCTGGACGCGCTCGCCGAGCGGACCGTCGCGCTGCGCCGCGTTGAGCTCGTCGCGCCGCGGTCGGTGGTCGGCAAGAACACCGTCGAGGCGCTGCAGTCGGGCATCATCTACGGCTTCGCCGGGATGGTGGACGCGCTCGTCGGGCGCGCGCTCGAGGTGGTTCCCGGGGCCCGGGTGGTCGCGACGGGCGGTTTCGACGAGGGCATTGCCACCGAGTGCTCGACCGTGACCGACCATCGCGCCGACCTCACGCTGCAGGGTCTGCGGGCCGTATACCTGCGGGAGTGCGCCAACCGGGCGCAGCGGGACCGGCGCGCGCGGGATTCGCGCCATGCATGATTCGAACCCTTGCCGCAGGCCGCGGCGGGGTGCTACTTTCGCTGCCATGAGCCAGGTGCGCAGCTGCATGGAGTGTTGTCGGGTCCGTTAGGAACCCGGCCCCCTTCCGCTGCCCGGACGCGCTTTCCGCGCTCCGCCTCCCTCCTGGAGAATCTTCGATGCACCCCGTGCACTTCACCCCCGCCGACGGCCAGATCGTCGTCGACGTCCGCGACCAGTCCGAGCGCAATCGCGACGGCATCCTGCCCGGTGCCGTCGCCCTCGACGCCGCCGCCGTCGCGGCCCGGCTCGTCCCCGGCCTCCCCACCAGCCTCGCTGCCGCCGGCCCCGATGCTCAGTGGTTGCTCGTCAGCGGCAACGGCGCCACCGCAGCCGCGATCGCCACCCGGCTCCGGGACCGGGGCGTGCAGGCCTCGTCGGTCGACGGTGGCTTCCGGGCCCTGACCCTGGGCATCACGCCCGGCGCCGGGCGCGTGACCAAGTCCTACGAGCGGACGCTCGCCCAGTTCGCCGCCCACGAGGCCTGAACCTCCTCCGCGGGCCGCTCACGCCCGTGATGACCCGGGGCGGCGGTCTCGCCCGCAGCAAATCCGGGGTGATCGCGGCCGGGCGGTAGGATCACCACCCGTGAATGCTGCGCCCGTGACTGCACCCCTGGACGACTGGGTCTCCCGCCTCGCGGACGAGGCCGTGGCCTTCGCCGAGCGGAACGGGACACCCGTGAAAGTGGCCTCGGGGATCTCCCCGTCGGGGCCGATCCACCTGGGCAACCTCCGTGAGGTGATGGTCCCGCACCTGGTGGCCGACGAGTTGCGCCGCCGCGGCCTGCAGGTCGAGCACATCATCTCCTGGGACGACTTCGACCGTTTCCGCAAGGTTCCGAACGTCCCCGGCGTCGATTCCTCCTGGGAACAGCACATCGGTAAACCACTGACACGCGTCCCGGCGCCGCACGGCTCCGATGCGGAGAACTGGGCCGAGCATTTCCGACGCGAATTGCAGGGCGCGCTAGAGGATCTGGGCGTCGAGTACCGCGGAATCAGCCAGACAGCCATGTACACCTCTGGGGCATATACCGATCAGGTGCTGCACGCGATGGCGCAACGAGGGCGCATCGATAGCATCCTCGAACGCTATCGGACGCTCGACCGCGGAGAAACGTCAGCAGTGGACGAAAGTGCATCGGAAACGGTCACGGAATCGGAGGCTGATGCGGCGTCGGGAGCGGCGGAGGAAGCGGACGGGTCGGGTGATTCCGGTTACTATCCGTACAAGCCGTACTGCTCGGTGTGCGGTACCGATTTCACCACGGTAACGTCGTACGACGACGATTCGACCGAGCTGACTTACGTTTGCCGGTGCGGGCACACCGAAACGGTGATTCTTCGCGATCATACCGACGGCAAACTGGTGTGGAAGGTCGATTGGCCGATGCGCTGGGCCTTCGAGAAGATCACTTTCGAGCCCTCCGGCGTCGACCATCAATCCCCGGGGTCGTCGTTCGCGGTGGGCAAGGACGTGGCGCCGATCTTCGACTGGAAACGGCCGCTCGGACCGATGTACGCCTTCGTGGGCATCCGCGGCATGGCCAAGATGTCGTCGTCGAAGGGCGGAGTACCGACCGCCGCGGTCGCGCTGCGCTACCTCGAGCCGCCGCTGCTGCGCTGGCTGTATGGGCGTAAGAAGCCGAATCAGTCCTTCGACGTGGCGCTGGACGGCGACCTGCCCCGCACGTACGACGAATGGGACGCTCTGGTCCGCAAGACGGCCGGGGAGAAGGCCCAGCCCGGCGACATTGCGGCGCACGCCCGGGCGGTGTCCGTGCTGGACTCGGCATCGCGGCAGTTGCGAGAGCTGCCGCTGACGCCTCGCCCCGTGCCGTACAAGACGCTGGCCTCCGTCGTCGATATCACCACCGGTGACGACGAGCAGACCCTGCGCATCCTGGCCGCCCTCGAGCCCGACCAGCCGCTGGACGAGCTGGCCCCGCTGCGACCGCGGCTGGACCGCGCCACCGCCTGGGTGGCCGAGCAGATGCCGGCGGAGGAGCGCACCGTCGTGCGAGCCGAACCGGACGCCGAACTCCTGGCGTCCCTCACCGACGAGCAGCGGGAGGGCCTGCGGCTGCTGCTCGAGGGCTCCGGTGCCCCCGCCCCTGCCGGTCTCGGGCGACTCGAGGACGACTGGACGCTCGCCGGAATCACGCATCAGGTGTACGGCGTCGCGAAGGTGCAGCGCGGGCTGGGTGCGGATCAGATCGTCAAGGGCGATAAGGAACTCGCCGCTGCGCAGCGCGCATTCTTCGTCCTGCTCTACCGCCTGTTGGTGAGCAGCGATACCGGTCCGCGCCTGCCCACGTTGCTGCTCGCGATCGGCGTGGAACGTGTGCGCACGCTGGTGTCACTCCCGTAGTCCGAATCGGTGAATTGCGCGGAATCGGGCGCGATTCGCCGGAATGCGGCTCCTTCTCGGTCGTGATCGTTACGCTATCGCGACATATTTCCGGCGCCTCGAATCGAAACAATGTCAATAGTGTGTATACACTCGATTTGAACGACGCAATGGAGCAATTACTTCGAGAAGGGGCCAATACTATGGCGCGCAAGGTCACCGTTACGCTGGTCGACGACGTGGACGATACGCAGACCGCTGACGAGACCGTGGAATTCGGGCTGGACGGCGTCACGTACGAGATCGACCTGTCGTCCAAGAACGCCGCGAAGCTGCGCGGATCCCTGGAGGAATGGGTCGAGAACGCCCGTCGGGCCGGCGGCCGCAAGCGCGGTACGCGTGCCCTGGCCGCGCCGCGCGGCCGTACGCCGATCGACCGCTCGCAGAGCGCCGCGATCCGCGACTGGGCCCGCAAGTCCGGCCTGAAGGTCAACGACCGCGGCCGCATCAGCCAGGACGTGATCGACGCGTACAACGCGGCGAACTGACGCCCGTTCGACCTCACCCCGGCGCCCGGTGCGCCGGGGTGAGTCGTGTCCGGGGCCGTTTCGCTCACGGCGGAACGGGGATCAAAACCCGCCGGGGGCGCGTTTGACCTGGTGTATCAGGATTCGACCAGTGGGCGACGGGGCCCGCGGGCCCCGGCTGCGGGGCACTGCCGACACCACCGCTGACCGGTCCGAACTACAGTGAGAAGACGTTGATGCAGACGGCTAACTGCGGGTTCGGCCTCGGCCGCTCCCCGAAGTAACCGGGATGTGAGGAAAATGGCCATGTTCGAGAGGTTCACCGACCGCGCTCGCCGCGTCGTCGTCCTGGCGCAAGAAGAAGCCAGGATGCTCAATCACAACTACATCGGCACCGAGCACATCCTCCTGGGGCTGATCCACGAGGGTGAGGGTGTGGCGGCCAAGGCCCTCGAATCGCTGGGCATCTCCCTCGAGGGTGTGCGCAGCCAGGTCGAGGAGATCATCGGGCAGGGCCAGCAGGCCCCGTCGGGCCACATCCCCTTCACGCCGCGTGCCAAGAAGGTGCTCGAGCTGTCGCTGCGCGAGGCGCTGCAGCTCGGCCACAACTACATCGGTACTGAGCACATCCTGCTCGGCCTGATCCGCGAGGGCGAGGGCGTCGCCGCTCAGGTCCTGGTGAAGCTGGGCGCCGATCTCAACCGTGTCCGCCAGCAGGTCATCCAGCTGTTGTCGGGCTACCAGGGCAAGGAGGGCGGTGGCGGCGAGCCCGCCGGCGCCGGCGCCCGGACCTCGGGTGGTGAGGCGGGTACCCCGTCGACCTCCCTCGTGCTGGACCAGTTCGGCAGGAACCTGACCGCCGCGGCGGCGCAGGGCAAGCTGGACCCGGTCATCGGCCGGTCCAAGGAGATCGAGCGCATCATGCAGGTGCTCTCGCGGCGCACCAAGAACAACCCGGTGCTGATCGGCGAGCCCGGCGTCGGCAAGACGGCCGTCGTCGAGGGCTTGGCGCAGGCGATCGTCAACGGCAACGTGCCGGAGACGCTCAAGGACAAGCAGCTCTACACCCTGGATCTCGGGTCTCTGGTGGCCGGCTCGCGCTACCGCGGTGACTTCGAGGAGCGCCTGCGGAAGGTCCTCAAGGAGATCGACACCCGCGGCGACATCATCCTGTTCATCGACGAGCTGCACACGCTCGTCGGTGCGGGTGCCGCCGAGGGCGCGATCGACGCCGCGTCGATCCTCAAGCCGAAGCTGGCCCGCGGCGAGCTGCAGACCATCGGCGCCACCACGCTCGACGAGTACCGCAAGTACATCGAGAAGGACGCCGCCCTGGAGCGCCGCTTCCAGCCCGTCCAGGTGGGCGAGCCGAGCGTCGAGCACGCCATCGAGATCCTCAAGGGCCTGCGCGACCGGTACGAGGCGCACCACCGCATCTCCATCACGGACAGCGCGCTGGTCGCCGCCGCCACCCTGGCGGACCGGTACATCAACGACCGCTTCCTCCCGGATAAGGCGATCGACCTCATCGACGAGGCGGGCGCGCGCATGCGTATTCGCCGCATGACCGCGCCGCCGGACCTGCGCGCCTTCGACGACAAGATCGCCGACGCGCGCCGCGAGAAGGAATCGGCGATCGACGAGCAGGACTTCGAGAAGGCCGCGTCGCTGCGCGACAAGGAGAAGCAGCTCATCGGCGAGCGCGCCGAGCGCGAGAAGCAGTGGCGCGCCGGCGATCTCGACGTGGTCGCCGAGGTCGACGAGGAGCAGATCGCCGAGGTCCTGGGTAACTGGACCGGCATCCCTGTGTTCAAGCTCACGGAGGAGGAGACCACCCGTCTGCTCCGCATGGAGGACGAGCTGCACAAGCGGATCATCGGCCAGGAGGACGCCGTTAAGGCGGTCTCCAAGGCGATCCGTCGTACGCGTGCGGGCCTGAAGGATCCGAAACGCCCGTCGGGCTCGTTCATCTTCGCCGGCCCGTCCGGCGTGGGTAAGACGGAGCTGTCGAAGGCGCTCGCGAACTTCCTGTTCGGCGAGGACGACGCGCTCATCCAGATCGACATGGGCGAGTTCCACGACCGTTTCACCGCCTCACGCCTGTTCGGTGCCCCTCCCGGGTACGTGGGCTACGAGGAGGGCGGCCAGCTCACCGAGAAGGTGCGCCGCAAGCCCTTCTCGGTCGTGCTCTTCGACGAGATCGAGAAGGCGCACAGCGAGATCTACAACACGCTGCTGCAGGTGCTCGAGGATGGCCGCCTGACCGACGGTCAGGGCCGCACGGTCGACTTCAAGAACACCGTGCTGATCTTCACGTCGAACCTCGGTACGGGCGACATCTCGAAGGCGGTCGGCCTGGGCTTCACGTCGGGCGATTCCGACGGTGCCAACTACGACCGGATGAAGCAGAAGGTCAACGACGAGCTCAAGAAGCACTTCCGGCCCGAGTTCCTCAACCGCATCGACGACATCGTCGTCTTCCACCAGCTCACGCAGGACCAGATCATCGAGATGGTCGACCTCATGCTGAACCGGGTGGCGGGCGCGCTGAAGAACAAGGACATGGGCCTCGAGGTCAGCGACCAGGCCAAGTCGCTGCTGGCCAAGCGCGGCTTCGACCCGGTCCTCGGTGCCCGGCCGTTGCGCCGCACCATCCAGCGGGAGATCGAGGACGCGCTGTCCGAGAAGATCCTGTTCGGTGAGATCGCCGCGGGCCAGATCATCGAGGTCGACGTCGAGGGCTGGGACGGCGAGGGTAAGGGCGAGGACGCGAAGTTCACCTTTGCGGGCAAGCCCAAGCCCGCGATCGACCTGGAGAAGTCCGACGACGTCGTGCCGGCCCTGGTGGCCGACGCTTCGTCCGGGACGACTCCCGGCGAGACCGCGTAACGCGGCCGGCGGAGTTCCGTCGAGGAGCCGTCACCCTTCGGGGTGGCGGCTCCTCGCGTTCTCGACGGTGCCGTCGCTGAGCCGCCCGATCTCCTCGCGCAGAGCGCGGACCTCGGCGGTGAGCTCATCGACCTCCCGATCGGTGCGGCGGGCGCTGGCGTCGACGGCCTTGAGTTGGTCGACGACCCAGCTGGTCGCGGTGCCGATCACGAAGCTGATGAGGCCTATACCGACGACCATGAGCAGCAAGGCCACTAAGCGGCCCTCGGTGGTCACCGGGTAGATGTCGCCGTAGCCGACGGTGGTGACGGTGACGGCCGCCCACCACAGGGCGTCCCCGTAGCCGGTGACCTTGGTGTCCGGGGCGCCGCGCTCGGCGTCGAGGAAGGCCATGCTGCAGAGGAAGACGACCAGGACGGACGTGGTGCCCACGAAGACCGCCAGGCGCGCACGGGTGAGCCGCGATCGGTGCAGGCCGCCGAGGAGGAGCGGCGCGGCACGGAGTGCCCGGAGCGGGCGGAAGGGCGGCAGCGCGATCGCGAGCAGATCGATCGGGTGCGTCCGCACGAACCGCCAGCGGTCCGTCGACAGCCGCACCCGGATCGCGTAGTCGACGACGAAGGCCGCCCAGATGGCGATGTCGGTCCAGTCCACGAGGTGGCGCATCAGTGGACTCGGCGCCACGTCGAGGACCTGCACGGCGTAGACGGCGAGGAAGGCCAGCGCCAGGGCGATCATCAGTGGATTCGTCCGGCGCTCCCAGAGTTGCCTGCGGGTCACCGGCGAAAGGTACTCCGATCAGGTCCATCTCCGCTGGGGAACTGCGCGCGTGGCAATCCGTGCAGTATGCAATAGTGTCGCATCGGTATCTGACGTTCCAGGTGGGGGTGGCGATGCACTGGGTCGTGCGACGATGGGCGTCGCGGGTGCTGCTGGCTCTCGCATCGTTTGACCGTGCTCGCCACGATGGGGATCGTCGTCGACGAGGACGACCTCGGTGGGTCCCTGTTCCTCGTGGGCGTGGTCCTGTTCGTCGCCGCCACGGTTCTGCATTGCCGCCGGCCGTCGCGGCTGCCAACGATCGCGATCTGCTACGCGGCGGGCCTGGCGCTGGTGATGCTCGTGATCCTGTTAGCGGTAACGATCGGTCCGCACCAACCGGGTGCGGGCGGGCACTGGGGGTGGCGCGATGCTGCCATGGGGATCGGGATGTCGTGTCTCATGGCCCTTGCGACCCTGATCTGGTGTCTCGGCACGGACCCGCCTGACCGCGCGCTGCGTAGGGCGGCCATCCCGCTGATCGCGGGGATCGCCGCGAGCGTGATTCCCGTCCCATTGGTCCACGACCGGGCGGCGGCGGTCGCGATGGTCGCGGCGCTCCTCGGAGCCGTCCTGTGCGAGGTCTTTCCCGTGCCGGAGGAGTGACGCCAGTGCCTCGTCCGTCGGGCGAGGGGAGCCGCGGCGGCGTGGAGAATCCGCGGGCGTCCGGCCCCGTCGAGGTGCGACGCACGGTGGGCGCTGACCGAGGAGCAGGTGGGGGGATTCGTCCGCGCCGGACGCGCCGGTGACGCGGGCGATCGTTCTCGGCCGCCGCGGGTAAGGATCACGCCGAGCGGATCGGTGGCGCGGGGCGTCGGCCGTGCGCAGGCTCGGTGGACCCGGCCGCGGGGCGTGCCGGGCGGTGGAGTGGCGCGCCCCGCCGGAAACGGCGGGAGTAGGTTGGCAGCATGACCGAGGCCGGATTCGACCAGCGCACGTTCCGACATGTGATGGGGCAGTTCTGCACCGGCGTCACGATCATTGCGACGTCCAACGCCGAGGAGAAGCCGGTCGGCTTCGCCTGCCAGTCGTTCGCCGCGTTGTCGCTGGATCCGCCGCTGGTGCTGTTCTGCCCGATGAAGACGTCGCGGACGTGGAAGCACATCGAGGCCTCCGGGAAGTTCGCCGTCTCCGTGCTGGGGCAGGAGCAGGAGGCGGTGAGCGCCGCGTTCGGGCGGTCGGTGGACGACAAGTTCGAGGGCCTGCAGTGGACGCCCTCACCGCTCGGAAACCCGACGATCGACGGCTCGCTGACGTGGATGGACTGCACGCTGGAGAACGTGCTCGACGGGGGAGATCACCATATCGCGATCGGCCGGGTGCACCACCTCGGCGATGTCGATGACGCGAAGCCGCTGCTGTTCTACCGCGGCGCATACCTTTCCACGAACCACCCGCAGCAGCACCCCGCGGCCAGCCTCGAGTCCTTCCTCACCTGGGACTCCGGCGCCTGGCTCTAGCGCCCGTTCGCGCGATCCGGCGCGGCGGCCGGTGATCCGTCGAATTCCGGTGACTCGACATCGTCGTACTGCGGCACCCGCCGCAGGCACCAGGCACTGAGGGCACACATCCCGATCAGTAGACCGATCACGGGCCAGATACTTCCAGTCCACTTCCAGAGCAGCGTGGAAACGAGCGGTGACAGGCCGCCGAATACGGCACCGGAGAGCTGGTACGCCAGCGAGATGCTGGTGTACCGGGCGTCGGGCCTGAACATCTGTGCCAGCACGGTCGCGATCGGGCCGTAGGTGGCTGTCATCGCCAGTCTCATGAGAATGATGAACACGAAGATCAGGAAGGTCGAGCCCCAACCGAACACGAGGAACTGGGGAGCGGCGAGGAGCGCCACCCCGGCCAGACCCGCCATCACCACCCTGATCCGACCCACCTTGTCCGCGAGCCAGCCGGCACCCAGCGTCACCGCCAACTCGACGAATGCCGCCACGGAGAGCGCGGTGAGCACCGTGTGCTCCGCGACCCCTACCGATGGATCGGTCGCGTACGCGGTGGCGAAGGTGGTGGTGAGGTAGTAGCCACCGATCGCGACGGGGAGCACGCAGGCGCCGAGCAGGATGGTGCGCCAGTTGGTACGTAGCGCGATCATCAACGGGGCGTGTGAGGCCGATGCCGCGGAGTCGGCCTGGACTGCGATCTCGGCGAACACGGGAGACTCCTCGACCCGCATACGGACGACGAAGCCCACGACGATCAGTAGGGCGGAGAAGAAGAATGGGATACGCCATCCCCAGCTCTCGACGAACTCATTGCCGTTGAGAGTCAGTAGTGCGAACAGTCCGGTGGCCAGTAGTGCGCCGGCGGGATTGCCCGCTTGTGCGAAGGCTCCGTAGAAGGTGCGTTTATCGGCGGGGGCGTGCTCGACTGCCATGAGGACGGCACCACCCCACTCTCCGCCCACCGCGATGCCTTGGATGAAACGTAGGAGCACCAGCAGCACGGGCGCCCAAGTGCCGATGGAACTGAATCCGGGGAGACAGCCCACGAGGAAGGTCGCCGTACCCATCATGGTCAGGGTGATGACGAGAGCGGACTTGCGACCCATCCGATCTCCGATGTGGCCGAACACGATTCCGCCAAGAGGTCGGGCGAAGAATCCGACTGCGAAGGTGGCGAAAGAGGCGGCGACGGCAGTGAGGCGGTCGGCCTCCGGGAAGAAGACCTTGTCGAAGACGAGGCTCGCCGCCGTCGCGTAGACGTAGAAGTCGTACCACTCGATGGTGGTTCCGACGAATGCGGCGGTGCCCGCCCTTCTGGCGCGGGCGACGTCAGGTGCAGCCATGGGAATTCCGTTCGTTTCGGGGAGGGTCATCGGTGTTCGGGGAGTCCGTCGAGCCACGTGGCGGTGACGTCGATGGACGAGATGTCTTCGGGTGCAACGGACAGGGGATCGGATGAGAGTAGTACGAGGTCGGCCCGCTTGCCGGCGATGATCGATCCGAGTTCGGTCTCGCGGCCCAATACCTCGGCGCCGCCGAGCGTGTGCGCGCGGAGGGCGGTCTCGGCGTCGATGAGCAGTTTGTCGCCTCCGAGTCGATGGCCTCGGCGTGTCCGGCGCGTCACTGCCGTCTGAATCGCTTCCAACGGATTCGGTTCGGCGACGGGAGCATCGGAGCTGAGGGTGACCGGGACGCCGGCAGCGACGAACTCGCCGAGCGGGTTGAACCGCTCGCCCGGAGTTCCGATCGCGTCCGTCACACCTTCGCCCCAATTGAGGTAGTGCTGCGTCTGATTCACCGGGCGAATTCCCCACCGCGCCATCGCGGCGATCTGATCGGGAGTCGGGAGTCCACAGTGCTCGATTCGGTGCCTCGCGTCCGGACGCGGCGCCGACGTCTGGGCGGCGCGAATGGCGTCGATCACCATGCCGATGGCCGTGGGTGACTGGGCGTGGGTGGCGGTCTGCAGTCCGACGGCGTGTGCTCGGGCGATGAGCGCCGCGTACTCCTCGGGCTCGTGATAGAGCTGCCCCGTGCGGCACGGATCGCCGACATAGCCGTCGGGGAAGTACGCGGTCCAGCCGCCGAGAGTGCCGTCGGCGTACAACTTGATGCCCGCGAACGACAGCATGGCGTTGCCGAACGCGCCATGCAGCCCCATGTCGATGGCGTCGTCCAACAGATGCGACAGGAGATACATCGAGATTCGGGTCCGGAGCCGTCCCTCCTCGGCGAGCCGAAGGTACATGTCGAACTCGCGACGGCTGACCTGTGCGTCGCCGATGGTGGTGACGCCGGCGGCTCGGAACCGGTCCTGCGCTACGCCCAGCTGGCGAACGTGCTCCTCCGCGGCGTCCTCCAGATGAAAGTTGGGGCCGTGGTGCCCGACTTTCACTCCGTGCACGCCGGTGAGGATGTCGCAGGCGGCGTCGGACAGCTCGCCGGTGAGGTCGCCGTTCGCGTCGCGGAAGAAGTGGCCTCCCGGAGGGTCGGCTGCGTCCCGGGTGATACCCGCGCGTTCGAGCGTGAACGTGTTCACCACTCCGCCGTGCCCGCTGGCGTTCATCACGTACACCTCGCGATCCGTGGCCACGGCATCGAGCTCGGTACGGTGCGGATGCCGGCCCTCGACGAGATTTCGATGCTCGTAGCCGTACCCGCGGATCGGCTGCTGCGCCGGAACATCGTTGGCAGCGCGGCGGAGGAGTGCGACGATGCCAGGGATATCGGCGGCGTGCTCCGGGCCGCAGTCGACCCAGCTGAGCATCTGGCCGAACATCAGGGGATGCGCGTGGGGGTCGACGAAGCCGGGGAGGAGGACCCCGTCGAGTCGCACCTCCTCGACTCTGGATCGCCCTAGCTCGCCGGCGCGATGCCGGCACTCATCGACGGTGCCGACGGCAGCGATCCGGGGGCCCACCACGAGGATCGCGTCCGCGGTCGGGACCGCCCTATCGAGGGTACGGACCGAATCGGGCCGGAGCAGGAGGACCCGCTCGTCGAGTGGTGATTGTTCGAGGTGGTTCAAGGTGCGCATGGCTCTCGATCTCTCGGTCGTGGTGTAGAGGGACCGTAGGACATGACCTGGATCACATCAACCATTCAATGTGCAAACAGTGTTCTCGTTCGATCGATATGGGCGAGATTCCGCTCATATGCGGTGAGTTCGGGGCCTGAGGTGCGATATTGACAGTCGAACTGTGGGTAATCGATCGCTAACGAATTCACGGAGTGAAAGGGCCTCGGTGACGATGAATCTCGACGACGCGTTGATCGAGCATCTCCGGGGATCGCCCCGGGCCTCCATCGCGGAACTCGCCGCCGCCACGTATCACCCGCGCCGAGCGGTGCGCTCGCGGCTCGATGCGCTCGTGCACGACGGAGTCCTGCGTGTGGTCGCCGCGGTTCATCCGGACCACCTCGGAGTGACTGCGTACGCGCACCTCGCCGTCGTGGTCCACGGTGCCGTGGGCCCGGCGGCGCGGTCCATCGCGGAGGTGCCCGGCGTCGCGTTCGTCTCGGTGACGAGCGGGGAGCACCAGGTGGTCGCGGAGCTGCGCCTGCCGGACCAGGCGCAGCTAGCGGATGCCGCGGCCGCGATCCGTCGGGTGCGAGGAGTGCGGGTGGTAGACGCTCTCGGCTATCTGGAGGTGCTACGTGGGACGTTCATGACCGGACGCCCGCTGGCGCCCGATCGCAGGGTGGACGCGCTCGATGAGGAGTTGATGACCCTGTTGCAGGACGACGGCCGGATGTCCTTCCGGGCGCTCGCGGATGCCACCGGGCTTTCGCCGAGTGCGGCACGGGCTCGGGTGCTCTCGCTCATCGGTGACGAGGTGGTGCGGATCGCTCCGGTGCTCAATCGGCAACTGCAAACCGCCGAGATCGCCGCGGGTATCGGGATCAACGTGAGCGGTGCGGGCGATACCGTCGTCGATCACCTGCTCGGACTGGTGGGCGTCGATTTCGCGGCGCGAACCCTGGGGCGCTTCGATCTGGTGGCGACCGTGCTCGCGACGTCCGGCGGCGAACTGGCACGCAAACTCGATCGGATCCGCGAGCTGGACGAGGTGACGCGACTCGTGAGCTGGGTGCACCTGGATCTGATCAAGGAACGGTACGACGTTCCGCTGCGACGCGAGCGATCGGTGTAGGCGGACGGGCAGAGCCTTCCGCTCAGGCAGGACGGCGCTACTGGGCGGCCTTGCCGGCGACGTCGAGGACGACCTCGAATTCGAGCAGGTCGGCGCCCGAGGCGACGGGCTTGCGGCCCTCCCCACCATCGGGGCTGCGCTCGCCGGCGTGGGCCTGTCGGGCGGGCCCGTCGCGCCAGGCGGCGAAATCCTCCTCGGACTCCCACTGCGTGACGACGAAGTACCGGTCCTCGCCCTTCACCGGACGCAGCAGTTGGAAGCCTAGGAAGCCGGGCGAATTCTCGACCGCGTGCGCGCGCTGGGCGAACCGCTTCTCGAGCTCGGGGCCCGCGCCCTCGGGGATGTGGATGGCGTTGATCTTCACTACCGACATGACCCGACGATACCGCCGCCCGACCCGGTAGGTTGGGCCGCGTGGATGAGTGTGTGGGCCTGAGAGATTGGGGTGGCCGCGAGGGTGCTGGACCGATCGTGCTGCTGCACGGCCTGATGGGGCGCGGCCGCACCTGGCGCAGGCAGATCCCGTGGCTGCGGCGCTACGGCCGCGTCTTCACCTTCGACGCCGAGTTCCACCGCGGCCCCGGCTTTCCCGTGCCGCCGGACGACATCAGTACCGAACGCTTCGTCGCCGACGTCGCCGAGATCCTCACCTGCCTCGACCAGGGCCCGGCGACGCTGATCGGTCACTCCATGGGCGGCCTCCACGCCTGGTGCACCGCCGCCGAGTATCCCGAGCTCGTGCGGGCCCTCGTCATCGAGGACATGTCGCCCGAGTTCACCGGGCAGTCCACCGACACCTGGGCGCCGTGGTTCGCCAGCTGGCCCGAGCGCTTCGCCTCGCAGGCCGAGTGCGAGGCGCTGTTCGGGCCGGTCGCCGGGCGCTACTTCTACGAGGCCTTCGACGACGGCGCGCTGCACGGCGAACTCGACGTCTTCCGCGCCATCGCCGACCACTGGGGCCCGCGCGATCACTGGCCGCAGTGGCGGGCCGTGCAGGCGCCCACCCTGCTCGTCGAGGCCGAGTTCACCGTCGTGCCGCCCGGGGTGGGCGAGCGCATGGTCCGCTCCTACGCGGGTCCCGACCTGCGGTACCTCAAGGTCGACGGTGCCGGCCACCTCGTCCACGACGACGCTCCAGGCGTGTACCGCGGCGCCGTCGAGGCGTTCCTCTCCGGACTGGACTGACCGGTGCCCGAGGGCGACACCGTCCACAACCTGGCCGCGCGGCTGCGGCCGGTGCTCGCGGGGAAGGTTCTCACCGCCTGCGACATCCGCGTGCCGCGGTACGCCACCGTCGACCTGACGGGTCGCACCGTCGACGCCGTCGCCGCGCGCGGCAAGCACCTCCTGATCGTCGCCGGGAACGCCGTGATCCACAGTCACCTGAAGATGGAGGGCGAGTGGCACGTGTACCGCCCCGGCGAGCGCTGGCGCCGCCCCGCGCACACCGCCCGCGCGGTGCTCGCCGTCGGCGGGGCGCAGGTGGTCGGCTTCTCCCTCGGGACGCTCGAGATCCTCACGACTGCCGAGGCCGACGGTGCCCTCGCCCACCTCGGGCCCGATCCGCTGGGCCCCGACTGGGACGCCGGCCGCGCCGCGACGAACCTCGCGGCCCAGCCGGAGCGCCCCGTCGGACTGGCGTTGCTGGACCAGCGGAACTTGGCAGGGGTGGGCAACGTCTACCGGAACGAGCTCTGCTTCCTGCGTGGCGCGCACCCGGCGACGCCGGTCGGGGAGTGCGGCGATCCACTCGCCTGGGCCGACGGTGCCGCACGGCTGCTGCGGGCCAACCTCGGGCGCACGCGCCGGGTGACGACGGGCGTCGACCGGAACGGCATGCGCGCCTTCGTCTACGACCGCGCGCGGCGCCCCTGCCTGCGCTGTGGGACGGCGATCGTCGCGGGCTCCCTCGGCGGTCCGGGCGCGGCGGAACGGGCGATCTGGTGGTGCTCGAGATGCCAGCCCCAACGCTCTAACTAACTAGTTGGTTGACAGTTGGTGAGATCGGCCCTACTCTTTCAACTAACCAGTTAGTTGAATCGAAGGAGTACGGGATGTACCAGGTCAGCGATCAGTCGGGAAAGACCTTCGTGGTCACCGGATCGAACAGCGGAACCGGCAAGGAGGCGGCGAAGCGGCTTGCAGCGGCGCGCGCGACCGTGATCATGGCGGTTCGCACGCCGGAGAAGGGGGAGGCCGCGCGGCGGGAGATCCTCGCGCAGGTGCCCGGCGCCGACCTCGCGGTCCGGCGCCTCGACCTCGCGGACCTGGCGTCCGTGCGGGCCTTCGCCGACGGCATCGTCGCCGACGGTGTCGCGGTCGACGTCCTCGTCAACAACGCGGGCGTGATGACCCCGCCCGAGCGCTTCGAGACCGCCGACGGCTTCGAGCTGCAGTTCGGCTCGAACTTCCTCGGGCCGTTCGCGCTCACCAACCTTCTGCTGCCCGTGCTGCTCCACTCCGCGGCGCCTCGGGTCACGACGATGAGCTCCGGCGTCGCCAACTTCGGCCGCATCGACTTCGACGATCCGCAGTCGCAACGCAAGTACTCCCCGACCCGCGCCTACGGCCAGTCGAAGCTCGCCGATCTGCTCATGGCGAACCATCTCGCCGCCGAGAGCGAGCGCCGCGGCTGGGGCCTGCTCAGCAACGCCGCGCACCCCGGCTACACCCAGACCAACCTGCAGACCGCGGGCGCGAGCCTCGGTGCGGGCAGTGAGCGCGAGTCCGTGGTCACCCGCTTCGCCGGCCGTTTCCTGCCCTCGCAGCAGGCCGAGCAGGGCGCTGAGCCGCTGCTGCTCGCCGCGAGCGACCCGCAGGCCCGTAACGGCGAGTACTACGGCCCCCAAGGGCGATTCGGCCTCGTCGGCGCGCCGGGCGTGACCAAGAAGAACGCACGGATGCGGGACGCCGACGTCGCCGCGAAGCTGTGGAAGTACGCTGCCGAGGTGACCGGAACCGACCTGCCGCGCGATGCCGCCCGCGCCTAAGCAACAGCGGCCGTCCTCGATCAAAGGGCAGCGCGACGCAGCAGCGACCCGTGCCCGGCTACTCGACGCCGCGACCGTCGAGTTCGCCGAGCACGGGCTCGCCGGCGCCCGCGTCGACCGGATCGCCGCGGCCGCCGAGGCCAACAAGCAGCTGATCTACGCCTACTTCGGCAACAAGCGGCAGCTCTTCGACGCCGTCATCGAGGGCCGCGTCGCGGAGCTGCTGGAGACGGTGCCCTTCACGGCCGAGGACCTTCCGGGCTACGCGGTGCGGCTGCGCACCTTCAATCGCAGCCACCCCGAGCTGATGCGGCTCGTGCTCTGGCACACGCTGGAGTGCCCGGGGGAACTGCTGGAGCTGGAGTTCACGTCGGACTCGAATGCGAAGAAGGTCGCCGCTCTCCAGGCGGCGCAGGATGCGGGCGCTGTCACCGCGGCGACGCCCGCGCCGACGCTGCTCCTCGAGGTGCTGGCGCTCGTCCACGGCGACATCCTCACCGGGGGGAGCGAGGCCGTGGAGGCTGCACTGAACGACGACGCCCTCGCCGCCGCGGTGCGGCGGCTCACCGCGCCGTAGGCCCGGTCGCGGGCGCAGGGCTCAGTCGCGCGGAGGAAGCTCGCAGCCGTCGGGCCCACAGGCCTCGGCGTCGTCGCCACCGATGACGGTGAGCGGCTCCTCGCCGCGGGCCTTCGTCAGCGCCTCGGCGAAGACCTCGGGCGGCTGGGCGCCCGAGACGGCGTACTTGCCGTCGAAGACGAAGAACGGGACGCCGCCGATGCCGATCCGCGTGGCGGTCTCCTCGTCGGCGCGGACCGCGTCCGCATAGGCGGACGGGTCGTCGAGCACCGCGCGGGCAGCGGCACCGTCGAACCCGGCGGACTCGGCGATGGCGACGAGGCGGTCGCGGCTGCCGAAGGCGGGCGTCGGCTCGGCGAAGTTCGCCGCGTAGAGCGCGTCGAGCAGCGCCTCCTGCCTGCCGAGCTCAAGGGCCCAGTGGAGCAGGCGGTGCATGTCGAAGCTGTTGCCGCTGTCGCGGCCGTCGACCTGGTAGGGCAGGCCGAGTTGCTGTGCCTGCGCGCCGAGGCCGCGCTCGTTCGCGGCGGCCTGCGCCTCGCTGATGCCGTACTTGGCCGCGATCCGCGGGATGACGGGCTCGGAATCGCCCGCGGTGGGATCCAGCTCGTAGGAGCGGTGGATCACCTCGACCTGATCGCGCTGCGGGAACGCGGCCAGCGCCTCCTCGAAACGGGCCTTCCCGATGTAGCAGAAGGGGCAGTTGATATCGGTCCAGACGTCCACGCGCATGAAATGTTCAACAGTCGGCCGCCCGCCGACATTCCTGCCGGTCACGCCTCGAGGGCGCGCTCACAGAGATCGACCAACGCGTCCTGCAATTCCGTGTCCGTGAGGTGGCCGAGCCCGCGCAGCGCTGGGCCCAGATCGCTGAGCTGCAGCCAGCCGGCGAGTTGGCGCGGCGTCGGGTCCGGTCCGAGGAGGATCGGCAGTGCGTCCTCGGCGATGGCGTCGAGGTCAGCGGTCGCGGCCATCGCGCGACGGAGTGCGGGGTCACCGCCGATGCCGACAGTGCCGATCCGGCGGAAGGCGCGGACCGACTGCTCGACGTAGCCCACGATGAGGGCGTGGCGGCGGGAGGCGGGTTCGGGGAGTGCCGCAGCGTCGTCGACGAGCGAGCGCAGCGCCTGTGCGTGCGGCGCGAGGACGCCTCCGAGCAGTGCCTCCTTGGTGCGGAAGTAGTAGTAGACGTTCGCCTTGGTGACACCGGCGCGGTCCGCGACCTGTTGCAGCGAGGTGCGGTCGAATCCCTGCTCGGCGATCAGCGCCTCGGCGGCCGCCAGGATCGTCGCCCGGGTCCGCTTCGCCTGCTCCGCTCGCGTGCTCACGATCCCATGATACCTTTCGTTAGTCGATTGGCTAATGAAAGGGAAGATCATGGTCACAGCACTCGTCACCGGCGGAACCGGCTTCGTCGGGGGATGGACGATCGCGTCGTTGCTCGACCGCGGCGACACCGTGCGGACCACGGTGCGCGACGCCGCGAAGGCCGACGCCGTTCTCGGGCGGTTCCCGGACGCCGACGGGCGGCTCACCGTCATCCGGGCTGACCTGCTCGGTGACGACGGCTGGGCCGAGGCGACTGCCGGGTGCGACGTCGTCCACCACGTCGCCTCGCCGCTCACCGCCACGCGCGACGAGGAGCAGGTGATCCGCCCCGCGGTCGATGGGGTGCTTCGGGTGCTCAGGGCCGCACGGGATTCCGGTGTCCCACGGGTGGTGGCCACCTCGTCGTGCGGTGCCGTGTACTACGGCCACCCCTCGCGGGAGACGCCCTTCGACGAGTCGGACTGGACCAACGTCGAGGGCGGGCCGATGAGCGCGTACGTGAAGTCCAAGGCGCTCGCCGAGCGTGCCGCGTGGGAGTTCATGGAACGCGAGGGCGGCGGCCTCGCGCTCACGACGGTCTGCCCGACCGGCATCTTCGGTCCGGCCCGCTCCGCCGACGCGACGTCGTCGCTGCGGCTGATCGACGGCCTGCTGTCCGGCCGCCCGCCGGCTGTGCCGAACGTGTGGCTGAACGTCGTGGACGTGCGCGACGTCGTCGACCTGCACCTGCGGGCCGCCGACGCCGAGGTGGCCGCGAACCGTCGTTACATCGCCGCGACGGACGGCGTGATCTCGATGCTCGACATCGCTCGCGAACTGCGCGCCCGCCTCGGCGACCGCGCGAAGGGGGTGCCGACCCGCACGATCCCCGACCTGGTGCTGCGCCTCGTCGGGCGGTTCGCCCCCGAGGTCGGCGACCTGGTGCCGCTCCTCGGGCAGAGCCGCGCGGCGTCGAGCGCGCGGGCCCGCGACGAACTCGGCTGGCGGCCCCGCGCCTGGCAGGACGCGGTGACCGCCTCGGCCGAAAGTCTGCTGGACCTCAGAGGGCGTAGGTGACGCCGGTGAGCTTCTCCGAGACGTCCCACAGCTCGGCCCACTTGGCCTGATCCTTGGAGACCGCGGTGCTGGAGCACTTGCCCACCCGGCCGCGGGACTGGAAGAGCTGTGTCGGGCCCCACCACGGGTGCGGATCGAGATCGCGATCGGTCGCGGCCAGGATCAGTGACTGCGCGGCCTTCTCCGGCGGATTGTTCAGCAGCGCCACGGCCGGCTTCATCACGAAGTCGAGCGGCGTATCCGTGCGAGCGAACAGACCCGTCGGGGAGACACCCGGATGCACGTAGTACGCCCGCTTCTCCGAGCCTGCGGCCTCGAACCGGCGTTGCAGCTCGCGCGCGAACATCATGTTCGCGAGCTTGCTCTGCCCGTACGCCTCGGTGCGCAGGTACTTCCGGTTCTCGTAGTTCGGATCGTCCATGCGCCAGCGGTAGTTCTGCCGGTGCGCCACCGACGAGACCGCGACGACGCGGTCCGTTAGCCGGTCGAGCATCAGGCCGGTGAGGGCGAAGTGCCCCAGGTGGTTCACGCCGAACTGCATCTCGAAGCCCTGCTTCGTGCGGCGCAGGGGGATGTTCATCAGGCCCGCGTTGTTGACGAGCACGTCGACCTCGGCTGTGCGGTCGGCGAACGCCCGCACGGAATCGAGGTCGGCCAGGTCCAGGGCTTCGACGGTCACGTCGCCATCGATCCCGTCGGCGATGCGCTGGGCGCCCGCGACGTCGCGGCACGCCATCACGACGCGGCCGCCCGTGGCGGCGAGGGCGCGCGTCACGACCTCGCCGAGCCCGCCGTTGGCGCCGGTCACTACATAGGTTGTCATGGCCGCCAGCCTACGAGGCGGTCGCCGACTGCGCCCCGCGGCCGTACCGCTCCCGTGCCTGCGCAGGCGTGACTGTGCCGGCGGGTTCTTGGGCCTGCGCGAAGTGGCGGCGCAGGATGTCGCCGGTCATCGGCGCGACGAGCCCGCCCAGCCGAACGGTGCCCGCGGCGTGCTGGGCCGACGCCGCGCGGACGGCGAGGCGCACGGCGCGCGGGTACGCGGCGTCGACGATGCCGGGCTGGTCGAAGCCACCCACCTCCCGCATCCAGGACGGGAGCGTCGCGATCGTGGCGGGAGCGATGAGGGAGCCGCCCACTCGCAGTCGCACGCCGCGATCCCGCGGGCGCAACAGGTAGTGCATGCCGCGGCGGGCGCGCTCGGTGAGCGCGAGCGTCGGCCGGACGCGGGCGAAGTACTCCCGCACCTCGTCGCGCGAGGTGGGCACGTCAGCCGGGTCGCAGGTCTGCAACTCGGCGGCGACGACGCAGTCGCGCCAGTACTGCGCCTCGTCCTCGGCGGAGAGCGGGCCGGGGCCGTACATCTCGTAACACTTGAGCACCGAGTGCCAGCCGGTCACGTGGATCCACAGCTGCGAGGCGGGGTTGTTGGCGCTGTACCGCTTGCCGGTGATCGGCTCGATGCCGGTGGCCCTGCGGTGCACGTCCATGAGGTGCTCGGACGCCTCGATCGCGGTCTTGGAATCCGCGGTGGCGACGAGCAGGAAGTAGGCGAGCGTCCGGTCGAGCCGGCCGAAGGGGTCGGTGTAGATCCCTGCCGAGTCCGCGACCGCGGCGGTGAGGTTCGGGTCGAAGTGTTCCAGTACTACCGAGCGCTGGAAACCGATGAGTGCGGTGGGCGAGGCCCACACCTTCCACGTGGGCGAGTCCGGACCGAAGAATCCCTGGTCGGTGACGCGCAGAGGGCCGTCTGAGAGCTTCATATCCCGAATCTATCACCGATTCCTACAACAGTGAATAAAAAGTTCGTCACGCCTCTCCGGCCAGCGCGAATCGCCCGTCGGCCGTCTGCTCGATCAGGCCGTCGACCAGCAGCGAGTCCAGTGCGCGGTCGCGCTGCGCCGGATCGCGCTCCCACGCCAGGTCCAGCGCGGCGCGGGGAACGGCACCGTCGGACCCGCGGAGCACGTCGAGCAGCCTCCCGCGTGCCTGACGGTCGGTGCCCTCGTACTTCTGCACCTTCCGCGGCGCCACCGTGTCCGACGGTGCCCCGGCCGCGAGCCAGGCGCAGTCGGCCTGGACGGGGCACTCGCCGCAGCGTGGCGACCGCGCCGTGCAGACCAGCGCGCCGAGCTCCATCAGGCCGGCCGAGAGCCGCGTCCGCCGGTCCACGGGCACGGTGCCCAGGGCCGCCGTCGCCGCCGCCAGATCGCGCTTCGCCGACGGTGCCGCCGCGTCCGAATCGCCGTCCACGGCGCGGGCGAGCACCCGGCGCACGTTGATGTCCACGACGGGGACGTCCTGGCCGAAGGCGAAGCAGGCCACCGCGCGGGCGGTGTAGTCGCCCACTCCGGGCAGTGACAGGAGCTCGTCGACGTCGGCGGGGACGGCACCGTCGAACCGCGCGACGAGGGCCTGCGCGCACGCGTGCAGCCGCATCGCCCGGCGCGGGTAACCGAGTTTGCCCCAGGCGCGCACCGCGTCCGCACCGGTGGCCTCGGCGAGGTCCGCGGGCGTGGGCCAGCGCTCCATCCACGCTCGCCAGACCGGCTCGACGCGCACCACCGGCGTCTGCTGCAGCATCACCTCGCTGACCAGGATCGCCCAGGCCCCGACGTCCGGCGCGCGCCACGGGAGGTCGCGCTCCGCGGCGTCGAACCAGGCGAGCACCGGTGTGAGATCCGGGACAGAATCCTCGCTGGTGTCTCGCGTGTCATGCACGACGTGCATTATGGACCCATGCCTACTTCGACTCCTCCCGGCGCCTGGCGCGCCCTCCGTGACGGCAACCGGCGCTTCGTCGAAGGCGCTCCGGCGCACCCGAATCAGGGTGCCAGCCGCTTGGCCGAACTGACAGCCGGACAGCAGCCCACCGCCGTGCTCTTCGGCTGCGGCGACTCCCGCGTCGCCGCCGAGGTGATCTTCGACCAGGGTCTCGGCGACATGTTCGTGGTCCGCACCGCCGGCCACATCATCGACGCCGCCGTCCTCGGCTCGATCGAGTACGCCATCGAGGTGCTCAAGGTGCCGCTCATCGCGATCCTGGGCCACGACAGCTGCGGCGCCGTCGCGGCCACCGTCAACTCGATCGACACGGGCACCATGCCTCCCGGCTACATCCGCGACATCGTCGAGCGGCTCACCCCGTCGGTTCTGGCGGGTCGCCGCGAGGGCTTGTCGGACGTCAACGACATCACCGCCCAGCACGTCCTGGAGACCAGCTGGCTGCTGATCGAGCGTTCGCGGATCATCGCCAAGGGCGTCGAGGAGGGCCGGGTCGCGATCGTCGGTCTCACCTACGAGCTCGCCGAGGGCAAGGTGCACCTGCGCGGTTCTGTCGGCGATATCGGCGAGGCGGCCACCTCGCCCTTCCAGGCTGTCCGGCCGGAGTGATCTGCCCCGATTCGTGACACGCCGCCGCAGGTCAGCGGCGTGAGGTCGGGGAAACGTTACGGTTGGGACGTGCTTGAGCCCAACGGACCCCTACCGCCCGAGATCTACTGGCGCCGCCGCGTGCTGGCCGCCGTCTTGGCGCTGTTCGCCGTGCTCGTCGTGGTGCTCCTCATCGTCTTCGTCGGTGGCGGCAAGGACTCGTCGCAGAACGCGGCGGCGACCTCGTCGACGCCGGTCACCACGTCCGACCTGCCCCCGTCGCAGGCGCCCGGCGGTGCCGACCCGTCCGCCGGGAACAACAACGGTGGTGCGGGCGGGGCCGGCGGTTCGGGTGCGTCCCAGTCCGGTGCCCTGGCGTCGGGTTCCGCCTCGGCCTCCGCCAGCTCCTCGGGCGGCGGCGTCCCGACGCCCGGCGCGGTCGTCGCCGGCGGTCCCTGCCCCGACGCCAACATTTCCGTGGTGGTCGGCGCTGACAAGGCGACGTACGCGCTCGGCGAGCAGCCGACATTCGAGGCGACCGTGACCAACGCCGGCCCGGTGGCCTGCTCGCGCGACATCGGTTCCGGGCAGCAACAGCTGATCGTGCTCACCCTCGACGGCAGCAAGCAGCTGTGGACCAACTTCGACTGCACCTTCCAGCCCGGGATCAAGAACGAGGTGCTGCAGCCCGGCCAGCAGCTGCGCTACAAGCTGCAGTGGGCCGGAACCACTTCCGCCCCCGGCTGCCAGGCGCAGCGCGTCCCCGTCGCGCCCGGTGCGTACCAGGTGGTTGCGCAGCTCGGCGCCAAGCGCAGTGCCCCGGTCACCTTCAACATCGTCCGGGCCGCTCCCCAGCCGGAGGCCGGCGCAGACGCGGGTACGGGCACCGGCAACTAGCCGCTCGGAACTCGGAGCGGTTCAGAACGCACTGCGGCTCAGAAGCGCTCGACCGAGGCCTCGGCGAGGCGGGAGAGTCCCTCGCGGGCCTGCCGCGCACCGTCGGACCCGATACCGGGGACGGCCTGCAGATCCGCGGCGGAGGCGGCGAGCAGCGTCTGCAGCGAGCCGAACGCTGCGACCAGTGCCTCCACCTGCCACGGGCGTAGCCGCGGAATCGAGCCGAGCAGGCGGTGTCCGCGCGGGGAGATGGGCTCGTCCTGCGCCTCGACGGTGCCCGAGAACCCCAGCGCCGCAGCGATGGTGGTGGCGGCGAGCAGATCGGCATCGGTGAGTGCGTCGATGCGGGTGACGGCGGCGTCCACCGTGTCGTCGTCGCCGAGGTAGTCGCGGAGGACCGGCTCGCGGAGCGAGACCGATTCGCCCAGCAGGTCCTCGAGCTGCAGCGCGATCTGCCGGCCCGACGTGCCGAGTTCCAGTACGTGTTGCTCGATCTCGACGGCCAACCGCCGCACCAGCTCCAGCCGCTGCACGACGTGCGCGACTTCCCGGACCGTGACCACGTCCTCGATCTCCGCGCGGGAGAGCTGCGTGAGTACCTCATCGAGGCGGTGGGCGTAGCGCTCCAGCGTGGCGATCGCGAGGTTGGCGCGGGAGAGGATGGGCGCCGCGTCGTCCACGAGGTGCCGTACCCCGCCGACGTAAGCGTGCACGATCGACATCGACGCGCTCACCGAGATCACCGGGTAGCCGGTCTGGATCGCGGCGCGCTCAGCCGAGCGGTGCCGCGTGCCCGACTCCTGCGTGGGGATAGCGGGATCAGGCACGAGCTGCACGTTCGCCCGCACGATCCGGGTGCCGTCGGTGGAGAGCACCACTGCGCCGTCCATCTTCGCCAGCTCCCGCAGGCGGGTGGGCGCGAACTCGACGTCCAGGTGGAAGCCGCCGTCGCAGATGCCCTCGACGGCGTCGTCGTAGCCCAGCACGATGAGCGCGCCCGTGCGGCCGCGGAGGATCCGCTCGATCCCGTCGCGCAGCCCGGTGCCCGGGGCCACCCGGATCACGGTGTCGCGCAGCGACGCGTTCCCGACGAACGCGGCTTCGAGGTCCATAGCGGTAGGTTAGCGCTCCTTCTTGCTGCTCGGCGCCAGGGAGCCCAGACGGAGGGCGTCGGCCAGTGTCGCCGCCTCGCCGATGTGGATGCCCTCGACCTTGAGCTTCTGCTCGTCGGGCGAGGGCGGCACGATGGCGTGGGTGAAGCCGAGACGGGCGGCCTCGGCGAGGCGTCGCTCCAGGCCGGTCACCCGCCGCACCTCGCCGGCCAGGCCCACCTCGCCCAGCACGACGGTGTTCGGCCGCAGCGCCTTCTCGACCGCGCCGGACGCCACGGCCAGGGCCAGGGCCAGGTCGGCGGCCGGCTCGGTGATCTTCATGCCGCCGACGGTGGCCGCGTAGACGTCCTTCTGCGGCAGGTTCTCGATGCCGCCGTGCTTCGTCAGCACGGCGAGGATCATCGCCACCCGCGCCGAGTCCAGGCCCGAGACGGCCCGCCGCGGCGAGGGCAGGGGAGTGGGCGTCACGAGCGCCTGCAGCTCGCCGAGCATGGGCCGCTTGCCGTCGAGGCCGACGGTGACAGCGGTGCCGGCCGCGGCCTGGTCGCGGTGGTGGAGGAACAGGCCCGACGGGTCCGTGACCTCGACGATGCCGGACTCGCGCTGCTCGAAGCAGCCCACTTCGTCGGAGGCGCCGAAGCGGTTCTTGATGCCGCGCACCATGCGCAGCGTGGAGTGCTTGTCGCCCTCGAAGCTGAGCACCACGTCCACGAGGTGCTCCAGCGAGCGGGGGCCGGCGACGGCGCCGTCCTTGGTGACGTGGCCGACGAGGATCACCGCGATGCCGGAGGCCTTCGCCAGCGACGTGAGGGTCGTCGTGATCGCGCGGACCTGGGTGACGCCGCCGTGCACCCCGTCGACGCCGGAGGCCGAGAGGGTCTGCACCGAGTCGACCACCATGAGGGTGGGGGAGATCTGCTCGACGTGGCCGAGCACCGTGCCGAGGTCGGATTCGGCGGCGAGGTACAGCTGATCCGAGAGGGCGCCGGTGCGCTCGGCGCGCAGCCGCACCTGGCCCGCGGACTCCTCGCCCGTGACGTACAGGGACTTGCCGCGGCCCGTCGTGGCCCAGCGGTGCACGACCTCGAGCAGCAGCGTCGACTTACCGACGCCGGGCTCGCCCGCGAGCAGGATGACCGAGCCGGGGACGATGCCGCCGCCGAGGACCCGGTCGAGCTCGCCGATGCCGACGGGCAGCGCGCGCGTCGAATTCGGGTCGATCTTCGTGATGGGGACCGCGGGGGTCTTCGGGAGCGTCAGCCCGACGTTGGCCGCGGGGCCGGAGCCCGCGGCGCGGGCGGGCGCGCCCTCCTCCATCGTGGACCAGGCGCCGCACGACGGGCAGCGGCCGACCCATTTGGCCACGGTGTGGCCGCACTCGGTGCAGGTGTACTGCACCTTGGCTCGTGCCATGAAGTACCGAGAGGCCTAGTGGCCGCCGGTGCCCTCGCCCGCACCGTGCTCGCCACCCTCGGTGGGGGTGATGCCCGCGGCGGAGGCGGGGGCCGCGCCGGCGTCGATCGGCACGTCGATCGGCAGCGAGCCGGCCTTCTCGAGGTGGAACCAGAGCTTGTTGGTCAGGCCCGGGCGCCAGTTCGCGTCGACGGGCACGGAGACCGTGAGGCGAGTGATCCCGGCGGCCTTGGTGTCACTGCCCACGGGCGCGGTGCCGTACAGCGAGCCGTTGGGCGCAAGGGTGGTGTCACCGCCGATAGTGGCGAAGCGGCCCTTCTCGTCCGAGATGCCCTTGAGCTTGTCGCCCTGGTACGCATTCAGGTTGGTCAGCACGAACGCGAGCTTGCCCTGGCTGCCCGACACCGGGTAGAGGACGTGCACGTCACTGAGGGTGATCTTCTGATCCACGAAGGTCTGGTTGGCGCCGTTGATCGCGGCCACCTGGTTCGCGGTCTGCGAGATCTGGCCTGCGCCGCAGGCGGACACCGAGAGCAGGGCGCCGGCGGCGAGCAGGGCGCCCGCGACGGTGGTGGCGGTGCGGCGGGTCGAGACGGTGCGTGCGGACACGGTTCCTCCAGTTTCCTCCCCGTGCGCGGCGACACCCGCGTGCGGACGGTGCTGAGTATGTCACCACGCAGCGTAGTAGAAGGCGGGTCGGCCCGTGCCGCCGGGCGGCACGTAGGGCGCGAGTACTACGCGCCGTCGTGCACTCCGCCGGTCGCCGGAACCTGCGGAGAACAGCCACGGCTTCGTTTGTCAAGCCCTGGAGGAGTCCTGACCTGCGACGTTGCCTCGCAGCCCGAATTCGCCCCGTGTTATCCTGGTCATATCGAAAGGGGCAAGGATCAGATGATTTTCAAGGTCGGAGACACCGTTGTCTACCCCCATCACGGTGCCGCACTGATCGAAGCTATCGAGATCAAGACCATCGGTGGACGTGAGCGCGAGTACCTCGTGCTCAAGGTCGCACAGGGTGATCTGACGGTCAAGGTTCCCGCTGAGAACGCCGAGATCGTCGGCGTTCGTGACGTGGTCGGCCAGGAGGGCCTGGACAAGGTCTTCCAGGTGCTGCGCGCGCCGCACACCGAGGAGCCGACGAACTGGTCGCGCCGGTACAAGGCGAATCTCGAGAAGCTCGCGTCGGGCGATGTGAACAAGGTGGCCGAGGTCGTTCGCGATCTGTGGCGTCGGGAGCAGGATCGCGGCCTCTCGGCCGGCGAGAAGCGCATGCTGACGAAGGCCCGCCAGATCCTCGTGGGCGAGCTCGCGCTCGCCGAGGCGACGGACGACGGCAACGCCGAGTCCCGGCTGGACGAGGCGCTGGCGGCGGCCTCCTGACCGTCGTCGCGCTGGTTCCCGCCGCTGGGCAGGGGACACGCCTGGGGCTGAACATCCCCAAGGCCTTCGTGACTCTGAAAGACCGTTCACTGCTCGAAAGGGCAGTGAACGGTCTTTTGGCGTCCGGGGTCGTCGACGAGGTGGTCGTGATGGTGCCGCCGGACATGGTCGACCGGTCCCGCGAGTTGGTGCCACGGGCACGCGTCGTCGTGGGCGGGGCGGAGCGCACGGACTCCGTCCGGGCCGGCCTCGCCGCCGCGGGATCGGCCGACCTCGTCCTGGTGCACGACGCTGCGCGGCCGCTGACGCCCGGCCCGATGATCGTCCGGGTCGTCTCCGCGCTGCGGGGCGGGGCGAGCGCGGTCATCCCCGTCCTCCCGGTCGCCGACACCATCAAGCGCGTCGGCGCCGACGGTGCCGTCGAGGCCACCGTCGACCGGGCCGACCTGCGGGCCGTGCAGACACCGCAGGGCTTCACCGCAGAGGCGCTGCGCGCGGCCTACGACGCCGCGCCCGGCGAGCTCGCCACCGACGACGCGGGCCTGGTTGAGCGGGCCGGCGGCACCGTCGTCACCGTTCCCGGCGATCCCCTCGCCATGAAGATCACCACCGCCTTCGACCTGCGGGTCGCGGAAGTCCTTGCGCAGGAGCAGAGATGATCATTCCTCGCGTCGGCATCGGCACCGACGTCCATCCGTTCGAACCGGGCCGCGAGTGCTGGATGCTCGGTCTTCTCTTCGACGGTGACGGCTGCTCGGGCCACTCCGACGGCGACGTCGCCGTGCACGCCCTGTGCGATGCGCTGCTCTCCGCCGGCGGCCTCGGAGACCTGGGCACCGTCTTCGGCGTGGGGCGCTCCGACAATGTTGGAATCACGGGCGCGGAGATGCTCACGCACGTGCGATCGCTGCTCGAGTCCGCCGGTTTCACGGTGGGGAACGCCGCGGTGCAGCTGATCGGCAACCGACCCAAGATCGGGCCGCGACGGGCCGAGGCGCAGGAGGTGCTGAGCGGGCTGCTCGGCGCGCCGGTTTCCGTCTCCGCCACCACCACCGACGGCCTCGGCCTCACCGGCCGCGGCGAGGGCGTCGCCGCCATGGCGACCGCCCTGGTCTACTCCGCAGGCTGACTCGCGCCGGCGCGGTTGTCGCGCGCGAGGTGCAGATGTCGTCCCCTGCGCCACACCGATTCCCCTGTGCTGCGTTCTGTCCCCCACCCCACGCCGGTCGTTCAGCGGGGGCTCGGCCATCCCCCGCGCCGCACCGATTCCCCCGCGAAACGCCAGGCCTCCCGGGGGAACGCAGGCTCCCCCTCAATGCAGTGCCGCTACGCCGCGAGGCGGCCGGCCCGCGCGCGACGCAGCGTCACCACGGTGTCGACCGTGAGCAGGAGCAGTGCGACCCAGACGATGCCGAAGCCGATCCAGCGTTCGGGGGAGACGTGCTCGCCCAGGAACAGCACCGCGCACAGCAGCTGCATGATCGGCGTCGCGAACTGGATCAGCCCGACGGTCACGAGCGGGATCCGGCGCGCGGCCGCCGCGAAGAGCAGCAGCGGCACCGCGGTGGCGACGCCGGCGAAGGCCAGCAGTGCGGCGTGGCCGGCACCGTGGCGTGCGAAGTCGAGCCCGCCGCCCCACGTCGCGATGCCCACCAGCACCGCCGCGGCGATCGGCGCCAGGATCGCGGTCTCCAGCGTCAGGCCTTGCAGTGCGTTCAGGTGCACGCCGACCTTGTTCTTCACCAGCCCGTAGAGGCCGAACGAGAAGGCCAGCGCCAGCGCCGTCACGGGGAACGTCCCGGCCACGACCGCGAGGTAGACGAACGCGAGGACGCCGATGCCGACCGCGACCCACTGCAGCGGCCGCAGCCGCTCGCGCAGCACGACGACGCCGAGCGCCACCGTGACCAGCGGGTTGAGGAAGTAGCCGAGCGCCGCATCCGACGTGTGGCCCGACGTGACCGCGATGATGTAGACGATCCAGTTCGTGGAGATCAGCAGCGCGGCGATCGTCACCCCGGCGAGCAGCCGCGGCTGCCGTAGTACCGGCCGGATCCAGCCGAGGTCGCGCAGGATCAGTAGCGCGGCGCCGCACAGCACCAGCGTCCACAGGATGCGGTGGGCCAGGATCTCCCACGGTCCGGTGGGCCTGAGGGCGTCGAAGTACAGCGGGAACAGGCCCCAGAGCAGGTAGGCGGCGACGCCCATGGCGGTGCCGCGGGTCACCTCGGAGACGTCACGTTCGGCCACCGAATGATCCTACCTTTTTGGTCGCGCACCGTCGAAGCCCCTGACCTGCGAGGCGCGCGCGCCGCGACCCGTAGAATCAATCGACGTGACGCTGCGCCTTTACGACTCCCTGACCCGCGAGGTCCGTGACTTCGTGCCCCTCGTGGACGGCAAGGCGGGCATCTACCTCTGCGGCGCGACGGTCCAGGGCGTTCCCCACATCGGCCACATCCGCAGCGGCGTGGCCTTCGACGTGCTGCGTCGCTGGCTGGTCGCGAAGGGCCTCGACGTGGCCTTCGTGCGCAATGTGACCGACATCGACGACAAGATCCTGCGCAAGGCCGCCGAGGCGGGTCGTCCCTGGTGGGAGTGGGCCGCGACGCACGAGCGCGAGTTCACCCGCGCCTACGACGCCCTGGGCGTGCTGCCGCCGTCGGCGGAGCCGCGGGCCACCGGGTTCATCACTCAGATGGTCACGTACATGGAGCGGATGATCGAGCGCGGCCACGCCTACGCCGCGCCGTCGGGCACGGGCAACGACGTGTACTTCTCCGTCCGCAGCCTCCCGACGTACGGCGAGCTCAGCCGGCAGAAGGTCGACGACGTGCAGCAGGGGGAGACGCTCGCCGAGGGCAAGCGCGACCCGCTGGACTTCACGCTGTGGAAGGCCGCGAAGCCGGGTGAGCCCAGCTGGCCCTCGCCGTGGGGCGACGGCCGGCCGGGCTGGCACCTCGAGTGCTCCGCGATGGCCACCAGCTACCTGGGCGCGCAGTTCGACATCCACTGCGGCGGCATGGACTTGGTCTTCCCGCACCACGAGAACGAGATCGCGCAGGCGCACGGCGCCGGCGATCCGTTCGCGAACTACTGGCTGCACAACGGCTGGGTCACCATGTCGGGCGAGAAGATGAGCAAGTCGCTCGGCAACGTCGTCTCGATCCCGAACCTGCTCACGCAGTACCGCGCCGTCGAGTTGCGCTACTACCTCGGCTCGGCGCACTACCGCTCGATGCAGGAGTACTCGGCGGGCGCCCTGGACGAGGCCGTGACGGCCTACGGCCGGATCGAGGCCTTCGTGCGGCGCACCGTCGAGCGGGCGGGGGAGGTGCCCGTCGGCGAGTGGACCGACGGTTTCGCTGCCGCGCTCGACGACGATCTGGGCGTACCGTCGGCATTGGCGGAGATCCACGGCACCGTGCGGGCCGGGAACGCGGCGCTGGAGTCGGGGGACCTCGACGAGGCGCGGCGGCTCGCGGGCGCGGTACGGGCCATGACGGCGATCCTCGGCGTCGATCCGCTGGACCCGCATTGGGTCACGGAGAATGCCGGCGACGGCCACGCCATGGACGCCCTCGGCGTGCTGGTGCAGGCCGAGCTCGAGCGGCGCGCTGCCGCCCGAGCCGAGAAGAACTGGGCGGAGGCCGACGCGTCACGCGACCGGCTGCACGCCGCGGGTATCGACGTGACCGACGGTGCCGGCGGCTCCGCCTGGACCCTGAAGACGAACAAGTAGGAGGCGGACTGATGGCAGGCAATTCGCAGCGCCGCGGCGCGGTCCGCAAGGCGGGCACCAAGAAGGGGCAGGTCCAGGGCTCGGGCGGCGTCCGTCGCCGTGGGCTCGAGGGGCGCGGCGCGACGCCGGCCGCGAAGGACCGCCCGTACCACCCCGCGCACAAGAAGGCGCGGGCCGCGGCGAAGGCGGCCACCACGCCGCAGCGCCGCCCGAAGGTCGCCGGCCGCGCCGCCGACGACGGCCCCGAGTACGTCCTCGGCCGCAACCCCGTCGTCGAGTGCCTGCGCGCGGGCGTCCCCGCGTCGGCCTTGTACGTGGCGATCGGCTCGCAGAACGACGAGCGGCTCACCGAGTCCGTGCAGATCGCGGCCGACACCGGCATTGCGATCCTCGAAGTGCAGAAGGGCGAGCTGGACCGGCTCAGCGACAACGGCCTGCACCAGGGCGTCGCCCTGCAGGTGCCGCCGTACCAGTACGCGCACCCGGAGGATCTCCTCACCCGGGCGCAGGACCGCGGCGAGGCACCGCTCATCGTCGCGCTCGACAACATCACCGACCCCCGCAACCTGGGCGCCGTCATCCGGTCGACCGCCGCGTTCGGCGGGCACGGCGTGGTCATCCCGGGTCGACGGTCCGCGGCGGTCACCGCCGTCACCTGGCGCACGTCCGCCGGTGCCGCGGCGCGGCTGCCCGTCGCGCAGGCGCCGAATCTCAATCGCACGCTCGCCGACTATGCGGCGGCGGGCCTGCAGGTCGTCGGCCTCGACGCGGGCGGCGACGTGGATCTCGACGACTACCGCGCCGACACCGGCGTGGTCGTGGTCGTCGGCTCCGAGGGCAAGGGCCTCTCACGCCTGGTGCGTGAGAACTGCGATTCGATCCTGTCGATCCCCATCGCCTCGTCGGTGGAGTCGCTCAACGCCTCGGTGGCCGCAGGCGTCGTGCTGGCCGAGTTCGCGCGACAGCGCCGTCAGTAAAGATCATCTGCGTTAGCCTGAACGAATGACCTCACTCGAGGAGCGACAGGAGAGCCGGCGTCGGCAGATGCTCGACGCCGGTATCGCGCTCCTCGGCGGCCCCGAGGCGGGGGCGCTCGGGGTCCGGGCCGTGTGTCGCTCCACGAGCATCACCGAGCGCTACTTCTACGAGGCCTTCGGCACGCGCGACGGCTTCGCGCATGCCGTCTACGACGACGTCAGCAGCCGCGCGCACGGCGCGCTGGTGCGCGGCGTCAGCGACGCCAGCGCCTCCGCGGATGGCGGAACGGTCAGCCGGGCCGCGGTCGCGGAGGGCGCGGTCACCGCGTTCGTCGAGTTCGTCATCGACCGGCCGGACATCGGGCGAGTGCTGCTGCTCGGCCCCTACCGCGAGCCCTCGCTCGCCGAGCGGGGCCTCGGCAGCATGCCGGGCTTCTTCGACGTGGTCGCGGGCGCGATGCCCAGCTCGGTCGACGGGACGACCCGGCGGCTCGTAGCCATGGGCCTCGTCGGCGCGTTGACCACGCTGTTCACCGAGTACATCGCCGGCCGGCTCGACGTCACGCGCGAGCGGCTCGTCGACCACTGCGTCCGGCTCGTCGCCACCGCGCCGAAGCGATTCGCGGACTGAGGCGCTAGGCGAACCGCGCGATGGTCACGCCGGCACCGTCGAGCACGGTGCGCAGGCGTCGTGCGACGGCGACGGCCGACGGGTTGTCACCGTGGACGCAGACGGAGTCGGGGGTGAGCTGTACCTCGCTGCCGTCGATCGCCTCGACCGTGCCGTCGCCGACCATGCGCAGCACACGCGCGGCGATCTCGTCGGGATCGTGCAGCACCGAGCCCTCGCGGGAGCGGGGGACGAGGGCGCCGTCGGGCAGGTAGGCGCGGTCGGCGAAGGCCTCGCGCACCGTCCGCAATCCACGCCCGGCGGCGAGGCGGAGGAAGGCGGAACCGGGAAGGCCGAGGACCGGTAGGTCCGGCGCCGCTGCGAGCACGCCCTCGACGACGGCCGCGGCCTGCGCCTCGTCGGCGACGATCCGGTTGTAGAGCGCGCCGTGCGGTTTGACGTAGTCGACGGTGCCGCCGACGCTTCGCGCGATCGCCTGCAGTGCGCCGATCTGGTAGATCACGTCGGCGGTGAGGTCGGCGGCGGGGACGTCCATGGGCCGGCGGCCGAAGCCGCGCAGGTCCGCATAGCCCACCTGGGCGCCGATCGCGACCCCCGCGGCCACCGCCGCAGCGCAGGTCTCCCGCAGCGTCGTCGGGTCACCGGCGTGGAAGCCGCACGCGACGTTGGCCGAGGTCACCACGTCGAGCAGCGCGGCGTCGTCGCCGAGGCGCCAGGCGCCGAAGGACTCGCCGCAGTCGGCGTTGAGGTCGATTTTCACGACCTCGACGGTAGCGCGTGCTGGCAGTCGTGCGCGGGAGTGTCGACGAGGGCGACGGTGCCGCGGCGGCCGCGCTGCCCGAGCAGGCGGCAGACCAGGTAGATCACGAACGAGATCGACGTGACGAAGACCGACACGGGCAGCGCCGGGGCCAGCGACAGGATGATGCCGCCGACGGCGGAGACCAACGCGAAGATCAGCGAGAGCACCGTCGCCTTGCCGGGGGAACTGGTGACCCGCGCGGCCGCGGCGGCCGGCGTGATGAGCAGGCTCATCACCAGCAGCGCCCCGACGATCTGCACACCCTGCGCGGCGGCGGCGCCGACGAGCATCGCGAAGACCACCGACAGCGTCTTCACGGGGACGCCGTGCGCGGCGGCCACGTCGGGGTCGGTCGAGAGGAACAGCAGCGGCCGGTAGATGAACGCGAGGATCAGCAGCACCACGACGGTGGTGATCGCCATGAGCGTCACGCCGCTCATCCCGACGGCCACGATCTGCCCGGTGAGCAGCGCGAACGCGGTGCCCTGCCGGCCCTCGTGCAGCGCCAGGAACAGCACCGACAGGCCCAGGCCGAAGGCCATGATCACGCCGATCACCGAGTCCCGCTCGCGGGCGTAGACGCCGAGCAGGCCGAACAGCAGGCCCGCGACGAGCGCGCCCAGCAGCGCGCCCGATCCCACGCTCCAGCCCATGAGTAGGGCGAAGGCGGCGCCGGTGAGCGACAGCTCGGAGGTGCCGTGCACGCTGAAGGCCATCTGCCGCGAGACGATGAGCGGGCCCATCACCCCGGCCAGCACGCCGAGGAGCGCCGCGGCGAGCAGCGCCTGCTGCACGAAGGGCTGCTGGAGCAGCTCCCAGGTGAGGGAGAAGTTCGTCAGGTTCTCGAGCCGGTCCATCAGTGATCCCCTCCCACCACGACCAGCCGGTCGCGCACGTGCAGCACGTCGACGGGGGTGCGGTACAGCCGCGTCAGCCGCTCGGAGGTCATGACCTCGGCGGTCGGCCCCACCTCGAACCGCCCGTCCACCAGGTACAGGACGCGGTCGCAGTAGGGGAGCACGGGGTTGATCTCGTGCGTCACGAACAGCACGGCCGTGTCGTGCTCACGGCGGCGGCGCTCGATGAGCGAGACGGCCAGCTGCTGGTTGCCCGGGTCCAGCGAGAGCAGAGGCTCGTCGCACAGGAGGATCGTCGGGTCGGAGGCCAGGGCCTGCGCCACCCGCAGCCGCTGCTGCTCGCCGCCGGAGAGCGAGCCGATGGGCGCCTCGGCGAAGGCCTCGGCGTCGACCTGCCGGAGCGCCTCGTCGACGGCGGACCGTCGGGCGGCGCGATTCCGCAGGCCGAGGCCCCAGGCGGCACCGTCGAAGCCCAGGCCCACGAGGTCGCGCCCGCGCAGGGGAACGGCCCCGTCGAGCGCGCGCTGCTGGGGGATGTAGCCGATCCGGCCGTTCACCTCGACGGTGCCGGCGGACAGATGGCTCTGGCCGAGCAGAATGCGCAGCAGCGAGGTCTTGCCGGCGCCGTTCGGGCCGAGTACGGCGACGAACTCGCCGGGCGCGATGTCCAGGTCGAGGCCGTCCCAGAGAGTGCGGTCGCCGTAACGCAGTCCGGCGTCACGCAGGCGGATCACCGGGTCTGACGGTGCGCTCACGGGCGCGGTGCGAGCGCGTCGGAGAGCGCCTTGACGTTGCTCGCCTGCCATGCGATGTAGTCGTCGACGCCCGCGGGCAGCGACTCGGTGACCTTGACGACCGGCACGCCGGCGGTCTCGGCAGTCTTCGCTAGGGCGGCGGTGACGGGGCTCTCGGTCTGGGCGTTGAGCACCACTGCCCGCACCTGCTGGCTGCTGACCAGCGCGTTCGCGGCGGCGATGTCGGCGGGCGCGGGATCGGTGCCCGACTCGATGGCCGCGGTGTAACGGGCGGGCGCGGCGTCGGTCAGGCCTGCGAGCGTCAGCAGGTAGCCGGCGACGGGCTCGGTCGCGGCGATCTTCGCGCCGGGGTTGGCATGACCGATGGCCCGGGCTTGGCCGATGACCGTGTCGAGCTTCGTGGAGAAGGCCGCGGCGCGGCTCTCGTAGCCCTCGCGGTGCGCGGCGTCCTTCTCGGCGAGGGCCTTCGCGACGGCGGTCGCGACCTTCTGCATGGTGGGCAGGTCGTAGAAGACGTGCTCGTTCTCGCCCTTCGGGTCCTGCAGCGCGACCGCGTCGATCTTCGCGGCGGCGGCGCCCTCTGCGGCCTGCTCGATGTAGGCGTCGTAGTGACCGCCGTTGAAGACCAGCACCGCGGCCTTCTTGACCTTGAGGGTGTCCTGCGCGGAGGGCTCGAACTCGTGCGGATCACCCGTCGGGTTCGCGAAGAGTGAGGTCACCGTGGCATCGCCGCCCGCGACGGCGGTCGCGATCGCGCCGTAGACGTCGGTCGACGCGACGACGGCGGGCTTGCCGTCACCGGAGTCGGAGGAGGACGTCCCGCACGCGGTGAGCGCGAGGGCCAGGGCGGCGACGGCGCCGGCGGCCCGGGTGAGACGAAGGCGGTTGCGCACGGTCGAGCTCCTCTGACAGCAATGGGAATCGTTGTCATTTAGAGTAGCGGCGACGTGGTTGCGCTGTCGAATAGGCGAATGTGCATGTATCGGCCCATTCGGTGAGGTCAGGCCCCGGTTGCTCCGGCGGCCTCGGCCTGCGCGGTGGCAGTGGCCTCCTCGGCGATGGCGCCGAACTGCGCGCCCATGGCGGCCGCGAGGGCCTGCGCAGCGGAGAGCGGGCGGACCATCACCATGAAGTCATCGATCTTGCCCTCGGCGTTGACGTGGATGAAATCGCAGCCGGTGATCTTCTTGCCGTCGACCGCGGCTTCGAAGACGAGCGCATGATCGTCGCCGTCGTTGATCTCGCGGACGTAGCGGAAGTCCTCGAAAACGCGCAGCACGCCGCGCAGGATCGCCGCGGTGATGTGCCGGCCCTCGTAGGGCTTGAAGGCGACCGGGCTGGTGAACGTCACGTCGTCGGCGAGCAGGCCGTCGAAGGCCCCGCCGTCGCGGGCCTCGACGGCGGCACGGAACTCACGCATGGGATCTCCTAGTAAATTTGTTGAGTAGGTGCTCACAAGTATAGGCAACTAATTGACTAGAATGGAAGGCATGGCGCTGCGGCACGCGATCGAATCCACGCTCCTCGTGCTGGGGGAGGCCTCCGGGTACGACCTCTCCAAGGAGTTCGACGGTGCCCGCGCCAACTTCTGGGTGGCCACGCCGCAGCAGCTCTACCGGGAGCTCGAACGGATGGAGTCCGACGGAGCGATCGATGCGCGGACCGTCGAGCAGGAGAAACGGCCGAACAAACGCGTCTTCCGGCTCACCGACGACGGCTGCGCCGAGCTCGCCGCCTTCACCGCGACCGCGCCGCGCGCGACGGCGATCCGCGACGAGTTGATGGTGCAGGTGCAGGCCGTCGAGGTCGGCGACCCGGCCGCCGTGTGCGACGCCGTGGGCGCGCTCCGCGCCGCCGCCGCGGCCAAGCTCGACTACTACCAACGGATCGAGCGCACCTGGCTCGGTGGCCGCACGCGCGCCGAGCTGCTCGCCGACCGTCATCTCGGCGGCCCGTATCTCACGCTCCTGCGCGGGCTGTCCTTCGAGCGGGAGAACGTCGCGTGGGCGGAGCTGGCACTGCCGGCGCTGCGCGCCCGGATCGCGTCTGACGCGCACGGTTGACGCGGCGCTCGACATTTTCCGGTTTCAGCGGACGGGCTGGTCGCCGTTCCTTAGGATGCCTGCAGGACCAACCCGTGTAGGGGTGTGCATGCGCTTCGCATCCGCGCCGGATAGTCCGGGAACTGCGGGAATGCGGAGGACGCATGAGGACCATGGATGTCAGGGGCTCTGCCCTGCTGCGCTTCCTGCTGGCCGGCCTGCTCGTGGCGGTGGGGGTGGTCGGCGCGCCGGGCGCGGCGCAGGCCGACCCGTCGTACGTCCCCACGACCGGCAGGTGGGACAAGGCGGTTCCGCGTGCTGACTGCCGCGACGGCGACCGTGTCGAGACGGGGATCCAGGGCGACGTCCCCCTCGGGGACCGCAAGAACCGGCGCAGCACCCAGGGCTACAACTGCAACATCGACCTCGTCGGCCAGTACCAGGGCGACGGTGCGGGCATCGTCAGCCCGAGCTACAAGAACTGCTCGTACATCTCCACGACCTTCCCGACGAACTTCGCCGGTGGCCGCGGCCCCGGCGTGCGGGTGGTCGACAACTCCGACCCGAAGAACCCGAGGCAGACGGCGGTCCTCAACGAGCTCGGCGTGGTGACGGGGACCTGGGAGTCGCTCAAGGTCAATGCGAAGCGGGGGTTGCTGGTCGGAACATCGGTGCCTCTGCTGGTCGGTGCCGGGTATATGGCGATCTACGACGTCGCGGCGGACTGCGCCCATCCGCGCCTGCTCAATCCTGGCCCCGGCTCGAACCTGGCGATGCCGATCCCGATCACCACGCACGAGGGCGACTTCTCGCCCGACGGGAGGACTTACTGGGCGTCGGGGCCGCTCGCCGGGCATCTCAGTGCCGTCGACATCACCGACCCCGCAAATCCGATGGTCGTCTGGTCCGGCATCACCGGCATTTTCGGGCACGGCGTGGGCTTCTCGCCAGACGGTCGCCAGCTCTACGCGTCCACGCTCGCCGGCATCACGGTCATCGACGTCTCGGCGATCCAGGACCGCAAGCCGCGCACCGTCGTCACCGCACCGGTGCCGCACGTCGGGCGCATGTTCTGGCTCGACGGGAACATCACGCAACACAGCATCTACGTCACCTATGGCGGAAAGCCGTACGTCTACGTGGTCGACGAGGCCGGATCGGGCGGCGTGAAGCTGCTCGGTCTCAGCGATCTGAAGAATCTCACGCTGCGCAACCAGATCAAGCTCGAGATCAACCTGCCGAAGAACGCGACGAAGTGGGCGTCGAGCGCCACCTCGAACGGCGTCTTCGGTTACGACGCGCACTACTGCACCGTCGACCGGCCCGAGCAGCCCACGGCCCTGGCCTGCGGCTGGATCCAGTCCGGGATCCGCGTCTTCGACATCCGCGACCCGGACCGGATCCGGGAGATCGCCTACTTCAACCCGCCCGCCCAGACGGGGAAGAACCTCCAGCTGCCGAACTCGACGCACGCCCTGCTCGGCTCCATCATCGCGCCGCCGATCATGGGAACTCTCTCGATCGCCCGGTCGATCCTGCAGGGGCAGGCGCCGGTGAACGGGCTCGTCAACGACCAGAGCAGGCTCCTGGGTGCGGATCTCTCGGCCGACTGGTGCATGTCGCCGCCGGAGTTCCGCGGTAACGAACTCATGGTCAGCTGCATGGACAACGGCTTCCTGCGGCTGCGCATCGACCCGAAGGTGTACTCGCCGCGATGACGGACTTCACGGAACGGCGGTCGGTGCGCGCGGCCGCCGCGGTGCTGGCGATCGCCCTCGCGGTCGTGATCGGCGTACTGGTCGGGAAGGGCTCCCAGTCGGTACAGCCCGCGCAGGAGCCGGGCGGCCCCCAGCGGCTCAGCGCCGCCGACATCGGCTTCGCGCAGGACATGCTCGCCCATCACCAGCAGGCGTTGCAGATGGTCGAGCTGCTGGGGCCCGACCTCAGCGCGGACGTGCGGGGTATCGCGACGCAGATCCAGCTCTCGCAGAGCAGGGAGATCGGCGTGCTCATGGGCTGGCTCGAGGTGGTGGGGCAGCCGCTGCAGAACCCGCACCCGATGGCCTGGATGACCGACGAGTCGGCAGCGCCGTCGACCTCGAGCGCGTCGGGCGGGCACGCTGGTCACGCGATGCCCGCAACGACGTCGAGCTCGGTGTCGGCCGCGCCGACGGTGCAGCACGCCATGCCCGGGATGGCGACGAGCGAGGAACTCACCGCGCTCACCAACACCCCGGGGGTGCAGCAGGAGATCTTGTTCCTCCAGCTGATGCTCCGCCACCACCAGGGCGGGGTCGACATGGCCGCGTACGGCCAGCGGCGGGGCGACGCGCCGGCGGTCCGGCAGCGCGCGACGGCGATGGTCAAAGAGCAGTCCGACGAGATCAGCATGATGTTGATCCAGCTCACCGTGCGAAACGCGACCTCGCTGCCCTACCCCTGATGCCGGCCGAGCGTAGGCCCGGTCAGCGCACGACGTGCGGCATGAGCGCGTCGGGCGGGATCACGCCGAACTTGCCGGCGTTGTAGTCCTCGAGCGCCTGGATCAGCTCGGCCTTGGTGTTCATCACGAACGGGCCGTACTGCGCCACGGTCTCGCGGATCGGTCGGCCGCCCAGGATCAGCACCTCCATCGCGGGCCGGTGCGAGTCCTGCGACTCGTCGGCGGCCACGGTGATCCGGTCGCCGGGGCCGAGCTGCGCGAGCTGGCCCTGGTGAATCGGGTGTCCCACGGGCCCGACGGTGCCCTTCCCGCTCAGCACGTAGACCAGCGCGTTGAAGTCGCGGTTCCATGGCAGCGAGGCCTCGGCGCCGGGCGCGATGGTCGCGTGGACGAAGTTGATCGGCGTGCGGGTGGAGCCGGGGCCGGCGTGCCCGTCTACCTCTCCCGCGACGACGCGGATCAGCGCGCCGCCGTCCGGGGTGGTGACGAGCGTGGTCTGGCCGCCCTCGAGATTCTGGTAGGCGGGCGTCGTGAACTTCTCCGACTTGGGGAGGTTCACCCACAGCTGGATGCCGTGGAAGGTGCCGCCCGATTCGACCAGCTCGGCCGGCGGGGTCTCGATGTGCAGGATGCCGGAGCCGGCGGTCATCCACTGGGTGGCGCCGTCCTGGATCAGTCCGCCGCCGCCGTGGCTGTCCTGATGCTGGAACAGGCCGTCGATCATGTAGGTCACGGTCTCGAAGCCGCGGTGCGGGTGCCAGCTCGTGCCCTTCGGCTCGCCGGGCTCGTACTCGACCTCGCCCATCTGGTCCATGTGGATGAACGGGTCCAGGTCGCGCGGGTGCACGCCGGCGAAGGCACGGACGACGGGGAAGCCCTCGCCCTCGTGGCCGCGGGGGCCGGTGGTGATCTTCCGGACAGGGCGCTCGGTGTCCGACGGTGCCGCCGCGGCGATGCGGGGCAGGGTCAGGGTGTCTGCGGTGACGGCGGGCATGTCGTCCTCCTCGATTGGCTGGTGACGCTGACACTACCATCAACCGGACCGCAGTCCGATTAATTCCCGCGGGTTCGTCCGTCTAGGAACCGGGCGATTCTCGCGTGGCGGCGCGCATATCCGGTGTGGCGCGGAAATCGGCTGATTTCTCGACGGATACGCTCGGAGCCGTGACTCGATCAGTGGGCTTGGCCGTCTCGTACGACGGCACGGAGATCTTCTACGCCGATCATGCGGATGGAGCCGACCCGGCGAAGCCGGCGTTCCTGCTGGTCCACGGCTGGTCGGCGAGCTCGGACTCGTGGGGCGCGGCGTTCCTCGGCGAACTCACCGCCGCCGGGCATCGCGTGGTGGCAGTGGACAACCGCGGCCACGGCCGCAGCTCCGTCCCGGACTCCGAGCATCCCTACTCCACGGAGCGCTTCGCCGACGACCTCGCGGTGATCCGCCGCGACCTCGGCCTCACCGAGGTCATCCTCGTCGGATGGTCCTACGGCGGCCTGATCATCGCGGACCACCTCGCGACCCACGGCACGGACGGCGTCAAGGCCGTCGGCCTCATCGGCGCCATCACCTCGATCGGCGGCTCGAAGGAGACCGGCCCGTTCCCCGGCGGTATCACCGGCGCCTCTATGAACGCCGCGCTGCCCGCCGCCCTATCCGCGCACGCGGGCAAGGCCATCACCGCCCTTGCCAAGCTGCGGATGCTGCCGCACGGCTTCGACCAGGATGCGCTCGGCCCCGTCGCTCAGCAACAGTTCGGCATCGCGCTGTCCACGCCCCCGGCCGTCCGCGGCGGGCTGTTCCGGCGCACCGTCGACCACGACGCCGACCTCGTTACCTGGATCTTTCCGGTCCTGGTGCAGCACGGCCGGGACGACGAGGTGGTGGCGCCGTCGACCGCCGAGCATCACGCCCGGATCCTGCCGAACGCGACCCTGTCCTGGTGGGACGGCGGCGGGCACGCGCCCTTCGTGGTCGACCCGGCCCGTAGCGCCCGCGAACTCCTCGAACTGGCGCGCTGAACGGCCGGGGTTAAGCTGGACGGCGTGCCTACTGGGAAGTCCGCGGCCCCCGTGCCGCGCCGGATCGCGGTGCTGTCGGTGCACACGTCGCCGCTGGCCCAGCCCGGGACGGGCGACGCCGGCGGGATGAACGTCTACATCTGGCAGACCTCCCTCGAGCTCGCGAAGCGCGGCATCGAGGTCGAGATCTTCACTCGCGCCACCGCCTCGGCCGACCAGCCGATCGTCGAGGCCGCGCCCGGCATCCGCGTGCGCAACATCGTCGCTGGGCCGTTTGAGGGCCTGGACAAGACGGATCTGCCCGCGCAGCTGTGTGCCTTCGCCGCGGGCGTGCAGCGCGCCGAGGCCCGCGAGGAGCCCGGCTACTTCGACCTCATCCACTCGCACTACTGGCTCTCGGGCCAGGTCGGCTGGCTCGCGCGCGACCGCTGGGGCGTGCCGCTGGTGCACACCGCCCACACCCTCGCCGCGGTGAAGAACGACGCCCTCGCGGTCGGCGACACCGCGGAACCGCAGGCCCGGCTCATCGGCGAGCAGCAGGTCTCCGACGAGGCCGACCGGCTCATCGTCAACACCGAGGTCGAGGCCGGCCAGCTCGCGCGGATCCACGACGTGCCGCCCGGCCGCATCGACGTGGTCTACCCGGGCGCCGACCTGAACACCTACACCCCCGGCGACGGGGCCGCCGCGCGCGCCGAGCTCGGCATCGCGCCCGACGAGCTGGTGCTCACCTTCGTCGGCCGCATCCAGCCGCACAAGGCTCCGGACCTGCTGCTCCGCGCCGCCGCTCCGCTGATCCACGCGCACCCCGAGCGACGCATCCGCCTGCTGGTGATCGGAGGACCGTCGGGCACGGGACTGGAGCGCCCGGACGCGCTGATCGCGCTGGCCCGCGAGCTCGGCATCGAGCCGGCGGTCACATTCGGCCCGCCGCGCCCGCCCGCGGGGCTCGCAGAGGTCTACCGCGCCTCCGACGTGGTCGTCGTGCCGAGCTACTCCGAGTCCTTCGGCCTCGTCGCCGTCGAGGCGCAGGCGTGCGGCACGCCCGTCGTGGCCGCGAAGGTCGGCGGCCTACCGGTCGCCGTCGCCGACGGTCTCTCGGGCCGCCTCGTCGACGGCCACGAGCCCCAGGTGTGGACCGCCGTGCTCGACGAGATCACCGCGGATCCCACGCTGCGGCAGCGGCTTTCCGACGGTGCCGCCGCCCACGCCCGGCAGTTCTCCTGGGCGCGCACGGCCGACGGTTTGCTGGAGAGCTACGGGAAGGCGATGCTGGCGCGGAGCGAGGCGGCGCAGACGGTGCGCCGCCGGCGACGCAGAACAGGAGCGCGGGTATGACCACGATGACGCCTGAGCAGATCGAGGCGGCGCTCGCCGAGCGTGAACTGGAGTTCACGCGCAAGGAGGAGTCGGGCAAGGACGCCGCCCACTTCGTGATTGAGCTGCCCGGCGAGAAGAAGCTGAAGACCACGACTCTGCTCACGCTGGGCACGCACGGCGCGCGGGTGGAGGCCTTCGTCTGCCGGCATGTCGACGAGAACTTCGAGGGCGTGTACCGCTATCTGCTGCAGCGCAATCGGCGCCTGTACGGGGTGGCGTACACGCTCGACAAGGCCGGCGACATCTACCTCACCGGCAAGTTCGCCGAGCTCACCGAGGACGAGTTGGACCGGATCCTCGGGCAGGTGCTCGAGGCCGCCGACGGCGATTTCAACATCCTGCTGGAGATGGGCTTCTCCACCGCGATCCGCCGCGAGTTCGACTGGCGAGTCTCCCGCGGCGAACCACTGTGGAACCTCAAGCCCTTCGAGCACCTACTGCCGGAGTTTCCGGAAGATCTTCCGCAGTAGCGGTTCCCGTCTTTTCGGTTCGGGCCCGCGGGATGGCCAGGGCGACCGCGGCGGCGACCGCGGCGACGACACCGGCGATCACGAAGGTGCTGGTGAACGCCGACTCCGCGGGCAGCTCCACGGCGCGCGGGGTGCCCGCGCCCAGGGTGATCGTGGTGCGGGTGAGTACCGTCGCCATCACCGCCGAGGCGACCGCGGTGCCCATGGAGCGCATGAGCGAGTTGAGGCCGTTCGCGGCGGCGGATTCGGTCTCCGGGACGTTGCCCATGATGAGCGCGGGCATCGCTGAATAGGCCACGCCCACACCGCCGAAGACGATCATCGAGCCGAGCGACATCTTCCACGTCGCGTCCGTGAGGCCGAGCAGCGCGAAGTAGCCGATGGCCGACATGGCGGCGCCGATCGCGAGCGTCAGGCGCGCGCCGATCCGCTTGGTGAGCAGCGCCGAGACGGGGGAGAGCGCCATCATGACCAGGCCGCCGGGCACCATCCACAGGCCCGCGTTCAGCATGGTCAGGCCCAGGCCGTAGCCGGTGGCCTCGGGGATCTGCAGCAGCTGCGGCATCGTCAGCATGAGCGAGAACATCGCGAAGCCGACCATGATCGAGGCGAGGTTGGTCAGCAGGATCGGGCGGCGGGCCGAGATCCGCAGGTCCACCAGGGATTCGCGGGTGCGCAGCTCCCACCAACCCCAGGCCAGCAGGACGAGCACGCCGCCGGCGGCGCAGCCGATAGTGGCCGCCGAGGTCCAGCCCCAGCTCTGCCCCTTGGTGATCGAGAGCAGCACGGAGACCAGGCCGACGCTGAGGCCGACGGTGCCGACCACGTCGAACTTGCCGGGGCTGAGGTTCGGTGATTCCGGGACCACCACGTACACCAGGCCGAGCGTGATGACGCCCAGCGCGAGCGAGAACCAGAACAGCGTGTGGTAGTCGAAGTGCTCGGAGATGTAGGCGCCGAACGGGATACCGATCGCGCCGCCCACGCCGAGCATCGCAGACATGAGCGCGACGGCGCCGGGGATCTTCTTCGCGTGCAGCTCGTCGCGCATGAGCGAGATGCCCACGGGCACCAGGCCCATCGCGAAGCCCTGGAACGAGCGACCCACGACGGTGAGCAGCAGCGTGTGCGAGAGAGCGCAGATCAGCGAGCCCGCGATGAGGCTGAGCAGGCTGGTGAGCAGGATGAGTCGCTTGCCGTACATGTCACCGAGGCGGCCGGCGATCGGCATCGCGACCGACGAGGCCAGCAGCGTGGAGGTGATGACCCACGAGGCGTTGTCGGCGGAGGTGTCCAGTAGGTGCGGCAGCTGCCCGACGAGCGGAACCACCAGCGACTGCATCAGGGAGGCGAGGAGTCCGCCGAGGCACAGGACGGCGATGAGAATTCCATCCGAGGGAGCCCCGGTTCGGGTCTTTCGGAGCATGTCTGTCATGCCGCCCGACGATAGTTGCAGAATACAACTGCACGCAATCGGATGCGGCGAGCGTCACCCCGGCCGGGGATACTGTGACGTGCATTAATGCGGGGCCGCGAACCGCCATGAATCGGGCTTTCCGCCCTAGGGTCGGGGTGTGAACCCCACGACGAAGCTCCGCGCCGGCGCGGCGATGATCTTCGCCGCGGTAGTGATGCCGATCCTGTTGATCCTCACGCTCACGCTGCCGCAGTTCCGGCTCGACGCGCAGTCCGTCCCCCTCGACGGTGCGCCGCACGCCGTCGCGCTGCCCGCCGGCGCCGAGTATGCGGTCCTCGCGGCCACGCGGACCAAGGAGGGGGCACCGTCGTGCGTGCTGGCCGGGCCCGACGACGCGCCGATTCCGTTGCGCGAGGTCTCCGGCGGCGTCACGGTGGAGAACCGGATGGAGCTGCGCGTCTTCGACACGGGCACCGGCGCGGTCACGGCGACGTGCCCGTCGACGCCCGGCTACACCGAGGTCGTGCTCGGGAAGCGGCCCGACATGCCGAGGCTGCTCGGCGGGATCTTCGGCGCCTTCGGTTTCGCCCTGCTCGTCGGCGGACCCGGCCTGGTGCTGTTCATCGGGGGTCTGCGGGGGCGCGCTCGCGGGGCCTGAGTTGTGGTTATTACCAGTTTGGCTGATCTGCGGGTATTCCACGGTCGCGCGTCTTAGGATGGCCGCATGGAAATCGTGATCCGCCCGACTCCCGCCGCCGTCGCAGTCACCGCCGCCGACATTGTGGCCGAGCACGTGCGCCGCGGTCCCGCGGTGCTGGGGCTGGCCACCGGGTCCACCCCGCTCGCCACCTATCAGGAGCTCATCCGCCGCCACCGCGACGAGGGGCTGAGCTTCGCGGACTGCGTCTCCTTCAACCTCGACGAGTACGTCGGGCTGCCGACGGGGCACCCCGAGAGCTATCGCGAGGTGATCCGCAAGGAGTTCACCTCGCACGTCGACATCCCGGACGCCAAGGTCGAGGGGCCGGACGGCACCGCCGCCGACATCGCCGCCGAGGCGAAGCGCTACGAGGACGCGATCAAGGCCGCTGGCGGCGTCGACGTGCAGCTGCTGGGCATCGGCACCGACGGCCACATCGGCTTCAACGAGCCGGTCTCGTCGCTGGCCTCGCGGACCCGCATCAAGACTCTCACCACGCAGACCCGCGAGGACAACGCCCGCTTCTTCGCGTCGATCGACGAGGTGCCGATCCACGTTCTGACGCAGGGCCTCGGCACCATCTCCGAGGCGGAGCACCTGCTGCTGCTCGCCACGGGTAAGGGCAAGGCCGAGGCGATCGCCGCCACCGTCGAGGGGCCCGTCGCCGCGATCAACCCCGCGTCCGTGCTCCAGTTCCACCCGCATGTCACGGTCGTCATCGACGAGGCCGCCGCGTCGCGGCTCCGGCTGAAGGACTACTACGTGCACGTGCTCGCCAACAAGCCGGCGAACCAGCCCTTCTAGTCGCTCAGGCCTCCTCAGGCCTCCTCAGGCCTCCTCAGGCCTCCTCAGGCCTCCTCGGGCCCGAACAGGCCCGCCGTCAGCGCCGCGAGGCTCGTGGCGAAATCGTCGACGGTGGAAGGCGTCCCGTCGAGCTCGGCGCTCGCGCGCAGGTTCGGTACCGCGTCGCGCGGCAGTGTGCCGACGATCTCGTCCATGCGCTCGTGCGTGAGCGGCGTCCCCTCCGCTCGCTGTCGCAGGTGCGAGAGCACGCTGCCCAGGGTCAGGCTCCACAGCGCGCGGTAGGCGGCGAGTGCGGCGGCGCGGTCGCCGGTGAGCTCGTACGCCGCGCCCATGACGGCGTCCGTCAGCAGCAGGGCGCCGCGGCCGACGCGCTGCGGCCGGATCAGCGCCTCCGGCACCCACGGGTGCGCCGTGAGCGACTCGTAGAGGGTCGTCATCGCCATCCGGATGCAGGCGCGTGGCTCGTCGGGGAAGGCGATCGCCGCGAAGGGCTCCGCGATCGCGTCGAGCGCCAGCGCGAGCAGGTTCTCCTTGTCGTCGACGTGCCGGTACAGGGCCATGGTGGTCACGCCCAGGTCGCCGGCGAGCGACTTCATCGTGAGGCCGTCGACGCCGGCCTCGTCGAGCACGACGAGGGCCCGCTCGACGATCCTCTCCCGCGTGATGCTGGGCGGGCGGCCGCGGCGCGGCGTGATCTGACGCATGCCCACATTCTGGCGGAGGGGACTTGTGGGTGCTCGAAACTGAGGTTACCCTTCCAATTTATGTTACTAGATACACAAAAGCCTCGGGTGCGGGCGGCGCTTCTCCTCGCCGCGCTCTCCCAGTTCCTCGTCGCCTTCGACGCCTCCGTCACCAACGTCGCGCTCCGAGCGATCCGGGACGACGTGCACTTCACCCCGCAGGGCCTGTCGTGGGTGGTCAACGCGTACGCGATCGTCTTCGGCGGGCTGCTCCTCCTGGCCGGCCGGCTCTCCGACCGGTTCGGTCCACGGGCGCTGCTGCGCTTCGGCTTCGCGCTGTTCACCGTCGCCTCCCTGGCGGCGTACCTGTGCCACGAGCCGTGGCAGGTGATCGCTGTGCGCGTGCTGCAGGGCGTCGGCGCCGCCGCGATCGCGCCCGCGGCGATCACCTCCGTGGCGCTCACCTTCCGCGAGCCCGCACAGCGCGCGAAGGGCTTCGCGGCCATCGCGATCGGCGCGTCGGTCGGCGGCGCCGTGGGCGTGGTGCTCTCCGGCGTCCTCACCGACGCCTTCGGCTGGCGCACCGTCATCGCGTGCGGGGCGGTGGTCTCCGCGCTCGGTCTGGCGATGACCTATGCAGCTCCCGGGCCGGTGGAGGGGGCGGACCGTCGCACCGATTGGGCCGGCGGCGCGTTCGCCACCGCGGGCCTGACGGTGCTCGCCTACGGGATCGTCGCGGCCACCGACAACGGCTGGGGCAGCGCGCGCACGCTGGGCTGGTTCGCCGTCGCCGCGGTGCTGCTCGTGGCCTTCGTCGCGGTCGAGCGGCGAACGACGTTGCCGCTGCTCGACTTCCGTGTGCTCGGCCGGCGCGAGGTCCTGATCCCGTGCCTGGTCTTCGCCTTCGTGGTCGCGGGACAGTTCGGCGCCTTCTACTTCGTCTCGCTGTACCTGCAGATGGGCCTGGGCTATTCGGCGACGAAGACCGGACTGATGTTCCTGCCCTTCTCCTTCGGCATCGTCGTCGCGGTGCAGGTCGCGTCGCGCCTCGTGCCGAGGATCGGCGCCCGCCGGGTGGTGGCGATCGGCACCGCGCTGGCGACCGTCGGCTTCCTGCTCTTCGCGCCGCTCCCTGCGGACGGCGGCTTCCTCACGGCGGTGCTCATCCCGTCGCTGGTCACCTCGGTGGGCATCGGCATGGTCTTCCTGCCGCTACCCAACGTCGCGACCGCGGCGGTCGTGCCCGCGGCCGCGGGCATGGTCTCGGGTGCGCTCAACACGTTCCGGCAGGTGGGCGGCGCTCTGGGGCTCGCGATACTGGTCACCGTGTCCGCCGCGATGAACAGCGACGGCGCCGTCCTCCCCGGCTACCGTTCCGCGCTGCTGGTGAGCGCCGGCCTGGTGGCGGCCGCCTTCGCCCTCGCGCTCCTCCTGCCCGCGAAGCAGGATTCGCCTGCTCGTTAGAATGGCGTAGTGAATACGCGGCAGCTCGGCTTCGGTGCCCTGGCCGGGCTCGCGGCGGCGATGGGTCTCGGCCGGTTCGTTTACACGCCGATTCTGCCACTCATGCAGGAGCAGGCCGGCATCTCGCCCGGCTCCACCGCCGTGGTCGCCACGTTCAACTACTTCGGCTACTTCCTCGGCGCCCTGGCGCTGGCGGTCTGGCCGCGGCTGGCCCGCAGCCGGGGACTGCTGCGCGCCTCGCTGGTCGCGCTCGTCGCCAGCGAAGTGGCGATGGTGCTGGCCGTGAGCGTGCCGCTGTGGTCCGGGGTGCGGCTGATCGCCGGGCTCGCCAGCGCCGTCGTCTTCGTCTACTGCGCAGGCGCGGTTGCCGGGACCGCGGCGGCGGGCGTCGCCTTCTGCGGCGTGGGCGTCGGGATCGCGGCCTCGGGCGTGCTGGTCGTCGCGCTGGGGGAGGTGGTCGGCTGGCAGGTCCTGTGGTGGGTGGCCGCGGTGGCGACCGCGGTGTTCGGGCTGTGCGCGTGGCGGCTCCAGCCGGGCGGGGCACCGTCGGCCGTGCCCGACGGTGCCCCCGCGCCCCGGCCCGGCGTGGCCGGGTGGGCGCTCGGGATCAGCTACTTCCTCGAGGGGCTCGGCTACATCGTGCTCGGCACCTTCCTCGTCGCGGCCGTGGCGGTTGGCGGGCGGCCCTGGGAGGGGCCCGCGGCGTGGGTGATCGTCGGCTTCGCGGCCGCCGTGTCACCGCTGATCTGGGCGCGGCTGCGGCGATACCGCTCCGCGGAATCGCTGCTGGTGATCGCGCTGCTGCTGCAGGTGGTCTCCGCGGTGCTGCCCGCGCTGGTCCACGGTCCGGCGGCGGCCGCCGTCTCGGCGGTGCTGTTCGGCGGCACCTTCATCGGCGCGGTGCAACTGTCGATGGAGGCGGGCGCGCGGATCGGCATCCCCCGGTCGGCCGCCGTACTGACTGCGGGGTACGGCATCGGCCAGATCGTGGGCCCGCTCGTCGTCGCGCCCATGCTCGGCGACGGCTACGACGCGGCGTTCCTCACCGCCGGTGGGGTCCTCGTCGCCTCGGCGGTCCTGGCCGCGGTCGCTCGCTGGACCGCGCCGGATCGGGCCGCCACCCCCAGCGTCCGCTGACCTGTGCCGCCCAGCGGCGCGAACCCCGCGGAATCCGAGGTCTGCGCCGCTGGCGGACACATTTCAGCGGGTACAGCGAGTCCCGCCGCAAGGCCGACCGCCGAGTGTCAGCGCTGCTGCAGCGTGCGTTGCGGCAGGCGGCTGCCCACGGCCGAGAGAGCGGTCAGCTCGGCGAGCTGGTCCGCGGTGAGCGGGACGGCGGCTGCACCGAGGTTGTCCGCGAGGTGCGTGCGTCGCGTCGTGCCCGGGATCGGCACGACGTCCTCGCCCTGCGCCAACACCCAGGCGAGCGCGACCTGCGCGGCGGTCACCGGGGCACCGTCGGCCCCCGCTCCGGCGGCGGTGAGGTCGGCGGCGATGGCGTCGATCCGGTCCACGAGCCGCAGGTTCGCCTCGAGGTTCTCGCCCTGCCAGCGCGGGATCGACTGGCGGAAGTCGTCGCTGCCCAGCGCTGCGGCGACGGCCTTCCGGTCCGCCGTGAGCAGGCCCCGCCCGAGCGGGCTGAACGGCACCAGGCCGGCGCCGACCTCGCGGGCGGCCTGCAGCGGCCCGTCCTCGACATCGCGGGTGAAGATCGAGTACTCGGACTGCAGCGCGGCGATCGGGTGCACGGCCGCCGCCTTGCGGATGTCCTCCGCGGTCGCCTCGGACAGCCCCAGCGCGCGGACCTTGCCCGCCGCAACCTGGTCGGCCATCGCGCCCACGGTCTCCTCGACGGGCACCTGCGGGTCGACGCGGTGCAGGTAGTAGAGGTCGATCACATCGACACCGAGGCGGCGAAGCGAGCCGTCGACGCAGCCGGCCACGCGCTCGGGGCGGCCGTCGAGGCCGACGGGTTTGGCGTTCTCGTCGTTGACGAAGCCGAATTTGGTGGCGAGCACGATCTCGTCGCGGTGCGCCTGTACGAAGGGGGCGAGGAACTCCTCGTTGGCGCCGTTGCCGTACATGTCGGCGGTGTCGTAGAGCGTCACGCCGGCGGCGAGGGCGGCTTCGAGGGTCGCGCGGGCCTCGTCGGGGTCGGCCGAGCCGTAGGCGTGGCTCATGCCCATGCAGCCGAGGCCGAGGGCGGAGACGCGCAGGTCGCCGAGGGTGCGAGTGGAGAGCATGTCAGTCCTTCAGGTCGAGTTCGTGGGCTGCGACGGTGCCGACCGCCGCGGTATCGGCAGGCGCCCCGGCGATGCAGTCGCCGAGCCCGCCGCCGTAGGTGGCGATCTTGTAGTCGATGACCGCGAGCGAGTACTGCAGCTCCTCGACCTGCGCGGCCGTGCGGGCGCGGTGCGCCGTGAGCAGGGCCAGGCGGGCCGGGATCGTGGCGTCGCCGCCGTCGACGAGGTGCACGTACTCCGTGATGTCGGCGATCGGCATGCCGGACAGGCGGAGTCGAGTCAGGAAGATGACCCGCGCGATCGCCTGCGGGCCGTAGCGTCGGTGGCCCGCGCCGTCCCGGTCGACGCTGACCAGTCCGATCCGCTCGTAGTAGCGCAGCGTGTGGCCCGAGACCCCCACCAGATCCGCCATCTCGGCGACGGTGAGCGGGCCCTCCTGCGCCGGCCCGGCGAGGATCTCGGCGGTATTGGGCAGCGGTCCGCGGGAGCGGACGATGGATGCGAGTTCTTCCGTGTGTGCGACCACGTGAGCAACGCTAAGCCTTCGAGCGCACTCGAAGTCAACACCGTTTCGCAGGCGCCCTGATCCGTCGGTGCTGCGTCAGTCGCGCTCAGGTGTCCAGGGCCTGACGAAGCCCAGGTCGCCCATGCCCTCGGCCGCGGCGATGAGTGGGTATCCGGTGGCGCCGTCGATCTCCTCGCGGAGGATGTCGGCGTGGCCGGCGTGACGAGCGACCTCCTCGATGAGGTGGAGCAGGATCCAGCGCACCGTCCACCCCTCGAAGCCCTCGGGGAACCACGATGCCGGGCGCGCGGGAGCGACCGCATCGAGGTCCGCGGTGTCCGCGACGGCCAGGGCGCGCGCGGCCGCGGCGTCGTGGGCGGCGAGCAGAGTCACGAGCGTCTCGTCCTCGCCGAGCCGGAAGTCATCGCCCTCGGCCATGGCGTCCAGCCGGGGATCGGAGAACAGCTCCGGCGCGGCTTCGGCGCGCGCGGACCAGGCGTTGACGGTGAGCGTGACGTGCTTGAGCAGCCCGCCTACGGTGAGCGTGCTGCGGGTGGGGGAGAGGCGGATCTGCGTCTCCGTGAGACCGAACGCGGTGTGCCGCAGGCCGCCGAGCTGCTGCGCGAGGAAGCCGCGGAGGCCCGCCCGCTCGGAATCGGCCGAGGGTGCCATGAAGGGCATTGAGGATCTCCTAGCTGATGGTGTGGATGAGCCCAGTGAACCGTGCGCCACTGACAAGGATCGGCGGTGCACGATGTCGCCCTAGAAAAGTGGTGTCAAGACCTATCATCGTCCGAAATGACTTCATAGAATAGAAGATATGAGCTATTCGGATGACGCGTTCACGGTGGGCAGGCGGGTTGTCACGCCGCTGCCTGCGGTGTTCGACGGTGCGGTGTCCGGGCTCAGCGCGGCGGGAGCGCTTTCGCGGTTGCGGCGGCTGTCGGTGGAGCAGAATCGGTTGGAGGCGGAGCGGTCGGCGGTTCTGACCAGGCTCTACGAGCTGCGCGATGACGCGCGGCGTGTGCGGGAGGAGTCCTCGCGCAGGTTCGTTGATGACTGGGACGAGTTGGTCGCCGAGGTCGGGGCGGCTCTGGGCGCCGGTCGGACGGCAGCGGGTTCGGCGGTGCATCGCGGGTTGGATCTGCGGGAGCGCTGCCCGCGTCTGTTCGAACTGTTCGCAGCCGGTTCGGTGAGTCCGGCGGTGGTGCGGGAGGTCTTGCGGTCCTCTGCCGCGGTCCTCGATGAGCAGGTCGCGCTGGTTTTCGATGAGCGGATCACGGCCTGGCTCGCCGCCCGCAGTGGGCAGTCGCTCTCGGTGCGGGCGGCGACGGAGGCTGCGAAGACTGTCCTGACCCGGCTCGACCCGGCGGCGGCGCGAGAAACCCCGCCGACTCCGCCGCGGGAACGGCTCGAGTTCCATGCCCGCGCGGACGGGCTGGTGGATCTGGAGGCGGTGATGCCGAAGTCGGAGGCGTTGCGGCTGTCGGCGCTGGTTGGTCCGGTGGTGCAGTCGGTGTGCCGCGGCGACGGTAGGACGGTGGGGCAGCGCCAGGTCGCCGCGCTCGTCGCCTTGGCCGAGGGCTACGAGAGTCTGGGCTGTATGTGCGGCACCGAATCGTGCGACCTGCGCACGCTCCGCCCGCGGACCGAGGCTGTGTCGCAAGAGATCCGAGCGCTGGCGGTGATCGTCCTCAACGAATCGGACCTCGCCGATGTCATAGCCACCCCGGACGCTGCCGATGCGGACGCGGCCTCGTCCGAACCTGGCCTGTTCACGCCCGAGCCCGATGCCGAGGCCGGCGCTGGCGACCCCGACAAAGGTGTTGATGCGAGTCGCGGTGCGGTGGTTCTGACCGGGGATCCTGGCATGACCGGCCCGGTCACTATCGAACAGGCCAGGCAGCTGATCGCCGCCACGCGGACGCAGTGGCGGGTCCTGGGCCGCCGCGACCCGGCCACCGGTGAGGTCCACGCCCGCGGCGCCGGCGGGTACCGGCCCACCTGGTACCAGCTGCTGGTGATGCGCCTGACCTACCCCACCTGTGTCTTCCCCGGGTGCACCGTGCCCTCCGATCGCTGCCAGGCCGACCACGTCACCGAGTTCGATCACCACGATCCCACCGAGGGCGGAGCCACCACCGTCGCCGGCCGTGGATCACCAGGGAACCTGGTGCCGCTGTGTGGCTTCCACCACCGCATCAAGACCGAGACGGGATGGCTCTCCGACCTTCTACTGGATGGCACCGTCGAATGGCGGCACCCCGCAGGAGGAGTTCACACCGTCCCACCCGGCACCGCCCGTGACCTCCTGCCGGGGCTCGAACGGATCATCTGGGACGCCCCCGACCCGACACCACCCAAGCCGAAGAACCCCGACGGGCTCGCCACCGCCGCGAAACGACGCGCGAAAGCCCGCCGCGCCCTCCGCGCAGAGAACCAGCTCCTGCGCGAGGAACACCGCGAACACCGCAGCGCCGTGGCGGAGGAACGTGCCAGGGAGAGGGAGCGCGCCGAGGCGCTTGCTGCCGGGGTGGTCTACGACGACACGCAGCCCCTCGCGCCGCCGCCCTTCTGAGCGATCTATGCCCCTGTGTGGGTTACACGATCTGGTAGGCAGTCAGGTATGGGCGCAGTAGGGCAGAGATACGTGGTCGCGAGCGGGGAGCGGGTTAGTTTGGGCTGGTTCTCGCCAGATGACTTCGCTGCCGTCCATGCCTTCGCTTCTGATCTGCGCGTGTGCGAGTTCATGACCTGGGGGCCGAACAGCCCCGTTGATACGCACCGTTTCCTCATGGAGCGAATGACACCGTCGGCGAACGCCTACCACCTCGCTGTGATCGTGCGGGGCGAGGTCGTCGGCAGCGCCGCAGTGTGGGAGACCGATTCGGCGAACATGATCGGGGAGATGGGGTACTCATTGGCCCCTCATGTGTGGGGTAACGGTTACGCGACCGAGGCGGCGAGGATGCTGATCGACATCGGGCGTGAACGGCTCGGGCTCGTGCGAATCGCAGCGACGTGCGACGTGGACAACGCGGCATCGGCCCGGGTGCTGGAGAAAATCGGGATGGCCCGGGAGGGAACCCTCCGTTCCCTCAAAGTCGTGCGTGGCGAGCGTCGCGATCATCACCTGTACGCGGTGATCACGCCGCAGTAGCGGCAGTGCTTCCGCAGTGACTCGACGACGCAGGGGCGTCAGTGCCTGCGGGTGGTTGGACGTTCGTGGTGACTGCTGCCGATGTGGTGACTGGCCGGCGGCACGTTTCCCCACTCGTCCTCTTCACCGAGCGTCCACTTGCGGAAGCCGAGGGTGAATCCGCCCGACCACTCACCGCGCTTCTGTCGGCGGCGCACGACGACCATGAGGATGATGGGAACGATCGTGACCGCGATGGCGAAGACGATGATGACTGCGGCGCCTGCATCCATGTATTCAGTATGGAGCATCACTGCTACGGTGCCCTCCGTCAGTGGGAGCGCGCCGTCCAGCGACCGTCCTGACGGGTGATGGAGATCGGGTGGTCGAAGGCGTGACTGATCGTCTCCGTGGTCAGCACGTCGTCGACCGCGCCCGCTGCGGTGATCCGGCCGTCGCGGATCAGGACCGCGTGCGTGGTGGTCACCGGGATCTCCTCCAGGTGGTGGGTCACCAGGATCGACGCGAGCTCGGGGTGGGCGCGGCGCGCACCGTCGACGGTGGTCAGGAGGCGTTCGCGGGCCGCGAGGTCGAGCCCCGTCGCCGGCTCGTCCAGCAGGAGCAGTGCCGGCTCGCCCATGAGAGCGCGGGCGATCAGGGCGCGCCCCCGCTCGCCCTGGGAGAGGGTGGGCCAGCGCGATTCCACGTGCCGCGACATCCCGAGCGTCTCGACGAGCTCCTCCGCGCGGGTGCGTTGCGCGTCGGTCGGCGCCCAGCGCGGCGGGAACTCGGGCGTATTCGTCACGCCGGTGATCACGACGTCGCGCACCGTCAGCGGCTCGTCCAGGCGATGCCGCGGATTCACGTGCCCGATGTGCGTGCGCAGCTCGCGCATGTCCACCCGGCCGAGGCGCTTGCCGAGCACGTCGACGCTGCCGCGGGTCGGGTGGGTGACGGCGCCGCACAGGCCGAGCAGTGTCGACTTCCCGGCACCGTTCGCGCCCAGCAGGACCCAGTGCTCGCCCCGGCGTACGGTGAGGGAGACGTCGTCGAGGAGGTTGCGACCGGTGCGGACCAGGTCCACGTGGTCGATGCTCAGCACGTGCGGATCGTTCGGCGCGGTATCAGTCACAGTCCACCTCTCCACTCAAATTGATTGGATGATTGTATGACTTCTCATCGCTGGGATCCATCGCAGTACCTCCGCTACGGCGACGAGCGCACCCGTCCGTTCCTCGACCTGCTCGCTCGCATCCCCGGGGACGCGCGCACCGTCGTCGATCTCGGCTGCGGACCGGGCAACGACGTCCCGCCGCTCCGCGCCCGCTGGCCGGAAGCCGCGATCCACGGGGTCGACTCCAGCGAGGAGATGATCGAGCGCGCCCGCGACGACGTCGCCGATCCGCGCGCGACCTTCGCGGTCGGCGATGCTGCCGCGTGGCGCCCCGACGGCGAGCGCCCCGACGTGATCGTCTCGAACGCGATGTACCAGTGGGTCGCCCGGCACATCGACCTGTTGCCCGCCACCGCCGACGGTGCCGCCCGCGCCTTCGCCTTCCAGGTGCCGGGCAACCAGGACGCGCCCTCCCATGCCCTTCTGTGGCGCCTGGCCGCGGAGTACGGCATCACCGACTTCCGCCGCATCGACGTGCGCGATCCCGCCGAATACCTTGCTGCGCTGCAGCGCCCCGGCTGGGAGGTCGACGCTTGGGAGACGACGTACCTGCACGTCCTGCAGGGACCCGACGCCGTCTTCGAGTGGATCTCCGGCACCGGCGCGCGACCGGTGCTCGCGCGGCTTGACGGTGCCGAGCGCGAGGACTTCGTCGCCCGCTACAAGGCGGAGCTGAACATCGCCTACCCGCCAAGGGATTTCGGGACTGTCCTGCCCTTCCGTCGGATCTTCGTCGTCGCGTCGCGGGTCTAGCCGGGCTCGCTCACGGCGGCGTCGCCCGCTCCAGGGCGTAGTCGCGGAAGGCGCGCACCGCCCGGGGGAGTGCGGTGTCGGGCCGCCAGATGAGTCCCACCTCGCGGGTGGGCGCGGGACCGGACATGGGCACCAGCACGAGGCCGGGCGGCCACAGCGGGTCCTCATCGACGGGCAGCAGTGCCACCCCGAGGCCGGCCGCGACCAGCCCTGCGACGGTGAAGGACTCCGAGGACTCGAAGGCGATCCGCGGCCGGAAACCGGCGGCGGCGCAACGCTCCTCGAGGATGCGGCGCAGGCCGAACTCGGGGTGCATCGTGATGAAGTCCGCGTCGGCCGCCTCGGAGAGGTGCACGGACGGGCGCCCCGCCAGCGGGTGGTCGGCGGGGACGGCCAGCGCCAGGCGTTGCACCGCGAGCAGCCCGAAGGCGACGGCACTGGTGGCGGGCCGCGGCGAGACGATCGCGAGGTCGGCCTCGTCGGCGAGCACTCGCTCGGTGACCGTCCCGGCGGCGAACTGGGACAGCTCGAAGGTCACGCGCGGCTCCCGCTCCCGGAAGCCGGAGACGAGCCGCGGCACCAGCGCGACGCCGAAGGAGTGCAGGAAGGAGAGCCGGATCGTGCCCTGCGAGGGGCTGCGCAGGTCCGCGATCTGGGCCCGGGCCGCTTCGAGCTCGGCGTGCGCGCGCCGTGCGTGGTCGAGGTAGATCTCGCCGCTCGCGTTGAGCACGAGGCGCCCCTGGCGCCGGTCGAAGAGCGGCGCCCCTATGTCCGCCTCCAGGCGCGCCAGCGTGCGCGAGAGCGTGGGCTGGGTGATCCGCAGTGCGGCCGCCGCTTCGGTCATGTGCTGTGTCTCGGCCAGTGTGATGAACCGCACGAGGTCGTCCGAGGTGCCCGGAAAGTGCCTGCCAACTGCGGTCATGCCTTCTTTCTATCAGGATCAGGAGATCCATGCATTTCACACATCGGTGATGCCGGCGCAGGGTGAGAGCCATGACCGCCACCGTCCAGAACCTCGGGACCGCGCCACTCCGGGCCGGGACGCCCGCGTACCGTCGGACAACTTTGGCGCTGTTCGTGGCGGGCCTGACGACCTTCGGCTCGATGTACTCCACCCAGGCCGTGCTCCCCGAGCTGACCCGAGTCTTCGGCGCCGCACCCGCCGTCTCCGCGCTCGCGGTCTCCGTCACCACCGGCCTGCTGGCGCTGGCGATCATCCCCGTCAGTGCGCTGTCCGAGCGCTTCGGCCGGACCCGCGTGATGACGGTGTCGGCCGTCGCGGCAGTAGTACTGGGCCTGCTGATCCCGCTCGCTCCGACGCTCCCGATGCTGCTGGGACTCCGTGCTCTGCAGGGGATCGCGCTCGCCGGGGTGCCCGCCGTCGCTATGGCCTACCTGGCAGAGGAGGTGGACGGGCGCGACCTCGGCGGGGCGATGGGCCGCTACGTCGCGGGCACGACGATCGGCGGGCTGCTCGGTCGCGTCGTGACGGCGGTGGGGCTCGACGTCATGGCCTGGCGCGGTGCCATGGAGCTCTTCGCCGTCGCCGCGGCGGTGCTGACCGTGGTGATGATCCGTACCCTGCCGGCGTCGCGGTTCCACGTGCCGAAGCCGGTCTCGGTGGGAACGACGGTGCGCGGCATGCTCGGCCACCTCCGCCGGCCGGAGCTCGCGACGCTGTTCGTGCTCGCCTTCCTGCTCATGGGCGGCTTCGTCAGCGTCTACAACTTCCTAGGTTTCCGGCTCCTGGCCGAGCCCTTCGCGTTCGCTCCCGGCGTCGTCGGGCTGGTCTTCCTCATCTACCTCGCGGGCACCGTTTCCTCGGGTGCGGCGGGCAGGCTCGCGGACCGGATCGGCCGGCGACGGGTGCTCCTGACCTCCATCGCGACGATGGGGGCGGGTCTGGTGCTCACGCTGCCGGATTCGACGCCCGCCGTGCTCGCGGGGATGGTCGTCTTCACCGCGGGCTTCTTCGCGGCGCACAGCGTCGCCAGCGGCTGGGTGGGCCTACTCGCGACCGAGCACCGCGCGGAGGCCTCCTCGGGGTACCTGTTCTGCTACTACGCGGGCTCGTCGGTCGTCGGCGCGGCGGCGGGGCTCGCCTTCACCGCCGCCGGCTGGCCGGGGATCGCCGCCGCGGTAGGCGTGGCCACCGCGGCCGCGTTCGTGCTGGTCGTAGCGGTCCTTCCCGGTTCGGCCAGCGCGTCCGCCGAGCGCTGAGTAGCGTCGATGCCATGCGCATCGGAGTCCAACTTCAGCCCCAGCACTTCACCGAGTACCAGCAGCTCCGCGACGCCGTCGCCAAGCTCGAGGACCTGGGAGTCGACGTCGTCTACAACTGGGACCACTTCTTCCCACTCTCGGGCGACCCCGACGGCACGCACCTCGAGTGCTGGACGATGCTCGCCGCCTGGGCGGAGCAGACTTCGCGGATCGAGATCGGCGCGCTCGTCACCTGCAACAGCTACCGCAACCCCGACCTGCTCGCCGACATGGCACGCACCGTCGACCACATCTCGAAGGGACGCCTGATCCTCGGCATCGGCTCCGGCTGGTTCCAGCGCGACTACGACGAGTACGGCTACGAGTTCGGCACCGCCGGTTCGCGCCTCGACGACCTCGGCGCAGCGCTGCCGCGGATCACCGAGCGCTGGGCCAAGCTCAATCCCGCTCCCACGCGCGACATCCCGATCCTCATCGGCGGCGGCGGTGAGAAGAAGACGCTGCCGCTGGTGGCGCAGTACGCGTCGGTGTGGCACTACTTCGTGGATCTGGAGACCTACCGGCACAAGTCGGCGGTGCTCGCCGAGGCCTGCGCGAAGATCGGCCGCGATCCGAAGGAGATCGCGCACAACATCGCCATCCCGCGCGGTACCGGGCCCGACGAGGCCCTCGCATTCGCCGACCAGCTGGTCGCCGAGGGCGCCACGCAGTTCACCGCGGAGCTTTCCGCGCCGAGCTTCGACTACACGATCATCGAAGCCCTGCTGCGCTGGCGGGATTCGCAGTAGACGGGACCCCAACCCCGGCGGGGCCGGGACGTGCGACCCGACGAATGTCCCTGGTGAGGCGCCGCGGGGCGGGGTGAGAGTGGGGCGGCGGGCAACACTCCCGCCCCGACCCCAGGAGCGCGTCATGGAACGTTTCACCGCCGGAACCACCGTCCTCGATCGTGAAGAGGCGATCGAGCTGTTACGTCGGAAGGACGTCGGGCGCATCGTGATCGCGCTCGGGGGTGATGCGGAGATCTTCCCCGTGAACTACGTGCTCGGCGAGGGCTGCAACGTCCTGTTCCGAACCGGGCCGGGCAGCAAGCTCGCCTCGGCTGTGGTGGCGCGCGAGGTGGCCTTCGAGGTGGACGAGGTCGGCGGGGACCAGGCCTGGAGCGTCATCGTACGCGGGCCCGCACGCGTGCGCACGGACTCGTCGGCCCTGTCCGTCACGGACGCGCTCTCCTTGCGTCCCTTCATCGACGACGGCAAGTACGAGGTCGTGGAGGTCCTGGCGGAACGGGTCAGCGCCCGCGGCTTCGGTCGCACCTGGTCCTGAGCCGCCGGGACAACGGTCGGGACGTCCGCCGCTGCCGCGGGGTTCTCCCGCGGCCGACGATCGATCCATGGATGGTGGAATCGAGACGACTGCCACGGACGTGGCACCCGAGCGGCGGCTGCGCGCCGCGCGCCCCGCACCCGCGCGCGGCAGACCCGTCGGCGCCTGGATTCACGACCTCGTGGTCACGACGGATCACAAGACGATCGGCGTGATGTACATCGTGACGTCGATGCTGTTCTTCTTCGTGGGTGGCCTCATGGCGCTGATCATGCGCGGCGAGCTCGCGGAGCCCGGCCTGCAGTTCCTCTCCACGGAGCAGTTCAATCAGCTGTTCACGATGCACGGCACCGTGATGCTGCTGCTGTACGCGACCCCGATCGCGTTCGGCTTCGCCAACTACCTCGTGCCCCTGCAGATCGGCGCACCCGATGTCGCGTTCCCTCGGCTCAACGCCGTCGGCTACTGGCTGTACCTGTTCGGCGGCCTCACCGCGTCTGCTGGTTTCATGGTCCCCGGCGGCGCGGCCGACTTCGGTTGGACCGCATACACTCCGCTCTCCGATGCCGCGCACAGCCCGGGCATCGGCGGCGACCTGTGGTTGATGGGGCTCACGGTCGGTGGGCTCGGGACGATCCTCGCGTCGGTGAACATGGTCACCACCGTGCTCTGCCTGCGGGCACCCGGGATGACGATGTTCCGGATGCCGATCTTCACGTGGAACATGTTCGTCGTGAGCGTGCTCGCGCTGATGGTCTTCCCCCTGCTGGCGTCCGCACTGGTCGGGCTGGAGGTGGACCGGCAGTTCGGTGCCCACCTCTTCGATCCCGCGAACGGCGGAGCCGTCCTGTGGCAGCACCTGTTCTGGTTCTTCGGTCACCCGGAGGTGTACGTGCTCGCACTGCCCTTCTTCGGCATCGTCTCCGAGATCTTCCCGGTGTTCACCCGCAAGCCGATCTTCGGCTACAGCGGACTGGTGATGGCGACGCTCGCGATCGCGGCGATCTCGATGGCTGTGTGGGCGCACCACATGTACGCCACCGGCGCGGTGCTGCTGCCCTTCTTCAGCTTCATGACCTTCCTGATCGCAGTGCCGACGGGCGTGAAGTTCTTCAACTGGATCGGCACGATGTGGAAGGGGAACATGACCTTCGAGTCGCCGATGCTGTTCTCGATCGGGTTCCTCGTGACCTTCCTCTTCGGTGGGCTGACCGGCGTCCTCCTCGCTTCCCCGCCGCTCGACTTCCACGTCTCCGACACCTACTTCGTGGTCGCCCACTTCCACTACACGCTCTTCGGCACCATCGTCTTCGCGGCGTTCGCGGGCATCTACTTCTGGTTCCCCAAGGCCACGGGGCGTTTGCTGAACGAGCGACTGGCCCGCTGGCACTTCTGGCTCACGTTCGTCGGCTTCCACACCACCTTCCTGGTGCAGCACTGGTTGGGCGCCGAGGGCATGCCGCGTCGCTACGCGGACTACCTCGACACGGACGGCTTCACGACGCTGAACCAGATCTCGACGGTCGGCGCGTTCATCCTGGGCGCCTCGGTCCTGCCCTTCGTGTGGAACGTCTTCACGAGCTACCGCTACGGCGAGGTCGTCACGGTTGATGACCCGTGGGGCTTCGGCAACAGCCTTGAATGGGCCACCAGTTGCCCGCCGCCGCGGCACAACTTCACCGAGCTGCCGCGCATCCGCTCCGAGCGCCCCGCGTTCGAGCTGCACTACCCGCACATGGTCGAGCGCATGCGGGCGGAGAAGCACACTGCGCGCTAGCGAGCCGGGGAGAGCGTCACGACGCCGCTCCACGGCGCGTCGCCCGGGTTCCGGGGGGCAGCGGCCGCGGGCGGCGTTCGACGCCGACGTGCCGCGCAACGACGCAGGAGAGCCTCGCGGACCTGCGTGGGGCGATCCGGCGGGCGTTAAACTACGGCGCATGACCTACGGCACCCTGATCCTGCTCCGTCACGGCGAGAGCGAATGGAACGCGTCCAACCAGTTCACCGGCTGGGTCGACGTGGCGCTGACCGAGAAGGGGCGCGGCGAGGCGAAGCGCGGCGGCGAGTTGCTCAAGGAGGCCGGCCTGCTGCCGGACATCCTCTATACCTCTCTGCTGCGTCGCGCGATCACCACCGCGAACATCGCGCTGAACGCCGCCGACCGGCACTGGATCCCCGTGGTCCGCGACTGGCGCCTCAACGAGCGGCACTACGGCGCGCTGCAGGGCCTGAACAAGGCGGAGACCAAGGACAAGTACGGCGACGAGCAGTTCATGCTGTGGCGCCGCAGCTACGACACTCCGCCGCCCGCGATCGACGCGGACAACGAGTACAGCCAGACCGGCGACCCGCGGTACGCGCACCTGCCGCAGGTGCCGCTCACCGAGTGCCTGCTCGACGTGGTCAAGCGCTTCATCCCCTACTACCAGGCCGTGATCGAGCCGCAGGTCGCGGAGGGTAAGACGGTGCTCGTGGCCGCGCACGGCAACTCGCTGCGGGCGCTGGTCAAGCACCTCGACGGGATCTCCGACGCCGATATCGCGGCGCTGAACATCCCCACCGGCATCCCGCTGACCTACTCGTTCAACGAGGACGGCACCGTCGCCAACCCGGGCGGCACCTACCTCGACCCCGAGGCCGCCGCCGCGGGCGCCGCTGCGGTCGCAAACCAGGGCGCCAAGTAGTCCCGTGATCGACGGGGGCGGTACCGAGCGAATCGGTACCGCCCCCTAAGTTTCTCCTCAGCCTCCGGGGCTGCGCAGAGGATAGGTTGGATCACATGGCTGACGTGACTGTGACCCACTCCCCGGAACAGGAGCGCTACGTGCTCACCGTCGACGGCGAGCAGGCGGGCTACCTCGACTACGTCGACGAGGTGGACGTGCGCCTGCTCACCCACACCGTCGTCGACGCCGAGTACGGCGGCAACGGCTACGCTGCAGTGCTCACCAAGGCCGCGCTCGATGACGTCGTCGAGTCCGGAAAAAAGGCCCGTGCGGTGTGCTCCTACGTCGCGAACTACGTGACGAAGCACCCGGAGTACGCCGCCGTTGTCGAGGTGGCCGCCGACCGGTAACCCGTTGTTCACCAGTCGTTCCCGATGTGAAGAATCGCTGGAGAACCTGGGTACACTGACCGCGTGACTGTGGCCCTCTGTGTGGTGTCCGCCCTGGCGGGCGCCCTCATCGGATGGTTTGCGCGGCGCGTCCGACAGCGGGTGATCACCGCCGAGCCTGTCGGTGCGGCCCGGATGACGGTGGCCGAGTTGCAGCGCGCGGTGATCCGCGAGTCGCCCACCGGCCTCGTGGTCGTCGACCGCTTCCGCGACGTCATCGCCTGCAATCCCCGCGCCGAGGAGTTCTCCCTCGTCCGCGAGCAACTCCTCGACGATCGCGTCTGGCAGGCCGCCTCCCTGGTGCTCGAGACGGGGGCGCCGCGCACTGTCGAACTGACGGTGTCCCGCCGGTCCGACCGGGCCGCCATCGCGGTGCGGTGCCGGGTGGATCTGATCGTCGGGATCGACCTCGACGAGCGGTACGCCGTGGTCTACGCCGACGACGACACCGAGAACCAGCGCATGGAGGCCACCCGCCGCGACTTCGTGGCGAACGTCTCGCACGAGCTGAAGACCCCGGTCGGTGCGATCGGCCTGCTCGCCGAGGCGCTGCTCGAATCCGATGACGACCCGGAGGCGGTGCGGCACTTCGGCTCCCGCGTCCTCGTCGAGTCCACCCGCATGGGCAACATGGTCAACGAGCTGATCGCCCTCTCCCGCCTGCAGGGCGCGGAGAAGCTGCCCGACCTCGGCAGCGTGGAGGTCGACGACGTGGTCGGCGAGGCAGTGGCCCGCGCCCAGGTCTCCGCGGAGGCCAACAATATTTCGCTCATCGTCGACGAGCCCTCCGGCCTGGAGATCCGCGGCGATGACACCCTGCTGCTGACGGCGCTCTCCAACCTCATCTCCAACGCGATCGCCTACTCGCCGCAGAACACCCAGGTCTCAATCAGCCGCCGCCTGCGCCCCGCCACCGGGCCCGACGGTGCCGCATCGGTCGAGATCGCGGTCACCGACCGGGGCATCGGCATCGCCCCCGAAGACCAGGAGCGCGTTTTCGAGCGCTTCTTCCGCGTCGACAAGGCGCGGTCCCGGATGACGGGCGGGACCGGTCTCGGTCTCGCGATCGTCAAACACGTCGCCGCGAACCACGGCGGCACCATTAGGCTCTGGAGCAAACCGGGCATGGGTTCGACCTTCACGCTGGTACTGCCGGCGCAGGTCGAGCCCGGCGCGGGACCTGCAGAGCGCGATGACCACAGTGAGGATGTACTGCGGTGACACACGTACTGATCGTCGAGGACGAGGAATCGCTGGCCGATCCGCTGGCCTTTCTGCTGCGCAAGGAGGGCTTCGAGACCACCGTGGTCACGGACGGCGCCGAGGCCCTGCGGCACTTCGACGCCGCGGGCGCCGACATCGTCCTGCTCGACCTCATGCTGCCCGGCATGAGTGGCACCGACGTGTGCAAGCAGCTGCGGGCCCGCTCGTCCGTGCCGGTCATCATGGTGACCGCGCGCGACAGCGAGATCGACAAGGTCGTGGGCCTTGAGCTGGGCGCCGACGACTACGTCACCAAGCCCTACTCCGCGCGCGAGCTCATCGCCCGTATCCGCGCGGTGCTGCGCCGCGGCGCGGACACCGCCGCCGCGGACGGCTTGGACGACGGGGTGCTCGAGGGCGGCCCCGTCCGGATGGACGTGGAGCGGCACGTCGTGACCGTCGCGGGTGAGGCGGTGACCCTGCCGCTCAAGGAGTTCGACCTGCTCGAGTACTTGCTGCGCAACAGCGGCCGCGTGCTCACCCGCGGGCAGCTCATCGACCGCGTCTGGGGCGCCGACTATGTGGGCGACACCAAGACCCTCGACGTGCACGTCAAGCGCCTGCGCAGCAAGATCGAGGCGGATCCGGCCAACCCGAAGCACCTGGTCACCGTCCGCGGCCTCGGCTACAAGCTCGAGCCCTAGCGCGCTGCTCCGAGCAGCGCCATCTTGCCGGGACGCGCTGGCGAGCACACGCTGAGGCCATGCGACTCCTGGTGCTCGGTGGTACTGCCTTCCTCTCACGCGAGATCGCGGTCGTGGCCGTCCGCGCCGGACACGACGTCACCTGCGCCGCCCGCGGCACGTCCGGGCCGGCCCCCGGCGGCGCCTCCCTGGTCCGGTGGGACCGTTCTGCCGACCCTGTTCCGCCCGGGCTGTCCGACGGAGCCTTCGACGCCGTCATCGACGTCGCCCGCACCCCGTCCTGGGTGAGGGACGCGGTCGCCGCGATCCCCGCCGCGCACTGGGTGTTCGTCTCCACCATTAGTGTCTACGCCGACACCGCGACACCCGGCGGCGGACCGTCGAGCCTGCCTCTGCTTCCGGCCTTGCAGTCAGATGTCGCGCTCCACGCGAGGTCTGACGCGTACGGCGCCATGAAAGTGGCCTGTGAGGAGCTCGTGCGCGACGCATGTGCCGACGCGGCGGTGGTCCGGCCCGGGTTGATCGTGGGGCCCGGTGATCCGACGGGGCGGTTCTCCTACTGGCCCAGTCGGCTCTCGTCCGCGGCCGACGGTGACCTCGTGCTCGCGCCCGGCGCTCCCGGGGCTCGCGTGCAGGTGCTCGACGTGCGTGATCTCGCGGCGTGGCTCGTGCTGTTGGCCGAGCGGCGCACGGCCGGCACGTTCGACGCGGTCGCACCGGCTCTGCCGATGGCGGAGTTCGTGCAGCGGATGGCAGTCGGGCTCGGTGTGCGGCCTCGCTGGGTGTGGGCTCCCGACGAGTTCCTGCTCGCACGGGGTGCCCAGCCCTGGGCGGGGGAACGGTCGTTGCCGCTGTGGCTGCCACGTCCGGCCTACGACGGAATGCTCGATCACGACGCGGGGCCTGCCGCAGAGGGCGGTCTCAGGATCAGGCCTCTCGACGAGACGGCACGCGATACCGCGGAATGGCTCCGGACGGCGGCCGATGCGGTTGCGGTCGGTATGACGCGGGATGAGGAACGCGCCTTGCTCCGGGACCTGACGGCTGAGTAGGTAGCAGTCGATGCTGCTACGCGGGGTACCGGGCATTCGCTGCTAAGCCTAGGAATGGTAAGACCACTTGACCACCGGACCGGGTAGCGCTACGGTTCCGGCATGGAACTGAGCCCGGTCACGAAGCGGTCCGCCGCCGACGAGGTGCACGAGCAGCTGCTGAACCAGCTGGTCAGTGGTGCCGCGCCGGTCGGCTCGCGGCTGCCCAGCGAGCGCCGGCTCGCGGAGGTTCTTGGCGTCTCGCGGCCCGTCGTTCGCGAGGCGATCGCCCGCCTCGCCACGTCGGGGCACGTCGAGGTCCGCCAGGGCGACGGGGCCGTCGTCAACGACATCACCCGCACGGGCGGGCTGGACCTGCTGCCGCACCTGCTCGTCGCCGCGCCCGACGGTGCCGTCGTCGACCCGTCCGTGGTCCGCAGCGTCCTGGAGGTGCGCGAACATCTCGGGCCGTGGATCGCCGAGAAGGCCGCCGCCCGCTCCGCCGACGCGCTGGCCGGCCCGCTGACCGCGGCGCTCGCCGCGATCGAGGGCGCCCGCTCGGGCGCGGAGCAGCAGGCCGCGGCCCTCTCCTACTGGGAGCAGCTCGTGCGCGGGGCCGACTCGATCGCGATGACACTCATCTTCAACGGCATGCGGCGCGTCTACGAGCCGATGCTCGGTGTACTTGCCGACGCCGTCGCGGCCGCCGAACCCACGGAGCGCTACCGCGTCCTCACCGCCGCCGTCCTCGACGGCGACGCCACCGCCGCCCGCGCGGCCGCGCAGGCCGTCCTCGGCGGCGCCACCGGCGTTCTCGGCGGATTCCTCGACCGGATGGAGCAGTCATGACCACGACCGATCGCGCGGCCCGCCGCGGCGTCACCCTCGGCGACGCCGCGCGCGAGTTCCTGCGCCACCCCACGCCGTGGATGATCCTGGCCTTCCTGGCCGGCACCGTCGTCGCGCGCATCGCCGTCGGCGGGGGAGGGCTCGCCGACCTGTGGGCGCCGCTCGTCTTCGCGGCCCTGTTCCCGTTCCTGGAGTGGGTGATCCACGTCTTCGTGCTGCACTGGCGGCCGCGGACCGTCGGGCCGATCACGCTGGACACGCTGCTCGCGCGCGATCACCGGCGGCATCACGCCGCGCCCCGCGATGTGGATCTCGTGTTCATCCCCACCCGCGCGCTGCCCTGGGTGATCGTGGGCCTGGGCGTCGCCGCGCCGCTCGGAGTCGGCGCCCTGATCGGCGCCCCGGTGCACGCGACGCTCACCTTCATGCTGGTCGAGGCGGTGTTCCTGCTCGGCTACGAGTGGACCCACTACCTCGTGCACACCGACTACAAGCCGCGCGGCCGCGCCTACAAGGCCGTCTGGCGCAGCCACCGGTTGCACCACTTCAAGAACGAGCACTACTGGTTCTCGGTCACCACCGCGGGCACCTCCGACCGGGTGCTGGGCACCTACCCGGATCCCGGCACCGTCGACACCAGCCCGACGGCCAAGAACCTGCACGGCCTGGACGGGCTCGCCTAATACTTGCGCAGGCTGCCCGCCTGCCGACGGTAGCGGTCATCGACACTTGCCCTTGTAGCATCCCGACCGTGGGCTGTTACGACGTGAACTGCGCGATTACCGGGGTGAGCCTGACACACACCGAGGCCGCGATGGTGGTCCTCAGCCGGGGTTCGGGCGGCGTCTACCGCCCGGCGGCGCTGCCGATGATCGACCACTACGACTACTACGGTGGGATCGCTCCGGACGACAACCGGAACACCGAGCTCATTGCGGCCGGAATCGCCCAGGCGACAAAGTCCGGGAGGTACTGGACGGACGACGGGTGGCCGTCCGGCGGCTGGGATCCGTCCATTCACGACGTGATCAGCAACCTGGTTCGCAATATGTCCGATTGGTTGGGGCTCTACCAGGGGGCGGAGCCGCCTTCGGGTGCCGGCACGACGTTCGACGGCGTCCCGCTCGTCTTCGCACTCATCGCCCGCCCCGTGTGGGAAGCCATCGTCGCCGACGGTGAGGAGGAGATCGACGTCGCCCGCGCCTTCGTCGAGGTCTTCGGTGACGAGCCATTGCCGCGTGCGCTGTACGGCTGCGGGGGTGGTGCGCCGAGTTCCGAGGTGACGGCGCTCGTCACTGTGGACCGTTTCCTCTCCGCGCGCGGCATGCGCTGGCAGTCGCACGCGGACGGGCTCGCCGCCGAAGGCTTCGGTGGGCAGCACTCCCACGAGGAAATGCTCGCCTGGCTGAGACGCGCCTGCACCGAATTCGCCGATGACCCGGTGCTACTCGCCGGGCTCGGTGCCTATGAGGCGGTTCTGAGCGCCACGATCGCCGAGCTCGAGGAGGGTGGCCCGTCCGCCTCCGTCGAGTCACGCGATGCGCCGGGCGACGCGATCCCGTTCGCCGACACGAGACCGACCGCGTCGGTGACGTGCGGGGTCCACCAGTTGAATGGGCTCACCGCGTGGATGCCTACGTGGGCCATCGAGACGGATCTGAACGCGCCTGACGGTTCTGCTCAGGCCACCCGCGCGGGCCTGACGGTGAGGGCTACCGGGGTCTACCTCGTCACCGCCCAGATACCGTGGGAGGGTGCGTCCGGTGGCGAGAGCCTGATGTGCAAGGTGTACGCCGAGGGCATGCAGATCCTGGAAGCGACGGACATTGCCACGACGTGGGAGAACGTGAGTGTGATCTCCAGCCTCGTTCCGCTCACTGCCGGTCAGCGGATCTTCCTGAGCCTCATCCATTCCGGACCGCGTCCCATCGCCGTCGGCGGGCCGATCCAGGGCGGGGTGCAGGCGCGGCTGGCCATGACCAGGGTCGCCTAGCGCCGACCGAGCGAGCTACAGCTCGACGTACTTCATGTCGAAGGACTGCCGTTCCGTCGCCGCGGCGGTGGCGGGGTGCACGGCGACCAGCTTTCCCTGACGCGCCGCGCATTCCCTGGCCAGCGCGGCGTAGGCCTCCTCGCCCAGCAACTCGGTCAGCTCCGGGGCGTAGCTCTGCCACACCTGCTGCGCGCCGACGTGCGCTTCGGGGGAGCCGGTGCAGTACCACTGCAGGTCGAGTCCACCTGCGCCCCAACCGCGCCGGTCGTACTCGCCGATCGTCGTGCGCAGGATCTGCTCGCCGTCGGGCCGCTCGACCCATTCCTGGGTGCGCCGGACCGGTAGCTGCCAGCAGACGTCGGGCTTGACGGTGAGCGGCTCCACCCCGGTCCGAAGGGCCATGGCGTGCAGGGCGCAGCCCTCGCCGCCCGGGAACCCCGGCCGGTTGAGGAAGATGCACGCGCCCTCGTACCGGCGAGTGCGCAGCGCGGGCTCGTCGTCGAGGTCGTCCTCCTCGAGATAGCCCTTCTTGCCCAATCCCTTATTCCGGAACTGCCAATCGTCGTCCGTGAGCTTCGCGACGGCCTTCTTCAGGCGCTTGCGGTCGTCGTTGTCGGAGAGGAATGCGCCGTGGCTGCAGCAGCCGTCCGTGTCGCGGCCCGGCTCGATCCCGTGGCACGACTCGGTGCCGAAGACGCACGTCCAGTGGGAAAGCAGCCACGTCAGATCCGCCGCGATCAGGTGGCTCGGGTCGGCGGGATCGGTGAACTCCAGCCACTCGCGTGGGAAGTCCAGGGGGACTTCCGGGACGGGACGCCGCAGGCCGGGCATCGGAAGGTCGGTCACAGGGGCCACCGTAGTCGGGTCTAGATTGACAGGGTGAGATTGGGAGTCCTCGACATCGGGTCCAATACGGTGCACCTGCTCGTGGTCGACGCGCACTGGGGCGCGCACCCGACGCCGATGAGCTCGACCAAGGCCACGTTGCGGCTCGCCGAGAAGATCGAGCCGAGCGGCCGCCTCAGTCAGGCCGGCGAGGACGCGCTCGTCGCATCCGTCGAGGAATTCACGAAGATCGCGCGCAGCTCCGGCTGCTCCGAGGTGATGGCCTTCGCGACCTCCGCGGTCCGCGACGCCAGCAACACCGACACCGTCCTCGCGCACGTCAAGCAAGCCACGGGCGTCGACGTCGAGGTGCTCTCCGGGGCCGATGAGTCCCGCCTCACCGCGCTCGCGGTGCGCCGCTGGTACGGCTGGAGCGTGGGCCGCGTGCTCAACATCGACATCGGCGGCGGCTCACTCGAGATGAGCAACGGCGTCGACGAGGAGCCGGACGTCGCACTGTCGCTGCCGCTGGGCGCCGGCCGGATCACCCGCGAGTGGCTACCCGACGATCCGCCCGGGCGCCGCCGCGTCGCCATGCTCCGTGACTGGCTCGACGCCGAGATCGCACCGGCCGCCGCGCGACTCCAGGCCGTCGGAACGCCCGACCTCGTCGCGGGCACGTCGAAGACGATGCGCACCCTCGCCCGCCTGACGGGCGCGGCGCCCTCCTCCGCCGGGCCGCGTGTCAAACGCACGCTCACGGCGCGCGGGCTGAGCCAGTTGATCGCTTTCATCAGCCGGATGACGGAGTCCGATCGCCGCGAACTGGACGGCCTGAGCTCCGACCGTGCGGGACAGATCGTCGCCGGCGCACTGGTCGCCGAGGCCGCGATGCGGGCGATGAAGGTCGAAGAACTCGACATCTGTCCGTGGGCGCTGCGCGAGGGCGTGATCCTGCGCTACCTGGACACCCAGGCGGGTTTCACGCCCGAGAGTGGCGGTAAAGCTCATTAAACGCGCGAAGTAATGTAACGGACCGCCGCGTGTGCCACCACGGTTGCGCGACGGTGTACAAGTAGAATCTTCTGAGACCACACAGGGCGTGAGTGGCGGGTGTGAACTTTCCGGCACGCGCGGGGCCCACGAGGCCTACGAGCCACAGGACGGTGACGTGCATGAGTGAGGAGCGAAGGATTTCGCTGGCGGAGCTGCTCGCCAGGGAGGGCGGCACTCCACCCGCACCGGCGGGAGGGCGCCGTCGACGCCACCGTGGCGGCGAGAACTCGATCACCGTCGCCGAGCTGACCGGTGAGATCCCCGTCATTCGCGACGACCAGCCCGCGCCGGGCGCTGCCGAGGCCCCGGCCGAGCAGCCCGAGGTACCGGCCGCACCCGAGACACCCGCTGCGCAAGCTGCTCAGTTCGCACCGGCCGCCCCTGTTGCTCCGGCGCAACAGTCCGCGTACGAGCCCGAGATCGTGACCCCCGAGGTCGTCGAGCCCGAGGTCGACGCTCCTGCCGCCGAGCCGGCCGCCTCGGCGGAACAGGCTGCGCAGGACGACGACGAGCCGATCACCTCCTCCTTCCTCGCCGCCGCTGTGGCTGCCCCCGGCCCCGTCGAAGTTCCTGCGCCGCAGGAACCCGAGGCTCCCGCCGTGGACGAGACTCCTGCGCAGCCCGAGGGTCGGCGCGGCGGGCTGCTCCGGTGGGGCCGAGGCCCCCGGGCGGCCGAGGTGCCGCAGGCGGCCGAGGCGCCGCACGAGGCTGTGCAGGCGCCGGAGCCGGCCGCTGAGGCCGTGGCGGAACAGGCCACGGACCCTGCCGCAGCGGAGCCCACTGTGCAGGCCGACGTCCCGCAGGCGGAGGACGGCCGTGACTACGCGTGGTCGCGCTGGGATCAGGCGGAGGCGCCGATCATGGCGACCGCCGACTTCAACACCGCCCAGGTCCGCGAGCGCCAGTCCCGGTTCGCCGAGATCGAGGCCGACGACACCGTCGACGTGAAGCCCGTCGCCGCGCCGACTCCGGACGTGCACCTGGATGCGCCCCCCGCGCGTGACACCGCGGCCCTCAGCGCCCAGCAGATCGACGATGCGCGCGCCGAGGAGGCCCCCGACTTCCTCGCGAAGCCGGGCGACGCCGACAGTGGCGAGGGCGCGGACGCGAGGGACGAGGAAGCGGGCAAGGGCCGCGGCTGGCTCGCCCTCGCCGCCGAGGTCGTGCTCGGCCTGGCGGCCGGCGCCGGCCTGTTCTACGGCTTCTTCAAGCTGTGGAACTGGGGCGGCGGATGGCCCACCATCGCGCTGACCGTCGTGCTCGCGTTCATCGTGATCATCGGCATCGTGACGTTCACGCACTACCTGCGCAAGACCACCGATTACCTGACCCTGGTGCTCGCGCTGTTCGTGGGCCTGGTGATCACCTTCGGACCGCTGCTGATGGCGCTCGGCTCGAACTGAGTACGCTCGGCGACGTGAGCGGGATACCGGTCGGACTGTCGACGGCCTCGGTCTATCCCGAGAAGCTCGAGGACGCCTTCCGGTACGCCGCGGAGACGGGCTACGACGGCGTCGAGCTCATGGTGTGGCACGAGTCCGCCAGTCAGGACATCGCGAACGTCGCCGGGCTGTCCATGCGGTACGACATGCCCGTCCTGTCGGTTCACGCGCCCTGCCTGCTGATCAGCCAGCGCGTCTGGGGGCCCGATCCCATGGCGAAGCTCGGCCGCGCCGTGACGGCCGCGGAGGATCTCGGCGCGAGCACCGTGGTCGTGCACCCGCCGTTCCGGTGGCAGCGGCGCTACGCCGAGAACTTCGTCGATCTGGTGAGCGAGCTCGAGGACGACAGCGACGTAGCCGTCGCCGTGGAGAACATGTTCCCGATGCGACTCGACGCCTTCTTCGGGCGCCGCGGCGAGTCCGTCGAGCGGCTCAAGCGGCGCGGTAATCCCGGCACTGCGGTCTCGGCCTTCGCACCGTCGATCGACCCGACGGACGTCGGCTACGCGAACTACACCCTGGACCTCTCGCACACCGCCACCGCGGGCGTCGACGCCCTCGAACTGATGGATCGGATGGGTGACGGGCTGCGGCACCTGCACCTCACCGACGGCCTCGGCGCAGCCGTCGACGAGCACCTCGTGCCCGGTCACGGTACTCAGCCGGCCGCCGAGGTGTGCCGCCGGCTCGCTGCCTCGAGCTTCGACGGGCATGTGGTCCTCGAGATAGCGACGGGCTCGGCGAAGACGCCCGAAGAGCGCCGTGCGATGCTCACGGAGGCGCTGGAATTCGCGCGGGAGCACCTGCGCGGCGACCCGGCCGCCTGACGTCGGGTACCCGAGCGGTACCCCGGTAAGGAGAGCGCTCAGATGGCTTTGTTCGCGGACCTCGTCTCCGTCGCGAAGGCCCCCGGTGGGTACACCGCCGACATCGATCCCACGTGGTCGGTGGGCAGCAAGGTGCACGGCGGAGCGCTGCTCGCCGTCATCGCCTCGGCGGCGCAGGCCGCCTACCTCGACGACGGGGGTGACCCCGAGGTCACGCCCGTCGTGATCTCCGCCGAGTACCTCGGCGCGCCTGACCCGGGCCACGTCGAACTGCGGACCGACGTGCGCAAACGCGGCCGTACCACCTCGTTCGTCAACGTCGAGGCCGTGCAGGGCGAGCGCGTCTACGTGCAGGCCGCGGTCACCCTCGCGCGCCGCGACGAGGGCGACGAGCGCTACGCCGAGCCCATCCCGGCGGACGAGATGCCGCCCATCCCACCGGCCGACGCGCTGGCCTGGGACCCGGAGCACCCCGCCGCCAAGATCTTCAAGGTCGGCCGCGTCGCCGAAGTGCGCTACGACGCGACGACCCTGCCGGTGATCGAGGGGCGCACCGGCCCCGCTGAGACCCGCGGCTGGGTGCGGCTGCGCGAGGAACCCCTCTCAGGCCTGTTCGCGCTGCTCGCCACCGACATCTCGTTGCCCGTGGTCGCCAACCTCGGCGGCATCGGCTGGGCGCCCACCATCACGCTGACCGCGTCCGTGCGGCGCGAGCCGGTGAACGGCTGGTTGCGGTTCCGCGCGACCGCGCCCGTCGTCGGGCAGCGCTGGTTCGAGGAGGACCACGTGCTGGTCGACGAGTCGGGGCACGTCGTCGCGACGTCGCGGCAGCTGGCGATGATGCCCCGCGACCGCCGGACCCCCGAGCCCGAGAAGAACTGACGTCCCGGAAGAGGAGAACTGACATGGATGGTCGTATCGCGCTGATCGGTGGTGGGCGGATCGGCGAGGCCCTGCTGGGCGGGCTCATCGCCGCCGGGCACGCGCCCGGAGCACTCACGGTGGCGGAACCGCACGCGGGCCGCGGCGGCGAGCTCACGGAGCGCTACGGAGTGTCGGCGGTGACCACTGTCGCGGAGGCGGTCGACGGGGCGGACCTCGTGGTGATCGCCGTCAAGCCCGACGTGGTGACCGCGATTCTGCCCGACGTGGCGTCTGCGCTGCGGTCGGGCGCCGTCGTGGCCTCGGTGGCCGCGGGCGTCCCGACGACCGTCTACGAGGCGGCCCTGCCCGCCGGGACGCCCGTCGTGCGGGTCATGCCCAACACGGCGATGCTCGTCGGCAAGTCGATGAGCGGCATCTCCGGCGGCCGCGACGCGACCGAGGCGCACGTGACACTGGTGCGCGAGGTCATGGACGCGGTGGGGAACACCCTCGTCGTGCCCGAGGCGAAGCTCGACGCGCTCACCGCGCTGTCGGGCTCGGGACCCGCCTACGCCTTCCTGGTGGCGGAGGCGATGATCGATGCCGGCGTGGACCTGGGGCTCACCCGGGACCAGGCGACGACGCTCGCCACACACACGATCGCGGGCGCGGGTGCACTAATGGTTGAGACTTCCACGTCACCGGTCGAGCTCCGGGCAGCGGTGACTTCTCCGGGCGGCACGACGGCCGCCGCGATCCGCGAGCTGGAGAAGAATGGCCTCCGACCTGCGTTTTATGCGGCGACGCGGGCCTGTGCGGAGCGATCGGCCGAGCTCGGACGCCTCACCTAAAAGGTTCGGTTAGCTCACTCCCGTCGCATTATTCCCATTGGTACCGCTAAGCTGCTCGAAGCACGTGCGTGTCAGGTCCGCCGGAGGGGAAGCCGGCGGCGCGACATGTGCCGGAGGTTAGGGATTACATGGCGTCTGCAAACAAGAACACCAAGCCCGCCGAGATCGGTGCCGGAGCCCAGGCTCCTCAGGCAGCCGGCTCGTCGTTCCTGACGGTGGCGGAGGTCGCCACCCTCATGCGGGTGTCGAAGATGACGGTCTACCGACTGGTGCACAACGGGGAGCTCCCGGCGGTGCGCGTGGGCCGGTCCTTCCGCGTTCACGAGAAGGCCGTCCACGACTACCTGCAGACCTCGTTCTTCGACGCGGGCTAAAGCCCCGTCGAAGAGTGTCGGCAGGAGCGGCGGGCACGGGCGGATTTCGCCTGGGCCGTCGCGACGGGTAAAGTAGAAGCCTGCTGCGTGGACGCGGGGGCTCATCCGTACCCGGCCGCCGCGCACCGAACATGGCAATTCGATAGAGAGACGTGAGGAACCCATGGGTTCAGTGATCAAGAAGCGCCGCAAGCGCATGTCGAAGAAGAAGCACCGCAAGCTGCTCCGTCGCACTCGGGTGCAGCGTAGGAAGCTCGGCAAGTAGGCCTTCTGGTCACACTTTCATGAGAGCCCGCCCAGGATATGGGCGGGCTTTCGTGTTTCCGGTTACCCTTCAGTAATGAGTGAGTCGGCCGTCACTGCGCCACGCGTCGTCATGGTGACGGGCGCGTCCACGTTCGTGGGCGGATACCTCGTGCGCCGGCTCGCGCAGCGTCCCGACATCGAGCGTGTGATCGGCGTCGATGCGGTGCCGCCGACCAAGGCCATGCACCGGCGGATGGAGCCCGCGGAGTTCATCCGCGTCGACTACCGGAGCCACATTTTCGGCAAGATCATGGCGACCAACGAGGTCGACACGGTGGTGCACTGCTCCACTTCGGTCACCGACAACCACTTCCCGTCCTCGTCCACCAAGGACGCGATCGTCTTCGGCTCCATGCGGGTCTTCGCCGCGTGCCAGAAGTCGGAGACCGTCAAGCGTGTGATCATGCGTTCGGCGACCCAGGTCTACGGCTCCCGCTCCCGTAACCCCGCGCTCATCACCGAGGATCTGGTCGGCGGCGCCGCGGCCAGCGGCCACCCGCGAGACCTGCTCGACGCCGAGGCCTACGCCCGCAGCATGGCCCGCCGCCGCACCGACATCGACCTCACGGTGCTGCGGCTGGCGCCGATCATCGGCCCCAACATCGAGACCCTGCTCGGCTCGCTCTTCGAGCGCCCCCTCGTGCCGTCGATCATCGGCCGCGACGCGCGCCTGCAGCTGCTGCACCAGGACGACGCCCTGGGCGCGCTGGAGCATGCCGTGGTGGCCGGGAAGCCCGGCACGTACAACATCGCCGGCGACGGCGCGATCTCCATGTCCCAGGCCATCCGCCTCTGCGGGCGGGTGCCGCTGCCCGTGGTCAAACCCACGTTCGGGCCGGCTGTCGCGGCTATTCGCGGCCGGGGCCGCGGCCATATGGACAAGGTGCAGCTCGCCTACCTCAGCTTCGGCAATGCCTTCGACACGACGCGCATGCGGCAGGAGCTCGGCTTCGAGCCCCGGTTCACCACACGGCAGGCGACGGAAGACGCCGCACGCCACGGGCGGACAGAACCTACAATCGGAGTGGACTCGATCGTGAGCGTCGAGCGGCGAGTCGCCTCGCTGGCGCGGCGCTTCGCAGGAACCGGTTCCGAGTACGGCACGGCTGGACGGTAGAGACATGACCAACTCTTCAGGCTCACAGCACGCGAAGGTGCTGCAGCTGCCCGTGTCCATCGACACCGCTCGCACCGAGGGGCGCGAGCGCGCACAGCAGCGGCACCCGTCCGCGCTCACCGGCAACCCGGTGTCGTCGACCCCGCGTCGCGAGGCCACGGTGCATGCCCTCAACCCCGACTACATCGCCGCCGCGCAACCGGCCGAGCCCGGACCGGGCTGGCGTGAGCGCGCCGCGGACTCGGTGGTCGACGGTGCCGCTTTCGTCCGCGAGCGGCTCACCGGTGACTACGACATCGACCCCTTCGGCTTCGATCCGCACCTGACCGACGCGCTTTTCCTGCCCGCGCTGCGGCCCGTCTACGACAAATGGTTCCGGGTGGACACCACCGGCGCCGACAACCTGCCCCGCGAGGGCGGCGCGCTGCTCGTGGCGAACCACTCCGGCGTGATCCCGCTCGACGGGCTGATGTCCGCCGTCGCGGTGCACGACAACCATCCCGACCAGCGGCACCTGCGTCTGCTCGCCGCCGACCTGGCCTTCGAGTACCCGGTCATCGGCGAGGTCGCCCGCAAGATGGGCGCGACCGTCGCCTGCAACGCCGACGCCGAGGCGCTGCTCACCCGCGGCGAGCTCGTCGCCGTGTGGCCCGAGGGCTTCAAGGGCATCGGGAAGCTCTACCGCGACCGGTACAAGCTGCAGCGCTTCGGACGTGGCGGCTTCGTGACCGCGGCGATCCGCGCGCAGGTGCCGATCATCCCGGTGTCCATCGTGGGCGCCGAGGAGACGTACCCCATGCTCGCTGACGTCAAGCCCGTCGCGCGTTTGCTGGGCCTGCCCTACGCGCCGATCACGCCGCTGTTCCCGTGGCTCGGCCCGCTGGGCATGGTGCCGCTGCCGTCGAAGTGGCACATCGAGTTCGGCGAGCCCATCGCCACCGACCGCTTCACCGAGGCCGACGCCGACGACCCGATGGTGGTCTTCGAGCTCACCGACAACGTCCGCGAGACCATCCAGCAGTCGCTGTATCGCATCCTCGCCCGCCGGAAGAACATCTTCCAGGACTTCTGAGCGGCGCCCGATCAGGGCTGCTGGACGTGGACGAGTACCGGTCCAGTATCGAGTGCAGACGGAACGCGGGAGAGTCCCTGAGCCGGTTCAGGTGCAGCCACGTCGGTACCGGATTGTGCCGTGAAGTCGGCGGTTCCGGGCGCCTGCACGAGGTCGGGGCGCGGAGGCAGCACCGGCAGATTCGGATCGGTCGAGAGTGCTCCGGTCCCGCTGTCGGAGGCATACGCGCGTGCCACGTTCGCGAGTGGTGCGGTTGCTACGACCGTGCGGCGCCGCCGGCCGGTGATCAGGGCGGCGGACAGGTACACGAGCACCGCTCCGACCGCGCCGGTCAGGACGGCGTAGGCGAGCCGGTCGGGCGAGGACGTGGTCGCGACGGACGCAGTGGTGAGAGCGGTGTCGGCGGTCGAGTGGGTGGTCGAATCCGCTCGTAACTGGGTCTGCACGGTCTCGAGTTGGCGATCGATCGATTGCAGTGCGATCCCCAACTGCCGCACCCCGAGATTGAGCTTCGCGACCGCGGCCTCGGCCGCGGGGCGGGCGCTCGTCATTGTCGTCAGGCCGTCGCGTAGCTGACGGGCTGCGGTGCGCGCCGAAGTGAGGCCGGCGCTTCCTCGGGACGAGGCGCTCGACAACGACGCGAGCGCGCTGCGGAGCGCGTTCGCACCTTGCAGAGCGTCGAGACCTGCGGACTGGTCGAGGACCGCGTCGATCCGCTCGCGGGTCGCGACGTCGGTCGGGTTGGTACTGGGCGCCAAACGGGTCCGAACGTCGCGTAGGGAGGTACGGACGGACGTGCTGAGCGAAGCGAGAGCAGTGGCCTGCTCGATACTGTTCGACCAGGTCGATGTGACCTCAGTGACTTCGGTGAGCGCTTGGGACGCGGACGACGTCGACTCGAGCGACGTGGCGAGGTCGGCGGCCCCGGCGCGGGCCCGGGCGAGGCTGTCGAAGATCTGCGGTATCGCCGAGGTCGCGGACATCAGGCCGGTGCTCGAGGAGGTGAGGGCATCGGACAGGAGCGAGAACATCGTGCGCGAATCGTCCGCCGCCTTGAGCGCGATCGCGGCCGGCGATACCTGCGGGCTAGCTGACGTGGTGTCCGGACGGGAAGCGGGCGCGGTTCCGCTGATCAGGAACGCGCCGGCGCCGGAGGCGAGACCGATGAGCACGGCGAGGAAGGCGACACCGGGTACCGCCCAACTCGTACGGAGCACGTACCGAACGTGTCCGATTTTTGTCCGACTCACACGTGAAGCCTAAAGGCATCGGACGCGGCCCGCGAGGCAGATCACGGCGTTGTTCACGGCGTCCGGTGGTGACGTTTCAGTCTGAAAAACATAGCGGCAGATGACGTTAGGCGTACGCGTATGTTTTCATATCGCATATTCTCGACGACGACGGTTGGCGGAAGCCGTTGTCGGGCTTGGATGGGGGATGGCCCGTTCAGTCGTCGCTGAAATGCTTGATCAGTGCTGCGGCGCCGCCGACGGCGACGCCCACACCGATGGCGGTGGGGACGCCGATCTTGGCGGCCTTGCGGCCGGTGCGGTAGTCGCGGATCTCCCAACCCCGCACGCGCGCGACGTCGCGCAGGTCGGAGTCGGGATTGATGGCGACGGCGGTGCCCACCAGGGACAGCATCGGCACGTCGTTGTGGGAGTCGCTGTAGGCGGTGCAGCGCTTGAGGTTCAGGCCCTCGCGGATCGCCAGCGAGCGGACGGCGTGCGCCTTGCCCAGGCCGTGCAGGATGTCGCCGACGAGCTTGCCGGTGAACACCCCGTCCTGCGACTCCGCGACGGTGCCGAGGGCGCCGGTGAGGCCGAGCCGGTCGGCGATGGTCTGCGCCAGCTCGACGGGGGTGGCCGTCACCAGCCACACCTGCTGCCCGGCGTCGAGGTGCATCTGCGCCAGCGCGCGGGTGCCCGGCCAGATCTTGTCGGCGATGATCTCGTCGTAGATCTCCTCGCCGACGGCCTTGAGTTCCTCGGTGGAGCGGCCGGCGATGAAGGACAGCGCCTTCTCGCGCCCAGCCGCCACGTCCTCGCTGTTCTCCTTGCCCGTGAGCCGGAACTTGGCCTGCGCCCACACGGCCGACGCCAGGTCGGAGTAGGAGAAGTAGTTGCGCGCGGCGAGGCCGCGGGCGAAGTGCACGATCGACGCGCCCTGCACCATCGTGTTGTCGACGTCGAAGAAGGCGGCCGCGGTGAGGTCGGGTGGCACTTGGCCGTCTTCGCGGCCCTCCTTCTCGAGCAGCAGCGAATGGGCGGCGTCGGCGCTCGCCTCGCCCGCCGCGCTCTGCCGTTGTTCGTCGGCGCTGGCCGTCTCGGACAAGGGCACCTCCCCACTCGCGTGATCCCACGTGCGTGATCTCCCCTCAACCTTAGCGGCGCGCGCCGCGCTCGGGGTGGGACACTCGGCACATGTCCGTGATCACGTTGCTCACCAGGGAGGGGTGCGGGATGTGCGCCCGTGCCCACGACGAGCTCACCGCGCTCGTCGTCGAACTCCGCGCCGCCGACCGCCCCGTCGACTACCGGCAACTGGACGTCGACGCCCCCGGTAACACCGAGTACCGCGGCGAGTACGGCGACATGTTGCCGGTGGTCCTGCTCGACGGCGAGCAGCACAGCTATTGGGAAGCGGACGTTCCGCAGCTGCGGGCGGATATCCTGGGCTGAGCGACCGTGACGGGTGACCCCTCGTCACCTGCACGGGTGAGGTGAGGCTGTGCGCGTTTTCCCATTTCAGGGGATGCGGGGTACCGTGCCTTAACGGGAAACTACGGACTGTAGTTCACCCGTCAAGATCTTCGAAGGAGCAGCGAGGGTGTCGGTTCTGCTGTTCGGCGCGTCGCACCGCAGCGCGCCGGTGTCGGTCCTCGAGAAACTGGCGATCACCGAGACCGATCGTCCCAAGGTGCTGGCGCAGCTCATGGAGTCGCCGCACATCGACGAGGTCATGGTCGTCACCACCTGCAACCGCGTCGAGATCTACGCCGTCGTCGAGGCCTTCCACCCCGCACTGGAAGCAGTCTCCGACGTCCTGTCCGCCCGCTCCGGCCTCACCATCAACGAGCTCAGCAAGCACGCCTTCGTGCGCTACTCCGAGGCGGCCGTCCAGCACCTCTTCTCCGTCGCCTCCGGCCTCGACTCGATGGTCGTCGGCGAGCAGCAGATCCTCGGCCAGATCCGTGGCGCCTACGCGGCCTCCGACGAGCATCAGGTCGCCGGCCGCGTGGTCCACGACCTCGCGCAGCGCGCCCTGCACGTCGGTAAGCGCGTGCACACCGACACGGGCATCGACAAGGCCGGCGCCTCCGTCGTCTCCGTCGCCCTCGACCGCGCGCAGGCCATCCTCGGCGCGCAGGGCGGTTCGCTGCGCCGCGCCGTCGTCGTGGGCGCGGGTGCCATGGGCGGCCTCGGCGTCGCCCACCTGGCGCGCGCCGGCGCCGTCGACGTGACGGTCGCGAACCGCACCCAGGACAAGGCTGATCGGCTCGCGCAGGCCGCCCTCGACGGTGGCGTGACCGCCGCCCGCGGCGTCGCCATGGACGACCTCGTGGTCGCCCTCGCCGACGCCGACGTGCTCATCGCCTGCACCGGTGCCGTCGGCAGCGTCGTGAGCCTCGCCGACGTGCACTCCGCCCTGGCGCAGCGCACCGTCGACACCGATCTCGTGGTGTGCGATCTGGGCCTGCCAAGGGATGTGGACCCCGCCGTCGCCGGGCTTCCGGGCGTGGCCGTCATCGATATCGATGCCCTCTCCCGCGAGCCGGGCACGCAGGCCGCCGAGGAGGACGCCGAGAAGGCCCGCAGCATCGTCTCCGACGAGCTCGCCGAGTACCTCTCCGCGCAGCGCTCGGCGGAGGTCACCCCGACCGTGACGGCCCTGCGCCGGCGTGCCGCCGAGGTGGTGGAAGCCGAACTGCTGCGGCTGGATTCGCGTCTCCCGAGCCTGGAGGGCACGGATCGCGACGAGGTGGCGCAGACGGTGCGCCGCGTCGTCGACAAGCTTCTGCACGCCCCGACGGTGCGCGTCAAGCAGCTGGCCGCCACCCCGGGCGGCGACTCCTACGCGGAGGCGCTGCGGGAGCTCTTCGAACTCAAGCCGGGCGCCACCGGCGCCGTCTCCGCGACCGAAGGATCCGACGACCGAAGTGTCTGACCCCACCGTTCCGCAGCCCATCCGCATCGGCACGCGCGGCTCGCTGCTGGCGACCACACAGGCCGGCACCGTACGCGATGCCCTGATCGCCGCCGGTCATCCGGCCGAGCTCGTGATCGTGCAGACGCCGGGCGACCTGAGCTCCGAGCCGGTCGAGAAGATCGGCGTAGGCGTCTTCACGTCCGCGCTGCGTGACGCGCTCGCGAACCGAGAGGTCGACGTGGCCGTGCACTCCTACAAGGACCTGCCGACCGCGCCCGACGACCGGCTGTCGATGCCCGCCGTGCCGCCCCGCGAGGACTCGCGCGACGCCCTCGTGGCGCGCGACGGACTGGTGCTGGGGGAGCTGCCGGCGGGGTCCGTGATCGGCACCTCCAGCCCGCGACGAGCCAGCCAGCTTACCGCACTGGGTCTGGGTTTGGAAATCCGCCCCCTACGAGGCAACCTTGACTCTCGGTTACGCAAAGTAGCGGACGGCGAACTCGACGCGATCGTGGTCGCCCTCGCCGGACTCAAGCGGATCGGTCGCCACAACGAGGTGACGGAGGCGCTGGATCCGGTGCAGATGCTGCCGGCGCCCGCTCAGGGCGCACTCGCGGTGGAGTGCCGACGCGACGATGCGGAACTGCATTCCGTGCTCTCCGGCCTGGACGATCTGGTCACGCGTGCGGCGGTCACCGCCGAGCGTGCCCTCCTCGCCGAGTTGGAGGCCGGGTGTACCGCGCCCGTCGGTGCGATCGCGGAAGTCGTCGAGTCCCTCGACGACGACGGTCGCATCTTCGAGGAGCTGTCGCTGCGTGGCATCGCGCTCGCGGCGGACGGCTCCGACTCGGTCCGCGCCTCTGTGGTCGGTCCGGTGGGCGAAGCCGGCGCGCTGGGCATCGCGCTGGCACGGGAGCTGCTCGACCTGGGCGCACGCGACCTGCTCGCGTAGCACCCGCAACTACTGGGAGCCGATACATGAGCCGCACTGCACAGTCCGCGAAGGCCGACACGGCAGCCGACACCGACACGGTGTCCACCCGCGTCGCCGCGAAGACGAACAAGCCCGCCCGGGGCCGGGCGGTGGCACCGGGCCGCATCACCTTCGTGGGATCCGGCCCGGGCGATCCGGGACTGCTGACCCTGCGTGCAGAGCAGAGTATCGCGGGCGCCCGGACGGTCTACACAGACCCCGACGTTCCGCAGACCGTGCTCGACATGGTCGGCACCGCGCTGCCGGCCGAGCCCGTCGAGACCGGTGACGACGCCGCCGATCCGGCCGCCGTGAAGGGCCGCAAGGGCGAGCCCGTCGTGCGCAACCCCGCCACGGTCGTGCCCGCGCTGGGCGAGCCCGCCGAGGTCGCCAAGACCTTGCTGGCGCAGGCCCGCCACGGCGAAGACGTCGTGCGCCTCGTCGCCGGCGACCCGCTGTCCTCGGACGCGGTGCTGGCAGAGGTCAACGCCGTCGCCCGTACTCAGGTCGCCTTCGAGATCGTCCCGGGCCTCGCGCCCGCGACGGCGGTCCCCACCTACGCCGGCATGGCGCTGGGCTCGGCGCACACCGAGGCCGACGTGCGCGGCGAGGTCGACTGGGCGGCGCTGGCCGCGGCCCCGTCGCCCCTGGTGCTGAGCGCGACCGCCGAGCACCTCGCCGACACCGCCTCCGCGCTGGTCGAGAACGGCCTCGCGCCGCAGACCCCCGTCGCCGTCACCGCGCAGGGCTCGACCTGCAAGCAGAAGACCGTCGAGGCCACCCTCGCGACGCTGAACGAGGCGGGCGCGGGCCTGCCCGGTCCACTCGTGGTCACCGTCGGCAAGGTCGTGGGCCAGCGGAGCAAGCTCTCCTGGTGGGAGTCGCGCGCGCTGTACGGCTGGACCGTGCTCGTGCCCCGCACCAAGGACCAGGCCGCCGAGATGTCGAACCGGCTGCGCGCCCACGGCTCCATTCCCATGGAGGTCCCGACGATCGCCGTCGAGCCGCCGCGCAGCCCCGCGCAGATGGAGCGCGCGGTCAAAGGCCTCGTCGACGGCCGCTACCAGTGGGTCGTCTTCACCTCCACGAACGCCGTGCGCGCCGTGTGGGAGAAGTTCATCGAGTTCGGCCTGGACGCCCGTGCCTTCTCCGGCGTGAAGATCGCCTGCGTCGGCGAGCAGACCGCCGCCAAGGTCCGCGCCTTCGGCATCGAGCCCGAGCTCATTCCGACGGGCGAGCAGTCCAGCCTGGGCATGCTCGAGGTCTTCCCGCCCTTCGACGACGTCTTCGACCCGGTCAACCGGGTCCTGCTGCCGCGCGCCGACATCGCCACCGAGACCCTCGCAGAGGGCCTGCGCGACCGCGGCTGGGAGATTGACGACGTGACCGCGTACCGCACGGTGCGCGCCGCTCCGCCGCCCGCCTCGACCCGCGAGATGATCAAGTCCGGCGACTTCGACGCGGTCTGCTTCACCTCCAGCTCGACGGTGCGCAACCTGGTCGGGATCGCCGGTAAGCCGCACACCCGCACCATCGTCGCGTGCATCGGGCCGAAGACGGCCGAGACCGCGATCGAGTTCGGCCTGCGAGTGGACGTGCAGCCGGAGACCGCGTCGGTGGAGGACCTCGTCGAGGCTCTGGCCGCGCACGCTTCCCGGCTCCGCGCGGAGGGCGCCCTGCCCCCGCCGCGGAAGAAGCCGCGCCGCTCCCGCTCGTAGACTGGACGGCATGAGTTTTCCTCACGTCCGTCCTCGCAGGCTGCGCACGACGCCCGCCGTCCGGCGGCTCGTCGCCGAGGTGTCGGTGGAGCCGCGGCAGTTGGTGCTGCCGATGTTCGTGCGCGACGGGATCGAGGCGCCGTTGCCGATCTCGTCGATGCCGGGCGTCGTCCAGCACACGTCCGATTCGCTGCGCGCCGCAGCCGAGGAGGCCGTCCGCGAGGGTGTCGGTGGGATCATGCTGTTCGGTGTCCCCGACGACGCCGACAAGGACGCCGAGGGCAGCGCCTCGTGGAATCCCGACGGGGTGCTCAACCGCGGGCTGCGGGCTCTGCGGGACGACCTGGGTGACGACATCGTGATCATGGCCGATACGTGCCTGGACGAGTTCACCTCGCACGGGCACTGCGGCGTACTCGACGGCGCTGGGCGTGTCGACAACGACGCCACCCTGGAGCGGTACGCCTTGATGGGTGTGGCTCAGGCCGATGCCGGGGCGCACATGCTGGGACCGTCAGGGATGATGGACGGCCAGATCGGCGTGCTGCGCTCCGCGCTAGATTCCGCTGGGCACCAGGATGTTTCGCTGTTCGCGTACACCGCGAAGTACGCGTCGCCGTTCTACGGACCGTTCCGCGAGGCCGTCGGCTCGTCGCTGCAGGGCGATCGGCGGACCTACCAGCAGGATTCGGCGAACCGCCGTGAGGCGCTGCGTGAGCTCGAACTGGACCTCGCCGAGGGCGCCGACATCGTGATGGTCAAGCCCGCGATGAGCTACCTCGACGTGCTCGCCGACGTGGCCGCCGCTTCGCCGGTTCCGGTGGGGGCGTACCAGATCTCGGGGGAGTACGCGATGATCACCGCCGCCGCCCAGAACGGCTGGATCGACCGCGACGCGGCGATCCGTGAGTCGCTGGTATCGATCCGCCGTGCCGGAGCCGACATCGTGCTGACCTACTGGGCCACTGAGGCCGCGGGTTGGCTGAACAGGGGAACCTGGTGAGCATGCACCAGCAGGGCCCCGTCTGGCCCGGTCCCGGACCGCAGCCACCCACCTGGCCGGCACCGCCGCCCGTGCCGAAGCCCGCGCGGGGCCCGCGCCCCGACGACGTGAAGCTCTCCGCGCAGCTGTGGATCTTCGTCATCATCGCCTCGGCGATCTCTCGCGTCGCGCAGGCGATCTCGACCCGCGGCTCCGCCGAGCTGCGCGAGCAGTTCGACCGGATGCGCGAGGGCGACGGCATCATCGCCCGCTCTTCCCGCGAGCAGTACAAGACCTTCGAGCAGTTCGACACCATGACCTTCGTGCTCGCCATCGTGATGGTCGTCGTGGGCGTCGCGGTGGCGGCGGGTCTCGTCTACTTCCTGTGGCGCGGACAGAACTGGGCGCGGCTCGTGTTGCAGTTCGTCGCGGCCTTCGTACTTGTGCAGGGTGTGCTCGGTTTCTTCTCCGGGAATGCCACGATCGCGGTTCCGGCCATCCTCGCGGCGATAGCCGTCGTCGGTGCGATCCTTGCGGCGAACAGCCGGGATTCCCTCGCGTACTTCTCACCGGGCTCCGTGGCGGCCCGGCGGTGACCGGGCCGCTGACCCCGCTGTACGCCGAGCGGGGCCTTTCCCGCATCTGGCTGGTACTGGTGCCCCTCGCGACCGTGGCGATGATCCTCACCCAGTGGCTGCTCGCCGGCCGCACCTCCGAGTGGTGGATCTGGTTGCTGCTGGGACTTGCGACGCAGGGCTTCGTGTGGCTGCAGGTGACCGCGGGACGCACCCACGTCTCGATGGCGGTCACCCCCGAGGAGCTGCGCTGCGGGGAGGAGACGATCCCCGTCGCCGAGATCGCGCGGATCCTGCCCGGCAAGTCCCCCGATCACCCGCGCAGGGCCAAGCCGGAGGATTTCCCGGCGTGGTCCTCGGCACGCGCGATGGGGCGGCTGAGCACCGTACCGCGCCGCCGCTACGGGATGGGTATCGAGCTCGTCGACGGCTCGACGGTGCAAGCCTGGGCCCGCAACGACTACGCGCTGCGCGCGGCCCTCGAGCCGCTGCTGGCCTCCGGCGAGGGGCGCTGATCTGCGCCGCCACCTCGTCGACGGCGGTATCGTCTGGCCGGGCGCCGCGCGCACAGCGCCGATGGCTCGCCCGAGCACCGGCTCGGGTCGGTGGTGAGCCAGTAGCTCCGCGCCCTCGGGCACCTGGGCGGAAGTCGTCGACCTCGCGATGGCGGCCAACTTTCCAGGCCGTCTGAGTTTCGAAAGTCGACTTTCACGGCCCTCCGCTGCAGAATCTGGCGGCGGTGCATCGGTAGACCGGATACTCAAAATCGAGTGCGGCCGCGGTGGCGGCCACTGCGCACGATCGCGAGGATGTCGTGCAGGGTCGCATCCCAGTCGTACAGCACATCGGCGTAGTCGATGCGAAGAACTCGGTAGTCCCCGATGGTCGCTGTGCGGTCGCGGCGATTGTCGGACCGGCGCTGCGCACCGCCGTGGTACCCCTCGCTGTCGCACTCGATGATGAGTTTGTCGCCGACGAGGAGGTCCACCCGTCCGACGCCACGGATCGTGACCTGCGAGCGGACGCGGATACCAGCGCACACCAGGCGATATCGGACCAGTGATTCCGTGCCCGAACCCGCCGCGGGGTCGACGAGCCCGACGAGCCGGAGCACGCGCCGCGAGGCGCCGACGAAGATCTCCGCGAGCACGCTCTCCGTGTACGGCCGAGGCATCCGCAGCGTCGAGTCAAGCACCGCGATGAACTCGTCCGAGGGAAGGCAGTTCGCCGCGCACTGGAGCGCGACCGGCAGCGAGTCCACCGCGCGCAGCGGCATCGGCAAGGGCCGGTGACTGCGGCACGACGGGTGCGACCGAGCGGCGACCGGCGTGTGCCGCGGCCACCGCAGGTGCATCCGCGCGATTCCGGGTGGCACCCACAGCCCGGCCGTGTATTCGAGCGCCGACACGCAGGTCACCACGGCGCCGGACCGGACCGCGGCGATGACCGTGGGCCGTGCCGTGGTGGTGGCGTACCAGCCGCGACGAAGGACCGTGATCGTCCCGGTCCGTCGCAGGGTGGCGAGTTCCACGGGATCGACACCGATCCGTAGCAGGTGACGGCGGGAGAGCACGCCACCGCTCTCGGCGGCGATTATGGGGATCCGTGGGTCCATGGCGTCGATCATGCGGCGCTCTCCGCTGTGGAACGGTCGCAGGACCGGGTGCCTGTGGAGAAATCAGGTTATGTACGCGAAGGTGTGGAGGAATCCCCGACCGAAAGTAGCGTTTCACGGTCCTGTGCAGGCGAATCTTGCCGCCAAGCGCAGCTGAACCCGATTTTCGGAACGTCTACTGCCACGCTGGGCGGGTGTCTCCGCGCAGGGCGGCGAGGCCCCGGCGCACCCGTTCCGTTTGCCGCGGCGACATCGGCGGCAGCGCTTCGGGGTGGAACCACGCGATGTCCAGCGACTCGTCGTCGGCCACGTGCGCCTCACCGGCGAGGTATCGGCACAGGAACAGCAGCGTGAGGTACTGCGCGACATCGCCGTTCGGGTAGTGCACGGGCTCGTCGGTGCGGACCGCGAGCAGATCGAGCACCTCCGCCTCGACACCCGCCTCCTCGCGGATCTCGCGGACGATGGCCTCCGCCGGCTGCTCACCCGGCTCGAGGATGCCGGCGATCGACGCCCACTCGCCGGTGTCGGCGCGGCGTCCGAGCAACACCTCGCCGGTCTCGTTGACGACGACCGCGGCGACGCCGGGCAGCCACAGCAGGTCGGTGCCGATCTTCTCGCGGATGCTGCGCACGTACTCGGGAATGGGCATGCTTGTGAGGGTACGTACCGATCCTGTCGAGGGAGCGACATGCTGAGCGAGCTGATCGAGCGGGAAATCGTGCAGGGCCCCCTGCCGGGCGCGGTGGCGGCGTTCGACGACCCCGCCGGCGTCGACGTCGCCGTCGGCGGCGAGCGGGCGGCGGGCGTGCCGATGACCCGCGACACCGTCTTCCGCATCGCGTCGCTGAGCAAGCCGATCCTCGTGACAGCGGCGTTGGTGCACGTCGAACGCGGCACCGTCGGGCTGGACGACCCGGTGGCGCGCTGGCTCCCTGATCTCGCCGAACCCCGCGTCCTCCGCGATCCGAGCGGCCCGCTCGACGACACGGTCCCCGCGGTCCGCCCCATCACCGTGCGGCACCTGCTCTCGTTCACCGGCGGCCTCGGCATGATTTCCGACTTCGAGGCGCCTCTGATGCAGGAGCTATTCGGGACCCTCCACCAGGGCCCCGTCGACCCGCTCGGCACCCCACCGCCCGACGAGTGGCTCGCGGCCGCCGCGCGCCTGCCGCTGGCACACCAGCCGGGGGAGGGGTGGACCTACAACACGGGTGCCGACCTCCTCGGCGTGCTTCTCGCCCGCGCCGCCGGCGGCAGGCTCGACGACGTGCTGCGCGACGCCGTGCTCGACCCGCTGGGTATGGCCGACACTGCCTTCCGCGCGACCGAGGCGATGCGGCCGCGGCTCGGCGACGCCGTGATGTCGACGCCGGAGGGACTCGCGATCGTCGACCCGGCCGACGGTGCCTTCCTCGCCGAGCCGGTCTTCGAATCCGGTGGTGGTGGCCTGCTCTCCACCCTCGACGACCTGCTCCGCTTCGGCCGGATGCTGCGCGGTGCAGGGGAGTCCGACGGGGCGCGCGTCCTGCGCCCCGAGTCTGTGGCCGCGATGACATCGGTGCAGGTGCCGCCCCAGCCGGGCAACGTCTTCCTCGACGGTGCCGCGTGGGGCTACGGTGGCGCGGTGGATGTCGATCGCGCCCGCCCATGGAGTGTGCCGGGACGGTACGGCTGGGTCGGCGGATCGGGTACGGCGTTCTACTTCTATCCGGGCTCGGGCAGGATCGCGGTGTGGCTCGGACAGTTGCAGCTCACCGGTCCCGCGGAGGGCGGGGCGATCGAGCGGTTCTGTACGGCTGCGATGCCAGCCTAATACCCCTAGGGGGTATGATCGATGGTGCGCGACGATCCGCGATCGCGTCAGTTGTTGAAGGAGCGAGAAATGGCAGTGGAGACCACCTACACCGTGACCGGCATGACCTGCGGACACTGCGCATCCTCGGTGCGTGAGGAGATCTCGGAGATCGGCGGCGTCACCGGCGTCGATGTGAACGTGGAGACCGGTGCGGTCACCGTCGCCAGCGACGCCGAGCTGACGCGCGACGCCGTCGAGGCTGCGGTCAAGGAGGCCGGGTACACGCTGGTCTGAGCGGTCCCGCTTCGCGCGGATCGCCGCCCTGACCGGCTACGGTGGGGGCATGTCTGAGCAGGGTTTCGGGGACTTCGAGTTCGAGCGAAAGTTCTTCGTCCGTGAGGTCCCCGAGGCCGCTGCCCTCGACCCCACGCCGACCCTCATCGTGCAGGCCTACCTGTTCGCCGCCGACGGTTACGCCGTCCGAGTACGCGTGCAGGGCCCCGCACCGGCCGAACTGACCGACGATCCCGGCGCGCTCGTCGACGCCCTCGACGGCGTGACCACCGGCACCATGACCGCCAAGGGGCCCGCCGTGAGCGGCACCCGGTACGAGGCCGAGCGCGAGCTCGACGCCCTGGTCGCCGGGCAGATCGTACGCCGCGCAGAGCACGTCGTCGCCAAGGTTCGTTACTCGATGTGGCTCGGCGAGGACGGGTGGATCATCGACGACTTCCTCGGCGCCAACGCCCCGCTCGTGATGGCGGAGGTGGAGCGTGGGGGCCCCGTCGTGGACCTCGCGATCCCCGACTTCTGCGTCACCGAGGTCTCCGAGGATGAGCGCTTCCGCAACGAGTACCTCGCGCACGTGCCCTTCGGTGGCTGGTCCGAGACGTACACCCGCGAGCTGGCCCTCCTCGGCCCGCGGTTCGTGCATTCCCTCGGTGAGAATCGCCTCGGCGGCGTCTAGGCCCACTTCAGTCTTCCGGTGACAGAGATCTCCGCCCCCGGGCGGTTGACGGCGCTGTATTAACGTTGTTAACTTAACGCCGTTAATACAACTGGAAGGGGACGCACGATGATCGACGCACTCACCCGCTTCGTCGCGCGCCGCGCGAAGGCCGTGCTGCTACTGGCCGTGCTGCTGCTGGCGGGGCTCGGGCTCGCGGGCGTCGGTGTCGCCGACAAGCTGCAGGCCGGCGGCTACGTCGACCCGCAGGCCGAGGCGATGCGGACATACGATCGCATGGCCGACGATTTCCACCGCGGCGGGCTGCCATTGGTGCTCGCCGTCTCGGTCCCCGAAGGGCAGGAGGCGGCAGCGGGCGCCTACGGCCGCGGCCTGGTCGACCGCCTCAAGGCCGACGGTCGCGTCGAGAGCGTCGTCGACGGCTTCAGCACGCCAACGCCGATGCTGCTCAGCGAGGACAAGCGCACGGCGCTGATCGTCGCTGCCATCGCGGGCGGCGAATCCCAGGCCCCGCTCAACGCGAAGGCCATCGTCGGCGATCTGCCGCAGCCGCCCCCGTCGGTCACCATGACTCCCGGCGGCCAGGCATACAGCTACGCGCAGATCAACGACCAGTCCTCGCGTGACCTGCTGCTCGCCGAGGCCGTCGCCATTCCCATCACCTTCCTCGTGCTCGTGTGGGTTTTCGGCGGCCTGGTCGCTGCGGCGATCCCCGTGCTCGTCGGCATCGCCGCGATCATCGCGACCACGGGCATCCTGCGCGCCTTCACCACGTTCACGGACGTCTCGATCTTCGCGCTCAACCTCACCACCGCGATGGGGCTCGCGCTCGCGATCGACTACACGCTGCTGGTGATCTCCCGCTACCGCGAGGAAGTGGCCGCGGGCAGCGACCGCCCGGAAGCCTTGCGCCGCACCATGAACACTGCGGGCCGCACCGTGCTCTTCTCCGCGGTCATCGTCGGGCTCTCGCTCGCCGCGATGGCCATCTTCCCCATGTACTTCCTGCGCTCCTTCGCCTACGCGGGTGTCGCGGTGGTGGTCTTCGCGGCCCTCGCCACGCTGATCCTCACGCCCGCGATCCTCACGGTGCTCGGCGACCGCGTGGACGCGCTGACGATCGGCCGCCGCCGTGTGGAACCCGCGCCGCAGGACAGCCTCTTCTACCGGCTGACTCGCGCGGTCCTGCGCCGCGCCGTGCCCATCGGCCTCGCGCTCGTCGCGCTCCTGCTGATCCTCGGAACACCTTTCCTCAGTATCCATTTCGGCTTTCCCGACGACCGAGTACTGCCGTCGTCGTCGAGCTCCCACCAGGTGGGCGACACCATCCGTTCCGACTTCGCCGAGGACGCCTCGGGGCAGGTCAGCGTCGTCCTCACGAGCACCGTCGACGACGGCGCCGTGGCCGACTACGCCGTGCGTCTCTCGCAGGTCCCGGACACCGGTGCGGTGGTGGCCCCGTCGGGCACGTACCTCGCCGGGCAGCGCGTCGCCGACGGTGACCCGACCGCCCGGGCTGCGAACGGGACGGCGCTGCTGCTGGTCTCGTCGAAGCTCGACCCGCTGTCGCAGGCCGCCTCCGACCAGCTCGACCGGCTGCACGAGGTACAGGCTCCCGCGCCTCCGACCTTCGGCGGCTCCGCGCAGCTCAATCGCGACTCGGTGCAGTCGATCCTCGACACGCTCCCGACGGTGCTCATCGTGATCGCGGTGACCACCTTCATACTGCTGTTCCTGCTGACCGGCAGCCTGGTCCTGCCGATCAAGGCGCTGGTGATGAACGTGATCTCGCTGTCGGCGGTGTTCGGCGCGCTGGTCGCGATCTTCCAGTGGGGCTGGCTCGGCGGGCTCGACACGACGGTGACCGGCGCGATCATCGCGAACATGCCGGTGCTGATGTTCTGCATCGCCTTCGGGCTCTCGATGGACTACGAGGTCTTCCTGCTCTCCCGCATCAAGGAGTTCTGGGACCACTCGGAGACCAAGGATCACGCGGCCAACGACGAGGCCGTGGCGATGGGCATCACCCGCACCGGCCGGGTGGTGACCGCCGCCGCGCTACTCATGGCGATCGTCTTCGCCGCCATCGGTTTCGCCGGCGTCTCCTTCATGAAGATGTTCGGCGTGGGCATGATGATCGCGGTGCTGCTGGACGCCACCCTGATCCGTATGCTGCTCGTGCCCGCGTTCATGCGGGTGGCTGGGGTGTGGAACTGGTGGGCGCCGGCGCCGATGAAGCGGCTGTACGACCGCGTCGGTCTGCGAGAATCGTAGGCACCATGGAGCAGGGACGACGGCGGCGCAACAAGCGCGGCGACGGGGAGCGGCTCGCCACCGAGATCCTCGACGCCGCCACCGATCTGCTCATCGAGACGGGCAGCGCCGACGCGGTCTCGATCCGCGCGGTGGCGCAGCGCGCCGGTGTCACGCCGCCGTCGATCTATCTGCACTTCCCCGACAAGGGGGCGCTGCTGACCGCCGTCGTCGCGCGGTACCTCGGCCAGCTCGACGATGTCCTCACCGAGGCGGAGGAGGGGGCACCGACGCCGCTCGACGCGGCGCGTGCGCAGGGGCTGGGGTACGTCCGATTCGCGCTCGAGACACCCGAGCTCTATCGCCTCGCCGCCATGACCCCGTCCGACGACGCCTCGGCCGTGGATGTCGTCCTGACCACCGCGGCGTTCGCACACCTCGAGCAGAACGTGCGCGAGCTGCAGGAGGTGGGCTACTACCCGCCCGGCGATCCGCAGCCGATCGCGCTGCGCATGCTCACCGTCGTGCACGGCGTCGCCTCGTTGCTCGTCGCCAAGCCCTTCCTGCCGTGGGGTGATCCGATCGAGTACGCCGACCGCGTGATCAGCGGCGCCTGCCTCGGGATCGCCCTCACCGCGGGGATGGACGAGTTGCCCGACGGTGCCGCCGCCCTCGCCCTGGTCCGGGAGCTCCGCGGCGGCTGAAGCGCACGTCAACTATCGGGTGACAACGCTCGTGACCTGCTCGTTGGCAGCTGCAAGGGGCTTGACAAACATTTGTATAGACAGCACTATACGAATGGCCGGGGTGATCCTCGTCACTGCCCCGTGGCAGTTCCGCTCCAGAACGAAGGAACCCGATGGAGACGACGAACGCGAAGGCATCGCTGCGGGAACGCCGCACCATCGACGTGGTGCCCGACTCCGAGCGGCACGGCACGCCCCGTAGCCAGTTCACGCTGTGGTTCGGGGCGAACCTGCAGATCACCGCCATCGTCGACGGTGCCCTCGCCGTCGTCTTCGGCGCCGACGCGCTCTGGGCGATCATCGGCGTGCTGATCGGCAACGTGCTCGGCGGCGCCGTCATGGCACTGCACGCGGCACAGGGCCCGCGGCTGGGCCTGCCGCAGATGATCTCCAGTCGCGCGCAGTTCGGGGTGAAGGGCGCGGCGGTGCCGCTGGTGCTGGTGATCCTCATGTACCTGGGCTTCGCGGCCACGGGGACGGTGCTCTCCGGGCAGGCGATCAACCGCCTGATCGGGGTGGACGAGCCCGCCGTCGGGATCGTGATCTTCGGCGCCCTGACCGCGGTCGTCGCGGTGGTCGGCTACCGGCTGATCCACATCGTCGGTCGGATCGCCACGGTGGTCGGGATCGTCGGCATCGGGTACCTGATGGTGCGCCTGTTCTCCGCGTACGACGTGGGCGCCGTCGTGGGCGTCAAGGGTTTCGACATCGTCACCTTCCTGCTCGCGATCTCCCTCGGCGCCGGTTGGCAGCTCACCTTCGGCCCGTACGTCGCGGACTACTCGCGCTACCTGCCGCGGTCGACGCCGGAGCGCACGACCTTCTGGGCGACGTTCGCGGGCAGCGTGATCGGCTCGCAGATCTCGATGACCTTCGGAGCCCTCGTCGCCGCCTGCGCCTCGAAGGCCTTCCTGAGCAACCAGGTCGGCTTCCTCGGCGACCTCGCCGGACCCGCCGCCGCGGCCGCTGTCGTCTATCTCGTGATCGTGGTGGGCAAGCTGACGGTCAACGTCCTCAACGCCTACGGCGGCTTCATGTCGGTGCTCACCACCGTCACCGCGTTCGGCGGCGGCTCGCGGATCTCGTCGCTCGCCCGCACGCTGTACATCGTCGGCTTCGTCGCCGTCTCCGTGATCATCGCGATCGCCGCGAGCGCGGACTTCCTGGAGAACTTCAAGAACTTCGTGCTGGTGTTGCTCATGGTGTTCACGCCGTGGAGCGCGATCAACCTCATCGACTACTACGTGATCTCCAAGGAGCGCATCGACATCCCCGCGCTCTACGACCCGGCCGGCCGGTACGGATCGTGGCAGTGGGCGGCGCTCTTCGCCTACGCCGCGGGCATCGTCATCCAGATCCCGTTCCTCGCGCAGAAGATGTACACCGGGCCCGTCACGGACATGCTCGGCGGCGCGGACATCTCGTGGATCGTCGGGCTGCTCGGCACCGCGGCGATCTACTACCCGCTCGCCAAGCGCACGTCCCGCGCGCCGGCCGAGATGATCTATTCCGCCTCCGACTCCTGAGCCGGGGCGGTCCCGAATCAGGGTGACCGCAACCGTTCTCTCGCGGAGTCGTGTGCCGCACTGTTCTCCTCACATTCCGAGGAGGACAGATGATCGAGGTGCGGAACCTCACCAAGACCTACGGGACCGGCGCGGCGGCGACGCCCGTGCTGCGCGACGTGGGCTTCACGGTGGCCGCGGGCGAGATCTTCGCCGTCGTGGGCCCCAGCGGCGCCGGCAAGTCGACGCTTGCGCAGTGCCTGAACCTGTTGGAGCGGCCGACGAGCGGCACCGTCGTGATCGGTGGGCAGGACCTGACGGCGCTGCCGGAGGGCCAGCTGCGGGCGGCCCGCCGCCGGATCGGCACTGTCTTCCAGGCGTCCAGCCTGCTGCGCCGTCGCACCGCGGCCGAGAACGTCGCGCTGCCGCTGGAGTACCTGGGCGTCACCAAGGGGGAGACGCGGGCGCGGGTCGCCGAGTTGCTCGACCGGGTGGGGCTGGCGGACAAGGCCGGCCACTACCCGCACCAGCTCTCCGGCGGCCAGCGCCAGCGCGTGGGGATCGCCCGCGCGCTGGCGCTGCGGCCCAAGGTCCTGCTCTCCGACGAGGCCACGTCGGGCCTCGACCCGGAGGCCACCGCGCAGTACCTCGACCTGCTCCGGGACGTGCGCGACGAGCTGGATCTCGCTGTCGTGCTCATCACCCACGAGATGGACACCATCGTCCGCGTCGCCGACAGCGCCGCGCGTCTCGACCACGGCATCCTCGCCGAACAGGGCGCCCTCGTCGGCCTGCTCACCGACCCGGAATCGGTCCTCGGCGAGGCCCTCCGATCCGCCGGGCCTGCCGCGACGGCACCGTCGGGCCAGACGACGGTGCACCTGACCTACGACACGACGGTGCCGGCCGACTGGCTCAGTCGCGTCACGCTCGAGACGGGCGCCGCCGTCGCAATGCTCTCCGCGTCCGTGCAGGCCGTCGGGGGCGTCACCGTCGGGACGGTCACGATCGGCGTGGACGACGGTGCCCTCACCCGCGTCCTGGATTCGGCGCGCGCCCTGGGGCTGCGCACCGACGCGGGCGCCCGCGAGGCGGTGCCGGCATGACCTGCCTCGCCTCCGGGATCACGGTGCCGCTCAGCGACATCCCCGACCTGGTGCTGCCCGCGCTCCGCGACACCGTGATCATGGTCGGGCTCGTCATGGTGATCGTGCTCGTCGTCGGCGTGCCGCTCGGCGCCCTGGTGCACAACCTCGCGCCGGGCGGCCTGCTCGCGAGACCGGCTCTGCACCAACCGCTCACGTGGGTCATCAGCATCGGTCGGTCGCTGCCCTTCCTCGTGCTCATGACCGCGATCATCCCGTTCACCCGGTTCCTCACCGGCACCAACATCGGCATCGCCGCCGCGGTCGTCCCGATGTCCATCGCGGGCATCGCCTTCTTCGCCCGCATCGTCGAGAACAGCCTGCGGGCGCTACCGCCCGACGTGGTGACCGTCGCCAAGGCCTCGGGCGGATCCAACGCCCAGATCATCTGGGGCGCACAGATCCCCGAGGCGCTGCCCGGCATCGTCGGCGGCCTCACCATCAACACCATCGCCATGATCGAATACTCGACGATCGCCGGCACCATCGGCGCGGGCGGACTCGGCTACGTCGCCGTGACCTACGGCTATCAGCGCTTCGACCACGGCGTCATGATCGCGACCATCGTGGTCCTCATCGTCGTGGTCACCACGATCCAGCTCGTCGGCGACGCCCTCGTGCGCCACCTCACCCCCGAACAGACCGTCCTCCGAAAGGCCCTCGCATGAGCGATACCGAAACCCCCACGCCCGCCGCTCCGCCCGCCGACGACGACCATGGCTTCAGCACACGCGGCTCGCGCCGGCCCCTGATCATCGGCGTGGTGATCCTCGTCGTTCTCGTCGTCGCCGGATTCGTGGGCTGGCGCGCCTTCGGCGGCTCCGACGCGAAGACCGCCAATGAGACCGCCGGCGCCACCCTGCTGGTCGCCACTACCGAGGGCAACGCGGCGGAGCAGGCGCTCATCGAGTTCATCGCCAAGGACGTCGCCCCGCGGCACGGGATCACCGTGGCCTTCAAGGGCCTCGCCGACTCCACCACGATCAACCGCGCCGTCAGCGAGGGCGAGGTGGCGGCCACCGTCTATCAACACAAGCTGTGGCTCGGCCAGGTGCTGCAGGCGAACCCGGACTTCCGGGAGGAGGCCGCGACGCCGGTCTTCCGGTGGGGCTTCGGGCTTTTCTCCGACAAGTACACCGACCCGCAGCAACTGCCGCAGAACGCGAAGGTCTCCCTGTACTCCGATCCGGCCAACGAGGCTCAGGGGCTGTGGTTCCTCGAGCGCGCCGGGCTCATCACTCTCAAGCCGGACGTCAACAAGTGGCAGGCCACCGTCAAGGACATCGCGACGAATCCGAAGAACCTGCAGTTCACCCTGCTCGATTTCGCCGCGCAGACCCGCGCTCTTCCCGACCTCGATGCCGCTGTCGGCTACACCGAGTACTACCTCGCCGCGGGGGTGAGCATCGAGAAGGAGATCTTCGCGCCGCCCGCTCCCGACGAGTTCGCCGGCCAGCTGACCATCGGCACGCGGTGGAAGGACACTGAGAACATCAGGAACCTGGTTGCCGCGTTCAAGGACCCTGCGGTGCAGGAGTTCCTGCGCACCGACCCGCGGGTGAAGGACATCCTGTTGCCGCTGTAGGACAGCGGTGCCGGGCGTTACCGGACGGCGACGCTGTTCGCGGGGTCGAGCATCGGCACGGCGAGGGCGGCGGCGGGAATGCCGAAGGCGTCCACCAGCGACTCCGCGAGCGGGCGCGCCTTGCCGCACAGCTCGTTCACGCCGCGGCGGATCGCCTTGGCGCGCTCCACCGAGATGTGCCGGTGCATGAGGTACCAGCCGAGGTCGCGCTCGAGCAACGAGTACACGTACAGGTTGCGCATGAGCTTGAGCGCGTCGCGCGTCTCGCGGTCCTGGACGTCGGTGATCGCGTCGACGAAGGCCTCCAGCACGATCCGCTCGATGTGCGCGTCGCCCACCTTGATCAGGTGGTCCTGGGTCTCGCTGAAGACCTCGAGCGGATCCTCGTCGGGCTCCTTCGCCCGCCGCATGCGGGCGGCGGCTGTGCGCAGCAGGTGGTCCTCGCGGTTCCGCAGCAGCCGCAGCTGCGTGCCCGGGTGGGTGAGCTCGCTCTCCTCGGTGTCCTCGTCCGAGTCGTCGAGCAGCGTCTGCACCACCTGGCGAGCGGCGGTCTTCTCCAGGACGACGTCCTTGGCCATGTTCGCGACGAACCGCACCCAGCCCACCGCGTCGAGCCCCTGCACATCGCCGGCGTACGCGGTCAGCTGCTCCTTGGCGACCAGCTGGGTGAGCACCAGATTGTCGCCCTCGAAGGTGGTGAAGACGTCGATGTCGCCGCGCAGCAACGGAAGCCGGTTCTCCGAGAGGTAGCCGGCGCCGCCGCAGGCCTCGCGGGCCGCGCTGATCGCGTCCGATGCCAGGCGGGTGTGGCCGGCCTTGATCGCGGCGGCCTTGCCCTCGATCTCGCGCGCGTAGGCGGGGTCGACCGCCGCGGGGTCACCGGTCTGCAGCTCGTGGAGTTCCGCGGTGAGCTCGTTCTGCGCGATGGCGAAGGCGTAGGCCCGCGCCACCAGTGGCAGCAGCCGGCGCTGATGCGTGCGGTAGTCCAGCAGCAGCAGCTCGTTGTCGCCGCCGGGCGCGTCGAACTGGCGGCGCACCAGCGCGTACTTGGTCGCGAGGGTGATGCCGAGCCGCCCGGCGGCGCCCGCCGCGGCGCCCACGGTGACGCGGCCGCGGATCAGGGTTCCGAGCATCGTGAAGAAGCGCTTGTTGTCGGATTCGATGGGGCTGGAATAGGTTCCGTCCTCCGCGACGTCTGCGTACCGGTTCAGCAGCTCGCGTCGCGGGATGCGCACGCGGTCGAAGACGATGCGGCCGTTGTCGACGCCGGGGAGGCCGCCCTTGTAGCCGCAGTCGGACGTGGTGACGCCGGGTAGGTCGTCGCCGTTCTCGTCGCGGATCGGCACGACGAAGCAGTGCACGCCGCGGCCGGTCGGCTCCTCGCCCGGGCCGCCGGTGACGAGCTGCGCGAAGACGGAGGCCCATCGCGCGTGCTTCCCGGCGCCGCCGATGTAGTCCTTGCGGGCGCTGGAGGTGGGGGAGTGGATCTCGAACTCACCCGTCTCCGGCAGGTAGGTGGCGGTGGTCTCGAGCTCCTGCACGTTGGAGCCGTGGCCAGTTTCGGTCATCGCGAAACAGCCGAGCACGTCGAGGTCGATGAGGCCCTTGACGTACGTGTCGTGGTGGTAGTCGGTGCCCAGGTTCTCCACCGCGCCGCCGAACAGGCCCCACTGCACGCCCGCCTTGACCATCAGGGAGAGGTCGCCGTAGCCGAGGGTTTCGATCGCGGTGACCGCGGCGCCCACGTCGCCCGTGCCGCCGTGCTCGGTCTTGAAGCCGTCGGCCGGGAAGCCCAGCGGCACCATCGCCTTCATCTGGCCGAGCACGAGCTCGCGGTACTCGTCCAGGCTCAGCCCCGCCTGAGGGACCACGTTCCCGTCGTGGATCTGGTCGCGCACCACGTCCCTCGTCGCGGCCCACCGGCCGTCCAGGATGGCGCGCAGCGCTGCGGTCAGTTCGGGCGACGATGCCGGCGAGGTCGGAGCACTCATGGCCTCAACCGTACCCAGCGCGGGCGATTCGTGTCGGTTCCGAGAGGGGAATCACGAGACCGACGCGCAGCGGGCCCCGTCCTCGCTCGCGTCGAGCGCCGCCCGCACCGAAGCGGGCACCGGGAGCTCGTGGCCGGGCGTCGGATCGACGCGCGCGTAGCCCTTCCGCAAAGGCAGCACGCCGGACCAGCCGCCCTCGCTCGACGACGCTCCGCCGGTGCGCGCCTTGGCGATCCAGTTGTCGGTGGTGATCGGGAAGGTGAGAACGGTGGTCGCGGCGAGCTCCTTGCGGGTGTTGGCGCGGAGCTCCGCACTGCGCCCCGGGAGCAGTTTGTCGGTGAACGCCTCGAGCAGCTCCGCGCCGTCGACCGCCGCCGGCGTGAGCGCGCCGCGCAGCACCGCGGAGCGGTAGTTCATCGAGTGGTCGAAGGCGGTGTCGGCCACGATCAGCGCGTCGACGTGGGTCACTGTCAGTGTCGCGGGGGCGCCGGCGGCGACGTGTCGCAGCGCGCCGGCCCCCGTCGAACCGTGGAGCACGATCCGGTCGCCGAGGCGGGCGTACGCGATCGGCACGGACCACGGCAGGCCGTCGGCCACCGTCGACAGTACGGCGACCACGCCCTCGTCCAGGATCTCGTCGAGGAGGCGGCGGTCGCCGCCGCGCTGGGGATACCGGGTGAGCTTGTCCATGCAGTCCATCTTCGGGCGGATACCGGCGCAGTGGAAGATCCAGAATCAGAGAATTCTGAGAACCAGTATCCTGAGGTGATGCCCCGTCCTCCCGCGTCCCTGCCCGACTTCTGGTCGACGCTCGCGCACGGTGGTGCACTTCCGAAAGGAGCGATCGTCGACGCGATCATCGACGGGCTCGATCGCGGCGCCCTGCATCCCGGCGACCTGCTGCCCTCCTCCCGGGCCCTCGCCGCCGGGTTGGGCGTCGCCCGGAACACGGTGATCGCCGCCTACGACACGCTCGCGGCCATGGGCGTCACGGCCACGGTCCCCGGCAGTGGCACCCGGATCGCCCCGGGCACCGACCGCTTCGCGCACGCGATGCACGCCGCGCGCGCCCCGCGACGCGAGGAGGAGGCGCCGTCGGACACCTGGGAGGGAAGCTTGGTGCCGGGCGTGCCCGACGTGTCCCTCATCGACGAGCGGCGCTGGCGGCGGTCGTGGCGGCATGCGGCCGCGCTCCCGCCCACGACCTCGGCGGCGCCGCACGTCGCGACGCTGCAGGAGGCCCTCGCCGTGCACCTGCGGCGCCGGCGCGCGGTGCGGGCCGCGCCCGGCGACGTACGCCTGTTCCCGGGCGTGAACCCGGCCCTCACCGCGATCGCCGGTGAGCTCGGCACCCCGATCGCGGTGGAGACGCCCGGCTACCGGCGGGCCTTCGACGCCTTCCGCGCGACGGGCGGCGAGGTCGTGGGGGTGCCCGTCGACGCCGACGGCCTGATCGTCGACCGGCTGCCGCGCCGACGGTGCCTCGTCTACACCACCCCCGCGCACCAGTACCCGACCGGCGTGCGGCTCTCGATGGCGCGGCGGCTCGACCTCGTGGACTGGGCGCGGGAGACGGACAGTGTGATCGTCGAGGACGACTACGACGGCGAGTTCTCCTACGACGTGGCGCCGCTGCCCGCGCTGCAGACCCTCGCGCCCGACCATGTCGTCTACCTCGGCACCGCCTCGAAGGCGCTGACCCCGCAGCTGCGGCTCGCGTGGGCCGCGATCCCCGAGCCGCTGCGCGGGCTGCCGCACGCGGGGCACGGCTCGAGCGCGGGCGTCGACGGCGCCGCGGCTTCGATGCTCGCGCACTTCCTCGACTCCGGTGCCTGGGACGCCCACGTCGCGCGGGCCGCCCGCACCTACGGGGCGCGGCGTGCCGCCGTCCGGCGAGCGCTTGCCGAGCACCTGCCCGACGCGCTCGTTCTCGGCGCCGACGCCGGGCTCCACCTCACCGTGGACCTGGGCTCCGAGGCGGCGCTCGCCGCGGCGAGGGCGACGCTGACCCGGCACCGCTACCGCGTGTCGACGCTCGCCGAACACGCCCTCACACACGGCGATGTCGCCGACACCGCGCTGCTGCTGTCCTTCGCGCTGATCCCCGAGACCCGCGCCGACGCGATCATCGCGCTGCTGCGTGTGTGAACTGGTCCCAGGCGCGACGGATCTCGGGGGAGGGGTCGTAGACGATGCGGTTGCGGTCGTCGATCACCAGCGTCGCGCGGGAGGTGCCGTTGTACGTCGGCCACTCGCCGGCCGGACGGCCGGTGCGTGCGAACGTGATCCAGTCGCGCTGCATCCCGTCGGAGACGCGCATCGCGATCCGGCGGTCGCCGAGCGCGCCGAGGACCCACCCCGTCGTCCCGTGGTACACGCCGAAGACGGCCATCAGCTCCGAGGCGTGCGTCGCGCCGTAGCCCAACAGGTCCAGCGTCTTCGGGGAGAAGTCGTACCGGTAGAAGTACGTCGGCGCGTGCTTGGCGTGCGCCTGCGCGATCCGCAGCGACGGCGCCCAGAACATGAAATCGCCGATGATCCGGTTCAGCGAGGCGACGTCAGGGAAGCCGGGGTACGCCGCGGACAGCGCGGCGAAGCCCTCCGGCGTGCCGCCGACGGTGTGCGCCGCGCGGTCGGCCGACGGCTTGCCCATGCCGGGCATCTTCGTGAACAGCGTGGCCTCGGTGCGGTTCGTGCCGATGATCAGCGGCACCTGCGCGCCCCGTCCGGCCGCGATGGCGACCTCCGGATCCTCCGGGAGGTAGTCACCGTCGACCGTGGGGCCGAAGGGCACCACGCCGAGTTGCTCCCGGTTGAGCTCGCCCATGAGGCGATTGCCGGCGCGGCCCAGCTCCTCAGAGGTGGCGCTGTTGATCTGCTCGGGGCCGCCGACGATCTCCACGAAGCGCTTGCCCCAGCCGCGCGCGGTGACCGCGTCGACGGTGAGCTTCGGGGCCGAGCTCTGCGCGATGGCGCGATGGAACAGGCCCCGCGCGGCCGGCGTGGCGAGCAGCGTGGTGACGGCGTTGCCGCCCGCGCTCTCGCCGAAGATCGTGACGTTGTCCGGGTCGCCGCCGAAGGCCGCGATGTTGCGGTGCACCCACTGCAGGGCCGCGACTTGATCGCGCAGGCCGAGATTGCCGTCGATCGGGCGCTCGTCCGTGGAGAAGTCCGTCAGGTCGAGGTAGCCGAGGGCCCCGAGGCGGTAGTTGATCGAGACGAAGACGACGTCGCCCCGCTCGACCAGCGAATTGCCGTAGTACAGCGGCGTCGCCGAGCTGCCCATGAGGTAGGCGCCACCGTGGATGAAGACCATCACCGGGCGCGGCGCCGTGGCCTCCCGCGCCGGGGCGACCACGTTGAGGGTGAGCGAGTCCTCGCTGGTCGGCTGGTACTCGCGGAAGCCGATCAGCGTGTATTTCTTGTTCTGCGGCGCCGCGGCGCTGAACTCCGTCGCCGCGCGGACCCCGTCCCAGGGCTCCACCGGCTGCGGCGCCCGGTAGCGCAGCGGCCCGACGGGCGGCTGCGCGTACGGGATGCCGCGGAAGGCGTGCACCGTCCGCTGGTCGCGGCCGGAGATCTCGCCGCTGTCGATGCGCACCCGCGGGCCCTCGGTCATACTCAGCCTTCCTCGGTGCCCGCCGCGTCGACGGCCGCGACCAGCGCCGCCATGTCGCGCTCGAAGGCGCGGACGATCGGCCACGGGTCGGGCACCTGCTTCTTGCAGGCGATCACACCGATGTTCAGTGTGCCCTCCTGTGAGAAGACCGTCACGTTGAGGCCCGCGCCGTGGAAGACCGGGCCCAGCGGGTACATCGAGTGAATCCGTGCGCCCAGGAAGTACAGCGGGATGTCGGGGCCCGGCACGTTGGAGATCACCAGGTTGTAGATCACGGGGTGCAGCTCGGGCAGGTTGTTGTCGCCGTAGAGCCGGGCACCGAGCTGCATGATCGACGCCGGCGCGAACTGCGCCCAGGAGCGGAGCAGGTTGTCGTCCAGTTCGCCGTGGTGCTCCTTGCTCGTCGCGACCCGCTGGCGAATCGTCTCCAGCCGTGCGACGGGGGTGTCGACGTCCGTGGTCATCCGGGTGAACATGCCGGTGACCTTGTTGGTGCCCTCCGTGAGCGTCGCTCCGATCTCCGCCTCGTGCACGGAGACCGGGATCATCGCGACCAGCGGCTGCTCGGGGAGCTCGCCGCGGTCGTGCAGGAACTCGCGCATCGCGCCCGAGCACGCCGCCAGCACCACGTCGTTGACCTTGACATCGAAGTGGTCCTTGATCTTCTTCACGTCGGCCAGCGGCACGGAGGCGAAGGCGATCGCGCGGTGGCCCGTGATCGAGCCGTTGAGCGAGGTGCGGGGCGCGCTGAACGGGGCGGGCATGGCGGCGCCGCGGCGCGAGCGGGTCCACCAGCGGACGGGCACCGGGACGGTGCGCGGGAGCAGTGACACCAATGACAACGGCCGGAGCAGGACGTTCTTCGCCCCGTCGGCGGCGAGTGCGAGCAGGGGTGCGCCGCCGGTCGACTTGTCCACCATCGCCGGGTCGAGGGCGGGCGGCTCGGGGGTGAGCGAGCACAGCTGGGCCATGAGACCGGCGCCGGTCACCCCGTCGACGCCCGCGTGGTGCATGCGCATCATGATCGCGATCCGGCCGTCGGCCAGGCCCTCGATGACCCACATCTCCCACAGCGGCTTGCTGCGGTCCAGCGCCTGGCCCGCGATGTGCGCGCAGAGATCGGCGAGCTCCAGCTCGCCGCCGGGCGCGGGGACCGCGATGCGGTGCACGTGCGCCTCGATGTCGAAGGACTCGTCCTCGACCCAGACGGGGTGGTCGAGGTTGGCCACGGAGTCGTGCAGCTTGCGCCGGAACGCGGGCATCGCCGTGATCCGCCGCGCGAGCTCGCTGCGCAGGTCCTCGAACCGGTAGCCGCCCTCGACGGTGGCGGGGTCCAGCTCGAGCAGCCCACTCACATGCATGAGCTGGGACCTGGACTCGAGATACAAGAAGGAGGCGTCCAGTCCGCTGAGTCGTTCCATGGCGTGCCCCCAGTGGTGTCGGTGGTGATGTACAGCTCCGCTAGATGGAACCTGTTCCACCATAGAGGTGGGCGGGCGGCGGAGGGCAGGTGTCGTGCGGAAAGGGTGTGTGTGCCGGGCATACCCCCTCGCCGCGGTGACCGGGGCAGGGGGAGGCGGGGCGCGGATGGTCGACGGGCATGCGTCCCGCGCGTGGCCGACGCCGTCGGAAATGGGTTCTGAGCTGGAGGTATCGAGGGGATGTCTGGCGCTCATGGCTCGCCGTAGTAGGTGTGGACCGTCCGATCGGGTGCGGCGAGGCCGGTCCGTCGGCGATCTCCTACGCCCTGTAGTTGACGATTTGCGCGGTGATGGGAGACTGGAGGCCGTGAGTTCTCCCCTGACCCCCGGTAGCGACACTGCGGCCCCGGCCAGCGCGGCCCTGTTCGACCGCGCCGCCCGCTCGATCCCCGGTGGGGTGAACTCCCCGGTGCGCGCCTTCTCGGCCGTCGGCGGCACCCCGCGGTTCATCACCAGCGCCACGGGGTCGCAGCTCACGGACGCCGACGGCAGGACCTACGTCGACCTCGTCGCCAGCTGGGGCCCGATGATCCTGGGCCACGCGCACCCCGCCGTCGTCGACGCCGTGCAGCGCGCCGCCACCACCGGCCTGAGCTTCGGCGCTCCCACCGAAGCCGAGATCGCGCTCGCTGAGGAGATCATCGCCCGCGTCGCCCCCGTCGAGCGGGTGCGCCTGGTCAACTCCGGCACCGAGGCCACCATGAGCGCCGTGCGCTTGGCCCGCGGCGTCACCGGTCGCGCCAAGATCATCAAGTTCTCCGGCTGCTACCACGGCCACGTCGACGCGCTGCTCGCCGACGCCGGCTCCGGCGTCGCCACCCTGGGCCTGCCCACGAGCCCCGGCGTGACGGGCGCGCAGGCGGCCGACACCGTCGTCCTGCCCTACAACGACCTGACCGCCGTGCGCGAGGCCTTCGCCCAGTACCCCGGACAGATCGCCGCCGTCATCACCGAGGCCGCCGCCGGCAACATGGGCGCCGTCCCGCCGCAGCCGGGCTTCAACGAGGGCCTGCGTACGATCACCAGGGCCGACGGCGCCCTGCTCATCCTCGACGAGGTCATGACGGGCTTCCGCGTCAGCAAGGCCGGCTGGTACGGCCTCGACCCCGTGGACGCGGACCTGTTCACCTTCGGCAAGGTCATGTCGGGCGGGTTGCCCGCTGCGGCATTCGGCGGATCGGCGGACGTCATGGGGCATCTCGCGCCGCTCGGCCCCGTCTACCAGGCCGGGACGCTGTCCGGGAACCCCGTCGCCGTGGCTGCCGGCCTCGCGACGCTGCGGAACGCCACCGACGAGGTGTACGCCAAGCTCAACGCCAACTCGATCCGCCTCGGCGGGCTCATCGGCGACGCGCTCACCGCGGAGGGCGTGCGCCACCACGTCCAGTACGCGGGCAACCTCGTCTCCGTCTTCTTCGCCGACGGGCCCGTCAAGGACTACGCGCAGGCCAAGTCCGCCGAGACCTTCCGCTTCGCGCCCTTCTTCCACGCCCTGCTCGAGCAGGGGATCTACCCGCCGCCCAGCGCTTTCGAGGCGTGGTTCGTCTCGGCGGCCCTCACCGAGAACGACTTCGAGACCATCGAGGCGGCCCTCCCGGCCGCCGCGCGCGCGGCCGCCGCCGCTGAGCAGGAGCAGTAGATGACCCAGACGATCGTGCACGTCATGCGGCACGGCGAGGTGCACAACCCCGACGGCATCCTCTACGGCCGCCTGCCGGGGTTCCGCCTGTCCGACAAGGGCCGGGCCCAGGCGCAGACGGTGGCCGCCGCGCTCGCCGACCACGACATCACCGCCGTGTTCGCGTCGCCGCTGCAGCGCGCCCAGGAGACCGCGACGCCCATCGCCGCGTCGCACGGGCTGCCGATCATCACCGATGACGAGCTCATCGAGGCGGGCAACCAGTTCGAGGGCCTCAAGGTGGCCGTCGGCGACGGTGCCCTGCGCCAGCCCAAGCACTGGGCCAAGCTCCGCGACCCCTTCACCCCGTCGTGGGGCGAGCCCTACCTGCAGATCGCGCACCGCATGGTCGGCGTCGTCGACATCGCCCGCGAACGAGCCCGCGGCCACGAAGCCGTCCTCGTGAGCCATCAGCTGCCCGTCGTGACCCTGCGCCGCCACCTCGAGGGCAAGCGGCTCTGGCACGACCCGCGCAACCGGCAGTGCTCCCTCGCCTCGCTGACCAGCCTCGTCTACGACGGCGACGAACTCGTCGACATCGTGTACTCCGAGCCGGCGGGCGCCACCGACCCGCTGGTGCGCGGCGCGTGAGGCTCGCCCGCCGCGCCGTCGCCCTCGTGGTCGCCGGCGCGGTCGCCTTCGGCGCGTCCGGCTGCGTCCAGCTCTCCGACCAGGCTGCCAAGGGCGGCGTGATCGCCCCCGGCGGTAAGGTCCGGCAGTTCTACGAGCCCGGGCAGCGGAGCACGGTCGAGAACCTGTCCGGGCGCAGCGTGACCGACCAGAACACCACGATCAAGCTCTCCGACTACGCCGGCAAGGTCGTCGTCATCAACGTCTGGGGCAGTTGGTGCGCCCCGTGCCGCCTCGAATCGCCCGAGCTCGAGCGCACCTTCGTCGCCACCAAGGACAAGGGCGTGCAGTTCCTCGGCATCAACGTGCGCGAGACCGCCGGCGACGACGCCGCCCGCGACTTCATCGGCTCGCAGGGCCTGACCTACCCGTCGATCTACGACCCGCCCGGTAAGACGCTGCTGGCGATCGGTGAGCAGTACCCGACCACCGTCGTGCCGATGACCTTCGTGCTCGACCGGCAGCACCGGGTGGCCGCGTCCTATCTGACCACCGTCGGCGAGAAGGAACTCACGGACACCATCGAGAAGGTGCTGGGGGAGGGCTGATGGGAGAGGCCTTCGCCACCGCGGCCGTCTCGGGCCCGCTGCTGCTCGCGCTCGGTGCGTGCCTGCTCGCGGGGCTCGTCTCGTTCGCCTCGCCGTGCATCGTGCCGCTCGTGCCCGGCTACCTGTCGTACCTGGCCGGGCTCGTCGGGGCCGAGGCGCCCGCCGCCACCGTCGACGAGGCCCGCGCCGGCGTGCGGGCCGGGCGCTGGCGCGTCATGGGCGCGGCGATCCTCTTCGTCGCCGGCTTCACCGCCGTCTTCCTGCTGATGACGATGTCGGTCTTCGGGCTCGCCACGTCGATCCGGCTCAACGCCGACACCCTGATGCGGATCGGCGGCGTCGTCACCATCGTCATGGGCCTCGCCTTCATCGGCCTGGTCCCGATGCTCGAGCGCGACGTCCGGTTCGCGCCCCGGCAGTGGACCACGCTCGCGGGTGCGCCCCTGCTCGGCGGCGTCTTCGCCCTCGGCTGGACCCCGTGCATCGGCCCGACGCTGGCGGGGATCCTGTCCATCGTCGTCGGCACCGACGCCGAGCCCGCCCGCGGCGCGATCCTCATCGTCGCCTACTGCGCCGGGCTGGGCCTGCCCTTCATCGTCCTGGCCCTCGGGTCGACGGTGGCCGTCCGCGCCGTCGGGTGGCTGCGCCGCAACTCGCGCCGCATCCAGGTCTTCGGCGGCGTGCTGATGATCGCCGTCGGCGTCGCGCTGGTCACCGGCTACTGGGCCGAGTTCATCGACCTCGTCCGCCGCCTCTTCGTCTCCAACACAGTGATGCCGATCTGATGAGTACCCCCGTCAAGCAGTCCTCGCCCCGGCGCGCCCTCGCCGCGGTCCGCAACGCGTGGCGCTCGCTCACGTCGATGAAGACCGCGCTGGTCCTGCTCTTCCTGCTGGCCGTCGCCGCCATGCCCGGCGCGCTGCTGCCGCAGCGCGACGTCGACTCCGCCGCCACCGCGAAGTGGATCGACGACCACGGCTCGCTCGGCGAGATCCTGGACAAGCTGCAGTTCTTCGGCGTCTTCAAGTCGGTGTGGTTCACGTCGATCTACGCGCTGCTGTTCGTCTCGCTGGTCGGCTGCATCCTGCCGCGGTGCGTCGAGCACTTCCGCGCCCTGCGCACACCGCCCGTCGCGACGCCGCGCAACCTGTCCCGGCTGCCGCGGCACACCACGCGCGAGAGCGACCAGGATCCCCAGGCAGCCGCGCAGACGGTGCTCGCCGGGCTGCGCGGCTGGCGCAAGATCTCGCGGCCGGGCGGTGGAGGCGAGGCCGAGGGCGCCGTCACCGTCTCCGCCGAGAAGGGCTACCTCCGCGAGGCCGGCAACCTGGTCTTCCACATCTCGCTGGTGGGCATCCTCATCGCCATCGGCGTGGGCCAGCAGTTCTCCTACGAGGGCTCGCGCATCGTCATCGCGGGCGACGAGGGCTTCTGCAACACCTCGTCGAACTACGACAACTTCCGAGCGGGCAACCTCGTCGACGGGACCGGGCTCGCGCCCTTCTGCCTCAAGGCCGACGAGGTGCAAGCGACCTTCCTGCCGAACGCGCAGCCCGACATGTTCCGCACGATGGCCTCGTACCAGGACGGCGAGGCGCTGAAGAACGACACCTGGAAGAAGTACGCCATCGAGGTGAACAAGCCGCTCCGGATGGACGGCGTGCGCATCTACATGCTGGGCCACGGCTACGCCGGCACCTTCACCGTGACCTACCCCAACGGCGCCGTCCGCACCCAGACCATGCAGTTCGCGCCCCAGGACAAGATCAACTTCCTCTCCTCCGGCGCCCTGCGCTTCGATCCGCCCGCAGAGCTCTACCCCTCCGCGGATGAGCGGCGCACCAAGCAGATCGGGATCGAGGGCCTGCTCGCCCCCACTAAGCAGCTCGACGGGACGCTGCTCACCTCCCGGTTCCCCGCGCCGAACGATCCGGCCGTCGCGATCGACATCTATCAGGGCGACACAGGCCTCGACACCGGCAAGCCACAGAACATCTTCTCGCTCAGCCGCGATCAGATCGACTCCGGCCGGCTGTCGAAGAAGGCGCGCGTGAACCTGACCGTCGGGCAGTCGACCACGATCGAGGACGGCACCCAGGTGCGGTTCGACGGCGTGACGAACTTCGCGGCCCTGCAGGTCAGTCATAACCCGGCGCAGAACTGGACGCTGGTCTTCGCGATCGGGATGCTGGGCGGGCTCATCGTCTCGCTCACCGTGCGGCGCCGGCGGGTGTTCCTGCGGCTGACCCCGCGCGAGGGCGGCGGTACCGTGATGGAGATCGCCGGACTGGCCCGCACCGACGAGGCCGGATGGACAGAGGACTTCGAAGCACTGGCCGACCGTCTGGTCGGCTCCAACGGTGAGAAAGTGGCGTGACCATGGGAACCGAGACGAACGTCGACCTGGCGAACTTCGCCGACGTGCTGTTCACCAGCGCGACCGGGATCTACGCGCTCGCGCTGGTCCTGATGGTCGTCGAGCTCGCGACGTCGCGGGTGGACGCGACGGCCGCACGCGACCGCAAGCGGGAGCTCGTCGCTGCCGGCGGCGGACCGATCGCCACCGACTCCACCCCCGGGCGGGTCGTGGACGACGGTCCCCGTCGCACGAAGTCCGAGCGGATCGGCCGGATGGGCTACGCCCTCGTGGTCGCGGGCCTGCTCGTCCACGTCACCTCGATCGTGCTGCGCGGCGTGGCGACGGGCCGCATGCCCTGGGGCAACATGTACGAGTTCATGTCCATCATGTGCGCGGGCGCGGTCCTGGCCTCGCTGGTGCTGCTGCGCAAGCCCGAGGCCCGTCCGATCCTCGGCTTCGTGCTGGTCCCGATTCTGATCTTCATGTTCGTCGCAGAGGGCGTGCTGTACACGACCGCCGGCCCCGTGGTGCCGTCGCTGAAGTCCTACTGGCTCGCGATCCACGTCTCGATCGTGTCGATCGGTGCCGGCATCTTCCTGGTCTCCGGCGTCGCCAGCCTGCTGTACCTGATCCGTCGCCGGTTCGAGCTACCCGACGGGTCCGTCACCGTGACCTCCGGCGTCGGCGGCCGGCTGCTGCAGGCCATCCCGTCCAAGCAGGTGCTCGACCGCGTGGCGTACGGCACCGTGATCGTCGCGTTCCCGCTGTTCAGCGCTGGCGTGATCTGCGGCGCGGTCTGGGCCGAGGCGGCGTGGGGCCGGCCGTGGGGCTGGGATCCGAAGGAGACCACCTCGTTCATCGCGTGGGTCCTCTACGCGGCCTACCTGCACGCGCGGGCGACGTCGGTGTGGCGGAAGGCCGCGCCCTACCTGAACCTGCTCGGCTTCGCCGTCATCGTCTTCAACCTGTTCATCATCAACTACTTCGCGACGGGCAGCCTGCACTCGTACGCCGGCTGAGCCCCCGGGTACCCCCGTACGACAAGGGCGCCGCCCCGCCGAGGATCTCGGTGGAGCGGCGCCCTTGTCGTATGCGGGGTTACGCCGTCGTGTTCTGGTTCAACAGAGCAAAGACCTCCGATGCACGGAACCGACGGTGCCCGCCGGGGGTGCGGACGGACCCCAGGAGGCCTGCACCGGCCCATCGGGTGACCGTTTTGGGGTTCACGTTGAACAGCGCGGCCACCTGGCCTGGGGTCATGAGGCGCTCGGGCTGACGGGGAACAGCGGCCCGGGGGTCCGCTGCGCGCTGGGCGAGGTTCGGGTGTGCCGTGGTCATGATGCCCAGTATGCAGCGATTTGCCCGAGTACTCGAACCTCTATCCGAGTGTCAAGAATTGGTAAAGTCGTATTTCGGACGGGGAGTAAACTGTGCCCCATGACCGATACGGGTACGGCCACACGGGCCCTGGCACGCGACATCTTTTTCTATACGCTGTTCCGCCTGGGGCTCGTCGTCGCCGTCTTCGCGGCGCTCTACGGGATCGGGATGTTGTTCCTCGACGAGGTGCCGCCCATTCCTGTCTTCCTGTTCGCACTCGTGGTCTCGCTGCCGCTGTCGATGGTGCTCGGCAAGAAGTTGCGGACGCGCGTGAACGAGAGCGCCGCCGTGATCGACGAGGCGCGCAAGGAGAAGCGCAACGACTTCCGGCGGCGGCTGCAGGGCGTGGACGAGTGACGACCGTCGTGCACGACCGGTCCGCGGACCGGTCCTGGGTCGACAACGCCGTCCGGCTGATCGAGGCCGACGCGCGGCGCAGCGCCGACACCCACCTGCTGCGCTTCCCCCTGGAGGGGTGGGCGCGGGGCGCGGGGATCGACCTGTACCTCAAGGACGAGACCACGCACATCACGGGCAGCCTGAAGCACCGTCTGGCCCGCTCGCTGTTCTTGTACTCCCTGTGCAACGGGTGGGTGCGCGAGGGCACGACGGTGATCGAGGCCTCGTCGGGCTCGACCGCGGTGTCCGAGGCGTACTTCGCCAAGCTGCTGGGCCTGCCGTTCATCGCGGTGATGACGAAGACGACGTCGCCCGCGAAGGTGGCGCTCATCGAGCGCGAGGGCGGCACGTGCCACTTCGTGGACCGCGCCGACGAGGTGTACACCGAGGCCGCCCGGCTCGCGGAGGACCGCGGCGGCCACTACATGGATCAGTTCACCCACGCCGAGTGCGCGACGGATTGGCGGGGCAACAACAACATCGCCGAGTCGATCTTCTCGCAACTCTCGCTGGAGGATCACCCGGAGCCGGCGTGGATCGTGGTCGGCGCGGGCACCGGCGGCACGTCGGCGACCATCGGCCGCTACATCCGCTACCGCCGGCACGCCACCCGACTGTGCGTGGTGGACCCGGAGAACTCCAGCTTCCTGCCCGGCTACATCGCCGGGGACTGCACGGTGCAGACGGGGCAGTCCTCCCGCATCGAGGGCATCGGCCGTCCGCGGGTGGAGCCCTCGTTCATCCCGGAGATCGTCGACCGGATGGTGGGCGTGCCCGATGCCGGCTCGATCGCCGCGGCGCGGATCGCCTCGTCGATACTCGGCCGCCGCGTGGGCGGCTCCACCGGCACGAACCTGTGGGGCGCCTTCGGTGTGATCGCCGAGATGCTGCAGGCCGGCCGGTCCGGCAGCGTCGTCACCCTTCTCGCCGACGACGGTGACCGCTACCTCGACACTTACTTCGACGACGGCTGGGTGCAGTCGCGCGGCTTCGACCTCATCCCGCCGACCCTGACCGTCGAGCGCTTCCTGGCCGACGGGTCCTGGCGGGAGTAGGGCCGAACGTCCGCCGCCCGCGGTCGCCGGAGTCAGGCCGGGAAGGCGACCCCGGTCATGCCCTCCGAGATCAGCCACATGCGGCGGGCCTCCTCCTCGCTGCGGATCCTGCTGTAGAGGGGCTGTTCTGCGGGCGGGCCCCCGAGGTGCATGAAGCCCTTGGGGCCGTACAACCTGCCCGTCGCGTCCGGCGTCGTCGCGGCCAAGAGGGCGGGGAGGGCGGCTGTCTCCGCGGTACCGACCACGAGCCCCAGTGCCGACAATCGGCGGATGACCCGCACCCCCAGGGTGTCACCGTCGCGGCCGATCTCCGGTCGCGCCGCCAGGAGGTTGGTCGGGGCGACGCCGGGGTGGGACAGATTGCTGGTGATGCCCCAACCGCGCTCCCGGCTCACCCGGTCCAATTCGAGGCCGAACAGGCCGAAGGCGATCTTGGACTGGCTGTAGGCGCCGGAGCCGTTGTACGACGTCTCCCAGTTCAAGTCGTCCCAGTTGATGGACCTCTCGTTGGCGGCGATGCTGATCTGCGACGTGACGCGGGCCTGCCCCGCGCGGAGCAGCGGCAACAGGTGCGCTACCAGCGCGACATGGCCGAGGTGGTTGGTCCCGAACTGAAGCTCGAAACCGTCGGCGGTCGTCTGCCGGGTGGGCGGGGTCATCACGCCGGCGTTGTTGATGAGCAGGTCGATGGGGCGGCCGTCGTCGAGCAGTGTGCGGCCGAGCGCCTCCACCGACGCGAGGGACGACAGGTCGAGGGGGAGTGTGGAGACGGTCGCCGCCGGCACCGCGGCGCCGATCGCGGCGACCGCCGCCTCGGCCTTGGCGGCGTTCCGCGCGGGCAGGACGACGTCCGCGCCGGCCGCGGAGAGGCGGCGCGCGATGCCGAGGCCGATGCCGTCGGTGCCGCCGGTCACGACGGCGCGCTTGCCGCTGAGATCGGGAAGGGGGAGGTCGATCGGTGCTCGGTTCATGGCTGCCAGCCTCGCAGTGCCGCGGATGCTCATCCAGGGACCGTCGATCCCCGGATGAGAGCGTCCAGCGAGCGTCGCGATCGGTCCGGCCCCAGTACCGTCGTCGGCAGGAGGTGCGGATGATCGACCGGGAAGGGCTCGCGGAGTTCCTCCGCCGGCGGCGGGAGGCCCTGCAGCCGGAGGACGTGGGGCTCCCTCGAGGGCAGCGGCGGCGGACGCAGGGCCTGCGGCGGGAGGAGGTTGCGGCGCTGTGCCACATGTCGGTCGACTACTACACCCGGCTCGAACGTCAGCGCGGCCCGCACCCGTCGCCGCAGATGATTGCGGCCATCGCGCAGGGCCTGCATCTGAGCCTCGACGAGCGCGACCACCTCTTCCGGTTGGCGGGGCAGCATGCGCCGCCCCGGGGCGCGACGGGCGATCACATCGGTCCCGGGTTGGCCCGCGTGCTCGATCGCCTGTCCGACACCCCGGCGGAGATCGTCACCGAGCTGGGGGAGACCCTGCGTCAGACGCCGCTCTCGGTGGCTCTGACGGGTGACACCACCGGCTACACCGGACCCGAGCGCAGCGTCGGGTACCGGTGGTTCACCGACCCGGCGAGCCGCGCGATCCACCATCCGGACGACCACGCGTTCCTGTCGTCGATGTTCGTCTCGGGCCTGCGTGGGGTGGCGGCGCTCCGGGGGCCAGGTTCCCGCGCGGCGGAGTACGCGGAGCTGCTGCTCGAGCGCAGCGCGGAGTTCGCGACGCTGTGGGAGGCGCATCCGGTGGGGATCCGCCCGAACGCGGTGAAGCGATTCATCCACCCGGACGTCGGGGCGCTCGAGCTGGACTGCCAGCACCTCGTGGACCCGGAGCAGTCGCACCTGCTGCTCGTGTACACCGCGAAGCCCGGATCGGAGAGTTACGACAAGCTGCAATTGCTCTCTGTCGTGGGCGCCGCGGCACGCGGCTGACTCAGGCGCCCACGAACAGCCCGACCGCGGCGCCGATGGACCAGACGAGCATCGCCAGGCCTGTCTGGGCGAGGGCGGGGATGAGGGCGGGGCCCCGGCCGCCGCGGGCGACGGGCAGGGCGGCGCGCACGGCGAGCGGGGCGGAGGCGAGGGAGAGAAGCGCCCACGGGGTGGCGACGGCCGCAAGGGCCAGGCTCAGCATCGTCGGGACCGCGACGAGGACCGAGAACAGGACGCGGGTCCGGAAGTCGCCGAGGCGGACGGCGAGGGTGATCTTTCCGGACTCGCGGTCGGTGGGGATGTCGCGCAGGTTGTTGGCGACGAGTACCGCGGAGCTGTACGAACCCACCGCGCACGCCGCGAGCACGCCGGACGCATCGATCCGCCCAGCCTGCACGAATTCCGTGCCCAGCACGGCGATCAGGCCGAAGAAGACGAAGACCGCGATCTCGCCGAAGCCGAGGTAGCCGTAGGGCTTCTTCCCGCCCGTGTAGAACCACGCCCCGGCAACGCACACCAGGCCCACCAGGATCAGCCACGGCGCTGAGGTCAGAGACAGCACCGCACCGGCCACACCGCCAACACCGAAGCACGCGAACGCCGCGCGCTTGACCGCCGCGGGGGAGGCCAGCCCGGACCCGACGAGCCGCAGCGGGCCGACGCGCTCGTCGTCGGTGCCGCGGATGCCATCGGAGTAGTCGTTGGCGAAGTTCACGCCCAGGATCAGCGACAGCGACACCACCAGCGCGAGCAACGCCTTCCACCAGACCGCGTCGCCGAGGAAGCCCGCCGCCCCCGTACCCGCGATCACCGGAGCGATCGCGTTCGGGAGCGTGCGGGGGCGGGCCCCTTCGAGCCACTGCGCTGCGGTTGCCATGCGCCCAGCCTATGCAGCCGCTAGAGGACGGAGGTGTCCAGGTCGAGCGTGGTGCGGTCGAGCTTCGCCAGCAGGTCGAACTCGGTGTACGCCTTCGGTAGCTCGTACACGAAGAAGTACTGGGTGGCAGCCCGCTTGCCGCGGTAGAAGGCATCGGACTTCGCCGTGCCGTCCTCGGCGTAGGTGGCGAGCGCCTGGTCCAGCCACAGCCACGCCACCACGACGTGCCCGAGGCCGTCGAGGTAGGAGGTGGCGTTCGCCAACGACAGCGCGGGGTCGCCCGTGCCGCCGAGCGTCATCGTGACCTCGACCGCCCGCTGCGCGGCGGCCCGGAGTGCGGCCGCGTGCGGCGCCAGGTCCTCGACCTTGTCGGCGTGCGCGGCCGTCGCCTCGATGCGCCCCAGCAGCGCGCCGAAGGCGGCACCGCCGTGCTGCGGCACCTTGCGGCCGAGCAGGTCCAGGCCGTGGATGGCCTTGGCGCCCTCGTGAATCGCGTTGAGCCGATTGTCCCGGTAGAGCTGCTCGACGTTGAACTCGCGCGTGTAGCCGTAGCCGCCGTGGATCTGAATGGCGTAGTCGTTGGCCTTCGTGGCCCACTCGCTCGGCCAGCTCTTGATGATCGGCGTGAGGAAGTCCAGCAGCTGCCCGGCGGCCGTCCGCTCTTCCTCCGACGGTGCGGTGTCCGCGTCGTCGACGAGGCGCGCGCCGAACAGCGCGAGCGCCAGCCCGCCCTCGACGTAGCTCTTCTGCGCGAGCAGCATCCGACGCACGTCGGGGTGCTCGATGATCGGGACCTGCGGCCCCGTCGGGGCGGTCACGGGCCGGCCCTGCACGCGGGTCTTGGCGTACTCGAGCGACTGCAGGTAACCGGTGTAGCCGATCGACGAGGACGCCAGGCCCACGGCGACGCGCGCCTCGTTCATCATCTGGAACATCTGGACCAGGCCGCGGTTCTCTGTTCCCACCAGGTAGCCGGTGGCACCGTCGAGCGAGAGCAGGCAGTTGGTGGTGCCCTTGTTTCCCATCTTGTGGTTCAGGCTCACCAGGTTCACGGCGTTGCGCTCGCCGACCGACTGGTCGTCGTTCACCAGGTACTTCGGCACGATGAACAGCGAGATGCCCTTGACGCCGTCCGGCGCGCCCGGGACCTTCGCGAGCACCAGGTGCACGATGTTCTCGGACATCTCGTGGTCGCCGCCGGTGATCCACATCTTGGTGCCGGTGATCGCGTAACTGCCGTCCTCGCGAGGCTCGGCCTTCGCGCTGATGTCGGCGAGTGCGGAGCCGGCGTCGGGCTCCGAGAGGCACATGGTGCCGGTGAACCGGCCCTCGATCATCGGCTCCAGGTAGAGGCGCTTCTGCTCGTCCGTGCCGAAGGACCGGATCACGTTGCCGTTGCCCAGGGTCAGGCCTGAGTAGACGGTGGTGGAGACGTTCGCGGCCTGCATCCATGCGAAGGCAGCCTTGCTGATCAGCGAGGGCAGGCCGATACCGCCCTCCTCAGCGGGGAGTTCGCCGAAGGTCAGGCCCGAGGCCGCGATCGCGTCGAGTCCGGCCTTGGTCGCGGGGAGCGTCTTCGCGGTGCCGTCGGGCTGGATCGTCGGCTCGTTGGCGTCCGCGTCCTTGTAGTGGTTCGACAGCTTCTGGACGGCGATGTCGGCGGCCAGGTCGAGCGCGGCGTCGAAGGTCTCCTTGGAGTGCTCGGCGAAGGCGTCGCGCTTGGTCAGCTCCTCGGCGTTCAGCCATTCGTAGAGCAGGAAGTCGACGTCGCGGGGGTTGAGCAGCGGGGTCTGCGCTGCGATGTTCTGCTTCACGGTTCTCCGATCGGGGCTGTTACTGCGGAGCTATCTTACTCGGCGGTAACCTTACCCGAGATTCCTTCAACCATGAATATTTGTGACGTCGGTCAACCCGCGCTCACCGGGCGCGCCACGCCGCCGACTGTTGCGTCGCGATCGAGACCAGTCGGTCGAGGCCGAAGTTCACGTCCAGCAGGTGCGTGCCCATCAGCGGTAGCTCGTTGAGCGGTTGCGGCACCGTCAGCCGGATCCGGTACATGCTGTGCCGGTTGACGTCCGAGCAGCTTCCCACGCCGCGGCTCTTGCTGATCGTCCAGGTACTGTCCGACGTGGGTAGGGCCTCGGGGAACGTCGTGTAGTCCATGAGTACGGAGATGATCCCGAAGGCGTAGCGCTCGCTCGGCACCGTCACGCCGACGGAACCGGAGTCGCCGGACAGTGGGCCGGGGTCGGTGCAGGCGACGTGCTTGCCCGCGCCGACCGGCAGCTCCATGGTCTGGGAGAGGATGTCGAGGTCGGTGTTGCCGAACATCGAGATCACCGGCGCCGCGGTGTCGGTGGAGTAGGCGACCGCGCAGCCGAACTCACCGCGCCGGGTGCACAGCGGGATGTTCTGGAAGTCGCCACCGGTGGTGCTTCCCGCGGCGGTGGTCACGTTGCCGCCCATGAGGAAGGCGCCGACCAGGCGGTTCCGGACCGCGGCGTTGCCGTCGATCTCCTCGCGGATCAGCTTGCGCAGCATCATCGTCCCCTGCGAGTGCCCGATGAGGACGACGCCGCGGCCGCCGTTGTCGCGGGCCAGGTACTCGCGCCATGCCGTCCGCACGGCGTCGTACGCGGTGTCGACGACCGGCTTGAGGTGCATCAGCATCGTGGGCGCGAGGCCCGTGAGGGTGATCTGCGGGTAGATCGGCGCGAAGACGCGGCACATCGACCCGAACCGCGCCGCCTGGAAGCGGGCGATCGAGTCCACCTCGGGCATGCGCACCGGGTTGGCGTTGAGCGCGACCTGGTTCGTCACCGTCGGATAGACGTAGAAGCAGTCGACGGCCTTCTCGTTGTCGGTCACCCGTCGCGCCGGTGTGACCGTCCCCGTGCCGAGGTCGGTGGTGTCGGTCGGGAGGGTGCACGGGTTCGCGGTGCCGGGCCGGCACATCCACGTCGTCGACGGTGCGCCCTGGGCCGCGCCCGCCGCCAGGCCCGCGCCGAGCGCGAGGGTCGCCGATACCGCTGCGAGGCGCCGGAGAGCGCGCTGAAGGATCATGCGCCGACGATATACCGAGGGTTTTGAAATTCTCTCAGTATTCGTAGAATCGATCGACCAACGCCCGCCGGTCGATCTTGCCCGGCCCGCGCCGGGGCAGCTCGTCGACGAGGTACAGCGCCCGTGGGGCCGCCGTCCGGTCCAGTTCGGCCTCGACGGCCGCGCGCAGCAGATCGACGGTGACCTCCGCGCCCGGCCCCGGGACGACCGCCGCGGCCACTCGCTGGCCGAGCCGCGGATCGGCCTGCGCGAAGACGGCGACCTCGGCGACCCCGGGCACCCGGGCGAGCACCGCCTCCACGACCTGGGGCAGCACCGTCAGGCCGCCGGTGGAGATGGCCTCGTCGAGCCGGCCCGTAACGGCGAGGACGCCGTCCGTGAGCGTCCCGGCGTCATCGGTGCGGAACCATCCGGGCTCGGCGAAGGCGGGGTGCTCGGGGAGGTTCCGGTAGCCGAGGGCCACCGTCGGGCCGCCGAGCACCACGCGCGATTCCGGGCCGTCCAGGCGGATCTCGACGCCCGGGAGGGGTGCACCGTCGTACACGCAGCCCCCGGCCGTCTCGCTCATCCCGTACGTGCGGACCATGCGGATACCGGCGGCGAGCGCCGCCTCGCGGACGGGGACGGGGCAGGCCGCACCGCCGATGAGTACCCCGTCGAACCGGGCCAGCGCCTCCGTGGCGGACGGGTCGGCGAGGACCTTGACCAGCTGGGTCGGGACCAGGGAGACGTACCGACGGTCCGCGGTCATGCGCGCGTGGGCCGCGGCGAGGGCGGCGGGGTCGAAGCCGGCGCGCACGTCGAGCTGGGTGGGCGCGTGGCCCGCGGCGAGGGAGCGCAGCATCACCTGCACGCCCGCGACGTGCTGCGGCGGCATTGCGAGCAGCCATTGCCCGGGCCCGCCGAGCCGCGCGTGCGTGCCCGCGGCGCTGGCGACCAGGGCGCCGCGGGTGAGCATCGCGCCCTTGGGTGTGCCCGTCGTGCCGGACGTCGCGACGACGAGGGCCACGCGCTCGTCGATCGGGGTGTCGGCGGCGAGCGCCTCGGTGAGCCGGGCGGTCTCGCGCGGATCGTGCGCGGGCACCGGCAGCCACGCGGGCGCCGTGCCCTCCAGGAGAGCGGTGAGCTGCGGCAGGGCGGATTCGACGGTGTCGATCGGTAGCGGCTCCAGGTTCACGACGTCGAGGCTACTGCGCGGTGTCCGACCGGCCCGGCTCGTCCGGGCCGTCGGGGCCGTGCCCGTTCCGGGGGCAGCCCTCGGGGTTGAGCGGGGCGTCATCGAAGGGCCAGCCCTTGCGCTCGAGGCGCTCGCGGACGCGGGTGATGTCCTTCTCCAGCGGCATCTCGCGGGTGTGGCCGCTGATGGCGACGCCGGCGTCGACGCGGGTGATGGGCTCGACCCCTTCGGGGGTGAGGTGCACCTCGTCGATCAGCTCCCGAGTGACCTGCTTGACCTCGTCCTTCGTCAGCTGACGGTCGAGAAGCGCGAGGAGGGGCTGGTAGTCGGTGCTGGGCACCCCGTCGGGGTACCCGGCGCGCAACCAGTCCACGATCTTCGCGAGGAAGCCTTGGCTTGAACTCACCTGCGAGAACACCTCCGATGCCGTGCGCCCGCGGGCGCTCTTCGCCGTCCCTACGAGAACGGCCCCCTATCCTGACATCAGGATAGGGGGCCGTCATCGTTACCGGAACGGCAGCTTTGCGAACTGAAAATCAGCCGGCGAACCCGGTGAGCGGCCACCCGCCCGCGGCGAGCTTCGACGCCACCTGGTGCAGCTCGTCGGGGCTCGGCTCCGTCTGCGTGACCTTGGTGATCGCCGACTCGATCTCCACGCGGTGCACCTCGTCGGGGCGCGCGGCGAGAATACGGCCGATCACGGCGTCGACCTCGGTCTCGGTGAGGGAACGCTTGAGCAGCGCGAGCAGCGGGAAGTAGTCCTTCGGCGGCACGCCCTCGGGGTAGCCGGCGCGCAGCCAGTCGAGGACCTGCTGGAGGACGCTGTCCTGGGTGTTCTCGGTGGTCATGTGCCCGCCCCTACTTCTTCTTCTCGAACCACGGGTAGATGTTGTCGAACGTGAGCTCGTACTTGAAGCCCGAGGCCACGATCATCGAGACACCGAGCACGACGGCGACGATGACGATGAGGAAGGCGATCGCGGCGAGCGCGTTGCCCATCGGATTGGGCTTGTGGACGGTGCCGTCCTCCCGCTCGTGGCCGTTGCCGATCGCGAGGCCGCGGACACCCACGGCGAAGAGGGCGGGCAGACCGGCGCCGAGGATGAGGCCCACGAGGAGGACCTTCCACACAGCGTCGAGGGCGAGGGAAATCGTATGCATTCTCTGGTCCCCTTAGACCTTGGCCTCGGTGGGCGCGACCGCGTTGGTCTCGTCGTCCCACTCGGCGTTGACGTTGTTGGAGTCGACCTTCTGCTGCTGGGCGCGCCAGTACATGTAGCCCGACAGCGCGCAGAGGATGGCGAAGGCAACGATCGGACCGGCCAGGGTCGGGATCTTCGCGGCCACGAAATACATGACCGCACCGACGAGCGCGGCGGCCGGCAGGGTGATCACCCAGGCGGCGACCATGCGCAGCGCGACGTTCCAGCGGACCTGGGCGCCCGGCTTGCCGACACCCGAGCCGAGGATCGAGCCGGTGGCGACGTGCGTGGTCGAGAGCGCGAAGCCGAGGTGGCTCGACACGAGGATGATCGTGGCCGACGAGGCCTCGGCCGCCATGCCCTGCGGGGAGCTGATCTCGATCAGGCCCTTGCCCAGGGTGCGGATGATGCGCCAGCCGCCGAGGAAGGTGCCCAGCGCGATCGCGGCGGCGGCGGAGAACTTCACCCACAGCGGGACGCCGTGCGTGTTGTCCCAGAACAGGAGGCTGTCGCTGCTGCCGGGGTTGCCCTGGCTGTAACCGATGAGCGCGAGGGTGATGACGCCCATGGTCTTCTGCGCGTCGTTCGTGCCGTGCGCCAGCGAGACGAGCGAAGCGGTGCCGATCTGGCCCCAGCGGAAGCCCTCCTCGGTGAACCGCTCTGCGACACCGGCGACGATCTTGAACACCAGGAACGTGCCGACCGCGGCGACGATGCCCGCGACGACCGGAGCGAACAGCGCCGGCAGGACGACCTTGCCGATGACACCGTCGAGCTTGGTGGTGCCGTTCCAGACGACGCCGCTGACGCCGAGGGCGGCGATCGAGGCGCCGATCATGCCGCCGAACAGCGCATGCGAGCTGGAGCTGGGCAGGCCCAGCAGCCAGGTCAGCAGGTTCCAGATGATGCCGCCGATGAGGCCGGCGAGCACGATGATCAGCAGCGCGCGGCCGCCGTTCTCGATGAGCTCGGGCTTCGGCGAGCCGTCCTTGTTCTGGATCTTGATCACCGCGTTGGTCACGGTGAGAGCGACCTCGACGGACAGGAAGGCGCCCACCAGGTTGAGGATCGCCGAGAGGCTGACTGCCGTCTTCGGCTTCAGGGCGCCGGTCGCGATGGACGTGGCCATCGCATTTCCCGTGTCATGGAAGCCATTGGTGAAGTCGAAGGCGAGGGCCGTCACGATCACCAACAGCAGGATGATGAGTTCGCTGTTCATGGTGAAAATAGTGAGGCCGAGAGGCTCGTTCCGCCAAACGGGTGAGACGGGCTCGACATCCTCCTGACCTGCAGGTTCGTGTTCGTCCGGCGAGCGTTCACCAGATGTTCATTCAGCACGCTCTCAGAATATCCGGGGCGTGTCCGTTTTGTGCGGATCTTGTGGTCTGTCGCGGGGCGACTGACGGCCCGTGACTACTATTTGCGCATGGCGACTTTGGATATCCGCGTGTTGGGCCAGGTTTCGCTCTCCGTGGACGGCGCGCCGAACGAGGTATCGGGCGTGAAACCGCGGTCTGTGCTCGCGCTGCTGGTGATGAACCGCGGCCGCGCTGTCACCGTCGACTCGCTCAGCGAGCAGGTGTGGGACGGCAACCCGCCCGCCTCCGCGCGCGCCAGCCTGCAGGTCTTCGTCAGCGGACTGCGCAAGGCGCTCCGCGGTCCGGGCGCCGGCTCGGGCCTCGACGGTCTGCTCGTCACCTCCGGCTCCACCTACCGTCTCGACTTGGAGCCGGACCAGTCCGACATCGGCCGGTTCGACTCGGCCCGGCGCCGCGGCGCCGAGCTGGCCGCTGCCGGCCGCTACGACCGGGCTTCACTGGCCTTCGCCTCCGCGCTCTCGGAGTTCCGCGGCGACGCGGTCGCCGACCTGCGGGGCCTGCAGTTCGCCGACAATTTCGCCATCGGCATGGCCGAGGAGCGCGCCGCCGTGCAGTCCGCGATGTACGACGCGGAGATCGCCGCCGGCCGCGCCGGGTCGGTCATCGGCGAGCTGCGCCGCCTCGTCTCCGAGCACCCGCTGCAGGAGCCGCTATGGGGCCAGCTCATCACCGCGCTCTACGTCACCGGGCGCCAGGCGGATGCCCTTGAAGCCGCGCGGGACCTGCGCCGCACCCTCGCCGACGAGCTGGGTGCCGATCCGACGCCGGCGCTCGTCGAACTGGAGGGAAAGGTGCTGCGGCAGGAGCAGCTGGCCTTCACCGTCGCGCGACCGGCCGCGCAGCCGGGGGACGGGCGGGCTTTCGAGAAGACCGAGACGGACGTGACCATCGACGGCGCCGGCCCGCGCGGCACGCTGACCGCCGAGGACGGTACGGAGTACCCGGTGCACGGGGAGGTCCGCCTCGGCCGCCTCCCCGACAACGACATCAGCATCGACGACACCAAGGTCTCCCGCGAGCACGCCGTGATCACCGGTTCCGTCAGCGGCTTCGCCGTGCGCGACCTGCAGTCCTCCAACGGCACCTACGTCGGGGAGCGCCGCGTCGCCGGCCAGCTTCCGCTGTCCGACGGTGACGAGCTCACCCTGGGCCGCACCACCTTCCGCTTCCACGTGGTCGAGGAGTAGCCGCTTCTTCGGTGCGAAACTGCGATCGGACATCTGCGTGTCGTCGCAGGGATGCACCGAAGGTTCGGCGCTACCGTGGGCGGATGATCAACGGGGCGCACATCATCCACTACTCCGCCGACGCGGACGCCGATCGTGCGTTCCTGCGCGACGTCCTCGGCGTCGAGGGTGTCGACGCCGGCCAGGGCTGGCTGATCCTGCCGCTGCCCGCGTCGGAGGTCGCCGTCCATCCCACGGACGGCCCGCCCAAGCAGGAGCTGTACCTGATGTGCGACGACGTCGAGGCGGAGGTCGCGTCGCTGCGGGCGAAGGGTGTCGAGGCCGCGCCCATCACCGATCAGGGATGGGGCCTGCTCACGTCGCTGGCGCTCCCCGGCGGCGGCGCGATCGGGCTGTACCAACCGCGGCACCAGCGCGCGCACGGCTGACTCGCGTCCGCTAGGAGGCGTCGATCGCCGCGACGGTGGCGGCCAGCGCGCGCCACCGTCGATGCCGGTGCCGGAACATCGCGCGCACGAACAGACCCGTGAGCAGACCCTGGATTCCGTCCTCGATCTCGATCTCGTCGGTGTAGCGGCACCGGCCCGGCCCGAGCGGCTCGAAGGTCAGGCGATGGTTCCACACGTGCACCGGGCCGCCCCGCTCGTTGGTGTAGATCTCGAGCTCGTCGAGCCGCTGCACGGTGATCTCGTGCGTCCAGCTGGGGAGGACGCCCAGCCAGCGCACGCGGCCGCGCGCGGAGAAGCCCGTCTCCACCGGGACGCCCGCGGGCGGAGCGCCGGCCATATCGAAGGACAGCACGGGCGCCAGGACGAAGAGCATCACCTCGGGCGTCGCCGCCATCGTCCGTGCGCGGGCGGCGGGCAGCGGTAGCTCTGTGCTAATGGAAATGATTCCCATATTTCGACGCTACCCTGTGTCGAGACGTGCGGGAAGGGGTCAGGCGGAGTAGTGCCCGACCGCCTTCCCGACGGTGCCCGGCCCGCCGACGGTGAAGGTGACCTTCTTCTCGCCGATCAGCGTGGTGAAGGAACCGTCGGGTCGCGCCTTGACCTCACCGCCGTAGCGCTTGCCGTCGTTCCACCAGCTCAGGGTGCGCGTCGCGATCTGTGCGCGGGTCCCGGGGTTGTCGATGCACGGCGCGGTCGGGCCGCCGAGCGCGCCCTTGATGCAGTCCGGGCGCACGGTGATCCAGCCCTTCGCGTCGACGGTCCCGGTGTAGTGCACGGTGGGGAAGGGCATCGGGTCGGCGAAGCCGGGGGTGGTGACCCAGCCGTCGAACCGGACGACGGTGTCGGCGTTCGCGGCGGCGGGCAGCGCTCCCAGGGCGAGTGCGGCGCAGGTGCCGGCGGCCAGGGCGATGCGGGTGGTGCGTGCGGTCATGTGATCAGTGCTCCTTGGTGTCGAAGGTGCGTCGTCTCTGACACCGGGACTATCGCGAGGGCCGATCGAATTCGTTACCGAAGGCATCGACATGGTGGTGGCGGCCGTGCGTCGCCCGCCCGCCCGGACGGAGGTGTGTGCGATTGTGCGCGCTCAGCGGTCACGATCACACGCACGTCAGGCGCGCGGACCGTCGTCGACGAGGAGCCGGCTCAAGAGGTCGAGGTCCTTCGTCATCGCGGACCGCATCGCGCGCGCCATGACGGGAGCGGCGACCCGCGCGAAACCGCTGGGGGTGCCGCGGTTCCGCAGCCGCATGAGGGTGCCGCCGGGCGCCGTCTCCCAGGTGTAGGTGGTCTCCATCGGGAAGGGCCGTCGGCGGTGCGCATCACCATCCGCTCGCCCGTGACGAGCTCGGTCACCTCGTAGGTGTAGGCCAGCGGGCGCCCCAGGAACCGCGCCTCGAAGTCCATCCGCGATCCGAGCCGCACCGGGGGCTCCGTCCGCCAGGCGACGGACCGGATGTTGGCGTACCACCGCGGGGCGTTCGACGGGTCGCCCGCGAACTCCGCGACCCGCTCGCACGCAACGGGAATCACGCGCTCGGCCACCACATCGACGTCCATGCGAGCACGATACGCGGGTGAGTGTGCGGTGTCAGTCCGGCAGGGCGTCGCGCAGGAGGGCGGCGGCACCGTCGGACGTGCGCGGCTTGCGGCGGAGGAACCGCCTGAGCACGGCGCGCTTGTCGCCCGCGAACCGCGGGATCACGTGCAGGTGCACGTGATCGACGGTCTGGAAGGCGGCGCGGCCGTCGTTGACGACGAGGTTCACGGCGTCGGCCCGGAGCCCACCGTCGCGCGCGGCCCGGGCCAGGCGGTGCCCGAGCGCGAACATCCGTGCGCCGTCTTCGGCGGGGAGGTCGGCGAGGCGCGCCGCGTGCCGCTTCGGGACCACCAGGGTGTGGCCCTCGCTCATGGGCCGGACGTCGAGGAAGGCGATCACCTCGTCCGTCTCGGTGACGACCGCCGCGGGCGCCTCACCCGCGACGATCGCGCAGAACACGCATGTACTCACGCGGGGTTCATCGGTGCGTAGGTGATGGCCAGGTCGCACGGGTGAACGCCCCACGATAGCAGCGCGTCCGCAGCGAGGATCCCGATGACCGAGACGGTGTCCTCCGTGAGAGGGGCGGACAACGTCTGTCCGGGTTGCTCTCCCACCTCGGGCCAGAACTCGCTCCCGCTCACCGCGGGCGCCGTTTCGACGACCGATCGGGCCTCCCCGTCCTCGACGAGTGCCGTTGCGAGGCAGTACGGCTCGACGGGTGGATCCCAGCCGCCCAGCTCGACGACCATGGCCTCCCCGCGTTGGATCGCGTGCAGGGCGATCCGGCTCAGCGTGGCCCGCAGCTCGTCCCAGAGGTCCTCCTGGGGGAGGTCCGCCGGCTCCAGGTCGACGACGAAGCCCTCCGCGGAGTAGCCCTGATCGTTGGTGCTCAGGAGATTCCGCGCCTGGATGAGCAACTGGCCGTTCGCCGCGTCGAGGAACGCAGCCTCCCGGTAGCGGTGCGGCGCGGTGGCGGTCCTCGCGATGGACCCGGTGCCGAGCCTGCTGAGGAGGGCGTCGTAGTCCCTGACTCGCCAGGTCGACGGCCGGTCGGTCCACAGCCGGACCACGCCCGCCAGCGGTAGCCCGAGCACGGCGGTCGTCAGTTGAGAGCCGGCCGGGATCGGCGGACGGTCGGTCATCAGTAGTAGTACGGGAAGGGGGACCAGTCGGGGGCACGCTTCTCCAGGAAGGAGTCGCGGCCCTCGACGGCCTCGTCGGTCATATATGCGAGACGTGTTGCCTCGCCGGCGAAGAGCTGCTGCCCGACCAGCCCGTCGTCGGGAAGATTGAAGGCGTACTTGAGCATCCGCTGCGCCTGCGGGCTCTTGCCGAGGATCTTCGCGGTCCACTCGAGCGCGACGTTCTCGAGTTCGTCGTGGTCGACGACGCGGTTCACGGCGCCCATGCGGTGCATGTCCTCGGCGCTGTAGACGTCGCCGAGGAAGAAGATCTCGCGTGCGAACTTGTTGCCCACCTGCTTGGCGAGGTAGGCGCTGCCGTAGCCGGCGTCGAAGCTGCCCACGTCGGCGTCGGTCTGCTTGAACTTCGCGTGCTCGCGGCTGGCCAGGGTGAGGTCGCAGGTGACGTGCAGCGAGTGGCCGCCGCCCGCGGCCCAGCCGTTGACCAGCGCGATGACGACCTTCGGCATGAACCGGATGAGGCGCTGCACCTCGAGGATGTGCAGGCGGCCGCCCTCGGCCTTGACGCGGGCCTCGTCGACACCGTCGGCGGTCGCGGCCTCGACGTCGGCGTCGTGGCTGGTGGCGTACTGGTAGCCACTGCGGCCTCGGATGCGCTGGTCGCCGCCCGAGCAGAACGACCACACGCCGTCCTTCGGAGCCGGCCCGTTGCCGGTGAGGAGCACCGCGCCCACGTCGGCGGACCGTCGTGCGTGGTCCAGCGCGCGGTACAGCTCGTCGACGGTGTGGGGGCGGAAGGCGTTGCGCACCTCCGGCCGGTCGAAGGCGACGCGGACGGTGCCCTGCGTGATGTGCCGGTGGTACGTGATGTCGGTGAGGTCCTCGAATCCGGGGACCGGCTGCCACAGCTCGGGGTTGAAAGTCACGCAGCCGACTCTACTGTTGGGGTCGTGGTGGACGTCGACGAACTGGTGGCCGCGGCGCGCGTGGTGCGCCTGCCGATGCGGGTGCGGTTTCGCGGGATCACGGCGCGCGAGGCCGTCGTCTTCGAGGGGCCGGCCGGCTGGGGCGAGTTCGGCCCCTTCCCCGAGTACGACGATGCCGAGGCCGCGCACTGGTTGCGGGCCGGGATCGAGGCGGCGTACGAGGGCTTCCCGGCGCCGCTGCGCGAGGTGGTTCCGGTGAACGCGACCGTGCCCGCCGTCGACGCGAGCCGAGTGCCCGACGTTCTCGTCCGGTTCCCCGGCTGCCGGGTCGCGAAGGTGAAGGTGGCCGAGGCCGGCCAGACGCTCGGGGAGGACCTGGCGCGGGTGGCGGCCGTGCGGGAGGCGATGCCCGACGGGGCGATCCGCGTCGACGCGAACGGCGGCTGGACCGTCGACCAGGCCGAGCGGGCGATCGCCCGGCTGCTCGACGGCGGACCGCTGGATTACACCGAACAGCCCTGCGCGACGGTCGAGGAGCTGGCCGAGGTGCGCCGCCGGCTGGACGGCGCCTGCGACATCGCCGCCGACGAATCCATCCGCCGCGCCGACGATCCGATGCGGGTGGCGGAGCTCGGCGCCGCCGACGTCGCGGTGGTCAAGGTGGCGCCGCTGGGCGGGGTCCGGGCTGTGCTGGACGTGGCCGCCGCGCTGAAAGCCGCTGCGGGCGTGCGAGTGACGGTCTCTTCCGCGCTGGACACCGCCGTCGGATTGTCCGCCGGGATAGCGGCTGCGGCGTGCGTCCCCGACGGCAACGCCGCGGGCCTCGGCACCGGTGGCTTCTTCACTGCCGACCTCGGCGAGCACCCGCTCCTCGACGGTGCGCTGCGGGTGCGGACGGTGGTGCCGACCGAGGTGGAACTGGCGGCCGTCGAGGTGACGGGGGAACGCCGGGACTGGTGGCTGGACCGCCTCCGACGGTGCCGTGCGCTGCTGCAGTAGCTACTTCCACGGGGCGTAGGCCCAGCCCAGCAGCCTGGAGTTGGGTGCGATGTCGGGCTCCGGGATGATCTGGATCTGCGAGCCGTCGCCCCAGCCGTTGGACAGCCCCTGGACGCCGCCGCTGAGATACGTGCCGTTCCCGAGGGAGATGTCCACGTGGTAGCCGTAGTCGCTCTGCGAGAAGACGAGCGCGCCGCGCGGCGCGGGGAGCGAGGCGTGGCCGAGGCCCTTGGCCGCCAGCGCCTCGTAGAATGAGCGCGCGTGGTCGCGCGGGATGCCGGTCGCGGTGGTCTTGCCGTAGGCGAAGTCGACGAAGTCCTCGCAGCCGTACTCGCCGAAGGTGTCGGTGCCCACCAGCGTCATGCCGCGTGCGATGGCCGCCTCGACGTCGGCGGCCTGCACCGGAGGGGCGCTCATCAGCGCAAGCGTCAGTGCGGACAGGACGGCCACCAGTGTGCGTCTCATCGTTTCTTTGTAGTCCTACGCATGCCGGCGCCGCGGGATTTCTCGGCCGGAGTCCACTGGGAGTTTCCTGTCGGTGGCGGGCGCTAGGGTGCGGGCCATGGAGAATCTGATGACCGAGCTCGGCGCCGCGATGACGGGGGAGCCGGCCGAGCAGAAGCAGAAGCTCGAGGCCACGTGGGCGCGGATCGCGCCGGGCGATCATCCGGCGCGGTGCATCGCCGCGCACTACATCGCGGACGTGCAGGAGGAACTGGACGCCGAGGTGGAGTGGGACGAGGTCGCGCTCGCGGAGTCGGCGCACGTCTCGGACGCGGAGCTGCAGGCTATCCACCCGTCGCTGAGCGTCGCCGGGTTCATGCCGTCGCTGCACCTCAACCTGGCCGAGGGGTACCGCCGCCAGGGTCGTTTCACCGATGCGGCGGATCGGCTGCAGACCAGCCGGGAGTTCGACTTCGCGCTGGACTCCGCGATCGACCCCGCCTATGCGTCGGGGATCAGGGAGGCGCAGGAGCGGATGGCCGCCCGCATCGCCGCGGGCGACAGCTCGGGCACGCCGGTGCCCGAGCCCAGCTAGCCGGTCCGGGCTCGGGCCGACCTAGCCCCGGCCCGACGAGTCGGGCCGGCCACGCAGCGCGCGGGCGGCGTCCTCGTGGCCCTGCTCGAACAGCGCGCCGATCAGCATCGTGCGCAGCGCGCGCATCTTGACGGCGATGTCGGCGGTCTCGGGCAGCGCGGAGTCGAGCACCGTGAAACCGTTGATGAGCGCGACCACGCCCCGCGCGGTCTCCGGATCGATCTCGGTGCCGGCCAGCGCGGCGGCGCCCTGCGCCACCCCGTCGGCGGCGCGCAGGTAGTCCTCGACCAGCACGCGCGAAGCCGGGTCGCGCGCCGCGCGCAGGTACGCCTCGATGAGCGCGAGGGACTCGTTGCCGCGTGCCTCGGACGACGCGGCGAACGCCGCGATCACTTCGTCGGGGCTCGCGGAGGTGTTCGCGAGGAGCGCCGCCAGGACGTCGAGCCGCTCGAATTCCTCCGCCACGAAGGTGCGCATCGCCTCGTGTGTGAGGTCGTCGATCGACGCGAAGAAGTACCCGATCGTCGTGGTGGGCAGACCCGCGCGGGCGGTCACGGCGCGGTGGGTCACTGACGCGTAGCCGGATTCGCCGACCGTCTCGACCGTCGCCTCGAGGAGCGCGCGCTTGCGTTCGAGCGTGCTCCGCCGGTGTTTGCGCTCCTCCACGCCCCGCAGTCTAGGCTGCGAGCGAAGTCTGTACAAAGTTCCAGACTCGGGCTATCGTCCAATTCGGTAAGTTTGTACAAACTCGGCATCAACGCCGGAGGAGCAGTCATGACCACGGAGATCACGAAGGTCGGCACGCGGGCGAACGCGTTCACCGACGACGTCCTCGGCACCCTCGACGCCACCGGCGTCGCCGAGGCGATCGCGGCCGGCACGATCGGCATCGCCGAGGCCGCCGCCGCCGCGACGGCGCGGATCCGCACCGTCGACCCTGCGACGCGGGCGGTGCGCTGGTGGCTGCCCGAGGGCGGCACCGGGCCGCAGGCCCCGGTGGACGCGGCGTTCTACGGCGTCCCGTCGGCGATCAAGGAGAACACCGCCTTCGCGGGCCTGCCCACCACGATGGGCTCGGCGGCCCTGCCCGCGACGCCCGCGAAGCGCTCGGGGCCGGTGGGGGAGCAGTTCGCCGCGACCGGCGTGAACGTGCTGGCCTCGACGGTGATGCCGGAGTTCGGCATGACCGCGAGCGCCGAGTTCGCCGACCGTGCGCCCGCCCGCAACCCCTGGAACACCGACTACACCGTGGGCGGCTCGTCGTCGGGCTCCGCGGCGCTCGTGGCCTCCGGCGCGCTACCGATCGCGCACGGGAACGACGGCGGCGGCTCGATCCGGATTCCCGCGGCGCTGAACGGCCTCGTCGGGCTCAAGGGCACGCGCGGCCGGCTCGCCGAACTGCCCGCGCTCGCGGTACTGCCGGTGAACGTGGTGTGCGAGGGCGTGCTCACGCGCACCGTCCGCGACACCGCGCGGTACTTCGCCGCGGCCGAACGGCACCGCCGGAATCCCGCGCTGCCGCCCGTCGGGCACGTGCGTGGGCCGGGCCGGCGTCGCCGGATCGGGCTGGTCACCGAGTCGGTCACCGCGTTCGGCATCGCGGCGGAGTGCCTCGCGCCGGTCCGGACCCTGGCCGACGAGCTGACGGATCAAGGGCACGAGATCGTCGAGCTGAGCATGGCGGACCTGCGGATCGACGGCGGCTTCGTCGACGACTTCCTGCACTACTGGGGGCTGCTCGCGGGCCTCGAGGTCGCCGTCACGGCGGTCGAGGCGCGCGGCCGCAGCTCCTTCCGCGCGCTGGATCCCGTGACCCGCAGCCTGCTGCGGTCCGGGCTGCGCGGCGCACCGTCGATCCCGGGGGCTATCGCGCGGTTGCGTGCCGTGACCGGGAACTACGAGCGGATGTTCGTGGAGCGCGGTGTGGACGCGATGTTCTCGCCGACGATGACGAGCACCACCCCGCGGATCGGCCACCTCGACCCGGCGCTGCCCTTCGACGAGTTCATGTCCCGCACCATCGCGATGGTGGGCATCACCCCGCTGAACAACGTCTCGGGCGGCCCGGCGATCTCCGTGCCGTGCGGGTTCGACGGTGCCGGGCTCCCGCTGGGTGCCCAGTTCGCGGGTCCCGCGGGCACCGAGGCGGCGCTGCTCGAACTGGCCTACGAGGTGGAGGAGCTGCGCCCCTTCGCACGCATCGACGGCTAGCGCCGGCTAGCGGCGGAACCAGCCGCGCTTGGCGGGCTGCTCGGCGCCCCACGAGGCGGACGGGGCGGCGTGACCGTCGCACCAGTCCTCGGGCCGGACAGTGGCGCGGACGGCGTCGACGTGGGAGCCGCAGCCGGTCCAGGTGGTCTTGCCGCACACGCGGCAGGTGATCGCACTGCACATGGGCCGGACCTTACGCGTTCGCGCTGGCGCAGAAGCCGCGGAAGGTCTCGAAGGCCCGCGCGCCGTGGATCGTCGCGGGCCTGCCGTGCATGAGGACGGTGACGCTGATGCTCATATCGGTCCTTCCAGTAACCCCCTAGGGGGATGTTCGTCACGAACCTAGCATCCCCCCTGGGGGATATGTCACGATGGGTACCACGGCGGCGGCGATGCCCGCCTCGGCGACGGAAGGAACGGACCCATGGCGGAATTCACGATGAGCGCAGCGATCGACGCTCCCTACGGCGAGGCGGTGACGCGCGTGCGCGAGGGCCTCGCGGCGGCCGGCTTCGGCGTGCTGACGGAGATCGACCTCAAGGCCACGCTCAAGGCGAAGCTCGACGTCGACGTGCCGCCGAAGGTGATCCTCGGCGCCTGCCGGCCGCAACTGGCGCACGAGGCGCTCGGCATCGATTCGCGCGTGGCTGCGCTGCTGCCGTGCAACGTCGTGGTCTCTGCTGACGGCACGGGCGCGCTCGTCGAGGTGATGGATCCGAACGTGATGCCCGAATTCACCGGCACCGCAGCGCTGTCCGGCGTCGCCGCGGACGCGCGCGAGCGACTCGCCGGCATGCTGGACGGGCTCCGCGCATGAAGCTCCCCGAGGAGGGCGCCAAGCCCATCGTGACGCGGCTCAAGCGGGCCCACGGCCACCTCGCGACCGTGATCCGCATGCTCGAGGAGGGGGAGGAGTGCGAGGAAGTACTGACGCAGCTCGCCGCGGTGAACAAGGCACTCGGGCGTAGCGGCTACGCCCTCGTCGCCACCGGCCTGCAGCACTGCATCGCCACCGAAGGGCCGGAGAACGTCGACCAGAAGAAGCTGGAGAAGCTCTTCCTCGCGCTCGCCTAGGCGGTGAGCTCCTCGACGGTGACGGTGAAGCCCTGCGCGCGCAGGCGATCCGCGAGCACATCGCCGAGCGCGACGGCCGGAGTGAGGACGCCCGCGCGGTCGGGGAGCGTCGCGCCGCCGCGAGCGGTGTCGCCGTCGAGGGCCAGCGCCAGGCTGGACTCGCCCAGCATGACGGCGGTGCCGCTGTAGCCGGGGTCGAGCTTGGCGCCGATGGTCGATCGGTAGCGGCGGCCGCTCGTCGTCCGGGTGTAGACGTCGGCGATGAACGAGCCCTTGGCCTGGGAGGACTCGCTCGGGCCCTCACCGGGCGACGGGAGGATCCGGTCGAGCACGGGGCGCAGCGGCTTGATCGCGAGCGCCGCCATGCCCACCGCGAGGGCGCCCTGCACGGCGCGGGCGGCCACCGTCGAGACGATGGGCGGGCCGGGCACGGCCATCGTCTCCCGGTAGCTGAAGTCGGGGCCGTAGGCGAAGTCGAGTAGTCCGTTCGAGCGGCGCACGACGCGGGTGTTGTAGCTGGCCATGAAGAACGGCGCGAGCTTGCCGCTCAGCGACGGGTCGACGGTCTTCGCGTCGACGACGGACAGGTCGCCGGGCTGCTTCGGGGTCTCGCGGGTGTGGTCGACGCTCAGCGAGTGCGGCCGGCCGGCGACGCGGCGGGCGTCCCTGTCGGCGCTGACCTCGTCGGCGAGGCCGATCGCGGAGGCGATGGTGCCGCCGCTCGCGCCGCCGCGGATCGAGCGGATCACCAGCGTCGTGGAGCCGAGCGTGCCGGCACCGTCGGCCTGGGCCTTCTCGTAGACGAGGAACGTGCCGAGGTCCGACGGGATGGAGTCGAAACCGCAGGAGTGCACGATCTTCGTGCCGTTCGCGGCGGCCTGCTCCTGGAACTTGTCGATCGAGCGGCGCGCGAAGAGCACCTCGCCGGTGAGGTCGGTGTAGTGCGTGCCGGCGTTGACGCAGGCGCCGACGACCGTCTCGCCGTACAGCGCGTAGGGGCCGACGGTGCTGCACAGGACCGTCGTGCGGGCGACCATCGCGTCGAGCGTGGAGGGCTTGTCGACGTCGGCGACGACGACGCCCCAGTCCTTCGCCCGCTCGCCCAGCTCGGCGCGGACCTTCTCCAGCTTGGCCTGCGTGCGGCCGGCCAGGGCGATGCGCACGCCGTCGGGCGCGTGCTGAGCGAGGTGGCGCGCCGTCAGGACGCCGACGAAGCCGGTCGCGCCGAAGACGATGAGGTCGAATTCCCGGGTACCCGCAGTCATGCCGCGATGTTAGCAGTGTTCGCACGGTCGCGCTCGCGCGTCGCGCGCCACTTCTGGAAGGCGCGGGCCGCGGCGGGCGCGAGGAAGAGCATGAGCAGCACACGGATGAGCTGCGCGGCGACGACGAAGGTGATGTCGACGTTCGACGACGCGGCCACCGCGAGCACCGCGTAGATGCCGCCCGGCGTCGTCGCGAGGTAGCCGTCGAGCGCGGAGGCGCCCGTCATCGCGGACAGCGCGAAGCCCAGCCCCGCGCAGCCGATCCCGACGCCGACGATGAGCAGCACCGCCCAGGGCAGGAGTCGCGTCATCGACCGCAGGGACTCGCGGGTGAAGCCCACGCCCGCCTGCCAGCCGATCACCAGGTAGCCCGCGGCGACCAGGACCCACGGCACCGTCGCGCTCGCGGCGACGCCCGACAGCGATAGCGCGGCGGAGGCGACCAGCGGACCGAGGAGGCCGCCGGCGGGCAGCCGCGTCGCCAGCCCGAGCGCCAGGCCGCCGCCCACGCACAGCGCGGTGAAGCCGAGGTCGAACCACCAAGCGCGCTCGGGGCCGGATGCGACTGACGAGGAACCCGGGGTGTGCGGATACAACGCCGCGACCAGCGGCAGCGAGACCGTCACCAGCCCGACGCGCAGGTACTGGACGACCGCGACCACCTTCTCGTCGCCGCCGAGCTCCCGCGCGATCGCGACCAGCCCCGACGCGCCGCCCGCGACCAGCGCGAGCGAGCCGGTGATCGAGTCCGTGTCGCGGTGCCGGCCCAGCAGCGCCCCGGCGCCGACGGAGAGCAGCAGCGTCGCGAACCCGACGAGCAGCGCCGCCGGCCACCGCGAGCCCAGTGCCGCGACGGTGTGCGCCTGCATGAGCGTGCCGATGTACGCGCCGAGGACGCCCTGCGCGCCCACCTGCACCGGCCGCGGGATCGGCCCCGGCGCGCGGCCCGCGAGTGCCGCGACCACCGCGCACACGAGCGCGGCGAACAGGGGTGCGCTCGGCACACCGGCCGCGATCAACGCGGACGAGAGGACGCAGGAGGCGACGATCAGGCCCGTCCATCTCGTCAGCTCACTTCGCATGACTACAAGTATCTGCTTGTGGAACTCGTCGCGCAACTCGCGAAATGAGCAAAAGTATGAAGTAAACTCTTTCTATGTCCGATGTCAGCGACCTCCGCTACGGCGTGCACTCCCTGAGCCGCGAGATCCGTGCCCACCGCCGGCCCGGTCCGCTCACCGAGACCCAGTACCTGATCCTCGGCAGTCTCGACCGCGGCGGACCGGCCACGCCGGCCGGACTCGGCGAGGCGCACCATGTCCGCGCGCAGACCCTCACCCCCGCGCTCAACGCCCTCGCCGACGCCGGCCTGGTGCGCCGACGCCGGGACGAGGCGGACCGTCGGCGGCAGTACGTCGAGCTGACCGACGCGGGCCGCACCGTGATCGAGGAGGACCGGGAGATTCGCAACGCCTGGCTCCAGTCGGCCATGGCTGAACGGCTCACCGGCCTCGAACGGGACCTGCTCCTCCTGGCCGGTCCGGTCCTGGCGAAGCTGGCCGACGGGTGACGCGGTCGTAAGGTGGTCCGCATGCAGAAGCCGCCGAACCCGTCCACGCTCCAGGCGCGCGTGATCGTGGACGAGCTGGTGCGCGGCGGCGTCACCGACGTGGTGCTGTGCCCCGGCTCGCGCAACGCGCCGCTCGCCTTCGCCGTCCACGCGGCGGACAAGCGCGGTGAGCTGCGGCTGCACGTGCGCATCGACGAGCGCACCGCCGGCTTTCTCGCGGTCGGTCTCGCTGCGGCCGCGCGGCGTCCCGTCGCGATCATCATGACCTCCGGCACCGCCGTTGCGAACCTCGCGCCCGCCGTTTACGAGGCCAACTACGCCCGCGTCCCGCTGCTGGTGATCAGCGCGAACCGGCCCTACGAGCTGCTCGGCTCCGGCGCCAACCAGACCGTCGAGCAGTTCGGCATCTTCGGCACCCAGGTCCGCGCGTCGCTGTCGCTCGGTCTCGCCGAACCCGGCCTCGATCGCAACTCGCAGTGGCGCAGCGCCGTCTGCCGCGCGCTCTCTGCCGCGCGCGGCGCCCGCACCGGCAACGCCGGCCCCGTCCAGTTCGACATCCCGCTGCGCGAGCCCCTCGTCCCCGACGACCCGTCGCCCGAGTTCGCGCACGGCCGGCCCGACGGGGGCCCGTGGACCGTCGCGCCCGTCGCCACCCTCGACGTACCGCTGCCGATCGACCTGACCCCCGACACCGTCGTCATCTCCGGGCACGGCGCGGGGCAGAACCCCGCGCTCGCCGGGCTGCCCACAGTCGCCGAGCCGACGGCGCCGTCGCCGGAGAACGCGCTGCACCCGTGGGCCTTGCCGGCCCTCAAGCCGCGGCAGGCCATCATCTGCGGCCGCCCGACCCTGCACCGCGAGGTGAGCGCCCTGCTCGCCGATCCGGAGGTCACCGTCTACGCCGTGACGACGGGGCCGCGCTGGCCCGACGTCTCCGGCAACGTCGCCGCGACGGGCACCCGGGTCCTGCCCGTCGGCGAGCCCGACGCGGCCTGGCTGCGGCGCTGCGCCGACGCCGACGCCGCCGCGCGGGAGGCCGTCGCGGAGGGACTCGACGCCGAGCCCGTCACGGGCCTGCATGTGGCCCGCGCCGTCTGCGCGGCCCTGCGCACCGGCGACCAGCTGGTGGTCGGGGCGTCCAACCCCGTCCGCGACGTCGCCCTCGCCGGCGATGTCCCGCCCGGCGTCCGCGTGCTGTCCAACCGCGGCGTCGCGGGCATCGACGGCACGGTCAGCACCGCCGTCGGCGCCGCGCTCGCCCACCCGGACCGGCGCACCGTCGCGCTGATGGGCGACCTGACCTTCGTGCACGACGCCTCCGGCCTGCTCATCGGCCCTGAGGAGCCCCGGCCGGCCAACCTCACGATCGTCGTCGCCAACGACAACGGGGGCGGCATCTTCAACCTGCTCGAGCAGGGGGAGGAGCGGTACTCCGGTGCGGAGTACGACGGTGCCGCCGCCCGCGTCTTCGGCACGCCGCACGGCACCGACATCGGCTCCCTCTGCGCCGCCTACGGCGTCGAGTACGTACGTGCCGAGCTGGACGACCTCGCCGACGCGACCCGCGCCGACGGCCTGCGCGTGGTCGAGGTGCGCACCGAGCGCACCGGCCTGCGCGCGCTGCACGCCGGGATGCGGGCGCGGATCAGCGTCGCGGCGTCGAGCGCCGCCGGACCGACCGCGGGGGAGGGCGTGTGAGCCGCACCGCGCTGCGCCGCGTGCAGATCGTCCTGCTGAGCGCGGCGATCCTCATCACCGGGCTCTGTGTGGTGCTGGTCGCGGCCGCCTGGCGTGACGACCGCACCATCGACGCCGACCGCGGCACGGCGACCGCCGAGGTGCTCTCCGCCGGGCCCCGCCGCTCGACGATCAGCTTCTACACGACCGACGGCGTCAACCACAATCCTCCGCTCGGCGTCCTGTATCCCAGCGAGCTGAACGTCGGCGACCGCATCCAGGTCGAGTACAGCCGCTCCGATCCGGAGCTGGTGCGCGTCGCCGGACGGTCCGCCGCCGTCGCGGTGTTGCCCGCCGCGTCCGTCGCCGCCGGGACGTGGCTGGTGGTGGGGGCGATCATGCTGCTCATCGCCGCCGGCTACCACCGGGGTGAGAGTTCACCTGACGTTCCGCGCACCGTCGACCGGTAGGGAACCTCACGGTCACCGCCCCGGGGGACACTGCTGACGTGCGTATCGCGATCGTGGCCGAGTCCTTCCTGCCGAACGTCAACGGGGTCACCAACTCGGTGCTCCGGGTCCTCGAGCACTGCCGCCGCACGGGCGCCGAGGCGATCGTCATCGCACCCGATGCGGTCGCGGGCGAGGAACCGGCGCCGACGCAGCACCTCGGGTTCCCCGTGTACCGGGTGCCCGCGCGGATGCTGCCGAAGATCTCCTCGCTGCCGATCGGGCAGCCGAACATGCTCATCGTCGATGTGCTGCGCGACTTCCGGCCCGACGTGGTGCACCTCGCCTCGCCCTACTTCCTGGGTGCGGGCGGCCTCGCCGCGGCGAAGCGGCTCGGCATCCCGACCGTCGCGATCTTCCAGACCGACGTCGCCGGGTTCGCCGGCTCCTACGGCCTCGGCCCGCTGGAGCGGGCCGCCTGGTGGTGGACCCGGCAGATGCACAAGCAGTGCGACCTCACCCTCGCGCCGTCCTCGGCGTCCGTCGCCGACCTCGAGGCGCACCGCGTCCCCCGGGTGAAGACCTGGGCGCGCGGCGTCGACGCGGAGCGCTTCGCCCCCTCGCACCGCTCTGCCGCGTTGCGGTCCGCCTGGCTGGGGGAGCGTCCGGACCGGCTGGTGGTCGGCTTCGTCGGGCGGCTCGCCGCGGAGAAGCACGTCGAGCGGCTCGCCGGGCTCGCGCACCGCGACGACGTGCAGCTGGTCATCGTCGGCGACGGACCCGAGCGCGCCCGGCTGGAGAAACTGCTGCCGCACGCGGTCTTCACCGGCCAGCTCGGCGGCGCGGACCTCGGCGCCGCCTACGCCTCGCTCGACGTCTTCGTGCACGCCGGCGAGCACGAGACCTTCTGTCAGGCCGTGCAGGAGGCGCTCGCGTCGGGTGTCCCGTCGATCGCGCCCGACCAGGGCGGGCCGCGCGACCTCGTCGCGCACTGCCGCAACGGCTACCTGCTGCCGACCGCGGAGTTCGCCGAGCTGCTGCCCGGCGTCATCGACACCCTGGCCGATCCCGCGCTGCGCGCCCGGTTCGGCGAGGCCGCCCGCAAGTCCGTTCTGGCACGCACCTGGCCAGCCCTCTGTGACCAGCTGTTCGGGCACTACGAGAGCGTGATCGCCGGACCTTCTGAGATCTCCGTGGGCCGGGCCGTCTGATCACTTCGTGTAGTTTTCGGGGCATGGCAAGGGCCTCTCTGGACAAGAAGCCGGGCGACGTCGCGTCGATGTTCGACGGTGTCGCGCGCCGGTACGACCGGACCAACACGCTCATGACGGGCGGGCTGGACCGGTACTGGCGCGCCCGCACCCGGCGCGCGCTCGCGCTCAAGCCGGGGGACCGCGTGCTCGACCTCGCTGCCGGCACCGGCGTCTCGACCGTCGACCTGGCCCGTTCCGGCGCGTGGGTCGCAGCCTGCGACTTCTCGACGGGGATGCTCCAGGCCGGCGCCTTCCGTCGGGTGCCGATGGTCGCGGGCGACGCGATGGCGCTGCCGCTCGCGGACGACTCCTTCGACGCCGCCACCATTTCCTTCGGCCTGCGCAACGTGCAGGACACCGTCGCGGGGCTGCGGGAGATGGCGCGCGTCGTGCGACCCGGCGGCCGCCTCGTGGTCTGCGAGTTCTCCACGCCGACCAACGGCGCCTTCCGCGCGCTGTACGAGAAGGTGGCGCTGGAGGCCATCCAGGTGGTGGCGAAGGGATCCTCGAACCCGGAGGCCTACACCTATCTCGCCGAGTCGATCCGGAACTGGCCGGCGCAGGCCGATCTCGCCGACCTCGTCCGCGAGGCGGGCTGGGGTGACGTGGCCTGGACGAACCTGACCGGCGGCATCGTCGCGCTGCACACCGCGACCCGCCCGCTAGGCTGAACGCGTGGAGAAGACGGTAGCCGGGGTCTCGCTGGGATCCGACGAGTTCGCGGCGGGGATCCGCGCGGACCTCGCCCGCGTGGAGCAGGTCATCGCCGACGGCATCGCCGAGGCCGACGGGTGCGTGATCGAGGAGGCCCTGCACCTGTTCCAGGCGGGCGGCAAGCGTTTCCGGCCCATGTTCACCGTTCTCTCCGGGCGGATCGGCGGCACGCCGTCCGACCAGGTCATCACCGCCGCCGCGGCGATGGAGCTGACCCACCTCGCGACGCTCTACCACGACGACGTGATGGACGAGGCGGACACGCGCCGCGGAGCACCGTCGGCCAACGCGCGGTGGGGGAACTCGATCGCGATCCTCGCCGGCGACTACCTCTTCGCCCGAGCCTCGTCGTACGGCGCCGACCTCGGGCCCCGCGCCGTCGGCGTGATCGCGAAGTGCTTCGGCGAGCTGGTCACGGGCCAGATGCTCGAGCTCAAGGGTGCCGGCGACGGCGACCCGGTACAGCACTACGTCGACACGATCTGGGGCAAGACCGGCAGCCTCATAGCCACCTGCGGCCTGCTGGGCGCGCTGCACGGCGGCGCCTCCGAGGAGACGGCACAGCGGATGTATCGCATCGGCGCCGCCATCGGCATGGCCTTCCAGATCAGCGACGACATCATCGATATCAGCTCGATCGCCCAGGACTCCGGCAAGACCCCCGGCACTGACCTGCGCGAGGGCGTCTTCACGCTGCCGGTGCTCTATGCCCTGCGTGACGAGGGCCCCGAGGCCGATCGACTGCGCGAGATCCTCGTGGGCCCGGTCACCGAGGATGCGCTGGTCGACGAGGCCATCGAGCTTCTCGGCCGCTCCGCGGGCATGAAGGAGGCGCAGGCCACGCTGGCCCGCTACGCCGACGAGGCTCGCGCCGAGCTGGCCGAGCTGCCCGAGTCCGAGCCCCGCTCCTCACTCGAGTCCCTGGTCACCTTCACGGTCGCGCGCCTGGGCTGAGGTTCCTTTCTCGTGCAGGGCCTGGGGAGTAGGACCGGCAATCAGATCCGCACCGCGCTGCTCCTGGCGCTGGTCGCAGGCTTCCTCATGGCCACCGGCGCCGTCTTCGGGCAGACGGCCTTCGTACTGTCGATCGTGCTCGCCGCCGGCGTATGTGCCTACCTGTACGTCAGCGGACCGTCGCTCCCGTTGCGCGCGATGCACGCACGCAGCGTCTCCGAACTGCAGCAACCCGCCCTGTTCCGGATGGTCCGGGAGCTATCGACCTCCGCCCGGCTGCCGATGCCCGCGATCTACGTCTCGCCGACAGGGGCGCCCACGGCCTTCGCCACCGGCCACGGCCCGGCGCACGCTGCGGTGTGCGTGACCATCGGGCTGCTGGAGCTGCTCGAGGAGGACGAGTTGCGGGCGGTGCTCGCGCATCAGCTCGCGCGGATCGGCTCCCGGGACACGCTGACCGCCTCTGTCGCTGGGGCGCTCGGTGCCGTGATCTGCGGTTTCGCCGGCTTCGGCTACCTCCTCGGCTTCGGCGACGGCGGCGCACGCCGCAGCCGGGTCGTCGACGCCATGCTGTCGGTGCTCGCGCCCATCGCCGGCGCGCTGATCCGCCTGGGCGTCTCGCGGACCGTCGACTACCGCGCCGACCACGCGGGCGCACTCGTGACCGGGGCCCCCTCCGCTCTGGTCAGTGCCCTGCAGAAGGTGTCCGACGGTGCCGCTCGCGCACCTCTGCCGCCCGAGCCCGAGATCGCCGTGCACGCCAACACCATGCTGGTCTGCCCCTTCCTCGACAGTGACCGCATGGGCCGGGTGTTCCGCACGCAGCCACCCGTCGACCGCCGCGTCGCGCGCCTGCAGGCCCTCACGTCGTAACCCCGACGACGCTGTTCGTGGTGGCGTTTCGTGGGGGAGGGCTGGCGATGCGTGGGGGACTCGGCGTCGCGTGGGGGACGGCCGAGCCCCCACCTCACGACCGGCGTCCGACGGGGGACCGAACGCGGGGGTTGGGAATCGGCGCGGCGACGGGGACGAAAAGTTGTGGATACCCGCTGGTAGCTGTGGATGGACGGCCTCGTGGAGCGGAGTCGCGCGAGGTTCGGCTGGTGGGATGTGCCCATGGGAGAGCTATTGACTCGCGACTATCTGTTGGCCACGGGATGGACGAGCGGGGCGATCAGCCGCGCTGTGGAATCGGGCGACCTGATCAGGCTCGCCACCGCGATGTACGCGCTCGCCGGCGAGTATCCGGCGCACGTCCTCTACCGGATGCGAGTGGTAGCGGCGGCGACGTCGTGTGGCGGGGTGCTCAGCCACGAGAGCGCCGCCGCCGTGCACGACATCCCGTTCCTCCGGCCGGCCCGGAAGGATGTGCACTTCACCGTTGACCGGGTCCACGGCGGCGGTCGTCGGCCGGGGATCCACGTCCACCCGCGGCCCCTCGACGGCGAAGAGATCGTCGAGGTCGCCGGCGTGCGGGTGACGTCACGGGCGCGCACGGCGATCGACGTCGCGATGACCGGCGACCTCATTCGCGGGGTCGCCGCGATCGACGCGGTGCGTCTTGTGCCGCGCTTCCCGAAGCCGTCCGACCCTGCGCCGGTGTCCCTGGCGGCCTTCGCCGCATGCCTGGATCGGCTGGGGAAGCGGCGCGGCTCGGCGATCGCGCGTCGCGCGCTGGGGATGTCGGTGGACTGCGCCGAGTCGGCGGGTGAGTCCTGGTCGCGGGTGCTGATCAAGACGTGGGGACTGCCGATGCCTCGATTGCAGACCGAGTTCGACCTCGGCGGGTGCCGGGTGTTCGCCGACTTCGAGTGGGGGTCGCTCATCGGCGAGTTCGACGGCAAGGGCAAGTACGGGATCAGCGACGCCGAGCGCGCGGTGGCGCTCGAGGCGGAGAAAGAGCGGCACGCGCTGTTCGTCGGCGCCGGCTTCGAGGTCGTGCGATGGGACTGGGACGACCTGCTGAGCGACGCCCGCCTCCGCAGCAAACTCACTCCGTCGCTGGCCCGCCACGGCCTCCTCTCCGCGTGAGCCCGTCGGCGTCCGGCGTGGGATTCGGCGTGGCGTGCACTGGGGGAATCAGCGCGCCGCGGGGGGCTCGGCGTCGCGTGGGGGACGGCCGAGCCCCCACCACAGGCGCGGCGTCTCACGGGGGACGAGACGAGGGAGCGGGGAATCGGCGCGGCGCGGGGGACGACGCCGCTGTGCCGGCGGCGTGGCGAAATCCGCCGCCGCTCTCTCGACGTGAGGAAATCCACAGCCGTGATCACGGATCCGACGGTCCGCCGACCACCAGCAGGGCCGCCCTTCGGCCCGAACATGAGCGCACCGTCGGACCACCCGGCCCGACGGTGCACCGTCGAACCAGGGGTCCTAGCGGTAGTTGACGAACTGGACCGCGATGTCGAGGTCGGCGTTCTTGAGCAGCGACTGGACGGACTGCAGGTCGTCGCGCGACTTGCTGGAGACCCGCAGTTCCTCACCCTGGATCTGGGCCTTGACGGACTTGGGGCCCTCGTCGCGGATGAGCTTGCTGATCTTCTTGGCGTTCTCGCTGGTGATGCCCTCGACGAGGGTGCCGGTGATCTTGTACGTCTTGCCGGAGGCGACGGGGTCGCCGGCGTCGAAGGCCTTGAGCGACAGTCCGCGCTTGATGAGCTTCTCCTGGAAGACTTCGAGGCCGGCCTTGACCCGCTCCTCGGCGTCGGAGGTGAGCACCACCTTGTCCTCGCCGGAGAACTCGACGGTGGTGTTCGTACCGCGGAAGTCGTACCGCTGGCTGAGCTCCTTCGAGGCCTGGTTGAGGGCGTTGGCGACCTCCTGGCGATCGATCTTGCTCACGACGTCGAATGACGAATCGGCCATCTCGGCTGGACTCCTAATCAGTTGACCTGCGGGTTTGCGTGCCCCCCACGGGGGCGTTGTAGTCTTCTCTCCGCTGCCTTCGCGGGCAGTGCACGGCACGTTGCCCGAGCGGCCAATGGGAGCGGACTGTAAATCCGTCGGCTTAGCCTACGTAGGTTCGAATCCTACACGTGCCACCCGCTGCGGCCTTCGGCGTCTCCGACGTCGGAGGCCGCAGTGATAACGAGTTGACCTGCGGATTTGGATGATCTCGGCCGCGGTGTGTAATCTCGTTGAGGCTCTTGGAGCACCGGAGACGGTGCCTCGGGAACTCGCCCCCTTAGCTCAGTCGGTAGAGCGTTTCCATGGTAAGGAAAAGGTCAACGGTTCGATTCCGTTAGGGGGCTCGCTAGACCAGTGCAATGTGCTGATAGCTCAGGGCGGTGTAGCTCAGCTGGTTAGAGCGCACGACTCATAATCGTGAGGTCGGGAGATCGAGCCTCCCCACCGCTACAACTGACAAGAGATTTGCGAAAGAGGGACCGTCGTGGCTTCATCGACAGATGTCCGCCCCAAGATCACCTTGGCGTGCGAGGTGTGCAAGCACCGCAACTACATCACCAAGAAGAACCGTCGCAACGATCCCGATCGCCTCGAGCTGAAGAAGTTCTGCCCGAACTGCGGATCGCACCAGGCGCATCGAGAGTCGCGCTGACGTAGACGTCGACAAGGGGGAGGGCATCCACAGCGGATGCCCTCCCTTTTGGCATACTGCCCTTCAGCCCATTCACGATAGGTAGGTTCGTCACGTGAGCAAGGACATCGATGTGCCGGGTGGACCGGTCACCGAGCAGCTCAGCCCAGAGGAAGTCGCGGAGCGCACACGCGCCGCGGTCGGTTACAACTACGAATACGACGAGAAGTACTACGTCAGCCGCGAGAAGGTCCGCGAGTTCGCGAACGCATCCCAGTTGACCGATCCCGTGCATCACGACGTGGAGGCCGCCCGCGCGGCCGGGTACGCCGATGTCGTGGCGCCCCCGATCATGTTCTCGCTGATCGGAATCATCGCCCACCGCCCGCTTTTCGAGAATGCGATCGTCGGTTACGGCCGTCGCCCCGTCGTGCAGTCCGAGCAGAAGGTGCAGTTCCACGCGCCGATCCTCGCCGGCATGACACTGACCACGCACGTCCACTTCGACGCCTTCAAGCAGGCCGCGGGTGTGGACCTGATCGTGACCCGCAACGAGATCTCCGACCAGGATGGCAATCACCTGGTCACTTCATGGACCACACTGGCCGGCCGGTCGGGCGAGGACGAGGACGCCGCGTTCGTCGGTGCAATGGAAAAGGTGATGATGTATGGCACTTCGTAACTTCGCGGACGTGACGGTGGGCGAGGAGCTCCCGGAGCGGATCTTCGAGCTGACCCGTGGCGATCTCGTCAACTACGCCGGCGTCACCGGCGACCCGAACCCCATCCACTGGTCCGATCACATCGTGAAGCTGGCCGGCATGGAGGACGTCGTCGCGCAGGGCATGCTCACCATGAGCCTGGGCTCGAACTACATCACCGAGTGGCTGGGCGACCCGGGCGCGCTCAAGGAGTACAGCGTCCGCTTCACCGCGCCGGTGTACGTCCCGGCCGACCAGAAGGCAGAGCTCCTGTATTCGGGCAAGATCAAGTCGCTCGACGAGGAGACCAAGACGGGTGTCGTCTTCCTGACGGTCAAGCAGGGCGAGCGCAAGATCTTCGGCAAGCCGGTCGCCACCGTCCAGTTCGCCTGACGGTCCGCGGCCCGCTCGGGTCGCGGACCGGTGCGTTTTGAGGTGCGGTACCGATGTGCCGTACACTGAACTGTCCGCACAAAACGGCGGGCGTGCGAAAGCGCGCCCTTCGAACGGTGCGGGTGCGGGGCCCAAAGGCTCCGCAAAGGGGTGTAGCTCAGTTGGTAGAGCAGCGGTCTCCAAAACCGCAGGTCGCAGGTTCGAGTCCTGTCGCCCCTGCATAGCGCGGGCCCCGGCCCGGCTGTCGACATCGGCGGGCCGACGCCCGCTGGAAGATCCAGCGGAGGGAAGTGCGTGAGCGACGAGAAGGACGACGCGACCACCGGCGAAACCGTCGGCGACAGCGCCGCCGAAGACGCCCAGCAGGTCCGCCCTTCCGGTAAGCGCTCGAGCGGCCGCGGTGGCCGCACGGCGCTGGCCGAGGCTCCGGAGCCCGGTTCGGCGGTCGAGTCCGGTGCCGCGAAGAAGTCCGTGACAGCGAAGAAGTCGCGCAATCCGTTCGCCGCCATCTGGTTGTTCATCCGCCAGGTCGTCGCGGAGCTGCGGAAGGTCATCTGGCCGACCCGGTCCCAGATGATCAATTACACGATCATCGTGCTGGTTTTCGTGGTGGTCCTCACCGCGATGATCAGCCTCCTCGACCTCGGCTTCGCGAAGCTGATGTTGTGGGCGTTCGGCAAGTAGCCGGACCACACGAGTAGACGAGACGGAAGGAACTTCGGCGCTGTGAGCACCCCGGAGCACAACGAGGCAGAGCTGGACGCCGTTGAGGACGTCCTGGTCGACGACGCTGCCGCGGCGACCGAGGTCGAGCAGGCCGAGGACGCCTCCCCGCAGGCCGACGACGACGCGCTGATCGAGGTCGAAGAGAGCGTCCTCGACGCGGACGAGTCCGGCGACGGTGCCGAGATCGTCGCGGAGGAGGAGCCTGAGGAGATCGACCCCGTCGAGGAGCTGAAGGCGCAGCTGCGCACCGCCCCCGGCGACTGGTACGTGATCCACACCTACGCGGGCTACGAGAACAAGGTCAAGGCCAACCTCGAGACCCGCGTCCAGAACCTTGACGTCGGCGACTACATCTTCCAGGTGGAGGTCCCTACCGAAGAGGTCACCGAGATCAAGAACGGCCAGCAGAAGCGGGTCAACCGCAAGGTGCTGCCGGGCTACATCCTGGTGCGCATGGACCTCAACGACGAGTCCTGGGGTGCGGTCCGCAACACCCCCGGCGTCACCGGCTTCGTCGGCCTGACCAGCAAGCCCTCGCCGCTCACGATGAACGAGGTCGTGAAGTTCCTGCTCCCCGAGAGCGCGCGCACCAAGCCCGCCAAGGACAAGGCCGGTGCCGCGTCCGACGGTGCCGCCGGTTCCGGTGGCGCCGCCTCGCAGGGCCCCGCGGTCGAGGTCGACTTCGAGGTCGGCGAGTCGGTCACCGTCATGGACGGCCCGTTCGCGACCCTTCCCGCGTCGATCAGCGAGATCAACGCCGAGCAGCGCAAGCTCAAGGTGCTCGTGTCGATCTTCGGGCGTGAGACGCCCGTCGAGCTCGCCTTCAACCAGGTCGAGAAGATCAGCTGACGCGGTTCGCCGCGCACAAGACTTCCCGCGCCCGCTGCAAGGGCGTGGGGTGAAGAAAAAGGAAACTGAGGATGCCCCCGAAGAAGAAGAAGGTCGCCGGGCTCATCAAGCTGCAGATCCAGGCCGGGCAGGCCAACCCTGCTCCGCCCGTGGGTCCCGCGCTTGGTCAGCACGGCGTCAACATCATGGAGTTCTGCAAGGCGTACAACGCCGCGACCGAATCGCAGCGTGGCAACGTCATCCCCGTCGAGATCACGGTCTACGAGGACCGTTCTTTCGACTTCAAGCTGAAGACTCCTCCGGCCGCCAAGCTGCTGCTCAAGGCAGCCGGCGTGCAGAAGGGCTCGGGCGAGCCGCACAAGACCAAGGTCGCCAAGGTGACCTGGGATCAGGTGCGTGAGATCGCCGAGACCAAGAAGGAAGATCTGAACGCGAACGACATCGATCAGGCCGCGAAGATCATCGCCGGTACTGCTCGCTCGATGGGCATCACCGTCGAGTAAGTCGCCGGGACGTCTCGTGCGTCCCGTGGGAGGGCCCGCTCGGCCCGCAGAACCACTCACTGCCCACTAGCCGGGCAAGAAACGAAAGAGTTTTCATGAGCAAGAACAGCAAGGCCTACAAGGCCGCTGCCGAGAAGGTCGATAAGGACAAGCTGTACAGCCCGCTCGAGGCTGTGTCGCTGGCCAAGGAGACCTCCTCCACCAAGCAGGACGCCACCGTCGAGGTCGCGATGCGCCTCGGTGTCGACCCCCGCAAGGCCGATCAGATGGTGCGCGGCACCGTCAACCTGCCGAACGGCACCGGTAAGACGGCCCGCGTGATCGTCTTCGCCGTCGGCGACAAGGCCGAGGAGGCCAAGGCCGCGGGTGCCGACGAGGTGGGCGCCGAGGACCTGATCGAGAAGATCCAGGGCGGCTGGCTCGAGTTCGACGCCGCGATCGCCACCCCGGACCAGATGGCCAAGGTCGGTCGCATTGCTCGCGTGCTCGGCCCCCGTGGCCTCATGCCGAACCCGAAGACCGGCACCGTCACTCCCGACGTGACCAAGGCCGTGGGCGACATCAAGGGCGGCAAGATCACGTTCCGCGTCGACAAGGCGTCGAACCTGCACTTCGTGATCGGCAAGGCGTCCTTCGACGCCAAGCAGCTGGTGGAGAACTACGGCGCCGCGCTGGACGAGATCCTGCGCGCGAAGCCGTCGGCGGCGAAGGGCCGGTACCTGAAGAAGGTCACCGTCTCGACGACCACCGGACCGGGCATCCAGGTGGATCCGAGTCGCGTGAGCAACCTCACCGAGGACGAGGCCTGAGCCTCGAGGCCTCATCGGGTCTGACGTAAGCCCCCGATCGCTCTTCGAGCGGTCGGGGGCTTCGTCGTACCCGCGTTAAATCAGCGCGGCCGCCGAGTTCGCGACCAGAAGGACGAGCAGGAGGATCGCGCCGTTCGCCGGCAGCGCGAAGAGCGGGTCAGCGCAGTGAAGGCGCCGCCGGTCGTGGCCGTGAACCTGTCGGTGTGCGCCGGTATCCTCGCGCCCATGGACGACGACAGACTGCTCGCCCGCATCGGGGCGCTGCTGCGGCAGGCGGAGGGCACCGATAACGAGCACGAGGCCGCCACGTTCACCGAGGCTGCGCAGCGGCTCGCGACGGCCGCGTCGATCGACCTCGCCGTGGCCCGCGCGCACCAGCGCGGCACCGAGCGGGCCCGCGCCGTCCCCGAGCAGCGCACGGTCCGGATCGGGGAGGCGGGCCGACGCGGCCTGCGCACCTTCGTCGAGCTCTTCGTCGCGATCGCCCAGTCGAACGACGTGCGGTGCGACGTGGCCTCCAACTCCACGTTCGTCTTCGCCTACGGCTTCGCGGAGGACGTCGACGCGTGCGAGGCGCTGTACGCGTCCCTGGTGATCCAGATGGTCCGCGCCTCGGACGCCTACCTCCGCTCGGGCGCACACAAGTCGGAGACGGTGCAGCAGCTGTACGAGGATCGGCGCACCCGCCGCCGCTGGGTGGAGACCAAGCCGGTCTCGGGGGTCACGGCGCGGATCAACTTCCAGTCGGCCTTCGCGGCCCGCATCGGGGCGCGGCTCGCGGACGCGCGCGCCGCCGCCACGGCGCAGGCTACCGAGCGGGACGAGTCGGGCACCGCACTCGCGCTGCGCGACAAGGAGGTCGAGCTCGCGTCCTTCTATCAGGGCGAGTCCACGGCGCGGGGACGCTGGCGCGGGTCCGCCGCCTCCGCCGGCTACTCCGACGGTGCCCGCCGTGCGGGTGACCGGGCCGGCCGGTCCGCGCGTCTCGGTACCCATTCCGAGCTGAGCGGCGGCCGCGGCGCCCTGGAGCAGCGCCGGCCGTGAACCCGTACCCGCCGCCCCCGCTGTCCCCGGCGCCACTACCGGCGCGCGGAAACGCGGGGCTGTGGTGGGCGGTCGGGGGAGCGGTCGTCGCCGTCGTGCTGGTCGCGATGCTCGCGACGCTGCTGATGAAGGGCGGTTCCGGCGGCTCTTCGACGGTCGCGGGCGCGAGGTCGGCGGCCTCAGGGAGTGCGAGTACCTGCGGGCTCCCCGGCGCCGGCTCGACCACGCCGATCGGCCAGCGCGTGGTCTCCGGTCCGGTGTCCTTCCCGGTTTCCGCGGCGCCGGGCTGGACGCCGCAGCGCTACCAGCTCTTCGCGCCCGGCGCGCAGGCGGCGGGCCTGCGCACCACGGTGCCTGGACATAAGTGGGACGCGCACGTCGAGGTGGGGCTCACCACCTTCGCGCCCAAGGTGCCGGTCGCGGAGGCCGCGCGCCGGATCATCCCGTGCATCGTCGCGAGCAGCCGGTACGACTCCTACCGGCCGCGGCTCGTGGGACTGACCGAGCCGGAGGCGATCGCCGTCGACGGGGTGCCCGCCGCGCGGGCCGTCGGCCGCATCCTCGTCAGCCGCGAGGGCCTCGCGATTCCGGGCGACGTGGTTACTGTTGTGGTCATCGGCTCGGCGCCCCAGGCATACTTCGAGTCGGACACCCCGATCGGGGACACCGCCCTCGCGGCGGTGGCCCAGCAGGTCTTCGAGCAGCTCAAGGTGGCGAGGGACGTATGAGCAACCCGCAGGATCCGAACGGACAGCAGCCTGATCCGTACGCGCAGCCTGATCCGTACGCGCAGGGCGGCTACCAGTACGGGTACGGGCAGCAGGCGAATCCGTACGGGCAGCAGCAGCCTTACCAGCAGCAGGGCTACCAGTACCCGGGGCAGCAGTACCCGGGGCAGCAGTACCCCGGTCAGCAGTACCCCGGCCAGCAGGGGCAGCCGCAGAAGCCGAACCGCACCGGTCTCTACGCCGCTATCGGCATCGCGGTGGTGCTGGTGATCGCGGTGGCGATCGCTGCGGTCCTGCTGGTCGTGAACTCGGGCTCCGACGAGAGCGACCGGAGCGCCGCGCCGAGCGCCGGCCCCACCTCGGTCACGCCCAGCACGGGCGGCGACTGCGGCGTGCCCGGCACCGGCCTGGCCTCACCGATCACCGACCGCGTCGCCTCGGGCCCGCTGTCCTTCCCCGTCGCGGCCGCGCCGGGCTGGGAGCAGGAGAGCTACACCGTGTACGCGCAGAGCATCGCCGCCGCCGGCCTGCAGAAATCGATGGGCGACGGCCAGCCCTGGCAGGCCGGCGCAGAGGTCGGCCAGACCAATTTCACGTCGAAGCTGGACCCGAAGGACGCCGCCTCGCGGATGATCCAGTGCATCGCGGACGGCGCCGGCTACCTCAACGTGACCTCCAAGCGGGTGGAGCAGTCCGCGGCCGAGATGATCACCGTCGACGGGGTGTCCGCCGCCAAGGTCACGGGCAAGATCCTGGTCACGGGCGACAAGCTCACCGTCGCGGGCGACGACGTCACGGTCATCGTGATCGCCTCCGCACCGCAGACCTACGCGATGCTCGTCATCCCGATCGGCCGCGACGACATGGCCGCGACGGGCAAGGCGATCATCGAGCAGCTCAAGGTCGCCAAGGATGTGTAGCCCCGCTGGTTAGGGACGCGCAGCGGGCCGCGGTCTATCGCGCGGAGGAGCTGGTCCGCGGCCTGTTCGAGCACGCGGGGGCGGGGCGCACCGTCGACGTGCTGGGGGTGCCGCTGACGCTGCCGCCCGAGGCCCGTTTCGCCTCCGTCGACTCGGTGCAGGCCTACGCCGATCGCGTGCTCGGCCCCGGTGTGGTGCGGGTGCGGGCCCGCGCGGGCGCCGCTGGCGCGCACTACGAGAGCGGTCCTGGCGGGCCGGTCGTCGCCGTCCCCGCCGGGCGCGACGGTGCCTGGGCGCTCCGCGAGCTGGTGATCCTGCACGAGCTCGCGCATCACGTCGTCGCTTCCACGGGAGCCGACGGTGCGGCCCACGGCCCGTCGTTCACGGCCGCCCTCGTCGAGCTCGCTGCCCGCGTCATGGGCCCGGAGGCCGGTCTCGCCCTGCGCATCGTCTACACCGAATCCGGCGTCGCCGTCGGTTGATCGGCGGATGAACAGGGTGCGGATGCTCTCCCGCACCCGGAATGCGCCAGCGCACCCGGCGTGCCGGGTGCGACCGGGCGGAACGGGTGCGGGAATGCATCCGCACCCGGAATGCCCGGCGGAGGGGCTGCAGCGCACCGTCGAACGACGATTTGGCGACGGACCAGCACTCGCGTACTCTGGTCCCTCGGAATCCGGTGACAACCGGACCGTTCCACCGAAGACCGTCGGTCATCAGGCGCAAGCCTGATCGAAGGTCCGGCCCCGAGCCGGCGACCCACGCAGGAGGACGAGGATTCTTCATGAACCCCGTGCGCCCTGCGCCGGGGTTCTCGTCGTTTCAGGGCAAGGCCTCCACAGACGGATGACACGTAGAGAGGAGGCGAAGTATGGCAAACGCCGAAAAGGTCGCAGCAGTCGCTGAGATCGCTGAGCAGTTCTCCAAGTCCACGGCCACCGTGGTGACCGAGTACCGCGGGCTGTCGGTCGGTTCCATCACCGAGCTGCGTCGTTCGCTCGGAGAGGGTGCTACCTACTCCGTCGCCAAGAACACCCTGGTCAAGCTCGCCGCCAAGGACGCCGGCGTCGAGGGACTGGACGAGCTGTTCGTGGGTCCGACCGCTATCGCCTTCATCGAGGGTGAGCCGGTCGAGGCCGCCAAGGCGATCAAGAAGTTCGCCAAGGACAACAAGGCCCTGGTCATCAAGGGCGGCTACATGGACGGCAAGGCGCTGTCCGTGGCCGAGGTCGAGCGCATCGCCGATCTCGAGTCGCGCGAGGTGCTCCTGGCCAAGCTCGCCGGTGCCATGAAGGGCAACTTGGCGAAGGCCGCTGGCCTGTTCAACGCTCCCGCTTCGCAGGTGGCCCGCCTGGCCGCCGCGCTGCAGGAGAAGAAGGCCGCCGAAGAGGCTGCCGCGTAATACCGCTGATCCCCAGCACACCACCCCTTGCCTCGCGGATCAGCGAGCAAGTTCTAACGGAAGGACGCCACCATGGCGAAGCTCACCACCGACGAGTTGCTTGACCAGTTCAAGGAGCTCACCCTGCTCGAGCTCAGCGAGTTCGTGAAGGCCTTCGAGGAGACCTTCGAGGTCACCGCTGCTGCTCCGGTCGCCGTCGCGGCTGCCGGTGCGGCCCCCGCCGCCGGCGGCGCCGACGCCGCTGCCGAGCAGGACGAGTTCGACGTCATCCTCGATGGCGCCGGCGACAAGAAGATCCAGGTCATCAAGGTCGTCCGCGAGCTGGTTTCGGGCCTCGGCCTGAAGGAGGCCAAGGACCTCGTCGAGGGCGCCCCCAAGGCGATCCTGGAGAAGGTCGACAAGGACGCCGCCGAGGCTGCCAAGGCCAAGCTCGAGGAGGCCGGCGCGTCGGTTTCGGTCAAGTAATAACCGAACCGCACGTCAGTGCTGTAACCGCCCCGTCGCCCAGTGCGACGGGGCGGTTCTCGTTTCCGACGGTGCCGCCCCGTCCGAAGCGAACAGGTCCGGTACCGCCACCAGCGGGTACTGGGGTACTGTGCTCCCAGCGGTCTGTGGCGCGAGCCACACCTGGAAGCGACGAAAGGTCTCGACAGTGGGTGTCGAAGTAACTACCAAGAACCTGACGAAGTCGTTCGGGTCCCAGAACATCTGGTCCGACGTTTCGTTGACCCTGCCCGCGGGCGAGGTCTCGGTTCTGCTCGGCCCGTCGGGTACCGGTAAGTCGGTGTTCTTGAAGTCCCTGATCGGTCTGCTGCGCCCGGAGGAGGGCGAGATCATCATCGACGGCACGGACATCCTCACGTGTACGTCCTCGGAGCTGTACGAGATCCGCAAGATGTTCGGTGTGCTGTTCCAGGACGGCGCGCTGTTCGGCTCGATGAACCTGTACGACAACACGGCCTTCCCCCTTCGTGAGCACACGAAGAAGAAGGAGAGCGAGATCCGTCAGATCACGATGGAGAAGCTCGAGATGGTCGGTCTGATCGGCGCTGAGGACAAGCTCCCGGGCGAGATCTCCGGCGGTATGCGTAAGCGCGCCGGCCTGGCCCGCGCGCTCGTGATGGACCCGAAGATCATGCTCGTCGACGAGCCGGACTCGGGCCTGGATCCCGTGCGTACCACCTACACCAGCCAGCTGCTGATGGACATCAACGCGCAGATCGACTGCACGACGCTGATCGTCTCGCACAACATCAACATCGCCCGCACGGTGCCGGACAACATGGGCATGCTCTTCCTCAAGCATCTGGTGATGTTCGGCCCCCGCGAGGTGCTGCTCACCTCGGAGGAGCCCGTGGTCAAGCAGTTCCTATCCGGTTCGATGATCGGCCCGATCGGCATGTCGGAGGAGAAGGACTCGGCGCAGATGGAGGCGGAGCTCGCCCGCGTCGCCGCCGGCCACTCCGACGGTGGCGTCGACGTCCCGGACGAGATCGCCCCGCAGATGCAGCCCACGCCGGGCATGCCGCCCCGCAAGGGCGAGCAGCGACGCAAGGCCCGTGTCCGCCAGATCCTGCCGACGCTGCCGGAGAAGGCGCAGATCGCCATCCGCCGCGACCTCGGCGACGATCCGGCCGACTACGCCACGACGGTCCCTGTCGCCGCGGTGGCGGAGCAGTACCAGCAGGTCCCCGAGACGGCTCCCGTCTCGATCCAGCAGGAGTACGCCGGTGACGAGTCGCCGACGTCGGCCTACCAGGTGACGCAGGTGGATGAGAATCCCACCGACCACTTGCCGAAGGTCGAGGACGGGCGCTGACCGCACCGTCGTAGTAACTGCCGACACCGGCCCGGAAGCGCTTCCCGGGCCGGTGTCGGCGTCTCCGGGGTGGGGTCGGCCCCGATATTCGAAGGAAATCGGCGGTTTCGCTTGACGTCCGCGCGGATTCGGGTCACAGTTATCGGCAGGACGCGATGTGCTCGTGTCCACGTGAGAGCATCCTCGGGTGCTTCCGGCCCGCACGGCAGCCAGCCCGCGGCCGGGGCCGACGGCACAGCCGACCGACGATGCCGGTGTTCGAAGAACGGCGCGCGTCATGCTTGCGCCCAAGCCTCTCGGGGCTTAGTCTGGACTGCCCCTTGCGGGGTGGACATTCCTCTGTTAATGTTGGACGTTGCGCTGGCTGCCTCCTGCCCATCTGAATATTCGCCCTCGAATGGGGCCGTACTCTGCGGGTTGCCGTCAGCACAATTTTGGCAACGTTACTAGTCACAGCAGAGGACGCATCTTGGCAGTCTCCGTCTCCAGCCAGACTCAGAACGATCAGAACGACGCCGTGGTGCCCGGAGCGCCCAAGCGCGTGTCGTTCGCGAAGATCTCCGAGCCGCTTCCCGTACCGGGCCTGCTCGACCTGCAGATCGACTCGTTCGACTGGCTCGTCGGTACGCCCGCTTGGCGGGACAAGGCCGCTGCGCGCGGCGAGGCACAGCCCACCGGCGGTCTGGAGGACATCCTCGCTGAGCTGTCTCCGATCGAGGACTTCTCGGGCTCGATGTCTCTCTCCTTCTCCGATCCGCGCTTCGACGAGGTCAAGGCCTCGATCGAGGAGTGCAAGGACAAGGACATGACGTACGCGGCACCGCTGTTCGTCACCGCCGAGTTCATCAACAACAACACCGGCGAGATCAAGTCGCAGACCGTTTTCATGGGCGATTTCCCCATGATGACGGACAAGGGCACGTTCATCATCAACGGCACCGAGCGCGTCGTCGTCTCGCAGCTCGTCCGTAGCCCGGGCGTGTACTTCGACGAGAACATCGACAAGTCGACCGAGAAGCCGCTGCACAGCGTCAAGGTCATCCCGGCCCGCGGTGCGTGGCTCGAGTTCGACGTCGACAAGCGCGACACCGTCGGTGTCCGCATCGACCGCAAGCGCCGCCAGCCCGTCACCGTGCTGCTCAAGGCGCTCGGTTGGACCACGGAGCAGATCCTCGAGCGCTTCGGCTTCTCGGAGATCATGCGGTCCACCCTCGAGAAGGACAACACGGCCGGCACCGACGAGGCCCTGCTCGACATCTACCGCAAGCTGCGCCCGGGCGAGCCGCCCACGAAGGAGTCGGCACAGACCCTGCTGGAGAACCTGTTCTTCAAGGAGAAGCGCTACGACCTGGCCCGCGTCGGCCGGTACAAGCTCAACAAGAAGCTCGGTCTCCCGGCGAACTCCGACGGCACGCAGCCGCTGGTGCTCACCGAGGAGGACATCGTTGCGACGATCGAGTACCTCGTGCGCCTGCACGAGGCGCCGTCGGAGCAGCTCACCTACATGACCGTGCCGGACGGCGTCGAGGTCCCCGTCGAGGTCGACGACATCGACCACTTCGGCAACCGTCGCCTGCGCACCGTCGGCGAGCTGATCCAGAACCAGCTCCGCGTGGGCCTGTCCCGCATGGAGCGCGTCGTCCGCGAGCGCATGACCACGCAGGACGTCGAGGCGATCACCCCGCAGACCCTGATCAACATCCGCCCGGTCTCGGCGGCGATCAAGGAGTTCTTCGGCACCTCGCAGCTCTCGCAGTTCATGGATCAGAACAACCCGCTGTCGGGCCTGACCCACAAGCGTCGCCTGTCGGCGCTCGGCCCCGGCGGTCTGTCGCGTGAGCGCGCCGGCCTTGAGGTCCGCGACGTCCACCCGTCGCACTACGGCCGCATGTGCCCGATCGAGACCCCTGAGGGCCCGAACATCGGCCTGATCGGTTCGCTGTCGGTGTACGCGCGGGTCAACCCGTTCGGCTTCATCGAGACTCCGTACCGCAAGGTCACGGACGGCAAGACCACCGACGAGATCGTCTACATGACGGCCGACGAGGAGGATCGCTACTACATCGCGCAGGCGAATGCGACCACCGACGCCGACGGCCGCCTGACCGACGACAAGGTGCTCGTGCGCAAGCGCGGCTCCGAGGTGGAGTTCGTCCCCGTCTCCGCCGTGGAGTACATGGACATCTCGCCGCGCCAGATGGTCTCGGTCGCGACCGCGATGATCCCGTTCCTCGAGCACGACGACGCCAACCGTGCCCTCATGGGTGCGAACATGCAGCGTCAGGCCGTGCCGCTGGTCCGTTCCGAGTCGCCGCTGGTCGGCACCGGTATGGAGCTGCGCGCCGCGGTCGACGCCGGCGACGTCGTCATCACCGAGAAGCCGGGCGTCGTGGAGGAGGTCTCGGCCGACTTCATCACCGTCATGGCCGACGAGGGCACGCGCAAGACCTACAAGCTGCGCAAGTTCGCGCGGTCGAACCAGGGCACCTGCGCCAACCAGCGTCCGATCGTGAACGCCGGCCAGCACGTCGAGGCCGGCCAGGTCCTGGCCGACGGCCCCTGCACCGACAACGGTGAGATGGCGCTCGGCAAGAACCTGCTCGTGGCGATCATGCCGTGGGAGGGCCACAACTACGAGGACGCGATCATCCTCTCGCAGCGCCTGGTGGAGGAGGACGTGCTCACGTCCATCCACATCGAGGAGCACGAGATCGATGCCCGCGACACGAAGCTGGGCGCCGAGGAGATCACCCGGGACATCCCGAACGTCTCCGACGAGGTGCTGGCCGATCTCGACGAGCGCGGCATCATCCGCATCGGCGCCGAGGTCCGCGACGGCGACATCCTGGTCGGCAAGGTCACCCCGAAGGGCGAGACCGAGCTGACCCCGGAGGAGCGGCTGCTCCGCGCGATCTTCGGTGAGAAGGCGCGCGAGGTCCGCGACACGTCGCTCAAGGTGCCCCACGGCGAGACCGGCAAGGTCATCGGCGTCCGCGTCTTCTCGCGCGACGACGACGACGAGCTGGCCCCCGGCGTGAACGAGCTGGTCCGCGTGTACGTGGCCCAGAAGCGCAAGGTCCAGGACGGCGACAAGCTGGCCGGCCGTCACGGCAACAAGGGCGTCATCGGCAAGATCCTCCCCGCCGAGGACATGCCCTTCCTGCCCGACGGCACCCCGGTCGACATCATCCTCAACACGCACGGCGTGCCCCGTCGTATGAACATCGGCCAGATCCTGGAGACGCACCTCGGGTGGGTCGCCAAGACCGGCTGGGACGTGCGCGACGAGAACGGGAACATCCCCGACTGGGCGTCCGCGCTCCCGGAGGAGATGTACAGCCAGCCCAAGGACACCAACACCGCGACGCCGGTGTTCGACGGCGCCCGCGACGAGGAGCTGGCGGGCCTGCTGGGCTCGACGCTGGCCAACCGCGACGGCGACGTCATGGTCGGCGCCGACGGCAAGGCGACGCTGTTCGACGGTCGCTCGGGCGAGCCCTTCCCGTACCCGGTGGCCATCGGCTACATGTACATCCTCAAGCTCCACCACCTGGTGGACGAGAAGATCCACGCCCGCTCCACCGGTCCGTACTCGATGATCACGCAGCAGCCGCTGGGTGGTAAGGCGCAGTTCGGTGGACAGCGCTTCGGCGAGATGGAGTGCTGGGCGATGCAGGCGTACGGCGCCGCCTACACCCTGCAGGAGCTGCTCACCATCAAGTCGGACGATGTGGTCGGCCGCGTGAAGGTGTACGAGGCGATCGTCAAGGGCGAGAACATCCCCGAGCCCGGCATCCCCGAGTCGTTCAAGGTGCTCCTCAAGGAGCTCCAGTCGCTCTGCCTGAACGTGGAGGTGCTGTCGTCCGACGGTGCCGCCATCGAGATGGCCGACGGCGACGACGAGGACCTCGAGCGCGCTGCTGCCAACCTCGGCATCAACCTCTCGCGCAACGAGAACGCCTCCGCCGAAGACCTCGCGAACTAGCCCCCGCCAACCGGACGAATTAGGAGAGAAGTGCTCGACGTTAACTTCTTCGACGAACTGAAGATCGGTCTGGCGACCGCCGATGACATCCGTAACTGGAGCTACGGCGAGGTCAAGAAGCCCGAGACCATCAACTACCGCACGCTCAAGCCCGAGAAGGACGGACTCTTCTGCGAGAAGATCTTCGGCCCGACTCGCGACTGGGAGTGCTACTGCGGCAAGTACAAGCGCGTCCGCTTCAAGGGCATCATCTGCGAGCGCTGCGGCGTCGAGGTCACTCGCGCCAAGGTGCGTCGTGAGCGGATGGGCCACATCGAGCTCGCCGCGCCTGTCACCCACATCTGGTACTTCAAGGGCGTCCCGTCGCGCTTGGGCTACCTGCTGGACCTGGCGCCGAAGGATCTCGAGAAGATCATCTACTTCGCGGCCTACGTGATCACCGAGGTCGACGAGGAGCAGCGCCACAACGAGCAGTCCACGCTCGAGGCCGAGATCACCTCCGAGAAGAAGGTGCTCGCGGACCAGCGCGACGTGGATCTCGAGAACCGCGCCAAGAAGCTCGAGGACGACCTGGCCGTCCTCGAGGCCGAGGGCGCCAAGGCCGACCAGCGCCGCAAGGTGAAGGACGGCGGCGAGCGCGAGATGCGGCAGATCCGCGATCGCGCCGGCCGTGCCATCGACGAGCTCGACGAGATCTGGACGACCTTCGTCAAGCTCGCGCCGAAGGACATGATCGTCGACGAGAAGCTCTACCGTGAGCTGCAGGACCGCTACGGCGAGTACTTCAAGGGCGCTATGGGTGCCGAGGCGATCAAGAAGCTCATCGAGAACTTCGACATCGACGCCGAGGCCGAGTCGCTGCGCGAGACCATCCGCTCGGGCAAGGGGCAGAAGAAGCTCCGCGCCCTCAAGCGGCTCAAGGTCGTCGCGGCGTTCCAGCAGTCGGGCAACTCGCCGCTGGGCATGGTCCTCGACGCGGTGCCGGTGATCCCGCCGGAGCTGCGCCCGATGGTCCAGCTCGACGGTGGCCGGTTCGCCACGTCCGACCTGAACGACCTCTACCGTCGCGTGATCAACCGCAACAACCGCCTCAAGCGACTGATCGACCTCGGCGCGCCCGAGATCATCGTCAACAACGAGAAGCGGATGCTGCAGGAGTCCGTCGACGCGCTGTTCGACAACGGCCGCCGCGGCCGTCCGGTCACCGGACCGGGCAACCGCCCGCTCAAGTCGCTGTCCGATCTGCTCAAGGGCAAGCAGGGCCGGTTCCGTCAGAACCTGCTCGGCAAGCGCGTGGACTACTCGGGCCGTTCGGTCATCGTCGTGGGCCCGCAGCTCAAGCTGCACCAGTGCGGCCTGCCGAAGCTGATGGCGCTCGAGCTGTTCAAGCCCTTCGTGATGAAGCGCCTGGTGGATCTCAACCACGCGCAGAACATCAAGTCGGCCAAGCGGATGGTCGAGCGGCAGCGGCCGCAGGTGTGGGACGTCCTCGAAGAGGTCATCGCCGAGCACCCCGTGCTGCTCAACCGTGCCCCCACGCTGCACCGCCTGGGTATCCAGGCCTTCGAGCCGCAGCTCGTCGAGGGCAAGGCCATCCAGCTGCACCCGCTCGTCTGTGAGGCGTTCAACGCCGACTTCGACGGTGACCAGATGGCTGTGCACCTCCCGCTGTCCGCGGAGGCGCAGGCCGAGGCCCGCATCCTGATGCTGTCCTCGAACAACATCCTGTCGCCGGCGTCGGGTCGCCCGCTCGCCATGCCCCGTCTGGACATGGTGACCGGTCTGTACCACCTGACCACGGAGAAGCCCGAGGCGAAGGGCCACTACACGGCCGCCGCCAAGGACCAGCCCGAGACCGGCGTGTACTCGTCCCCGGCCGAGGCCATCATGGCAGTCGACCTGGGCGAGCTGTCGATCCAGGCGCCGATCAAGGTGCGGCTCACGCAGCAGCGCCCGTCGGCCGAGGTCGAGGCGGAGCTGTTCGACGGTGCGTGGGCCCGCGGTCAGGCCTGGACGGCCGAGACCACCCTGGGTCGCGTGCTGTTCAACGAGCTGCTCCCGGCGAACTACCCGTTCATCGACGAGCAGATGCCGAAGAAGCGTCAGGCCGTGATCATCAACGACCTGGCCGAGCGGTACCTGATGATCGTGGTCGCGCAGACCGTCGACAAGCTCAAGGACGCCGGCTTCTACTGGGCCACGCGTTCGGGCGTGACGGTCTCGATGTCCGATGTGCTCGTTCCCCCGAGCAAGAAGGACATCCTCGACCGCTACGAGGAGCGGGCCGACGGCATCGAGCGCAAGTACGCCCGCGGTGCCCTCACCTCGGGTGAGCGTCGCGACGCGCTGGTGGAGATCTGGAAGCAGGCCACCGACGAGGTCGGTAAGGCGATCGATGACTTCTACCCCGAAGACAACCCGATCACGATGATCCCGAAGTCGGGCGCCACCGGCAACATGACCCAGGTGCGCAACCTGGCGGGCATGAAGGGCCTGGTGACGAACCCGAAGGGTGAGTTCATCCCGCGTCCCATCAAGTCCTCCTTCCGCGAGGGCCTGACGGTGCTGGAGTACTTCATCAACACCCACGGCGCTCGTAAGGGTCTGGCCGATACCGCTCTGCGTACGGCCGACTCGGGCTACCTGACCCGTCGTCTGGTCGACGTCTCGCAGGACGTCATCGTCCGCGAGACCGACTGCGGCACCAGCCGCGGCATCGTCGTCCCGCTGGCGGAGGTCCAGGCCGACGGCTCGCTGATCCGCGACGCGCACGTCGAGACCTCGGCGTACGCCCGCACGCTCGCCGAGGACGCGGTCGCCAAGGACGGCACCGTCGTCGTCGAGCGCGGCCACGACCTGGGCGACCCCCAGATCGAGGCGCTGCTCGAGGCCGGCATCGCGGAGGTGAAGGTGCGCTCCGTGCTCACCTGCACCACCGGCACCGGTGTCTGCGCCACCTGCTACGGCCGCTCGATGGCGACCGGCAAGCTCGTCGACATCGGCGAGGCGGTCGGTATCGTCGCCGCGCAGTCGATCGGTGAGCCCGGTACCCAGCTGACGATGCGTACCTTCCACCAGGGTGGCGTCGGTGACGACATCACCGGCGGTCTGCCGCGAGTCACCGAGCTGTTCGAGGCCCGTGTCCCCAAGGGCAAGGCCCCGATCGCCGAGACCTCCGGCCGAATCCGCCTGGAGGACGACGACCGGTTCTACACGATCACCATCACGCCGGACGACGGCAGCGAAGAGGTCGTGTACGACAAGATCAGCAAGCGCCAGCGTCTCCGCGTGTTCAAGCACGAGGACGGCTCCGAGCGTCTGCTTGCCGACGGTGACCACGTGCAGGTGGGCCAGCAGCTCCTCGAGGGCGCTGCCGACCCGCACGAGGTGCTGCGCGTCATGGGCCCGCGTCAGGTGCAGGTGCACCTGGTCAACGAGGTCCAGGAGGTGTACCGGTCGCAGGGTGTGTCCATCCACGACAAGCACATCGAGACCATCGTGCGGCAGATGCTGCGTCGCGTGACGATCATCGATTCGGGTTCGACGGAGTTCCTGCCCGGCTCGCTCACCGAGCGCGCCGAGTTCGAGGCCGCGAACCGTCGGGTCGTCGCCGAGGGCGGCGAGCCCGCGGCCGGCCGTCCGGTGCTCATGGGCATCACGAAGGCCTCGCTCGCGACCGACTCGTGGCTGTCGGCGGCCTCCTTCCAGGAGACCACCCGCGTGCTCACGGACGCCGCGATCAACACCCGCTCCGACAAGCTGGTGGGCCTCAAGGAGAACGTCATCATCGGCAAGCTCATCCCGGCCGGTACGGGCATCAACAAGTACCGGAACATCCAGGTGCAGCCCACCGAGGAGGCCCGCGCGGCCGCGTACTCGGTGCCGACCTTCGACGACCAGTACTACGGCCCGGAGGGTGCGTTCGGCGCCCCGTCCGGCGCCGCGGTGCCGCTCGACGACTACGGCTTCTCCGACGGTTACCGGTGAGCTGAGTAGCTGACAACGGCCCCCGACCTGCTTGCAGGTCGGGGGCCGTTCTCGTCGGTCCGACGGTGCCTGGTGGCCGGCCGGGCGGGGGCGTCTCTGCTCACTAGGCCTCGCCCCACTTCGCTAGCGCTTCGGGGGCTGCAGAACCGTTCGCAGCGACGCCTCCGCCCGTCCCTCGTTCGTCCGTCGGCTCCCGACGTTGCTCATAGTCTCAGCCGTGGCGCGCCCGTCCATCGTTCGGCGGTCGGCTCTCTGCGCTGCCGATGATTGCCGGCGCTGCCGGTAGTCAGCAGCGCTCGCGGATATCGGCAGCGGGTACCGCCGTCGCGCGTGGTTCGGCGCGATTGCCGGCGGTTTCGGTGGCGGCGACCTGCGATTCCGCTGCCGAAACCGCTGGGAACCGGCGTCGCCGGCATCGTCCCCCGCGCCGCATTCCGTCCCCCGCGCCGCGCCGATTCGCGGCCCCGGCGTTTCGTCCCCCATGAGACACCGTTCGTGCGGTGGGGGAGGAGTCGTCCCCCTCGCGGCGCCGATTCCCCCACGAGACGCCGCACGGCTGGCGTATTGACGCAACCGATCGGTTGTGTGTACGGTGTGAACATTACAGATGTTCACGCCGTGAACACCGAACCGAGGAGCCTCTCATGACCACCGACGCAGCCGCAACCACAGAATCCGCTACGCAGGGGCGCTCCAAGTCGTGGATCGCGGGCATGGTGATCACCGTGCTGGTCTGGGCGTTCCTCGTCTTCGACGTCGTCGGCAAGCTGACGAAGCCGCAGGCGGTCATCGACGGCACGCGCAAGCTCGGCTTCCAGGAGAAGCACATCCTGGTCATCGGGCTGATTCTGCTCGTCGGCGTCGTGCTGTGGACGATCCCGCGCACCGCGGTGATCGGCGCCGTCTATCTCACGGGCTACCTCGGCGGCGCCGTCGCGATCAACCTGCGCGCCGAGCAGCCGATCGCCGGCTTCGTGCTCTCGGGCGTCTACGTGGGTCTGCTGATCTGGCTCGCGATGATCCTCCGCCGCCCCGACCTGCGCCGCGCGGTCCTCGGCCGCTGACCGCGGGCTTCGGACCTACGACGTCGGCACGATCTCCGAGCCCAGGGGCAGTAGCGACAGCCGGATCATCTTGAAGTTCGCGACGGCCAGCGGGATGCCGATGATGGTGAGGCACAGCGCGATCCCGGTGAGGATGTGCCCGATCGCCAGCCATATCCCCGCGACGAGCAGCCAGATGATGTTCCCCACCAGCGACGCCGCGCCCGCGCCGGGACGATCGACGACGGTCCGCCCGAACGGCCACAGCGCGTAGTTGGCGATACGGAACGACGCCAGTCCGAACGGGATCGTCACGATGAGCAGGCAGCAGATGATCCCGGCGACGGCGTACCCCACGGCCATCCAGAACCCGCAGAGCACCAGCCAGATGATGTTGAGGATCAGCTTCACCACCCCAGTATGCCGACGCGGCTACCGTGGTGTCATGAACCTCTTCCAACGCGGAGCCAAGCTGTTCAACACCGCTTTCACGCCGCTGCTGTCCCTGCCGGTCGTCGGGCCGGCGCTGGGCAAGTCGATGGTCACCATCAGCTACACCGGCCGCAAGTCCGGCAAGTCCTTCTCACTGCCGGTCGCGTATCAGCGCAAGGGCGACGAGGTCGTCATCGGCGTCGCGATGCCGGAGCAGAAACAGTGGTGGCGCAACTTCCTCGGCGAGGGCGCCGATCTCACCCTCCACTTCTCCGACGGTGACCGTACGGGCCGTGCCGTGGCCACCACCGGGCCGCGGGGCACCGTCGTCCGGGTGGGCCTGGCCTGAGCGTCGCACCCGGTCAGACGCCCAGCCGGTGGACCCGCCGGGCGGTCCGGCCGAGCGTCGCCTCGTGCTCGGCGGGATAGAGGGCCTGGCGTTGTGCGGCCGCCCGAGCCCTGCCGCCGCATAGGATTGCCCGATGCCGACCAGCGACGGTGCCGGGCGGGTCTCGCGGACGGACGACGCGATCCGCACGCTCAAGGCGATGATCACCGACGGAGAGCTGCCCGCCGGGAGCCGGCTCCCGCGCGAGGTCGACCTCGCCGCCCGACTCGGCCTGTCCCGCAACTCCCTTCGCGAGGCGATCCGCGCGCTCACGATGCTGCGGATCCTGGACGTCCGGCAGGGCGACGGCACCTACGTCACGAGCCTCGAGCCCACCCTGTTGCTCGACACCATGGGATTCGTCGTCGATTTCCAGCAGGAGGATTCGGTGCTGCACTTCTTCGAGGTGCGCCGCATCCTCGAGCCGGCGGCCACCGCGATGGCGGCGCACCGGATCACCGCCGAGGGGCTCGCGATCCTGGAGGAGACCTTATCCCTCGGCGGGCCCGATGCCTCCGTGGAAACCCTGGTGCAGCAGGACATCCTGTTCCATCAGACGATCGCCGAGGCGTCCGGGAATCCCGTGCTGCGGGCGCTCATCGCGGGCCTCTCGGCGCCGACCTTGCGCGCGCGGATGTGGCGCGGCACTGAGCAAGAGGACGCCCGCGCCCGCACCATCGCCGAGCATCGGCAGATCTACGACGCCCTCGTCGCCGGTCAGGCCGACGTCGCCTGCGCGTGCGCGACGGTGCACATCGCGGGCGTCGAGGGCTGGATCCGCCGGGCAATGGCCGACGACGCGTCCTAGTCGGTCCTGAGCGCTGCGGCCGCCTCGGCGAGCCGAGCCGCCAACGCGGCTCGTACCGCAGGCGGGCCCGTCACTTCGATGTGCGGCAGCGCGCCCCAGAGAGCCCACACCGCGCGCCCGACGTCACTGAAGCCGAGCGTGCCGGCACCGTCGGGCCCGGGCGGCGTGACCACCGTCCCGAACCCGGAAAGCTTGGTCCAGCCGTACTCGTCGGCGCGCACCTCGACGACCACCGCCTCGTGCCCGGAGCGGAAGGATGCGCGCGAGTCCTCGAACTCGGCCGCCAGGTCCACCGTCTCCGGGCGGCGCGCGGTCTCGTCGAGCACCGTCACCGCGCAGAACCGCGAGGTGCGGTAGGTGCGCCGTTCGCCGTCGCGCAGGGCCATGAGGTACCAGGCCTGACCCGCGTGGACCAGGCCGACGGGGTCCAGCGTCCGCTCGGCGGCATCGGCCCCGCGCGGCCGGTACGTCGCCCGCACCCGCAGCCCGTCGATGACGGCGCGCTGCAGCTCCCCGAGGTGCGGGTCGGGCTCGGGCGCGCGCGCGAAACCGTCGGGGCGCACGTGGATCCGCTGGGCGGCGGCGGCCGCTTCCCGACGGTGCGCCTCCGGCAGCGCCGCCGCCACCTTCCGCATGGCGCCCGCGAAGGCGGGGGAGTCCGGCGCGCCGGCGAGCAGGGCCTTCGCCTCGTCGAGGGTGAGGCCCGTGAGATCGGTGCGGTAGCCAGGGAGCAGGCGGATGCCGCCGCCGCGGCCGCGATCGGTGTAGACGGGGACGCCCGCGACGCCGAGGGCCTCGACGTCTCGCAGCACGGTGCGGGTGGAGACCTCCAGCTCCGAGGCGATCTGCGCGGCGGTCATGGTGCCGCGGTGGCGCAGCAGCATGAGGACGGACAGGAGGCGGTCGGCACGCATGGATCTCAGAATGCCAGGAGAACATGACAGAAGGTGTCATGTTAGGCCGGTTGAATCGCTCCCATGACCAACACAGCCACTGACCCCCGCCCCTCCTACGCCGCCGCCACCGCCTGGGTGCAGTCCCTGCTCGCCGCCGTCACCGAGGAGCAGCTCGCGCTGCCCACGCCCTGCGACGAGTTCGACGTCCGCGCCCTCGGCGAGCACCTCGTCGCCGTGATCATGCGCGCCGAGGCGCTCGCCACCGTCGCCACGGTCGAGGGGCAGCCCTTCCGCGCCGACGAGCACGACGCCGCCACCTACGGCGCGATCCGCGAGCGCGCGCTCGCGGCCTGGGACGTCGCGCCGCTCGAGCGCGAGGTCACCGTGCCCTGGGGTGTCGTCCCCGGTTTCGCGGCCCTCGGCATGTACGTCAACGAGACCCTCGTCCACGGCTGGGACCTCGCCGTCGCGACGGGCCAGACTGCCGAGTTCCCCGAGCCCGCGCTGCCGGAGGGCGTTCTCGGGGTGGTCAAGAGCGTGCTGCCCGCTGACTTCCGCGGCGGCGACGTGCCCTTCGGTCCGGTCGTCGAACCGCGCGAGGGAGCCGGCCCCACCGAGCGGCTCGCGAACTGGAACGGCCACCACTGGCCCGCGGCCTGACGCCGCGGGCCTGTTTAGGTCAGGAACTGGCACGTGGGGCGGATTGACTGGCGGGCATGACCGACGTCGCCTTTGATCCCCGCCCCGCCTACTCCGCCGCCACGGCGTGGGTGCAGTCCCTGCTGGAAGGCCTCACCGACGACCAGCTCGGACGGCCCACGCCCTGCGGCCGTGAGCTCGACGTCCGCACACTGGTGGGCCACCTGACCGCCCACTGCCTGCAGGTGACCGCGCTCGCGGAGACGGGCACCGTTGGCGGCCTGCCGAACACGGTGCCGGAGCACGACGCCGCGACCTACGGCGAGGCACGCGCGCGGTCGATCTCCGCGTGGTCGAGCGAGCCGCTCGACGGGACGGTGACCGCGCCGTGGGGTACGGCGTCCGGCGGAGAGGCCCTCTCCACCTACGTCAACGAGGCGCTGGTGCACGGGTGGGACGTCGCCGTCGCCACCGGGCAGCCGGCCGAGATCGCCGACGGTGTCGTCGCCGAGGCCGCCCTCGAGGTGGCGCGGGTTGCGATCCCGGCGGAACTGCGCACGGTCCCGGGATTCCCGTTCGGACCCGTCGTCGAGCCACGCGAAGGCGCCGGCCCCACCGAGCAACTCGCCAACTGGAACGGCCGCAGTGTGATCGGATGGGGCGCCTGAGCACCGTCGTTCCGCCTCCGGGATGTCGTTCGTGAGCCATTGACATGAACGCCGGTTGAGGTCCTAGCGTCGAGACATGAGCATCGAACTGAACCACACCATCGTCGCCGCCTCCGACAACCTCGAGACCGCGCGGTTCCTCACCGAACTGCTCGGTCTCGAGGCTCCGGTGGACGTGGGCGGCGGCCACTTCCAGCAGGTCCGCCTCGCCAACGACGTGGTGCTCGACGTTATGACGGTGCCCGGGCCCGTCCACCCGCAGCACTACGCCTTCCTCGTCTCGGAGCAGGAGTTCGACGAGATCTTCGCGCGGATCACCGAGCGCGGCCTGGAATTCTGGGCGCAGCCCGACGGCTCCGGCGCCGGGGAGATCAACCACCGCTTCGGCGGCCGCGGCGTCTACTTCCGCTCGCCCGACGGCCACGCCCTCGAAGCCCTCACCGCCGCCTGAGGCGGCACCTGTTCCGAGGCCGGACGCCCGGCGCCCCTGGGGGGAATGGGTGTCTGGTGGGGGTGCGGCGTGGCGCGGGGGACGACCGAGCCCCCATGAGAAGCACGGCGTCCAGTGGGGGAGCGAACGCGGGAGCCGCGTTTCGGTGCGGCGCGGGGGACGAACCGGCGAGCTCGCACGCCGTCACACCGATCGCGCGTGCCGCTGCACCGGCCGCTGTGGTGCCGCAGCCGCAGCCGCAGCCGCAGCCCCTCAGTCGTCGAACAGCGCCCGGATGTCGGAGGCCGCGAGCCGGGCATCGAATCCGCCCTCGCCGCCGACGACGGACTCGAACAGCGCGGCCTTGCGCTCCTTGAGCGCCATCACCTTGTCCTCGATGGTGTCGGCGGAGACCAGCCGGTAGACCATCACGCTGCGGGTCTGCCCGATGCGGTGTGCGCGGTCGATGGCCTGCGCTTCGGCGGCCGGGTTCCACCAGGGGTCGAGCAGGAAGCAGTAGTCGGCCTGCACCAGGTTCAGGCCGAAGCCGCCGGCCTTGAGCGAGATGAGGAAGACCTGGACCTCGCCGGAGGTGAACTTCTCGATCGCCGCGGGCCGGTCGGTCGTCGAGCCGTCGAGGTAGGCGTACTCCACGCCCTCCTCGTCGAGTCGCTCGGCGGCCTTGCGCAGGAAACCGGTGAACTGGCTGAACACCAGCACGGCGTGCTTCTCCTCGAGCAGCTCGTCCAGCTTCTCGACCAGGAAGTCGAGCTTGGCGACGTCCTCCACTGCCAGCTCCTCGTCGACCAGCGACGGGTCGAGCGCGAGGCGGCGCAGCATGGTCAGCGACCGCAGGATCTCGAACCGGTTGCCCTCGAAGTCGTCCAGCAAGCCCAGCAGCTTCGCCCGCTGATCGGCGAGCACGCGGTCGTAGGTGTGCCGGTGCTCCTCCGAGAGCTCCACCTGCACCACGGATTCCGTCTTCTCCGGCAGGTCCTTCGCGACCAGGTCCTTGGTGCGCCGCAGCATGAACGGGCGCACGCGCCGCCGCAACCGGGCGAGCCGGTCGTCGTCGCCGCCGCGCTCGATCGGTCGCCGGTACTCCTCCGCGAACCACGACCGGCCGGGGAACAGTCCCGGCACGGTCAGCGCGGTGAGCGCCCACAGCTCCTCGAGGTGGTTCTCCATCGGGGTGCCGGTCACGGCCAGGGTGAATGGCCGGTCCAGCAGCGTCACCGCGGCGAAGGCCTTCGATCGCGGGTTCTTCACGAACTGTGCCTCATCGAGAATCGCGCCCGCCCACGTTACGGCCGCGTACTCCTCCGCGTCCAGCCGCAGCAGCGTGTACGAGGTCAGCACCAGGTCGGCGCCCGCGACCACCGAAGTGATCGACGTGCCCGACTTCCGCGCGGTCTCGGAGACCACGGCCACCGACAGGTGCGGCGCGAACCGCTTGCACTCGGCGGCCCAGTTGCCCACCACCGACGTCGGCGCCACCACCAGGAACGGCCCGGGCCGCTCCGGTGCGCGCTCGTGCGCACGGCAGATCAGGGCCAGCGTCTGCACCGTCTTGCCGAGGCCCATGTCGTCGGCGAGGATCCCGCCGAAGTCGTTGTCGTACAGGAACGACAGCCAGTCCAGGCCGTCGCGCTGGTAGGGCCGCAGCTCGGCCCGCAGGGTCGACGGTGCCTCCTGCCGCGCCAGGTCGCCCGCCGTCAGGGCTCCGACCCGGCGGGACCAGTCACCGTCGAAGTCGGTGGCGTCCGCGAGGTCGGCGAGGTCGTCGACGAGGCCCGCCTGGAACCGGCTGATCCGCAAGCCTCGGTCGTCGGAGCCGGCGCCGGACCGTGCCCCGCGGCGCGCACCGCGGGCCGGCAGATCCCGCGCCTCGCCGATCAGCTCCCGCAGCCGGTCGAAGCGCTCGCCGTCGATCCGGGCGAGCACGCCTCCGGGGCTGACGAGGGTGTCGTGACCCGCGGCGACGGCGGTGAAGACGTCCCGGAACGGGACCTCCTCGCCGTCGACTTCCACGGCGACCTCGAGGTCGAACCAGTCCGTCGACGCGGTGTCGGACTCCGACCGCACCCGCACGGACACCGAAGCCGAGCTCTGCGCCCAGCGGAACCCGGGGTCGTCGGTGACCTCCACGACGACTGACGGCACCGACCGCAGCACGGGCGCGACCTCGGCCAGCCACACTGCTGCCTCGGTGCCCCGGTAGAAGCCCTGCGAGTGGTCCACACCGACGGTGGCCTCGCGCAGCGCCACGGCCATCGCGCGGGTGATCCGCTGCTGCCCGACGGCGTCGGCGAGGCCGGCCGGCTCGCGACCGAGGACGAAGTCACGGGTCTCGCCGCTGACGGTATAGCGCCACTTCCAGTCGACCTCGAGCTCGGCAGCCTCGGGGAAGTAGCGGGCGGTGCACAGCAGCTCGGGGCCCAGGACCTCGACCTCGCCGACCAACTGGTCGGGGTCGCGGACCGGGGCGACGGCCGCCAGATAGGGCAGGTACTTCTCGCGGAGCTCGGGCACCGCATCCGCGGGCACCTGCACCGGGGTGAACCGGCGCAGCGCGGTGGTGTGCTGCGCGGACAGCGGCGGATCGAGCGGCGCGAGGCGTAACACGTCGCCGTCCTGCTGGAAGACGCCGAGGGCGCGGTGCGCGCCGAGCAGCCCGCCGGTGAAGGTCCGCGGACCGTCGCCGAAGTCGACCTCGCGGTCCAGCTCCACGCTCCCGTCCACCGAGCGGGTCACGAGCCCCAGCCGCGTCGGCGGGCCGAGGACCACGGTGCCACGCGCCTTCTTGCTCAGCAGCGGCACGCCGGCGTCGCGGACGGCGCGCAACTGGTCCCACAGCAGCGGGGTGTCCACCATGCCGAGATCGGCCCAGGCGTCCACGCCGTACAGCGACCAGGTGATGAGCTGCGCGAGCGGAGCCAGGACGTCGCGCTGGGCGGGCGCGACCCGCGGCGCGGTGGCGATGGTGCGCCACCGCACGTCGCCCGCGACCCACGAGCCGTCGCGCATGCCGGGCGTCGCCAGCCGCACCTGCAGGCGTTGCCCGGAGACGACGCCGCGCTCGTCGACCTCGAACTGCAGCGCGACCGGCAGGACGGCGGCGCTCGCCCGCGGGGCCTCCGGCAGCAGGGCGGCAAGCTGCCGCTCCCACGGGTCCGGCTGCGGGATCTCGCTCTCCTCGACGTCCTCCGCGGTGAGCTCGAGCAGCAGTGCCGCGCCGTGCTTGCAGTTGAGGGCGACGGGGCAGGTGCACAGGCTGCGCACGGGCCGCCAGCCGGCGCCGCCGGGCTCGATCCACACCTGCGTGTCGTACTCGCGGGTACCGGCGACGACGCCCGTGACGAGGCGCTTCTCGTCGTCCCATTCGAGGTCGCCGACGAGGCCGGTGCCCACGTACTCGCCCGCGCGACGCACGGTCGGCCCCCCGAAGAAGCCGATCAGGTCCTCGGGGGTGAACGAGGGCCCTCCGCCGGCAGTCGATGCGCTCATGGTCAAGCGGACAGTCTAGCGCGGTCCGGTGAACGCCGTCAGGGTCGTGCGCCGGGTCCGGGAACGCCCAGGAGGACGGCGCGCATCGAGTCCACCTGCGCGCGCAGCGCGGTGACGACCGCGGCCACCTCGCGCCGCTGCGCCGCCTCGGGCCGCACCACCATCCAGTACTCCAGTTGCACGGAGACGTCGTCGGGCAGCACCCGCACCAGGTCGGGCCGGGCGTCGGCGAGGAAGCAGGGGAGCAGGCCCAACCCGGCGCCGGCGCAGGTGGCCTCCACGTGGACGAGCACGTTCGTCGAGCTGAGCCGGTCGGTCATGTCGGGTACCAGGACCCGCGCGAGGTCCAGGTCGTCGACGGTGAGCATCGAGTCGATGAAGTAGACGAGCGGCCGCCCGGCCAGGTCGCGGGGCCGCTGCGGCGCCCCGTCGGCCGCGAGGTACTCCCGCGAGCCGTAGAGGCCGAGCCGGTAGGGCGCGAGCAGCTCGGGCTCCACCCGGTAGGTCTCGGGCCGGCCCACCACGACCTCGACGTCCACGCCGGAGCGGGTCGACGGTGCGCGGCGCGTCACGGTCAGCAGGTCGACGGACAAGCGCGGGTGGGCCCGCCCCAGCTGCGCGATCGCGGGCGCGACGACGCGGGCGCTGAAGCCGTCGGTCGCGGCGATGCGGACCTTGCCGTGCAGGTCGTCGGCGGTGTCGGCGTCGAGGCCGTGCAGCACCGCCTCGATCCGCTCGGCCGCGGCGACCCCCGCGCGGCCCAGTTCGGTGAGCTCCCAGCCGGCCGCGCCGCGGGCGAGCAGCGGCCCGCCGAGCGCCTGCTCGAGGGCCGCGACCCGGCGCGAGGCGGTGGTGTGGTTGATGCCCAGCAGGTCGGCCGCCGCGGTGTAACGGCCGGTCCGCGCGACGGCCAGCAGAGTGAGCAGGCCGTCGGCGCTCGGCTCAGGAGTGTGCATGGATGCAGATCCGATCCGCGGTTGTGGGCATTGTGTGTGCGATTTTATCCATACATACTGCGTTGAGCATGGCGTGCGTCACATCCGTTCGGCGCCGTGATCCGTCGCACAAGGAGTGGATATGACGCAGACCGACCTGGAGCAGCCGCGGGGGCTCCGGAAGATCGTCGCCGCGTCGATGGCCGGCACGGTCGTCGAGTGGTACGAGTTCTTCCTCTATGGCATCGCCGCCACGGTGGTGTTCAACAAGATCTTCTTCAAGGCCGGCGCGAGCGAGTACGACGCGATCATCGCCGCCTTCGTCACCTACGCCGTGGGCTTCGCGGCCCGGCCGGTCGGCGGCATCGTCTTCGGCCACCTGGGCGACAAGCTGGGCCGCAAGAAGCTCCTGCAGGTCTCGATCCTCATGGTCGGCGTCGCGACCTTCCTCATGGGCTGCCTGCCCACCTTCGACCAGATCGGCTACTGGGCGCCCTTCCTGCTCGTGGTCCTGCGCTTCATCCAGGGCTTCGCCGTCGGCGGCGAGTGGGGCGGCGCGGTGCTGCTCGTGGCCGAACACAGCCCGAACACGTCCCGCGGATTCTGGGCATCGTGGCCGCAGGCCGGCGTTCCGGGCGGAAACCTGGCCGCCACCGTCGTACTGCTGATCCTGACCAACGCGCTGTCCGAGGCGGACTTCCTCGCGTGGGGCTGGCGCGTCGCGTTCTGGCTGTCGGCCGTGATCGTGCTGGTGGGCTACTACATCCGCACGCAGGTCGACGAGTCGCCGCTGTTCAAGGAGGCCCAACAGGAGATCGCGAAGGAGAAGGCCGTCTCGTACGGCGTCGTCGAGGTCGTCAAGCGTTACCCCCGCGGCGTGCTCTCGGCGATGGGCCTGCGATTCGGCGAGAACATCTTCTACTACCTCGTCGTGACCTTCTCGATCACGTACCTCAAGACCGTCGTGAAGATGGACACCTCCGACATCCTGATGTGGCTGCTCATCGCGCACGCGGTGCACTTCGCGGTCATGCCGCTGGCGGGCGCGCTCACCGACCGCGTCGGCCGCCGGCCCGTGTACTGGGTCGGCGCGGCGCTCGCCGCGACGTGGGGCTTCTTCGCCTTCCCGATGTTCGACACGGGGCACGGCGTCGTGGTCGTCGCCGCCGTGACGATCGGCCTGATGTTCCACGCGCTGATGTACGCGCCGCAGCCCGCGATCATGGCGGAGTCCTTCCCCACCCGGATGCGCTACTCGGGCGTCTCGGTCGCGGCGCAGGTCACCTCGGTCGTCGCCGGTTCGCTGGCGCCGATCATCGCGACCAAGCTGCTCAAGGACTTCGGCTCGTCGGTGCCCGTCGCGGTGTACCTCGCGCTCGCGTGCGGCATCACCTTCCTCGCGGTCTTCTTCGTCCGCGAGACGAAGGGCATCGATCTCGCCACGATCGACGAGGAGGACCGGGCGGCCCTGCAGGCCGAGCAGGCCACCGGGGCCCGCGCGTGAAGGCGATGGTGACCGGCGGCGCCGCGGGGATCGGAGCCGCCGTCGCGCGCCGCCTCGCCGCCGACGGTGCCGCCGTCACCGTCGTCGATCGCGACGGCGCGGCCGCGGTGGCGCTGGCCGCGGAGATCGGCGGCACGGCGCTCGAGCTGGACCTCACCGACACGGCCGCCCTCGCGGACCTGAGCCTGGACGTCGACGTGCTCGTCAACAACGCGGGCGTGCAGCACGTCGCGCCGATCGAGGACTTCGACCCGGCCTGGTTCTACCGGATCCTCACGCTGATGCTGGAGGCGCCCTTCCTGCTCACCCGCGCGGCGCTGCCCGGCATGTACGAGCGCGGCTTCGGCCGGATCGTGCACGTCTCCTCGGTGCACGGGCTGCGGGCCTCGAAGTACAAGGCGGCCTACGTCGCGGCCAAGCACGGCGTGGAGGGCCTGTCCAAGGTCACCGCGCTCGAGGGCGGCGAGCACGGTGTCACCAGCAACTGCGTGAATCCGGGCTACGTACGCACCGCGCTGGTCGCGAAGCAGATCGCCGAGCAGGCGGCCGCGCACGGCATCACCGAGCAGCAGGTCACGGACGAGGTCTTCCTCGCGCGCCCCGCGATCAAGCGCCTCATCGAGCCCGACGAGGTCGCGGGCCTGGTGGCGTGGCTGTGCTCGCCCGCCGCCGCGATGGTCACCGGCGCCGCCTACACCATGGACGGCGGCTGGACCGCGAACTGATCGCCTGGCAGTCTCCTGGGAGTGCGCCCCGTGAGTTGGAGCGGCGCAGTCGCAACGGCTACCGTACGAAGGGCCTGTGACCAGGTATTGCCGTGCTGTAGTTGGGATTGTTGATCAGTGGGTGTGGACCAGACGATGAGCGAACGCGGCGTCGAGCCGACGCCTGAGCCCGTGGCGGCGACGCCCGCGCCCGAGCAGGCCGCGGCGACACCGTCGAAGCCCAAGCGCTCCGGCGGGCACCTCTTCGAGCTCGACATCGTGCGCATCGTGACCTTCGCGGGCGTCATCTTCGACCACTGCGTCTCGGGCACGACGTTCCCGTTCAGCGTCGCCTCGAACGCGATCCAGACGATCTTCCACTACACCCGCAACGCCTTCTTCGCACTCACGGGCTTCGTGCTGGTGTATCAGTACCGCGACCGCACGCTCGACCCGATCGACTTCTGGCGCCGCCGGTACAAGGCGGTGGGCCTGCCCTTCCTGACCTGGAGCATCTTCTACTGGCTCTATCACATGTACGTGATGTGGCCGCCGGCGTTCTCCAACATCACGCGCACGTTCGAGACCTGGGAGTCGACCAAGGCCGCGCTCAAGGTGCTCGCCTACGACCTGTTCACCGGCGACGCCTGGTACCACCTCTACTTCGTCTTCGTGACGATGCAGGTGTACCTGATCTTCCCGCTCCTGCTGAAGTTCCTGCGCTGGACCATGGGCTACCACAAGTACGTCCTGGCGGCGAGCTTCGTCTTCCACCTGATCCTGCTGCACTACATGACCACCGCGCGCCCGGAGATGTTCAACTACGGGCTGCTCGCGAAGCTGTGGAACCACCTGCCGGCGACGATCTTCCCCTACCAGTTCTTCACGCTGCTCGGCTGCGTCGCCGCCATGCACATCGAGGAGGTGCGGGCCTGGTTCTCGCGCTTCCGCGGCCGCGTCATCACCATCGCGATCGGCGTCGTCATCGTCACCCTCATCGCCTACGGCTACAAGACCAGCATGGAGGGGATGTTCCCCACCGACGCGGCGAACGTCTTCCGCCCGTACGCCGCGGTGATGTTCGTGATGATCATCCTGGCCCTGTATGCGGCCGGCACCTACTGGTCCGACTACCGGACTACGGGCTCGTTCTGGGACAGGTTCCTCAAGACCGCCTCCGACCGCTCCTTCGGCATCTTCCTGGTGCACGCCTTCGCGCTGCAGGAGCTGGCGCCGACGATCCAGCGCTTCCGGTTCGACGTCTACGCGCCGATCCTCACCATCTGCACCTTCATCGTGACCGCCTTCTTCACCGTCGCGATCAGCGAGGTGCTGCGCCGGACCCCCGTCAGTCTGTGGACGACCGGCCGCACGATGATCCCGATGGTGAAGCAGAGGCTCACCGTATCGATCGGCATCGGCGTCGCGATGATCGTGATCGGCGCGCTCTGCTACTGGCCGCTCGACGTGCCGGCCGGTGCCGTCTCGGTGGCTCTGGGCGCGGTGCTGCTCGTCTGGCAGGGCCTCGGCCGCACGGTCTTCGCCGGCCCTGCGGGCGCCCGCCCGCTGCCCGTCAGGGCCTAACGCGCGACCCCGCCGGTTCCCGCCGACAAGTCGGCGGCCGCGGCCTCGAACAGCCAGGACATCACCAGCGCACCGGGATCCGGCACGCCGATGACGGCGTCGCCGAGGTAGCTGGCGCGGCCGCGCGAAGCGGTGCTGTCCGCGGTGGCCGCCACGCCCTGCGCCGCCGCGGCCGCCGCGTCGGCGAGGGATCCGTCGGCGTCGAGCACGTCGGCGGCGGGGGAGATGGCGTCCACCACCGTCTTGTCGCCGACCCGCGCCCCGCCCAGCTCGACCACGGCGTCGAGCCCAGCGCGCACCCCGCGCGCGAAGCCGGCACCGTCGGCCTGCAGGGCCCGGCCGAGCTCGGTGAAGAAAGTCCCGAAGACGGCGCCGGAGGTGCCGCCCGCGCGCACCAGATACGAGGTGGCCATGGCGTCGAGGACCTCGCCGTCGGGGCCGCGCAAGGGGAGTGGGAAGTGGCCCAGCGCGGCCGCCATGTTGGTGCCGAAGTCGCCGTCGCCGGCCCTGCGGTCCAGTTCCGTCAGCTCGTCCACCGACCGCTGCACGCGGCTCACGAAGTCCGACAGCCAGACGTTCGGCTCGCCGCTGTCGGCGGAGTCGTCCGGCCGGGACTGGGCGAGCGGGTCGAGGTTCGACGGTGCCGTGGCGGTGTTCGGCCAGCCTGGCGCGGACGTCGGCGCGTCCCACAGCGCGACGAGCTCGTCGTCGAGGGGGACCACCGTGAGTGACGCGCCGGCCATGTCGAGGGCCGTCACGAGTCGTCCGACCAACGAGCGGGCGACCTCGATCCCGCGCTCGCCCAGCTGTTTCACCGCCTCGGCGAACAGCACGCCGGTCTCCAGGTCGGTGACGGCGCCGAGGTTGTTGACCACCACCAGCGCGCGGTCGCCGGAGCCGAGGCCGGTGCCGGGCAGGATCCGCGCCAGCAGGTCGGTGACGATCTCCTCGGCGGCCGTCGCGGGCCGCTCGTCGCGGGCGCGCTCGCCGTGGATGCCGACGCCGAAGGCCATGTGCCCGTCCGGCAGGTCGAACGAGGGGGTGTCGGACCCCGGCACGTTGCAGGCGGAGAAGGAGACCGCCATCGACCGCGCGCGGGCCGCGGCACGACGGCCGACCGCGGCGACCTCCGCCAGCGGCAGCCCCTGATCGGCGGCTGCGCCGCAGACCTTCTCCACCACGACCGTGGCGGCGGTGCCGCGGCGCCCGGGGCCGGAGGTGTCCTCGGTGGCGACGTCGTCATCGACCAGCACGAACTCGGTTGCGACGGCGGGCGCGTCGCTGTCGGGAAGGCCGACGAGGCGGCGAGCGACGGCGAAGTTCATCACGTCGCCGGTGTAGTTCTTCACCACGTGCACGACGCCCGCGCCGGTGTCCACGGCGCGGGTCGCGGCCGCCACCTGCAGGGCGTTGGGGGAGGTGAAGATCAGGCCGGGGCAGGCCGCGTCGAGCATGCCCGCGCCGATCAGCCCGACATGCATCGGCTCGTGCCCGGAACCGCCGCCCGAGACCACGGCGACGCCGGTGCTGCGGGGCGTGCGGCGGGCGACGAAGCCCGCGTCGTGCCAGGCCACGTCGGGGTGGGCCGCGAGCACGCCCCGCAGCCCGTCGGTGAAGAGGGATCCGGCGGAGTTCTCGAAGCGCGCGCGAGGGGTCACGGCTTCACGCTAGCGAGGAATGTGCAACTCCGCGTGGCCTTCCCGGATGACCGTGAACGCCGACGTGGGGAACTTGGCGAAGGTGAAGGTGGGGTCGAGGATCTGCGCTGCTTCGGCGAGACCGGGATCGTGACCCACGACGAGCACCGTCGTTGCGGCGCCCCGCTCCGCCTCCACGATGTCGAGGATCTCGGTGCCCGTCGCCCCGTACAGCGCGGGCAGGTGACGCACCGGTGCGTCGACGGCGGCCCGCTCCAGCGTTGCCTGCGCGCGCTCGGCGGTCGAGCACAGCACCAGATCCACGTCGTGTCCGTAACGGCGGATCGCCTTGCCGGCCAAGCCGGCCTGCCGGACACCGCGCGGCGCCAGCGGGCGGTCGTGATCCTTCACCTTGTCGGGGTACGCGGACTTGCCGTGCCGCAGCAGGATCAGGGTGTCCATATCGGACACCCTACGGGGTGAACCAGGACAGCATCCGTCCCGAACCGGGCGCCGCCGGGCCGTCGTCGAGATCGAGCAGCACGATGGTGCCCGGGGCGAAGCCCGGGAGCTCCGCTCCCGGGTCGAGTTGCGCCGCCGCTTCGGGCAGCCCGGGGAAGTGCGCCACCACCAGCAGGACGTCGACGTCGCCGGGGACGCCGTTGATCTCGTCGAGCACGCGGCGGCCAGGGCACTCGTAGAGCACCTCGGTGGCCGTCATCGGGCAGCGCAGGTCCATCGCGTGGAAGGTCTCGACGGTGCGCCGCGCCGACGAGACCAGCGCATGACCGGGTTCGAAGCCCTGCTCGGCGAGCCAGGCCGCGGACCGTCGGGCCTGGTCGCGACCGTTCGCGCTGATCGGGCGGGCCTCGTCGGGGATCGACATGCCCGACTCGCCGTGTCGCATGAGCGCCAGCACCGTCATGCCCCGATCTTGCCCTGCCGGGAATGCGTACATTGGTGACATGGCTGGAAAAGAGCTCGATCCCGCGCGCAAGAAGGCCGCGCTGGACGTCGTGAAGCAGCATCCGGGGATGGTCGTCGCCATGACCGCTCCCGCGGTTGTCGTGGTGGCCGTCGGATTCTTCATCAGCACGGGCCTCGGCCTGCTCCTGCTGGTGGCCTTCGGCGTGCTCGGCGCTGTCGGTCTGTCGCGGCTGCTGCGCGCCCGGTAGCCGTGCGGGTCGACGCCTGGCTGTGGGCGGTGCGGCTGACCAAGACGCGGTCTGCCGCAGCCACGGCCTGCCGTGGCGGGCACGTGCGCGTCAACGGCGCCACCGCGAAACCGGCTCAGCACATCGTGGTGGGCGACGAGGTGCGGCTGCGGCTCGCCGGCCGGGAGCGGATCGTCGAGGTCGCCACCCTGATTCCCAAGCGGGTCGGCGCGCCTGTCGCCGCCACCTGTTACATCGATCACAGCCCGCCGCCCCCGCCGCGGGAGATCGTGCTGTCCATGCCGCAGCGCGACCGGGGCGCGGGGCGCCCCACCAAGCGCGAGCGTCGCGAGACCGACCGGCTGCTGGGGCACGAATGACAGCGTCGATGCAGGCGCGCGTGCGTCGCGCCGTGCCCGGCGACGCCGGCGCCGTCGCCGCGCTCGCTGCGCGCACCTTCCCCCTGGCGTGCCCGCCCACGCTGGCCCGCGAGCACGTCGCGGACTTCGTGGCCACGCACCTCAGCGAGGCCGAGTTCGACCGCCACCTGGCCGATCCCGCCCACCGGGTCCTCGTGGTCGACGGGGCGGACGGCCCCGTCGGGTACGCCCTGGTGCTGCACGGCGCGCACGACGAGGGGCCGGAGGCGCTGCGCGGCGCACCGTCGGCCTACCTGTCCAAGCTCTACGTGGACCCGGACCACCACGGCGGCGGGGTCGCGCGTGCGCTGCTCGACGCGGTCCGGGCCGACGCCGCGGACCTGCCGGTGTGGCTCGGCGTGAACGCCGACAACGCCCGGGCCAAGCGGTTCTACGCCAAGTCCGGCTTCGTGACGGCGGGGGTGCGCGAGTTCACCGTCGGGGGCACGACCTTCGTCGACGACGTGCTCGTCCTCGCCGACACCGCGGGGGAGTAGAGGCGGGTGCGCTCGTCGCGGCCGCGCAGCTCCAGCTCGTCGGTGAACCGCCAGTGCTGCGACTCGGCCTCGCGGGCGCCCATGATCGCCGGCTCGGACGCCACGGGCCGCGAGGTGTCGCGCTTGGCGACCTCGGACAGGCGCGCGGACTCGTTGACCGGGTCGCCGATCACGGTGTATTCGTAGCGCTCGATGGCGCCCACGTTTCCTGCGACGACCACGCCGTAGGAGACGCCGATCCCGGCCCGCAGATCGGGCACCGCGGCGGGCAGGCGGTCCGCGATGAGGCGCGCGGCGCGCAGGGCCCCGCCCGCCGGGTCCGGGTGCGGCAGCGGCGCGCCGAAGACGGCCAGCACCGCGTCGCCCTCGAACTTGTTGACCAGGCCGTTGTTCTCCTCGACCGCGGTCACGATCACCTCGAAGAACCGGTTGAGCAGATCGACCACCTCGGTCGCCGGGCGCTGCCGGGCCAGCGTCGTGGAGCCGACCACGTCGACGAAGAGTACGCCGACGACCTGCTCGGAGCCGCCCAGCTGCACGCCGAGGCCGAGCGCCGACTCAGCGACGTCGCGGCCCACGTGCCGGCCGAACAGGTCGCGCAGCCGCTCCCGCTCGGCGAGGCCGGCGGTCATCTCGTTGAACCCGGCCTGCAGCTCCCCCATGTCGGAACCGTCGAAGATACGAACGGCCACGTCCGTCTCGCCGTCGCGGACGCGGCGGATCGCGCCGCCCAGCACGCGCAGGGGCGCGATCAGGGCGTCGACGTTGAGCAGGCTGATGAGCGGCCCGGTGAGCAGTGCGATCGCAGCGAGGGCGGCGACGGCGATGAAGATGTCGAGCTTGGAGGTGTCGGCGCGGAAGGTGCCGAACAGCACCACGAGGACGATGCCCAGGATCGGCACGCCGGAGCCGATCGCCCAGGCGGTGGCGGCCCGCATCCGCAGCCGGCCCTTGCGTGGCGCGCGGTACCCGGCCTCCAGCGCCGCTGCTGCCGCGGGCCGCAGTGCGAACTCCGTGATCTGGTACGAGATCGCGCACACGACGACTCCGGACAGGCCCGTGACCAGCGCGATCTTCGGAATCAGGTCGGGATCGGTAGTGCCATAGCCCACGGTCATCACGATGGTTCCCAGGCCCCAGAGGAGGGCCTGGAGAGCGGTGAGCCGCCATGGTCCGACGATCGCCGCCTTGGCCTGTGCCGCGTTCGGCTCCTCCCGGCGGATCGACCAGCGCAGCGACCGGACCAGCCGGACGGTGCCGATCGTCGCGCCGAGGACGAAGGCGATCCCGATGTACAGCGGCACCACCAGGTAGTTGATCCACCAGGCGTCCCACGGGATCGACGGCTCCGGGATACCGACGGTCGCCAGCGCGATGGCCAGGCCGACGCCGATCAGGTTCGCGACGACCACACCGATGGTGATCACCAGCTGCACCCGGACGCGGGTCAGGCGGGAGCTGTCGTCGGCCGACCCGAGTAGGATCGACCCGTAGTCGGCGCGGAGCCGAGGCAGCTTCATACGGCTAAGTTACCGGGTCGTCACCGTCAAGCGGGTGATCGTTTCTCAAGGACGCGACGACTACACCTCGCCGTCCGCGAGGAGTCGGTCGAGCTTGGCGTAGCCGTCGACGATGCCGACCTCCATACCGCTGGCCAGCATGCCGTCGCGGCTCTCGAAGCTGTCGAGCAGCGAGACGGCGCGCAGCCGCGTACGCCCGTCGCCGAGGTCCTCGAACGTCATGGTCTCCAGCGAGACCCCGTCGGGCATGGCGTCGTAGGTGAAGGTCTGCACGATGCGGTCCTCCCGGACGTCGTGGAAGCTGCCGTGGAAGGCGTAGCGCTCGTCGCCGCGCTTGCTCACGTAGGCCCAGCTGCCGCCGGTGCGCGCGTCCCAGTGCTCGATCTCGGTGTCGATGTCCGACGGTCCCACCCAGCGGGTGTAGATCGCGGGGTCGGTATGGGCCCGGAACAACTGCGCCGGCGTCGCCTGGAAGTCGCGCGTGATGGTGACGGTGGGGAGGGTGGTAGAGGCCTCGATGCCGGCCTCGGCGTTGACGATGGTCATGATGCTGCTCCTTGTTCGGTGGGGTTCTCTTCTGCGTTCAGGTCGGCCAGCACCGCGTCGAGACGCTGGTAGCGCTGTTCGGCGCGACGGCGGTACCGCTCGAGCCACCCGTTCATGAGGTCGAAGACCTCCGCTTCCAGGTGGGCGGGCCGCGCCTGGGCGCGGCGGGTCCTGCTGATCAGGCCGGCGTTCTCGAGCACGGTGAGGTGCTTCGAGACGGCCTGGATGCTCACGTCGTAGCGCTCCGCGATCTCCGTGAGTGTGGCGTCGCCGTCCGCGAGGCGGGCGACGATGTCGCGCCGCGTGGGGTCCGCGAGTGCTGCGAACGCCTTGGACAGGTCGTCGGTGTCGTCGTTCGTGGTGCACCTCCTCGTGTTCAACCGATCTGTTGAATACGACGGTACGCCCTCGCCGATCTTTATTCAACCTCGCGGTTGAAAAGGTTCGACGCGGCGGTCCGTGGCGCGCCGGGCCGGTGCCGGTGCTAAGAACGACGCATGCGATCAGCCGTCCGCACCGCGTCCCGCGTCCTCCTCGTGCTGCTCGCGACGCTGCTCGTCGTCGCGCCGCTGCCGGCGCAGGCCGACCCGGTGCCACCGTCGGGCGGGGTCCTGCGGGTGGGCACCGAGGGGGTGTACCAGGTGTACAGCTATCACGACGATTCCGGGAAGCTCACCGGGTACGACGTGGAGATGATCACCGCCATCGCCGAGAAGATCGGGCGGCGAGTGGAATTCGTCGAGACTCCGTGGGATTCGATGATGGCGGGCCTGGAAGCCGGCCGCTTCGACCTGGTCGCCAATCAGGTCTCGGCCAGCCCCGAACGGGCGGCGAAGTACGACCTATCGGACACCTACTTGCAGACCGGCGGGTCGATCCTGGTGCGCAAGGGCGACACCTCGGTGCGCGCGCTCGCCGATATCCGCGGGAAGACGGCGGCGCAGAGCATCACGAGCAGCTGGTCCGGCGTCGCCGAGAAGGCGGGCGCGAAGATCGAGGCGGTCAACAGCTTCACCGATGCTGTCAACGTGCTGGCGCAAGGCCGGGTCGACGTGGTCGTCAACGACACGGGCGTCGTGCGCAACTACCTGACGGTGACCCCCGGCGCACCCGTCGAGATCGCCGCGGAGACGCCGGACAAGGCCGACTCGGTGTTCGCGGCCCGTAAGAACTCCGGACTCATCGCCGAGATCAACCGAGGCCTGGCCGAGATCCGCGCCGACGGTACCGCACAGCGAATTTCCGATCGGTTCTTCGGCGCGGGGGTACAGGAGCAGCACGGCTCCAGCACGTGGGACATGGTGCGGCGCAACCTGGTCCCGATGCTCAGGGCCACCGTCACCACGACGATCCCGCTCACGGCGATCAGCTTCGTGATCGGTTTGGCGATAGCGCTGGGGATCGCGCTGGCGCGGATGTCGAAACGGCGCGCGGTCAGCGGACTCGCCCGCGCCTACATCTCCATCATCCGTGGTACGCCGCTGCTCGTGCAGTTGGTGATCATCTTCTACGGGCTGCCACTCGCGGGTGTGGTGTTCGACCCGTTCCTCGCGGCGGTGATCGCCTTCTCGCTCAACGTCGGCGGCTACGCGGCCGAGATCATCCGAGCCGCCATCGGCGCGGTGCCACGCGGGCAGTGGGAGGCGGCCACCACGATCGGCATGGACTACCGCACGTCGCTGCAGCGGATCATCTTGCCGCAGGCCGCACGCACCGCCACGCCGCCCCTCGCCAACACCCTGGTCTCCCTGGTCAAGGACACGTCGCTCGCGTCCGCCATCCTGGTCACCGAGCTGTTCCGTCAGGCACAGATCGCCGCGGCGCCCACCTACGACTTCTTCATCATGTACGTCGTGGCCGCCTGCTACTACTGGGTGATCTGCCAGGCGCTGAGCCTGGTGCAGTCCCGTCTCGAGAGTCGATTCGAAAGGTACGTGGCACGATGACCGACCTGATCGCGGTGCGCGGCCTCACCAAGTCCTTCGGCGACGTCGAGGTGCTGCGCGGCATCGACTTCACCGTCCCGGAGGGCACGGTCACCGTCATCATCGGGCCGTCCGGATCCGGGAAGACGACGGTGCTCCGCTCGTTGAACGCGCTCGAGCTCCCGGACGGGGGCACCGTCACCGTCGGCGACGCGACCGTGGATTTCGGCGCCGGCGCGCCGCGGAAGACGGAGCTCGCGCGCTATCGCGCGCAGAGCGCGATGGTCTTCCAATCGCACAACCTCTTCCCGCACTTCACCGCGCTGCGGAACGTGACCGAGGGCCCGGTTGTCGTGCAGAAGCGCCCCGCCGCAGAGGTCGAGGCGGAGGCGCGGGACCTGCTCGCGCGAGTCGGGCTGAAGGACCACGCCGACAAGTACCCGCACCAGCTCTCCGGCGGGCAGCAGCAGCGCGTCGGGATCGCGCGGGCACTCGCGCTACGACCGCGGGTCGTGCTGTTCGACGAGCCCACCTCGGCGCTCGACCCCGAGCTGGTCGGCGACGTCCTCACCGTGATGCGCGACCTCGCGACCGAAGGTCGCACCATGGTGGTGGTGACGCACGAGATGGCCTTCGCCCGCGAGGTGGCCGATCAGGTGCTGTTCGTCGACCGCGGCACCGTTCTGGAGGCGGGCCGCCCCGCCGACGTCATCGGGAACCCGCGGCAGGACCGCACCCGCGAATTCCTCGACCGGATCCTGCGGCCGCTGTAGGTCGGAAACCGGGTCGCGGGCGCCCCGCACGGGTCTCTACGCTCGCTGACATGGCGCACGCACGCAGACCGGTGACCACCGCCGCAGAACTCCGGGCGGTGGTGCCCGAGCCGATTCCGCGGGTCCGCGACAAGGCTGTGCCCGAGCTGCACGAGCTGCATCGTCTGTTCCTCGCCGCGGCGCGCCTCTACTTCGTTGCCACGTCGGGGCCCGCCGGCCTCGACGTCTCGCCGAAGGGAGATCCCGCGGGCGGCGTCCTCGTGCTGGACGACCGCACGATCGCGCTCCCGGACCGACCCGGCAACCGCCGCGTCGACGGGCTCCGGAACCTGCTGGCCGATCCCCGCATCGCGCTCGAGTTCGTCATCCCCGGGCGCGGCGACACGCTGCGCGTCAACGGGACCGCTGTGGTGCTCGCCGACGCGCCCTACGCGCCCCGGATGGCGGTGGGGGAGAGGCTTCCGCAGCTCATCCTCGAAGTCGCGATCGACGAGGTCTTCTTCCACTGCAGCAAGGCCTTCCTACGCTCGGAGGCGTGGGACCCGTCGACGTGGGTGACTCCCGACGACGATCGCGGCGTACCCCGGCGCGCGGTCATCGCGAAGACCCTGGAGCGCCCGGACGACCCGCTGGAGGAACTGGACCGCTACTACGGCGCCGGCTACGGACGTGAGCTTTACTGAGACCATGCACCGCTTCCGACAGGTCGATGTCTTTTCCTCCGAACCCCTGCAAGGCAATCCGGTGGCCGTAGTGCACGACGCCGACGGCCTCACCGGCGAGCAGATGGCGGCGTTCGCACGCTGGACCAACCTCAGCGAGACCACGTTCCTGCTCCGCCCTACCGATCCGGCGGCCGACTACCGGCTCCGGATCTTCACGCCCGGCGGCGAGCTGCCCTTCGCCGGGCACCCGACCCTGGGGAGCGCGCACGCCTGGCTGGAGGGCGGAGGCGTCCCCGCGGCGACGGACACCGTCGTCCAGGAGTGCGGCGCCGGCCTGGTGCGCCTGCGCCGCGGGTCGACGCTCGCCTTCGCCGCGCCGCCGCTCGTCCGCAGCGGTCCCGCCGACGCGGACACCGTCGACCGGATCGCCGCGGGGCTCCGCGTCCCGGCGGCGGAGATCCTGGCCGCCGAGTGGGTGGACAACGGCCCCGGCTGGGTCGCGGCGCGGCTGCGCGACGCCGACGCCGTCCGTGCGCTGCGGCCGGACTTCGCAGCGATGGGAGAGTTCAACGTCGGTGTGGTGGGCCGGTATCCGGAGGGCGGCGACGCCGATGTCGAGGTCCGCGCCTTCTGCCCGTCCCTCGCGGTGCCCGAGGATCCGGTGACGGGCTCGCTCAATGCCGGCATCGCGCAGTGGCTGATCGGCGCCGGCGAGCTGCCGGGACGGTACATCGCTTCCCAGGGCACTGTGCTCGGCCGCCGCGGCCGCGTGCACGTCGAGCAGGACGGCGACGTGATCTGGATCGGCGGCGCCACGAGCACCACGATCCGCGGGGAACTCAATCTGGCGTGATCCATCCCGAGTGCCGAGGCGATGCCGAATGTCGCCGCTCCATGCACGCGGCCATCAGATCGTGGAGCAGGCGCGACGGGCTCGCGATCGCGAGGTGGGGCCGGTCGTGGGCACGACCCGGAGTCACCGGGAAATGAGGTGCTACGCCTGCTGGCCGCCACGGAGAACCCGCAGGAGCTCCAGGTCGGCGGAGAGCTCCAGCACGTCGGCGCGCAGGCCAGCGGACAGCTCGCCACGGTCCTGCAGGCCCAGGAGCCGCGCGGGGGTGGTCGCTCCGGCGCGCGCGGCGTCGGCGAGCGGTACCCCCGAGTGCCGGACCGCTCGGACCACCACGTCGAGCACCGACGAGGTGCCGCCGGCGATGGCGCCCGGCGTCCTGTCGCCCGTGGTCAGCCGCGCGACGCCGCCCCCGACGGTGACTTCCAGCGGTCCCAGCGAGTACTCGCCGTCGGGCATCCCGGCGGCCTGCATGGCGTCGGAGACCAGCGCGATGTGGTCCGGTCCGACGGTCGCGAAGACCATCGCGACGGTGCCGGCGGCGAGGTGCACCCCGTCGCCGATGATCTCCGCGACCGCGCGGCCCTCGCCCGCGGCGTGCAGCGCGGCGCCCACGGCTCCGGGATGCCGGTGGTGCATCGGGTGCATGCCGTTGAACAGGTGCGTGATGCTGACCGGGCCGTCCGGGGTGCCGAGTGCTTCGGCGACGGTGTCGTAGTCCCCTGCCGTGTGGCCCACGGAGACGACGGCGCCGGCTGCGGAGAGCTGCCGCGCCAACACCGCGAAGTGCGGTGTCTCGGCGGCCACCGTCATCGACCGGATGCGGCCGCCCGCGGCGTCGAGGAGGGTCGCCAGCAGTGGCGGGTCGCCGTCGATGATGTATCGAGGGTCCTGCGCGCCGCACACCTCCTGCGCGAGGAAGGGGCCTTCCAGATGCAGCCCGGCGACGGTGCCGTCGTCGACGAGGGGGGCGAGCGTCGCGATCCGCTCGAGCAGCTTCTCCGGCGCCGCCGAGACCAGCGAGGCCAGCAGCGTCGTCGTGCCGCGCCCCAGGTGGTGTGTGGCGGCCGCGCGGGCGCCGTCGGCATCCGAGTCGGGGAAGCCGAAGCCCCCGCCCCCGTGGCAGTGCACGTCGACCATGCCGGGCAGGTAGACCCGGTCCGACGGTGCCGGGAGCGTCGCCGACGGGAACGCGGAGGCCGGGGCGACCTCCGCGATCCGGCCGTCGGCGAGGGCCAGGACACCGTCGTCGATCGCCCCGGAGGGCGTGACGACGGTGCCGCGAAGGAGCTCGCTCAAGCCGTGGCCTCTGCTTCCATGTCCTCGTCCTCGCGACCGGGAGTCTTGAGGTTGCGTCGCCTGATGATGAAGCTGAACGAGAAGTAGTAGATCACGGCGTAGACCAGGCCCATCGGGATGAGCCACAGCGGATTCGTCGCCTTCCCGAAGTTCAGCACGTAGTCGATCGCGCCCGCCGAGAACGTGAAGCCGTGGTGAATGTCCAACCAGTTCGCGATGAGCAGGGAGCTGCCGGTGAGCAGCGCGTGCACCAGCAGCAGCGGCCAGGCGACGAAGATGAAGGAGAACTCGAGCGGCTCGGTGATGCCGGTGAGGAAGCTCGTGAGCGCGACGGACAGCATGATGCCGCCGACGGTCTTGCGGTTCTCGGGCTTGGCGCAGCGGTAGATCGCGAAGGCCGCGGCGGGGAGGCCGAACATCATGATGGGGAAGAAGCCGGTCATGAACGTACCGGCGGTGGGGTCGCCCTGCAGGAAGCGGGAGATGTCGCCGTGCACGATCTCGCCCGACGCCGTCCGGTAGTCGCCCAGGATGAACCAGACCACGGAGTTGATGATGTGGTGCAGGCCCAGGGGGAGCAGGAGGCGGTTGACCGCGCCGAAGACGCCGCCGCCCACGACGGAGTGCTCCGCGACCCAGTTGCCGAGGCCCGTGAGCGCCCAGTTGAACGCGGGGTAGACGAACGACATGAGCACGCCCACGACGATCGCGCCGGACGCCGTGAGGATCGGTACGAGGCGGCGGCCGGAGAAGAAGCCGATGTAGTCGGGCAATTTCGTCTTGTAGTACCGCTGCCACAGCACCGCCGACATGATGCCGATGACGATGCCGCCCAGCACGCCGTAGTTCACCACCGCCGGGTCGCCGGCCTTGTCGACCTTGCCGGCGAGCACCACCGGCGACATGGCCTTCTCGACCGCCTGGAAGCTGAGGTAGCCGACGAGTGCGGCGAGCGCGGTGGAGCCGTCGGCCTTCTTCGCCCAGCCGATGGCGATACCGACCGCGAACAGGATGGGGAGGTTCGAGATGAGGGCGTTTCCGGCGCCGCCGATCACCGCGGCGACGGTCTTCATGGAGTCGAATCTGCCGAGCAGATCGTCTTGGCCGAGCCGCAGTAGCAGGCCCGCCGCGGGCAGCACCGCGATGGGCAGCATGAGGCTGCGGCCGAGTTTCTGGAGACCGCTCAGATCGAGCCGTCGTGCTGATATACCGGATCCGGATGAGGAACTCATTTTTCGCTCCTGTCGAGGGACGAGTCCACTAGGGTGACGACAGGTTATAACCAGTTCGGTCGGCGCGCGCCGGTTTCCCCGAACCTCTCCGGAAGGCGGCAGGCATGTCGAAGGCGCAGGACATCGTGAACGGTCTCGGTGGGGCCGACAACATCGAGGAGGTGGAGGGCTGCATCACCCGCCTCCGCTGCGAGGTCAAGGACACCGGCCTCGTCGACCAGGCCGCGCTGAAGAAGCTCTCGCACGGCGTGATGATCGCCGGCTCGGCCGTGCAGGTCGTGGTCGGCCCGACCGCGGATGCACTCGCCGAGGAAGTGCAGGACCTCCTGTGACCGACGTGCTGGCACCGGTCGCCGGGCGGCTCGTGGCGCTCTCGGCAGTGCCGGATCAGGTCTTCGCTGGCGAGATGGTGGGCTCGGGGGTCGCCATCGAACCGGCCACCCCCGCCGACGGTGCCGAGGCCGTCGTCGTCTCGCCGGTGGCGGGGACTGTGCTGAAGTTGCATCCGCATGCAGCGATCGTGCTCGCGGACGGCGGTATCGGTGTTTTGGTGCATGTTGGAATCGACACTGTGAATTTGAACGGTGAGGGCTTCACGTTGCTGGCCGTGGAGAAGGCTGAGGTGGCTGCTGGGGATCCGCTGATCTCATTCTCCCCGTCGGGTATTCGTGATCGAGGGTTGAGTGCGATCTGCCCCGTCGTGGTGATGGATTCTCAACCCGGGTCCATTGGGAATATTGAAGAACGTGATGTGGCCGCGGGCGATTGGATCTTTACTGTGTGAATGATGCGTCGCCCCGGCGTGTTCAACTGGTCACAATGATCGAATGGAGGCGTAATCCTCTCACTATCTTGAGTACCGTGAGCGCGAATGTTGTCGGTTGGGGAAAGGGTGGATGGCCTGTGGTGAGCTCGACGGGACGCCTCGCTGAGGGAGGCGTGCGATGGATGCGAACCTGATCCAGCACCTCATCACCGTTCCGCTGTTCACCGGCATCATCGGCTACATCACCAACTGGACCGGCATTCTGATGCTGTTCGAGCCGAAGAAGTTCTACGGCGTCAAGGTGCCGGGGATGGCCACCCTGTATCCGTTGCTTCCGCACCGTGTCCAGGTGATCCCCGCGATCCTGCCCGACGGCCGCGTCGGCTGGCAGGGGATCGTGCCCTCGCGTGCGGAGAAGATGGCGAGCATCGCTGTCGACAAGTCGCTGAACAAGGTGGGCAGCATCGCCGAGTTCTACGAGGTGATGGACCCGGAACACGTCTCCGAGGTGCTCACCCGGGCGTCGCTGCCGACGATCCCGTCGATCGTGGAATCCGTGATGCAGCGGGAGAATCCGCGCCTGTGGTACTCGCTCCCCGAGGACGTCAAGCTGCTGGTGTACCGCCGCGTCTCGGCGTCGCTGCCCAAGGACGTCCGGAAGATCACGTCGACCATCGGCGAGAACATCGACGACTACATCGATGCCAAGCTGCTGGTGATCCGGTATCTCACGAACAATCCCGCGGTTCTGAAGGACATCTTCTACAACATGGGTCGCAAGGAGCTGAAGTTCATGCAGAACTTCGGTTTCTACTTCGGCTTCCCTATGGGCTTCTTGCTCGTGGCGTTGCTGCACTTCTTCCCTTACTGGTGGCTGCTGCCGCTGGGCGGGATCGTGATCGGCTACGTGGTGAACTACATCGGCATTCTGATGATCTTCGAGCCGATCCACCCCACCTGGTGGGTGCCGTGGAAGCAGGGCCTGTTCCTCAAGCGGAAGAAGGAGATCGGGGAGCAGTACGCCATCGTGATGGCCGACAAGGTCATCACCATCGAGAACATCTGCGACGAGTTGCTGCACGGTCCGCGGTCCGACCGCACGCGCGCCACCGTCGAGTCGGTGCTGCGGGACTCGATCGACAATGCCGCAGGCTGGGCCCGCGGCTTCGTCAAGCTGTCCGTGGGGTCCGCGGCCTACGATCGCGTGCCGCAGTTGGTCGGCGCCGAGGCGCTCAAGGTCGCACAGGCCACGGTCAGCGAGCCGAAGTTCGTTGCTGAGCAGCAGTCGAAGGTGCGCGAGTTCGTGATCGAGCGAATGAGCAAGCTCAGCCCCGAGGACCTCAGCGAGCTGCTCCGATCGGCGATCAAGCAGGATGAGTGGCTGTTGTTCCTGCACGGCGCGGTGCTCGGCTCGTTCGCCGGGTTCCTCCATTTAGCGATATTCGGGGTGTGACAGACGTGAATGAGAAGTCCCGTTCCTCCGCGGCCTCCGGCGACGAGGCCGCCGACGAGAACCGTGACCTCGCGCTCCGCGACGGTGGCCGAGAGGCCGCCGCGGCGGAGAAGCAGGAGTCAGGCGGACTCCTCGGCCGCCTGGGGCGTGTCTCGAATTCGGCGTTCAGTGTGACCCGCGAACTCGGTGGCTCGGCGCAGCGCCTCACACAGCAGTTCGTGAGCGAGGCCGGCCACCTCGTGGACGTCGCGCTGACCACGGAGGTCGCGCCGCGGATCGTCGTGCACGGCGAGGTGGTGGATGAACTGCTCGAACAGGCCCCCGAGCCCGTCGCCACTCCCGACGAGCTCCGTCGCTCGGGCGATCGACTCCTCGCGCAGTCCGCCGAGCCCGCGGGCGCGCAGACGCCCCACCCCGCGTACGAGCACCTCCTGCAGGAGCTGTGCCCGGACGAGGCGCGCATCCTGCGGCTGTTGTTCAACGACGGTGCCCAGCCCGCAATCGACGTACGCACGAACCGCCCGTTCGGCGTGGGCGCCGAGACCGTGGCCGCCGGTGTGTCGATGATTCCTGAGGTCGCGGGCTGTCGGAACCCCGACCGGATCGCCGAGTACCTCGGCAACCTGCACCGTTTGGGCCTGATTTGGTTCTCCAAGGAGCAGGTCGACGTGCGTCGTTACGAGCTGCTGCAGGTGCAGCCCCAACTGCTCGACGCGATGAGCAGCGCGGGCCGGTACGCGAAGACCGTTCGCCGCCGGATCGAGATCACGCCCTTCGGCCGCGCCTTCTACAGCACCTGCTTCTCCCCGTCGTCCGGCTTCGCGGACTAGGTCGCACCCCTATCGCGGGTAGGCGAGCCGACGCAGCAGGGTTTCCGCCGGCCCGCGGCGTCCTGCCGCCTCCAGTCGCACGGCGATCGCCACGGTCACCGCCCACGTCGCGGCCGCCAGCAGCGCCGCCGACCAGCTCGACAGGTACTGGCCGAGGCCTAGTCCCCAGGCCGCGAGCAGCGGTGAGAAGACGACCGACTGCGCGAGGTAGCCGCTCATCGATCGCTTGCCCAGGGCCTGCACTGCGGTCGCGAACGTCCCGGCGCCGTCGCGTTCCAGCCGCACGGCGAGCAGCCCGAACACCGCCACGTACCCGAGCCCGCCGAACAGCCCGCCCAGCGTGTGCAGCGGCAGCAGCCCCCAGTTCGCGCCGTGCCCGATCGCGAGGATGTCCAGGTTCTGGAGCGCGAGCAAGAGCCCCGTGCCCCAGCCGATCGTGATCCCGACGACCGCGCACCGTCGGAGCAGGGCGACGTGCGCCGACGGCGCGTCCAGGACGCGGTGCCGGGCCGCGAGCATGCCGAGCAGGACGGCGACGGGGACGATAAGCCCGAGCACCACTGTCGGCAGCATGGTCCCAGCCCACGTCGTGACGCGCTCGGACATCGCATCCCAGTATCCGGCGACCGCGTTCGCGTCTGTGAGGTGCGGGGTCGGGGAGCCGTCGCCGCCGATCGAGCGTGCGCCCACGAGGGTGAGCGTCGAGAACGCGGCGGACACGAGGACCAGGATCCCGGCCCAGATCGCGAGCGCCCGGTCCGACCGCCGGAGGAACAACCACACCAGCGCGAGGCCGGTGATCGCGTAGGCGCCGAGAATGTCGCCGTACCAGAGGAGTGCGGCATGGACGAAGCCGAACGCCAGCATCCACCAATGGCGGCGGCGCAGGATACGGCGGGCGTCGCCGGGCTCGGTGCCCGCTGCGAGCTGGCGGGTGTACAGCTGGACGATGCCGTAGCCGAAGAGGAAGGCGAACATCGGATAGACGCGGCTGTCGATGCCGGTGATCGCTACGGTCTGCACGACGCGATCGGCGATGGAACCGTCAGCACTGTGCGCGCCGGTGCCCGTCGGCCGGCCCCACACGAAGTACGGCACGTTTGCGACGGCGATCAGGACCAGCATGAAGCCCCGCGCGAGGTCGGGCGCGATGCTCCGGCGTCCGGTGACGGACGTGGGAGCGGCGGCGGGCGAGGGGGAGTCGGTGCCCGGGGTCGAGGTCATGATGCGACCGTAAACGTTGCCCCAAGGGCAGGGTCAAGCCGTAGGCTCGGTGCATGGCCTGGAGCACACGGGAGCTTGCCGAACTGGCAGGGACCACGGTCAAGGCCGTGCGGCACTACCACTCGATCGGCCTGCTCGACGAGCCCGCACGCGCGTCCAATGGGTACAAACAGTACGGCGTCGCGCACCTTGTTCGGCTGCTGCGGATCACGCGACTCAAGGAGCTCGGCGTCCCGCTCGCAGCGATGCGCTCCGACGCCGCAGCGGACCTGCCGACTGCGATCCGCGCGCTGGACGGCGAACTCGCGGAGCGGATCGCCCGGCTGCAGCACATCCGCGCGGAGCTCGCGGCGGCCCTGGAACACAATGCCCCGCTCGATACCCCGGCCGCTTTCCACGCCGTGGCAGAGTCGCTCTCCGACCGCGACCGGGCGCTCGCGACGGTGCTCGGCGGCGTCTTCGACGGCGCCGCCCTCGGCGACCTCAGCGCGCTCATGGCGGAGTCCACCGACGCCGACGAAATCTTCGACGCGCTGCCGCCCGACGCCGACGACGCGACGATCGAGGACCTGGCGCAGCGACTCGCGGCGTCGATCCGCGAGCAACACGAGCGGTTCCCGTGGATGGCCGACCCGACTGCAGCGTCTGCCCGCGGGCGCAACGCGGCGGAGCAGACTCTGGGCGCCGTGTTCCTCGAGCTGTACAACCCGGCGCAGATGCGCGCCCTGGCCCGAGCCGCGGCCATGATCGACGAGTGAGCCGGGCGGCTACGGCGCGTCGGCTGTCTCCGTGACCGTCATCTGCACCTGGTAGCGATCGGAGCGGTACCAGGAGTAGCTGTGCTCGACGCGGGTCGCGCCGGCGAAGGAGACGCGGTCGAAGGCCAGCAGCGGCGTGCCCGACGGGACGCCGAGCACCCGGGCCAGTTCCCCGTCGGAGGAGATCGCGCCGATGGACTGCTCGGCCCGGTCGATGGCCTGGCCGTACTCGGTGCGTAGGAGGGTGTAGATGGATTGCGTCAGGTCGTGCGCGTCGAGGCCGGGCGCGATCGCCTGCGGGTACCAGGCGTCGTCGACGGAGATCGGCACGCCGTCGGCGAGCCGAAGCCGCTTGACGTGATAGGCCTTGTCCGCAGCGCGGATCTGCAGGGCCGAGGTGGTCGACGGTGGCGGCACTCGCAGCTCCGTTTGCAGGACCACGGTCGAGGGGCTGCGGCCCAGGCGCCGCATGTCCTCGTGGAAGGAGGCCAGGTGCAGCCGCGACCGGGCGGGGCGGTCGGCGACGAAGGTGCCCTTGCCACGGATCCGTACGAGCGTGCCCTCGGCGACGAGCTGCCGCAGCGCTTCGCGCACCGTGATGCGGGAGACGCCGTACTCCTCGCAGAGCTGCCGCTCGCTGGGGAGCGCCGCCCCGGGCTCGAGCCCGTCCGTGCAGCGCTGCTCGAGGAGCGCCCGCAGCTGCTCGTGCTTCGGAATCGGGCCGTCCGAGATCATCGACCCATCTTGTCACACCAGGTAATGACCAGTGGGCTAACGAACTCCGGAGGCGCGGAACTGCACGCTGATCCGCGGGCCGGCGTGCGGCACCTTCGGTACCGCATGCTCCCAGGTGCGCTGGGCGGACCCGCCCATCGCGAGCAGATCGCCATGGCCCACCGTCAGCCTCGTGGATGCGCCGCCGCCGCGCGGGCGCATGAGGAACGGGCGGGCGGCGCCGAGGGAGACGATGGCGACGATCGTGTCGTGGGTGCCGCCACGGCCGATGGTGTCGCCGTGCCAGGCCACCGAGTCCGCGCCGTCCCGGTAGAGGCACAGGCCCACGGAGGTGAACGGCTCGCGCAGGTCCGGCCAGTACAGCTCCGTGAGCTCGGCCATCGCCGCGCTCAGCGCCGGGTGGGGGAGGGCGGCACCGTCGCCGTAGTAGCGCAGCAGTCGGGGCACGGGAAGCGTGCGCTCGTACATGCGGCGGCTCTCCTCGACCCACGGCACGTCGCGCTGCAGCGCGAGGAACAGGTCGTCGGCTCCCGCCTGCCATCCCGCGCGCACGTCGAGCCACGCACCGGCGGACAGCTCCCGGCGGTGCGGGGCCAGCGGTGCGGCATCGTCGAACAGCGAATCCTGCATCGCTCGCGACGATACGACGACCGACTGACACGTTCCGCGCGACCTCCGTAGGGTTGAGGGGTGCGATTCGGACTCTTCCTCCCGCAAGGCTGGCGCTTCGACCTCGTCGGCATCGATCCGGCGGACCACTGGTCCGTCATGAACGGCCTCGCCCAGCGGGCCGACGCCGGCCCCTGGGACTCGGTGTGGGTCTACGACCATTTCCACACCACCCCGGTCCCGAGCCGCGAGGCCACCCACGAGGCGTGGACGCTCATGTCCGCCCTCGCCGCGACCACGAGCCGGGTGAAGCTGGGCCAGATGTGCACCGCCATGGGCTACCGCAACCCCGCGTACCTGGCCAAGGTCGCGGCCACCGTCGACCTGATCTCCGGCGGCCGCACGCAGGTGGGCATCGGCGGCGGCTGGTACGAGCACGAGTGGCGGGCCTACGGCTACGGCTTCCCTTCGGCCGGGGAGCGGCTGGGCCGCCTCGAGGAGGGCGTGCAGATCCTCAAGCAGGCCTGGACCGAGGGCTCGGCCACGCTCGACGGGAAGTACTACCAGGTCGACGGGGCCATCTGCGAGCCGCGGCCGGTGCAGGACGGCGGCATTCCGCTGTGGGTCGCGGGCGGCGGCGAGAAGAAGACGCTGCGGATCGCGGCGAAGTACGCGCAGTACACCAACTTCGACGGCACCTTCGAGGGCTTCGCCCACAAGTCGGAGGTGCTCCGGAAGCACTGCGCTGACGTGGGCACAGACTTCGACGCCATCACCCGGTCGGCCAACTACAACATCACGATCGGCGAGGCCGCCCGCGACGTGCAGACCCGCCTCGACGAGACCCGCAACCGGCTGCTCGGGCATGTTCCGGAGGCGGGCGTCGACGCCGAGATGGGCGCCTACCTCGGCATGCCGGGCGTGGGCACACCCGGCGACATCGTCGCCAACCTCAAGCGCCTCGAGGCCGAGGGGATGACCTACGCCGTGTGCTACTTCCCCGAGATCGCCTACGACACCTCGGGACTCGAGCTCTTCGAGCGCGAGGTGATCCCCGCCTTCTCCTGAGCGCGCCGCGGCGCGTTCGGCTTCCATGGGAGCTCGGCGCGGCGCTCGGCGTGCACGGGGCAGTAGTGCATGGGATTGTCGCGTTCGAGCACCGGCGGCAGGTTCCGGACCGGCGAGTGCAGAACGGGTGCTTCCGCGGCGACCCGCCCGCGCGCCCGGTCCCAGCCGTCGCGCATTCGCGGGTGCATTCGGTAGCGGCGCGGCACCGCGCCCATCGTGCCGCGCACGAGGAGGCCGAACAGGCGGAAACCTGCTTCGTCGAACCTGTTCCAACGGAAGCCGAGGGTCTCGCGGACCGGCTCGTCGTACAAGCCGACGGTGATCCACATCGCCAGTGCTTGCGTGGGGATCATGGCCAGGCGCCATAGCCGCGCGGGAACCCAGGACAGCGCCGGGAGCGGCGGCAGGGAGGACAGGTCGAGGACGCGGCGGGCGGCCGGGTGGTCGATCAGCACCTCGCGGCAGGTCCGGTCCCAATAGGCGAGGAAGTCCTCGTAGGTCTCCGGGACCGGCCGCATCGAGACGCCGTACCGCGCGTACCACTGCCGCGACTCCGCGAACAGGGCGCGCTTGTCGGCCTCGGTGATCCGCGGCCCGAAGGCCTCCGCGCAGCGGATGTTCCCGTACCAGAAGGTGCAATGCGCCCAGTAGAAGACGTCGGGGTCCAGCGCGTGGTAGCGGCTACCGTCGGGCAGCGCGCCCTTGATGTCCCGGTGGTAGTCCCGCACCTCCTGCCCGGTCGCCGCGCCGTCCGGGTCTGCGACGGTGCCGATGATCGGATACAGGGAACGGTAGACGCGCTGCCAGCGCTCGCCGAAGAAGTCCGAGTGCTCCCAGACGGCGGCGCCGAGCTTGGGGTGCATGTTCTGCATCGATCCGGACCACGGACCCGTGAGCATGCCGCGCCAGTCCCCGAAGAAGCGCCAGGTGGTGCTCCCAGGGCCGAGTGGAACGGGGTCGTCCATGGCACCAGGTTAGCGCCGCGCGAGGCTCGCCGCGGCGCAATCGACAACAGGAGTTGTCATCGCAATCCGGCGAGCCTCCGCGCGCCCTCGACCAGCACGGACTCCTCCTTGCTGAAGGCGAAGCGCAGCAGGTGCCCCCACCGCGCATGATCGTCGGCGAGGGCGCTGACGGGCACCGCGGCCACGCCGATGCGCGCGGGCATCTCCCGGCAGAGGGCGTCGGCGTCGTCGAAGCCCAGGCCCCGGGCGTCGGCGACGACGAAATAGGTGCCCTCTGATGGGTGCACGGTGAACCCCGTCTCGATGAGGGCGCCGGTGAGCAGGTCTCGCTTGGCCTGCAGGTCCGGCGCGAGCTTCTCGAGCCACGACGATTCGTTCTCCAGCGCGTGGGCCACCGCGCGCTGCAGCGGCGCGGCGCCCGTGAAGGTGAGCCACTGCTTCGCGGCGCGGCAGGCGTCGGCCAGCTCGCGCGGCGCGGTGATCCAGCCGACCTTCCACCCGGTGACGTTGAAAGCCTTGGCGGCGCCGGAGATCCGGACCGTTCGCTCGCGCATCCCGTCGAAGGCGGCGAGCGGGCGGTGCGCGCGGCCGTCGAAGAGCAGGTACTCGTACACCTCGTCGGTGAAGCAGAGCAGGTCTCGCTCCACGCACAGGTCCGCGATCAGCTGTAGGTCGGCGTCGGAGAGCACCGTGCCGGTGGGATTGTGGGGCGAGTTCACGATGATCGCGGCGGTCCGGTCGGTGATCGCGGCGCGCAGCAGGTCGGGGTCGAGGGCGTACCGCCCGCCGTCTTCGAGGAGCGGCACGACGACGCGCTGCGCCCCCGCCATCGCGACGGTCGCGGCGTACGAGTCGTAGAAGGGCTCGATGAGGATCACTTCCCGGCCGGGCTCGATCAGGCCCAGCACCGCGGCCGCGATCCCCTCGGAGGCGCCGACGGTGACGAGCACCTCGCCGTCGGGGTCGTACTGCAGCCCGTAGTCGCGGTCCACCTGCGCGGACACGGCGCGCCGAAGCTCGGGCAGGCCGTCGCCGGGCGGGTACTGATTGAGGCCCCCGTCGATGGCCGCCTTCGCCGCCAGCAGCATGCCTGCGGGCCCGTCGGTGTCCGGGAAGCCCTGCCCCAGGTTGACGGCACCGGTCGCCGTGGCGAGTGCCGAGATCTCCGCGAAGATCGTCGACGTGAAGGGCTGAAGGCGTCGGACGGTGCGCATCCCCGCAGCCTAGTGGCCCGCGCGGCTACCGTGTGGGTATGACCTCCGCCGTCGTCGTCGGTTCCGGCCCCAACGGGCTCACCGCCGCCGCTGTCCTGGCTCGCGCGGGCCTCGACGTGACGGTGCTGGAGGCCGAGACCACCCTCGGCGGCGCGTGCCGTTCCGACACGCTGTGCGGCACCGTCGTGGACCGGTTCTCGACGGGGCATCCCCTCGCATACGCCTCGCCCGCGCTGCGGGACGTGGGCGTCGACATCGCCTGGGGCACTGCGGAGATCGACGTGGCGCACCCCCTCGCGCCGGACCCGGCCGACGCGGTCGGGACCCTGGCGGACGTGCCGGACTGCGGGCCCGAGGTAATGCCAGCGTTCTTCGGCCCCGTGACGGACGTGCCTCGGCATCCCGTGGTCGCGACCCGCTGGGGCCCGCGGTTCCTGCTCCCCGCGGCGGTCACCGCCGCGGCGCTCGGGCGGACCGGCGGCGCCGTCTTCGCAGGGGTCGCCGCGCATTCCATCTCCCCTCAGCACCTACCGATGACGTCGTCGATCGGCTACCTGCTCTCCGGCGTGCGGCCCTGGCCGGTGCCGATCGGGGGCTCCCAGCGGATCTCGGACGCGCTCGCCGCGATCGTCGAGGCGCACGGCGGGAGCATCCGCACGGGGGAGCGGGTGACCGCCCTGCCCGACGCCGACCTCGTCGTCCTCGACACGGGCCTGCCCGCGGCCCGGGACCTGCTCGGAGACCGCGCGCCCGGGTGGCTGCGTCGCCGCGCCAGACAGTGGCGGTTCGGGCCCGCGGCCTTCAAGGTGGACCTCGTGGTCGACGGCGGGATCCCCTGGGCGCATGAGGAACTCCGACGGTCCGCGTTCGTCCACCTGGGCGGCACGGCGCGGGAGATCGCGCGCAAGGAGCTCATGGTGAACCGCGGCCGGATGCCCGAGCGACCCGTGATCATCCTGTCGCAGCAGTACGTGGCCGACCCGTCGCGTTGCGCCGGGTCGCTCGCGCCGGTATCCATGTGCGCCCACTGCCCCAACGGCTTCCCCGGTGATCTCACCGAGTCGATCGTGGCCGAGGTGGAGAGGCACGCTCCCGGTGTACGGGAGCGGATCGTCGAGAAGCGATCGGTCGGGCCCGCGGGCCTGCAGTCGGTGAACGCCAACCTGGTCGGCGGCGACATCGCAGCCGGCGCCGCCGTCCCGGCACAGCTGGTGCGTCGGCCGAAGCTGGTGGACCCCTACCGCCTCACCGACCGCGTCTTCCTGTGCTCCTCCGCCGCCGGCGCGCCCGGCGTGCACGGCATGGTCGGGTGGCACGCCGCGACGTCGGCGCTCCGCTCGCTGTAGCCCGCGGCTAGGTCGCTGTGCCGCCGGGAGGTAGCGCTCCGGCGACGGCGGCGGCCCCCGCGACGACGATCGCCCGGCGCGCCTCGGCATCGCCGGTCGAGGCGAGGGAGGTCAGTGCGGGGGAGGCGGCGAGCCACGCCGTGACCAAGCCCAGCGTGAGCACGAGCGCGTCGACGGCGCCGTCGCCGTAGCGCGGCCGCAACGCGTCGACCTTCTCCCGGTAGGTGGTGCCCTCGTCGTCCGTGGTCGACGGTCGTTCCAGGTTCGCCCACGTCGAGAGCCGGAGCGTGGAAGGCTCGGCGAGCAGGTAGTCGTACAGTCGGCCCGCGTAGCCGGGCAGGTCGTCGGCGTCGAACCGGACCGCGTCGGCCATGGTGCGGAGGGCGTCCACGACGATCAGGTCGAACAGGTCCTCCTTGGGGCCGAAGTGCACGTAGATCGAGCGCTTGTTCGCGGACGCCTGCTCGGCGATGCGGTCGATACGTGCCCCGGCCAGCCCGAACTCGGCGAACTCCCGGCGCGCTGCGTCGAGGATCCGCCGCTTCGTCTCCGTCGCGTCGGGTGGCACAGGAGGAGAGTACCGCCCTCTCGGTACGTATGTAACTAACTGGTTATTGACAAACGATGGGCGGTGCTGCACTCTCGGAGACGACGCCCGCGGCGTGTGGGTGGAACGAAGGAGAGACGATGCCGAAGAAGATTCTGATCACCGGGGCCAGTTCGGGTTTCGGTGCCGGCGCAGCCCTCGAGCTGGCGCGGCAGGGGCACGAGGTGGTCGCTGCTGCGGAGACCTGGCAGCAGGTGCGGAGCCTGCGCGCCGCCGCGACCGAGGCGGGCGTGCGGCTGGAGGTGGTCAAGCTGAACCTGACCGACGAGATCGATATCAAGCACGCCTCGTCGTTCGACCCCGACGTGCTGGTACTCAACGCCGGCGTGATGGAGGGCGGATCGATGGTCGATGTTCCCCTGGCCCGAGTGCGGGAGTCGTTCGAGATCAACGTTTTCGGCCACCTCGCGCTGGTGCAGGCGATCGTGCCGAAGATGGTCGCGCGGAAGTCGGGCAAGGTCGTGTGGACCTCCTCGATGGGCGGGATCCTCGTGGTTCCGTTCCTCGGTGCCTACTGCGCGACGAAGCACGCCATCGAGGCGATCGCCGGCTCGATGAAGGCCGAGCTCGCGCCGCACGGCGTCCAGGTGGCAACCGTCAACCCCGGCGTCTTCGGCACCGGCTTCAACGACACCGGCGCCGAGAGCTACGTGCAGTGGTACGACGCCGAGAGCGCGGTCGTGCCGATGCCCGATTTCGGCGACAGCCTCGCCGACCAGGCCGATCCGCAGGAGATGATCGACGCCATGGTCGAGATCATTCCCGCCGACGAGCACCTGTACCGCACCATGCGGCCGCTCGCGACCATCGACGCCGCGAAGCAGTGGCAGGACACGGAGTGGACGCAGAATGCCTGACATCACCCTCGCACACGCACAGGAACTCATCGCGGGCGCCGATCGCGCCGCCCGGGAGGCGGGCGTCAAGGCCGTCTTCGCGGTGCTCGACAAGGGCGCGAACCTGGTCGCCTTCGCCCGCACCGACGGGGCGTGGCTCGCGTCCAACGAGCTCGCCGTCGCCAAGGCCAGGACCTCGGTGATGTTCGAGGCCCCGACGGCCGGGCTCGCCGCGCCGATCCAGATCGGGCAACCGGCGCTGCACTTCGACCACATCCACGCCGGAGGCCTGCTCCTCGTGGGCGGTGGCGTGCCGATCGTCGACGCCGACGGCCGTCTGATCGGCGGGTTGGGCGTCTCCGGCGGTGCCCCGGAGCAGGATGCCGCGATCGCGGAGGCCGCGGTCGCCTAAGGCGGCTACAGCGCGCGGATCGCGTCGAGGCGCCGTGCCCGGTCGGCCCGGGCGGCGAGCGCGTCGTCGAGGGTGACGGCGTCGAAGCGCACCTTGGTATTCGGCGGCATCTGCCCGATCAGATCCATGTCCGCGCTGATCACCGTGCCGATCATCATGTAGCCGCCGCCGGAGACCGCATCCCGGTGCAGGACGATGGGCTCCTGGCCCGAGGGCACCTGGATCGAGCCGATCGGATAGCAGGCGTCGACGATGTTGGACGGGTCGTCGCCTGCGCCGAAGGGCGGCTCGCGGTCGACGAACGCCAGCGGCGTGCCGCCCTTGAGGCGATAGCCGATGCGATCGGCTTCCGAACCCACGGTCCAGGTTTCGGTGAGGAAGGTCGCCATGGAGTCCGGGGTGACGCGGTAGTCGTACAGCCCTGGAACCATGCGGAGGACGTGTTCCTTCGCGAGCGGCACCCGCAGATCGGCGGGCAGCTCTCGGCCCGCTCGCGCGGCCGGGCGGGCCGAGCCGATCGGCAGTTCATCGCCCGGTTCGAGCTTGCGCCCGGAGAGGCCGCCGAGTGCGCCGAGTGCGTAGGTGGAGCGGCTGCCGAGGCGCTCGGGGACGTCGATCCCGCCCGCGATCGCCAGGTAGGCGCGGGCGCCCGCGGTCGCGAACCCGAAGGACAGGGTCTGCCCGGCCCGTACCGCCAGCACGGTGTTGAGCGGCTGGTCGACACCGTCGAGCTTGGGTGTCATGGCCGCGCCCGTCACCGCGATGTGGGTGTCCGCGCCGAACCGGAGTTCGGGCCCCATCAGGGCGCATTCGAGGACTGCGGCCGTCTCCTCGTTGCCGAGCAGGAGGTTGGCGGCGCGGAAGGACTGCTGGTCCATCGCGCCCGACGGCGGGATGCCCAGGTGGTAATAGCCGCTGCGGCCCTGGTCCTGGACCGAGCTGAGCAGGCCGGGCTTGATGACCTCGATCGTCACGGGAGGGCCTCCAGGAGCGTTGCGGGGTAGCCGGTGGGGTCGGCGGTGAACTCGGCGAGGGAGAACCGGATCGGCGCGGTGGGCGGCGCGTACCGCCCCGCGTCGACCTCGGCGAGGATCGCGTCGTACTCGGCGCGATCGACGGGCCGGAACTTCACGACGTCGCCGGGTTTGAAGAAGATCATGAAGTCGCGCAGGTGCGGAGCGCGCTGATCCGGATCGTAGATGGGAACGGGTGTGACACCGAACATCTGGTAGCCGCCTGCGCCACGGACCGAGTAGACGCAGGAGAACGCCCCACCGTAGCCGAGCGTGCCCTTCGGCGTGTCGGTGCGGGGCCGGAGGTACTTGGGCACCTGGATCTGCCGTTCCCGCTCCACCATCTGATACGTGAAGGGCAGGCCCGCCACGAAGCCCACCATGGACACGAACCACGGTGTGCCGGAGTGGGCCTCGATGAACCGATCGACGTCGGCGTAGCCGTTGATCCGTGCCGCGTACTCGATATCGGTCGAGTCCGGATCCTGGTGTCGGTCGCGGAAGCGCATCAGGGTCTCGTGCGTCCACGGATCGTTGTACAGCACGGGGATCTCGACGATGCGGGTGTCCAACACCGCATCCCGGGTGCCGAGACCGGCCTCGATCGACTCCAGCTCCGCGTGCAGATCGGCGACCGGGAGCACGTCGGGGTCGAAGCGCACCTGGAAGGACGCGTTGGCCGGGCAGATCTCGGTGACGCCGGAGAGGTCGCGGTCGGCGAGCTCCTGCGTGATGAGGATGCCCTGGAAGAAGACTTCCAGGGACATCGACTCGGACAGTTCGACGAACAGGTGCTCGTCGCCGCCCAGGGTGTACCGGGTGCTCACTGTTTCTCCGTCCGCTGTTCGATCCAGGTGGTGTGCAGCGCGTTGCGCCGTACGTCGTCCTCCGCGAGGAGCTCCTCGAAGAAGGGCAGCGTGGTGGCTGGTGCGGCGATCTCGGTCTCGCGTAGCGCGCGCCCCAGCCTGGCCAGCGCCTGTTCCCGTGTCTCCGCCCAGACGATCAGCTTCCCGATCAGCGAGTCGTAGAACGGCGGGATCCGATAGCCGGAGTAGGCCATCGAGTCGACGCGGACGCCCGGACCCTGCGCCCAGGAGACGGTCTCGACGGTGCCCGGGGCCGGCCGGAATCCCTGGGCGGGGTCCTCTGCGTTGATCCGCACCTCGATGGCGTGGCCCCGTCGGACGATGTCGTCCTGGCGGTAGGGCAGCGGATCGCCCTGGCACACCTCGATCATGGCGCGGATCAGGTCGACGCTGCAGATCTCCTCGGTGATCGGGTGCTCGACCTGGATCCGCGTGTTCATCTCGATGAAGTAGAACGCGCGGGTATCGGGATCGTAGAGATACTCGATGGTTCCGGCCCCGACGTAGCCCACCGACCTGGTCAGGGCGACGGCGGACTCGCACAGGGCGCCCCGGGTGACCCCGTCGAGGATGGCGGCCGGCGCCTCTTCCCACACCTTCTGGCGGCGGCGCTGCAGTGAGCAGTCGCGCTCGAAGAAGTGGACGGCGTCGGTGCCGTCCCCGAGGACCTGGACTTCGATGTGGCGCGCGCGGGTGATGAACTTCTCCAGGTAGATCCAGCCGTCGCCGAATGCGGCCTCGGCCTCCTGCCGGGCGTCGGTGAAGGCCTGCGCCACTTCCTCGTCCGTGCTGGCGATGCGGATGCCGCGGCCCCCGCCGCCGGCCGCGGCCTTGAGCAGTACCGGGTAGCCGATCTCTCCGGCGACCGCCACGGCTTCGTCGGCGCTGGTCAGCAGCCCGTCGCTGCCCGGCACCACGGGTACTCCCGCGGCGCGGGCGGTGGCGATGGCCTGAGCCTTGTGGCCCATCCGCTCGATCGTCCCGGCGTCGGGCCCGATCCACACCAGTCCTGCATCGGTGACGGCCCGCGCGAACTCGGCGTTCTCAGAGAGGAAGCCGTAGCCGGGGTGCACTGCATCGGCGCCGGTGCTCGTCGCGGCCTCGAGCAGGGCGGCGGCGTTCAGGTAGCTCTTCTTCGCATGCGCGCCACCGATGTTGACGGCCTCGTCGGCGATGCGGACCGCGAGCGAGGCCTCGTCGGCGTCGCTGTACGCGGCGATGGCGACGATGCCCATCTCCTGCGCCGCGCGGATCACGCGGACGGCGATCTCGCCGCGGTTGGCGACGAGGAGTCGCTTGATCTCCGGCATCAGTCGGCCACCTCGATCCGGAGTAGCACGTCGCCCACGTCGACGGGATCCTCAGCGCCGACCAGGATCTCGACCACGGTCCCGGCCACCTCGGCGGTGATCGGATTGAACATCTTCATCACTTCGATGAGCCCGATCTGGTCACCGACGGCCACCACTTCGCCGATCGAGACGAAGGGCGGGCTGCTGGGGGATTCCCGCGGGTAGAAGGTTCCGGGAAGCGGCGCGGGGACGTCGTGGATGGTCATGGTGCGTGCTCTCTTTCGTGTCCGGGATCGTCAGTCGGTGGGCTGGTCCGCGAAGGACCGGACGGTGATATGGGCTCCGTCGAGCGCGGCGCGGGCGCTGGTCATCAGATTGATCGCGCCGCGGGTGTCGCTGTGGATGCAGATGGACTCGAACGGGACGGTGACGACGGTCCCGTCGATCGCGACGACGGTGCCCTCGCGGCAGGCGCGCAGCACCTTGGCGGCGACGTCCTCGGGCGACAGGGCCCCGACGTCCCGGGTGAAGACGATCTGCCCGTCGGCGCCGTAGTGACGGTCGGCGTAGAACTCGCGGACCACCGGCTGGCTCCGGTCGCGGGCCACGGATTCGATCACCGAGCCCGACATCACGAGAACGGGGAGCTCCGGGTCGATCCGCTGCAGGGTGTCGATGAGCAGCTCGGCGAAGGCGGCGTCGCGCGCCGCGTGCATGTAGAGGGCGCCGTGCAGTTTGAAGTGCTGCAGTGCGAGCCCGTGGAGCGCGATGAATTCGCGGACCGCCCCCAGCTGGTAGACGCAGTCGTTCACCAGCTCCTGCGGTGAGGCGTCGATGTGGCGCCGCCCGAATCCGACGAGGTCCCGGAATCCTGGGTGGACGCCGATGCCGATGCCGTGCTCCCGGGCGAGGCGCACCGTGCGATCGATGGTCGAGGGGTCGCCGGCATGAAAGCCCGCCGCGACGTTGATCGAGCTCACGAGCGGCATCATCGTCGCGTCCACGTCGTCGCCGAACATCCAGGCGCCGAAGCCCTCGCTCATATCGCAGTTGATATCGGTCGTGGTGGTCACGGGCCTCCTTCGAGTGATCTGGGTCATGACGCTACGAGCCAATTTCGGTATTGGGAAGAACAAACATGCGATGCTTCATTATCGGAAGACTCGATATCAGGAGGCGATCGTGGGTTTGTCGGTGCGCCAGTTGCGGTACTTCGTCGCGGTGGCCGAGGCCGGGCAGGTCAGCGCCGCGGCGCGCGAGCTGTTCGTCTCCCAATCGTCGGTGACCACCGCGATGCAGCAGATCGAGCAGCAACTCGGTACCGCGGTGCTCCACCGGACCTCGCGCGGTGTGGCCCTCACCTCTGCGGGGGAGGCGCTCCTGCCGAAGGCGCGCCAGATCCTCGACCTGCTCGAGGAGGCGGAGTCGGTGACCGCGGCGGACTCGCACGTCGAGGGCGTGGTCCGGGTGGGGGTCTCGTACACCGTGATGGGGTATTTCCTGCCGCAGCACGTCCAGCGCCTCGCCGTGCTGCACCCCGGGCTCAAGGTGGACTGGCGCGAGGAGGATCGGGCGGCCATCGAGGAGGCGGTCGTCGCGGGCGATCTCGACTTCGGGCTGCTGCTCACGTCGAACGTCGCCGACGACGAACGGCTCGAGCACGAGACCTTCGTGCATTCGCGGCGGCGCCTGTGGATGGCGCCCACGCATCCGCTCGCGGGTCGCGACCGCGTCCGGCTCGCGGACGTCGAGCAGTACCCGTACGCGCTGCTCACCGTCGACGAGGCGGACGTCACGACTCGCGCGTACTGGGGCGATCGCCCGATGGACGTGCTGATCCGGACCTCGTCCATCGAGGCGATCCGCAGCGTGGTCGCGAACGGCAACGCGGTGACCGTGCTGTCCGACATGGTCTACCGTCCGTGGTCTCTGGAGGGCCGGCGGATCGACACGACGCTGTTGCGGGATACGGTGCCGGACATGAGGATCGGCCTGGCGTGGGCTCGTGGTCGGGAGTTCTCCGCCGGGATGGCAGCGCTGCACGACTACTTCTACCGCTTGTTCTGTACACCGGCTCTCGGCTAGCTCTTTCGAGTTGTCACTCTTGTGGACGCGGTGTTCTCCCGCAGTGAATTCGGGCCCTGGTGGACAGGGCTGTGCGGACGCTCCGAAAGCGCTCGGGTGGACGGCCCCCAGGGGAGACCGTTCAGTTACGCCACCGGATGGCGGTAGAAATACTCGCTGGACCTACCGGGCCTCGTCGCCCAGGATCGTGGGGGAAGCTGCGATCGAGTGAAAAAGGCGGGTGACCATGCGATTCCACGACTACCTGGCGGAGCTGGCTGCGCGATTCGCCGAGTTCCGGCGGAACCACGTCGAGATGTACGAGCGGCATCAGATCCTGCTCGAGCCGTGGACGCACGACATCCTGCACTGGGGCGCCGACGGGACGCTGCACGGCAGCATCGTGGCCGGGCGGGCACGTCCGCCGGTGACGCGCGGCGGCTGGTGCCCCTGTCGGCCGATCGACGTCGTCGGGGAGGCCGGCGACGTCCGCGTGGTCGGCGATCCGTGTCCGGAGGGTTGTGATTAGTTGTTAGTAACTACTAATCTGGCCGGGTGAGCACCCGGATGAGCGGACCAGAACGCAGGGCGCAAGTACTCGGCATCGCCGCGCGCGAGTTCGGCGCGCACGGCCTCCACGGCGCGTCGATCGACGAGATCGCCCGCGAGGCGGGGATCACGCAGGCCTACGTCTTCCGAATGTTCGGCACTAAGAAGGCTCTGTTTCTCGATCTCGTCACCGGCGCGTTCGCCGCCCTCGTCGACGCGATGGCGAGGGCGGGGGAGGGCACCGTCGGGATCGAGGCGCTCGCGCGGATGGGCGCCGAGTACTACGAGAACCTCGCCGACGACACGGCCCTGCGCCTCCAGCTGCAGGCCTTCGCCGCCTGCGGGGACTCCGAGGTCCGGGACGTCGTGCGCGGCTGTTTTGCGCGCCTGTGGGACACCACCGCGGACGGCACCGGGCTCGATCCCGTCACCGTCAAGACCTTCCTGGCGTTCGGCATGCTGCTCAACGCCGGGGCCGCGCTCGACGTGGCCGAGATCGACGAACCCTGGGCCGACGGGGTCCGCACCCTGATCCGGCCAGGGTTGTTCGAGCACGTCACCACCGCGACGAACCGGCCGGCGTCGTCGTGAGCCGGCTGTCCGGCGCGCTGGTCACCGTCGCCCTCTGCGCGGCAGTGATCGGGAGCGTAGGCGCGCCGCTCATCACCGCGGTCGCGCGCTCGGAGGACGTGCCGCTGGGCGCCGCGCAATGGACGCTGACGATCACGCTGTTCACGGGCGCCATCGCCGGGCCGGTGCTCGGCCGGCTCGGCGCCGGGCCACTGCGCAGGCGCATGATCCTCGGCACGTTGGGCGTGGTCGCGGTCGGCGGGGTGCTGACGGTGCTGCCCCTGCCGTTCGCGGCGCTCCTCGTCGGGCGCGCGCTGCAAGGCGTGGGCATCGCGCTGGTGCCGCTGCTGGTCAGTGTGGCGCGCAGCGCCCTCCCGGCGGACCGGGCGACGAGCACCATCGCCTCCCTGTCTGTCGCCTCCACCGTCGGCATCGGCGTGGGGTACCCGCTGGTCGGCCTCGTCGACCAGGCGCTCGGCCTCCGCGCCGCCTACGGGACCGGCCTCGCGATCACGCTGGTCGCGCTCGCGGTCGCGTGGGGCGCGGTCCCCGTTGACGAGCCCGGTCCGCGCCCGCGGATCGACGTGCCCGGGGCGCTGCTGCTCGGCGTGGGCACGCTCGGTGTGGTGTTCCTGGTCGCGGAGCCCGCGCTGTGGGGCCGGCCGGCCGCGGTGGTCGGCGTGCTCGTCGGCACGGTCGCGGTGCTCGCGACGTGGTTGGCCGTCGAGCTGCGGAGCGCCGAGCCTCTGGTGGACCTGAGGCTCGTCGCGCGCCCGTCGGTGGCGGCCGCGAACCTCGCGATGCTGGTCGCCGGCATCGGGATGTACCTACTGTTCAGCGATCTCACGCGATACGTCCAAGTGCCCGATGGTGCGCCGTACGGCTTCGCGCTCCCCGGCGTCGCCGCCGGCGCCGCGCTCATCCCGTTCTCCGTGCTCGGTTTCGTTGCGGGGCGGGCGGCGCCGCGAGCCTCGGCGCGGCTGGGTCCGCGAGGTGCGTTCGCGGCATCATCGGCGTTTGTCGTCGCTGCGGCGGGGTTGTTCGTGGTCGGCCGCGACAACCTCCCGGCGGTGCTGGTAGCGCTGGCGGTCTTAGGACTCGGGGTCGGCGGCGCCTCCGCCGTGATGCCGCGGCTCGTGCTCGACGGAACGCCGCAGTCCGAGACCGCCAGCGTCATGGCGGTCAACCAGATCGCGCGGGCCGTCGGCTTCTCCATCGGCAGCGCGCTCGCCGGGTTCCTCCTCACGCGCGCCACGCCCGACGGTGCGCTCCTCCCCGCGCAGGGCGGGTACGTCGCCGTCGCGCTGTGGTCCGCGGTGCCGGCGGTGGTGAGTGTCGTGATCCTGATGGGCGCGCGCGGGGGAGCGGTGGCGCCGCGCGCGGCGTGACCTCCTCCGAGGCGTGTTCGATGTTGTGTTGCGATATCGAAAACTTGTCGGTCGGTCGGCGTAGCGTCAGGGTATGGACGAAGACGTTGGTGTAAAGGGTGGCCGACCACCCGATGGTGGCGTAGCGGGTCAGCTGCGTTCGATGGAGCGGCAGCGCTGCCGGACGGTGTTCGAGCAGTATCGATTGGCGGCGGAGCTGCTGCGGGAGCGGGTGTGCGAGCGCGTGGCGGCGGGGTTGCCGCAGGACCGATGGCAGCAGGGCGTGGCCGCGGAGGTCGGGTTGGCGTTGCACGTGGCGCCGAACACGGCCGCCAAGTTCGTGCACCGGGCGGTGGAGCTGGAGAAGACGATGCCGCACACCCGCGCCCGCCTGCGCGAGGGTGACCTCACTCCGGAGGCGATCCCGGTGATCATCGGCGGCCTCGCGCACCTGGACGCATCGGACCGACATGTCGCGGATGCGCAGTTGTGCACCGATCCGGCGACGCTCGCGGGGATGGGCCTCAAGCAACTCGCCGCGCGGGTCGAGCAGGTCGCGTATCGGCTGGACGCGGAGGCGACAGTGGATCGGAACGCGTCCGCGGAGAAGGACCGCACCGTCACCATCCGCCCGCTCCCCGAAGGAATGGCCAGGGTCTCGTTGCTGCTGCCGGTCGCTCAAGGGGTCGGCGTCTACGCGGCGCTCCGCAAGCACGCGGCCAACCTGATCGGGATCGGTGCGGATCTGCGGACGCGGGGTCAGATCATGGCCGACACCGCCTTCGCGCGGATCACCGGCCGTGAGGCCGCCGCAGGCCAGCCGGTCACGGTGAACCTGACGATGCCCGCCACCGTCCTCCTCGGCGACCGGTCCGGGACGGCGCACCTCGACGGTGGTGGGACGATGCCGGCGGAGATCGCCCGCAACCTCATCGGCAGGGCCACCGCCGCGGGCGTCGCCTGGGTGAAGCGGTTGTACGTCGCGCCCGAGTCGGGCGCGGTCGTCGGCATGGACTCCCGGGCCCGTTGCTTCCCGGACGGGCTGGCGGAGATGATCCGAGCCAGGGACCGCTACTGCCGCACCCCGTACTGCGACGCACCCATCGCCCACACCGATCACGTCGTCCCACACGCAGCCGGAGGTCCCACCGAGTTCCAGAACGGGCAGGGGCTGTGCGCGGCGTGCAACTACGCCAAGGAAGCCACCGGCTGGACCAGCCGGGTGGTGCCGGACGCGAGCGGGCGGCACACCGTCGTCACCCGAACACCGAGCGGACACCACCACCGGTCCACCGCCCCGGACCAAGCGGCGTAGGTCAGCCTGCCTCGCCGATGGCGGGGCCGAGGATGTCGTCGGCGTCGACGATGCGGTAGGCGTAGCCCTGCTCCGCCAGGAAGCGTTGGCGATGCGCGGCGTAGTCGGCGTCGAGGGTGTCGCGGGAGACGACGGAGTAGAAGTGCGCCGTGCCGCCGTCGTGCTTGGGGCGCAGGAGCCGGCCGAGACGCTGCGCCTCCTCCTGCCGCGAGCCGAACGTGCCCGAGACCTGCACGGCGACGGAGGCCTCCGGCAGGTCGATGGAGAAGTTCGCGACCTTGCTGACCACCAGGGTGGAGATCTCTCCCGCTCGGAACCGATCGAACAGGGCCTCGCGCTCCTTGTTCTTCACCGAGCCGGTGATGACGGGGGCGTCGAGCTCGCGGCCCAGCTGCTCCAGCTGATCCAGGTAGGCGCCGATCACGAGCGTCGGGGCGCCCTTGTGTCGCTCCAGGATCGACTTCACCACGGCCACCTTCGTCGGGGCGGTGGACGCCAGCTGGTAGCGCTCGTCGGGCTCGGCGGTCGCGTACTGCATGCGCTGGTTCTCGGTGAGCGTGACCCGCACCTCGACGCAGTCGGCGGGCGCGATCCATCCCTGTGCCTCGATGTCCTTCCATGGCGCGTCGTAGCGCTTCGGCCCGATCAGCGAGAAGACGTCGCCCTCGCGGCCGTCCTCGCGCACCAGGGTCGCGGAGAGGCCGAGCCGCCGGCGGGACTGCAGGTCGGCGGTCATCCGGAACACCGGAGCGGGCAGCAGGTGCACCTCGTCGTAGATCATCAGTCCCCAGTCGCGCGAGTCGAACAGGTCGAGGTTCTTATACTCGCCCTTCGACTTCCGCGTGAGCACCTGATAGGTGGCGATGGTGACCGGGCGGATCTCCTTCTTCTCGCCCGAGTACTCGCCGATCTCCTCCTCGGTGAGGGACGTGCGCGCGAGCAGTTCCCGTTTCCACTGCCGGCCCGCGACGGTGTTCGTCACCAGGATCAGGGTCGTGGCCTGCGCCCGCGCCATCGCGGCCGCGCCGACCATCGTCTTGCCCGCGCCGCACGGCAGCACGACGACGCCGGAACCGCCGAGCCAGAACGAGTCCGCGGCGACCTTCTGGTAGTCGCGCAACTCCCACGGGTCGGACTCCGTATCGAGCGCGATGGGGTGCGACTCGCCGTCGACGTAGCCGGCGAGGTCCTCGGCGGGCCAGCCCACTTTGAGCAGCAGCTGCTTGAGGTGGCCGCGCTCGGACGGGTGCACCAGGACGGTGTCGTCGTCGATGCGGGCCCCGACCATAGGAGCGATCTTCTTGTGCCGCAGAACCTCCTCCAACACCGCGCGGTCCAGCGAGACGAGGGTGAGGCCGTGCACGGGGCTCTTCACCAGTTGCAGCCGGCCGTACCGGCTCATGGTGTCGACCACGTCGACTAGCAGCGGCTGCGGCACCGGATAGCGGGAGAAGCTGACGAGGGCGTCCACCACCTGCTCCGCGTCGTGCCCGGCGGCGCGCGCGTTCCACAGCGCCAGCGGGGTCACGCGGTAGGTATGCACGTGCTCCGGGGCGCGCTCGAGCTCGGCGAAGGGCGCGATCGCAGCACGCGCCGCGCCCGCCAGCTCGTGGTCGACCTCCAGCAGGAGGGTCTTGTCGGACTGGACGATGAGGGGTCCGTCGGTCATCTATCCATTGTGCCGCGTGAGCCGACGAGCCAGAGTCGGCACCACGATCGCGGCCGCGACCACGTGCGTGAGGATCAGCACCGCGGCGGACGCCGCGTCGAAGCCGAAGGTCACGTCCGGCACGACGGACAGCACGAGCAGCACCACGCAGGTGCGTACGAACGTCGAGCGCGGGTGCCGCGCACGCTGCGCCAGCACGGCGGCGATGCCCACGGCGATCAGCGAGAAGATCATCGTGAGCTGGGCGAACCCGAGCAGCGGGATGGCGGCACCGTCGGGCCCGGCGAAGGTGACGCCCGCGGCGGACGCGACGGCGGCGATCGCGGTGGTGGCGACCGACGCGCCGACGGCGGCGCCGATGCCGCGCTTCCAGACGGGCAGGCGGTCGGTGCGGGCGGGCGCGGTGGTGGTGGCGGTGGTGCTCATGGCGTGCTCCTCAGCGGTGGTGACGGTGCCCGGGGTGGGCGCGTCCTACCCCTTCCACGAACGGGACCGACGGATTTCGACATCGGCGCTGCGAAGAAATTCCGGGGGTGGTGTCGTATCGGTACGCCTGCGTTCGTAGTGAGGGTGAAGGGCGGCCGCCGGGGCCGCCCGACGACCGAGAGGAACGAGATCATGACGCACTACCTGCTCTCCGTGCACGGCCCCGTCGAGCGGAGCGAGTTCGGCGACTACGGCACCAAGGAGGCGATGGAGGAGGCCTTCGCGCGGACCGACGCCTTCAACGAGCAGCTCAAGGCCGACGGCTACTGGGTGTTCGCGGGCGGCCTCGCCGAGGCGACCACCGCCACCGTCGTCGACGGCCGCGGCGACAAGCCGATCGTCACCGACGGCCCGTACCTCGAGTCGAAGGAGCTCATCGGCGGCTTCTGGGTCGTCGACGCCCCCGACCTCGACGTCGCGCTGCGGCTCGCCGCCGAGGGCTCCAAGGCCTGCGGCGGCACCGTCGAGGTCCGCGCCTTCGACGGGCTGGCGTGACCGACGCCGCCACCGCGCTCGACCGGGTCTTCCGCGAGGAGTACGGCCGGGTCATCGCCTCGCTCGTCCGCCGCTTCGGCGACATCACGATCGCCGAGGAGGCGGCGGGCGAGGCGATCCTCGCCGCCGCCGAGAGGTGGCCCGAGTCTGGCATCCCGCCGAACCCCGGCGCCTGGCTCACCACCACCGCGGGCAACCGCGCGATCGACCGGATCCGGCGCGAGAGCCGGCGCGACGCCAAACACAGGGCGGCCGAAATGATCCACGACGACTCCGACCCCGAACCCACCGGCGCGGTCGATGACGACCGGCTGCGGCTGATCTTCACCTGCTGCCATCCGGCGCTCGCCCCCGAGGCGCGGGTCGCCCTCACCCTGCGCCTGCTCGGCGGCCTGACGGTGCCCGAGATCGCGCGCGCCTTCCTCGTCGCCGAGACCACGATGGGGCAGCGCATCACCCGCGCCAAGAAGAAGATCGCCGCCGCCCGCATCCCGTACCGCGTGCCGGCCGCCGCCGACCTGCCCGACCGCGTCGACGGGGTGCTGACGGTGCTGTTCCTCGTCTTCAACGAGGGCTACCTCGCCACCGGCGAGGGCGAGCCGATCCGCGCGGAGCTGACCGGGGAGGCGATCCGGCTCGCCCGGCTCATGCGGGCGTTGCTGCCCGGCGATCCCGAGATCACCGGCCTGCTCGCGCTGATGCTGCTCACCGAGGCCCGCCGCGCGGCGCGGGTCCGCGGCGGGCAGCTCGTGCCGCTCGACGAGCAGGACCGCGCCGGCTGGGACCGCGCCGCCATCGCCGAGGGGCACGGTCTCGTCCGCGAATGCCTCGCGATCAACCGACCCGGCAGGTACCAGATCCTTGCCGCGATCAATGCCGTCCACACCGACGCCCCGAGCGCCGACACCGTCGACTACGCGCAGGTCGTGGCGCTCTACGACAAGCTACTGATGATCGACGGATCCCCGGTCGTGCGACTCAACCGGGCGATCGCCGTCGCCGAGCTCGACGGCCCGGAGGTCGCGCTGGCGCTCGTCGACCCGCTCCCGCTGGACGGCTATCGCGCCTGGCACGCCACCCGCGCGCACCTGCTGCGGAAGGTCGGGCGCACCGCCGAGGCCAAGGGCGCCTACGACGCGGCGATCGCCGCCACCCGGAACTCCGCCGAGCGCGCCTACCTCACCCGCAAGCGGGGCGAACTCGTCTGAGCTACTCCACCGGCTCCGCGGTGGTCACGCGGTGCAGGGCGAACCGGCGGGTCGCGTCACCGTCGAGCGCGGCGAGCTGCCCGTGCCGCACGGACTCGGGCACCACGACGTGCCGCGTGAACACCCCGTTCGCGTCCACGTAGCCCAGCCGCACCGGCGTGCCCTCGCCCGCCGCGGACTGCAGCAGCGCCATCAGCTCCGGGCCCGACGTGCGGGGACCGTCGTCCGACGGGGTGTCCTGCCGGCGGATCTGGACCGCCGCGTCGGCGAGCTGATCGAGCGTGGGCTGTGCGGCCGGGGGACGGGGGCGCGGCGACGGCAGGCGGATCGCGGCGGGCCGCAGGTCGACGACGACGCCTCGCGAATCCTCGGCCGCGGCGTTGAATCCGGCGGCCGCGAGCCCCGCGACCAGGTCGGACAGCGGAACCTGGGCGATGAGCACCGTCGGCGCGACGGCGCGCAGTGCGAGCGCCTCCGCGGCGGGGGAGGAGAGGACCGCCGCGACGAGCGCCGGATCGTCGGAGCGCAGGAAGGAACCGGCGACGCCCGCGCGCAGCGCGCCGTGCCGCCGCGCGACGTCGTCGACCAGGTAGGTCAGGCCTTGCGGCACGGGCGTCACCGAGTGCGCGACGAAGAAGGCGTGCACCTCCGCGGACGTGCGGCCGGCGTCGAGCGCGCGGCGCACCGAGGCGTCCGTCACGCGGTACACGGCGGCGCCGCCCGCCGACTCGAGTTCCGCGACCAGGGCGACCGCCGCCGCGAAGTCGTGCGTCGTGGGCCCCGGGATGGTCAGCGTCAGGTCGGCCTGGAGCAGAAACTCCTCGACGGGCTTCGGCAGCGCCGCGGCCATGGCCTGCGCGGGGTCGGTGGTGCGGGCCGCGCGGCCGGCGGAGGTGACGGCGCCGCCGGCGACCAGGCCCACCACCTGCGCCTGCGCGATGATGTCGGCGACCGCGTCCAGCGTGAGCCGGCGGTACCAGGACGGGTGCGCGAACCGGAGTGCGGCGTGCAGGTCGGGTGCCGCAGGAGCGGCGCCGGGCGGGGCGAGGGCCAGGACCTCGAGCACGGCAGCGCGGTCCTGCGGGGCGACCGTGCTGCGCGCCGCCCGGTGCAGCGGCCCGACGATGCCCTCCTCGCCACGAGTGCCGATCAGCGCGGGCTGCCTGCGCAGCTCCAACCAGGTCCGGGCGAGCAGCGCCCAGCGGTCGGCGGGCGCGGCGCGCAGCCACTCGTCGACCGCGACCGTCGGCGCGAACACCGAATCCTCCTCGCCGTCGAGCTCGCCCTCCGCGATCAGCGCGGCCGCGGCGAGGAGCTCCAGGAGGAGGGCGGCGCGGTCCTCCGCGAGGCCCGCCGCCTTCGCGACGCGGCGCAGCTCGCGGATGCCGATGCCGCCGGCCTTCACCCGCTGCGCCGGGACCGCGCCCAGCACGTCGAGCACGTCGTCGGCGTGCCGCAGCAGCTCCAGCGCCGCGACCGCGCCGGCACCGTCGGCGCCGGGGACGGGCGGAGCGTCGAGCACGGGCGGCTTGAGGGAGGCGCCGATCGGGAGCTCGCCGCGCAACCGGGCGCGGACCTCCCACGGCAGCTCGACGGTCTGGTGGTCGACGCGCGCGAGCAGCCCCGAGGCCAGCATGCGCTGCACCGGATGGTCGGGGGAGGTGCCGGGGCCCGCAGCGGCGGTACGGCCCAGCGGCGAGCCCTCGGCCAGGCGGTCCAGCAGGGCGCGCTCGTCGGGGCCGGCGGCGGCCAGGGCGGCGTCGATGGCGTCGAGGTCCGGCGGCGTCGTGAGCTGGGTCGAGCGCCACGGCAGCGCCTCGCGGACGGCGGCGGTGGTGTGCAGGACGTCGTCTCCCCAGGCCAGCGCCAGGCGTCGCAGCTTGTCCGCCGACTCCAGTACCTGCTTCTTCAGCGCACGGCCGCGGAGCCGGCGGGCGAGGGCGTCGGCGTCGAGCGGCTCGGCGAGGAGCAACTCCAGGACGGCCAGGTCGGGGAGGGTGAGGCGCTCGGCGACGCGGCCCAGCGACGACGGGCTGGTGAGGCGGCTCGCCAGCACGGCGAAACCTGCGGGGACGGGCGTCGCGACGTCGCGCCGGGCGTCGAGCAGCGCCGCGATCTCGGCGTCGGTGCGCTCGCGCAGCCACGCCGCAGGCCCCGTCGACGACGTATTACTGCTCACCGATACAGCCTAGACACCGGGGCATGACAGAATAGCGACGTGTCTGAGACCTCGAATGCGAAGAAGCCCGGCTACGTCGACAACGGCTGGCCGCAGGCGGATGACGGCCACGCCGCCCACGCCGTGAACGAGCTGGCCGCCCCGGTGGTCGGCGCGATGTCGCCGTTCGGTGAGCTGGAGTTCCCCCAGCAGCACATCCCGTACGTGCACCCGTCGACCCGGATCAACCGCTGACCGGAGAGCTGACACACATCGACGATGCGGGCGCGGCCCGCATGGTCGACGTGTCCGCCAAGGCCGTCACCGCCCGTACAGCGGTCGCGGCCGGGATCTTCCGCACCACCGAAGCCGTCGTCACGGCGATCGCCGACGGTGCGGTCCCCAAGGGCGACGTCCTCGCCACCGCCCGCATCGCGGGCATCATGGCGGTCAAGCGCACGGCCGACCTGATCCCGCTGTGCCACCCCCTGCCGATCTCCGGCGTGACCGTCGACCTGCAACCGTCGGGCGCGGAGATCGTCGTCACCGCCACCGTGCGCTGCACGGGACGGACGGGCGTCGAGATGGAGGCGCTCACCGCCGTCGCGGTGGCAGGGCTGACCCTGCACGACATGGTCAAGGCCCTCGACCCCGCCGCCGTCATGACGGACGTCCGCGTGCTCACCAAGGACGGCGGCAAGACCGGCCACTGGGAGAGATCAGATGACTGAACCGCTCCGCCCGTCCCGCGACCGCTGCGCCACCGTCGTGGTCGCCTCCACCCGCGCCGCCCTCGGCGAGCGCGAGGACACCACCGGGCCCGCCATCGCGGCGTGGCTCGACCAGCGCGGCTTCGACGTCTACGGGCCCGTCGTGGTGCCCGACGGCGAAGAGGTGGGCGCTGCGATCCGCTCTGCCGTCCGCCGCGGCGACGCCGTCGTGCTCACCACCGGCGGCACGGGGCTCACGCCCTCCGACCGCACCCCCGAGGAGACGCGCGGCGCGCTCACCTTCGAGATCCCCGGTCTCGCCAATGCCATCCGCACGTCCGGCCTGCCGGACGTTCCGACGACGGTGCTCAGCCGCGGGCTCGCGGGCGTCGCCGGCTCCTCGCTGGTGGTGAACCTGCCGGGCTCGTCGGGCGGGGTCCGCGACGGCCTCGTCGTGCTCGATGGGGTCCTTCTCCACGCGCTCGACCAGATCCGCGGTGGCGACCATGGCTGAGAAGCCCGCGGCGGAGGTCGTCTTCGCCCGGGTGACCGAGGATCCGATCGACCTCGCGGCGCACGAGTCGGCAGTGACGCGGCCCGAGGCGGGTGCGGTCGTCGGCTTCATCGGCGCCGTGCGCGATCACGACGGTGGCCGCGGCGTGACCGGGCTGGAGTACTCGGCGCACCCCACCGCGGAGCGCGTCATCGCGGAGGTCGTGCAGCGCGAGGCGGACGCCGCCGAGGGCGTGCGGGCGGTCGCGGTCTCGCATCGCGTGGGCCCGCTGGCGATCGGCGACGCGGCGCTCGTCGTCGCGGTGTCGGCTGACCATCGTGCGGCGGCGTTCGCGACGTGCGCGCGGGTCGTCGACGCGGTCAAGGAGGCGCTGCCCGTGTGGAAGCACCAGCTGTTCCGGGACGGAACAGAGGAGTGGGTCGGCAGCGCGTAGCCGCCGACCCACCCTTCAGCCGGTTCGTTGTTCGGTGACCGGTACTACGCGCACGTGGTGACCTTCGTGGGGTCGCACGGGCGCGGAGTGAACAGGGGGATTCCCAGGTGTCCGGGGACGACCGGTGCGCCGAGCACGCCGTCGGGAATGGTGCCGGCCGGGTTGGCCGGGCGCACAGGCACGTTCGCCGTCGCGGGGACGACGGGGCGGACCGGTTTGATGCCGGTGCTCGTGCCGGGGACGCCGATGCCGGGGATACCGACGGCGCCCGTCAGACCCTGCGCGCCGATGCCGTTCGTGCCGATGCCCGCCGCGCTGCCCACCCCGCGCGCGCCCGCGCCGTTCGTGGTCACGCCGCTGGAGCTGCCGATGCCGTTCGCCGTCGCGATCGGGAAGCCCGCGCCTCCGACGCCGACCGGCAGGGCCGCGCCGATGCCGGCAGGGACAGCCGTGCCGCCGATGCCGGGGAGCGTCGTGCCGGCGACGCCGCGGCCGGTGGGGACCGTGCCGGTGCCTGTCCCGGTGGGGATCGCTGCGCCGCCGATGCCGGCAGGGACGCCGGTCGGAACGGGCGCGCCGGTGCCCGCGGGGGTTGCCGCGGCGGAGCCCGTGCGGCCACCGGGCGCGACCGCACCCGTGCCGACGGTGCCGGTGCCCGCGCCGCTGCCCAGGCCGGGCACGGCGACCGGGCCCACGCCGGGCACGTTCACCGCGCCGGGCTTGGCCGGCGCCGGCTTCGCAGCTACGGGCTTCGCGGAGGCGCCGGGCGTGGGGAGGGGCAGGACGGGGTTGCAGGGGCAGCCTGGCGTGGCTGTGGCGGGAGCTGCGACGACGAGTCCCGCTGCGGCGATCAGCGCGCTGAGAGCGGCGACCCGGCCGGCGGTGCCCGAGGAGCGGTGGCGAGCGATCATCCGAGGCTCTCTTTCCTATCGAACTTTGCATTCGCGAATACGACCGACAGTGAACCTAGCAGATCGTGTGCGAATGCAAAACACTACTTCGCTGTGATCGACCGGGTGTCGCCGTCCGGACCCGGAAACGCCACGAGGGGCCTTCGGCGCGATGCCGGAGGCCCCTCGTGGGACGTGTGTTCTGCGGTGGGCTCAGTAGCCCTTGGCCGCGGCCTGCTGCAGCATGGCAAGCACGGCGGGGTCGACCTGCTGGCCGCCGCTCTGGGCCTGCGAGATGACCTGGTTGATGTACTGGGCGTTCACCGACTGGCCGGCCTGCGCGGCGGGCTTGGCGACCGGCTTCGCTGCGGGCTTCGCAGCCGGCTTGGCGACGGGCTTGGCGACGGGCTTGGTGGCGGCCGGCTTCGCGACCGGCTTCGCAGCCGGCTTGGCGGCGGGCTTGCTGACCGGCTTGGTGGTGCCCGCGTCCGTGGGGGAGACGGTGCGCGGGGTCGGGGCGCCGAGGCCGGTGCCGCAGGAGGGCCATGCGCCCTTACCCTGGCCGGCGAGGACCTTCTCGGCGATGGCGATCTGCTGCGCGCGGCTGGCCTGGTTGGCGGTGGGGGCGTACTGCGTGCCGCCGTAGGCGGCCCAGGTCGACGGGCTGAACTGCAGGCCGCCGTGGTAGCCGTTGCCGGTGTTGATGGCCCAGTTGCCGCCGGACTCGCACGCGGCGACCTGGTCCCACTGGGAATCGGGGGCGGCGTTCGCGGCGGGGGCGGCGAGCGCGAGACCCGCGCCACCCAGCATCGCGCCGGCGGCCGCGATTTTCGCGGCGCTCAGGCTGGTGGTGGACTGCTTGCGGTGACGACCGGTCATCGTGGGAAGTCTTTCCTCTCTACGCGCGTACGAAGTTAGCTGTCGGGTTCGAGCGAGAGGCTGCTCGGCCGGTTGCCCGGCTTGACCCCTAGGGCGTGTGCCCTGCGGCCTCGCGGCCGCGGATGGTTCCTCCGCCTTCGTCCAGGTGTAGATCGTGATGCATTTCCCGAATCGAACGCTGGACGAAGCTCTGCGCTGCGAACGATCGGGTGGCTGCTGATGCGGCCCTCAGCGACGGTAACAGAACCCGGCCCGTGGCCCAACCGTTACCGGACCGTGATTTTGCGATGTGTGACTGATGTCACTCGTGGGTGCGGGCATCCATCAGCCGCCGGCGAACGGCGGCAACACGTCGAGCATCGCGCCGGTCGCGGGTGCCGCGACGTCACGCACTGCCACTTCGTCCTGGAGGAAGCTGCAGCGGGTGAGCACTCGTTCCAGCCCGGGGTGCCGCACCGACAGGAGCCCGGCGACGTCGGCGACCGTGGCACCGTCGGGTACCGCCACGGTCTCCTCTGACACGCCGGCCGCGGCGCGCGCGGCGGCGAAGTAACGGATCAGCACGCCGTCAGCCCCCGATCGCGCTCATGGGACGGGAGGGCTGCAGGAAGGACGGGTCGTCGATGCCGTGGCCGGCCTGCTTGCCCAGCATCGCGGCGAGCCACGCGTCGGCGATCTCCTCGTCCGACGCGCCGCCGCGGAGCAGTGGCTTGAGGTCGGTCTCGTCGGCGGCGAACAGGCACGTGCGGATCTGGCCGTCGGCCGTCAGGCGGACGCGGTCGCAGTCGCCGCAGAAGGGTCGCGTGACCGAGGCGATGACACCCACCGTCGCGGGACCACCGTCGACTAGGAAGCGCTCGGCGGGGGCGCTGCCGCGCGGCTCCCCGTCGGGCGTGAGGGTGAACTCGCGACGCAGCTCGGCCAGGATGTGCTCGGCCGTGATCATGGTGTCCCGGTCCCATGTGTGGTCGGCGTCGAGCGGCATGTGCTCGATGATCCGCAGCTCGTAGCCCGCGTCGAGGCAGAGCCGCAGCAGGGGACGCGCGTCGTCGAGACGCCCCGGGCCGAGGACGGCGTTGACCTTCACCGGAGTGAGGCCGGCGCCGGCGGCGGCGCGCAGGCCAGCCAGGGCGTCGTCGAGGCGGTCGCGCCGGGTGACCTTCGCGTACTCCTCTCGGTCGACGGTGTCGAGGGAGACGTTCACGCGGTCTACGCCTGCCCCGGCGAGCGTGGCCGCGTGCCGGGCCAGGGACAGCCCGTTCGTGGTCAGCGAGATCTCGGGCCGCGGCTCCAGCGCCGCGGCATGCGCGACGATGCGATCGAGGTCGGCACGCAGTAGCGGCTCACCGCCCGTGAATCGGATCTCCGTGATTCCGAGATCGCGGACGCCGATCGTGATGAGTCGGTCGATCTCCGGTCCCGTCAGGACGTGGTCTTTGGCGAGCCAGGGGAGGCCCTCGGCGGGCATGCAATAGGTGCATCGCAGGTTGCACCGGTCGGTGAGGGAGACCCGGAGGTCGCGCGCGACGCGCCCGTAACGGTCGACCAGCGGCCTCATGGCCGGGGCTCGCCGTCTCCAGCCCGGCCGCCGAGGATCACCGCGATCACGCCGACGAGGAAACCCACGGGCGCGAGCGGCGTCAGCGCATACACCCAGGTGGGGGCGGTGGTTCCGCCCGCGAGGAGCGGCGTGAGGAAGAGGGCCGCGATCGCGATCAGCCCGATCGCGAACAGCGCGATCGCGGCGGAGACGGCGACGGAAACGAACTTGCCCATGCCCTTTAGACTAGTCCCAGTGCGTCCCGCCGTTCGCGGGGCGCGTTTTGTTGTTCTTAGTGCAGAGCGGGTGATGACGGTGCCTACCGGCAAGGTCAAGTGGTACGACACGGACAAGGGCTTCGGCTTCCTCTCCCAGGAGGGCGGGGAGGACGTGTACGTCCGTTCCTCCGCGCTGCCCGACGGGGCCGAGGGGCTCAAGCAGGGCCAGCGCGTCGAGTTCAGCATGGCCGCCGGACGTCGCGGCCCGCAGGCGCTGACGGTGACCGTGCTCGAGCCCGCCCCCAGCGTCTCGCGCGGCGCGGCGGCGGGTGCCCAGCGCGGCCGTCGGCCGGCGGCGAACCGTCGACCTGCCGAGGACCTGAACGTGCTGATCGAGGACATGATCCAGCTGCTCGACGTGGGCGTGCAGCCCGAGCTCCGCAAGGGCCGCTACCCGGACCGCAAGGCCTCCGAGCAGATCGCCAAGGTGCTCCGCGAGATCGCCCGGGAGCTGGACTCCTAGGTCCGCGGTTGCGCAAAACGGGTGCGAGAACCGATCCGCACCCGAATCGCGCAGCCGCACCCGGTACGCCGGGTGCGACCGGGTGAATCAGGTGCGAGAGCTCGTTCGCACCCGATCTGCGCGTGCCTATCCCGCCTCGAGCAGCCCGTGACGCCGCAAGGACGGGCTGAGCAGCGCACGGAGAGCGCCGTCGCGCTTGAGGATGCGCCAGCCGAACCGGACGACCTCGAAGCCCGCTTTCTCGAACTCCTCTTGGCGTGCCTTCTCCCGCTCAAGTGCCTCCGCCTTCTCCGCGTCGGTCTCGCCGTACTTGCCGCGTCCATCGAATTCTCCGATGAGCGATTCGCCGAAGGTGAAGTCGGCGAAGTAGGTCGCGTCGCCGAGGTGATACCCGACCTGGAGCTCGGGTGACGGAAGCCCCCACGCGAGCATCTGCATCCGCGCCCACGATTCACCCGCGGACTCGCTCTTGTCCACGGACATAGCGAGTCCCTGTCGCGCGACGTCCGAGCCTTGTCGACGGCCCAACCGGTCGAGACATTCCTGGATCTCGGCGCGGGGAACAGGCAGCGGATCGTCCGCCGACGGATACCGTCGCACGCGGCGGATCGCGTCGAAACCGATCACCGCGCGGATGAGGCTGCCGGTCATGGCGCCGTCGACGGCGGTGCGAGTGCGGGAGGTGACGGCGCTCCCGTCGACCTCGACGACGTCCGCCGGCGGGAGCGGACGCGGGTGGAGGAAGTTCTTCCCGCGCACGCCTCCGCCGCCGGGCCGATCGACTGTGATGTGGACCAGTGAGCGATCAGGCTCGAAATAGGGGATGTCGTGCAGCTGCGCAGCGCTCTGATGGCTCGCCGCTCCGCGCCGTCGCTGCATGGTCGAGATGACTCTGGTGCGGTACAACTCGGCGGCGCTGCGGTCACCGGGTTCTATGTGTCACCGGGTTCTATGTAGAGTCCGGGCGCTGACCGGATCAGCTTCTGGGCCCGCACCGCTTTCGTGATCGTATTGCTGCTCCAGCCGATCGAACGCAGATGCGCCCGCGGCATGATCTCCCCCATGCGGAGATTCAACCGCAGCGGCGCGGCGCGACCAGCTCTGCACCGCGAGTTATCCACAGCCCACAATGGCCATCCACAAGCGATCCGCACCCGAACCGCGCAGCCGCACCCGGTACGCCGGGTGCGACTGGGCGAAGCGGGTGCGGGAGCTCATCCGCACCCGAAATGCGCGGCTGTTACGGCTTCTGGACGAGCGCGAAGTCCTTGGGCGTCGTGTCGATGCCCCAGACGGCCTGGGCGATGAGGTTGCCCGACGCGTCCTGGTACTGCGACGGGACGTTGATCTCCACGGCCGCGACCCACAGGTCTTCGGTCGACTTGAGCACGAGCGTCGCCTCGGCGGGATCGACGTGGGTGATCGTGTCGAGCTTCGCCTGGCCGCGCTTCGGGTCGTAGCGCTGCACCGTCAGGAACCAGGGGCGCTCGGTGATGTATTCGGGCAGTGAGATGACGATCGCCTGGCCGAACTCCACCGGCAGCTTCACCGGGCGCTGCGCAGTGTCACAGGCCGACGCCTGGACGTTGGTGCAGAACTGCATCGGAGCGACGTTCAGCATCGTCTTCCCGACGGTGGCCTGCAGCGTGGGTCGGGGCTTCGGCTCGTCCCGCTTCTCGAGCCCGGCGACGATGGTGAAGGCGAACAGCACCGCCGCGGCGACGGCGAACACCGCGCCGGCGAGGAGGAGCTTCGGGCTGGGCTTGATCAATTCAGACACCGTTCATCGTGGGTGGGACGTGTTCCGGCCGCTTGCCGCCGAAGTTCGGGATCAGCGAGCCGCCGCGGTAGGTGAGCACCGTCTGTACGGTGCCGACGACCATGATCGCGGCGACGGTCGCGAAGCCGATCCACAGCGTGGGCGGCAGCAGCACACCCAGCGCGGCGCCGCCGACCCAGCCGAGTTGCAGCGCCGTCTCGGACCGGCCGAAGGCGGAGGCCCGGGACTCGTCGGGTAGGTCGTCCTGGATCGACGCGTCGAGCGAGACCTTGCCAAGCGCCGACACCCCGGACGCGACGAAGGTCACAGCGGCGACCACGATGAGGTTGCCGAAGACCGTCGCGATGATCGCGCCGACGGTGGCCGCGACCGTCGCCTGCACGACGATGCGCGCGGGCCTCGGTAGCTGCAGCCGGGCGCCGATGCCGTTGCCGATGAAGTTGCCGATTCCGGCGGCCGCGCCGACCGCTCCGATCATCAGCAGGGACTCGGTGGCGGAGCCGCCCGCCGCCTGCTCCGCTTTGCTGTAGAAGGCGACGTACAGGGTGAGGAAGCCGGTGAGCACGCGGATCGTGGTGTTGCCCCACAGTCCGGTGACCACGCTGCGGCCGAGCGGCACCCGCAGGTTCTTGAACGCCGCGCCGAGCTTCGCGCGGCTGCCCTCCGTGTCGTGCCCGCGTTCGGCGTACGCGCGGTCCGCCTGCCGTTCCGCGTCGCGTGCCATCGCGCCGGTGTACGACAGGGTGGTGGGCACCTCGCCCGCCGTGCTCTCCACCCGCTTCGGGATGCGCATGCACATCACGGCGCCGAGCACCGCGAAAACCATGAGCGCGTACATACCGCCGGGGATGTGCAGCATCCGGCTGAGCCCGAACTCGGCGCCCGCGGCGATCGCGCCGCCCACGCCCGAGCCCACGACCAGGCCGAACAGGGTGAGCCGCGAGTTGACTCGGGCCAGGTCGATCGATGGTGGCATCACCCGCGGCACCACCGCGGATTTGAGCACCGAGAAGGATTTACTCATCACCATCATCGCGAGCGCACAGGGATAGAGCACCCACGGATCGAAGTTGACGGTGTTCGCGATCGGGTCGTACTCGCAGTTCGTGATGAGCAGCACCGCCAGCGCGACCCGGATCCCGAAGGACGCCGCCAGCGCGACCCGGCGGCCGTGCTGGATGCGGTCCAGCAGCGGCCCCATGAACGGCGCGATGATCGCGAAGGGCGCGATGTTCACCAGCAGGTACAGAGCGACCTTCGACTTCGACTCGGCCTGCGCTGCCGCGAAGAACAGCGTGTTCGCCAGCGCCACCATCATCGCGGCGTCGACGGCGTTGTTGAGGATCACCGGGTAGGTGAGCGCCGTGAGGCCGGACTTGTCCGCACCGTCGGCCTTGGTGGCCTGATGCCATTTCGCGATCCCGGCCTCGGTGATCTCACGGCTGCGCATGGCCGCCACCCGGGTGACCGTGATCTTGCGCGGCATCCGCCGCTGCTCTTCCTCGGCCGCGCGCCGGTCGGCTGAGGTCGGGGTGTCCTCGAGCGGGGGGAGATGGTGGTTCGAGGTGTACTGCGGGCGCGCATCGCCGCCCGACCCCTGCCGCACGGACTGCCCGCTGTGGGCATGCGGCGTCGGCCCCGGACGGCGCCGGGGCTCGTCGGGGGGATACTGCTGTTGCCCCGGATGACCGCTCACACCGACCATTGTTCCGCATCCGCGGCGGTGCCGTCTTCGGGGGCGTGTGCCGCCCGGCTGCACCTGCGCGCCCGCCATCCGGCACAATCGGACGGGTGAGTTCCACATTGCAGTCAGGCGCCGCGGTCGACCTCGCGCGCGCCGTACTGGAGGCCGACGAGGGCGCCCGGGTGGGCGCTCACGTCGCCACCGTGGTCGAGGACGAGTTCGCGGTGGCCCATTACTTCGAGGCCGACGTACCCGCGTACCGCGGCTGGCAGTGGTGCGCGGTGATCGCCGCGACCCCCGGCGGGGAGCTGACGGTCTCGGAGACAGCGCTGCTGCCCGGACCCGACTCGCTCACCGCCCCCGAGTGGGTGCCGTGGGAGGAGCGGATCCGCGCGGGCGACCTCGCCCCGGGCGATACGCTGCCGCCCCGCGAGAACGACGTGCGCATCGAGCCCGGTCACACCCTGTCGGGTGACCCGGCCCTCGACGACGTGGCCGGCGAGATCGGCGTGAACCTCGAGCGCGTGATGTCGCGGATCGGCCGGATCGACGCCGCCGAGCGCTGGCTGGCCGGCGACTTCGGCCCGGAGTCCGAGATGGCCCGCTCCACCCGCTACCACTGCGGCGACTGCGCCTTCTTCCTGCCGCTGGCCGGCGCGCTGGGTGCGGCCTTCGGCGCCTGCGGCAACGAGTATTCGGCCGACGGTCGCGTCGTGCACGCGCACTACGGCTGCGGCGCGCACTCCTCGGTCACGGCACCGTCGGGCCAGGGGAGCCCCGCGTACGAGCCCTACGACGACGGCGCCGTCGAGAAGGTCCCCGCCGAGCAGGCCTGACATGGCCGCCGATCCGTTCGGTACCGCCGCGCTGCGCCGCGCGACCCTCGCCGCCTGGCGCGATTCGCCCACCCGCGCGGCCGAGGATCTCGCCGCCGAGCGGGACCTGGTCACCGTCGGCTACCGCGACCGCGTCGCCGTCGAGCTGGCGCAGAACGCCGCCGACGCCGCCACCGCCGCCGGGATCCCCGGCGAGCTGGCCGTCTGGGCCGAGGCCGACGGCGTGCACGTCGCCAACACCGGCGCCCCGCTGTCGAAGTCCGGGGTCGCGTCCCTCGCCGCGCTGCGCGTCTCGCCCAAGTCCGACGGTGCCTCCGTCGGCCGGTTCGGCGTCGGCTTCGCCGCGGTCCTGGCGGTGACCGACCAGGTCGAGATCCGGTCGACGGGCGGCGGGATCGTCTTCTCCGCGGAGCGCTCCCGCGCCGATTCCGGCCTCGACGAGGTCGCCGCGATGCGCCTGCCGTACCCCGTCGCCACGCCCCCGCGCGCGGGCTTCGCGACCGAGATCGTGCTGGTCGGCGTGGATCCCGCGCTGCTCGCCGAGTTCGCCGATCAGGCCGCGGACCTGCTCCTGGACCTGCCCGCGCTCGCGACGGTCACCGTCGGCGACGAACGGTTCGAAACCCCCGACCTCGTCACCGGGCACGGCCCGCACGCGCGGTGGGTGATCGGCGCCGACGCGCGGTTCCTGCACGCGCCCACCCGCACAGACGAGCCGCTGACCCTGCCCGTGCGGGTCATCGCCGACCTGCCGACTACGCCGGACCGCCGCCGCCTGCACCCCGACGCGGACGTCGCCCTCGCGGTCCGCGGCTACGCCTCCTTCGTCGCCGCGCAGCCCGACCCGATGGCGCTGCTGCCGCCGCGCCGGCCGCCGGCCGGCCCCGTCGACGCCCTGCTGCGGGAGGCGCTCGAGGACGAGCTGCGTGGGCACGCCTGGGTCCCCGGGCCCGACGGTGCGCGGCTGCGGCCGGACCGCGCCGCGGTGCTTCCCGGGCTCACCGTCGAGCTGAATACTCTGTTGTGCGAGGCGCTTCCGTTGGCGCTGCCCGCATACTCCTCGGCGCCGGACGCTGCGCGCCTGGTGGCGCTCGGCGCCCGCGAGCTGACCGCGGCGGACCTCGCCGACGCGGTGCCGCGCGACCGCGATCCGGCCTGGTACGGCGAGCTGTACACCGCGCTCGACGCCGCCCGTCTGCCCGCCGACGACCTGGGCGCGCTGCCGGTGCCGCTCGCCGATGGGCGCGTGGTGACCGGGGCGCGCGGCGCGAGCCTCGTCGCCGGCGACGCCGACGCGCTGGCGCTGGTCACCTGGGCGCGGATCGTGCACCCCGCGGCGGCGCACCCGCTGCTGGAGCGGGCGGGCGCGCGGCGGCTGAGCCCCGTGGACCTGCTCGGCGATCCCGCGTTGCGCGAGGAGGTGGGCCGGATCGACTGGGAGGCCGGCGCCACCGACGCGGATCTCGAGCTCACCGAGGCCGTGCTGGGGCTGATCGGGCGCGGCACCGTCGGGCCGAGCTTCCTGGGCCTGCTGCCCGTCCCGGGCGACGACGGCGCGCTGTACCCCGCCGACGAGCTGCTGGCCGCGGCCGCGCCGCTGCGCGCGGTGCTGGGGGAGGACCACCCGTACGGCACCGTCGCCCCCGATTTCGAGGCGCGGTACCCCGCGGAGGCACTGCGCGCGATCGGCGTCGGCTGGTCCTTCGGGGTGCTCCGCGAGCCCCTGCCGACCGAGCCCGACGGGAGCCTCGACGGCGCGGACGAGTGGTGGGCGCAGCTGCCGGGGGAGCCCGACGAGCTCATCGCGGTCCGCGACCTCGACCTGGTCGAGCACTGGGAGCCCGCGTACGCGCTGCTGGCGGAACTGCCCGGCGTGCTGGACGATCCGGACGGCTACACCGCCTGGTGGCTGCACACCCGCACTGGGCTCGGCCGGCTGCGGTCGCCCGACGACGAGACCTTCGCCGGGCTGCTCGACCCATGCACGCACCCCGCCGCGCCGCGGCTTCGGGCGGCGCTGCTGCACGCCGTCCGCACGGACGCGGACGCGCAGGTGCTGGTCGACGCGCTCGCCGATCCGGCGCGCACGCCGTCGCCCGCCGTGGTGATCGCCGCGCACCGCGCGATCGCGGGGCACCGGCTCGCGGAGCTCCCCGCCCGGGTCCGGGGCATCGACGGGGAGGTCCTCGACGCCGACGACGCCGCGGTGCTCGACGTGCCGCACGCGCGGTTCACCGCGTCGGGGCTGGTCTTCGGCGGGCTCGACGTGGCCGCGGACCTCGCCGACACGCTGGACCTGCCCCTCGCGGGCGCCGAACCGGTCGAGGTCCTGGGCGCCGGCGACCGCTTCGCGCGCGGCGCGCACCCGGGCGTCACACTGGCTCAGGCCCTCGGGGAACTGCCCGACGCGGCGGAGGTGCACGTCCACGACGAGCTCGTGGTCGCGGTCGGCGGGGCCGAGCGCCGCGTCCCGTACGTCGTGGCGGACGGTGTGCTCCACGTACAGTCGAGACGGTGGTGACCGACGGCGACGCATGGCCCAACCCCGTCGATCAGGGCGCGCTCGACTGGATGCTCTCGATCCGTGGGGACGCGCTCACCGCGGTGATGCGCGCGATCACGACGGTGGGGAACACCGCGTCCATGTGGGCGATCGGCATCGCCGGGTTCCTCTACCTGCTGCTGCGCTCCAGGCGAGCGGACTGGGCGCTGTACTGCGGCCTGACCCAGTTGTTCGGGCTAGGGCTGATGGTCGTGCTCAAGACTCTCTTCGGGCGGGAGCGGCCGCCGTTCCCGCCCCGGCTCGTGGTGATCTCGTCGGAGAGCTTCCCGTCCGGGCACGCGTTGAACTCGATGGTGGTCCTCGGCACCTTTGCCGTGGCCGCCTACGCGCTGACGGGCCGACGGTGGCCGTTGGTGGCCGCGCTGGTCGGAACATTCGCCATCGGCCTGAGCCGGGTGTACCTGGCCGCGCACTGGCTGCTCGACGTGGTGGCGGGGTGGACGATCGGCGCTCTCGTGGTCGCTCTGGGGCTGGGTGTGCTGCGGCTCACACGAGACCGCGCTGTGCTCCCCGATCGCCGCGCAGGGCCGCCCGCCGCTGCAGGGTGAGGACGGTGGCCCCGAACGCGCCGACGCCGACGCCGCACGCGCACACGATCCATGCGTCGCCGAAGGTCCCGCGGGCCAGCAGGGTGATGACGAGGGCCACTGCGAACGCAATCGTCCCGGCGATGACGACGGGCCGGGGCTCGGTCGCGGCGCGGGGAAGTTCGGGTGCTGTGACGGTGTTTCCCGGCTCGTTCCCTTGAAGGTTCATCGTTACTCCCGGGGTTCATGCGCGCAATTGCAGTAGTCAGATGTACTCTAACGCCGTGACTGACAATGACGATCGGCTGGCGGGAGAGCTCGCTCTCGCCACCGTGCGGTTCGCCCGCCACCTCCGCGGCCGGCGTCGCGATTCGCTCGTCTCTTTGACGCAGCTCTCCGCGCTCAACGCGCTTGCTAACGACGGGCCGCTCACGCCCGGGCAACTCGCGGCGCGCGAGCGCGTGCAGCCGCCGTCGATGACCCGGGTCATCGCCTCCCTCGCCGACCTGGGGCTGGTCCGGCGCGCCCCGCACCCCACCGACGGCCGCCAGGTGATCGTCAGCCTCTCCGACGAGGGCGAACAGGTCATCACGGGCGAGGCCGCGGCGCGCGAGGCGTGGCTGCGCGGCAAGCTCGACGATCTGCCGCCCGAGCAGCGCGCGACGCTCGGTGACGCGGTGGGAATTCTCAACGGCCTCATTGCCGCCGAAGAGAAGCAAAGCTGAATCCCGTCGGATTCTCGATCGAATATCGAACGGCCCTATCGGTGTGATTCCGATAGGGCCGTTCCTTATCCGTCATTGAATCGGGGCGGTCGGCGAATTCAGAACGAGGTCCCGAGTTCCGGTCGACACGCGGTGACGAAAATCCGCAGCGCCTTCCAGTTTCCCGCGATCCGGCCGGCGCGGGCCAGGGTGCTCGGTGATACCGCACCGAGGTACAGCCCGGCGAGCGTCGGCCCGCTCAGCGAGACCGACGGTGCCTCTTCCGTGGTCCGGCACCGCGCGATGCCGCCGTCGACCGTGAGCCGGTACGCGGTGCCGTCCACGCTCAGCACGACATCGCCGTCGCTTTCGTAGGTCCGGGCCTCGAGGGCGGCGGGCACGTCGAGGAAGGCCAGCCACAGCCGGTCCTTGTGGTCGGTGACCTTCACCGAGCGCGGGTCGACGAGCATCTCCCGCAGCGGATGGTCCGGCGGCAGGTCGGCGGTCACCTCGTCGAAGGTGTCGAGCCCGAGGACCGTCTGCCACAGGTCGGCGGTGGCCTCGTCGGTGAGGGCGCGGACGTCGTCGAGTTGCGCGCGATCCTTCTCGTCCACGCGGTAGGCGACGTAGCCGTCCGGGTGCAGCAGCAGCCTGCGGGCCGTGCCGCCCCAGCGCGCCCACTCCGGGTCGGCGTGGAAGAGCTCCCAGAACTGTTCCGCGGATACCGAACCCGGGGTTGCGGCGTGCCACCGCCGGTACAGGTCCTCGACGGCTTCGCGTGCGGCCACGGCGTCGGTGATGCGGGTGCGCAGCGGACCGGGGAGCGGGGTGCGCAGCCGGGCGGTGCGACGGGCGATGGTCACCTCGTCGACGATGGTCGCGACGCCGTAGCCGAACCGCTCGTAGATGGTGCCCTCACTCGCGGTGAGGATCGCGACGGCGTTGCCGGCGGCCCGGTAGCGGGAGTGCAACTCGTCCATCATCGTCCGCAGCACTCCGATGCGGCGGTGGCTGGGCGCCACCGAGACCCAGGTGACGCCGGGCGCGGCGAGCTGCGCGCCGCCCGGCACCGTCAGGGTGAGCGCGAAGGAGCCCGCCACGCCGACGAGCGTGCCGTCGGTGGTGTCGCGGGCCACGACGAACCGGTCCAGGTCCAGGGTGCGCCGGAGGAGCGGTGCGGCGTCGGCTTCGAAGGGGGAGCCGAAGGCGTGCACGTCCTGTGCGTACATCTCGGGCCAGTCGGCTTCGGTCGCGGTACGGATCTCGATCACGTAGTTCGATATTAGGCTGGTGGGGTGCCGGCGCAACCGATTTATCCGATTCACGACGCGGATGACCCGCGGCTCAGCGACTTCCGCGACCTGTCCTCCGCGGACAAGCGGCCCGACCTCGCGCGCGGCGTCGTGCTCGCCGAGGGTGTGCCGGTGGTGGAGCGGATGCTGGCGTCGCGCTTCGTGCCGCACGCGATCATGGGCGGCGAGTCGAAGCTGGCGCGGCTGGAGGGACTGGCGCCGGACGTGCCGCGCTACCTCGTGACCGCGGACCTCATGGCGCGGGTGGTGGGCTTCCATCTCAACCGCGGGGTGCTCGCCGCGGCCCGCCGGCCGGCGCCGCTCGACGCGGGGGAGCTGTTGGACGGTGCGCACACCGTCGTCGTGCTCGAGGGCGTCAACGACCACGAGAACCTGGGCTCGATTTTCCGCAACGGTGCGGGGCTGAGTGCCGACGCGGTGCTCTTCGGGCCGCGCTGCTCGGACCCGCTCTACCGGCGCGCGGTGCGGGTGTCCATGGGTCACGTGCTGCTGGTGCCCTTCGCGCACCTGCCCGCGACCGGGTGGCCGGATGCGGGGCTGGGCGTGCTGGCGGAGCACGGATTCCGGACGGTGGCGCTGACCCCGTCGGGGGAGGCGACGGTCGCCGCGGCGATGGCGGGCGGTCCTGCACGGGTGGCCTACCTGGTGGGCGCGGAGGGGCCGGGCCTCGATCCCGCGACGATGGCGGCGGCCGACGTGCGCGCGCGGATCCCCATGTCGCGCCGCACCGATTCCCTCAACGTCGCCACCGCGGCGGCGCTGGCCCTCTACGAGCGCACCCGCACATGACCGCGCCGCGCTACACCCCGTGGATCACCGGCACCGCCGTCGCTGCGGTGGTGGCGATGCTCGCCGGCGGCGTGCTCTCCGGGCTGTTCGTGGCGGTGATGGTGGTCAACCGATGGCTGGGGATGTTCCTCCTCGTGCTGGGCACCGCGGGGGCCGTGCCGGTGCTGTCGGCGTACCGTCGGCGGCCGGTGGTGCGGTTCTTCTGCGCAGGCTTCGTAGGGGCGATCGTGATGGCCTGGCTCGCGGCCGTCGTGGCCCTCTCCAGCGGGCTGGTCTGAGACCCTCCGGAAAACTTAGGACTACTATCGGACGAGTGCCGAGCGTCTTCGTTTCCCTGCGAACGAGGAACTACCGACTCTGGGCCGGCGGTCAGGCGGTCAGCCTGGTGGGCACGTGGATGCAGCGCGTCGCCGAGGACTGGCTGGTACTCGACCTCGCCCACGGCCGCGGCTGGGTGCTCGGCGTGGTGATGGCGCTGCAGTTCGGGCCCACGCTGTTCCTCTCCGCCTGGGCGGGCCTGCTCGCCGACCGCTACGACAAGCGCCGGGTACTCATGTTCACCCAGACCGCCGCGGCGGCGTGCGCGGCCGTGCTCGCGGTGCTCACGCTCACCGGGGTGGTGCAGCTGTGGCATGTCTTCGTGCTGGCCTTCGTCTTCGGCTGCGTGACGGCGATCGCCGGGCCCTTCCGGCAGGCGTTCACGATCGAGATGGTGGGGCCGGAGCTGCTGCCCAATGCCATCGGCCTGAATTCGATGGTCTTCAACGCCGCGCGGATCGTGGGGCCGGCGATCGCCGGCCTGCTCATCGCCGGGGTGGGCACGGGGTGGGTGTTCGCGGTGAACGCGGTGTTCACGGGCGCGATCGTCGCGGCGCTGCTGCTGATGCGGGCGAGCGAGCTGTTCCCCGCGCCGCCGGTGCCGCGAGCGCGGGGGCAGCTGCGGGCCGGCTTCGCCTACGTGCGGCGGCGGCGTGAGCTGGCGCTGGTGATGATCGCGGTCTTCTTCGTCTCCACCTTCGGCATCAACTTCCCGCTCGCGCTCTCGCTCCTGGCGCGCCAGGGCTTCGGGTTGGGCGCCGACGCCTACGGCCTGTTGTCGACGCTGCTCGCCGTCGGCACGCTCACCGGGGCGCTGCTCGCCGCGAAGCGGACGGGCATGGCGTCGCTGCGGACCTGCCTCGTGGGCGGCTGCGCCTTCGGCGTGGCTTCCGTGCTGGCGGGGCTGGCGCCGTGGTTCTGGCTCGTGGCAGTGCTGCTGACACTCGTCGGGCTGCTGCAGATGGCCTTCACCACCTCCGCGATGAGCATCATGCAGCTGTCGGTGGATCCCGAGTACCGAGGCCGCGTGATGGGCATCTACATGCTCGCCTTCCTCGGCGGGACACCCCTGGGTGCGCCGCTGCTCGGCGCCATCGCCGACGTGACCACCCCCGCCGCGCCGCTGCTCGTGGGCGGCGTGGTCTCCGCCGTCACCTGCGCCCTCTGCGGCGCCTACGCGCTCCGACGGTCCGCCGCCGCGGAGGTCTTGCGGGGAGCGACGGTCGGGGAGGCGGCTGCGCGCGGGGAGCAGTAGTCGCGCGGAACAGCAATGCGCCCCGCGCATAATGCCTGCTCAGTTACCTCTCGCTGTGCGCGTGCGCTGCGTGAGATACAGCGCTCCGCAGTCAATTCGGGTGCGGATGTGCTCCCGCACCCGATTCGCCCCGTCGCACCCTGCATGCCGGGTGCGACGGCGCATTTCGGGTGCGGATGGCCTCACGCACCCGTTCTGCCCGCAGCCGGTCCCGCTGTGCGTCGCCCCGGAGCGGCTCAGAAACCGAAGAAGCTGCGGACCCTGCCGCGGTCCTCGTAGCCGGGGTCCGGCTGCTCCACCGGGGGCTGCGGCGCACCGTCGGCCTGGGCCTGGACGACCTGCTCCTGGGAGGCGGGCACGAAGTCGATGACCTGGATCCGGGCGGGGTCGAGGTCGGTCGGCGCGAGCGGGTGCGTGTAGCGGAAGCCGAGCATCTCGCGGTTGGCCTGCTCCGCGAACTCCATCGGGTGGAAGGGCAGGGCGCGCGGGTCCGGGGTGACGCCCTCGGCGTACGACAGCGGGTGCTCGCCGGCCCAGAATGGCCCCTCGAAGAGCTCGGGCAGGCCCTCGTCCTCGAGGATGTCGACGGGGTGGGCGGAGAAGGATCGCTGGCGTGCTCCGTCGGCGCGCAGCGCGAACCCGCCGACGGCCCGTTCCGGGGCCGTGACCAGCAGGAACGAGCGGTGTGCGGGGACCAGGTTCCACCAGGACTCGTCGAGCTCGCTCGGCCGGTCCACGCGCAGGCCCGCGTGGGTGATCACGGTCAGCCCGCCCCAGGCGGCCACGTAGACGTGGCCGGGCATCGGATCCGCGGCGCGAGCGAGGGACTCGGGCCGCCCGACGACGGGCTCGCCGAGCACCTGCTCGGCGATCGCGCGGGACGCGGCCTCGTCGGGCCTGCCGACGATCGCGAGAATGCCCTTCGGCTCCGCGACGTCGAGGAACCAGAGCGTCGCAGCTGTAGCGCCCACGACCTACCCGTTCTTCCCGCCGCGGACGCCGAGGAGCACGTCCTCCCACGAGGGCATCTCCGGATGCCGGCGTCCGTGCTGGCCCGCCGCGGCCGCGGGGGCCTGGGCGGGACGACGCTCGGAACGCTCCTCGACGGTGCCCTCCACAACGGGGCCGGGGGCGACGGGGCCGGGCACCGCGCGCAGCGGCTCGTCGGAGGACCGGTCGATGCTTCGCAGGCCCTGCCGCGCGTCGGGATCGAGCAGCCCGCGGGCCGTTTCGTCGACGGGGCTGGCGGTGCCGCCGTGCGCGCCCGGCGCGTACCGGAAGTGCGCCTGGTTGCGCGACTTGCCGACGCTCCAGCTGATCGCGACCACCCAGCGGTTGTCGGCGCCCTTGAAGGCGTCCCACTCCGTGGTGTCGGCGTGGCCGCGCTCGGCGAGCGCGGAGCGGACCACCTCGGCGAGGGTGGCATGCATCGGGCCGTCGCCGCGCACGGGGTGCGCGAGCTGCGCCATCTCCGCCGCACGCGAACGCTCCAGCAGCACGGGACCCGCGAAGCGCTTGATCCGGTGGTTCGGGGCGCCCGTGAACTCCGCGATCTCCTCGATCGTGGCGCCGGCGCGGATGCGAGCCTGGATCTCCCGCGGGGAGAGGTCGGCGCCCAGCTCGAGCTCCGTCTGGGTGCCGCTTCCTAGTTCACCGCTCACGGCCGCCTTCAAGGTGTCGTCGATCGGCAGGCGGAAACGTCCCGCGGGGCCTTCGCAGACCACAGACGTCCCGTCGTCGTCCAGTCCCACAACCCGCAGTTCCTGCATGGTGCAAGGGTAGTTGTTCGATTCGCTACGCGTCGGCCGACACGCGCTCGACCACGAAATCGATGCACTTGGTCAAAGCGGTGACGTCCTCGGGATCGATCGCCGGGAACATGCCGATGCGGAGCTGGTTGCGACCCAGCTTGCGGTACGGCTCGGTGTCGACGATGCCGTTCGCGCGCAGCGTCTTGGCCACGGCGGCGGCGTCGATCGTGTCGTCGAAGTCGATGGTGCCGACGACCTGACTGCGCAGCGCGGGGTCGGCGACGAAGGGCGTCGCGAACTCGCTGGCCTCGGCCCACTGATAGAGACGGTCGCTCGAATCCTTGGTGCGGCCCACGGCCCAATCGAGGCCGCCGTTGCCGTTGATCCACTCGATCTGGTCCGCGAACAGCAGCAGCGTCGCCAGGGCGGGGGTGTTGTAGGTCTGGTTCTTGCTCGAGTTGTCCACCGCGATGGGCAGCGAGAGGAACTCGGGGGTGTAGCGGCCCGATGCCTTGATCTCCTCAACGCGCGCCAGGGCGGCGGGGCTCATGAGCGCGACCCAGAGGCCACCGTCGGCGGCGAAGCACTTCTGCGGCGCGAAGTAGTAGACGTCGGTGTCGGCGACGTTCACCGGCAGGCCGCCGGCGCCCGACGTGGCGTCGATCGCGATGAGCGCGTTCTCGCTGCCCGCGAGGCGGCTGACCGGCACCGCGACACCCGTCGAGGTCTCGTTGTGCGCCCAGCCGATGAGATCGACGGTGCCATCGGCGACCAGCTCGGGAGCCGAGCCCGGGTCGCTCGAGACGACGATCGGGTCGCCGATGAACGGGTTGCCCTTGGCGACCGAGGCGAACTTGTTGCTGAACTCGCCGTAGGTGAAGTGCTGGCTGCGCTCGCGGATCAGGCCGAAGGCCGCGGCATCCCAGAAGGCGGTGGTGCCGCCGTTACCGAGCACCACCTCGTAGCCCTCGGGGAGCGAGAAGAGATCCTTCAGGCCCTCGCGCACGCGGCCGACGACGTTCTTCACGGGAGCCTGGCGATGGCTGGTGCCGAACACCGAGGCGCCGGTATCGACGAGCGACTGCAGCTGCTCGGGGCGGACCTTGGACGGACCGCAGCCGAAGCGGCCGTCGACGGGCTTGAGCGCGGCGGGGATCTCGATCGTCATGCCCTAAATCCTAATGGTGTCCCACCCGGGCACGTCTTCGGGCTGCCGCGGGCCGTGCCCGGTGTACTGGGCGGACGGTCGGATCAGCTTGTTCGCGCGCTTCTGCTCGAGGATGTGCGCGCACCAGCCGGCGGTCCGCGCGCAGGTGAACATGGCGGGCATCATCCGCGGCGGAACGCCCGCGTAGTCGAGGATGACGGCCGCCCAGAACTCGACGTTCGTCGAGATCGCGCGGTCGGGCCGGCGCTCGGCGAACAGGGCGTTCGCCTCCCGCTCCAGCGCCGCGGCGGCCTCGTAGCGGGGCGCCTGCAGATCGCGCGCGACCGACCGCAGGACCCCGGCGCGGGGGTCTTCGGCGCGGTAGATGCGGTGGCCGAAGCCCATGATCTTCTCGCCCCGGTCCAGCCGCGTGGTGACCACGCCGCGGGGGTCGTCGGTGCGGACCACCTCGTCGAGCATCGGCAGCACGCGCGACGGTGCGCCGCCGTGCAGCGGCCCCGACAGTGCGCCGACCGCACCCGAGAGGGCGGTCGAGACGTCGGCCCCCGTCGACGCGATGACGCGCGCCGTCAGCGTCGACGTGTTGAGGCCGTGCTCCGCGGCCGCCACCCAGTAGGCGTCGATCGCGCGCACGTGATCGGGGTCGGGCTCGCCGTGCCAGCGGGTCATGAACCGGTGCGTGATCGTCGGCGACTGGTCGATGATCCGCTGCGGCACCGCCGGGCGCTCCAGGCCGCGGGCCGACTGGGCGACGAAGCTCAGCGTCATCACCGAGGCCCGAGCCAGGTTCTCGCGGGCGGTGGCGTCGTCGATGTCGAGCAGCGGCTCGAAGCCCCACAGTGGGCCCAGCATCGCGAGGCCGGCCTGCGCGTCGACGCGGACGTCGCCGCTGTGGATGGGCAGCGGGAAGGGCTCTGCCGCGGGCAGCGGGTTGCCGAACTCGCCGTCCACCAGCAGGCCCCACACCTGGCCGTAGGTGACCCGGTCGCGCACCAGGTCCGCCACGTCGACGCCGCGGTACCGCAGCACCCCGCCCTGCTTGTCCGGCTCCGCGATCTCCGTGGAGAACGCGACCACGCCTTCGAGCCCACCCGGAATCTCAGTCATGGTGTGCAGCCTAATGAGTAGTCTCGGCTTCGTGGACCTGACGGCGATGCGCGAGAAGTACGACGGCGACTCCTTCGACCTGCAGCCCGAGGACCTGGCGTCCGGGTGGGTGCCGCTGTGGCAGTCCTGGTTCGACGAGGCCGTCGCCGCGGGCGCGCCCGAGCCCAACGCGATGGTGCTCGCCACCGTCGACGAGACCGGGCTCCCGGCCACCCGCACCGTGCTGTGCAAGGGCCTCGACGAGCGCGGCGTGGTCTTCTACACCAACTACGGCTCCGACAAGGCGCGCGCCGTCGAGGCGAACCCCGTTGCCGCCGTGACCTTCCCGTGGATCGCGATCCACCGGCAGGTGCACGTGCGCGGCGCCGTCACCAAGGTGCTCCCGGAAGAGACCGCCGCCTACTGGGCCGAGCGACCGCGGGGCTCGCAGCTCGGCGCGTGGGCGTCGGACCAGTCCCGGCCGGTGGCCTCCCGCGCCGCGATGGCGGAGCGCTTCGCCGAGGTGGAGGCCCGGTTCGAGGGGCGGGACGTCCCGGTGCCGCCGGAGTGGGGCGGCTACCGGATCGCGCCGCAGGTCGTCGAGTTCTGGCAGGGCCGGGAGAACCGGGTGCACAACCGGGTGCGCCTCGTCGCGCCCGAGTACGCGCCGTTCCGCCTGCAGCCCTAGAGCTCTGTGTGGGTGATCCCGCCGGCCACCAGCGTGAGGTCGACGGGCATGGTGCGCAGGCGTTCCGGCGTCGGGTCGGCGCCGAGGGCCACCAGGTCGGCGGGCTCGCCGACCGCGATCCGGGACCGGGCGGACAGACGCAGCGCGGTCTCCACGTCGACGGCCTCCCACGGCTGCCACGGCGGGTCTCCGTCGCGGCTGCGGGTGACAGCCGCGGAGATCGCGAACCACGGGTCCAGCGGCGTGACCGGCGCGTCCGAACCGAAGACCACATCGACGCCCGCGGCCACGAGCGACCCGACGCGGAAGGCATCGCCCGCGCGGTCGCCCCAGAACCGCGCGACCAGGCCGCGGTCGTCGAGCATGTGCTCCGGCTGGATCGACGCCCTGATCCCGAGCGCCGCCATCCGGGCGAGGTCCGCCTCGCTGAGCAGCTGCGCATGCTCGATACGCCCGCGCACCCCGGCCTCGGCGAAGGCGTCCAGCGCGAGCGCGTTCGCGGCGTCGCCGATGGCGTGGATCGCGGGGGTCAGGCCCAGCGCTGCGCCGCGGCGCAGCAGCCCGACGAGGCGCTCGGGCGCGACCTCCAGCACGCCGCGGTCGGTCGTGCCGGGGTAGGGCGCGTGGCAGTACGCGGTGCGCGTGCCGAGGGAACCGTCGGTGATGACCTTGAGCGGGCCCACGCGGGCGAGCCCGTTGATCGGGGCGCCGGTGCCGGCTCCGCGGGCCTCGGCGGCCTCAAGGTGCTGCGGGTACACGCCCGCGTCGATCCGCACCGGCGGGGTGGGCCGTCGCTCCCAGGCGCCCACGGCATCGTCGAAATCCAGGTCGACGAGGCCGACGACGCCCCGCCGGCCCAGGCCGCCGAGGGCCTCGAGCACCCAGGCGTCGGCGCGGTCCGCGACCAGCGATTCGACGCGGGTCGCCGCCGCGAAGCTCGCCGCCTCGCGGAGCATCCCGGTCTCGTCGAGCTCGATGCCGAGGAGCCGGCCGAGCGCCGCGTTCGACCAGGAGCTGTGCAGGTCGGAGGAGATCACCATGACGGGCGCGTCGGGCGCGATCTCGTCGAGCAGCCGGCGCGACGGTGCGCCGCCCCACAGCCCGTCGCGCATGCCGGCGGCGACGACGGGCAGCCCCGGCTCCGCCGTGGGGAGCGCGGCGCGGACCAGCGCGGCGACCTCCTCCGGTCCGGCCGCGGACCGGACGTCGATGCGCCGCGTGGAGACGGCCCACGTGCGCACGTGGACGTGCTCGTCCCACAGGCCCGGGATCAGGCGGCGGCCGGCGAGGTCGAGCACGTCGCCCGCGGGTCGGGTGGTGCCGGTGGGGGAGAGCGCGGCGATGCGGCCCCCGGCGACGTCGACGTCCACGAGGGCGTCGCCGGCGATGCGTGCGCGCGCGAGCCTCATCGGCGCCACGGTAGCGGGTCCGCCGATGCGAGGGAGATCGTGAGGAAGTCGTAGGATCTTTCAGGTGCCGAGACTCCTGGCCGATACACGGCCGTTGCAGAACCCCGACTACCGGCGACTGTGGTGGACCGGGATCGTCACCGTCATCGGCGCGCAGCTCACCGCGGTCGCGGTGCCGGCGCAGATCTACGCGATCACCGGCTCATCGGCGTACGTCGGCCTGACCGGCGTCTTCGGCCTGGTCCCGCTGGTGATCTTCGGGCTGTGGGGCGGCGCGATCGCTGACGCGCTCGACCGCCGGCTGGTGATCATCGGCACCACGCTCGGACTCGCGGGCACCGCCCTGATGCTCGCGTTGCTGCCCGACAACGTCTGGCTGATCCTCGGCGCGTTCGCGCTGCAGCAGGCCTTCTTCGGCGTGAATCAGCCGACCCGGTCCGCGATCTACGCGCGCCTCGTGCCGCCGGAGCAGCTGCCCGCGGCCAATTCGCTCAACATGACCGTGATGCAGTTCGGCGCCATCGCCGGCCCGATGCTGGGCGCGCCGCTCATCCCGATCATCGGGGTGCACTGGCTGTACGCCCTCGACGCGGCCTCGCTGATGGTCACGCTCTGGGCAGTGTGGAAGCTGCCGTCGATCAAGGCGGAGGACAAGGGGCAGTCGCTGGGGCTGAGCTCCGTGATCGACGGTTTCCGGTACCTCGCGGGTCACAAGGTGCTGCTCATGAGCTTCGTCGTGGACATCATCGCGATGGTCTTCGGCATGCCGCGTGCCCTGTTCCCGCAGATCGCGCACGAGAACTTCGGCGACCCTATCGAGGGTGGCTGGGTCTTCGGCGCGCTGTTCGCCGCGATGTCGGTGGGCGCGGTGCTCGGCGGCGTGCTGTCGGGATGGACGTCGCGCGTCGCCCGGCAGGGGCTCGCCGTCATCGTGATGATCGTGCTGTGGGGCCTGGCGATCGGAGGGTTCGGCGTCGCGGCGCACTTCGGCTGGCTGTGGGCGGCGCTCGTCCTGCTCGCGCTCGGAGGCGCGGCCGACATGTTCTCCGCGGCCTTCCGCACCACGATGCTGCAGGAGGCCGCGACCGACGACGTCCGCGGGCGGCTGCAGGGTGTCTTCACCGTGGTCGTGGCCGGTGGGCCGCGCATCGGTGATGCGCTGCACGGAGCGGCCGCCGCCTCCGCCGGTGCGGCGATGGCCGCGGCCGGCGGAGGCGTGCTCGTCATCGTCTTCACCGTGCTCGCCGCGTTCGCCGTGCCCGCCTTCGTCCGGTATCGGGTCACGCGCTGATCCGTGTCACGCGGGACCGGCCGTATCCTCGCCGCATGAGGATGCACCGGGGGATCTCCGTCGTCGTGGCCGTGCTCGTCGCTCTGCTCGCCCTGTCCGGGTGCGCGCGCACCGTCGCGGGCACGGCGGTGGCGGCGCCGTCGGGCGGGGCGGGCGCGACGACCGGCTCGGACGAGGGCGCGGTCCGCATCGGCACCGGCGGACCGACGATCACCATCTACCTGGACTTCCTGTGCCCCGCCTGCAAGAACTTCGAGACGACGTACGGCACGGACATCACCGCCGCCGTCCGGGGCGGGCGGCTGACCGTCGAGTACCGGCCCGTGAGCTTCCTCGACCGGCAGTCCGCGAGCGGGGACTACTCCTCGCGGGCGCTGGCGGCGTTCCTCCAGGTCGGTCGGTCCGGCGGGACCGACGCGACCCTCGGCTTCCTCACGTCGATGTTCCTCTCGCAGCCCCAGGAGGGCGGCTCGAGCGACCTCACGAACGCCGAGATCGCGACCATTGCCGGCGCGTCCGGCACCGTCGACACCGCGGTGACGAAGATCCGCGACGGCGCTACCGGCATCGACGGCAAGGCCGTGGGGGCCGCGAACCTGAAGCTGCTCACCGCAGCGCGCGGCACCGGCACCCCGACGGTGCTGCACGACGGTGCGCAGGTCTCCCTCGCCGATTCCGCCTGGCTGCAGAAGATCGTCGGCTGATCGGAACATCGCGCCGGCCCGCAGGAAGGGGAATTGTGTGACTACACCGGGAAGGCGACGCCGGTGAGCTCCTCCGACACGGCCCACAGGCGACGCTGCAGGTCCAGGTCGTAGGACTGCTCACTCGACGCCACGACCTTCGGGGCGCCGCGACGCTCGCCGAGGCCGTCGGGGCCGTAGTACTGGCCGCCGAGTGCGCCGGGATCGGTGGCGGCCCGGAGCTGGGGGAGCGCGCCGTGCTGCGCGTCGTGCGAGAACAGGGGCGCCACGACCTGGGCCTTCTGCAGGACCGCCGGGAGGTTGCGGACCAGCTCGGTATCCGCGATGCCGGGGTGGGCGGCCAGCGCGACGGTACCGCGCTCGGCACCGCGGGCCTCGAGGCGGCGCTGCAGCTCGTAGTGGAACAGCAGATTCGACAGCTTCGACTGCCCGTAGGCGGCGACCCGGTCGTAGGAGCGCTCCCACTGCAGGTCGTCGAAGTGGATGGCCGCGCGGATCCGGTGCGCGATGCTGGCGACGGTCACCACGCGCGAACCGGGCACGTCCAGCAGCAGGTCGAGCACCTGCGCGGACCACGCGAAGTGGCCCAGGTGGTTGGTGCCGAACTGCAGCTCGAAGCCGTCGGTGGTGGTCTGCTTCGGCGGGTACATGACGCCCGCGTTGTTGATCAGCAGGTCGACCTTCGGGGTGCTCTCGCGCAGCTCCGCGGCGGCCTCGCGCACCGAGGCGAGCGAACCGAGGTCGAGGCGCTGGACGCGGACGGTCGCGCCCGGGGCGGCGGCGGTGATCCGCCGGGCGGCATCAGCGCCCTTGTCGGTATTGCGGACGGCGAGGACGACCTCGGCCCCCTTCTGGGCGAGCGCCCGGGCGGTCTCGAAGCCGAGCCCGGTGTTCGCGCCGGTGACGACGGCGACGCGTCCGGCCTGGGTGGGTACGTCCTTCTCGGTCCAGCTCATGGCTACTCCTCGGTGGTCATCGGCGGTTAAGAGACCGCCGGTCTGTTGAATGTCTCCACGGTAAAAGAACACCGTTCTGGTGTCAATAGACCGCCGGTCTGTAAAATCGGTCCGTGGGATTCCAACGGGCGCGCAGCGCGGAGCAGCGGCAGGAGCGGCGCGAGACGATCATGGCCGCGGCGGCGGGCATGCTCTGCGAGATGCCGGTCGCGGCCCTCACGCTGAGCGAGCTCAGCCGCCGCGTCGGCCTCGCCAAATCGAACGTGCTGCGCTACTTCGAGTCCCGCGAGGAGGTCCTGCTCGAGGTGCTCATGCGTTCGGCGACCGCCTGCATCGCCGAGCTCGACGAGGCCTGGATCGCCGAAGCGCGCGGCGACGCACCCCTCACTGAGCGGATCGAGGCGTTCGCGGCCGTCTACGCCCGCGTCGCGGCCGCGCACCCCGACCTGCTCGACCTCGTCTCCGCGCAGGCCTCCGTGCTCGAGCGCAATGTCTCCACCGACGCGATCGTGCGTTTCAAGCGCGCCGCTCTCTCCGGGCTGGACACCCTGGCCGCCGTCCTCACCCGCGCGATCCCCGAACTGGGGGACGACGCTCCCGCAGTGGGCTCCCTGGTGCTCACCCTGTCCGGCGCGGTCTATGCGCAGGCAGAGCAGTCGCGGCTGTGCGAGTCGGCCTACCAGGTGGACCCGGCCCTCGCGATCTTCCGCGTCGAGCTCGTGCCAGCGCTGCAGTCCGCCGTCGCGACCGTGATCGCCGGGACGCTCGCCCGCTGAGGCCCCTTCGGCGTTGCAGTGGGTTGCAACCGGCGGTCGACGGTCGGACGCCGCTCGCCGCACCCGTCCCCGCCCGTACTATTGCGCCCATGTCGGTGCAACCCGGGTTCACGATCGCCGCCGGAGGCTATGTCGCTGAGATCGCGCGGACCGGCGCGGGCCTGCGCGGCCTCCGCCGCGACGGCGTGGCCCTCACCGAGGAGTGGCCGCTCGGCGAGAAGCCGCCGCTGTCCGCGGGGCTCGTGCTCGCGCCCTGGCCCGGCCGCACCGAGGACGGCATCTACACCTGGGACGGCGAGGTCTTCCGCCTTGCGATCACCAGTGACGTCACCGGTACCGCCGACCACGGCCTCGTGCGCCGCGTCGACTGGGACGACGTGGAGATCGCCGGCGACGCGGTGACGCTCGTCCTCGACGTCGGCCGCCACCCCGGCTGGCCCTTCGACCTGCATCTGCGGATCCGCTACAGCGTCGCAGAGAGCGGCCTGACCTGCGCCTTCGAGGCTCGCAACGACGGCGAGGCAGACCTGCCGCTCGCCGTCGGCTTCCACACCTACCTGCGCGTCGGGGACGACCCCGTCGACGCCTGCACCCTCGAGCTCGGTGCGGGGCGCTGGCAGCCCCTCGACGGGCGCCTGCTGCCCGACGGTCCGCCGCGCACCGTCGACGGGACGGACTACGACTACCGCGCCCCGCGCGCCCTCGATGGTGTGCAGATCGACATTCCCTTCACCGACGTGGCGCGGACCACCGTGTTGTGCGGACCGTCGGGGGAGGCGACGCTGTGGACGGCACCGTCATTGCCGTGGGCCCAGGTGTTCATCGCCGACCCGGTGGGCGGCAAGGGATACCCCGGCCGGGGCCGGGCCCTCGCGGTGGAGCCGATGTCGGCCCCGGGCAACGCCCTCCACACGGGAACCGATGTGATCCGGCTGGCTCCCGGCGCCCGATGGGGCACCGAATGGGGCATTCGGTGACGGCCCGATTTCCTCGCGGAACCGCGATACCGCTAGGTTCTAGCCAGGTAGCTTTTATCCGCCGACCACAGCGAGGGGATACGAACATTGTCCACTGATGACAACACCGCGAACGCTACGGTCGCCTATCCCGGCGGCCAGATCGAGCTGCCGATCGTCAAGGCGACCGAGGGTGCAGACGGCATCGCTCTCGGCAAGTTCCTCGCGCAGTCGGGCTACAGCACCTTCGACAACGGCTTCGTCAACACGGCCTCGTGCAAGTCCGCGATCACCTACATCGACGGCAACCAGGGCATCCTGCGCTACCGCGGCTACCCGATCGAGCAGCTCGCGGAGAAGTCGACGTTCATCGAGGTCAGCTACCTGCTGATCCACGGTGAACTGCCGACTCCGGAGCAGCTCGCCGAGTTCACCGCGAAGATCCAGCGGCACACCCTGCTGCACGAGGACCTCAAGCTGTTCTTCAACGGCTTCCCCCGCAATGCGCACCCGATGCCCGTCGTCTCCTCGGCGGTCAACGCCCTCTCGGCCTACTACCCGGACTCGCTGGACCACAACGATCCGGCGCAGGTCGAGCTCTCGACCATCCGCTTGCTCGCCAAGTTCCCGACGATCTGTGCGTACGCCTACAAGAAGTCGGTCGGCCAGCCCTTCCTCTACCCGGACAATTCGCTGTCGCTGGTGGAGAACTTCCTGCGCATGACCTTCGGTTTCCCCGCCGAGCCCTACGAGGTCGACCCGGAGCTCGTCAAGGCCCTCGACATGCTGCTCATCCTGCACGCCGACCACGAGCAGAACTGCTCCACGTCGACCGTGCGCCTGGTCGGCTCGTCGAACGCCAACCTGTTCACGTCGATCTCGGGCGGCATCAACGCCCTGTGGGGCCCGCTGCACGGCGGCGCGAACCAGGCCGTCCTCGAGATGCTCGACGACATCAAGGCCTCCGGTGGCGACACCACGGCCTTCATGAACAAGGTCAAGAACAAGGAAGACGGCGTGAAGCTCATGGGCTTCGGGCACCGCGTCTACAAGAACTACGACCCGCGTGCGGCGATCGTGAAGCAGACCGCGGACCGCATCTTCGAGCTGCTCGGCGTATCCGACGAGCTGCTCGACATCGCCAAGGGCCTGGAGGACGTCGCTCTCCACGACGACTACTTCATCGAGCGCAAGCTCTACCCGAACGTGGACTTCTACACCGGCCTGATCTACCGCGCGATGGGCTTCCCGACGCGCATGTTCACGGTGCTGTTCGCGCTCGGCCGGCTTCCCGGCTGGATCGCCCACTGGCGTGAGATGCACGAGGACCCGACCACCAAGATCGGCCGTCCTCAGCAGATCTACACGGGCTCGACCGCCCGTGACTACCCCGGCGCGTAGATGCCGCCCATCCGGCGCGACAACCTGCACCGCCTGATCAAAGGAGTCTCTATGACCAAGCCCGAGATCGAGTTCATCGAGGGCCCCGCGCCCACCGAGCTCGTCATCAAGGACATCGTCGTGGGCGACGGCGCCGAGGCCCAGCCCGGCAGCGTCGTCGACGTCCACTACTTGGGTGTCGAGTTCGAGTCCGGCGAGGAGTTCGACTCCTCATGGAGCCGCGGCGAGTCCATCAACTTCCCGCTGCGCAGCCTCATCGCCGGTTGGCAGGAGGGCATTCCGGGCATGAAGGTCGGCGGCCGTCGCCAGCTGATCTGCCCGCCCGCCCTGGCCTACGGCCCCGCCGGCGGCGGCCACCGCCTGTCGGGCAAGACGCTCGTGTTCGTGATCGATCTGCTGGGCGTCAAGTAGTCGAAGCCTGCTGAGGGCCCCGTACCGTCGTCCGACGGTGCGGGGCCCTTGCGTTTCTCACGCCCCGGTTGGGCCCGGGGTCCAGGGGTCGACGAGGCGGAGGCCGAGGCCGTCGAAGTCCTTGGTGTTGCGCGTGGCCAGGCCGGCCCCCGTCTGCCGGGCGATCGCCGCGATCATCGCGTCCTGCACGCTGATCGGCCGGCCCGCAGCCCTGCGGATCTCGAGCACCGCTGCGTACTCCGCGGCACTGCTGTGATCGAAGGGGAGGGCCTCGGGGAACGAGGCGAACGCCCGGTCGGCGGCGTCGCGGAGCGCGGTCCGGCGGTTCCCGCGGGGGAGGAGTGCGATGCCGGAGAGGATCTCGGCACGCGTGATCGACGTGACCGTGGATTGCTCAGCGACTCCGCTCAACCATCGCTCGACTCTCCGCTCGGTGTTCTCGCCCTGCATGAGAGCGGTGAGCACGTTCGTGTCGAGGATGATCACAGTTCGTCGAAAGTCTTGAAGGGCTCCACTTCGCGCGGCGGAATGGGTAGCTCGATGGGGCCGTACTTCTGGCCGATCTCGATGAACGCCTCCACCCAGCTCAAGTCGACGGCGCCGGGTTCCGTCAACGAATCCTCCAGGATCATGCGTGCCTCCGCCTCCATCGACCTGCCGTTGTGCGCCGCCCGGACCCGCAGCCGGTCCTTCACGTGATCGGGGAGGTTGCGGATCGTCAGCGTCGCCATGACAGCAATGCTAGCAATGCTGTCATCGCTATCGGTCTCGAATCGGTCCCGATCCTGTCCCGACGATGGCGCGGGGGTCGCCGGGCCGATAAGAATGGGTGGATATCGCCGCGATTCGCGCCGGCGAGCGGGGGCGGAGGACAGATGAACAGGGTGAGGGTCTCAGCTGCGGCGGTCGCGGTGCTCTCGGTGGCGGGGCTCGTCGCGGGATGCGGCAAGGACTCCTCGAACGCGGACTCTCCGGTCGCGTTCAGCCCGGTCACGGGCGATCAGTACACGTCGAACCCGGGGGCCTTCCAGACCGACGGCGTCGTGGTGCCGCCCAAGGACGTGATCATGGTCGGCGACCCGATTCCCGCGCAGGCCGCGGTGAACGCGGGCCTGCCGCAGGGCACCATCACCTCCACCAGCAACAACACGACTGTGTACTACCCGCCGGCGCCGGCGGTGCCGGGCCTCGTCGTGGCGCCGCAGCCCGCGCCACCCGCGCCGATGTCGCGGCCCGCGAACACGCGTCCCTGGCAGTACACGCAATCGCAGATCGACGCGTACCGGTCCATCTGCGAGACGGGCCGCTGGGGCTCGTGGATCGCCGGGATCGAACAGCAGACGCAGACCTGCTGGACGTTGTACGGCCGCCAGCTGGGCGTGCGTCCGTGGACCCCGGACCAGCCGCGCCCGTGGCTCCGTCCCGGCTACCCGAGTCCCTGGTTCGACCCGGGCTTCCGCGCCGACGTCCCCGTGATCTGGGTCTACCCGCGCAGCTGGACCCGTCCGCGGCCGCAGCCGATCATCTCCGTGTCCATCACGATCAACATCGTCAGCAACCCGTACCGCCGGGTCCCGCCGCGCTTCACCGACCCGTTCTACCCGGTCTGGGCGGTCACGCCCGGCCGCGTCGTCGACGTGCGCGACCAGGGCCGCATCGTCGCGCCGGTGTACACCGTCACCACGACGAGCACTACCACGACCACCGTGACCGCGCCCGTCGCGCCCGGCGTGGTGCTCGCGCCCCTGCCGACCTCGGCGAAGGTCGCGCCCATCGTCGCGCTCCCCGGCCAGGCCGTCCCCGGCAACGTGAACACCGACGCCGCGGTCACCGTGCCGGTGGCCGCCGCGCTTCAGGGCGCCACCGTGCAGGCTGGCAGTCGCTCGGCCGTCGAGGACGCGATCGGGACCAGCGTCGCCGTCGCCGTCGCGAGCCCGACCCCCACGACCGCCACCACCACGACGACCGCAACGGGCGGTGCGACCGCAGGCACGCCGGGCGGCACCACCGCCGCGCCGTCGCCGGGGGCCGCCGTGCCCTCGGGTGCGCCGACTTCCGAAGCCGTTCAGCCGTCGACGGTGCCGTCGCCCGGCGCGCCGACCTCGGCCGCGCCGACGGTCGCCCCGGGTGTGGCCCCGCCGACGGGTGGCCCCGCCCCGACCACGGCCGCCCCTGCGCCGCAGACGACGGCCCCGGGGCCAGCGGTCATCGTCGCGCCGGCTCCGACGACGGTGGCTCCCGCGCCGCAGACGACTGTCGCACCTCCGCCCGTCACGACGCAGCCGCCCGTCACGACGCGGCCGCCCGTCACCACGCAGGCGCCGGTGGTCACGCCGCCGCCGACGACGCAGGCTCCGGTCATCACGCCGCCGAAGATCGTCACCACCACACTCGCGCCGGTGCCGACCACGACCGTCGCCCCGAAGCCTGTCGCGCCGAAGCCGGTGGCGCCCAAGCCGGTCGTACCCGAGCCGACGGTCGCGAAGCCGGTCCCGACCACCACCACGCCGGCCCCGGCGAACTGACGCCGGCTACTTTCCGGCGGCCAGCCGAGCCAGGGCGACGGTGGCCTTCCGCAGCTCGGCGGGCGCGTCCAGCGGGGCGAGGTAGCCGACCCGGGTGACGGCCCAGCCGCGCGGGGTGTCCACGTGGATGTCGAGGCCGTAGCGATCGGCGCGCTCGCAGCGTGCCGCGGTGGCGTCGGGGTAGCCGCCCAGCTGCCGGGCCATGTCGAGCAGGGCCGGGGCGTGGTCGTCGTTGAGGTGGCGCACGGCGCTCGCGGCGTGCGGGGTCACCGGATCCGGTTCCGCGGCGGCGTAATCCGCGCGGGTTGCCGAATCCATCCGCCCGTAGCCACCCACCCAGCGCACCCGTTCCACCTCGAGCACCCACACGGTGAAGTCGCTGTAGTCGATGTAGTACTTCGCCGCGGGCACGGCGGCCAGATGCGCCTCCCGGGCCGCTGCGAGCTGCTCGGCCTCAGGGCGGTGGACGGTGCCCGCCAGGGTGATCCGCGCGTTCGCCAGGGGATCCGACGAGGCGTCGGGTGCCACGATCGAGACGCTCGCGCGGGGATCGCGCGCCAGGTTGCGACCATGCTCGGCCATGTGCGAAACGCACAGGACCGGGTCGCCGCCGAGCAGCCCGTACGTGATGAGGGAGGCCCACGGTCCACCGTCGGCGGAGAGACTGCCCAGGGTCGCCGTGTTGGTGACCGAGGCGACCGTGCGCGCCTCCTCGGCGGCGGAGGGGCGCCGCGGCTCGGCGACGTCCACCAGGGGCGGGGCGATGGTGGGGGCGTCGCCGGGGTCGCCGTGGTCGCGGGCAGTCATGGGAGCAAGCCTAGGACGTGGCCGGCCCCGGCACGCGGTACCGAAGGTTTCGGTTGCCCGAAACTCTATATTCGCTTAACCTACTATCGTGCTCACCGATACCGTCGCGCCGACGAAGCGGCCTCCTCTTCGCGCGCTGATGCTGCTCGGCCCCGCCTTCGTCGCCGCGATCGCCTACGTCGACCCGGGCAACGTCGCCGCGAACGTCACCGCGGGCGCGAAGTACGGCTACCTGCTGGTCTGGGTGCTGGTGCTGGCGAACGTCATGGCCGTGATGATCCAGTACCAATCCGCCAAACTCGGCGTCGTCACCGGCCGCTCGCTGCCGCAGGTCCTGGGGGAGCGGCTGCCGCGTCGGTCGCGCCTCGCGTTCTGGGGCCAGGCCGAGTTGGTCGCCGCGGCCACCGACATCGCCGAGGTGATCGGCGGCGCGCTCGCGCTGAACCTGCTCTTCGGGGTGCCGCTGGTGTGGGGTGGGCTCATCGTCGGTGTGATCTCGACACTCCTGCTCACCCTCGCCGACGGCCGCCGCCAGTACCGGTTCGAGCTGGTGATCATCGGCATGCTCGCGATCATCGTGGTCGGCTTCGTCGCGGGATTGATCGCCGCGCCGCCCGACGGTGCCGCCTTCCTCGGCGGGCTCGTCCCTCGCCTCCAGGGCACAGAGACGGTGCTGCTCGCCGCGTCGATGCTCGGTGCGACCGTCATGCCGCACGCGATCTACCTGCACTCCGCGCTCGTCGTCGATCGGCACGGGACGCCCCCGGCCGAGGGCGCTGTCGAGCGGGCGCGCCGGCTGCTCAGGGTGACCCGGGTCGACGTGGTGCTGGCCCTGATCATCGCCGGCGCTGTGAACATCGCACTGCTCGTGCTTGCCGCGTCGAGCCTGTACGGCGTCGAGGGCACCGACTCCATCGAGGGTGCGCACGCCGCCGTCCGAGACGCACTCGGGCCGGTCGTCGCCGGACTGTTCGCCGTCGGCCTGCTCGCCTCGGGCCTCGCCTCGACGTCGGTCGGCAGCTACGCCGGTGGGACGATCATGGCGGGCCTGCTGCATAAGCGGATTCCCGTCGTGGTCCGCCGGTTGATCACGATGATCCCGGCGATCGGTGTGCTCGCGATGGGCGTGCCCCCCACGGAGGCGCTGATCATCTCGCAAGTGGTGCTGAGCTTCGGCATTCCGTTCGCGCTACTGCCGCTGCGCCGTTACACCGCCGACCGCGCACTCATGGGAGAGTTCGCCGACCGGGCGCCCCTGCGCTGGGCGTCCGCCGCCGCGGGCGCGCTGATCGTCGCCCTCAACGTCGCGCTGATCTACCTCACCGTCGCCGGCTGAGCCGCACTTCGCCGTGACACGGATCACGTTTCTGTTGAGATCGCAATTGTACCGTGATTCAATAAACGCAATTCACGCGTCGTGAAGACGGAGTTTAGTAACGGAAACGAGTCGCGATGGGACTGCGGGCGGTGGCGGTCGTCGTCGGCGGTGCCGGCGTCGCGATCGCCGCGTGCTGGACCATGCTGTCGCCCACCGAGGTCGCGCAGGACCAGGTCGAAAGCGGCACCCTCGCGCAGGTGGCGGCGGCGCCGTCGGACAACCTGCGCTGCGACGGCGGCCTCACGGCCGAGGTGGGAGCGGCGCAGTCGTGCGTCCTCACCCGCGGCGGCGAGACGTTCGCGGTGCAGCTGCGCGTCACCGACGTCGACGGTGACCGGGTGCGCTGGGACTCGACCGTCGCCGGTGTGCCCGAGTCGGGCCGGCGAGTGGCCGTCGGCGAGCTCGAGCAGCGCACCCGTGAGGTGCTCGCGCGGCAACGCCCCGTCGACTCAGTGACCTGTGCGGGGGCGCTCGCCGGCACCGTCGGGGCGCGGCAGAGCTGCGCGATGACCGCGAGTGGTCATCGGCACGACGTGGTCGTGACGGTGACCACCGTCGACCCCGCCCGCGTGCAGTGGGGCGTGACGGTCGGGAACTGATCAGCGGCCACCCAGGAAGCGGTAGCGGTCCAGCCGCCGGCTGATCCGGATGGAATCGGGGATGAGCGAGAGCTCCGCGAGGGCGTCGCTCACCGCGAGGCCCACTCGGCGGGAGAACTCCGTCGGCTCGTCCGCCGCGTTCGGCCGCTCCGGGATCACCCGGTCGACGATGCCGTCCGCCAGCAGGTCGGCCGCGCGGATCCGCTGCCGGTCGGCCATCTCCGCGGCGTGGTCGGCGTCGCGGTACACCACCGCACTCGCGCCCTCCGGCGGCAACGGCGCGAGCCACGCGTGCTGCGCGCACAGCACCCGGTCGGCGGGCAGCATCGCGAGTGCGCCGCCGCCCGTGCCCTGCCCGAGGAGGACGGACACCGTCGGGACCTTGAGAGTGACCAGATCGGAAAGGCAGCGCGCCACCTGGCTGGCGAGTCCGCCCTCCTCGGCCTCGGGGGAGAGTGCCGCGCCCCAGGTGTCGATGACGAGGACCAGTGGCAGGTTCAGCTCAGCGGCCAGCCGCATCCCGCGCCGGGCCGCGCGGAGCGCCGCCGGACCGAGCAGCGGGGGAGCGGCACCGTCGGCGCGCGTGGTGTCCTGTCCGACGACGACGCACGGATAGCCCTGCACCCGGGCGAGTGAGAGCAGCAGCGTGTGGTCGGTCTCGCCCTCGCCGGTGCCCGAGAGCGGCAGCCGGTCCGTGGCGGAGTGCCGGAGGAAGGCGCGCACGCCGGGACGGCCAGGCTCACGGCTGATTCGCACCGAGTCCCAGGCGGCGGTGCCGTCGTCCGCGGCGTCGAGTTCCTCGCGGACGCCGAGGTGCGGGGCCAGCGGGTCGGCGTCCTGCGCGCCTGCGAGCACTCGGAGCGTGCGGTGCGCGAGCAGTCGGACGAAGCGGATCGGCACCACGCCGTCGATGAGGCCACGCTCGAAGAGGTGCTCGGCGGTCTGCACCCCGTCCGGGAAGGGCTCGCCGTGTAGCGCCTCGTAGACACGCGGACCGAGGAAGCCGATGCGGGCGCCGGGCTCCGCGATGGTCACGTGCCCCAGCGACCCCCACGAGGCGAAGACCCCGCCCATCGTGGGATCGCGCAGGTAAACGAGGTAGGGGAGGCCCGACTGCTTGTGCAGCGTGACGGCCGCGGAGATCTTCACCATCTGCAGGAAGGCGATGGTGCCCTCCTGCATCCGCGTGCCGCCCGACGTGGGCGTCGCCAGCAGCGGTAGGCGCAGCGCGGTCGCGCGCTCGACGGCGGTGACGATCCGCTCGGCCGCGGCGACGCCGATGGAACCGCCGAGGAACGCGAAGTCGCACGCGATGAGCGCGACCCGCTGGCCGCGGATCCGGCCCTCGCCGGTGATGACGGCCTCGTCGTGGTGCGAACGCTCCCGCGCGCGGTGCAGCGCGGCGGCGTACTCCGCGTCCGGCGCGACATCCGGCAGCGGGCCGTCCCAGCTGGTGAAGGTGCCGCGGTCGAGGATCGCATCGATGAGGTCCTGCGCGGTGATCGCCATGGATTCGAGGTTACTGGGAACATGCGGGCCGTCGGCCGCGTTGTTGGGACCATGACCGTACCGAACGTGAAGCTCAATAACGGAACCTCGATCCCCCAGCTCGGCTTCGGCGTCTGGCAGGTGCCGGACGACGGTGCGCACGACGCCGTCGCGGAGGCACTGCGGGTCGGCTATCGCAGCATCGACACGGCCAAGGTCTACGAGAACGAGGCCGGCACAGGCCGCGCGATCGCCGAGAGCGGCCTTGCCCGTGACGAGGTCTTCCTCACCACCAAGCTGTGGAACTCGGACCAGGGTTTCGACGAGACCTTGCGCGCCTTCGACGCCTCGCTCGAGCGCCTCGGCACCGACTACGTCGACCTCTACCTCATCCACTGGCCCGTCCCGGAGTATGACCGCTACGTCGACACGTTCAAGGCCTTCCAGCAGATCCGTGACTCCGGCCGTGCGAAGGCGATTGGCGTCAGCAACTTCACCATCGAGGCGTTGCGCCGCGTGATCGACGAGACCGGCGAGACCCCGGCGATCAATCAGATCGAGCTGCACCCGGGCCTGCCGCAGGACGAGCTGCGCGCCTTCCATGCCGAGCACGGCATCGCCACCGAGGCATGGTCGCCGCTGGGCCAGGGCGAGTCGCTCACGGACGCCGCCGTCGTCGAGGTCGCGGCCGCCCACGGCGTGACTCCCGCGCAAGCCATCCTGCGCTGGCACCTGCAGCTCGGCAACGTCGTGATCCCCAAGTCGGTCACGCCCGCCCGCATCGCCGAGAACTTCGACGTCTTCGGCTTCGCGCTGTCCGACGACGAGGTCGCCCGCATCAGCGCCCTGCCCGGCAAGCGCATCGGCCCCGACCCGGCCTCGTTCAACCTGCGCTGATCCGCCGGTCCGGCCCCGGGCTCCGCACGCCGCGGTTCCCGGGGTTCAACGGTGCCCTGCGGCTGACTCTCGGATTGTGTCCGGCGCTCACACTTTTTCGAAGGGTTCTGCGACGAATCCGACGCCGAACGTCGCAGAACCCTTCGAAAGATGATGCGCGGCGGCCTTGTCCATCCCGGACACAATCGGAGAGCCGCCCGCACACCAACCCTTGGTCTCCCAACGCACACGCGAGACCACGGCCCGCGACCACGAACGAACGAGGGACGGGTGGAGGAGACGCCGTCGAGCGCATCGGACGACCCGAGCCGCTGGGCGAGGCGAGGACGTCTAAGCGAGCGGAGTCTCCCCCACCCGTCCCGGTCCGGACCCGCCGGACCCGCCAACAACCTCGGCGATCGCTCGCGCCGCCTCCCGCCCCGCGCGGTTCGCTCCGATCGTCGACGCGGACGGCCCGTAGCCCAGCAGGTGCAGCCGGGGCTCGCCGGCGACCTCGGTCGCGAGCCGGCCGGTCATGACGATGCCGCCGCCGGGGGAGCGCAGGTTCAACGGCGCCAGGTGGTCCATCGAGTAGCGGAAGCCGGTGCACCACAGGATCACGTCGGCGGGCACGAGCGTTCCGTCGGCGAGCAGCGGACCGTCGGGCGAGAGGGACGCGAACATCGGGTGCCGGACCAGTACCCCGGCCTCGATGCCGCGCCGCATGGCGTCGGTCATCGGCAGGCCGGTCACCGAGACCACGGAGCCGGGCGGGAGGCCGGCCCGCACCCGCTCCTCGACGCGAGCCACGGCGCGCCGTCCCTTGTCGGGGTCGAAGGGGGTGCTGTCCCACTGCACCTCGCGGCGGGTGAACCACGCGGTCTCCGCGACCTCGGCGATCTCCAGCAGCAGCTGCACCGCGGTGATCCCGGCGCCGATCACCGCGACCCGCTTCCCGGCGAAGGGCTCGGCGGTGCGGTAGTCGTGCGCGTGCAGTTGGGTCCCGCGGAACGACGGTGCGCCCGCCACCGTCGGCCAGAACGGCCGGTCCCATGTGCCGGTGCAGTTGATGACCGCGGCGGTCCGGTACTCGAAGGGGCCCTCGGCGCCGTGCCCGGCCACGAGGAAGCCCTCGTCGCAGCGCGCGACCGAGGCGACATGGGCGGGGCGGTGGACGTCGATCCCGAACTTTCGCTCGTACTCGCCGAAGTACCGCGCGACGCCGGTGGCCGCCGGAATGTCGTCGCATTCGGAGCCCAGCGCGTCCTGCAGGCCCCAGCCCGGCAGATCGTGGACGTGATTCGCGGAGCGGAGCGTCAGTGAGGGCCAGCGCTGCCGCCACGCGCCGCCCGGACCGGCGTTGTGGTCCAGCACGATTGGATTCTCGATACCGAACCTGGGGAGGTAGTAGGCGGCCGAGAGACCCGCCTGGCCAGCACCGACCACAACGACATCCTTCACCCACGTAGCGTAGATTGCGGGCCATGATTGGTTACACGCTGGAGGAGAAGGTCGCCGTCATCGAGTTCCAGCGCCCGGAAGCGCGGAACGCTCTCAACCCCGAGCTCCTGGAGGGACTGGAGGCGGCGTTCGACCGCGCGGAGGCCGACGGGGTCTTCGTCATCGTGCTCACGGGGCAGGGCACCGTGTTCTCCGCGGGGGCGGATCTGCGCTCGGGCGCGGTGCTGGACAAGAACTTCATGGAGCGGGTCATCCGCTTCTACCGCCGGGTCGAATCGATGAAGCAGATCCTGGTCGCTGCGGTCAACGGGCCGGCCGTGGGAGCGGGCGTGCAGATGGCGATGCTGGCGGACCTGCGCGTGCTGGATCCCAGCGCGACGATCGCGATCCCCGCCGCCAAGCTCGGCGTCACCATCGACAAGTGGACGCTGCGCCGCCTCGAGGACCTCATCGGCGGCGGCCACGCCCGGGGCGTGCTCATGGCCGCGCAGAAGATCGGTGCCGAGAAGCTCGCCGACCTGGGCTTCGCCAACGCGATCGGCGACCGTGAGGCCGCGCTCGATTTCGCCCGCGGCATCGCGAAGCTCGCCCCGCTGTCGCTGCAGAACTACAAGGCGCTGTTCAAGACGGACGTCGCGCTGGAACCGGCCACCGAGCAGGAGGTCGAACGGTTGCACGCGGTGTGGGACTCCGAGGACCTCAAGGAGGCCATCATGGCCCGGATCGAGAAGCGCGAGCCGCGCTTTCAGGGCCGCTGATCATGCGGCTGGGAAACGTCGTCACCTTCGCCGCGGGCGCGGCGGCCGGGATCGTGGGCGCCACGGGGCTCCGCGCCGCGAGCGGCCTGAAGCGGTCGATGGGCGCGCAGGTGGACACCGTCTACACCAACACCGACCCGGACAGCCCGCACCAGCGCTTCGACGCGGCCAAGATCGCCCGCGGCGTGGTCGGCCGTGCCCGGCACGGGGTGGGGGCACCGTCGGGCCCGATCCCGCTGGCCGCCGACCCGAGCCCGGAACAGCCCTCCGACCTGGCTGTCACCTGGTTCGGGCACTCATCGGTTCTCATCGAGGTCGACGGCTTCCGGATCCTCGCCGACCCGGTCTGGGGTGAGCGGGTCTCCCCGTCGCCGACGATCGGCCCCGCGCGGCTGCACCCCGTCCCGGTCGCGTTGAGCGCGCTGCCGCACATCGATGCGGTGATCATCAGCCATGACCACTACGACCACCTCGACCTCCCCACGATCGACGAGCTCACCCGCGACCGGGACGTGCCCTTCTGCGTGCCGGTCGGCGTGGGCGGTCACCTGCGCGCGTGGGGCGTCCCCGAGGACCGGATCGTTGAGTTGGACTGGGACCAGGCGCACACGCTGACCCGCGACGGGAAGAGCGTCAAGGTGGTGTGCACCGAGGCCCGCCACTTCTCCGGCCGCGGCCTCACCCGCAACTCCACGCAATGGGCGTCATGGTCGCTCGTGGGCCCCGAACACTCCGTCTTCTTCGGCGGCGACACAGGCTTCACCGAGCGGTTCAAGCTGGTCGGCGACCACTTCGGCCCGTTCGACCTCACGCTGCTGCCGATCGGCGCCTACGACCCCCTCTGGCCCGATGTGCACACCAACCCCGAGGAGGCCGTCGCGATCCACGCGATGATCGCCAAGCCGGGCGCCCCGCTCGTGCCCGTGCACTGGGCCACGTTCAACCTCGCCTTCCATGACTGGTCCGAGCCCGTCGAGCGGCTCCTCGCGGCCGCGGGGGAGGCTGGGGTCGCCACGATCATCCCCATGCCGGGCGGCCGGGTCGACGGTGCCGGAGCGGGCCCCGCCGACGCGATCACGCCTGGTACGCACGACTGGTGGTCGACGGTCCGCTAGCCTGGCACGCATGGATTTCAAGGATCTCGCGAACAAGGCCAAGGACGCCCTCGGCAAGAACCCGGGCCTCATCGACAAAGCCGGCGACCTCGTCGACGGCAAGACCGGCGGCAAGTTCGCCGCGCAGGTGGACAAGGCGCAGGACGCCGCCAAGAAGTTCGTCGGCGGCCAGCCGGGCCAGCAGGACCAGCAGCAGTAGTTCGACCTTCAGAAAGGGCGACACTGCATTCATGGGTCGTCATGACGCGCCGGGTGAGCCGGCTGCGGAGAAGCCGCGCGGCAGGAACGTCGCGCGGCTTCTCGTCGGCGCCGGGCTGGTCGCGGTGCTCGTGGCGGGCATCGTCGCCGTCGTCGGCGGGAAGTTCGCGGGCTGCGGCGCGTCGAGCACCGTCACGGTGATGGCCGACCCGGCGCTGGCGCCGGCCCTCCGCTCGCAGGCAGCGCTCGCCTCCGACAGGTGCACGACGATCTCGGTCGCCGAGGCGCCGGACCACGAGTCCGCCGGTCGGCTCCAGGCCGGCGCCGCCGATCTGTGGTTCGCCCCGTCGCGCTCGCGCGCTGACGCAGTCTCGGCCCAGCTCGGCCGGGAGCTCCCGACCACCGTCGTGGCCGGTTCCCCGATCGTGCTGGCGGGCGCCGCGGTCCCGCAGCCGGCGAGCTGGTCCGAGGCCATGACGCAGGCCACGATCCGCGCTGTGCCCGCGGATTCGCCCTACTCCGATGCGCCGGTCATCGCGGCCGTCGCCGAGTCCACCCGCCCCGGCGGCGGCGACGACCGGGCCCTCAACGCGGTTCTGGCGCAGTACGCCCAGGCCGCCAAGCGCGTCGACGGCGAGCCCGTCACGGCCGCGGCCTCCGACAGCGGCGTCGTGGTCGTGCCCGAGTACGCCTATCTCGAGGAGAAAAAGGCCCGCGGCGAGCTCGCCGCCGTCGTGCCGAAGACCGGCGCCCCGCGAGACGAGCTGCTGCTCGCCGTCGCCGCGATCGGCCAGCGACAGGCCGCCGTGACCGACGCCGGCAAGCGCCTCGCCGCAGCCTTCACCTCCGGCGACGGTCTCGCCGCCCTCGCCCGCGACGGCCTGCGCGGCATCGCGCTGGCGGAGGCACCGCCGGGCGGCGTGGGCGCGGTGACGGCGCTCCCCGACCCCGATCGCGCCCGGCTCGCGCGCGCCGAGCAGACCTACTCGACCCTCGCCGTCCCGCTCAAGGCGCTCGTCGTGGTCGACACCTCCGGATCGATGGACGAGAAGGTCGGCGACACCACCCGCATCGGGATGCTCGCCTCCGGCTTCACCAAGGTCGTGACGCAGATCCCCGACGCGAACGCCGTCGGCCTGTGGACCTTCTCCCTCGCCACGAACGGCGGCAAGGACTGGACCGAGGTCGTCCCCACCGCGCGCCTGTCCGACAAGCGGGGGGACAAGACCCAGCGGCAGTTGCTGCTCGACGGGGTGAACTCGCTGCCCGGCCGCGTCCGCGGCGGCACGGGCCTCTACGACACGACACTCGCCGCCTACCGGCAGGCGATCAAGGACTTCGACCCCGCCTACTCCAACTCGCTGATCCTGCTCAGCGACGGCGGCAACGAGAAGAACGGCGGCACCACCCTCGATCAGATGGTGGCGGAGCTGAAGAAGCTGGTGGACCCGGCGCGGCCGGTGAACATCCACACCGTCGGTATCAGCAAGGACGCCGACCTACCGGCCCTGAAGAAGATCGCGGACGCCACCGGCGGCACCGCGCAGTCGGCCGACACGGAGCAGCAGATGCTCGCGGATTTCGTGAACGCGGTCGCCAAGCGCGCGCAGTAGGAGCGCGGCGCAGGTGGTGCCCCCGACAGGAATCGAACCTGCGACCTGATCTTTAGGAGAGATCCGCTCTATCCGACTGAGCTACGAGGGCGTGCGGCACGAGTGTAGCCACGCGGGGCCCGCCGGGTACATTCGGATGTCCGAGTTTGCAGCATCACGAGGGGGATGGCCGCGTGCCGATCGGGATCTCAGTACTACTGGTCGTCACGGTGGGCTCGCTGGCTCTCGTGCAGCGTCGCGTGGTTCGGCGGTGGACGACCCGGCCGGCGCGCATCGCCGGGAACGCCGCCGTCGTCGTGGCCGTGGTCCTCACGGCGTGCAGCGCGGTCGGCCTGCTCGCGGGCGCGGGCGTGATCGCCCCCGACCGCGTCCGCTGGATCAGCGCCGCCGGTCTCACGTGGCTCGCGACGATCTTCTACCTGCTGCTCACCGTGCTCGTCCTCGGGGTGCTGTGGGTGTTCGCCCGGCTGGTGCGGCTCGTCCGCCCCGGGTTCGACGGTGCGCCGCTCCGCCGCGCCGTGGCCCTCGTCGGCGTGATCGGCGCCGTCGCCGCAACGCTGTACGGGCTGGTGGAAGCGGCTTCACCCCGGGTGACGCACACCCAGATCCGGCTCGCGTCGATGCCCGCCGCGTTCGGGTCGCTCACGGTCGCACTCATCACCGACATCCACGCGGGCCCCGTGCGCAGCCGCGGCTTCGTGCAGGGCATCGTGGACCGGACCAACGCCGAGAAGCCCGACCTGGTGCTGATGGCCGGCGACCTCATCGACGGCACCGTCGCGCAGATCGGCGACGACCTGACGCCGCTGCGCGACCTGCGCGCCCCGCTCGGGGTGTTCGCCGTGACCGGCAATCACGAGTACTACGCGGGCGATGTCGTGAACTGGGTGCAGCGGTGGCGCGACGTCGGCGTCACCCCGCTGACCAACGGCTCGGCGCGGCTCGAGCGGGGCGGCGCGACGGTCACACTCGTGGGCGCCAACGACCGGACGGGCACGGCGCCGCACGAGGTGGACTACGACACGGCCTTCGCCGGTGTCGATCCCGCCGCCTTCACGGTGGCCATCGCGCACGAGCCGCTGCAGGGCCGAGAGTTCGCCAAACGCGGCGCGGACCTGCAGGTCGCGGGGCATACGCACGGCGGCCAACTCTGGCCCTTCCGGTACTTCGTGCGACTACAGCAGCCCGCGCTGCAGGGGCTCGAATCCGTCGACGGGATGCCCGTCTACACCAGCCGCGGCGCCGGCGCGTGGGGGCCGCCCGTGCGCGTCGCCGCGCCGCCGGAGATCGCGATTCTGCAGCTGAGGGCGGCCTGACCGGGGCGTGATCCGGGCGCGCCGCTGACGCGTCCCGAGTTTCCGGGTTTTCGACGGCCCGCGGGCGAAATCCGCATCGAAGCGTCGCAGAACTCGATGTTGGGGGCGCGATTAGGCGTCCCGCGCCTCCTGCGCGCCGCGGGAGGCGAGCTGGTCGGCGAGTTCGTTGCCTTCGTTGCCCGCGTGCCCCTTCACCCAGCGCCAGTCGATCTCGTACTGCGCGGCGGCCTGCTCCAGGCGCTGCCACAGCTCGGCGTTCTTCACGGGCTGCTTGGCGGAGGTCTTCCAGCCGTTGCGCTTCCAGCCGGCGATCCACTTGGTGATGCCGTTCTTCACGTACGAGCTGTCGGTGTAGAGCACCACCGGCATCGGCCGCGTGATCGCCTCCAGCGCCGAGATGGCACCCATGAGCTCCATGCGATTGTTCGTCGTGTCCTTCTCGGCGCCGTACAGCTCCTTCTGGTGCTCACCGAAGCGCAGCACCGCGCCCCAGCCTCCCGGCCCGGGATTCCCCAAGCACGCGCCGTCGGTGTAGATCACGATCTCGTCCGCCACGAGGAGCCATCCTAGCGGTGCGCGCTACCGTGAAGCCGTGCCGAACAATCACTACCACCACCTGGTCTTCGGCGACGATGCCCTGGACCGCCAGCGCCGCAACGGCAGCTACGTGGCGTACGGCCGGCAGCTCGAGCGCGGCGACGACGGGCCGCAGGCCCTCACCGACCGCGAGCTGCTCATGATCACCCGCGCCGACCAGTTCTGCCTCGCCACCGTCAGTCCGCAGGGCTGGCCCTACCTGCAGTACCGCAGCGGCCCGGCGGGCTTCGTGCAGCACGACCCGGCGACGGGGCGGCTCGGCTTCATCGACCTCCCGGGCAACAACCAGTTCGTCACCCTCGGCAACCTCGCGGACGACGACCGGCTCGCCATGTTCTTCGTCGACTACCCGCGGCGCGTGCGGCTCAAGGTCTTCGGCCGGGGGACGGTGCGGGAGACCGCCGACCGACGGGTCATCGAGATCGCCGTCGAGGCGTTCGACTGGAACTGTCAGCGCAGCATCATCCCGCGCTTCGACCGCGAGTACATCAAGCAGCTGGGAGCGGCGTACCAGAAGGTCGCCGCGGAGCGCGAAGCCGAGCTGCAGACCGAGATCGACCGGCTGCGCGCCCGCGTCGCCGAGTTGGAGGGCGACGCCGGCTGATCAGGGCTGCGTCGGGCTGTCGAAGCGCGGGTCGCGGCGCGGGAGCGCCTCGGTCTCGGGCTTCGGCGAGACCTTCACCGGGCGCGGCGGCCGCTTCACGACCTGCGTCTGCTGCTCCGAGGGGGTGAGCGGGCCAGGCGTCGGTGGCACCGTGCCGGGCCAGTTGCGGTCCCAGTCGGGCTGCGGCCGGCGCTGCGCCACCGGCGACACGGCGGTTCGGGGCTGTTCGTCGGGCGCGGTGGCGGGGGTAGGGAGCGGAGGCGGGGTGTGCGCCGGCGGCGCGACGGGGCGGGCCCAGGCCGAGTCCGCGCGCGGGAACTGCTGGTTCGACGGTGCCTGCGGAGCGTACGCGGGAGGCAGGGGCGCGCCGGGCAGCTGAGCGCCGGGGGCCGGTTCCGTGGGCGTCGGGCCCGTGGGGCCGAAGGGCGACGCCAGGAACTGCGGAGCCTGCGGCGCGGGCTGCGCGATAAAGTCGGGGGCGGACCGTCGGGCGAGGAGCAGCACGATGGCGCCGAGCAGCGCGACTACGGCGGCGGCCAGCGCCACGAGCGGCCCGGGCCCCGACGCCGTCGTCACGGTCAGCTCGGACCCGGCGACGCTGGTGGTCTCGGAGCCGGTGACGACGATGAGGGCGTACACCGCGACACCGGCGCCGGTGAGGGCACACACCGCGGCGGCGACAGCCAGAGCGCGACGCGCCCGGGCGGGGCCGAACGCGGCGAGCGCCGCGGCGGCAGCGACTGCGATGCCGAACACGATCACCGCCCAGCCGGCCCACGCGGCCTGCGTCGAGACGACCTGGGAGCCCTCGCGCTCGATGGCGCCCGCCGCCGGGCCCGTCGCGGCGAAGGAGACCGAGCCGATGCCGGATACCTCGGCATGCACATCGAGGTTCACGCCGAACAACTTCGTGAGATCCGGCGTCACCGTGAACCATGTCAGGAACGCCGCGCCCACGAGGCCGACCGCCCCCGTCACGGCGAGGGCGAGCCCGGCGATCCGGGCCGCGCCGGATACGGCTGCGGGCGGTGAATCAGGCATTGCGGACCTCCTACGACGTGATGGCCTCCACGCTAGGTCGCTGCGGTTGGCGACCGCTGAAGTACCGCTGAAGCCGAGGCTACCGGCGGGTACACTGAGCCGATGGAACAGCGACGCACATTCTGTCCCATCGGGACGGCCGGATGACCGCGGCGCTGCAACCGACGGACGATCCCAAGGGACGCGCGAAGACCCGTCGGCGGTTGATCCGGGCGGCGTACCTGGTGTTCGCGCAGCACGGCTACGGCTCGACGAACGTCACCATGGTGTGCGAGGCGGCCGGCTTCACCCGCGGCGCCTTCTACTCCAACTTCACCAGCCTCGAGGAGCTGTTCATCGAGGTCTGGCGGTTCCACGTGCAGTGGATCATGGACACCATGGCCAAGGTCGTCGACACCTACGTCGTGCAGGGCGCCGACTACGGCAAGCTCATCGAGATGGCCGTCCGCGCGATCCCCGTCAATGAGCGCTGGCAGCGCGTGAACGGCGACTTCGTGGCGCTGTGCACCCGCACGCCCGAGCTCAACCAGACGGTCCGCGACGCCCAGCGGATGCTCCTCGCGAACATGATCCCCACCGTGATGCACGTGCTCGAGGCCGCCGGCCGCCGCGTCACCGCGCCCGAGGCGCTCGGCTACGCGCTGCTCGCCGTGCACGAGGGCACCGCGTCGTACTGCGTCATCGACCCGGACAACGAGACCCTCAAGCAGAACCGCATCGACCTGCTCACCGCCACGCTCAACATGTACAGCGAGCCGATGCAGTGACCCGCACCGCACTGGTCATCGGCATCGGCGCCGGCGACCCCGGACACGTCACGGTGGGCGCGATCGAGGCGATGCGCGCCGCCGACGCCCTCTTCGTCCTCGACAAGCCGAACGCGGGCACGCTCACCGGGATCCGGCAGGAGATCGTCGACCGGCACGCACCCGGCGTGCGCGTCGTGCTCGTGCCCGATCCGCCGCGGGACCGGTCCGCCGAGCGCGGCGTCTCGCGGCCCGACGGTGTCTACGCCGCCCACGTCGCCGATTGGCACGACGCCCGGGCGCGGGCGTTGGCCGCGGCGATCGCCGAGCACGTCCCCGAGGGCGGGAACGCCGGCTTCCTGGTGTGGGGCGACCCGTCGCTCTACGACTCGACGCTGCGCGTGATCGAGCGCGTCGGCCGGACGCTGGAGTTGGTCCCCACGGTGATCCCCGGCATCACCAGCGTGCAAGCCCTGACCGCCGCCCACGCGATCCTGCTCAACCGGGTGGGTGAGCCGATCCACATCACCACGGGCCGCCGCCTGCACGAGGACGACGGTCGCAACACGGTGGTGATGCTCGACGCGGACTGCACCTTCCGCGAGACCGCCGCGCCGACGGACCACGTCTACTGGGGCGCTTACCTGGGCACGCCCGACGAGGTCCTCATCGACGGCCCCGTCGGCGAGGTGGGCGAACTGATCGCCCGCACCCGCGCCGAGGCCCGCGAGAAGCACGGCTGGATCATGGACGTCTACCTGCTCCGCCGCCCCGCCGACTGAACTCGCTCCCGCTCAGTTCAGCGCGTCGAGGACCTTCTCCGCCAGCTCGGGTCGGCAGACCACGAGGTCGGGGAGGTAGGGGTCGGGGTTGTTGTAGGAGAGCTCGCTGCCGTCGAGGCGCGAGCAGTGCAGGCCCGCTGCCCGCGCGACGCCGACGGGGGCGCAGGAATCCCACTCGTACTGTCCGCCGGCGTGCAGGTACACGTCGACCTGACCGGTCACGACGGCCATCGTCTTCACTCCGGCGGAACCCAGTGAGACGGGCGTGAGGCCCAGCGACTCCGCGACCCGGAACATGCCGGGCGTCGCGCGACTGCGCGAGAGGGCGAGGTTGCCCGTCAGAGTGCCCGTCGGCGCGGTCACGGTGTCGGAGCGGAAAACCCGGTCCATCGCGGGCAGCGAGACCGCGCTGTGCACCGGCTGCCCACCCTGCGTGAGCGCGACGTGCACCGCGTAATCGGGGCGGTGCGCCGCGTAGTCGCGGGTGCCGTCCAGCGGGTCGATGACCCACACCCGTTCGGCTGAGAGCCGCTCAGTGGAGTCCGGCGCCTCCTCCGAGAGCACCGCGTCGTCCGGCCGGTGCCGGCGCAGGACGCGCGCGATCCAGGCCTGCGCGAGCCGGTCGCCGGTGTCGCCCAGCACCCCGTCGTCCAGCAGGGAACCGTGCCGGATGGACTGCAGGATCCGCCCGGCACCCTCGGCGATCTCGGCCGCGAGCTCGATGTCGGACAGGGCGCCACCGTCGGAACGGCCGAAGAAGGTCATACCCCCACACTAGATTGGAGCCATGCCGGAGCTTCCCGAGATCACCGCGATCGCGGACTACGTGGGCGCCAAGGCCGTCGGCACGCAGGTCCGACGGGTCGACGTGGCGGCGTTGTCCGTGCTCAAGACGTATGCGCCGGGCCCGCACGACCTGGTCGGGGCCACCGTCACCGGTACGCGCCGGATCGGCAAGTACTTCATCCTCGATGCGCGCAAGGGCGACGAGGACCTCGCCCTCGTCGTGCACCTCTCCCGCGCGGGCTGGTTGCGCTGGTCCGAGAAGCTGTCGCCGACGCCGCTGCGGCCCGGAGGGAAGTCGCCGATCGCGCTGCGCGTGCATGTCGGGCCGGAGGGGGAGGGCTTCGATCTCACGGAGGCGGGCACGCAGAAGCGGCTCGCGGTGTGGATCGTGCACGACCCGCAGGAGATCGAGATGGTCGCGACGCTCGGCCCCGACGCGCTGGCCGTGACCCGCGACGAGTTCGGCGCGATCCTCGCAGGATCGCGCGCGCAGCTCAAGACGCTGCTGCGCGATCAGCGCACCATCGCCGGCATCGGCAACGCCTACTCCGACGAGGTCCTGCACACGGCGAAGCTCTCGCCCTTCGCGGCGGCGAAGTCGCTGGACGAGGCGCAGGCCGACGCGCTGTACGCCGCCATGCGGTCGGAGCTCGAGGACGCGGTCGAGCGATCCGTCGGGCAGCACGTCGCCACCCTCAAGGCGGAGAAGCGCTCCGGGATGAAGGTGCACGCCCGGACCGGTAGCCCCTGCCCCGTCTGCGGCGACACGGTGCGCGAGGTCTCTTTCGCCGACCGCTCTTTCCAGTACTGCGCTACGTGCCAGACGGGCGGCAAGGTGCTGGCGGACCGTCGGATGTCGAAACTGCTGAAATGAGCCCAAAACGCCCTGAGGTTAGGCATCGCTGCATAGTGGATTGAAGGCGTGCCTTACCTTCTAGGCATGAACTGGGGTGATGCCGTCCCGAACTTCCTCATCGGCCTGCGTGAAGGTCTGGAAGCGGGACTGATCGTGAGCATCCTGCTCGCCGCCGTGAAGAAGTCGGGCGGTTCGCGGGTGCCGGTGTGGTTGGGCGCGCTGGGCGCGGCATCGTTGTCGGTGAGTTTCGGGGCGATCCTGACCTTCACCACGTCGGAGCTGTCGGCCACGGCGCGCGAGGTCGTCGCGGGCACGCTGAGCGTGCTCGCGGTGTTGCTCGTGACGATGATGATCTTCTGGATGCGGCGCACCGCGGCGTCGCTGTCCAAGGGGCTGCGCGCCGACGTCGAGACCGCGATGGTGCTCGGCGCGGGCGCCCTGGTGCTCACCGCGTTCTTCGCGGTCGCGCGCGAGGGCCTGGAGACCACGCTCTTCCTGTGGACCGCGGCGCGCGCCTCGGGAGACGCAGTGGGCCCCGCCGTCGGCGCGGCGCTGGGCCTCGCGGTGGCGTTCGGGATCTGCGTGCTGCTCTACCGGCAGGCGGTTCGCCTGAATCTCGCCACGTTCTTCCGATACACCGCGATCCTGCTCATCGTCGTGGCCGCGGGCGTCCTCGCCTACGGCCTCGGCGACCTGCAGAACGCGGGCGTCCTGCCCGGCCGCACGTGGATCGCGTTCGACCTGTCCGGCAGCATCAGCACCGACTCGTGGTGGGTGGCGTTGATCGGTGGCATCACCAACCTCGCGCCGAAGATGACGGTGCTGCAGGTCTTCGCGTGGCTCGCCTACCTGGTGGTCGTGCTGGGGATCTTCCTCGGTACGAAGCCCGCCCCGGCGACGCCGGGCGAGAAGGGCCGCTTCGAGGCCTGGGCCGCGCGCCTGGCCGGAACGCGCACCGGCCTCGCGGCCGCGGTCGTCGTGCTGGTGCCACTGCTCGTCGCGGGCCTGATCATCGCGATCCTGCCGGCCAAGCCCGCTGCCGCCGGCGCGGTGACCGTCACCGAGGCGGACTGCGCCAAGGGGGTCAGCGGCGCCTCGGCCGGGCAGCAGCGCATCACCGTCACCAACAAGTCCGGCAAGTCCGGAGAGATCACCCTGGTCGACAGCGGCGACGCCGTCGTCGGCGAGATCGAGACCCTCGGCCCGGCGACCACCGCCGACCTGTCGGCCACGCTCGGGGGCGGTAGCTACCAGTTCGTCTGCTACCTCGCCGGGCAGAAGGAGACCCGCTCCGAGCAGTTCACCGTCACCGGCGGCGGGGGTGACGCGCCGAAGCCCGTCGCGCGCGTCACCAAGGACGACCTCGACGGTGCCAACGCGAAGTACCAGGACTACGTGCTGACGGTGCTCCCCGCCGTCGAGGCGGGGCTGAACCGCGTGAAGGCCGCGCTCGGCAGCGGTGATACAGCGGGCGCCAAGGCGGCGTGGCTCGATGCCATGACGGCCTGGGAGAAGGTCGGCGCCTCGTACAACAGCTTCGGCGAGGCCGGGACGGCCGTCGCGGGCCTGCCCGACGGTTTCGCCGACGGGGTCCGCGATCCGGAGTTCTCCGGCATCCGTCGGATCGAGTACGGCCTGTGGACCGGCGAGCCGACGGCGGCCCTGACGGCGCAGGTCGACAAGACCCTCGCGGGGCTCGCCAAGATCCGCACCGATCTGCGCACCGACGACATCGCCGGCGATCCGATCACGCTCACCAAGCGCGCCCAGGAGATCCTCGAGGACGCGCTACGCGACCACCTCACGGGCGTCAGCGACCAGGGGGCGCATGCGGGCTACGCGGCGACCGCCGCCGATGTCGAAGCCACTCGCGCCGTGCTCCGCGTGCTCGAGCCGCTGCTCGCCCCGCGCGTGCCCGACCTGCTGCCCACGGCACGTCGCGAGCTGGACGACATCACCAAAGCCCTCGACGCCGTCAAGCGGCCCGACGGCACCTACCCGCCGCTCGAGCAGCCCCCGCTGGCTCTGCGGCAGAAGATCAACGGCACCGTCGGGCAGGCCCTCGAGACCCTGTCCGCCGTGCCCAACCTCCTGGAGATCCCCAAGCATGAGCGATGAGACGACGACCGGCACCGGCCGGCGGAAGTTCCTGCAGGGCGCGGCGGTCGGCGCCGTGGGCGTGGCCGCCGTCGGCGGCGTGCTGGCCGGGGGCGCGCGCAGCGACGCGGCGCAGTCCTCGGGCCCGACGGTGCGCGATTCCTACCCGTTCGAGGGCGAGCACCAGTCCGGCATCCTGACGCCCGCCCCGGCGGAGAAGCAGGCCGCGCTCATGGTCGCGGCGTTCGACGTGATCACCGATCGCGCGGGCCTGGAGAAGCTGCTGCGGACCATCACCGACCGGGCTCGGTTCCTCACCGCGGGTGGCACCCCGGCGAACCTGGGGGTGGGTAGGCCGCCCGCGGACAGCGCTGTGCTCGGGCCCGTGGTCCCTGCCGACGGGCTGACCATCACGCTGGGCGTGGGCTCGTCGCTGTTCGACGACCGGTTCGGGCTGGGTGGGCGCAAGCCGGCGAAGCTCAAGCCGATGACGGTCTTCCCCAACGACCAGCCCGATGCCGCGCAGATGCACGGCGACCTCGTGCTGCAGTTCTGCGCCAACAATCCCGACACGGTGCACCACGCGCTGCGCGACATCGCCAAGCACACCCGCGGCGCGATGCAGCTGCGGTGGAAGATGCAGGGCTACGGCGCCCCGCCGCGGCCCGAGGGGTCCGCGCGCAACCTCATGGGCTTCAAGGACGGCAGCGCCAACCCCGTCGGCCCGCAGGCGGAGGAACTGATCTGGGTGACTGGCGGCGAGCCCGCGTGGACGAACGGCGGCACGTACTTCGTGGTGCGGCTGATCCGGATGATGGTCGAGTTCTGGGACCGCGTCTCGATCGCCGAGCAGGAGGGCATGTTCGGCCGGCGCCGCGACTCCGGCGCCCCGCTCGACGGTGCCGCCGAGACAGACGATCCCGATTACGCCGCCGACCCCGAAGGCGACGTGATCCCCATGGACTCGCACATCCGCCTGGCGAACCCGCGCGAGGGGGAGAAGACGGAGAAGCAGCGTCTGGTGCGCCGGTCGTACAACTACGACCTGGGCTTGGACATGAACGGCAACATGGCCTGCGGCCATGTCTTCCTGTGCTTCCAACAGGACGTCGAGGCGCAGTTCGAAGAGGTGCAGAAGCGCCTGATCGACGAGCCGCTCACCGACTACGTGACCCCCTTCGGTGGCGGCTACTTCTTCGCCGTCCCCGGGGTGCGGGGCGCGGACGACTTCCTCGGGGCCGGGCTGTTCCGCTGAGGCCGGGCCGAGTAGGGGCGATCCCCACGCGCTTGCCCCACAGACGACGATGCCGCCGAACGGTGGGCCCGCATCGGTACTCGGGCAACGCGGGGTGCGGATGCACTGACCCATGTGCGTGCCGCTAGGGGGTATGCGCGGGACGCATAACCTCCACCGGGAGCATAGTTCCTGACCTGCAGATATGCAGCCATGCGTTGCACGCGTGGCTTTCGGCAGCCCCCATGTACCCTCGCCGCTCCACCGGGCCGGCTCCCGGGCCCGGGAGGGGGTGGATCAGCGTCCACAACCGCGGAACGACGATGCCGCCGTCCCCTGGGTGATGGGAACGGCGGCATTCGTGTTCTTCATACGGCCGGTGAGTGCCGCGGCGGCGGGGACTACGTGATGAGCTTGTCCGCGCCGTCGTTCGTGCCCGTCTCCGGGTCGTAGTCGCCGAGCAGGAAGTCGCCCTCGGCGGCCTCGTCGTCGATCTCCTGGGAGACTGCCTCGGCCTGCGCCAGCGCGGCGTTGCGGCGGGCGATGGTGACCGCGCCGCCGGCGACGGCGCCGCCCAGCGCGAGGGCCGCGAGCCACGGCTTGTTCAGGCGGTCGCCCAGCAAGTGGTCGACGGAGTACTTGCCGGGTCCGGTCAGCGCCAGCGCGGCCGCGGCGACGCCGAGGGTGATCGGGTACTCGTTGCCGCCGCTCTGCGCGGCGAAGCCCTGCGGGCGGTGGACCTCGGCGGCGACCAGCATCGCGCCCACGCCGCCGGCCGCGGCCAGCGGGGTCGCGGCGCCGAGCGCGAGGGCCGCACCGGCCAGCTCGCCCGCACCGGCGAGGGCGGCGTTCGGCTTGCCGGGCGCGAAGCCCATGGACTCGAAGCCCTGCCCCGTGGCCTCGAGGCCGTGGCCGCCGAACCATCCGAACAGCTTTTGCGAGCCGTGGTACGCGAGGGCGCCGCCGACGGCGCTACGCAGGGCGAGGAGCCCGAGATCACGTGCGGTGTTGTTCTGTCCCATGTCCTGGGTCCCTTCCAGCGGAGGTCGTCGGTTCTGAGGCGTTCAACCGGACCGCGGTCCCAAGGATTCCCGGGAGTGGTCGACCTCACACCACGAGCTGACCCTCCAGGTCGGGCATCGTCGCGCCGCCCGTCGCCCGACGGTAGGCGGTACCCACCAGCTCGATCGCCTGCGTGAGCTGATCCGGCGGCAGCGAGTAGGGGATGCGGATATTGCGCTCGAGGGCACCGTCGACCCCGAAGGCGGAACCGGCGGCGATGCGTACCCCCAGGCCCGCAGCGGCCGCGGCGGTGGCGGTCCCGACGGGCCGCGGCAACGTCACCCACAGGCACAGGCCGCCGACGCCGGGGGAGACCGTCGCGCCGGGCAGGTGCTCGGCGACCGCGTCCAGCGCGACCGCCCGCGCTGCCCGCAGCGAATCCAGCCGCCCGGGCAGGAAGTCGGCGAGGTGGTCGAGGGCGTAGCCGGCGGCGAGCTGCTCGAAGACGGCGCCCGCGAGGTCCATGTCGTACCGGGCGGCGGTGAGCGCATCGGGCGAGGTCTCGGTGCGGATCCAGCCCACCCGCAGGCCCGCCCAGATGGTCTTGCTCGCCGACCCGAGCGTGATGATGCGAGCGCCGCGCGGCGCGAAGGCGGCGACGGGCGGGGGAGGCGGAACGTCGAGGGCCAGCTCCGCCATCGTCTCGTCGACCACCACGGGCACCCGGTATCGCGCCGAGATCTCGCCGAGCCGCCGCCGCCCGGCCTCGTCGAGCAGCAACCCCGTCGGGTTGTGGAAGTCGGGGATCGTGAAGATGATCCGCGGATTCTGCTGCTTCACGACGGCCTCGAGCTGGTCGAGGTCCCAGCCGTGCTCCGGGTGCAGCCCCACGGCGACGGGCCGCGCGTTGTGCCGGCGCAGCGCGAGGATGGAGCCGTGATGCGTCGGCTGCTCGATGACCACGCGATCGCCGGGGTGCACCAGCGTGTCCAGCACGACGCGCAGCGCGTGCTGCGCGCCGGAGGTCACCAGGATCTGCTCCTCCGAGGTGGGTAGGCCGCGGTCGGTGTACCGCCGCGCGATCGCCTCCTTCAGCGCCCGCACACCGCCGGGGTAGAGGCCGATCCCCGCGAGGTACGGCGGCGCGCACTCGAGGGCGTGCCGGTATCCGTCGTGCACGATCTGGTCGGGGGCCGACGGTGCCGCGATGTTCAGCCGGATCAGGTCGGCCTCCGGCCCGGTGTCCGCGGGCTCGGCGGGCACCGCGTGCGGCAGCGAGAGCACGCTGCGCGCGCCCTGCCGGGACTGCAGGTGCCCGCTGTCGCGGAGCTCGGCGTAGGCGGTGGTCACCGTCGTGCGGCTGACCTCGAGGTGCGCGGCCAGGGCGCGCTCGCTCGGCAGCGCGGTCCCGACGGGGACCCGCCCGTCCAGCACCAGCAGGCGCAGGGCTTCGGCGAGCGCGAGGTAGGCCGGGCGCGGCCCGTCGGCCTTCCAGGTGCCGAGCTGCCGGACCAGGGCGGCCGCGCCGACAGTGCCAGTTGTAGGGAACATGAGGCCAGTGTTCCAGAACTGGATATGGATTGCGATGCCACTTGACGTCAGAGTGGGTGTCATGATGATTCGACTCGTGAAGCTGTTCGTGGGCCTGTGGCTGTACGGGACAGCGATGGTCGCGATCCTGCGCGCCGGGCTCGGCAACATGCCGTGGGACGTGCTGCACCAGGGGCTCGCGGAGAAGATCGGCCTGTCGGTGGGCGTGACGTCGATCGTCGTCGGCGCGCTCGTGCTGCTCGCGTGGATCCCGATCCGGCAGAAGCCGGGTTTCGGCACCGTCGCCAACGTGATCGTCATCGGTGTCGCCTTCGACACCATGGCGCCGCTGTTCCCGGAGAACCCCGCGCTGGTCGTCGCGATCCCGATGATGCTCGGCGGCATCGTGCTCAACGCCTTCGCGACGGTGCTCTACATCGGGGCCGGCATGGGGCCCGGCCCGCGCGACGGCCTGATGACGGGCCTCGTCGCCCGCACCGGCGGCTCAGTGCGGGTGGTGCGCACGTCGATGGAGGTCCTGGTCGTGATCGTGGGCTTCCTGCTCGGCGGCACCCTCGGTATCGGCACCGTGCTGTACGCGGTGGGCGTCGGCCCGCTGATCCAGCTGTTCGCGAAGACCGGCCTCGGCGGCCCAGCCCTGGCTCACGGCGGCGACGTGCACGGCGCGGGCCGTGACGACGCGCACGCCGGCGCCGGCGCCGGCGCGGACGTCCACGGCGTGGATAAGGTGGGGGAATGCGGATCCTCATCACCGGAGCCAGCTCCGGTCTCGGCGAAGGCATGGCTCGGACGTATGCGGAGCGCGGCGAGGACGTAGGGCTCCTCGCGCGACGCCTCGACCGGCTCGAGGGCCTGCGCGCCGAGCTCAGCTCCTGCCCCGAGGCGGGTGCGGTGGAGATCGGGCGGCTCGACGTGACGGACTTCGACGCCGTGCCCGTCGCCATCGCCGACGTGGTGGAGCGGCTCGGCGGCCTCGACCGCGCGATCATCAACGCCGGCATCGGCAAGGGCGCGCCGCTCGGCACCGGCAAGGTGCACGCGAACCTGGAGACCGTGCAGACCAACCTCACCGGCGCTCTCGCACAGGCCGAGGCGGTACTCGAGGTCTTCCGCCCGCAGGGCCGGGGTCACCTCGTGCTCATCTCGTCGATCGCTGGGCAGCGCGGCATGCCGAAGGCGCAGGCGGCCTACTCGGCGAGCAAGGCCGGCCTCACCGCTCTCGGCGAGGGGCTGCAGGCCGAGTTCGCTGGCAGCGACATCACCGTCACCGTGATCAAGCCGGGCTTCATCGAGACCGACATCAACAAGGGCGTGAAGACGTCCATGAAGTCCTCGCTCGACGACGGTGTGAAGGCGCTCGTCAAGGCCATCGACCGCGAGCCGAAAGAGGCCGCGGTCCCGTCGTGGCCGTGGACCCCGCTCGGCGCGGTGCTACGACATGCCCCCGACGAGCTCACCCGTCGCCTGATCTGAGACCGGACCGGATCCCCCGGAAGGACTAGGGGCTCAGCCCTGAGGCGCCGTCCCGAAACGTGGGGGCCCGGCCCGGATGTGCCGCGACACCGACGTTCCTAGCGTGAGTAGGGACGAAAGGTGGTGCGAAATGCGCACATTCATCACGACAGCCACGATCGCCTCCGCAGCCGGAGTCGCCCTCATCGTCGCCGCTGCCCCCGCCCACGCCGATCCCGATATCAGTGACTACGCCCGCGGCAGTATCGGCGAGAGCTGCGCCGGCTACAGCGTCGGCAAGCTGGCGCTCGAGCGCAGCCAGGGCTTCGTGCTCAGCTGCAACGCGAACGGCACCTGGCAGATCCCGAAGGAACCCTGAGTCCGGAGTCCTCGCACGTCGATCGCCGCTCGGCCACGCGATCGCCTCCCAGTTCGAGGCCAGCGGCTCACCAACCCGTGGCGCGAGCGGGCGGTGAGGGAAGGGCCCCAGCCCAGGGGCTCAGATCGCCCGGCCCCGCTGCGCGCGGTACCAGCGGACCTGCGCGTCGGTCGACGAGTCGAGGTCGGCGGCGGGGGCACCGTCGGACGCGATGACCGGCAGCAGCGCGTTGGCTTGGACCTTGCCCAGCTCGACGCCCCACTGGTCGAAGGCGTTGATGCCCCAGATCGCGGCCTCGGTGAACACCTGGTGCTCGTAGAGCGCGATGAGTTGGCCCACGACGGACGGGGTGAGCTTAGGCGCGAGGATCGTGGTGGTGGGCCGGTTACCGGGCATCACCTTGTGCGGCACCACCGCGGGATCGGTGCCCTCCGCGGCGATCTCTTCCGCCGTCTTGCCGAAGGCGAGCACCTTCGTCTGCGCGAACAGGTTGCTCATCAGCAGGTCCTGCATCGTGCCGACGCCATCGGTGGTGGGCAGGTCGTCGGTGGACTGCGCGAAGCCGAGGAAGTCCGCCGGAACGAGCCGCGTGCCCTGGTGCAGCAGCTGGAAGAAGGCGTGCTGGCCGTTGGTGCCGGGCTCGCCCCAGAAGATCTCCCCGGTGTCGACGGTGACGGGCGTGCCGTCCACGCGCACCGACTTTCCATTGGACTCCATGGTGAGCTGCTGCAGGTAGGCGGGGAAGCGGGCCAGGTCCTGCGAATAGGGGAGCACCGCGCGGGACTGCGCGCCGAAGAAATCCGAGTACCACAGGCCGATCAGCCCGAGCATGAGCGGCGCGTTCGAATCGGCGGGTGCGGTCGCGAAATGCTCGTCGACGGTGCGGAATCCGGCCAGGAACTCGGCGAACCGCTCGGGGCCGACGGCGATCATCACCGACAGGCCGATCGCCGAATCCACGGAGTAGCGGCCGCCGACCCAGTCCCAGAAGCCGAACATGTTCGCGGTGTCGATGCCGAAGGCCGCGACCCGCTCCGCGTTGGTGGAGACGGCCACGAAGTGCTTCGCCACGGCCTCCTCGCCGACGCCGAGCTTCTCCAGAAGCCAGGCCTTCGCCGCGTGCGCGTTGGTCAGCGTCTCCTGCGTGGAGAAGGTCTTCGACGCGACGATGAACAGGGTGGTCGCGGGGTTGAGCTGCGCCAGCGTGGCGGAGATGTCGGCCGGGTCGACGTTGGAGACGAAGTGGCAGGTCAGGCCGCGTTGCACGGACGCGCGCAGCGCCTTGTAGACCATCGCAGGGCCGAGGTCGCTGCCGCCGATGCCGATGTTCACCACGTCGGTGATCGGCTCGCCGGTCGCGCCGCGCCAGCGCTTGGAGCGCACCTCGTCGCTGAAGGCGCCCATCTTCTCCAGCACGTCGTGCACGTCGCCGGTCACGTCCTGCCCGTCCACCCGCAGGTCCAGGCTCGACGGTGCGCGCAGTGCGGTGTGCAGGACGGCGCGGTCCTCGGTGGAGTTGATGTGTTCGCCCGCGAACATGGCGTCGCGCCGGGCGGCGACCCCGGCCTCGTCGGCGAGCGCGGTCAGCAGGCCGAGCGTCTCGCGGGTGACGCGGTGCTTGGAGTAGTCGATGTAGAGGTCGCCTACCTGGAACACGAAGTCGGAGCCACGGTCCGGGTCGGCGGCGAACAGCTCCCGCAGCGTGGTCTCGGCGATCTCGCGGTGGTGATCGACGAGGTTCCGCCAGGCGGTGGACGCGGTGATGTCGCTGTCGCTCATGGCGTCAGCCTAGTGTCCGGAGCGCCCGCGCGGGCGGTTCACGGACGAGGTCACAGCGGGTGCCGGAGCAACGCCCTGCGCGCGCCCTCGGCGCGGAGCTAGGGTGGCGGTATGGCAACCGAGCAACGCGTCCGTGACCTCCTCGACCGCATCCCCACCGGGATCTTCGTGAACGGCGCGTTCCGCGATTCAAGTTCGGGCGCAACCTTTCCGGTGCACGATCCCGCCACGGAGGACGTGCTGGTCGAGGTGGCCGACGCTACGCCCGAGGACGGCGCCGCCGCCCTCGACGCGGCCGTCGCGGCGGGGCCGGCGTGGGCTGCGACGCCCGCCCGCCAGCGCGCCGAGATCCTGCGCGCCGCCTACGAGGGCCTCATCGCCCGCACCGACGACGTCGCGCTGTTGATGACCCTCGAGATGGGCAAGGCGCTGCCCGAGTCCGTCAACGAGGTGCGCTACGGCGCGGAGTTCTTCCGTTGGTTCTCCGAGGAGGCCGTCCGCATCGCCGGTCGCTACACGCCCGCGCCCGCCGGCACCGGGCGGATCCTGGTGAGCAAGGCCCCCGTCGGGCCGTGCTTGGCGATCACCCCGTGGAACTTCCCCCTCGCGATGGGCACCCGCAAGATCGGGCCCGCGCTCGCCGCCGGCGCGACGATGGTGGTCAAGCCCGCCGGCCTCACCCCGCTCACGATGCTGCTGCTCGCGGAGGTGCTGCGCGACGCGGGCGTGCCGGACGGGGTGATCTCGGTGCTGCCCACCTCGAAATCCGGGGCGCTGACGGGGCCCCTGCTCGCCGATCCGCGGCTGCGCAAGCTCACCTTCACCGGCTCGACCGAGGTCGGCGCCGCGCTCGTCGCGCAGTCGGCGCCCGGGATCCTTCGCACGTCGATGGAGCTGGGCGGCAACGCGCCGTTCGTCGTCTTCGACGATGCCGACGTCGACCACGCGGTCGCGCAGGCGCTGCTCGCCAAGCTGCGCAACGGCGGCGAGGCCTGCACCGCCGCCAACCGCTTCCACGTCCACGAGTCCGTGGTCGAGGAGTTCACCACGAAGCTGGTCGACGGGATGGCGAAGTACGTCCTGGGCCGCGGGACCGACGAGGGCGTGACGATCGGGCCGCTGGTCTCCGCGGACCAGCAGGCCACCGTCTCCGAGCTGGTGCAGGATGCGGTCGCCAAGGGCGCGTCGCTGCGGCTCGGCGGGGTCGCGCCCGAGGGGCCCGGCCACTTCTTCCCGCCGACGGTGCTCGCCGATGTCCCCGCCGATGCCCGGATCCTCACCGAGGAGGTCTTCGGCCCCGTCGCCCCCATCGTCGCCTTCGCCGACGAGGACGCGGGCGTCGCCGCCGCCAACGCGACGGAGTACGGGCTCGCGGCGTACATATTCACCAAGGACCTGGACCGCGCGCTGCGCGTCGCCGACCGGATCGAGGCCGGCATGGTCGGCGTGAACCGCGGCGTCATCTCCGATCCCGCCGGCCCGTTCGGCGGCGTCAAGGCCTCCGGCTTCGGCCGCGAGGGCGGCAGCGAGGGCATCGAGGAGTACCTGGAGACCCGCTACATCGCCCTGCAGTGACACCCCTCCCCGATTGAACGACGTTCTGGAGAATCCGACCTGCGGGTTTCCTCTCCAAAACATCGTTCAATTGGGTTCGGGGTGATCGCAAACCTCGCCGCGACGGGGCGAGCTGTGGCAACGTCGAGGTGTGGTGGAGAAGCAGGCGGGGAGCGGCACCCGGGAGAACGTGATCCTGGTGCACTGGCACGACCTGGGCCGCCACCTCACCTGCTACGGCGCGGAGGGCGTGGTCAGCCCTAACCTGGACCGCCTCGCGGCCGAGGGGATCCTGTTCACCGATGCGCACGCGACGGCGCCGCTCTGCTCGCCCGCGCGCGGCTCGCTGTTCACGGGCCTGCACCCGCACCGCAACGGCCTCGTCGGGCTCGCGCACCACGGCTTCGAGTACCGCGACCACGTGCGCACCCTCCCCGCGCTGCTCGGCGAGGCGGGCTACCGCAGCGCCCTGTTCGGCATGCAGCACGAGAGCGCGGATCCCACCCGCCTCGGCTTCGACACCGCCGACGTCTCGGACTCGCTGTGCGACTACGTGGTCGCGCGCTCGCAGGAGTGGCTGGCCGCCGCAGTCGGCCACGAGGAGCCCTTCTTCCTCACCGCCGGCTTCTTCGAGACGCACCGCCCGTACCCCGCGGACCAGTACGAACCGGCCGACCCGGACGCCATCGGTGTTCCCGGCTTCCTGCCGGACACCGCGCGGGTCCGCGAGGACCTGGCCGGGCTGCACGGCAGCATCACCGAGGCAGACGCCGCGGTCGGGCGGCTGCTCGACACCGTCGACGAGCTGGGCCTGGCCGAGAACACCTGGATCCTGTTCATCACCGACCACGGCCTGGCCTTCCCGCGCGCGAAGTCCACGCTCTACGGCGAGGGGACCGGCGTCGCCTTCATCGCGCGCCCGCCCCGCGCTCTCGGCCTCGCGCCGCGCGTCTACGACGACCTGTTCTCGGGCGTCGACCTGACTCCGACGGTGCTCGACCTGCTCGGTCTGCCCCTGCCGGAGGATGTGGACGGCGAGACGCACGCGGCCGAGCTTCTGGAGCCGACGGGCGAGCAGGTGCGCGCCGGGCTGTTCACGCAGAAGACCTACCACGACGCCTACGATCCGATCCGCGCCGTGCGCACCAAGCAGTTCAGCTACATCGAGAACTACGCCGACCGGCCGGCGCTCCTGTTGCCGCTTGACATCGCGGACAGCTCCTCCGCCGCGTCGCTCGACCCGTATGAGACGGCCGCGCCGCGGCCCCGTCGGGAGCTGTACGACCTGATCGTGGACCCGTACGAGCGGCACAATGTGGTGGACGAGCCCGCCTACCAGTGGGTGGCGCGCCGCCTCGCGGGGGTGCTCGCGACCTGGCGCGAGGAGACGGGCGACGTATTGCCGACCGAGGCCGAGGGCACCGCGATCGCCGAGGCCTTCATGGCCGCCTTCTTCGCAGGCCGCGCCGAGCCCGACGCCGACGAGACGCCACTGCCCTCGCGTCGCCCGCAGGGCGAGCGCCGCGAACTGGTCCTGCGCGAGGCCGCCGCCCGCGAATCGGTCGAGCGGCCCCGCGTCGATGCCGCCAACGCCTGATCGACACCCGCACCCGCCGGAACTCCGGCGCGACCTCCGCGATCCGCTCGTAGTCGCTGGCGCGATGCACCACCACAGCGTCGTGGCGGATCGCGATCGCCGCGATCATCGTGTCGACGGGGCCGGCCGCGCGTACCTTGCCGGAGTGCCAGAGTCGGCGCTGCAGTTCGACGGAGACGGCGTGAGATCCGACGCCGGGATGCAGCACGTCGAGGAACTCCCAGTTCACGGAGTTGTCGACGCCGTTCTCGAGCGGCGCGCCGAGATGGGCGGCACCTGGGACCTGTTCAAGTATCGGATCTATGCGATCACGATATTTGAATCGGACACTGTGCGGAATCCGATGTTGCTCGCCGTCGAGCTCGGGGTGTTGTGGCTGCGGGCCGCCACGCGGTAGCGGTAGCAGTAGGAGTCGTGGCACAGGTGGCTGCCGCCGCGCAGCACCCGGGCGGTCCCGCGGTCGGGCCCCGTCGGTGAAACCTCCGGTGACGCACGGTAGTAGCGGGCCGAGTACCGGTCGGTGCACCACTCCCACACGTTCCCCACCGCCTGGTACAGGCCGTAGCCGTTCGGCGCGTACGACGCGGCCGGCACCGTCCCGACCGGACCGTCGGGCTCGGGGAAGGCGCCGACGAAGACGTTGCAGTCCCGTCCTGGCACCGGATGCTCGTCGCCCCATGGGTAACGCCCGCCGTCGAGTCCGCCGCGCGCCGCGTACTCCCACTGCGCCTCGGTCGGCAGCGCCCGTCCGGCCCACGCGCAGTAGGCCAGCGCGTCCCCGTGCGAGACGTGCACGACCGGATGATCGTCCAGTCCGACGCTGCCCGGCCCGCCCGGCGCGCGGAAGGTCGCGCCCGGCACCGTCAGCCACCACGGCGTGCCCGCCACCGGCACCCCCGCCGACGGGTCTCCCGCGGAGGCGTGGAAGACCGCGGACGCACCGAAGCGCTCCGCGTCGGTGACGTACCCCGTCGCGTCGGCGAAGGCCGCGAACGCGGCGACGGTCACGGTCGTCGTATCGATCGTGAAGCCCGGCAGCGCGACCCGGTGCACCGGGAGTTCGCCGTCGGCGCGGTAGCCGTCGCCGTGCGCGTCGCCCATCGCGAACGCGCCGGCGGGGACGTGCGCCTGCTCAATAGGGTGCGCGCCGCCGCCGGGCACCGCGCCGGCGTGCGGCGGCAGGTCGGGGCCCTCGGGCGTGCAGCAGCTCACTCCTCGAGTATTCCCCGCTCCACGAGTAGCGCGATCACCCGCTGCGCCAGCTCGTCGGTGTCGGCGCCGGTGGTGTCGAAGCGCAAATCCGGGTCGTCGGGCTTCTCGTACGGCCCGTCGACGCCGGTGAGGCCGCGGAGCTCGCCGCGGTCCGCGCGGGCGTAGAGACCCTTCGGATCCCGCTTGCGGCATTCGGATACCGGCGTCGAGACGTGCACCTCGAGGAAGTCGATCTCGGCCGCGAGGTTCAGCTCCCGGGCGATATCGCGGTCCGACCGCAGCGGCGAGACCAGCGACGCGATCGAGATGACGCCCGCGTCCGCGAACAGGCGCGTCAGGTGCCCCACCCGACGGATGTTCTCGGCCCGGTCGCCGGGGGAGAAGCCCAGGTCGTCGCTGATGCCGTGGCGGATGTTGTCGCCGTCGATGAGGTAGGCGACGCGGCCCCGCGAGACCAGCGCTCGCTCCAGGGCGACCGCCACCGTCGACTTACCGGACGCCGGGAGGCCCGTGAACCAGACCGTGGCGCCGCGTTGCCCGGTCCGCGCCCAGCGCTCCGCGCGGCCCAGCGAGCTGGGATGCCAGCGGATGTCGTTGCGGGTCGCCTGCCCCGGGATCACCTCGCGTGCCACGGCGATGGTGCCGGCGCCGACGGTGTCGTTGCTGGCCTCGTCGATGAGGATCAGCGCACCCGTGTCCCGGTTCTGCGCGTACGGGTCGGCGACGACGATCGACGAGGTCCGCAGGGTCACGGTCCCGATGTCGTTGAGCGCCAGCTCACTCGGTCCCACCTGCTCGATGAGCGTCTCGGGATCCAGGCGCCGCTCCAGCGACTGCACCGTCGCGCGGACCGTCGCCGTGGCGTGCTTGAGCGCCACGCGGTCCCCGGCGCGCAACGGCTTCTCGGCCAGCCAGCAGACGGTGACCTCTAGCTCGCGGGCGTTCACCGGCAGGTGTGCGCCCTCGGCGCCGGAGATGAGGACATCGCCGCGGCCCACGTCGATGTCGTCGGCCAGCTCGACCGATACCGACAGCGGGGCGACGGCCGTCGCGCGGTCGTCGTCGAGCGTGTCGAGCGCGGTCACGGTGCTGCGGCTACCGGAGGGCAGGACGAGCACCTCGTCGCCCACCGCGAGGGTGCCGGCGGCGACGCGTCCGGCGTACCGTCGGCGCCGCTCGGCGGTGGGCCGGGAGACCCACTGGACCGGAAGGCGCAGCTCGGTCGCGACCGCCGACGGTGCCCGCAGGGGTACGGCCTCGAGGTGTTCGAGCAGCGTCGGGCCGTCGTACCAGGGCGTGTGCGCCGAGCGGTGCACCACGTTGTCGCCGAGCTTGGCGGCCAGCGGGATCGCGGGGATCGCGCCCAGGCCAAGCCGCACCGCGAGCTCGGCGAGCTCGGCCTCGACCTCCGCGAACCGCTCCGCCGAAAAGTCGACGAGGTCGATCTTGTTCACCGCGGCGATGACGTGCGGCACGCCGAGGAGCGTCGCGATCCGGGCGTGCCGGCGGGTCTGGCGCAGCACCCCCTTGCGGGCGTCCACCAGCAGGATCGCGACGTGCGCGTTGGAGGCGCCCGTGAACATGTTGCGGGTGTAGCGCTCGTGGCCCGGGGTGTCGGCGAGCACGTAGCTGCGCGACTCGGTGGAGAAGAAGCGATAGGCCACGTCGATGGTGATGCCCTGCTCGCGCTCGGCGCGCAGGCCGTCGGACAGCGCCGCGAGGTCCACCTCGTCGCCGTCGGTCACGGCGTCCAGGTGGTCGGTGGGCAGGCTGCCGGTGTCGTGCAGCAGGCGGCCGATGAGCGTCGACTTGCCGTCGTCGACGGACCCCGCGGTGGCGAGGCGCAGCAGCTGCCGCGTGGTCGGTGGTGCCAGTACGTCCGTCATCAGAAGTACCCCGCAGCGGTGTCCGCGACCGATCCGGTGGCGGGGTTCGGAACGCGATTCATCAGAAATAGCCCTCTTTCTTCCGGTCCTCCATGGCCGCAGCCGACGTGCGGTCGTCGGCGCGGGTCTCGCCCCGCTCCGAGACCGTGGCGGCGGAGATCTCCGCGATCACGTCGTGGATCTCGGTGGCGCGGCTGCGGACCGCGCCGGTGATGGTCAGGTCGCCGACGGTGCGGTAGCGCACCCACTCCCGGTTCACGGTCTCGCCGGCGCGCGGCTGCGTGAACTCCGAGACGGCCAGCAGGATCCCGTCGCGCTCGAAGACCTCGCGCTCGCTCGCGTAGTAGATCGGCGGCAGCTCGAGGCCCTCGAGCTCGATGTAGCGCCAGATGTCGAGCTCGGTCCAGTTGGACAGGGGGAACACCCGGACGGACTCGCCGCGGCGGATGCGGCCGTTGTAGAGCGACCAGGGCTCGGGGCGCTGCGCCCGTGGATCCCACTGGCCGAACTCGTTGCGGAAGCTGAACACCCGCTCCTTCGCGCGGGCCCGCTCCTCGTCGCGCCGGGCGCCGCCGAACGCGGCGTCGAAATTCCCGGCCTCCAGCGCGTCCAGCAGCGTGCGGGTCTGCAGCCGGTTTCGCGAGCCCGAGGACTCCGTCGACTCGGCGACTCGGCCCGCGTCGATCGAGTCCTGCACCGAGGCGACGATGAGCTCGATCCCGTCGGGGTTCTCGGCGGTCGGGGCGACGCGGCGATCGCGGAAGTCGATCACCTCGGGGAAGTTGTGGCCCGTGTCCACGTGCAGGATCGGGAAGGGCAGCGGCGACGGGCGGAAGGCCTTCTCCGCCAGACGGAGCAGCACGATGGAGTCCTTGCCGCCCGAGAACAGCAGCACCGGTCGCTCCAGCTCGGCGGCCACCTCGCGGATGATGTGCACCGCCTCGGCCTCGAGGACGCGCAGCTCATCGACGGCGGCGATCGGTTCCGGTGTCACGGTGCTCATAGGGGGTATCCGTTCTCGGCGGCATCGGCGCGGTAGCGCTCCGCCCACTCCTTGGAGCGGTCGTTGGACTGGGGTTTGAGCGGCGGCGGGGGAGCGAGCTGCGGATCTTGCCCGATCGCGTCCAGTACGCGCGCCGTCGTCTTCTGCGGGTCGGCGGTCAGCTCGTGGAAGTCGATCTCGAGGGGCGTGATGCCCTCGAACGCGAACCACGCCCGCCACGACCGCTCCTGCTCGCGCAGGATCCCGGCCAGGTGGGCGATCCCGTCGGCCCGGTACACGGCGCGCTCGTCGCGCTCGCGGTCGTGATCGGGGTCGTCGCGCCACACCCGGGTCTGGACGGCGCGCCACATCGACACGGCCTGGGCTACCACGTCGGGCCGGTGGACGTGCACGTAGAGGGGGTCGGCGCCGTCGAACAGGGAGCGGATGGCCGTCCGCGCCGAGCCCGACGCGGTGCGGGTGCGGGTCACGAGGACGGGCGTCTGGTTCCACATGAGCTTGCCGCCCCAGACGCCGTTCGGCGTCCGGCCCTCGCGCAGCACGTCGTCGCGCCACTGCTCGGGGCCGCGCGGATCGACGGTGCCGGGATCGATCGGGTCGAGCAGGTCGAGCAGCGACGGATCGTCGACGCCGGCGAACCACTCGCGCGGCTGCGGCGACAGCGACGAGGACGGGTAGTACTGGAAGAACTCCTGCGGCCGCCCGGCGACGCCGGTGGCCGCGAGCGACTCCACGAGGAGGGTGCTCCCGCTGCGCTGGCTGGCGCACACGAGATAGTCGTCAGGGCTGGGCATGCCCGCCAGTCTGGCGCAGAAAGGCTTTCCGACCTGGGTTTCGATGGCACCGTGAACGTGATCCTTGACGGATCGCGGTCGGTGTGGTGAAGGCGCTAGAGGGCGTCGATGCCGGCGAGGAGCAGGTCGAGTCCGGCGAGGAACTGGGAGCGGTCGTCGTGGTGGACCATGGTCGCGGCGATGCGGCGCAGGTAGGGGAACTCGTCGGGATCCAGTTGCTCGATGCGGGCCGCAACGCCGCCGAGCAGTTCCTCGCGGCTGGGCCCGCTGCGGGCGAGGTCCGAGCGTGCGTTGGCGGCGTTCTGCGCCGCAGAACCGAGCACGTAGCCGACGATCGCGGTGGCGGCGTCGAACAGCGATTCCTCCGGCGGGCCCATCGCCAGAACGGCGCCGCCGATCCGCTCGCTCAGCAGCAGATTCGCCGGCCGGCCCGGATCGGCCATCACCTGGGCCGCCAGCCACGGGTGCGCGTCGATCGTGTCGAAGAGGGTGAGTGCGAGGCTGCGGATCTCCGCTCGGGGATCGCGGTCGCCCGTGCGTGCGGCGAGGATCGGCCGCAGGACGGCGTCGGTCGCGGCCGCGAGGAGCTCGTCCTTGCCGGCGACGTGGTGGTAGATCGCTCCGCTGCCCGTGGTGAGGGCGCTGCCGAGGGCGCGGAAGGTCAGCGCGTCGACGCCGCTCTCGTCGAGCAGGTCGATCGCGGTATCGACGATGCGGTCGCGGGAGAGCGCGTCGGTGCGGCGGCTGCGGGGTGGCACGGCTCCATCTTGACACGAATGGAATGATGTTCCAAACTTGCATGGAACATTGTTCCAATGGAAGGGGAGCATCATGCAGACACCCATCACGATCATCGGCGCCGGGCTCGGCGGCCTCGCCCTGGCCCGCGTCCTGCACGTCCACGGCATCGACGCCGTGATCTACGAGGCCGAGCCGACACCCACGGCACGCACGCAGGGCGGCCAGCTCGATATCCACGAGGCCGACGGCCAGGCCGCGATCGAGGCGGCCGGCCTCACCGCGCAGTTCCGCGCGCTGATCCACCAGGGCGGCGAGGCGACCCGCGCCCTCGGCTGCGACGGCACCGTCCTCCTCGACCTCCCGGACGACGGCGCCGGCGGCCGCCCCGAGGTGCTCCGCGGCGAACTACGGCAGCTCCTCATCGATTCCCTGCCGGAGGGCGCGATCCGCTGGGGCGCCAAGGTCGTAGGGGTGCGCGCGCTCGGCGATGGGCGGCACGAGCTGTCGTTCGCCGACGGGGGCACCGTCGCGACCGGCCTGCTGGTCGGGGCCGACGGTGCCTGGTCCAAGGTGCGCGCCCTGGTGACGGACGCGGCACCGTCGTACTACGGCACCACCTACGTCGAGACCTACCTGCACGACGTCCCGCGCCGCCACCCCGGCATCGCCGAGCTGGTGGGGGAGGGCGCGATGTTCGCGCTCGCGCCGGGTCGCGGGATCAGCACGCACGCGGAGGCGGGCGACGTCGTCCACACCTACGCACAGCTGCACGTGCCCGAGGAGTGGGCGGACGGGCTTGACTGGTCGAACCCGTCGGCCGCCGATGCCGTGCTCGCCGAGTTCCCCGGGTGGTCCCGGGAGGTGACTCGCCTGATCGGCGAATCCGATACCCCGCTCGTGCCGCGGAGGCTCTACACATTGCCCGTCGGGCTGCGCTGGGAGCGCGTCCCCGGCGTCACGCTCGTCGGCGACGCCGCGCACGTCAGCCCGCCGGCCGGGGAGGGCGCCAACATCGCGCTGTTCGACGGTGCCGAACTTGCCCGGCACATCGTCGAGAACCCCGGCGACCTCGACGCCGCCCTCACCACCTACGAGAGCGAGATGTTCGTCCGGGCGGAGGAGTCTGCGGCGTCCGCGGATGAGATGGCGACCATGATGCTCGGCGACGACGCGCCCCAGAGCCTGCTGGACTTCTTCGCGGGGGTCGGCCGGGGCTGACGGCTTACCGGCCGAGCGGCCCCCGGCCGAGACGCAGGAGGAGCATCGCGAGGGTGTGGCCCTCGCGGCCGAGCTCGGAGAACCGCTCGAGCACCTTCATCTCCCGCGAGTGAACCAGGCGCGTGCCGCCGGACGCCATGCGCGTGCGGCCGATGATCTGCGAGACCTCGCTGCGGCGCTTGATCGCGGCGAGGATCTCGGCGTCGAGGCGGTCGATCTCCTCACGGAGGGCCTGGATCTCCTCGTCGGCGAGCGGCGTCTCGGCGCCGGTGTCGTCCGGTGTACTCATGGGTTCAAGTTTTCCACAGGCGCGCACGCGCCGGACCGCCACGTGCCGTCCCGGCTCAGGTGCGCCGCCTCGAGTCCGGTGCCGCCCTCTCTACCATCGAGACCGTGTCCGTCGCCAGCCCATCCGCCCTGCCCGCTTCGCGGCGCGTGCTGTGGATCGGCGCGACGGTGCTCATCGTCGGGCAGCTCGCGGTCCGCGGGTACGTGCTCGCGCGCGGGAACTTCTACTGGGACGACGTGGCCTTCATCGGCCGGGCGTCGCGCCCACTGACCGACCTCGGTGCCTGGTTTGTCGACTACGACGGCCACTTCATGCCCGGCACGCTGTTCGCCGCCGCGGTGACCACCAAGGTCGCACCGCTGAGCTGGCCCGCAGCCGCCGCGTCGATCCTGCTACTGCAGTTGCTCGCCTCGGTGCTCACGCTGCGCACGCTGGTGATCGTCGCGGGGCGGCGCCCCGTGGTGCTGGTGCCCTTCGTCTTCCTGCTGTTCAGTCCGCTCACCCTGACGGCGACGGCGTGGTGGGCGTCGGCTCTCAACGCGCTGCCGCTGCAGATCGGGCTCGCGGTGGTCGTCGCGGAGGCGGTGCGGTACCTGCGGGGCCGCCGGCGCTCCGGCTTGTACGCGGTGGCGGCGCTGCTGGCCTCGCTGCTCTTCTTCGAGAAGGCGCTGGTCATCCCGTTCGTCGCGCTCGCGGCGGCGTGCCTGTTGCCGTACGTGCGCGGGCACCGTCGACCGGTCCGGACGGTCCTGCATCGGGGCCGGGGGCTGTGGGCGGCGTTCGCCCTGGTGGTCGTGGCGTGGGTGGTGCTGTGGCTGTCGGTGACGGCGTCGCGGCCGGGCACGCACACCGTCGGGTTCACGGCCCGCGTGCTGTGGCGGTCGGTGAACGCGGTGCTCGCGCCGGCCACGGTCGGCGGGCCGTGGACGTGGCGCCGCGAGAACCCGGGGCCGCCGCTCGTGGTCACCGACGCCACGATCACCGTCGTGGGGTTGGTCGCGATCGTCGCGATCGTCGCGGTCACTTGGTGGCGAGCGCCCCGCGGGCTCGCCGCCTGGGGCGCGGCCGGGGCGTACTTCCTGGGCGCCTCGTCGACGGTCTTCTTCCTACGCAGCTCCGAGTACACGTCCGCGTTGCTGCCGCTCTCCCTGCGCTACTTCGCCGACGTCGCGTGGGTGCTGACACTGGCCGCCGCGATCGTTCTTCGTTGTGAAACCGGCCGATTCCGGGGTCGCGAAGCCGAATCCGGCCTCGTGAGGTGGAAATCGGCCGGATTCACGAGCGACCGGCGGCTGTGGGCCGCCGTCGTGATCGTCTTCGCGCTCAGCGGCACCGTCTCCGCCGTTCGCTTCGCGCCCCTGTGGCACGACAACCCGACCGGCCCCTACCTGCAGAACCTCCGCGCGGGGGCAGCCGCATACGCGGATCGCGAGGTGCTCGACCAGGAGGTTCACGGCGACATCCTGGCGCGGCTCGCCGGCCCCAACAACCGGCTCTCGCGGATCCTCGCCACGCAGCCCGCCCATCCGCGGTTCGCCGAGTACGCGGGCGAGGCCACCGTCGTCGACCAGCAGGGACGTTTCCGGCCCGGGCAGGTCACGCGGGTGCGCAGCCTGCCGCTCGGTCCGTTCCCGTGCGGCACTCGCGTCGACGACACCACCCCCTCGACCCTGGCCTACGAGGGTCCGCTCGCGTTCTGGGATTGGGTCGTGCAGTTCAACTACCTCGCCTCGTCCGACGGGGTGATCGTGCTGCAGCAGCAACGCGGCGCCACGCCGGTCCGGGTGCCCATCCGCAGGGGCGCGCACACCGTGTACGCCCGGGTGGCGGGCACGGGCGAGGGCCTGATCGCGCGCGCCGAGACACCGGGCCTCGTCGCCTGCGTGGGGAGCGGGCCCGTCGGCCTGCTCGTCCCTGCGTCCTTGTGACCTGGTGTGTTCAGAAACGTGCAGACTGCATTGAGACAAATGGACGTGTGATGTCGCAAAGCTTCTTGGAAAGCCGTCCGAAAATCCACGGCGTGGGCGTATGTTCCGTTCGTCCGGTTCTCGTGTGATTCGGCTCACTCCAGTTGAAGGGTGTTTTTCCATGCTCGCAGCAGATCCTCGGTCCTCCCACCGGCGGTACGCCGCACCCGCTGTCGCGATGGTCGCGGCGGCGGCCGTGGCGGTCGCCCCGGTCGCCACGTCGATGGGCGCCGTGACGGCACCGTCGCTCCCGCCGATCGTTCAGGATTTCGGCGGCGCCGCCAGTGCCGTCGCGAACTGGGCTACGGCGATGGGCCTGACGTTCGTCACGGACCCGGTCACCGGTCTGACGAAGCTGGTCCAGGACCAGCTCGGCAACGCCGCCACGCTCGCGGGCGCGGCGGGCGATGCCGGGAAGGCCTTCTTCGAGTATCTCGAGAACAACCTGTTCGCCAACCTCGAGAGCATCCAGAAGGATCTCGCCGCGGGCAATCTGGGCTACGCCTGGACGACCTTCGCCACCACCATCACCGGCGCGATCCTCACTCCCGCGATCGGCCTGCTCCCGGTGATGGACACGATCGGCGGCCAGCTCGGGCCGATCGGCGACGGGCTGAAGGCCGCCCTGATTCCGCTCATCGGCCTCGCCTTCGGCCCGCTCCAGGCGGGCGTCGAGGTGCCGGCGCTTCTCGCCGACGGCGTCACCGCAGCGCTGAAGGCGCTCAGCGCCGGTGGCCCCGCTGCGGCGCTGACCTCGCTGTTCGGCACGGCCTCGACTGTCAGCGAGAAGGTGATCGGCGCGTTGTTCGGCGAGTTCGGCGCGATCCCCAGCCTGATCAACCTGATCCCGACAATCCTCGGTGGGATCGCCGGATCCGACTGGGCCGCCGCGGGACCGTTCACGCTGCCGACGGGCAACACGGTCACCTTCGCCTCCGCGTCGGCGTCGACACTCGCAACGTCGCCGACCGCGCTGCCCGACGTCGGCGCGATCGGTGGGATCTGGAGCGAAACGCTGACCCGGATCGCGACCAACCTCGCCGGCCCCGACGGCGTGCAGCGGATCCTCAGTACCCTGCTCACCGGCGTTCCGGCCGGCAAGTGGGCCGACTCCTACGAGGTCATCCACGGCATTCTGGCCGCACCGCTGCTCGAGCTCGGGGGCGCAGTCTTGCAGACGGGCGACATCATCAACCCGATCCTGGGTCCGCTCGGGAAGGGGCTCGACGGTGCCTCGGAACCCCTGCTGTACCTGACGCTCGGGCTCTACAACGCCACCCGGGTGCTGCCGTCGACGGTCTTCACCGGCCTCGAGAACGTCGCGAAGGCGCTCGGCACGGGCGACCCGATCGCGGCGATCAACGCCGCGGTGGCCGGGATCGGGAGCACGCTGACCGCCGGCAGCGACGCGCTGTTCTCGGACAATCCGTTCACCATCGGCCTGCTCCCGGGCCTGCTCGGGGTCGGGACCGGCTTCCTCGACGGACTGACCGGCAAGACCGCGGGAGAGGGGAACCTCACGACCCTCGCGGACGCACCGGCGAAGGCCGCCGCGGTCGAGACGCCTGTCGTGGACACCACCGACGCGGAGTCCGAGCCGACGACGGGCGGCGCCACGCAGCCCTCGTCCCCGACGGTGACCGACGAGGAGACTCCGGCGGTCGGTGGGCCGACCACCGAAGCCCCGGCGGAGGCGCCGGTCGAGACCCCGGCTGCGGAGACGGCGGTCGAGACGCCTGCCGAGACTCCGGCGGAGGAAGCGCCCGCCGCGGAGGCGTCGGAAGAGTCCGCCGCGTCCGAGGGCGCTGACGTCACGGGTGCGCAGGAGTCGGCCGGCGCCGACACCGCGGAGGCTGCACCCGCCGCCGCCTGACACCCAGTCACATCTTTCGAAGCGTTCTGCGAGATTTCCGCGACGGAGTCTCGCAGAACGCTTCGATTTGTGTGCGCCCGCCGCCGCCCGGCCCCCGCTCCGGTGCCCGGCGTACCGCTCCGCCCACACCCCGGGCGCGGCGGCGAAAACCTGTCGGTCGCCCCGGCTACTCTGGACGGGAGATGAGTAGCCCAGCACCGCAGCAGTCCGGACTCCGCCAACGTCAGCCGTTTTCCCGTGAGAAAGCGCAGGTGGAGCAGAAGGAGCGCGGCCAGGAACTGCTCGAGGGGCTGAACCCGCAGCAGCGGGCCGCGGTGTTGCACGAGGGCGCGCCGCTGCTCATCGTCGCGGGCGCGGGCTCGGGCAAGACGGCCGTCCTCACGCGGCGCATCGCGTACCTGCTGGCGGCCCGCAACATGCATCCGGGCCAGATCCTCGCGATCACCTTCACCAACAAGGCCGCCGCGGAGATGCGGGAGCGCGTCGCCGGCATCATCGGCAACCGCGCCAAGATCATGTGGGTCTCCACGTTCCACTCCACCTGCGTGCGCATTCTCCGCGCCCAGGCCGGCCTGCTGCCGGGGATGAACTCCAACTTCTCCATCTACGATGCGGACGATTCCCGCCGCCTGCTCACCATGATCGTCAAGGACATGGGGCTGGACGCGAAGAAGTTCGCGCCGCGGGCGCTCGCCACGCACATCAGCAACCTCAAGAACGAGCTCATCGATCCGGAGCAGGCCTCCGCGGACGCGGCGAAGACGGGCGAGCCCTTCGCGGTCACCGTCGCCGAGGTCTACGGCACCTACCAGTCCCGCCTGCGCGGCGCGAACGCCTTCGACTTCGACGATCTCATCGGGGAGACGGTGGCGTTGTTACAGTCGCACCCCAACGTCGCCCAGTACTACCGCCGGCGCTTCCGGCACGTGATGGTCGACGAGTACCAGGACACCAATCACGCGCAATACGTCCTCGTCCGCGAACTGGTGGGCCTGGAGACCGACGCGGACGGCGTGGAGCCCAGCGAGCTGTGCGTCGTGGGTGACGCGGATCAGTCCATCTACGCCTTCCGCGGCGCGACGATCCGCAACATCGAGGAGTTCGAGCGGGACTTCCCCAATGCGGAGACCATCCTGCTGGAGCAGAACTACCGCTCCACCCAGACCATCCTGTCCGCGGCCAACGCGGTCATCTCCCGCAACGCGGGCCGCCGCGAGAAGAAGCTCTGGACCGACCAGGGCGATGGTGACCTCATCACCGGGTACGTGGCCGACAACGAGCACGACGAGGCGAGCTTCGTGGTCTCGGAGATCGACGCGCTGGCGGACAAGGGCGTCAAGTACAGCGACGTCGCCGTCTTCTACCGCACCAACACCGCCGCGCGGGTGCTGGAGGAGGTCTTCATCCGGCACGGCGTGCCCTACAAGGTGGTGGGCGGCGTCCGCTTCTACGAGCGCAGGGAGGTGCGCGACCTCGTCGCGTACCTGCGCGCCATCGACAACCCGAACGACACCGTCAGCCTGCAGCGCATCGTCAACACCCCGCGCCGCGGCATCGGCGATCGGGCGCAGGCTTGCCTGACGGTGCATGCCGAGAACCGCGGGGGCACCTTCAGCACCGCTATTGAGGACGCGGTCGACGGCACCGTCGGAATGCTGAACCCGCGCTCGCGCAACGCGATCGCGACGTTCGCCGGCCTCATGGCAGACCTGCGCCGTACCGCCGCCGACGAGGATCAGGACCTCGGTGACCTGCTCGAGGCCGTCGTCGAGAAGACGGGGTACCGGGCCGAGCTCGAGGGCTCGTCCGACCCGCAGGACGGCGCGCGCCTCGAGAACATCGAGGAGCTGATCAGCGTCGCGCGGGAGTTCTCCGCGCAGGACTTCACCGACGTCGTCGTCGACGAGGGGGCGCCCGAGCCGGGCTCGCTGGCCGCCTTCCTGGAGCGGGTCTCGCTGGTCGCGGACGCCGATCAGGTGCCGGACAACGACGCGGGCGTGGTGACGATGATGACCCTGCACACCGCGAAGGGGCTCGAGTTCCCGGTGGTCTTCGTGACCGGCTGGGAGGATGGCCAGTTCCCGCACATGCGCGCCCTGGGGGACGAGTCCGAGCTCGCCGAGGAGCGCCGCCTCGCCTACGTCGGCATCACCCGCGCCCGCGAACGCCTCTACCTCTCGCGCGCGATGGTGCGTTCGAGCTGGGGCGATCCGATGCAGAACCCCGAGTCCCGGTTCCTCGCCGAGATCCCGCAGCACCTCATCGACTGGCGCCGCCTGGAGCCCAAGCGCAGCCAGTTCGGGGGATCGCGCGGTGTCTTCGGGCAGGACCGGCCGTCGTGGGGCGGCCAGGGCGGGGGCGGGCAGTACGGCGGCCGGTCCTCGGGGAACGACGGTGGCTGGACGCCCAAGCGGGCGCCCAGGCCCACACGACGTGCGAACAAGCTCTCGCTCGCCGTGGGCGACCGGGTCTCGCACGACTCGTTCGGGCTCGGCACCGTCACCGCCGTCACGGGCGCGGGTCCGATGGAGCGCGCGACCTTCGACTTCGGCTCGTCGGGCACGGTCACCCTGATGACCTTCGGCGGCCTGCCGATGGAGAAGCTCTAGCCCGGAGCACCCCCAACAACACGAAAGGCGCCCCGGTGTTCCGGGGCGCCTTTCAGCGTTCGTGTGGGTTCTAGACGCGGATGCCGCGCTCTGCGAGCCAGGCCTGCGGGTCCAGCTTCGCGCCGCCCGGGCTGTGCACCTCGAAGTGCAGGTGCGGGCCGGTGGAGTAGCCGTTGTTGCCGACCCAGCTGATGAGGTCGCCCGCCTTCACGGTCTGGCCGGCCTGGACGTTCACGTTGTACATGTGGCCGTAGACCAGCACGGTGCCGTCGGACAGGCGGATCTTGATCCAGATGCCGAAGCCCGAAGCGGGCCCGGCGTCGGTGACCACGCCGTCGGAGGCCGCGAACAGGGGGGTGCCGAGCGGGGCAGCCAGGTCGAGGCCGCCGTGCATGGCGCCCCAGCGAGTGCCGAAGTTCGAGGTGAGGGTGGCGCCGTTCACGGGGGCGGTCACCTTCGGGCGCATCGAGTCGATGATGCGCTTGTCGTCGGCGTCCTTGCGGGCCTTCCCGCCCGCGAGGCCTGCGGTGAACTGCTCGGTGTCCTGCGCTGCGGGCAGGGGCGCCTGGCGGCCGGCGTTGGCCTCGGGGCTCGCGGCGGGCGGGACGATCGGCTGCTGCGAGGTAGACGGGGCGTCGCTGCCGGTGGCGTTGACCACGGCGGCGCCGGCGACACTGGCGCCGGCGGCGAGCGCGAGCAGAGCGGCGCGGCCCTTGAGGGCGTGCGGAGCGGTGGGGACGCGGTGCTTGCCGCCCTTGCGGACCGGCGCGAGGACCAGCTCGGGGGCGGCCTCCGGGGAGCCGAGGAGTGCGGTGTCCTCGATCTCGTCCAGTTCGGGCGCGTCGAGCTCGGTGTCCCCGGTGAACAGCACCTCGGGGATCATGAGGTCCTGCGTGACCTCGGAGCTGGAGGGGCGGTAGACCAGGCCGGTGTCGTCCGGCGCGTCGGTCCAGGTCTCGGAGTAGGCCTCCTCGAGGCGTGTCTCGAGCTCATCCAGTGGGATGATCGCGGTGATCGACTCATCATCGAGGACCTGCGTGCCGCCTTGCCAGCGGACGTGGTTCTCGCGACTCCGTGTCATATCTCGCCTACTCCAACCGTAAAACCGCACTTCGGACCATTTGGTGATCGGACGATGCCCTCATCGTGACCGCTTCGTGATCCGCGTCCCGTCGACGATAACGAAATGATTGCGGCGAGACAACCTCCAGGGGGGGCGGTTCGGTCGAATGTGTGCTTGGTCACAGTGAGATCACAAAGGTTCAGGTCACTATGTGTTATTGCTGGTCCAGCAGGATCCGGCCACCGTCCGCGTCGTAATCGTAGAGTTCGCCGTATCGCCCCCAGTCGACCGCCAGCCGCAGCTGGCGTTCGGCGTCGTCCGGGCCGAAGCCCCGCCGGAGCAGGTCCAGGAAGAAGCCGCTGCGGAGCGCGCCGTCGGGCGCCGTCCGGAGCGCCCGCAGCACGGTCCGCACCAGTGGGGCCCGCTCGGCGGCCTGCCGCGCGAACACCTCCTTGGCGTCCGCGAGCGGCACGCCGACGAAGGTGCGGCCGTGCTCGGTCAGGCCGATGTCGTTCCCGGTGACCTCGGCGAAGTCGAGCATGGCCGCAGCGTCGACGAGCGGCATGATGTCGTCGAGCTCGAAGTTGAGGTCCGCAGCGAGGTCGGGGAGGTCGGCGGTGGTGCCGTGCGCCGCCACCAGCTCCAGAAGGCCTGCGATCCCGTCGACGGTCGCGTCGGGGAGCGGCCGGCTCACGGGAGTCGCCTCGACGGGGTCGGGCTCGTGCGCGGTCTCCGCGTGACGGCCAGTCAGCGCCCCGTACAGCTCATCGACGATCGCCTCGAACTCCGGCGCCGTGCGTGTGCGCGGGCGCGGGAGACCGATCCGGGTCTCGTGGACGATGCGGCCGGGCTTGGAGCCCAGCACGACGACGCGATCGGCAAGGAGCACAGCCTCCTCGATGTTGTGGGTGACGATGCACACGCCTCGGGTGGGGAAGTCGTCGCGGCCCCACAGCTCCACGAGCTCGCCGCGGAGGTTCTCGGCGGTCAGCACGTCGAGGGCGGAGAAGGGCTCGTCCATGAGCAGGAGGTCCGGCTCGAGCACGAGGGCCCGGGCGAAGCCGACTCGCTGGCGCATCCCGCCCGACAACTCGCGCGGGTACGCGGACTCGAAGCCGTCGAGGCCGATGGTGTCGATCGCCTCCAATGCCCGGGCGCGGCGCTCGGCGCGCGGAACGTTCCGGGCCGTCAGGCCCAATTCGACGTTGTCCTGGACGGTCAGCCACGGCATCAGCGCGAAGGACTGGAAGACCATCGCGGTGGCGGGGTTGGGCCCGGACAGCGGCGCACCGTCGGATTCGACGGTGCCGGACGTCGCGGGGATCAGCCCCGCCATGATGCGCAGCAGCGTGGACTTGCCCGAGCCGGACCGGCCGAGCAGCGCAACGATCTCGCCGTGCTCGACGGTGAGATCGATGCCGTCGAGCACGGTCAGGGTGTCGCCGTGGGCGCCCTCGAAGCTCTTGGTGAGGCCCTTCAGGCGGATCAGCGGGGTGGCGAGCGTGGTGGTCATGGAACGACTCCTATTAATAAGGGGTGGCTAGAGGGAGTAGCGGCGTTCGGCGGTGCGGTAGAGACGGCGCCAGAGGGCGGCGTTGGTGCCCACCACGAACAGACACATCACGACGATCCCGAGGAGGAGGTGGGAGGTGTGGTCAGGGCCGGTGGCCGCGGTGGCCTGGGCGATGTAGTCGCCGAGCCCGTAGGCGTGGTGGGTCTCGCCGTCGTAGGAGACGACCTCCGCGACGATCGAGGCGTTCCAGGCGCCGCCGGCGGCGGTGATCCCGCCGGTGACGTAGCCGGCGAAGACGCCGGGCAGCAGTACGTACCGCCACTTCAGCAGTCGGGGCAGCCGCATGTCGTCGGCCGCCTCCAGCAGGTCGCCGGGGATCGCGCTCGCCGCGGCGATCACGTTGAACAGGATGTACCACTGGGTGCCGAGCGCCATGAGCACGACCCCGCCCAGGTCGAGCGGGATGCTCCACGCCACGAGGACCGCGGTGACCAAGGGGAACAAGAAGTTCGCGGGGAAGCTCGCGCACACCTGGACGACGGGCTGCAGAGCGCGGGTCAGGCGTGGGCTGCGTCCGATGATCACGCCGATCGGCACCCAGACGACGGTCGCGAACACCATGACGACCGCGACCCGCGCCATCGTCGCGAGGCCGAGAAGGAGTACGTGCCCTACCTCGGCGAGTCCGGCGTCGCGCACGATCACCTCCAGCGCCCGCCACAGGCCGTACGCCAGGACCGCGAGGACGACGGTGCCGAACGCGAGGTCGCCGAGGCGGGTCCGCCGCGGGCCCGCGGGCGCCGTGGTCCCGGTCCGGCCGAACACCGCGAAGACCCGGTCCAGTCCCGCGATCAGCGGGGCGGCGGCGCGCCGCACCGCGTCCGTGACGTGCGAGCGATGCAGGAGGGTGAGCACTGCGGACCGCGGGATGCGGCCGGTGGCGGAGTCCTCGAGTCGGAACCGCTCGGCCCAGGCCGTCAGGGGGCTCCAGAACAGTAGATTGACCCCGATGATGACCACGATCATCGCCGCGATCGCCCACCCGACGCGGCCGAGGTCACCATCGGAGGACGCGGTGGCGACGTACGCGCCGATGCCGGGGAGGGCGTACTCGTCGCCCGCCACGGAGACGGCCTCCGAGGCAGTGAGGAAGAACCAGCCGCCGCCGAAGCTCATCATGGCGTTCCAGACCAGCGGGATCATGCCGCCGGGCACATCGAGCCGCCAGAACCGTTGCCAGCGTGACAGTCCCAGGTCGCGGGCGGCCTCGCCGAGCTCGCGCGGCTGGCTGATCAGGCTCTGGTAGAAGGCGAAGGTCATGTTCCAGGCCTGCGACGTGAAGATCGCGAAGACCGCGGCACACTCGAGGCCCAGCGTGGACCCGGGGAAGAGCGCGAGGAAGACGGTGACGGTCACCGACAGGAAGCCGAGGATCGGTACCGACTGCAGCACGTCGAGCAGCGGCAGCAGCACCGCGCGAGCCCGCCGCGACCGCGCCGCGAGCAGGGCGTAGCCGAAGGTGAAGACGATCGACGCCGCGAGTGCCAGGAACATGCGTAGCAGGGATCGCAGCGCGTAGTAGGGCAGGTTCGACGGGTCGGTGTCGACGCGGGTGGTGCTGTGCGCCAGGTCGATCGGCGCACCCATGCCCTGGCCGACGCGGATCGTCAGCCAGATCAGTGCGGCCGCACCGGCGACCACGAGCACGTCGGCGACGAGGGAACGGCGGCCCTCGCGCTCGGTTCGCCGGCCGCCGAGCGGGGGAGCGGTGAGGGTGCTCACAGGTCCTCCTCTTCGCGCTCGGGCAGGGCGTCCCAGCGCACGGCTGTCACTGACGGCTCCATGCTGAGCTGGCTGATCGCGGTCTCCAGCGCGCGGTCGTCGCGGCCGTCGGCGGCGAGCGTTGCGTGAACCTCCACCTTGCCGTCGGCGGTGTCGACGCTGCTGATCGACTGCAGGTGGAAGACGGTGCGGCTGAGCGCCTGTACCAACATCACCCGGACGTGCGCCTCGTTCTCGTCGCGTGTCACGGCGACGAATTCGTACCGGCTGGGCGCTTCCTTGCCGTTGTCGGGCGCGCGGTCCACGGCGTGCCCGACAGAGCGCAGCGCGGTGTTCACCCCGATGACTACGATGGTGCCGATCGCGGCGGGGATGTACATCCCCGCGCCCGACAGCGCACCGACGGCGGCGGAGCACCACAGCGTCGCGGCGGTGTTCAGCCCGCGCACGGTGAGGCCGTCGCGCAGGATCACGCCGCCGCCGAGGAAGCCGATGCCGGAGACGATCTGGGCCGCGACCCGGGTGGGGTCGCCGCCCTCGAATCCGTAGGCGGACAGGACGACGAAGAGCGCGGAGCCGACGGAGACCAACGCGTTGGTGCGCAGGCCGGCCATGCGGGCGCGGTACTGGCGCTCGAGTCCGATCAGGGTGCCGAAGCCGACGCCCGCGACGATGCGCAGCAGGATGTCGAGTTGGGCGATGGTGGTGGTGGCGTGCATGGTGATTCCCCTCGTCCGGGCACGCGCCACTGCGCCGCAACCCAGGGGGCGCGGCGGAGTGGGGTGTGGAGATGTCAGTGGGACGGAGGCGGTACGACGGGGCCGACGGTGCGCCGTCGGCGAGGCGGGCCTCCGGCCCGGATCATGGTGCGCTCAGCGGCTTCCCGCGGTGATGCGGGAAGCGCCGAGCGATCGACTACGACTGTCGTCGGGCATTGCATCACCTCCGTCGGTTCGACTGCCGCGCGCCGGGAGGGAGAGTGAAGAAAGTGCGCCCCTCCACGTCAGACCTTCAGCACTTCGCGGCGTGAACCCGTGAACGGGAGCCAATCGGGGAGCACCCTTAAGCCGGATGCGCCTGTCCTGACCCGGGGCGTCTCTCGACGTTCGGGGTCGCTGGCCTGTTTCCGCGAAGGAGCCTCAGCGAACGATTGGCGCCTTGCGGAACAAGCATGACACGGGGTCGTTAGCGGGGCAAGCCGAGTAGTGTGGCCCGCCATGGAGGTACCGACGACCCGCCGGTCCGGCGCGGGAGGGCCCGAGGCGGGGACCGCGCGCGAGCGCGCCAAGGCGGCCCGGCGCCGCGAACTGCTCGCCGCGGCCGCAGCGCTGATGGCCGAGCGCGGCTTCGCGGGCGTGCGCCTCGAGGACATCGGCGCGGCGGCGGGCGTCTCCGGGCCCGCCATGTACCGCCACTTCGCGGGCAAGCAGGACGTGCTCGCCGCCCTCCTCGTGGAGATCTCCGAGTACCTGTACGACGGTGGCCGCCGGGTCGTGGAGGAGCGTGCGGGCGACCCACGGCAGGCCCTGTACGACCTCGTCGACTTCCACGTCGACTTCGCGGCCTCCGAGCCGGATCTCATCCGCGTGCAGTACCGCGACATGTGGTCGTTGGCGCCGGAGTCGGCGCGCCGAGTGCGTCGGCTGCAGCGGCAGTACGTCGAGATCTGGACCGACGCCCTCACCGCGCTCGGCGGCGACCCGGTGGACAACCGCGCCGTCGTGCACGCCGTCTTCGGCCTGATCAACGCCGCCCCCAGCCTGCCGGCGCTGCCGCAGCCCCGGCTGCGCGCGCTGCTGCGCGACAAGGCCCTCGCCGCCCTGGGCGTCTAGCCCGACGAAGCCGCGCAATCCGCCGCGCGGAAGCTACCCCCGAGTAAGACTGGACATGGTGGCCGGGCTCACATATTCTCATTTTCAGTTAATGATGAATAACCCAAAGGAGTGGGCGTGACATTCCGCGAGGAACACGAGGCGAACGTCGCCGAGCTGCGGATGCGGCTCGACAGGGTGGCGCAGGGCGGCGGTGAGCGAGCGCGCGCCCGGCACGAGAGCCGCGGCAAGCTGCTGGTCCGCGAGCGGATCCGGCGGCTGCTGGACACGGGCAGCCCGTTCCTGGAGGTGGCGCCCCTGGCGGCCGAGGGCATGTACGAGGGCAAGGCCCCCTCGGCGGGTGCCGTCGCCGGTATCGGCACGGTCTCCGGCCGGCAGGTGATGATCGTCGCCAACGACGCGACGGTCTCGGGCGGCACGTATTACCCGGTCACCGTGAAGAAGCACCTGCGCGCTCAGGAGATCGCGGCGCAGAACCGGCTGCCCTGCGTGTACCTCGTGGACTCGGGCGGTGCCATGCTGCTCAACCAGGAGGAGGTCTTCCCCGATCGAGAGCACTTCGGCCGCATCTTCTACAACCAGGCGACGATGAGCGCCGCAGGCATCCCGCAGATCGCCGCCGTGCTCGGCAGTTCCACCGCGGGCGGCGCCTACGTGCCGGCCATGAGCGACGAGACGATCATCGTCCGCGACCAGGGCACCATCTTCCTCGCGGGCCCGCCGCTGGTGAAGGCGGCCACGGGCGAGGACGTGTCCGCCGAGGATCTCGGCGGCGGCTTCATGCACTCGACCAAGTCCGGCGTCACCGACCACCTGGTCGACTCCGACGACGAGGCGCTGGAGAAGGTCAGGCAGATCGTCGGTCGCCTCGGCCCGGTCGGCGAGCGGCAGTGGGACGTACGCCCGGCGCTGCCGGCCCGCCGCCCACAGACGGACCTGTACGACGTGGTGCCGACGGATCCGAAGATCGGCTACGACGTACGCAAGCTGATCGAGATCATCGTCGACGACGGCGAGTTCGACGAGTTCAAGGAGCTCTTCGGCACCACCATGGTGACCGCCTTCGCGCGGATCCACGGCCACCCGGTGGGCATCATCGGCAACAACGGCGTGATCTTCGCCGAGGCGGCCCAGAAGGGCGCGCACTTCATCGAGCTGTGTGACAAGCGCCGGATCCCGTTGTTGTTCCTGCAGAACATCACCGGGTTCATGGTCGGCCGCCAGTACGAGGAGGGCGGCATCGCCAAGCACGGCGCCAAGATGGTGACCGCCGTCGCCTGTGCCCGCGTCCCCAAGTTCACGGTGATCGTGGGCGGCTCCTTCGGTGCCGGCAACTACTCGATGTGCGGCCGCGCCTACTCGCCGCGCTTCCTGTGGATGTGGCCCAACGCGCGGATCTCCGTCATGGGTGGCCCGCAGGCCGCCGACACTCTCGGCTCCGTCCGCCGCGAGCAGGAGGGCATGGAGGAGTTCAAGCAGGGCGTGCGCGACCAGTTCGAGCGGCAGTCGCAGGCCTACTACTCCACGGCCCGGCTGTGGGACGACGGCGTGATCGACCCTGCCGACACCCGCACCGTCCTCGGCCTCGCGCTGGAGGCGGCATCCCGCACGCCGCTGGCCGAGGTCTCCTACGGCGTCTTCCGGATGTGATGAGAGATATGAGCAAGATCGAGAAGGTCCTGATCGCGAACCGTGGCGAGATCGCCTGCCGCGTCATCGACACCCTGCGCACCCTGGGCATCGCCAGCGTCGCGGTGTACTCCGACGCGGACGCCGACGCCCGGCACGTGAAGCTCGCCGACGAGGCCGTGCGCCTCGGCCCGGCGGCCGCCACCGACAGCTACCTGCGCATCGACAAGGTCGTCGAGGCCGCGCGTGCCACCGGCGCCGACGCGGTGCACCCGGGCTACGGCTTCCTCTCCGAGAACGCCGCCTTCGCGCGGGCGTTGTCGGAGGCCGGCATCGAATTCCTCGGCCCGCCCGTCGAATCCATCGAGACGATGGGCGACAAGATCACCGCGCGCGCAGCCGTGGTCGAGCGCGACGTGCCTGTGGTCCCCGGCATCAGCCGCCCGGGCCTCACGGACGCCGACCTCATCGGCGCGGCCGAGGGCATCGGCTTCCCCGTGCTCATCAAGCCCAGCGCGGGCGGCGGCGGTAAGGGCATGCACCGGGTCGAGAACCCGGCGGATCTGCCGGCCGCGGTGGCCGCCGCGCGCCGCGAGGCGGCCGCCGCCTTCGGCGACGACACGCTGTTCATGGAGCACTTCGTGGACACCCCGCGCCACATCGAGGTGCAGGTGCTGGCGGACAAGCACGGCAACGTGATCCACCTCGGCGAGCGCGAGTGCTCGCTGCAGCGCCGCCACCAGAAGGTCATCGAGGAGGCCCCGTCGGCGCTGCTCGACGAGGCCACGCGCACCGAGATCGGCCGCGCCGCCTGCGATGCCGCGCGCTCCGTCGGCTACACGGGTGTGGGCACCGTCGAGTTCATCGTCTCGGCCAAGCGGCCCGACGCCTTCTTCTTCATGGAGATGAACACCCGCCTGCAGGTCGAGCACCCGGTCACCGAGCTGGTGACCGGAGTCGACCTGGTGGAGCAGCAGATCCGGGTCGCGAACGGCGAGGAGCTGTCGCTCACGCAGGACGACATCGTGCTCACCGGGCACGCCGTGGAGGCCCGCGTCTACGCGGAGGATCCCGCGGCGGGCTTCCTGCCCACCGGCGGCACCGTGACCGCGCTGCGGTACCCGCGCAGCGACCGGCGCGGGCCCGTCCGCGTGGACACCGGGATCGAGGCCGGCAGCGTCGTCGGCAGCGACTACGACCCCATGCTCGCCAAGGTGATCGTGCACGCCGACGACCGCGAGCAGGCCCTGCGCCGGCTCGACGAGGCCCTCGCCGGCACCCAGCTCACCGGGCTGCGGACCAACGTCGACTTCTGCCGGTTCGTCCTCGCCGACGCCGACGTCGTCTCGGGCCGGCTCGACACCGAGCTGCTGGATCGCCTGGCGCCCACCTACACCCGCCCCGAGCCGACGGTGCGCGCCTACGCCGCCGCCGCGCTCACCGCGGTCGCCGCTTCCCGCGGCGCGGGCCCGTGGGGCTCCGAGACCGGCTGGCGCATCGGGGGCGCAACGCCCACCGTCGTCCGGTTCGACGGTGCCGACGCCTCGGTCCTGGGCGACGCGGTGACGGTGCGCAGCACCGGCGAGGAGCCGCGGCTGGACTGGTCCGGCACGGCCCGGATCGTCGGCGAGCGGCTCGTGGTGGACGGCTTCTCGACGCCGGTCACCGTGGCGCTGGATCGCGGAACCTACTGGGTCAGTGGCGAGGACGGCACGTACGAACTGCCGCTGGCGAAGTCCACGTCGAAGGATCGCGACGGTGTGCACGGCGGTGACGTCGTGAGCCCCATGCCGGGCGCCGTCGTCGCGGTGCCGGTCGAGGACGGCCAGACGGTGACCAAGGGCGAGACCTTGGTGATCATCGAGGCGATGAAGATGGAGCAGCCGCTGATCGCGCCGCACGACGGCGTGGTCGCGATCGCGGTGCGCGCAGGAGACAAGGTGACCGCGGCCCAGGTGCTCGCGACCGTCACGGCTACCGAAACGGAAGAGAACTGATATGGAACTGACCCAGGACTACGCCGACCTGAGGGACACGGTGCGCGACTTCGCGAACCAGGTGGTCGCGCCCGTCTCGGCCAAGCACGACGAGGAGCACTCCTTCCCGTACGAGGTCGTGAAGCAGATGGGCCAGATGGGCCTGTTCGGCCTGCCCTTCCCCGAGGAGTACGGCGGCATGGGCGGCGACTACTTCGCCCTCGCCCTCGCGCTGGAGGAGCTCGGCCGCGTCGACCAGTCGGTCGCCATGACAGTGGAGGCCGGCGTGGGTCTCGGCGCCATGCCGATCTACAAGTTCGGCACCGAGGAGCAGAAGCAGAAGTACCTGCCCTCCCTGGCCGCGGGTGAGAACCTGGCCGGCTTCGGACTCACCGAGCCCGGCTGCGGCTCGGACGCCTCCGGGACCCAGACCACGGCCAAGCGGGACGGCGATCAGTGGGTCATCAACGGCTCCAAGCAGTTCATCACCAACTCCGGCACTGATATCACCAGCCTGGTGACGGTGACCGCGGTGACCGGCACCAAGCCCGACGGTCGCAAGCAGATCTCCACCATCATCGTGCCCAGCGGCACATCCGGCTTCACCGTGGAGCCCGCGTACAACAAGGTGGGCTGGAACGCCTCCGACACGCACCCGCTGAGCTTCTCCGACGTGCGCGTGCCCACGGAGAACCTGCTGGGCGAGGAGGGGCGCGGCTACGCGAACTTCCTCTCCATCCTCGACGAGGGCCGCATCGCCATCGCCGCCGTCGCCACCGGTGCCGCGCAGGGCTGCGTCGACGAGTCGGTGAAGTATGCCAAGGAGCGCAACGCCTTCGGCAAGCCGATCGGCGAGTTCCAGTCGATCGCCTTCGCCATCGCCCGGATGGAGGCGCGGGCGCACACCTCGCGCGTCGCCTACTACGAGGCGGCCCGCCTCATGCTGGCGGGCAAGCCCTTCAAGAAGGAGGCCGCCATCGCCAAGATGATCTCCTCGGAGGCGGCGATGGACAACGCGCGCATGGCCACCCAGATCCACGGCGGCTACGGTTTCATGAACGAGTACCCCGTCGCCCGGCACTACCGCGACTCGAAGATCCTCGAGATCGGCGAGGGCACCACCGAGGTGCAGCTCATGCTGATCGCCCGCTCGCTGGGGCTGCAGGGATGAGCGAGCAGGAGCCCGTGCGGCGGGTCACCCAGCGCGGCCTGTGGTTCGACGAGTTCGAGGACGGCGTGCTCTACGAGCACCGGCCCGGCGTCACCGTCACCGAGGCCGACAACATGCTGTTCACCAAGCTGACCATGAACACCCAGGCGCTGCACCTGGACGCGCACTGGTCGGCGCAGCAGCCTGGCTTCGGCGGCCAGCGCCTGGTGAACTCGATGTACACGCTCTCCACCCTGGTGGGCCTGTCCGTCGCGCAGCTCACGCAGGGCACGCTCGTCGCGAACCTCGGCTTCTCCGAGATCGCCTTCCCCGCGCCGGTGTTCGCCGGCGACACCCTGTACGCGGAGACGCTGTGCACGGGCAAGCGGGAGTCGAAGTCGCGGCCGGGCGAGGGCATCGTCAATCTGCGGCACGTCGCGCGCAACCAGGACGGTGCCGTCGTCGCCGTGGCCGAGCGGTCCACTCTGGTGCGCCGGGCACCGTCGGGCGAGGGGGCGTAGATGTTCCACCACGATGACCTGAACGCGCCCGCCTGGCAGCCGCCCGGCCCCGCGATCCTGTTCTGCCCCGCCGATCGGCCCGAGCGGTACGCCAAGGCGGCCGAGCGCGCCGACGCGGTGATCCTCGACCTGGAGGACGCCGTCACCGCCGACGCGCGGCCCGCGGCCCGCGAGGCGTTGATCGCGGGCGATCTCGACCCGGCGACGACGATCGTGCGGGTGAACGCCTTCGGCACCTACGACTTCGCCGAAGACATCAAGGCGCTGCGCCGCACGGCCTATCGTGTGGTCATGCTCGCGAAGACCGAGTCGGCGCACCAGCTGGACAAGTTGGCGCAGGTCGACGGTCTGCAGGTGATCGCGCTCATCGAGACGCCCCTGGGCGCGGTGAACGTCAACGAGATCGCCGCCCATCCGCGGTGCGTCGGCCTCATGTGGGGCGCGGAGGATCTGGTGGCCGCGATGGGCGGGCGGTCCAGCCGTTTCGCCGACGCGACCTACCGCGACGTCCCCCGGCACGTCCGGTCGGCGACCCGCCTCGCGGCCGCCGCGCACGGCAAGTTCGCGCTCGACGCGGTGCACATCGACATCGCCGATACCGAGGGCCTCGCGGCGGAGGCCGAGGACGCCGTGGCGCTCGGCTTCGCCGCCACCGTCTGCATCCACCCCTCGCAGGCGGCCGTGATCCGCGCGGCCTACCGGCCCACGGACGACGAGATCGCCTGGGCCCGGGAGGTACTCGAGGCCGAGGCCGGCAACAACGGCGTCTACCAGGTGCGGGGTCAGATGATCGACGCGCCGCTGCTCGCCCAGGCTCGCGCGATCGTCGCCCGGGCCGACTGAAGAATCAGTAGGAGTGAAGAGATGACCACCCCGTCCTACGATCGCGGCGAGGCCGAGCCCGCTCTGCTCACGGCCACGATCGGTGCCCAGCTCGAGATGACCACCGACCGGTTCGGCGAGCGCACCGCCCTCGTCGACGTGCCCTCGGGCCGCCGGTGGACCTACGGCGAGTTGCTCGCCGATTCCCGCGCGTTCGCGGCGGGCTTGCTGCGGAACGGGATCCGTCGCGGTGATCGCGTGGGCGTGTGGGCGCCCAACACCCCGGAGTGGGTCGTCGTTCAGTTCGGTACGGCGCTGGCCGGCGTCATCCTGGTCAACCTCAACCCCGCCTACCGGCAGCGCGAGCTGGAGTACGCGCTGAACCAGTCCGGCATCGTCGCCGTGTTCACGATGACCCGCTTCAAGACCTCCGAGTACGCGGCGATGCTCGCCACCGCCCGGCCCGAGGCCCCCGAGGTCCGCGACGTGGTGGAATTCGGCACCCCGGCGTGGGACGCCTACCTCGCCGCGCCCACCGAGGACGAGCTCGACGCCCTCGCCGATCTCGGCGACGAGCTGCGCGCCGACGACCCGATCAACATCCAGTACACCTCGGGCACCACGGGATTCCCCAAGGGCGCCACGCTGACCCACGGCAACATCCTCAACAACGGCTTCCTCGTGGGCGAGCTGCTGAACTACACCGAGCAGGACTCGATCTGCATCCCCGTGCCCTTCTACCACTGCTTCGGCATGGTGATGGGCAACCTCGCGGCCATCACCCACGGCGCCGCCATGGTGATCCCCGGGCCCGCCTTCGTGCCGGAGGACGCGCTCGCCGCCGTCGCCGCCGAGAAGTGCACCAGCCTCTACGGCGTGCCCACCATGTTCATCGCGGAGCTCGCCCTCGGGACCTTCGACACCTACGACCTGTCGAGCCTGCGCACCGGCATCATGGCCGGCTCGCCGTGCCCGGAGGAGGTCATGCGCAAGGTGGTCGACCGGATGGGCATGACCGAGGTCTCTATCTGCTACGGGATGACGGAGACCTCGCCCGTGTCCACCCAGACCCGCGTCGATGACGCGCTCGAGCTGCGCGTCGGCACCGTCGGGCGGGTGGGGCCGCACCTGGAGATCCAGGTGGTGGACCCCATCGACGGCACCGTGCTGCCCCGCGGTGAGGTCGGGGAGCTGTGCACCCGTGGCTATTCGGTGATGAAGGGCTACTGGAACAACGCGGAGAAGACCGCCGAGGCCATCGACCCCGACGGCTGGATGCATACCGGTGACCTCGCGACCATGGACGTCAGCGGCTACGTGCGGGTCACCGGCCGGATCAAGGACATGGTGATCCGCGGCGGCGAGAACATCTACCCGCGCGAGATCGAGGAGTTCCTCTACACCCACCCGGACATCCTCGACGCGCAGGTGATCGGCGTGCCCGACGAGAAGTACGGCGAGGAGCTGATGGCCTGGATCCAGCTCCGCGAGGGCGTGGACTCCTTCACCGTCGACGACCTCAAGGCCTTCGCCGACGGGAAGATCGCGCGCCACAAGATCCCCCGCTACGTGCACGTGGTATCGGCTTTCCCTATGACGGTATCGGGAAAGATCCGCAAGGTGCAGATGCGGGAAGAGTCCGTGACGCTGCTCGGTCTGGAAGGCTGACGGGGTGCATTCGATCGATCGCTTCGCAGAGTCCGCCGGCGTCCCCACGGGGGACTACGACGCCGTGTACCAGTGGTCCGTGTCCGAGCCCGAGGCGTTCTGGGGTGCGATGTGGGACTTCTTCGAGCTGGGTGAGCGGACCGGACCGGTGCTGGCGGCGCGGGAGATGCCGGGCGCCCGCTGGTTCCCGGAGGTGGAGCTGAACTACGTCGATCGGGTGCTGCGGTTCGCGGATCAGCCGGGGAACGCGATCGTGGGCCTGTCGGACGACGGTGCGCGGGTCGAGGTCCCGTGGTCGGAGCTGCCGTCGCGGGTGTCCGCGATCGCCGAGCTGCTGCGCTCGCTCGGGGTGGGCGTGGGCGACACGGTCGCGGCGTACCTGCCGGACGAGCCCTTCGCGGTGCTGGCGTTCCTGGCGACGGCATCGATCGGCGCCGTCTGGTCCGGGTGCGGGCAGGATTACGCGCCGGAGGGCGCGGCGGGCCGGATGGCGCAGCTGGCGCCGAAGGTGCTCTTCGCCCGCGGCGGCTACGCCTTCGGTGACAAGCAGGTCGACAAGCGCGCCGACACCGCCGAACTTGCCGGGCTGCTCGGGGTTCCGGCGTCGCACGTCATCACGGAGCTGCCGGAGCCGGGGCCGGACACCCCGGAGCTCGAGCCGGTGCAAGTGTCCTTCGATCATCCGCTGTGGGTGCTGTTCTCGTCGGGCACGACGGGCAAGCCGAAGGGCATCGTGCAGGGCCACGGAGGCATCCTCGTCGAGCACGTGAAGGTGCTGGGGCTGCACAACGAGATCGGCCCCGGCGACGTCTTCTTCTGGCACACCGCGCTGTCGTGGATGATGTGGAACTACCAGGTCGCCGGGCTGCTGGTGGGCGCGACGATCGTGACCTTCTCCGGGCACCCGCTGGCGCCGACGGCGGACCGGCTGTGGCAGGTGTGCGAGGACGAGAAGGTCACCTTCTTCGGCACCAGCCCCGGCCAGCTGCAGGCCTCCCGCAAGGCCGACCTGAACCCGGGGACTGAGCACTCATTGGTGCTCAAGACGATCGGCAGTACCGGCTCGCCGCTGGCGCCGGACCTTTTCACCTGGGTCGACGAGCACGTCGCCGCTGGGCTGCCGGTGAGCTCCGTCTCGGGCGGCACCGACGTGTGCAGCGCGTTCTGCGGCGGCACCGCCTCGGTGCCGCACGTGCCGGGCGAACTCACGGTGCGCTACCTCGGCTGCGCGTTGGAGGCATGGGCGCCGGACCGGACGCCGTTGATCGGCGAGGTCGGCGAGATGGTGATCACGATGCCGATGCCGTCGATGCCGACCAACTTCTGGAACGACCCCGGAGGCAAGAAGTACCGCGCGGCCTATTTCGAGCACGAGTGGACCGACGGTATCGCGCCGAATCTGTGGCGGCACGGCGATTGGGTGGAGCTGACCGACCGCGGGTCGATCACCATTCACGGCCGCAGCGATGCGACCTTGAACCGCAACGGCATCCGGATGGGCTCGGCCGACATCTACGAGGTCGTGGAGGCCGTCCCGGAGGTCGCGGAGGCCATGGTCGTCGGCGTCGACGGGCCGGACGCGAAGTACTGGATGCCGATGTTCCTGACCCTCGTGCCGGGCAAGGAGCTGACGGACGAATTGGTGCAACGCATCCGCTCGGACGTCCGTACTCGGCTCTCGCCGCGGCACGTGCCCGACGAGGTGATACTCGCTCCCGGCATCCCGCACACCAAGACGGGGAAGAAGCTGGAGATCCCCGTGACCGGCATGCTTGCCGGCCGCGACGTCAACGTCGACCCCAAGTCCGTCGACGACCCGGACCTGCTCGGCTGGTACCAGGCGCAGGGCCGCGTCCACGCCTGGTGATCGCTAGCGGAGTACGGCGCGCAGCGCTTCCCAGGCGGGCTTGGTGCGGTAGTTGCGGTCGAGGAGGTTGGCGCTGCCGTAGCCGGAGAAGGTGTCCGGGTAGTCGGTGATCCACGAGCGGCGATCGGTGAAGCCCCACACCGTCATCCCGGTGCAGCGGCTCAGCTCCCGGCACAGTCCGGCCATCGTCGCGTACGCGCGCGCCTGCCGCTGCAGGTCGGCCTCGGCCGCGCGCCCCTTGTCGGTCGGTATCCGTACGTCCAGCTCGGTGAACCGGATGTCGAGGCCGAGGTCCGTGAAGCGGCGCAAGTTCTTCCGCATGTCCTCGGTGCTCGGCTGCTGATCCGCTCCGCCCAGCATGTGCGCCTGGAAGCCGACACCGTCGAGCAGCGGGCGCCGTACGGTCCGCCCGTCGACGTACACCTCCACGGTCTCGGCGCGCAATCTCTTCGCCAGCGCGAGGAGCGCGGTCGACTTGTCGCTCACCGTCTCCGCGCTGTGCTCGTTGAGGTACAGCTTCATCGACGGCGCGGCCAGCCGGGCGGCGCGGAAGGAGTCCACGATGTACTGATCGCCGGACGTAGTGCGCCACCAGGCGTTGCGCTGTAGCCCGCCGCGCTGGTCGAAGGGCTCGTTGACCACGGTGACCGCGCTCGCGCGGCCCGCGTACCGCTGAACGACCCGCGTGACGAGGTCGGTCATGAACCGGTGCCGCTGCTGGTCGGACAGGTTCCGCGCGTATTCGGGAACGATGCCCCAGACCTGCTGGTCGAGCGGATCCCAGATCAGGGAGTGGATCTGGAAGTCCTGCCCATGGCGCTGCGCGAGGTCCGCGACCGCGTCGGCCTCGCGGAAGTCGAACCGGCCGGCCTCCGGCGCGACGGTGTTCGTCATGGTGCCGATCTCCGTGGTCAGCGAGCCGAATTCACGCCCGGCGACTTCCTCGTAACAGGGATCGCCCGCGGCGAAGGTGGAGCGGTAGGCCGTGCCGATCGTCTTGCCCTGTGCCGCTATGACATCCCGGAGCGCCGGCGCGGGGAGGGGACAGGCGCCGTCGGACGACGGTGACGGTCCCGCGGGCTCCTGCGTGCTGCCGCAGCCCGTGACCGTGAGGGCGACGGAGAGCATGCCGAGGAACAGCGTTCTGGGCGTCACCTCCGCGAGGGTACCGACAACCGCAGGGGCGGCACCGTCGGTAACGATGCCGCCCCTGCGCTGCCGGACCGGGTCAGAGGTGACCGGAGGTGCACTGCCACGCTTTGATGCGCGAGCCCGGCAGGCTCAGCGCGCCGTTCTGGGCGACGCGGAGCGAGCGGGCGGCGTAGCCGCGGAACGTGGTGCGGTTCTCGGCGACCGCGCCGCAGCCGTCGGAGAAGGATGCCAGGACCCTGCAGCTGCCCCAGCCGCAGGAGTTGAGGGCGGCGCGCTCGGCGGCGCCGCGGGACGGGTAGTCCCAGGACCGGCCCAACGCTCCGTTGCTCGCGACAGCGATCGCGCCGAAGTTGACGGCGGCGTTGGCGGCCGGGGCCGCCGCGACCTGGACGCCGCCGGCGACGCTGGCGGTGGCGACCGCGGCGATCAGGGCCTTCTTGGTGATGGTCTTCATGACGGATCCTCTTCTTTGAGATGAAACGGCGGGGGAGTGGACGTCCCGTTAGCGCGGGGAGTCCTGGCTGTCGGTGGGCTTGGGGCCCGACGGGGCGGCTTCGACGGCGGGCTTGGTCACCGTGACCTTCTGGCCCCATTTCGAGAACGTGAGCGTGATGGTGCCCTCGGTGGAGGGCTTCACCTCGAGGCGGACGAGTTGCTTGTCGCCGGACGTCTGGATCCACGCGGTGGTGGGGACCGGGACGCTCTTCTCGGGATCGACCCGGGACCCGGAGATCGAGGCGATCTCCGTGGCGGGCACGGTGCCGGTGACCTTGGTCGTCTCCTGGCCGTCGATGCTCTCGGTGCCTGCGACCTTGGCGCCCGTCATCGTGGCGAGGACGTTGGGGATGCCCTTCGCCGGATCGAAGAGCGCCGAGACGTCGTAGATCGAGGCGCCGTCGCCGTAGTCCACGTAGTTCGCGCCGAGGAGCGAGGCGTACATGGTGCCGTCCGTGTAGACGAACGTGCCCTCGGACAGCCCGCCGATGTCGATCGTCGCGGTGCCGGTGGCCTGCGTGACGGGCTTGACCTGGAGGTCTCCGTCGACCTTGGAGATCGGCATGTTGGGCACCTTGCCGTCGACCTTGACGAGGAAGTGCACGCTGGTGACGGTCTTCGCCGCCTCGGCGGCGGCCTTGACGAGTGCGGGGGCGTCAGTGTCCGAGGCGCTCGCCGACGCGGCTGCCGTGTCGGTCGTGCCGGTGGTCGGACCGCCCTTGTCGGAGCAGCCGGTGAGCGCGACGCTCAGCGCGACGGCTGCCGAGGCCGCGATGAGGGCGGGGCGGGAAGTGCGCTTCATGGGTATGGTTCTCCTTCAGTAGGACTGAGGAGAGTTTCGACGCCGTGGCTTAACCGGCGCTTGCAACCGCCTGAAGAGGCTTTCGTGGGGGCTTTGCCTGGGTCGATCCAAAACTTACCGACGGGTAGGTTGCGAAAGCTGATAACCGCAGGTCAAGTGAGATAGCTCATTGAACAAGGGTCGCTGCCCGAGCGGATTCGCGGAGGCATAGAGTCGACCCCGGACCCGTGAAGAATGCGGGTGGACCGAGTAACCAGACAGATGGTGAGCTGATGGATCTCTTCGAATACCAAGCGAAGGAACTGTTCGTCAAGCACGGCGTACCGACCTCGCCGGGCCGCGTGACGGACAACGTCGCCGATGCACGCGCGATTGCCGAAGAAGTGGGCAAGCCCGTGATGGTCAAGGCGCAGGTCAAGGTGGGCGGCCGCGGCAAGGCCGGCGGTGTCAAGTACGCAGCCACCCCGGACGACGCCGAGCGCTACGCGAACGACATTCTCGGCCTGGACATCAAGGGTCACGTCGTCAAGAAGCTGCTGGTGGCCGAGGCGAGCGATATCGCCGAGGAGTACTACATCTCCTTCCTGCTCGACCGCGCCAACCGCACCTACCTGGCCATGTGCTCGGTCGAGGGCGGCGTGGAGATCGAGGTCACCGCCGAGGAGAACCCGGACGCGCTGGCGAAGATCGCCGTGGACGCGACCAAGGGTGTCGACCTGGCCGCCGCCCGTGCGATCGCCGAGGCCGGCAAGCTGCCCGCCGAGGTGCTCGACGCCGCAGCCGTGACCATCCAGAAGCTGTGGGAGGTCTTCGTCGCCGAGGACGCCACCCTGGTCGAGGTCAACCCGCTCGTCCGCACCCCGGACGACCAGATCCTCGCGTTGGACGGCAAGGTCTCGCTCGACGAGAACGCCGACTTCCGCCACCCCGATCACGAGGCCTTCGCCGACGCCGGGTCCACCGACCCGCTCGAGCTCAAGGCCAAGGAGAACGACCTCAACTACGTCAAGCTCGACGGTCAGGTCGGCGTCATTGGCAACGGTGCGGGCCTGGTCATGTCGACGCTCGACGTGGTCGCCTACGCCGGTGAGAACCACGGCGGCGTCAAGCCTGCCAACTTCCTCGACATCGGCGGCGGCGCCTCGGCCGAGGTCATGGCCGCCGGCCTCGACGTCATCCTCGGCGACGAGCAGGTCAAGAGCGTTTTCGTCAACGTCTTCGGCGGCATCACCGCGTGCGACGCAGTCGCCAACGGCATCGTCGGCGCCCTGAACACCCTGGGCGACACGGCCTCCAAGCCGCTCGTCGTTCGCCTCGACGGCAACAAGGTCGAGGAGGGCCGGGCGATCCTGGCCGCCGCGAACCACCCGTTGGTGACGCTCGCGCAGACCATGGACGAAGGCGCCGACAAGGCCGCCGAGCTGGCGAACAAGTAAGGGAGACAACAGAAAAATGGCAATCTTCCTGACCAAGGACAACAAGGTCATCGTCCAGGGCATCACCGGCGGCGAGGGCACCAAGCACACCGCGCTGATGCTCAAGGCCGGCACCAACGTCGTGGGCGGCGTGAACGCGCGCAAGGCGGGCACCACCGTCAAGCACGTCGACAAGGACGGCAACGACATCGAGCTGCCCGTCTTCGGTTCCGTGGCCGAGGCCATCGAGAAGACCGGCGCGGACACGTCGATCGCCTTCGTGCCGCCGGCGTTCTCCAAGGATGCGATCGTCGAGGCCATCGACGCCGAGATCCCGCTCCTGGTGGTCATCACCGAGGGCATCCCCGTGCAGGACTCGGCGTACGCCTGGGCCTACAACGTGGAGAAGGGGCAGAAGACCCGCATCATCGGCCCGAACTGCCCCGGCATCATCACCCCGGGCGAGGCCCTCGTCGGCATCACCCCGGCCAACATCACCGGCACCGGCCCCGTCGGCCTGGTGTCGAAGTCGGGCACGCTGACCTACCAGATGATGTACGAGCTGCGCGATTTCGGCTTCTCGACCGCCATCGGCATCGGCGGCGACCCGGTGATCGGCACCACCCACATCGACGCCATCGAGGCGTTCGAGAAGGATCCGAACACCAAGCTGATCGTCATGATCGGCGAGATCGGCGGCGACGCCGAGGAGCGCGCCGCGGCGTACATCCAGGCCAATGTCACCAAGCCCGTCGTGGGCTACGTGGCCGGCTTCACCGCTCCTGAGGGCAAGACCATGGGGCACGCCGGCGCCATCGTCTCCGGCTCCTCGGGCACGGCCGCCGCGAAGAAGGAGGCCCTCGAGGCCGCCGGCGTCAAGGTGGGCAAGACGCCCTCCGAGACAGCCGCTCTCGCCCGCGAGATCCTACAGTCGCTGTAACCCGCAGCGCATTCGGTCCACGACCCCGCCTCCCGTCAGGGAGGCGGGGTCGTCCCGTTTCTCCGGCCCGACGGTGCCCGGGGCCTAGGCCGACGGAGCGCGCTCGACGCCCCGGAACACCAGGTACAGCACCAGGGCCGCGGCGGCGAGGCCCGCGCCCAGCAGGCACGCGCCGGTCCAGCCGGCCAGCGGCCACAGTGCGGCGGTCGCCGCGGAACCCACTGTGCCGCCCAGGAAGAACGTGCCCATGAACACGGCATTGATGCGTCCGCGGGCCTCGGGGCGAAGCGAATAGATCACCGCCTGCGATGAGTTGAGTACCGCCTGCTGGCCGATGCCGAGCACCACGAGGCCCACGACCAGCGCAGGAAGCCCCACGGGTCCGTCCGCGAGCGGCATCGCCGACCATGCGGCCGGTTGCGCGATCAGTCCGCCCAGTGTGAGGAGCGGGCCGTACCCGCGGTCCACGATCCGGCCGATCGCGGGACCGGAGAGGGCGCCCACGGCGCCGAGCAGGCCGATGGTGCCGATGGCGGTCGGCGTCCAGCTGAAGCGCGGCCCCGCGAGGAGGAAGGTGACGGCGGCGCCCTGGACGACGAACGAGGCGAGCGTGAGGGCGGCGAGTACGGACCGCAGACGGAGCGCTGGGAACTCGCGGATCAGGGCGACCATCGACACCAGCAGGCCGCGGTAGCGCTTGGCTGTGAGTCCGGGGCGGCCGGGATCGTGGCGGGGCATCGTGCGCGCCAGACCGAGCGCGGCGAGGAGCAGTGCGCCCGCCAGCACGAAGTACGGCGTCCGCCAGCCGAAGGCGTCGGTGAGGACGCCCGAGAGGAAACGGCTCAGGAGTCCGCCGAGGATCACGCCGCTCATCACCACGCCGATGGCGTGCGCCTGGTCGCGTGGGCCCGCCAGTTCGGCCGCGTAGGGCACGATGACCTGCGCGCCGACGGCGGTGATCGCCGCGAGTGCGGACGCCGCGAGGAGCACGGAGCCGGTCGGAGCGGCACCCGCGACGACGAGTGCGGCGGCGGTGAGTGCCAGCAGCGTGAGGGCCAGCGGGCGGCGGCGTACCACGTCGGACACCGGGACCACGAAGATCAGTCCGGCGGCGTAGCCGGCCTGTGCGACCGTGACGAGGAGGCCGGCTGCGGTGTCCGACATCCCGAAGTGATCTCGCAGGAGATCAAGGATCGGGTACGCGACGTAGAGGCTCGCCGCCGACAGTCCGGTGGCGACCGCCATGAGGCGGAGCAGTCCGCTGCCGGCCGTCGTGACGCGCGGTGACGTGGTGGTCATGCCATTACTGTCGTCGCCCATTCATCATGAGTCCAACGTATGATTTCGATGGAATGATCTGTCTGAGAGATGGTTGATGGAGCTGCAGCAGCTGCGGTACGTGATCGCGGTGTCCGAGACGCTGAACTTCACGCGTGCCGCCGAGCGCTGCCACGTCGTGCAGTCCGCGCTCAGCCACCGCGTCGCGGCGCTGGAGAAGGAGCTCGGCGCCCGCCTGTTCGACCGCACCAACCGGTCCGTCCGGCTCACCGCCGCGGGGGAAGCCTTCCTCCCCCAGGCGCGAGCGGCGCTCGCCGCCACCGAACGCGCGGCCGACGAGGTGGCCGCGACGTTCGGCGGGGTCCGCGGCACCGTCACCGTCGGGATGATCCCCACCTTTACCGCCTTCGACGTGGTCGACGTCCTGCGCGCCTACCGCTCCGCCTACCCCGACGCCACCGTCCGGCTGCGCAGCGGGGCGAGTGAGGTCCTCATCGAGGGCGTGCGCACCGGCACCGTCGACCTGGCCCTGCTCGGCGTCCCGGAGGGGTTCTCCACCGCGGGCGTCGTCGCGCGGCGGCTCGCCGTCGACCACCTCGTCCTCGTCGTCCCCGAGGCCGCGCGGGTCGCCGGTCCGCTCACCCTCGCCGCCAGCGTCGGCCGCCCGTACGCCGACTACCCCGCGGGCGGCGCCGGGCGCGCCGAATCCGACCAGGCCTTCGAGCGTGCGGGCGTGCGGCGCACCGTCGCCTTCGAGGTGGACCGGTCCGAGACCATGCTGGAGCTCATCGCGGCGGGCCTGTGCGTCGGGATGGCCGCGCGGGAGACGGTGCCCGACGGTGCCGGGCTCGCCGTCGTGCCGCTCGTCGACGGGCCCACCCGCTCCCAGCTGCTGGTCCACTCGAAGCTGCTGAGCCCCGCGGCCAGGGCCCTCTTGACTGTCGTGGATCATCACACTCAATGAGTTGAATCCCGTTGACGTCGGAGTCCGTGTATAGGGTGGTGACGTACTGGCTCCGTGGTGAGCCTCGTCGACCTTCGGGGAGAAGAATCATGACCTACTCAGGTGGAGGGTACGGGCAGCAGCCGGGCCAGGGGGGCTACGGGCAGCAGCCGGATTACTCGCAGCAGGGCTACGGCCAGCAGGGCTACGGCCAGCCGGCCCAGCCCGCGCAGCAGGGCGGCGGCTACGGTCAGCCGGCGCAGCAGGGCGGCTATGGTCAGCAGCCCGCGCAGCAGGGCTACGGCCAGCAACCGGACTACTCGCAGCAGGGGTACGGCCAGCAGGGCTTCGGACAGGGCTACCCGCAGCAGCAGGGCTACGGTCAGCAGCAGTACGGCGGCTTCTCGCAGGCCCCGGCCGCGCCGTCGAAGCCGCTCGACCTGGCGCTCGTGCTGTCGATCGCCACCGCCGCGCTCGGTGTCATCACCTTCCTCCTCGGTTTCCTGACGTTCAGCGAGTCGTCGATCACCATCCTCGGTCGCACCGAGACTGCTTCGACGAACGCGTTCACGGGCCCGCCGCTCGCGGCGCTGACCCTTGCGCTCGCCGCGGGCATCGCCGCAGGGCTGAGCCTGGTCTCGAAGGGCAACACGGGGCGCACCCCGGCCGCCGCGCTCGCGGTCGCCGGCTTCATCTCGCTGCTCTTCGGTGTGTTCACGTGGAACAATCTCGCCTACGGCTACTGGATCGCCGTGGTCTTCTCGCTGTTCACCGCGGCCGCCGCCGTCGTGCTGGTGCTCATCGACGCGGGCATCGTGAAGAACCCGGCCGCCGTGGCCGCCGCCGCGGAGGTCGCCACCGCTGACGCCGCCGCGTCCGCCACCGCCGCGCCGGCCGCCGCCGAGGCGCCGTCGAACCCGGCGGCCGCCGCTCCGGTGCAGCAGGAGCAGCAGGCCGCCCAGTCGCAGTGGCCGTCCTACGGCGGCTACCAGGCGCCGGCCTCGTCGGGCTACCAGGCTCCGGCCTCCACCCCGTCGACCCCCGCGGCCCCGGCCACCACGGGTTTCCCGTCGAGCGCGCCGTCGAACCCGGGCGCCTCGGTGTCGGGCGACGAGGTGACCACGGCCTTCGGCCAGGCCTCCACGGCCAGCACGCAGGCCTTCGGTAGCCCGTCCACCCCGCAGTACGGCTCGCACTCGTCCGACGACGAGAACAAGCCGCAGGGGCAGTAGTCCCCGCCAGCGGCGCGCCTGAGACAACATCGGCCACTGCGATGTCACAGTGGTGAAGATGATCGACTCAGCGCGCGCCGCCGGGCCGGGCCAGAGCGAGACCCGGCCGCTGTTCGTGATGGCCTTCGGGCCATCGCTCGTGACCCTCGCGTCCACCCTGCTGGTGGGTGTGGTGGTCCTGCTCACCACGTCGACGGGGCTCGGGGCGATCGCCCCCACCGTCGCCGGACTGTGGCTGGCCGTGCACCAGGTGCCGGTCACCGTCAGCGACATCACCCTCGGCGTGCTACCGCTGATCCCCACTGCCGCGCTGGTCGTGGGCGTCGCCCGGGCCGCGCGCCGCGCCGGCGGCGAGGGGCGCCCGCTCGCTGATCTGCGCTCGGTGCTCCTGTGCGCCATCGCCGGTCCCGCCCTCTTCACCGCCATCGCGCTGGCCGTCGTCAACGACGCCGCCGGGCGGTTCACCATCGGCACGCCGCCGCCGCTCACCGCCTTCGTCGCGACCGTCGCGGTCCACCTCGGCGCCGCCCTGATCGGCCTCGCGCCCGCGTACTGGCGCGACGTGGCCCGCTTCCTCCGGATCCCCTCCTGGGTCGACGACTGCGCCCGCCTGGCCGGCCGCGCTCTACTCACCTTCGGCGCGGTGGGCCTGGCTATCGTCGTCGTGCGCCTCGTGATCCGCTGGGAGACCGTCTTCGAGCTCGTTCGCTCCGGCAACGACGGGATCGGCATGGTCTCGCTGGTGCTGCTCTCGCTGCTGTACCTGCCCAACGCGGTGATCGCCGCCGCCGCCCTGCCTCTCGGCGCGACCGTGGACCTGGGCCCGATCTCGATGAGCGTCTTCTCCGCCGTCCCGGGCCGCGCGCCCGGCGTGCCGATCCTCGCGGTGCTGCCCCAGGGCCCGTCGCCCTGGTACCTCCTGCCGCTGCTCGCCGTGCCGGCCTTCGTGGCGGTCCAGGTGGGCCGACGGTGCGCCGCCCGCTCCCTCGACCTCGGGCCGACGGTGACCGCCGTCGCCGCCACCGCCGGGCTCACCGCGACCGGTTTCGCCGCCGCGGCCTTCCTCGCCGGCGGCGAGCTCGGCGGCTTCGGCTACGCGGGCGCCGACCTGCTCCAGGTCTTCGGCTTCACCCTCGGCTGGATCGGCCTCGTCGGCGTGCTCGCCGCGCTGGTGCTGCAGCAGGCCGGCGAGTCCCGCGCCGTGCGCGCCGCGCGCCGGGCCGAGGAGGCGGCACCGTCGGGCTACACCACCTACGCCGACGAGGCCGACGTGATCGACGACGGTGTGACCGTGGAGATCGAGCCCGCCGAGCGCGGCGACCACGACGACGAGCAGCGCGAACCCGACGACGAGGCGGCCGACACCGGCGACTTCGACGCCCTCGCTGAGCAGCCCACCGAGGAGGTGCGGCCGGTGTCCCGGCAGGCCGTCGGGCCTGCCGCCTCGAAGCGCGAGCGCGACATAGCAGACATCGAGGAGCTCGACAGCTACACCTTCGGGCAGTAGCCCGACGGGGCGGCGCTAGGCTGTTGCCGAATCGTCCCTCTGCGAGGAGTGCATCCTGACCACGCCCAGCCCCACGGTCGTGCCGCCGTGCGCGCCCGCCCGGATCGTCGTGCTGGCGTCCGGCACCGGCTCGCTGCTCGAGGCTCTACTCGCGGCGGCGGCGGAACCCGGTTACCCCGGGGCATTAGTCGGTGTCGTGGCGGACCGCACCTGCCGCGCGCTCGAGGTCGCCGCGGCCGCCGGCGTCGACTCCGCCGAAGTCCCCCTGAAGGCCTACGAGAATCGGGCGGCGTGGGACGAGGCGCTCACCGCCGCCGTCGCCGAGCTGGAGCCGCATCTCGTGGTCGCGGCCGGCTTCATGAAAATCCTCGGCCCCGCCTTCCTCGCCGCGTTCGGTGGCCGCGTCATCAACGCGCACCCCGCGCTGCTGCCCGCCTTCCCGGGCGCCCACGCAGTTCCCGCCGCCCTCGAGTACGGAGTCAAGCTCACCGGCTCCACCGTGCATCTCGTGGACGCGGGGCTGGACACCGGGCCGATCCTCGCGCAGGAGGCGGTCGCGGTGCAGCCGGGGGACACCGAGGAGACCCTGCACGAACGGATCAAGGTCGTTGAGCGCCGGCTTCTGACAGAGGTCGTCGCCGCAGTCGCCCGCCAGGGCTACAGCACGGATGGACGAAAGGTCACCATTCCATGAGCAGCAACATCCCGATCAAGCGCGCGCTCATCAGCGTGTACGACAAGTCGGGCCTGGTGGAGCTGGCCACCGGCCTGGCCCAGGCGGGCGTCGAGATCGTCTCGACCGGCTCGACCGCGCGCACCATCGCCGACGCCGGCGTCGCCGTGACCCGCGTCGAGGACGTCACCGGCTTCCCCGAGTGTCTGGACGGCCGCGTCAAGACCCTGCACCCGAAGATCCACGCCGGCATCCTCGCCGACACCCGCCTGCCCGAGCACCTCGAGCAGCTGCGCGAGCTGGACGTGAAGAAGTTCGAGCTGGTCGTGGTGAACCTCTACCCGTTCACCGACACCGTCGCCTCCGGGGCCTCCGAGGACGAGTGCATCGAGCAGATCGACATCGGCGGTCCGTCGATGGTGCGCGCCGCCGCCAAGAACCACCCGTCGGTGACCGTGGTGGTCTCGCCCGACGACTACAGCGATGTGATCGACAGCGCCCGCCGGGGCTTCTCGCTGGAACAGCGCAAGTCCTTCGCAGCGAAGGCCTTCCGGCACACCGCCGACTACGATGTGGCTGTCGCCTCCTACATGACCTCGGTCGTCGCGCCCGAGCCCGACCAGAGCTTCCCGTCGTGGATGGGCGGCACCTGGACCCGCGAGGCCGTGCTCCGCTACGGCGAGAACCCGCACCAGGGCGCGGCGCTATACGTGGGCGGCGCGAAGTCCGGGCTGGCGCAGGCTCAGCAGCTGCACGGCAAGGAGATGAGCTACAACAACTACACCGACGGTGACGCCGCCTGGCGCGCCGCGTACGACTTCAACGAGCCGGCCGTCGCGATCATCAAGCACGCCAACCCGTGCGGCATCGCGATCGGCAAGGACGTCGCTCAGGCGCACCGCAAGGCGCACGCCTGCGACCCCGTCTCCGCCTACGGCGGCGTCATCGCCGCCAACCGCGAGGTCAGCCTGGAGATGGCCGAGCAGGTCTCGGAGATCTTCACCGAGGTCATCATCGCGCCCGCGTACGCCGACGGTGCGCTCGCGGTGCTGCAGCGCAAGAAGAACATCCGCGTGCTGCTCGCCGAGCCGCCGGTGCTGAGCACGGAGATCAAGCAGATCACCGGCGGCCTGCTGGTACAGCAGTCCGACGCCATCGACGCCGCGGGTGATTCGCCGGAGGAGTGGACGCTGGCCGCGGGCGAGCCCGCCGACGAGGCCACCCTCGCCGACCTCGAATTCGCCTGGCGCGCCTGCCGTGCCGTGAAGTCGAACGCGATCCTGCTGGCCTCACGCGGCGCGTCCGTGGGCGTGGGTATGGGGCAGGTCAACCGCGTCGACTCGGCGCAACTCGCCGTGACCCGCGCAGGCGACCGCGTGCTGGGCTCGGTCGCCGCGTCCGATGCCTTCTTCCCGTTTCCCGACGGCCCGCAGATCCTCATCGACGCGGGCGTGAAGGCCATCGTGCAGCCCGGCGGCTCCATCCGCGACAAGGAGGTCGTGCAGGCGGCCGTCGAGGCGGGCGTGACGATGTACTTCACCGGGACGCGGCACTTCTTCCACTGATCCGCGCGTAGCGAACGCCTCCGGGGTGAATCATTGCCCTCGGGGGCGTTCGCCGTTTCCGCGACCTCGCCGTGGCCTTCCGCGTCTTCGGCCGGCTGGGCTTCTCGGAGGGCGTCGCCGGGCACATCACCGCAGACCGTCGCCTCCTCGCCGGACGTCGTCACGCGGGGCCTTCCTCCCGGTGCCGGCGTCCGGCCGCCGGGCGGGGCTCAGTCGTGGGTGAGGTCGTCGAGGAGGGAAACGGCGGCACGGGCGTACTCGCCGATCCAGCGGTCGTGAATGCGCTTGATGGGGACGGGTGCCAACGTGAGGTGGCGCTCGCGGCCGACCTTCCGGCCGATCACCAGTTCCGCGCGCTCGAGGACGCGCAGGTGCTGCAGAACGGTGGTGCGGTCCAGGTCGGGGAACTGCGCGCACAGGTCGCCCGTGGTGCGGGGCGACTCCTTGAGCACGTCGAGCATGCGGCGGCGCGTCCCGTTGGCGAGCGCCTTGAAGACCAGGTCGTCGGCATCGTCGTCGGGCGCCGCACCCCCCGCCACCGCCGCCGCACCCCCCGCCGCCGCGGCGGGCTCCTCGACTCCGCTCTTGCGATCACCGTCAGACATGTTGTAGTTTTATCACATGTCTGAACTCGAAGAACTCTCCTTCACCGTCTCCGGCTACGTGGCGCGCCCCACCGCGCAGGTCTACGAGGCCGTCGCCGACCCCGAGCAGCTGTCCAAATACTTCACCACCGGCGGGGCCCGCGGCCGACTCGAGCCGAACACCGAGGTCACCTGGGACTTCGCGGACTTCCCTGGCGCGTTCCCCGTGCAGGTGCTCGAGGCGACGCCGTACTCGAAGATCGTGATCCGCTGGGACGCCGAGAACGCGGTCGCCGGCGACGGCCACACCACCACGACCTTCGAATTCGCGCCGATCGACGACGACAGCCGCACACTCGTCACCATCACCGAGTCGGCGTGGACCGCCACCGCGGACGGCGCCAAGGGCGCCTTCGGCAACTGCATGGGCTGGACCGGCATGCTCGCCGCCATGAAGGTCTGGGTCGAGCACGGCATCAACCTGCGCGAGGGCTTCTACAAGTAGCCCACCGTCGACATCCGTCGCCCGCCCTGACAGGGTGAGGGCATGTCGGACAACGCCGTCGCCCTCGCCCGGACCGCCTACGAGACGGTCGAACCCTTCCACGTGGTCGCCTACTTCAACCCGGGTATCCGGGACGCGGTGCGCGACCTGGGGATCGACCAGCACGCCTTCTACGTGGGCGCGCGGGCCGCACCGATCGGCGAGGCGCACGCCGCCGTCGTCGCAGCGGCCTTCTACAACTTCGCACCGTCGCTGATCGAGGCCGCATGGCCGGTCGCCGTCGACGCCGGCCTGGCCGAGATCGACGAGCGCCGCTACGTGATGCTCGCGGAGCAGTACCGCACCATCCTCGCCGGGATCGATCCCGCCGAGGTGCGGGCCCTCGCCGAGGGATTCGGCACCGTCGTCGCCGATCTGCCCCTGGCCGGCCGGACCCTCGCGGCGGCCTGGGCGTCGTCGACGGTGCCCGACGACCCGGCCCTCGCGCTCTGGCGCCACCTCTCGGTGCTCCGCGAGTGGCGCGGCGACAACCACCTCGCCGAGCTGATCCGGCATGGACTGACGGGCCTGGAGGCCGGCGTCCTGCACGAGGCCGACCTGTCCGACCCGGACGTGCGCCGCCGCGTCATGGGCCGCCGGTTCTTCCGCATCACCCGCGGCTACAGCGAGCAGGAGTGGGGCGACGCGGTTGCGCGCCTCACTGAGCGCGGCCTGGTCGAGGGCGACGCCGAGGAGCACAGGCTCACCGCCGAGGGCATGGGCGTCTACCTGGACATCGAGGCCGGCACCGATGCGATCACCGCCGCGGCCTTCGGGCCCGGCACCGAGGAACTGATCACCCGCATCCGGCCCCTGACCAAGGCCGTGATCGACGCGGGCGTCCTCCCCGGTACGACGAAGAAGTAGCCGCCGATCCCGCGGCGTCGCCCTCGGCAACCCTGCCGGCGGCCACGCCTATTCCCGGTTTCGCTGCGGGCGTACTCACTAGGGCGGGGGCCGCGGATCGGCGTAGCGTTGACGGCGTGAGCATTGCACGCCCCGACACGCTGCCCGCCACCCTCGGCGATCTCAAGGCCTCCGGCCACGTCTACCGCGGGATCAAGGACGAACTCCGCAACAACCTGCTCGCCGCGCTGCGCGCCGATACCGATCCCTGGGACGGCATCCAGGGCTTCGACGACACCGTCATCCCGCAGCTTGAGCGCGCCCTCCTGGCCGGCCACGACGTGGTCCTGCTCGGCGAGCGCGGCCAGGGCAAGACGCGCCTGATCCGCACCATCGTCGGCCTGCTCGACGAGTGGACCCCCGTGATCGACGGTGCCGAGCTCGGCGAGCACCCGTACCACCCGATCACCCCGGCCTCGATCCGCCGCGCACAGGAGCTGGGCGACGAGCTGCCCGTCGCGTGGCAGCACCGTGACGAGCGCTACTCGGAGAAGCTGGCGACGCCGGACACCTCCGTCGGCGACCTGGTCGGCGATGTCGACCCCGTCAAGGTCGCGCAGGGCCGCAGCCTCGGCGATCCCGAGACCATCCACTTCGGCCTCATCCCGCGGGCGCACCGCGGCATCGTCGCCGTCAACGAGCTGCCCGACCTCGCCGAGCGCATCCAGGTGGCGATGCTGAACGTGATGGAGGAGCGCGACATCCAGGTGCGCGGCTACACGCTCCGCCTGCCGCTGGACGTGTTGCTCCTCGCGTCCGCGAACCCCGAGGACTACACCAACCGCGGCCGCATCATCACGCCGCTCAAGGACCGCTTCGGCGCCGAGATCCGCACGCACTACCCGCTGGATCTCGAGGACGAGGTCGCGGTCATCGAGCAGGAGGCCGACGTCGTGGCCTCCGTGCCGCAGTACCTCACCGAGGTACTGGCCCGGTTCACCCGCGAGCTGCGCGAGTCGCCCGCCGTTGACCAGCGGTCCGGCGTCTCCGCTCGGTTCGCCATCGCAGCGCAGGAGACCATCGCCGCGGCGGCGCTGCACCGCGCGGCCGTAGGCGGCGAGGACCTGCCCGTCGCGCGCCCCGTCGACCTGATGACGGTGCCCGACGTGCTGCGCGGCAAGGTCGAGTTCGAGGCCGGCGAGGAGGGCCGCGAGATCGCGACGCTCGTGCACCTCCTGCGCCGCGCGACCGCCGAGACGATCGGCGAGTACCTGCTGGGCGTCGACCTGGGGCCGCTCGTGGAGGCCATCGAGGCCGGCGGGCCGATCGTCACGGGTGACGACGTGACCGCCGCCGAGCTGCTGTCCGCGCTCCCTGAGGTCCCGGTCCTCGCGGAGGTCTACCGCCGCCTCGAGGCCGAGTCGCCGGGGGAGCGGGCCGCGGCCGCCGAGTTCGCGCTGGAGGGCCTGTACCTGGCCCGGCGGATCGGCAAGGAGTCCGACGAGGAGGGCCAGACCGTCTATGGCGGATAGGTCCTCGCGCGCGGGGCGCGACCGGCAGGGACGGCGCGGGCACCTGGCCCGGTACCGCCGCTACACCGGCGGGCCCGATCCGCTGGCCCCGCCCGTGGACCTGCGGGACGCGCTCGACGAGATCGGCCGCGATGTGATGAGCGGCGTCTCCCCGCGCCGCGCGCTGCAGGAGTACCTGCGCCGCGGTGGCGAGAACCGCCGCGGCCTCGACAAGCTCGCCGAGCTGGCGAACCGCCGTCGGCAGGAACTGTTGCAGCGCAACAACCTCGGCAAGACCTTCGAGGACGTGCAGAAGCTGCTCGACGAGGCCGTGCTCGCGGAGCGCAAGGAGCTCGCGCGGGCGCTGGACGACGACGCCCGGTTCCAGGAGATGCGCATCTCGAACCTGCCGCCGTCGGCGGCGCAGGCCGTGCGCGAGCTGGGCGACTACCAGTGGCGCTCGCCCGAGGCCGCGCAGAAGTACGAGGAGATCCGCGACCTGCTCGGCCGCGAGCTGCTGGACCAGCAGTTCGCCGGGATCAAGCAGGCCCTCGCGGGCGCGACCGACGAGGACCGCGCGGCGATCCAGAAGATGCTCGACGACCTGAACGCCCTGCTGGACAAGCACAACGCCGGCACCGCGACGCAGGACGACTTCGAGGACTTCATGTCCGAGCACGGCCAGTACTTCCCGGAGAACCCGCGGAACATCGACGAGCTCATCGACGCCCTGGCCCAGCGCTCGGCGGCCGCGCAGCGGCTCTACAACAGCCTCACGCCCGAGCAGCGCGCCGAGCTGGAGGAGCTGTCGCAGGCGGCCTTCGGCTCGCCCCAGCTCTCCCAGGCGCTGAGCGACCTCACCGGCAAGCTCATGGATGCCCGCCCGGGCGAGGACTGGTACGGCAGCCAGGAGTTCGAGGGCGGCGAGGGCATGGGCCTCGGCGACGCCACGCAGGCCATGCAGGACATCGCCGACCTGGAATCCCTTGCCGAGCAACTGAGCCAGCAGCACAACGGCGCCTCGCTCGACGACATCGACCTCGACGCGCTGCAGCGGCAACTCGGCGAGGAGGCCGTCGCCGACGCGCGGACGCTCGCCGAACTGGAGAAGGCGCTCAAGGACCAGGGGTACTTCTCCAGGGACCCCGACGGAGCGTTGCGACTGTCTCCCAAGGCGATCCGTCAGCTGGGCCAGTCGATCCTCCGGGACGTCGCGGACCGACTGACCTCTCGCGGGGGAGAGCGCAACACCGCCCGCGCTGGCGCCACCGGCGAGGCCACCGGCGCGAGCAGGGAGTGGCGCTTCGGCGATACCGAGCCCTGGGACGCCACCCGCACCGTGCTCAACGGCGTGCTCCGCCAGGCCGCCGCCGGCGAGTCGGGACCGGTCACGCTGGACGCCAAGGACATCGAGGTCACCGAGACCGAGGCGCGCAGCCGCGCGGCCGTCGCGCTGCTTGTGGACACCAGCTTCTCCATGGTGATGGAGGGCCGCTGGCTGCCGATGAAGCGCACGGCTCTCGCTCTGCACCAGCTGATCTCGACCCGCTTCCGCGGTGACGACCTGGCGCTCATCAGTTTCGGGAGGTACGCGCGCACGCTCAGCGTCGGCGAACTGACGGGGCTGGACGGCGTCTACGAGCAGGGCACCAACCTGCACCACGCGCTCGCCCTGGCGCAGCAGCACTTCCGGTCGCATCCGAACGCGCAGCCGGTGCTCCTGGTGGTCACCGACGGTGAGCCCACCGCGCACCTCGAACGCGACGGCGAGCCCTTCTTCGACTATCCGCCGCACCCTCGGACCATCGCGATGACGGTGCGCGGACTGGATGCCGTTGCCGCGCAGGGTGCGCAGATCACCGTCTTCCAGCTGGGCGACGATCCGGGCCTCACCCGCTTCCTCACGGCCGTGGTGCGGCGCGTGGGAGGGCGGCTGGTCTCGCCGGACCTAGACGGGCTCGGCGCGGCCGTGGTCAGTGACTACCTGGGTAGTCGCAAGCGCAGGTAGCTACTTGATCTCGATCTCGACGCCGCCCCAGAAGGCGAAGCCCTTCACCACGATCCGGGGACCGGTGGGGTCGCCCGTCTGCGGATTCTTGTGGTCGAAGGCGCCCATCACGCCGACGCCCTCGACGTGGACGTTGGCGCCGCGCGGCAGGATGATCTTCACACCCCCCATGACCGCATAGGCGTTGAGCGTCACGTCGCCGACGAGGAACGTCGCCTCCCGCAGGTCCAGCGAGACGCCGCCCCAGAACGCGATCGCGGTGTGCTCGGGCCCGACGGCGACCGGCCCGCGCACCTTGGTCTCCGACATCACGGCCCACTTGGTCTCGCCCATGCGCGGCACGCCGGCCGGCGCGGTCGACGGTGCGCGGTAGGCGGGAGCGGCCGTCGCGGGGAGGTTCTGCACGGCGGGCAGGTCCACCACGAGCCGGTCGAGATCGGCGAACGTGCGGGCCGCGACCGCCTGGTGCGAGCGGTCCTCGTACTCGGGGAGGGTGAGCTGCCCGAGGCCGAGGGCCTCGGAGAGCATCTCGACCACCCGGTTGCGGTCGTGATCGGATGCTCGGAGGACGTCGCGGCGCAGGGGCTCCAACTCGTCGGACATGCCCTCGACTCTAGGCGAATCGCCCGGCGTCGCGCTTCCGAAAACCTCGGCGCCGCCCGGCGGATGCACGTTCCTTCCTCGGAACGCAGCCGTCCCCCGGTCCGAGGGACCGGGGGACGGTGCGGCTCCCACTCGGGAGCGAGGTGTTCGGTGCGCGTCAGAGGAGGCGGCCCACCACGGGGAGACGCTTGAGCAGCAGCGCGATGCCGGAGGGCTGCCCCTTCTTCGGGGCCTTCTCCTCCGCCTTCGCGACCGGCTTCGACGGTGCCTTCGGCGCGGCCTTCGCGTCGGCCTTGGCGGCGGGCTTCGAGGACTTCGCGTCGATCGAGGCGGGCGCCTTGCTCTTCGACGCGGCGTCCTTCTGGGCGGCGATCGGGGTGATCTTGGCCTCCGACGCCTTGACCGGCGCCTTCTTCGCGGCCGGTTTGGTGGCGGCGGTCTTGGCGGCCGGCTTCGCAGCCGTGGTCTTCGCGGCCGTGGTCTTCGCAGCCGCGGGCTTGGTGGCAGCGGACTTCGCCGGCGCCTTCTTCACGGGTGCCTTCTTGGCCGGGGCCGCCTTCTTCGCGGCCGGGGTGGCCTTCGCGGCTGCGGCCTTCTTGGCCGGGGCCTTCGCGGCGGCCGGCTTCTCAGCAGCGGGCTTGGCGACGGGCTTCTCCGCTGCGGGCTTCTCGGCAGCCGGCTTCGAGGCACCGTCGAGGCCCACAACGGCCCAGGCGTCCTCCCACGCGGCGACGGCGTCGGCGGTCACCGAGAGGTTGGTGCCGGCGGTCAGTGCCTTGCCCGGGTTCTTGCCCTCCCACGCGGCGGCGAGCTTGGCCACGTGCGCGGCGTAGTCGTCGGCCGGGGCGAGCGCGATCGGCGCACCGTCGGACAGGTCGATGAGCGCCCAGGCGGTGACGGGGGCCTTGGCGGCGGCCTCGCTCTTGCGGGCCTGCCATGCGTCGCCGGTGGTGGCCTTGACGCGGAGCGTCTCGGTGCGGCCGTCGGCTGCGGTCACGGTGACGAGCGTGGTGCTGCCCTTCGTGGTCACCTCTGCCTTGCCCCCGCGGGCCTCAACGGCAGAGACGAACAGGTCGACGGCGCGCTGTGCGGCGGTCTGAGCCATGGGGTCTCTCCTGGGTTCGATGCGCAGCGCACCGTTCAGCGCGCTACTCGTGGCTTCATTAACCCATGAGTAGTTTGGGGAACCCAAGCCGAAATGGACGTCACAGGCGTAATGTGACCGGGTCGTCCGTCACATTCGTCAGGTGAGAAGGACCGCGATCAGCATGATCGCCGGAATCGACAGGGCCGTTGTGATAAGCCCGGAATCCCTCGCGAGGATCACGCCTCGGTTGTATCGCAGGCCGTAGACCAGCACGTTCTGTGCGGTCGGGAGCGCGGCGGTCACCGTCTGCGCCATGAGGGCGTGCCCGGACTGCCCGAACAGGAAGCGCGCCATCGCCCACGCCAGAACCGGCATTGCGATCATCTTGAGCACGGTCGCCAGGGCGATGTCCCGGCGGGGTGCCACGCCCTTCTGCAGCACTCGCACGCCGCCGAGCGAGAGCCCGAAGACGATGAGCGCCATCGGCACGGAGGCGTCGCCGAGCAGTTTCACCGGGCTCATCAGCCAGTCCGGCGGATGCCACCGCGTCAGCGAGATCGTGAGCCCGATCAGTGCGCCGACCACGATCGGGTTCAGCAGCGGGGTCGCGACGGTGCGCCACAGCGGCTGCTTCGGCCCCGTGCGTTCGCGGGCCTCCGCGAGGTCGAGCATTGTGAGCGCGATCGTCGAGAAGACGAGAATCTGGAACAGCAGCAGCGGCGCCACGTACGAGGTGTCGTGCAGCACGAAGACCGCGATCGGGATACCGAGGTTCGACGAGTTCACGTAGCTCGAGGCGAGCGCGCCGATGGTGGCGTCGCCCATCGTCCGCCGCCAGAGGACGCGGACGATCACGTAGTAGACGGTCGCGATCGCCAGTGCCGATCCCGCGCTCACCCACAGCCGCGAGCTGAAGAGGACGGTCACGTCGGTGGTGGCCAGAGCGTGCAGCAGCAGTGCGGGCGTGAGCAGGTAGAAGACCAGCAGGGAGAGCTGCTTCTCCGGCTGTTCGCCCAGCACCTCCAGTCGACCGAGGAGCCATCCCGCCGCGATGATGATCGCGATCACGGCGAAGCCGGCCAGCACGGAAGTCACGTGACAGAAGGTTACGCGACCGAAGTATCGCGCCGGCGTCTGCGGTCTTCCTCACGATTCGGCGTTCTGCGGCGGTACGCGTGCGCAGGTGTACCGCCGCAGAACCCGACATCGTGTGGAGCTACTTCTTCGAGGAGTAGGGGAGGAGCGCCATCTCCCGGGCGTTCTTCACCGCCAGCGCGAGTGCGCGCTGGTCCTGCGGCGATAGTCGGGTCACGGCGCGGGAGCGCAGCTTGCCGCGCTCGTTGAGGAAGGTGCGCAGGTAGGTGACGTTCTTGTAGTCGAGCGCGCCCTCGGGAACGCGGACGAGGCCGCGCCGTGCGGGCGGGGTACGCAGGGGTCGACGTGCCATCACCAGCTCGACTTCCGGACGCCGGGCAGCTGGCCGTCGTGCGCCATCTGTCGCACCCGAACGCGCGACAGCCCGAACTTGCGCAGGTGGCCGCGCGGGCGGCCGTCGGCGGCGTCACGATTGCGCACGCGCGTCGCCGAGCTGTCGCGGGGCAGCTTCGCGAGCGCGCTGACGGCGGCCGTGCGGTCGTCCGCCGAGGTCGATGGGTGCGCGATGATCCGCTTGAGCTCGGCGCGACGCTCGGCGTGCCGAGCCACCAGGGCCTTGCGCCGCTCGTTGGCGGCGATCTTCGCCTTCGTGGCCATCAGCGCTCCTCCCGGAAGTCGACGTGCTGCCGGACCACGGGGTCGTACTTGCGCAGCACCATGCGGTCGGGGTCGTTGCGGCGGTTCTTCCTGGTCACGTACGTGTAGCCGGTGCCGGCGGTGGACTTGAGCTTGATGATCGGCCGAATCTCGTTGCGGGCCATTTACAGCTTCTCCCCTCGGGACAGGATGTCGGCGACCACCGCGTCGATGCCGCGGCGATCGATGGTCTTGATGCCCTTCGTGGACACCCGGAGCGTGACCGTGCGCCCGAGTGCGGGCACGTAGTAGCGGCGGCGCTGGATGTTCGGGTCCCAGCGGCGGTTCGTGCGCACGTGGCTGTGCGAGACCCGCTTGCCGAAACCGGGCGCTCGGCCCGTCACCTGGCAGTGTGCGGACATGGTTCTCCTTCTTGCGAATGATTGTCGATAAGGTAACGTACTGGAAATGGGAATCATTTCCAAGAGAACCCCGGTCCTGCTCCTGACGGGCTTCGGCGGGCAGGAGCGCGCGCTCGAGCTGGCAGAGCCCGGCACCGTCGTCGTGCACCACGACCTGTCCGGCCTCGCCGAGGGCCTCGTCGTGCGCTCGGAGGCCACCGTCCGGCCCGACGGGACCGCCGAGGAGCGCGTCGCCCTGCTCGAGCTCGCGCACGGCTGCGTCTCGTGCACGCTTCGGGAAGACCTGCTGCCGTTGCTCCGCACCTTGCACCGGCGGGTGTCCGTCCGCCGCATCGTCGTGCGGCTCGACCCGATCCTCGAGGCCGACGCCGTGCGGCACGCCATCGAGCACGTGATCGTGGAGATGGTCGGCGCGGTGCCCGGCCCCGCCGCGCGCGACGTCGAGGTGACCGGCACGATCGGCTTCGTCGACGGCCCGACCTGGCTCGACGACGCCCTCGGTGAAGAGGATCTCGGCGAGCGCTTCCCGGTCCCGGACGACGACGAGCGCACCGTGGCTCAGCTCGCCGTCGGGCACGCGCAGAGCGCCGACCTACTGGTCGTGACCGGCGACAGCCCCGACCCGGCGCGGCTGCGCGCGGTCTTGCGCCGCCTCGCGCCGGGCGCCCCGATCGCCCGCGAGCGTGCTCCCCTGGATGGCCTGCTCCCGCGCCTGGGCACCCCGCGCGCGCCCATCGAGCCCTTCGGCCCGCTCCTGCCCGGCTGCCCGTCGCTCGACGCCGACGGCGACGTTCGGCTCATCGAGTTCAGCGCCCGCCGCCCGCTGCACCCGGGCCGCTTCCATGAGGCGATCGACGTGCTGCTCGACGGGGTCGTTCACGCCCGCGGGCGGCTCTGGCTCGCCACCTCGCCCGACGAGGCCTTCTGGCTGGAGTCCGCCGGCGCCGGCCTTCGTGTCGGTGCCGCCGGGCGCTGGCTCGCGGCCGGCGGCGACGGCTCGCCCGAGCGATGGGCGATGGCATCGGCGGCGTGGGGCGAGGAGTGGGGGGATCGCCGGACCGACCTGGTGGTGCTGGCCGCCGGGGCCGACCCCGCGCAGATCGCGGAGACCTTGCGGTGGGCCGAGCTGACCCCCGCGGAACTGGCCGCCGGCCCGGACGTCTGGGCCGGCTGGCACGACCCCTTCGGCGAGATGCACGCCGACCCGTGTGAGGACCTCGCCCCGGCCCCGGGGCGCGCAGACACAGCAGATGAGGAGATGTCATGAAGCAGGGAATCCACCCCGAGTACCGCCCGGTCGCGTTCCAGGACGCGTCGACGGGGAAGGTCTTCGTCACCCGCAGCACGGCGACGTCGGCGCGGACCGTCGACGTGGACGGGGTGACGTATCCGTTGATCGTGGTCGACGTGACCAGCGACTCGCACCCCCTCTGGACGGGGAAGCAGCGCCTCGTCGACACCGCGGGCCGGGTGCAGAAGTTCCAGGAGAAGTACGCACGTTTTGGCGGGCGGGCCGCGGGGCGGTAGACTTCAGTGCTTGTGACGTTGGAAGCCCTCGGGCTCGCGTCGAAGACTTGTTCCGAGGACCGTTAGGAAGAATCATGGCTGTACCGAAGCGCCGCATGTCGCGGGCGAACACGCACGCCCGCCGCTCGCAGTGGAAGGCGAACAACCCCGAGCTGCAGGCTGTGCAGGTCGGCGGCCGCACCCACCTCGTTCCCCGTCGCCTCGTGCGCGCCGCGAAGCTGGGCCTGGTCGACCTCGACCGCCGCTAACTGATCTTTCCTCAAGAGCGGGTCGGCCTCGGGCCGACCCGCTCTTGAGGTGTATCCGAGGGGGCGTGCGTGCTGCTGGCGGTGCTGAACTACGCGGGGATCGCGGTCTTCGCCGCCTCCGGCGCGCTCATCGGCGTCCGCAAGCGGCTCGACCTGTTCGGCGTGTGGACCCTCGCCGCGCTCACCGGCGTGGGCGGCGGCGTCGCCCGTGACGTACTGCTGGGCATCCACCCGCCCGCGTCCTTCCAGGGCTGGGAGAACATCACCACCGCGTCGATCGCGGCGGCGTTCGTCTTCGTCCTCCATCCGCAGTTCGGCCGGCTCCGTAACTCCGTGCTCGTGCTCGATGCGATCGGCATGGGCGTCTTCTCCGCCACCGGCGCCCTGACGGCCCTGCACCACGACGCGAGCCCGTTCGCCGCCGCGCTCATCGGCATCACCACGGCCCTCGGCGGCGGCGTGCTGCGCGACATCCTGGTCAACGAGGTGCCGCTGCTCATCCAGGAGCGCGACCTCTACGCCATCCCGGCCCTCGCCGGCGCCGGTGCGACGGTGCTCGCCGCGTCGTGGGGTGCCACCGACTCCCGGGCGCTCGTGGTCGGCGCGGTCCTGGCGTCCGGCTTCCGTCTGCTCGCGCTGTGGCAGGGCTGGCGGGTGCCCGTCGCCCCCGAGGACGTGGCCGGCCGCTTCCTCAAGGCATGTAGGCGGGGCTTCCGCCGCTGAACCCGTTGTTCGCTCAGGGCCGAGTGCCGACAAGCACCCCTTAAGCCAATTCACACACGACTTCGGTAAGACTGTGGACTATGCGAATTCTGGTGGTCGACGACGATCGTGCGGTGCGGGAGTCCCTGCGCCGCTCGCTGACCTTCAACGGGTACCAGGTGGACACCGCCGTCGACGGGCAGGACGCGCTCGATCACATCGCGAGCAACCGCCCGGACGCGCTGGTCCTGGACCTCAACATGCCGCGCATCGACGGTTTGGAGGTGTGCCGCCGCCTGCGCAGCGCGGGCGACGACCTGCCGATCCTCGTGCTGACCGCCCGCGACGCCGTGAGCGACCGGGTGAGCGGCCTCGACGCCGGCGCCGACGACTACCTGCCCAAGCCCTTCGCGCTGGAGGAGCTGCTGGCCCGGATGCGGGCGCTGCTGCGCCGCGCCACCCCCGACGCGGGCGCCGACAACGAGGTGCTCAAATTCGAGGACCTCAGCCTCGACCCGGCCACCCGCGAGGTGCTCCGCGGCGAGCGGAGCATCAGCCTCACCCGCACCGAATTCAGCCTGCTCGAGATGCTCATGAGCAACCCCCGCCGGGTGCTCACCCGCAGCCGGATCCTCGAGGAGGTCTGGGGCTACGACTTCCCGACCTCAGGGAACGCGCTCGAGGTGTACGTCGGCTACCTGCGTCGCAAGACGGAGGCCGAGGGGGAGAGCCGCTTGATCCACACCGTGCGGGGCGTCGGGTACGTCCTGCGCGAGACTCCGCCGTGATCCGATGACGGGGCGCGTTCCGACGACCTCCGGCCCTCTGCCGCGGCACGCCCGCCCGGAGGCCCGCGACCGGCAGGTCCGGGACCGTCGCCCGATGCGGGACCCCAACCCGGTCACCCGCAACGTCAGCTTCCGCTGGCGCGTGACGCTGCTGGCCGCGGCGGTCGTGGGTATCACGGTGGCGCTCATGGCCGCGTCGGCGTTCTTCGTGGTCAAGCGGGCGATGTACGCGGACGTCGACAATCGGCTGCATCAGCAGGTGGACTCGGTGGCGCCCGCGATGAGCTCGCCGGTCACACAGTTCACCACCGTGATGATGATGCTGATGTTCAGGCCGGACATGTCCGTCAACCGCACGATGGTCGTCTATCCCGACGGGACGCCGTACCACTCGGGCCCGTCGGGTCAGGTCCCCATCGGGCAGCCCGAGCGCGACGTGATCTCGGGCAAGCTCGCCCAGTCGCTGCGCTCCGAGGGCGACACCCGGGTGATGGCGCGGCGTCTCGACAACGGCGTCACGATCATCGTGGCCGAGGACCTCACCCCGACGAAGAACCTGCTCAGTGAGCTGGGCACGGTGCTCGTCGTGGTCGGCGCGTGTGGCATCGTGCTCGCGGCGATCGCAGGTACCGCCGTCGCGCGCGGCGGCCTCAGACCGGTGCAGCGGCTCACCGAGGCCGCGGAGCGGGTGGCCCGCACGGACGACCTCACCCCGATCCCCGTGGTGGGCCGCGACGAGCTGGCTCGCCTGACCACCAGCTTCAACACGATGCTGCAGGCGCTCGCCGAGTCGCGCGACCGGCAGGCCCGCCTGGTCGCCGACGCCGGCCACGAGCTGCGCACGCCGCTCACGAGCCTGCGGACCAACGTCGAGCTGCTCGTCGCCGCGAACCAGCCGGGCGCGCCACCGATCCCCGAGGAGGACATGAAGGAGCTCTCCGACGATGTCCTCGCTCAGGTGGAGGAGCTGACCACGCTGGTCGGCGACCTCGTCGACCTCGCCCGCGAGGACGCGCCCGAGGCGGTGAACGAGGAGGTCGACCTCGAGGAGATCCTGCAGAAGGCGGTCGAGCGCGTCGAGCGCCGTCGCCCGACGGTCCGCTTCGACGTCACGAGCGCGCCCTGGTACGTCTACGGCGACAACGGTGGCCTGGGCCGCGCGGTGGTGAACGTACTGGACAACGCGGCGAAGTTCTCGCCCGACGGTTCGGTGGTCCGAGTCGAGCTCGCCGAGATCGGCGTCGCTCGGGCGACGCTCAGCGTCGCCGACAGTGGGCCCGGCATCCCCGAGGAGGACCGGGAGCTGGTTTTCGAGCGCTTCTACCGCTCTATGGCGAGTCGCTCGATGCCCGGCTCCGGCCTGGGCCTCGCGATCGTGAAACAGGTGGTGGAGCGGCACGGCGGTTCCGTCGCGGTCGGCACGGCCGACGGTGGCGGAGCGCTGCTCCGCCTCGAGATCCCGGGCAGCCCGGTCGCAGGTGGCCGCGCCCCACAGGTGGTGCAGCGGGAACCCCGTCTGCGCCTGCTGCGAGGGAAGTGACAATCTGCTCACAGGCACTTCACAGAAGGCGTATGCAGTCTTGGCGGGGAAGAACACGAAGGAGGGGGCTCCATGACCGAGGGTCCGCAGAATCCCTATCAGCAGGGCCAGCCGGCTGGGCAGTACGGCCAGCCGGGGCAACCGGTCCAGCAGAGCCAGGCGGGCCAGCAGGCCCAGCCCGCTCCGCAGAGCCAGTACCGGCCCACGCAGCAGTACTCGAACGCCTACCCGGCGCCGGGCGGCGCACCGTCGGGCTACCCGGGGCCGGGCGGCCCGCCCGTGGCGACCACGACGCCCTCGCGCGGGCCCGGGATGGGCGCGCTGGTCGCGATGGGTGTGGCGATCGCGCTGATCGCGTCGCTGCTCTCGGTCACCGGGGCGTACCTGGTGTGGGGCACGAGCGATGCGTCGCCGGCGGTGACGGTGTCCGGCGGTGACGCGCCGCCCGTGGTCAAGGGCTCGGTGCAGGACGTGGCGCAGGGCGTGCTGCCGGCCGTGGTGTCGATCGACAATCAGGCGGGAAGCTCGGAGTCGTCCGGGTCGGGCGTGGTGATCAGCGCGGACGGCAAGATCGTGACGAACAACCACGTCATCGCCGGGAACGGCAAGCTGACGGTCTCCTTCTCCGACGGCAGCGTGAGCAACGCCGCCGTGGTGGGCGCGGACCCCATCACCGATCTCGCGGTGATCCAGACGGACAAGCGCGACCTCAAGCCCCTGACCTTCGCCGACAGCGGCAAGCTGACCGTCGGCCAGGAGGTCGTGGCGGTGGGCGCCCCGCTGGGCCTCGCGGGCACGGTGACCAGTGGCATCGTCTCGGCGCTGAACCGCCCGGTGGCGACGAGCGGCAAGGACTCCGATCAGGCGACGGTGATCAACTCGGTGCAGACCGACGCGGCGATCAATCCCGGCAACTCGGGTGGCGCCCTGGTCGACATGACCGGTCGTCTCGTGGGCATCAATTCGTCGATCGCGACGCTGGGCGGTTCGAAGCTGACCGGGCAGCAGGGCGGCAGCATCGGCCTGGGCTTCGCGATCCCGTCCAACCAGGTGCAGCGGATCAGCAAGGAGCTGATGGATTCGGGTTCGGCGACGCATGCGGCCGTCGGCGTCACTGTGGACCCGCGGGCGTCGGTGAGCCGTCCCGGCGCGCTGGTGGCGGAGGTCTCCCCGACAGGCGCCTTCGGCCGCGCCGGCATCCCGAAGGGCGCACTGGTGACGAAGATCGACGAGCTGCAGATCAGCGACGGCTACGGATTGATCGGCGCCGTGCGCGCTTACCCGCCGGGGGCTACCGTGACCGTTACCTACCTCGATAGCCCGAGTAGTACGAGTCCGGTGACCAAGCAGGTGACGCTCGATAAGTTGGACAAGTGACGGAGGAGTCGAAGATGACCGCGGAGATGAGCCAGAGTCGAGCAGCGGACGCAGAGTGGCTGGAGGACGACGTTCTCGACGTGCCGGCCCTCGATGACGCCGCGCTCGATGGGGCCGGGGTGATTGGCCGTGCGCTCGTGATCGTCGTCGACGACCATCTGCAGCCCGGCGCTTCCCGCGCGTCCGGCGCGGGGAAGTCGGTGGGCTCACTGGTGACGGAGCTGCTCGAGGAGTCGGGCTTCGAGGTGGACGCCGTCGTCGTGGTCCCGGCCGAGGAGGTGGACGTGCGCAACGCGCTGAACACCGCGGTGATCGGCGGCGTCGACCTGGCCGTGACCATCGGCGGTGTGGGCGTGGGCGCCCGCGACGTCACGCCGGAGGCCACCGAGGAGATCCTCGACAAGAAGCTGCCCGGTATCTGCGAGGCGCTGCGCTCGTCGGGTCTCGCTGCGGGTGCGACTGACGCGGGCCTCTCGCGCGGTCTCGCCGGCGTCTCCGGCAGCACGGTGGTGGTGAACCTCGCCAGCTCGCGCGCGGCGATCCGCGACGGCATGGCGACGCTGACGCCGCTCGCGACCCACGTGATCCGCCACATCGCGGGCGGGGACGATCAGGCGCGGTGATGTCCGAGCCCGGCTCCACCCCCGAGGGCCCCGCTTCCCGGAAGTACTCCGCGCGCGATGTTGCGCGGATCTTCGGGGACGTGCTGCCTTCACAGACCAAGGACGATCTGCCCGATTCCGGCTCCGGCCGAGGAGTGAACGACGCCGCGCCCCGCTCGGGCGCGGCGTCTCGCCGTTCCGGGGGCGACGGTGACCCGGCGGAGCGCTGGTACCGCGAGAATCGCCCGCCTCATCACGGCGACTAGACGTTGTTGACGTCGCAAACCCGCTGGTAGTGTGACCAAGGACACGGCCGCCCCGTGAAACGGTCAGGTTACGGCTCTGGTGTATCTGAGTGAACTCTAAGGACAAAGCCCACCCTAAGTTTGACGCAGGTAGGCGACCGTTTTCGGTGAGTGCAACCTAAGAAGTGCAGGTTGACGCATGAGTACGAGATTCGCGATCGCGATGAAAAGGTTCACGAATTCATCATTTACGAAGATCGAAAGCGTTGCGCGACCTGGAAAGCTGAGGATATGCTCCGCGATAACCGAAGGTCAGCGAAGACTTCCGGGGAAACGATCGTGATTCTGAGCTGAGACGAAGCGCAGGATTCGGCAGGGCGGCTGGGTGAGTCGCTGGCCGGCGCTCCTACCGGAGTGTCACACCATGATTCCTGGTGAGGGGAACGAATGAGCAAGATGAGCAAGGTTGCAGGGCGCGCTGGCGTCGTTGCGATCGCGGTGGCTGCTGCTGCCTCGGTCACTGCTGGATCGGCGAACGCCGGCCCGCTGCCCAGTGGTCAGAAGACCGTCCCGGCCCCCGCGGGCTGGAGCGTCGTCCTGAAGTCGACGGGTAACTCGTCGGCGATCCAGGGCTCGCTCGCTACGGCGCAGTCGCGCACCGCGTGGTACACGTCCAACGGCTCCGTCACGGTGTCGGCTCCGGCTGACGCCAAGGACATTCAGGGCAAGCTCGGCGTCGGCGTCATCGTCGGCTGCCAGTTCCCCGGCGCGATCGGTGTCGAGGGTAAGGTCACCGGCCCCGGCGCGGGCCTCGACTCGAGCGGCCCCAGCGCCAGCCTCGGTGGTGCGGGTGTCGGCCTTTCCGTCCCGCTGACCCCCGGCGCGACGACGAGCGTCACCGGCTACGGCCGCGGCGATCAGATCGGCTCCACCGATTCGATCAAGTTCACCAAGGCCGGCACCTACAACGTGTCGATCAAGGACCAGAACATCGACATCAAGTTCTGCTCCGGCTACGCGCAGGCGCGTGTCGTGACCTGGGTCGAGATCAAGGGCAGCAACCGAATCCAGGGCTTCCTGTACGGCGCGCCCTTCTCTCTGGGCTGATTCTCCGACCCACCTGACTCTCTTGCCCGCCCGGAAGGGCGGCGATTCCCGAAGGAATGTCATTCAATGAAGAACATCGCGATCCGCGGCGCCATCGTTGCCGCCGCGGCCGGCGTGGCTCTCGGCACTGCCTCCACGGGTGTGGCTAACGCCGACACCTTCATCCCGCTGCCCAACGGCAGCGTTTCCAACAAGGTGGGCGACTCGAACGTCGTCGTCACCATCACCAACCAGAGCGCCAAGCTCTCGCCGGGGATGGTGGCGCTGCCCACGACCCGCAACGCGTGGGTCTCGGGCCTCGTGTCCGTGAAGATCAACGGCGGCAAGCCCGACGGTGGCTCCATCGCCGCGGGCTACGCCGTCGGCTGCCAGGTTGACGTGGGCTCCGCCGGCGTGACGGCCGGTGTCACCGGGGATTCAGGCGGGTCGGTCTCGTTCAACGGCCCGACCATTACGCCGAAGGTGACCGCGTCGACCGGTGCGTCGATCAAGCTCTCCGCGGGCAGCATCGGCACGCAGATGCTGACCTACGACCGTGCCACCTGGCCGTCGCCCGGTGACGAGATCTCGCCCGACTGGGCCGATCCCAGCACCGGCTTCAAGTTCAAGGGTGGCTCGGGCTCGTTGAGCTACACCGAGCAGACCATCGGCGTGGACGGCTGCGCCGGCTACGCGCAGGCCCGCTTCTTCGCCAAGGTCAAGGTGAAGTCGGGCAACACGCAGTCGACGGTCTTCCTCTGGGGCAAGCCCTTCACCCTGGGCTGATAGCCATCACACGCTAGAAGGCGGTGTCCATTCGGGCGCCGCCTTCTGTGTCTCAAGAGATTGGTACCAACGTACAAATCGGGCACGGCGCCGTCCGGTTCGTACTGCATGAATCCCGGGCGCTGCATCCGTCCTCAAGGAAGCTGACACCAATGAACACGAAGGCCACCTCCTTTACATCCGTCACCGCGATCGTGGCTGCCGCCGCCGTCGCCATCGCTCCGGTTTCCGGCGCCGTCGCCGCGACCTCCGCGCCTGCCGGTTCCACTCCGACCGCCGCCGTCGCGAGCTCGATCGTGACGCCCGCCGCGGTGCTCAAGAACATCGCCGCGGCTCCCGCCGTCGCGAATGCGGCCGCGGCTGTTCCGGCTGCACTCGGCACCTTCGTCGTGGTCACCGACGAGGCCGTCCAGGGCACCGCCGCTGCCGCTTCTGCTGTGAGCTCGCAGGCTGCTGTCGAGCTGCCCACGGTACCGAAGGCCGTGACCGACCTCCTCAACCTCGCCGGTCTCCCGGTGCAGGCGGTCTACCGCGTCCTGCAGACCAGCCAGGGCGTCTACACCATCTGGTACAAGATGCTCACCTCCGTGCCGCAGGCCATCTTCAAGGGCGAATTCGGCTCGGTCCCCGGCCTGTTCCAGAAGGCGGTCACGGACTCGCTGACCTGGATCGCCACCGGGGCGGGCCCGAAGGCGGCCGAGGCTGCGGCGACGGTCGCGTCCGATGCCGCCACTAAGCCGAACCCGATCACCGCCGGGCTCGACGTCCTGGGCATCCCGGTCGCGACCGCGTACGCCGGCGGCCAGGCGGCCCTGTCGATCTACAAGAGCTTCTACGGCCTTCTGACGTCTGTTCCTCAGGCGATCTTCCAGGGCAAGTTCGGCGACGCCGTCAACCTCGTGGTCGACGCCGTGTCGAAGTCGGTGACCACGATCGTCGAGTTCCCGGGCGCGCAGATCAAGGCGGCGTCGGACAAGATCAGCAAGCTGATCGCCTCGCTGACGCCGGGCGTTGCTGCGCCGACCTCCACGTCGTCGGATGCGGTGTCGCGGACCTCGGTCGCTACCGCCGACGAGACCCTCGTGACGTCCGTCGCCGACAAGACGGCCGTCGCTCAGAAGCCGGCATCTGAGGCGGCCAAGCCCTCGGCTGCCGAGGTGAGCAAGCCCGTCGTCGCCGAGACCGCGAAGCCCGTCGCCGAGGCGTCGGTGACCAAGCCGGCCGCCGAGGCGTCGGTGACCAAGCCGGTCGAGTCGACGCCGACGGTGACCAAGCCGGTCGAGTCGACGCCGACGGAGACCAAGCCGGTCGTCGAGGAGTCGAAGCCCACGACCGACTCGAAGCCCACGACCGACTCGAGCTCGGCTGATGCGAAGCCTGCTGCCGAGTCGAAGCCGTCGGCTGATGCGAAGCCGGCCGCGGAGTCGAAGCCGTCGGCTGACGCGAAGCCCGCTGCGGACTCGAAGCCCACGACCGACGCGAGCTCGACGGGTTCCTCGGCGTCGGACGGGGCGAGCGCTTCGGATTCCTCGACGGGGTCGACCGCAGAGTAGACGCCTTTCCTTGTACAGGCGCATCGCGCGTCCCGGGCTCCCCGGGGCGCGCGACGCGTTTGTTGGTAGCCCGGATCCCGCGGGAATGCAGGGCTGCTTCGTCGTCCCGGTTGACGCGCGCCGATGCGCTGCGAAGTCGTCCGCGCACGAGGCGCGTCGGCGCCTCCTCGTCCCACTCCGGCACTGATGACGTCGTGCCGGTGCAATTACGAAAGCCGTCAGCGCAGGTATCGCTCCCTGCAGTCCAGCCCCGTTCGCGCCTCCGAGGGTCGGGAGTCTGTGGACGGTTGCCTGGATCGCGCTGAAGAACGTCGACCAGACACTGCTCGCCGCCTTTGCCAGCTCCGACGACCGAACGATCGCCCGCTCCGCGCTCGGGGCGGGCGATCCGTCGTTTTGCGGCCCGAAACCCTCCCGAGTCCTCAGAAAGTGCCTATTCTGTTACAGCTTCCCGTCAGTGTTAACTCAGCGTTTCCACGGGCGGTTTGGGCGTTTTTCGGCTGGTAGCTTCCTCTCAATCGTCGGCGAAGCTCAGCCGGCGTACGAAAGGACTGGGTACATGACCCCGAGAATCTCCCTCGCCGCGGCGGCGCTCGCCACCGCAGGCGCCGCGACCGTTGCGCTGCTCGCACCTGCCACGGCGAGCGCCGATACCGTCATTCCGCTGCGGAACGCCTCGCAGACGGTGAAGGCGGGATCCGGTTCGATCACCGTCTCCGTCACCGGGCAGCGTGCCCGCCTGTCACCGGGAATGGTCGCCCTGCCGACGACGCGTAACGCCTGGGTGTCGGGTTCGGTGAGTGTCAAGGTCAACGGCGCGGACGCCGACGGTGGATCGATCGAGGCCGGCTACGCGGTCGGCTGCCAGATCGATGTCGGATCGGCCGGCGTCGAGGCGGGCGTCGAAGCCGCATCCGGGGCCTCGGTCGGCTTCAACGGCCCGACGATCGAGCCCTCGGTGTCGGGAACGACCGGCGCGTCCCTCTCGCTTTCGGCAGGTTCGATCGGCACCCAGTCGCTGACCTATGACCGGTCGACTTGGCCGAAGCCAGGCGACGAGATCGACCCGGACTGGGCGGCCCCGTCCACCAGCTTCGACTTCACCGGCTCGAGCGGCAGCTTCACCTACAGCGACCAGACGATCGGCGTCGACGGCTGCGCAGGCTATGCGCAGGCCCGCCTGTATGTGATCGTCCGTGCCCAGGTCGGCGATAGCAAGGGGCGTGTGATCCTCTGGGGCGACCGCTTCACCCTCGGCTGACGCAACCGACTTCTCGACACGAAGGGCGGCCCGGAGGCGGGCCGCCCTTCGTCGTGTCCAGTGACCCCAACGTCTCGGATCCGTTGGGAACCGATCCGCGAGCCGGTGCGTCCAATTCATGAGGGCTTCGTTCGTGGACGCGATGCCGTCGCGGAATCACGAGGGGCGTTGACCGTCATGCCAAACAGGTCGTCCGGACGCGAGTGAAGGGCATTCGCAACCGCCTTCGCGCTGCCCCCAGGAGGAGGGGACGTCATCCCATCTGACGGAATCGAGTTACTGCGAGCTCATGGCCGTGCTGGAGATGGGGGATACCGGTCGGTCGCGCCGCGGCTCCCTGTAGTGGCACCGTCGGACCCGAACGGCGAAAGCCGGCCTCCCCGGGGTGGGTAGGCCGGCTTTCGTTCGTGTCTGGGGTTTAGATCTGCGGCTTCTGCGAGGGGAACTGGCCGGTCGGCGGCAGGACCGAGTGGGCCCCGCCCTGAGGCTGCGCGGCCTGCGCGGCGAGCAGGTCGCGGATCTCAACGAGCACGTCCACCTCGTCCTCGGTGGCAGGACCGCTCGCGCGCTTCTTGAGCGTCTCGTACGGCAGGATCAGCACGAAGTACACGACGGCCGCGACGAGAATGAAGTTGATCGCCGCCGTGATCACGGCGCCGAAGTCGACGACCGTCTTGTCGTTGCCTGCCACGATCTGCCACGCGAGGCCCTGTACGTCCTTGCCGCCGCCGATCGAGGCGATGAGCGGCTGCACGATGTTCTCGGTGAACGCGGTGACGATCGCGGTGAACGCGGCACCGACGACAACGGCGACCGCGAGGTCCAGCACGTTGCCCTTGAGGAGGAAGTCCTTGAATCCCTTGAGCATGATCGAGTGTCCTTCGTGTGGTTGTAACGCCAGTGACGCGTGATGCAATTTCGGACTTATGCTAACCGTATGAATCGAATCCGCGCAGTGGACGCGGGCGTTTCGGCCGGTGTGATCTTGGTCGTCGGTGCACTCGCCGCAGGCTGGTTCGGGATCGAACGCGCCGTGCCGACGCCGCACACGCCCGTCGCAGACCAGCCCTATCGTGTCGGAAACGACTACGCCGGAGTCGATTTCCGGGCACCGTCGAGCTGGGAGAAGGTGCCGTCCGGCCGGGCCGACGTCGCGCGCTTCACCCACGCCACCGGCAGCTCGCTCTCCGTGCGCCTGACCACCGGCATGACCGACTTCGATTCCGCGGCTCCACGCCGCCTGCGTGAGTTCGAGGCCGGCGGCGTCGAGGCGCACTTCACCGGCGAGTTCCGCGGAGCCGCGTTCACTGGCCGCAGCTGCACCGCCAGCGGCGGCGGCCGCGCGGGGGAGTGCGCCGTGGTCGGGCGGGAGGCACTGTTGGTCACGGTGCTCACGCTGCGCCCGCCCGACGGTGCCGTGCCCGACCTGGCCGCGCTCGTCCAGTCGATGCGGGAGGTCTGATGCGCGCGCGTATGACCACGATCTCCTTCTGGGTGTTCGCGGCCGGCCTGGTGTGCGGCGGCTACGTGCTCGCGCGCGACATGGTGCCGCGGCTCGCCGAATCCGGTGCCGGCATCGCGGCGGCGCTGCCGATCATCGTGATCGCGGCCGCGGTGATCGCGGTGATCATCTGGGCGCTGGATCGCTCGCACGCCCAGGTCCGCAGCGCGTGGGCGCTCGCCTTCGCCTGGGGAGCGATCGGTGCGTGTGGGTTGTCGCTGCAGATCAACGGCTTCGCCTCCGACGCCGTGAACGACGTCCTCGACGATCCCGGCGCGACCGACTGGGGCGCGGCCCTCGTCGGCCCGCTCAACGAAGAGACGATCAAGGGCGCCGGCGTCGCCCTGCTGCTGGTGATCTTCCGTGACCGGCTGCGCCGCCCCCTGCAGATCTTCGCCGTCGGCGCCTTCGCCGGCCTCGGCTTTCAGGTGGTGGAGAACCTCACCTACGCGATGACCTTCGCGCTGCGCGACGCCCAGTCCGACGCCGCCGGCGCGCTCACCGTCACCCTGCTGCGCGCGCTCTTCGGCTTCCAATCGCACTGGGTGTACACCGGCTTCTTCGCGCTCGGCCTCGCGCTGCTGCGGAGCCGCCCGGCGCTGGCCGCCCTGGCCGTGGCGCTCTCCTACCTCATGCACTTCTGGTGGAACGCGCCCAGCGGCGACGACCCGATGATCGCGTTCGCGCTGATCCTGCTCAAGTGCGCCGTCACCCTGACACTGCTCGGTGGCGCGTGGTGGTGGATGCTCCTCGAGCAGCGACGGTGGCTGCAGGGCGCCATCACCACGTCCGGGGCCGCGCAACTCGCGCCGCCCGCCGAACTCGCGACGCTGCCCACCCGCGCTCAGCGCCGTGCCGGCGAGCAGTATCTGCGCTACTACTACGGCCCCGCCGCGGCGGAGGTCGCGCGGGAGCGTCAGAGGTGGCTGATCCGCGAGCTCACCTACCGCGTCGGCTGACCTCACCGGAAGACCACCGACAGCGGGGAACTGAGCGCCGCGGCTGCCACGGCGTGCGCCTCCGACTCCGACATCGCGAGCATCGCCGTGCGGGCCTGCTGCCGGGTGGCCTGCGGAGCCGCGGCTACGGCCACCGTCGCCGAGCGGGCCAGCACGGCCGGGGAGTCGTCCTTGCGCTGCGCCACCACGTCGACCACGTCGCCCGCGCGGAGCAGATCCATCGTGGCCGCGTCCTGCAACGAGACCGGGACCAGCCGCGACCCCGGCCTGATGTGCCCGGCCGTGCGGTCTGTGAGCACCCTGCGGCCCGTGAGGATCTCGCCCGCGCCGACAGGGCCCGTCACCGAGCGGCCGACGGCGTCGTCGGGCGCCGTGAGCGCGTCCTGCGGCGCGAGCTCTGCGGGCACCGTGCGCACCGCGAGGTCCTCGGCGGTGAGTCGGCCGCCCGGCCCCAGCTCCCGCGCGGCCACCAGCACCTGTGCCTGCGGGCCGTTCGGCCGGCTGGTGACGGCCACGATCAGCGCGAGCACGGCGAGTACGGCCGCCGCCGCCCGCCGCGCCGCCAGCGTGCGCGCCCAGCCAGGACGCAGCGCGGCCCGGATCCGTTCCGCCCCGGTCGGCTGCAAGGAGTCCATGCCCGGAGGCTACGACGGTCCCGTACCCCGGCGCAGTCAGGAAAAGGGCGCCTGTGGATAACCCCGAACCTGTGGAGAAATGCCTCGGAGATCAGGCCTGCGGATCCTTGTAGTAGACGATCTGATGCGTGGTCGCGAGCAGCGCGCCGTTCCGGCCCCAGACCTGGCCGTACTGATCGAAATGGCCATGCCCGAACCGGGCCGCGCGAGCGGTGGCGAGCAGGTAGCCGTCCGACTGCTGCTCGAGTTCCGCGGGGCTCGCGTGGAAGTAGGTCGTCAGCGAGATCGTGCCCGCCGGGACGTACGTGCCGCGGCGCAGGAAGATCCGCGGGAAGAACGAGTCGGAGATCGAAGCCAGCGCCGGGTAGTCCAGCGGGCGCGCGGGCTTGTCGCGCAGCCACATGGTGGTCGTCGATCCGTCCTGCGGGCCGTCCATCTCGAGGCTGCCCTCGACGAAGCGGGTCTCGTAGTTCTTCGCCCACTCGACGAACTCCGGCATCGACAGCTCGGCGTGGTCCTCGGGTGCCCCGACCTCGGGGAAGGGCGTCTCGGTGGCGCTCCAGGTGTCGCGGCGGGTGCCGAACACCGCGGTGCCGGAGGCGACGGCACCGTCGTCCTGAGTGATGACGTACGTGAAGTGCTGATTGGTGCGGTTCGTGCGGAGCACGGTGATCGCGATGTCCCAGGCGCCGTCCTTGATCGGGGCGGCGAAGTTGAGCGTGAGGCTCAGGGGGTGGCCCTGCGCCTCGGGGTGCGCCTGCAGCGCCGCGACAACGGTGGCGGCGGTGATCCCGCCGAACGGGCCGACCATGTTGTTGTAGGCGGGGTGCGTCCGCGCGCGGAAGCCGACGGCGATCGGCTCGACCGCCGTCGCCTCGTCGAAGACGTGGGTCACGAGCTGGTCGCCTTGTCGACCTTCGCCGCGGTGTCCGACTTCTTCTCCGACTTGGCCGTCGTATCGGCCTTCGAACTGCGGGAATCGGTGCGGTAGAAGCCGCTGCCCTTGAAGACGACGCCCACGGAGTTGAAGAGCTTCCGGAGCGGGCCGCCGCAGTTGGGGCACACGGTCAACGGATCGTCGGAGAAGGACTGGACGGCGTCGAAGGCCTCGCCGCACTCCTTGCACTGATACGAATAGGTAGGCACCTCGCGATTCTACCCCTCGATTTAGCACTCCTGCGATTCGAGTGCCAAGGATCTGAACGGATACGATACCGCTATGACGGTTCCCTCACCTGCGCGGCGGATCGTGGACGCGGCACGCGAGGTGATCGCCGCGAACGGCATCCCTGGCGTCAGCATGGACCAGGTGGCCAAGCAGGCGCACGTCTCCCGCAGCACGCTGTACCGGATCTTCCCCAACCGCGACCAGCTGATCGCCCGCGTTGTCGCGATCGAGATCCGTACCCTGCGCCGCAAGCTCGACAAGACGATCGTCGGGTACACGCCGCAGCAGACGCTGGTCGAGGTGTTCGTCCTGAGCATCGAGCAGGCCGAGTCGAACATGGCCGTGTCCAAGGTGCTGGCCGCGGAGCCCGAGTACTTCCTGCGGATCCCGCGCGGCGTGTGGGACCTGCTCATCCAGGGCATCGTGATCCGCCTGCGTAACACCGGCGCCGAACAGGACTACGCCGAACTCTGCTCCGTCGTGGACCTCATGCTGCGGATCACGGGGTCGCTACTGTCCAACTCGCCTACCGGCCTGGACATCAGTGACACCGCCGCCCTGCGCACGTACGGCGAAAAGTACATCTCTCGCCTGCTGGTGTGACCGGCGCCTGTGAATCCACGGCTCACAGCGTCACGAAGCCAGATTCGGCCCCCTGACGCTCTCAGCCGTGGATTCACAGGCGACTGCCGCCACCGGTGCCGTGCGGACCTTCCCTCGGTGGCGACCAGTGCGCACCAGGTCCTCGATGTCCCGGTATGCGGCCGCCCACCTCTCCTTCGACACCACTTCCTCATAGTCGATGCGCAGCACGCGGTAGTCGCCGCGCACCGATATCCGATCGCGTTTCAGGTCGGTCTTGCGGTGCAGGCCACTGTGATGTCCTTCGCTGTCGCATTCGATGATCAGCTTGTCGCCCACCAGTAGGTCGACGGTGCCCACCCCGGGGATGGTCACCTGGCTGCGTACCGCGATGTGTCTGCACTGCAGCCGGTACCGCACCATCGATTCGATGCCCGATCCCGCCAGCGGGTCCAGGTGCCCCAGCACCGGTCTGATCCGCTCCGGCGCGCCGGCGAACAACTGCTGCAGGTACTCCTGGGTCAGCGGCACCGTCATCCGCAGCGTCGAGTCGAGCACTGCGGCCAGCTGGTCGGGATCGAGGCAGTTCGCCGCGCACAGCAGCGCCGAATCCAGCGGATCCACCGCGGCCCGTGGCGTCTCGAGAGTGCGGAAAGCGCGGCACTGCTCATGCGTGCGCCGCCGCGTCCGCACGTGAGCCGGCCAGCGCAGATGCGTCTTGGTGATGCCCGCCGGCACCCAGATCTCCGGATTGTGGAAACCGAGCGCGCTCACGCAGGTCACGACGGCGCCCGCTTCGACCGCGGCCACCACGATCGGCCGTGCACGCTCGAGCCGGTACCAGCCGCGGCGGATCACAGTCAGCCTGCCCGCCGCACGGAGCCGCTCGATGTCCGCCGACGGGATGCCGGCGCCCAGCAATCGATGCCGCGTCACCACCCCGCCCGACGACTGCGCGATGTCGTGGATCAGCGAGAGCCAGTCGTTCATGCTCGGCATCGTCTCGCGAGCAACACGCTCGGAGGGATCGCCGAGGCGCCGCTATCCCCAGTTTGGTTACGGAACGTTCGCCTGTGAATCCACGGCTCACACCGTCACGAAGCCAGATTCGGCCTCCTGACGCTCTCAGCCGTGGATTCACGACGCGAAGTCCACCAGACCCGACGGGGTCAGCGCCGCATGCACCGGCACATCCGTGGGCTCCGACGGCAGGTAGTCCACCAGCTCGTCGTCGTAGACCACCGCGATCCGCCGCGGTCCGGGGCGCAGTGAGCGGTCGTAGTAGCCGGCTCCCCGCCCGAGTCGTACGCCCTCCCGGGAGCAGCCCAGCGCGGGCAGCAGCACCGTCGACACCCCGGCCAAGGCGTCGGTTCCGAGCCGGGGGCCCGCAGGTTCCAGCAGTCCGAAGGGGCCGGGGAGGAGTGAGCCCGACCACGCCCAATCGAGCGGCCCCGGCTCCGGCGGGGTCACCGGGAGCAGCACTTGCCGGCCCAGAGTGAACGACGGCTCGGAGCCCACCGGCACGTACGCCGCAACCGCCTCACCCAGGTCCAACGCCGCCAGAACGGAGGTCAATGCCGCCGCGGCCTCCGCCCGCTGAGCGGCCGTCAGGGCCGCGCGATTGCGCCGGAATCGCGTGCGCCATGCGGCCTTGGACTCAGTGCTCACGCGGCGAATTCCCAGCCACTCGGATCGTTACCTTCACGTGACCTAGCCTAAGGTGGGGGAATGAGCAACGCGCCGTCCATTCCGAAGACCGCGATCGTCCCCGCCGCGGGCCTGGGTACCCGCTTCCTCCCCGCGACGAAGACGGTGCCGAAGGAACTGCTCCCGGTGGTCGACACCCCCGGCATCGAGCTGGTGGCCGAGGAGGCCGCGGCCGCCGGTGCGGAGCGGCTCTGCATCGTCACCAGCCCCGGTAAGGACGGTGTGGTCGCCCACTTCGTCGAGGACCTCGTCCTCGAGGGCACCCTGGAGAAGCGCGGCAAGACCGCGATGCTCGACAAGGTGCGCCGCGCCCCGAACCTGATCCACGCCGAGGCCGTCATTCAGGAGAAGCCGCTGGGCCTGGGCCACGCCGTGTCCTGCGTCGAGCCGGTCCTCGACGACGATGAGGACGCCGTCGCCGTCCTCCTGCCCGACGACCTGGTGCTGCCCATCGGCGTGCTCACGACGATGGCGAAGGTCCGCGAGAAGCGCGGCGGCTCCGTGCTCTGCGCGATCGAGGTCAGTCCGGAGCAGATCAGCAGCTACGGCGCCTTCGATGTCGAGATCGTGCCCGACGCCGCTAACCCGGACGTGCTCAAGGTCAACGGCATGGTCGAGAAGCCCAAGGCCGAGGACGCCCCGTCGAACTACGCGGCGGCGGGCCGCTACCTGCTGGACCGGTCGATCTTCGACGCGCTGCGCCGGATCGACAAGGGCGCCGGCGGCGAGATCCAGCTGACCGACGCCATCGCGCTGCTCATCACCGAGGGCCATCCCGTGCACGTCGTCGTGCACCGCGGAACCCGACACGACCTCGGAAATCCCGGGGGCTACCTCAAGGCTGCGGTTGACTTGGCGTTGGACCGCGACGACTACGGTCCCGACCTGCGCGACTGGCTGCAGGATCGCCTGAACCGAGACTGACGCTGTAGGAGGCCGAGAGCATGCGCTCCGTGGAGGACCATCTGGCACGGGTCACGGCGGCGGCGGTGGCGCCGCGGCCGGTGCGCGTGGGGATCTCCGAGGCGCAGGGCCTCATGTGCGCGGAGGAAGTGGTCGTCGAGAACGCCCTCCCCGCGTTCGACCAGGCCGCGATCGACGGGTACGCCGTGCGCTCCGTCGACGTGGCGAGCGCCGGCGAGACCGACGAGGAGACCGGCGAACAGATCGTCGTCTCGTTGCCGGTCGTGGGCGAGGTCCGCGCGGGCAACCGCCAACCCATCCGGCTGCAGCCCGGTCAGGCCGTCAAGGTCGAGACCGGCGCGCCGCTGCCCACCCTCGCCGACGCCGTCCTGCCCGACAAGTGGACCGACGGTGGCCTGTCGAAAGTCCGTGTCGGACATGCAGTCCGATCCGGACAGTACGTGCGCCGCACGGGCGACGACGTGCAGCCGGGCGACGTGGCCGTGCGCCGCGGCACCGTCGTGGGGCCCGCGCAGGTGGGCCTGCTCGCCGCCGTCGGGCGCGACAAGGTCTCCGTGCACCCGCGGCCCCGCGTCGCGGTGATCTCCGTGGGCCGTGAGCTGGTCGACATCGATCGGGATACCGGGGCCGGCCAGGTGTACGACGTGGCCTCCTACGCGCTGGCCGCCGCCGCCCGCGACTGCGGCGCCGAGGTCCACCGCGTGGGCATCGTCACCACCGACGGGGTGCGCGAGGCCGTCGAGGCGCAGCTCCAGCGCTCCGAGGTCGTGATCGTGACCTCCGCGCTCGGCGGCAGCGCTTCCGACGACATCACCGTCGCGTTGGCAGAGCTCGGCGACCTCGCGGTGGAGCGCATCGCGATGCACCCCGCCTCTGTTCAGGGCTTCGGCACTCTCGGCGACGACCAGGTGCCCACCTTCCTGCTGCCCTCGAACCCGATGAGCGCTCTGGTCGCCTTCGAGGTGATGGTGCGGCCGCTGATCCGCATCGCGCTCGGCAAGCGGCAGCCGATGCGCCGCCTGGTGACGGCCAAGAGCGCGGCATCTCATCAGTCGCCCGCGGGCCGCCGCGAGTACGTGCGCGGCCAGCTCATGCGCGACGAGGACAGCGGCGAGTTCATGGTCGCGCCGATCCCCGACAACGGCTCCCACCTGCTGGTGAGCCTGGCTGAGGCAAACTGCCTCATCGTCGTGGACCCGGAGGTCACCGAGGTCCGGGCGGGCGACGACGTGGTCGTCGCCTTCCTCGCCCAGCGCGGCTGACATCGGTGTTCGGAGCGAACTGGCAGGTCGAGCTCGGGCCCCTCACCACTGCCGCGGGTGTCGTGCGGCTGCGGCCCATCCGCGCCCGCGACGGCCGGCAGTGGTCGCGGCTGCGACTGCTTAATCGGGCGGAACTGGAACCCTGGGAACCGTCGGGCGAGGTGAACTGGCAACGGCGGCATGCGGCCTCGCAGTGGACGCCGCTGTGCGCCTCCCTGCGCTCGCAGGCGAGAGCCGGGACGATCGTCCCGCTCGTCATCGAGGTCGACGGTGCCTACGCCGGCCAGATCACCATCGGGAACATCACCCGCGGGCAGTTGCAGAGCGCGTGGGTCGGCTACTGGGTCGATCGGCGGGTGACCGGCCACGGGGTGGCCACGGCGGCCGTCGCGCTCGCCGTCGACCACTGCTTCGGCCCGCTGCGCCTGCACCGAGTGGACGCGACGGTGCGCCCGGAGAACGCCGGATCGCGTGCTGTGCTCCGCAACTCGGGCTTCCGTGAGGAGGGCATGCTACGCCGGTACCTGCACGTCGATGGTGCCTGGCGCGACCATCTGCTCGTCGCGATCACGGCCGAGGAGGTCGCGGATTCCATGGTCGCGCGGGTGGTCCGGTCGGGTCGCGCGCGCTTCTGAGCCTGTGACTGAAGTGACTGTTTGAGATTTTTGGGGTTTGACTACGGCGCGTCGGGCGCGCTGATTCACCACGGTGAAATAGCCTTCAAGGCGACTTACACGGATGTGATCCGTGCTCGCTGAATGCCGGAGGGAGCCGACATGATCCCGCAGACACTGCTCTGGGTGGGGCTGATCGTCGCGTGGCTGGTGGTGCTCGTTCCGATGCTCGCGGCGCGGCACCCCAAGGTGAACCAGGTGTCCGACGCGACGCTGAAGACCCGGCTGCTGCACCGCGGCGGTTCCGCCGGCCGTGCCGTGCGGCGCCGTATCCGCCCGGCGGCCACCGTCGTCGAGGTGCCGCGCGGCGAGGGCCCGGCCGACGCGGACGCCGAGCTCGAGGACGACGAGATCGTCGAGGACGGTCGGATCGTGTTCGGTAAGCCTTCCGACTCCGCGGGCGGCGCCGCCGACGAGGACGCCGATGCGCACGCCTACGTCGATTCCGACGTCGACGACCTGCACGGATCCAGTCCGATGGACGGTGACACCACCCCGATCAACACCGTTGAGCGGGCCGCGATGGCCGCGCGCACGAGGGTCGTCGACCTCGACCACCTGGACGTCGACGCCCCCGCCGCGCGCGAGCCCGACGAGGCCGCCGCGCCCGAGTCCGCGCCGATCGTCCGCCGCGTGACCGCGCCCGTCACTGAGCCGCCCGCCACTGAGCCGCTCGTCGACCAGCCCGTCGCCGAAGCGGAGATCGAGACCGAGGCGGAGGAATTCGTCGAGGCAGCGGAGTACGACGACGTCGCCGACGAGGTGGCCGCGGACGAGCAGCTGACGGAGGAGATCGATCCGGTCTCCCGCCCGGTCGCCGAGGACGCGGACGACGAGCTGGACGACGCCGAGTACGAGGGCGCGTACGCCGAGGACGCGGAGCCGCGTCGCCGCCGCGGCGGCTACGACCCCGAGAACGACGCCCGGATCACCGAGGCGCGGTTCCGGTTCCGCCAGCGCGTGACGCTGGTCCTGGGCGTGCTCGCCGTGGTCGCGCTCGGTGCGGGCCTGATGAGCGTGCCCTTCGCCTGGTACGGCCTCGGTGCGGTGGTGCTGGCGCTGGTCGCCTACCTCGCCTACCTGCGCCGGACGGTGCGGATCGAGACCGAGATCCGTCGCCGTCGGATGGCGCGCCTGGAGCGGGCCAGGCGTGAGCGCGCCCGCGAGGCCGAGGTGCGCGACGGGGTGCCGGCGCACCTGCGTCGCGGCGGCTGCGTCGTCATGGAGATCGACGACGAGGACCCTGCTTTCGACCATCTGCCGCGGTATCGCGCCGAGGAGTTCGACTTCCTCGATCGCCCCGCTGACGTGCGGGAACCGTACGAGCGCAAGGTCGGTTAGCAGTTTGGCCGCGGGGCTTGCTAAGGTATTCGAGTTCCGCAAGGGGCTATAGCGCAGTTGGTAGCGCGCCTCGTTCGCATCGAGGAGGTCAGGGGTTCGATTCCCCTTAGCTCCACAGAGGAAACCGCAGTCCGGGCGGGGTTCTGAGAAATCAGAGCCCCGCCCGAACTCGTTTCCGGGCCCGCCCGAGCCGTTCGCTCGCGGTAGCGTGAAGTTCCGCCCGACAGTAGGAGTCCCACCACAATGTTCACCAAGAAGGGCGATGCCGCCGTTCTCGCCAAGCTCCGCGCCATGCCCGCGCCGTACGCCGAGATCGGGGAGCGCATACACGCCATCATCCGCGAGAACGCGCCCGGCCTCGAGCCCGTCGTGCGCTGGGGGCTGCCGTTCTACGTCGGCGGCGGCGAGGACGTCTGCTACATCAAGCCCGGAGACGCGTACGTGGCCTTCGGTTTCGGCGAGACGGTGAACCCCGCCTTCGAGGAGGGTGCCACCATGCACCCCATCGTCTGGAACATCACCGCCCTCGACGCCGAGACCGAGTCGCGGCTCGCCGCCCTGGTCGCGAAGGCCGTCGCCTGACGGCGCACGTCGACGATGCGGCCCTTGCGGCCCGCCTGACCGGGGAATCCGGCGGGGCCTGACGGGTGTCTCAGGCCGCGACGATGCTGCGCTTGGCCAGCCCCATCCAGAAGCCGTCGATCGGCTCCTCGGGTGCGGCCTCGGGATCCGCCGCCGCACCGAGCGTGACGAACAGCGGCGAGAAGTGCTCGATCCGCGGGTGCGCGTAGGGCATGCCCGGCGCCTCTTCGCGGAACCGCATGAGCCCGTCCACGTCCCCGGCGGCGAACCGCTCGTGTGCCCAGGCGTCGAACTCGACCGACCACCCGGGCGCGACGGCGTCGGCGCTCGGGTCGGTGAGGAAGGGGAGGCCGTGGGTGGTGAACCCGGAGCCGATGATCATCACGCCCTCCTCACGCAGTTCCGCGAGCCGCCGGCCCAGCCCGAACAGCGCCTCCGGCTCCAGCGTGGGGAGCGAGACCTGCAGCGTCGGGATGTCGGCCTCCGGGTACATCACGGTGAGCGGCACGTAGGCCCCGTGGTCGAGCCGTCGCTCCGAGTCCCGGTGCACGGGTTGATCGTCGGGTGCCATGGCCGCGACCCGGTCCGCCAGCGCGGGCGCGCCGGGGGAGGGATAGACGGTGCGGTAGTACCGCTCGGGGAAACCGCCGAAGTCGTAGGTGAGCGGCACCCGGGAATCAGTGGCGCCCACGGTGAGGGGCGCGGCCTCCCAGTGCGCGGAGACCACGAGGATCTGCTCGGGCCGCGGCAGGTCGGCGGCGAGCCGGCGCAACTGCGCGACCCACCGCTCGTCGTCGACGAGGGGCGGCGCCCCGTGGCTGAGGAACAGCGCGGGCACAGTGGTCATGACATTCCTCCTGGAATCGGGGAAGCGCGCTCCAGTCGCTGTGCGGTTGTCATCGCCGTCTCCACGGCCCGTACCAGTCCCAGTACCGCCTGCGCCACGTCCGTTCCGGCGGAGGTGAGCCGGTACTCGGTGTGCGGGGGATTGGTGCCGGCCGAATAGCGGCTGACCAGTCCGTCGTCGACGAGGGCGCGCAGCGTCTGCGTGAGCATGCGGTCGCTGATGCCCTCGACCTGGCGGCGGACCTCGCCGAACCGCTGGGGCTCCGTGCGCAGGCGTCCCAGGACGAGCGCGCCCCAGCGTCCGGTGACGTGGGCGAAGACATCGCGAGAGGGGCAGTCCTTCGCGAAGACGTCGAAATCAGCCATGCCGAAAAACCTTACATGTACGGAAGTATTGCGCTTACGTTTTGTCTGTGCTTCCATGGTAGCGCAAGCTTGAAGCTTCAACAATAGAACGGAGTGGTCCCCATGGCCGCACAGCTCGAGCGAGGCCAAGGCCTCGCCTCCACGATCGCCCGGGTGATCCTCGGCGCGATCTTCTTCGCCCACGGCTGGCAGAAGTTCTTCACGAACGGCATCGACAACGTCGCAGCAGGGTTCGAGAAGATGGACGTCCCCCTTCCGACCCTGTCCGCGTGGTTCGCGGGCATCGTCGAGCTCGTCGGTGGCGCCGCGCTCATCATCGGACTCGCCGTCCCGCTCGTCGCGGTGCTCGGCATCATCGACATGCTCGGCGCGATCATCTTCGTGCACTGGGACGCGGGCTTCTTCGCGAGTGGCGGCGGCTACGAGCTTCCGCTGGCGCTCATCGCCGGCCTGATCGCCGTGGGAATCGCCTCGCACGGCCCGCTCGCGGCCGATACGCACCTGCTCAGGGGGCGTTCCAAGGCGGTCTCGCAGTGAGGATCACCGTCTTCGGCGCGTCGGGCTACTCCGGCGGCCACATCACCACTGAGGCCCTGTCTCGCGGCATCGAGGTCGTCGGTGTCGCCCGCGACGTCGCCAAGGTCCCGGCCGGCGCCACCGCCGAGGCCGGCGACGTGACCGATGCGGCCTTCGTGTCCCGCGCCGTCGACGGCGCCGCCGTCATCGTCTCCGCGTTGCCGACCGCGGCACCGTCGGGCGACGGCACCGAGCTGCGCACCGCCCTGGAGAATCTGGTCGCCGCAGCGCGCGCCAGCGGCGCCCGTCTCGGCGTGGTCGGCGGCGCCGGCAGTCTGCTGGTCGCCGAGGGCGGCCCCAAGCTGGTCGACACCCCGTCGTTCCCCGATGCGGTCAAGCCGATCGCGCAGGAGCACGATCGCGCACTCGACTACCTACGCACCGTCGACGACGTGGACTGGTTCTACGTGAGCCCCGCCGCGAGCTACGGCTCGTTCAACCCCGGCGAGAAGCGCGGCACCTTCCGCACGAGCGGCGACGTGCTGCTCACCGACGCCGACGGGAACTCCGAGATCTCCGGCGCCGACTACGCGATCGCGTTCGTCGACGAGGTCCTGACCCCGGCCCACGAGCGGCAGCGTTTCTCAGTCGCCTACTGATTCGGCGCGGCCCGCGCCGCGCCGTCGTATCCTCGGCTGGAGAAGCGATCTTCAGGGGGTGTGATGGCGCGGCGCGAACCCGTCTATCAGGTGGTCCTGATGCTCGCGAAGAGCATCGTGGGCGCTCAGGGGCTCCGCGTGGAGTACCGCGGCCTGGAGAACATCCCGTCCACTGGCGGTGTGCTGATCGCGGTCAACCACACCTCGTACGTCGACTTCCTTGAAGCGGGATTGGCCGTGAAGCGGACCGGTCGCTGGCCGCGTTACATGGTCAAGGCCGAGCTCCGCAAGGTGAAGATCATGGCCTTCATCATCAAGCACTGCGGCGCCATCGGCGTCGATCGCGAACACGGCGCCGAGAGCTACCACGAGGCCGAGGCCGCCCTCGAACGCGGCGAGGTGGTGCTGCTCTACCCCGAGGCCACCATCAGCCGCAGCTTCGAGCTCAAGGAGCTCAAGTCCGGCGCCGCCCGCATGTCCATCGAGGCCGACGTGCCGATCGTCCCCGTCATCGTCTGGGGCACCCAGCGGATCTGGTCCAAGGGCACCCAGCGCCGCATCGGCAGGCACCGGTTCCCCGTCGTCGTGGAGGTCGGTCCCGCGCTCCATCCCGACGGTGACGACCCCGTCGCGCTGACCGCCCGGCTGCGTGCCGCGATGGGCGAGGCCCTGGAGCGCGCGCAGCGCGGCTTCCCCGCTCCGGCGGGGGAGGACTGGGTGCCGGCGCGGCTCGGCGGCGGAGCTCCTCAGCCGGATCACGCGCTGCGGCTCGAGCAGGAGGAATTCGCGCTCCGGAAGGCCAAGCGCGAGGCGAAACGTCAGAGCAACGGTGGTTGAGCAACCGACTATGGTGTGCGTCACCGGCTGTTGGTAGGTTTGCCGAGATCTTTCATGAGCGAGGAGGAGGAGTCCATGACGCAGCCGCCGAACTACCCTGGTGACAACCAGGGCGGCTACCCACAGAACCCGCAGGATCCGCAGCACGGCGGATACCAGCAGGGCGGTTACCCGCAGCAGCCCCCGCAGCAGCCGGGCTACGGTCAGGGCGGCTTCCCGCCGCCGCCACAGGATCCCGGCTACGGTCAGGGCGGCCAGGGTTTCCCGCCCCCGCAGGGAGGTTTCCCCCCGCCGCCGCAGGGCGGCTTCCCGCCGCCTCCCGGCGGCTTCGGCGGCCCGCAGTACGGCGGCGGACAGCAGCCCTTCAATATCGGTGATGCGTTCTCCTGGGCCTGGAACAAGTTCACCAAGAACGCGGTCCCGCTCATCGTGGCGATCCTCGTGTACACGCTCGTCATCGGCGCGATCGTCGGTCTCGGCTACTTCCTGATCGTGTCGATCGTCCTCGGTTCGTCCAGTACCGACGCCGACGGCTTCACGACGATGTCGACCGGTGGCTCCGTCGGTGCGCTGGTCGGGATGGCGCTGCTCATCCTGGTGACCGGCATCGTGGGCTGCATCATCCAGGCGTCGCTCTACTCGGGGCTGCTCGACATCGCCGATGGCAAGCCCGTCGATATCGGTTCCTTCTTCAAGCCGCGTAATAGCGGTCAGGTCGTCATCGCCGCTGTGATCATCGGCGCCGTTTCCGCGATCCTCAGCCTGATCCCGTTCCTCGGTACGATCGTGTCGATCGTCGTCGGATTCCTCACCATGTTCGCCATTCCGACGATCGTCGATCGTGGGCTCCCGGCGATCGAGGGCATCAAGCAGGGCTTCGGTGTTATTCAGCGCGACATCGGAAACTCGATCCTGACGTTCGTCATCGCGGGCCTCATCGGCATGATCGGCGCCTGCCTCTGCGGCATCGGCCTGCTGGTCGCCGGACCGGTTGCCTCGCTGTTGGTCGTGTACGCGTACCGCCGCCTCTCCGGCGGCCAGGTGGCTCCGCTCACCCCGTAGTGCCGTTTCGATGGCAGGCCCGTTCCACCAGTAGGTGGGACGGGCCTTGTCCTATTCCGTGACGGTCGACTCTCGAACAGATTTCCCGCAGCAGATAGGGCTGAGCTGCAGTGGGATTCCTGCGCTAGCTGCTAGCGCAGGAACTCGAGGACCGCGCGGGCGAACGCGGCGGAGGACTCGCGGTGCGCCGTGTGCCCGCCGCGCAGCTCGGCGTACTCGCCGCGGGGCAGCGCGTCGGCGACGAGCCGCAGGTACTCGGGGCGCAGGAAGTCGCGCGGGCCGCCCGAGATCACCAGCGTCTGCTGTCCGGTCGTGGCGAGCCGGTCCCACCACGCCGGATCGGGCTGGAACTGCGGGGAGACCGAATCGATCATCGTCTTGTCGAACCGCGACAGGGCGCCCGGCGTCTGCACCACCTGCTTGATCCCCAGCCACACCCGGCGCGGCGTCAGCGGCAGGTCCACCGACTCCGCGACCTGCTCGGGCTCGAGCGCCACCGGAGGCATCTCCTCGAGGACGAGGCGACGGACACCGTCGGGCAGGCGCCACGCGAGCCGTAACGCGGCCTGGCCCCCGAGGGAGTGCCCGACCACGTCGAAGGTCTCGACTCCCACGTGCCGCACGACCCGCTCGGCGTCCGCGGCGAGCTCGTCGAGGAGGTACTCGGCGCTGTGGTCGCTGCGGCCGTGGCCGCGCTGGTCGTAGGTCACGGTGTCGCGGCCGGCGGCGTGCAGGGCGCGGACGGTGCGCCGCCACGTCCGGTGGTCGGCGGCCATGCCGTGGATGAGCAGCACCGGCGGGCCCGTCGGCACCGGCACGCGGCGGTGCTGCACCGCCAGGCGAACGTCGCCGGCAGTGACGATCTCCTTGCGCATCAGCTCATGGTGCCATCACGCCAGTGCGTAGCTCAGTGCGACGCACACCGCCGTGCCTGCGACGATGCTCAGCACCGCGTTGCGCCGCCACCAGTGCGCCAGCGCCGTCGCCGCGACGCCCGCGATCTGCGGGATCCCGTGCGCCGGCGCGGTGTAGTCGACCTGTGCCATGCAGTAGACGGCCAGCACCACCACGGCGCCCACGGGCATCCATCGCCCGAAGTCGGCCAGCAGCGGCGAATCGCGCAGCACCGAGGCCAGCCCGAAGGGCGCCAGCCGCAGCGCGACGGTGACCGCCGCCGCGATCGCGATCCCCGCCAGCAGGTATCCGGTGCTAGGCATGCGCCGCCTCCTTCGCGTTCCGTCGGGCCAGGACGTGCCGCACCACGAGCAGGCCCGCGAAGCCGCCCATCGCGACGAGCAGCATCGCGCCCGGCGCCGCCGCCAGCGCGACCGCGCACGCGGCCAGCGCGAGCGCGAGCGTCGTGCGGTCCGGGTGCGCGTCCATCGCCAACACCACGAACAGCGCGGTGAGCACGAAGTCGACGCCCGGCACGTCGCGCAGGAAGGCGCCGCCCGCGAGCCCGCCCACCAGCGAGCCGGCGACCCACGCCACGTGCAGGCCGACCTGGGTTCGCAGGATCATTTTTCCCGTCATCGTGGCCGACGGTGCCGTGCTCACCAGGGCGTAGGCCTCGTCGGTGAGGGCGTACACGCCGTACGCCTTCCCGACCCGGCTGCGGATCCGGTCCAGGGGGAAGGTGAGGCCGTAGAACAGGTGTCGCGAGTTCACGAGGAACGTGGTGGCGGCGATCGCGGCGAGCGGGGTCGCCGCGGCCAGCAGGCCGGCGAGGAGGAACTCGACGGAGCCCGCGTACACCGCCATCGACAGCACCGGCGCGATCCACCACGGCAGGCCGTTGCCCGTGACCACCACGCCGAGGCCGATGCCGAGCACGAACAGGCCGAGCTGCACCACGGCGACCTTCGACGGAACTCCCATGCGAACAATTCTATTTCTCATTCCGCGCAATGTGCTTGCGTAAATGGCCGAACTGGGGGTGCCCGTGGCAATATCTCGGACGTGGATGCACTCGATCGAGCAATCATCGATGAGTTGGTGTGCGACGGGCGGCTCACCAACCAGGAGCTGGCGCAGCGCGTGGGGCTCACGCCCGCGCCGTGCCTGCGCCGCGTGCGCCGCCTGGAGGCCGACGGGGTGATCACCGGCTACACCGCCGTCCTCGACCCCGCGGCGCTGGGCCGCGGCTTCGAGGTCATGATCAACGCCGACCTCGGGGCGAACGACCGCGCGTCGGTGGAGGCGTTCGAGGCGCGGATCGCCTCGTTCGACGAGGTCATCGAGGTGCGCCGCATGTTCGGCCTCCCCGACTACCTGATCCGCGTGCGCGTCGCGGATCTCGCGACGTACGAGCGCTGGGTCACCACGCACCTCATGGGCGACCCGGCCATCGTCCGCGTGGACTCCCGCATGACGATGAAGGTGGTCAAGTGAGCGATCTGCTCCTCGCGCAGCGCATCGCCGACGGTGCGTGGCCCGGCGGCACCGTCGAACCCCTGCTGGTCAGCGAGAACGCCACCTTCCGCGTGCGCGGCGGGCCGCGGCCGGCGGTGCTGCGACTGCATCGCCCGGGGTACGTCGCCGACGCCGCGATCGCCTCCGAGCTGGCGTGGATCGCGGCTCTGCGCAGGGATACGACGGTGCCCGTGGTGGAGCCGCTGAGCGGGGTCCTGGTCGATCCGCCGACGGGACGCCGCGCGGTGCTCTTCGCGGAGCTGCTCGGCGGCCCCGTGCCCGACGCCGCGCTCGACGTCGCGCACTTCGCGGCGCTCGGCGAGATCGCCGCGGTGTTCCACGAGCACGCCGAGTCCTGGCGGCGGCCCGCCGATTTCACGCGCTTCACCTGGGGCGTCGACGAGACGATCGGGCCCCGGCCGCGCTGGGGCACCTGGCGGGACGGGCTCGCGGTGGGGGAGGCGCACCGTCGGGCGATCGCGCCTGCGGCCGACCGCGCGGCGGAACGGATCGAGGGCTTCGGCCGCACACCCGACCGGTTCGGCCTGATCCATGGCGACCTACGCGCGGCCAACCTCATCACGACCGGTAGTGGGTTCACGGTGATCGATTTCGACGACGCCGGGTTCGGCTGGCACCTCTTCGAGTTCGCGGCAGCGGCGTCCTTCGTCGAGACGGACCCGCGGCTGCCGGAGTGGGCGGCGGCGTGGACCGCCGCGTACCGGCACCGTCGGGCGCTGCCCGACGCGCACGCCGCGCTCCTGCCCGAGTTCGTGTTGCTGCGGCGGCTGCAACTGCTCGGCTGGCTCGGCACGCACGGACATGCGCTGGAGGCGGATCCCGGATTCGCCGACGGCACCGTCGAAGTCGCGCAGGCCTACCTGTCCGGGCGGCTACTGTGAGCGCGTGAGCTTCTCGGAATCGGTCGCCGCGCACGTCGTGCGTTACGGCGGCACCTTCGCGCCCCTGCCCATCGACCGCGCCGCGGGCACCTACGTGTACTCCGGGGAGCGGCGCTGGCTGGACTTCACCTCCGGCCAGATGAGCGCCATTCTGGGGCACAGTCATCCGGCGATCGTGGCGAAGGTGCAGCGGGAGATCGCGACGCTCGACCACCTCTTCTCCGGCATGCTCTCGCCCCAGGTGGTGACGCTGGCCGAGCGGCTCGCGGCCACCCTGGCGGAGCCGCTGAGCCACGTCCTGCAGCTGACCACGGGCGCGGAGTCCAACGAGGCCGCGCTGCGGATGGCCAAGCTGTACACCGGCAAGCACGAGATCGTCAGCTTCTCGAAGTCCTGGCACGGCATGACCGCCGGTGCCGCGGCGGCGACCTACTCGTCGGGGCACAAGGGCTACGGGCCCACCGCGCCCGGGAACTTCGCCCTGCCGACGCCGAACGCCTACCGGTCGCGGTTCGTCTCCCCGGACGGGAAGTACGACTGGGAGTCGGAGCTGGACTTCGGCTTCGAGCTCATCGACGCGCAGTCGACGGGCTCGCTGGCCGCGTGCCTCGTGGAGCCGATCCTGTCGTCGGGCGGCATCATCGACGTGCCCGTCGGCTACCTCGCTGCGCTCAAGCGCAAGTGCGAGGAGCGGGGCATGCTGCTCATCGTCGACGAGGCGCAGACGGGCCTGTGGCGCACAGGCGCCGCCTACGCCTTCGAGCGCGATGGCATCGTGCCCGACATCCTGACCCTCTCGAAGACGCTCGGCGCGGGCCTGCCGATCGCGGCGGTCGTGACCTCGGCGGAGATCGAGCGGGTCTGCCACGAGCGGGGATTCCTCTTCTTCACCACGCACGTCAGCGACCCGATGGTGGCCGCCGTCGCGACGACCGTGCTCGACGTGTTGGGCGACGGGGTCGCCGACGGCGTTGCCCGGGACGTCGCGGCGCGCGGGGCGCGGCTGCGGGCGGGGCTCGACGAGCTGGCGCTGCGCCACGAGGCGATCGGCGACGTGCGCGGGCGTGGCCTGATGCAGGGCATCGAGCTGGTCCGCGACCGCGACTCCAAGGAACCCGCGAACGAGCTGGGCAAGCTGGTGACGGAGCGCTGCTACGAGCGGGGCTTGCACATGAACGTGGTGCAGCTGCCCGGCATGGGATCGATCTTCCGCATCGCGCCGCCGCTCACCGCCACCGACGCCGAGATCGACGCGGGCCTGGAGATCCTCGACTCCGCGTTGCAGGGGTAGCGCATCGGCCGCCGGAAAATATATCCGCGCCGACCGATGAGTTCCGGCGGTGCGGCCCGTCTAACCATGTGACGGTGTTCGAGAGGGAACGCCGCGGACCAAGGAGCGACGCCATGCACAAGATGATTTTCGTGAACCTGCCCATCGCCGACATCCAGCGCTCGCGCGACTTCTTCACCGCGGTGGGCTACACCATCAACGAGCAGTTCAGCGACGAGAACGCCATCTCGGTGGAGCTGGGCGAGAACATCGCCGCGATGCTGCTCAAGACCGACTTCTTCGGCACCTTCCACGAGGCCACGACCGCAGGGCCCGGCGTGAAGGAGACCCTCATCGCGCTGAGCGCGGAGAGCCGCGAAGAGGTTGACGAGGTCGTGAACCGCGCGGTCGCCGCCGGCGGCACGGAGGGGCGCTCGGAGGACCACGGCTTCATGTACGGCCGCTCCTTCGACGATCCGGACGGCCACACCTGGGAGATCATGTGGATGGATCCGGCCGCCGCCGCGGGCGGCCCCGAGGGCGCCGAGGGCTGAACGTGACCGTCGCCGACGCCGGCTTCGACGAGGCCACCGCACCGCTGCGCGCCGAGTTGCTGGCGCACTGCTACCGCATGTCGGGCTCCGCGTCCGACGCGGAGGACCTGGTGCAGGAGACCTACCTGCGCGCGTGGAAGGCCTTCCACCGCTTCGAGGGCCGGTCGTCGGTGCGCACGTGGATGTACTCGATCGCGACCAATGTCTGCCTGTCCGCCTCGAAGGCCCGGCGGGTGCTGCCCGTCGGGCTCGGGGGCGAGCCGTCGAACCCGCTGGAGCCGGTGGCGCCTTCGACCGAGGTGCTGTGGCTGCAGCCCCTCCCGGACCGCGCTCTCGGCGATCCGGGGGAGGCGGCGGTCGCGCGGGAGGGCATCGGGCTGGCGATGGTCGCGGCGCTGCAGGTGCTCCCGGCGAAGCAGCGGGCGGCGCTGATCCTGCGCGACGTCCTCGAGTTCTCCGCCGCGGAGACGGCTGACGCCCTCGAGACCTCCGTCGCGTCGGCGAACAGCGCGCTGCAGCGGGCCCGGGCCTCCCTCGGCGACGGTGCCGCCCGTGACGGCCGGAAGGCCGCCGAGCTGTCCGATCACGAGAAGCGGGTGTGGGACGAGTTCTGCGCCGCCTTCGAGCGGCACGACATCGACGGCGTCGTCCGCATCCTCGCCGCCGATGCCACCTGGGAGATGCCGCCGATCCCGGGCTGGTACCGCGGTGCGGAGGCCATCGGCGAGCTCTCGCGGACGCAGTGTCCGGCCCAGGTCGCCGGGGATCTGCGGATGGTCCCGACGGTGTGCAACGGCCTGCCCGCCGCCGCGATGTACCTGCGCTCGCCGGCGGCGGCCGGGGCGGTCGGCGATGTCTGGCTGCCCTTCCAGCTGGACGTACTGACCTTCACCGACGGCGAGCTGACCCACGTTTGCGCCTTCCTCGATCCCGGGGAGCTGTTCGCGCTCGCCGGGCTGCCGGCGTCGTTGGAGTCGGCCGAACCGCGCTGAGTCAGCGGGCGGCGCCGCCGGCGTAGGTCGCCACGGCGAGGCGCCAGGCGCGGTCCCGCGCGACGGCGGTGGGGCCGAGGAGGTCGTGCCGGTCCTTGGTCGCCAGGCCTTCGAGGAGCGCGCCGAAGCCGAGTGCGAGCGCCTCGACGTCGGCTCGGTCCGTGCTGCCCGTGAGTGCCGCGAAGGCGTCGACGAGCACGCGGCGGCACTCGTGCACCGGGTGCTCAGGCGGGATCGGCCCGGTGAGCGGGCGCGCGAACATCACGTCGACCAGGGCGGGCTCCTCCGCGGCGAAGCGGCGATAGGCGTCGGCCCACGCGGCGAGCACGTCGCGGGGCGGGCCCTCCGCCTGCGGCAGGGTCTCGACGAGCAGGGCGAAGCCGCGCTGCGCGACCGCGTTCACGAGGCCGTCGCGGTTGCCGAAGAGTTGGCCCAGCGCGGCGATGTTCGTGCCCGCGGCCGCCGCGGCACGCCGCGTCGTGAGCCCGTCCGCGCCCTCGGCGCGGACGATCTCCAGTGCGGCGGCGGCGATCCCGTCCGCGACCTCGGGCGTCCTGGTTCTCTGTCTCGGCATCTTCCGCGGCAATCGTATCAGTGATATGTTTTGGCCATGACGACCTTGGAACACGTCCTCAGCCGCGTCCTCGACTCCATGCCCGTCGCCCGTTGGCTCCAGCTCTCAGTCGACGATGTCACACTCGATCGCGTCGTCCTCTCGATGCCGGTCGTCCCCGATGTGACCTTCGACGGGGTGCACTGCCACGGCGGCATCGTCGCGATGCTGGCCGACATCGCCGCGGTCGGCGCGGCGTACGCCGCGATCCACGACTCCGGCCGCGTCGCCGCGACCACCGCCATGAATTCCCACAACCTCCGACCGGCGCGCGGGGAGCGGCTGGTCGCGGTCGGCCGCCTCGTCGGCCCGCCCGGCCGCACCATGATCGCCGCCGCCGACGTCTTCACCGACACTCTCGACGGCACCCGCTGCCTCACCGGCCTCTACACCGCCACCGCCCTCGATCGCCCGCTCGGGCCCTGAACCGGGCCGCATCTACGGATGGCACCGGCGCACGGTGCGCGCCAGTGCGTCCGCGGTGCTTGCGCACAGTCGCGCGGCAGGAGCACCGTCGTACCCGGCGGGAGGTACGCCGCGCTCCCGAACCGGGCCGGTCGGAGCGCTACGGGATGAAGCGGTATCCCATCCCGGGCTCGGTGACGAAGTAGCGCGGGTGCGATGGGTCTGGTTCTAACTTGCGGCGCAGCTGCGCCATGTATACGCGCAGGTAGTTGGTCTCGCGCGAGTACGACGGGCCCCATACCTCGTGCAGCAGCGTCTGCTGGGAGACGAGGCGGTCGGCGTTGCGGACCAGCACGTCCACGATCTTCCACTCGGTGGGGGTGAGGCGCACCGTCGTGCCGTCGCGGGTCACCGTCCGCGCTTCGAAGTTCACCTCGAAGTCCTCGGTCCTCGCGGGAGCAGGGGCATCCACCAGACCGGTCCGCCGCACCTGCGCTCGGACGCGGGCGAGGAACTCGTCCATCGCGAAGGGCTTGGTCACGTAGTCGTCGGCGCCGGTGTCCAGCGACTCCACCTTGTCGTCGCTGCCGTGCCGCGCCGAGAGCACGATCACCGGGGAGGTGCAGAACTCCCGCAGCTTCGCCAGAACGGCCGTGCCGTCGAGATCGGGCAGGCCCAGGTCGAGTACCACCACGTCGGGCGTCCGCTCGCGGGCGATCTGCAGGGCCGACCGGCCATCGGCGGCCGTCTCCACCTCGTAGCCGCGGGCCTTGAGATTGATCCGCAGGGTGCGCAGGATCGCGGGCTCATCATCGACCACCAGAACGAACGTCACGAGACCACCTCATCACTCGACACCGGCTGCGCCGCGGGCAGGTCCACGATCATCGTGAGGCCGCCGCCCGGGGTGTCCTCCGCGGTGAGCGTGCCGCCCATCGCCTCGGTGAGCCCGCGGGCCACTGCGAGCCCCAGCCCGACGCCGTTGCCGGCCGGGGCGTCGCCCATCCGCTGGAAGGGCTTGAACATGGCCTCGCGCTGCTCCTGCGGCACGCCGGGCCCGTGGTCGCGCACGTGCACCTGCAGCCGGTCCCCGTCGGGGGTGTGCACGCCGGAGACGCCGACGGTGACCGGACCGCCCCGCGAGTGCCGCACCGCGTTCTCCACGAGGTTCGCCAGTACCCGCTCCAGCAGGCCCGGGTCGGCCAGCGCCGTGGGCGTGGCATCGGTGTCGTCACAGGCGAAGTCGAAGGCCAGGTCGGCGTCGGGGAGCGCGGTCCAGATGGCGGGCAGGACCTCCTCGATCCCGACCTCGCGGGTGAGCAGGGTGAGCGAATCGGACTGCAGCCGCGACATGTCGAGCAGGTTCCCCACCAGCGAGTCGAGCCGGTCGGCGCTCTCCTCGATGGTCGCGAGCAACTCGGCCTCGTCCTCGTCGGACCACTCCACGTCGTCGCTGCGCAGCGACGAGACAGCGGCTTTGATCCCTGCCAGGGGCGTCCGCAGGTCGTGTGAGACCGCGCTGAGCAGGGCCGTTCGTGCGCGGTTGCCCTCGGCTAGGGTCCGGGCTTGCTTGGCCTCGGCGCTGAGCGCTTCCCGGTCCAGCCGGGCCGCCGCGTGCGCGGCGAAGGCGACGAGCAGTCCGTGTTCGGAGGCGCTGAGCGGGTCGCCTTTGACGACCAGGGCCACGTTGTCGCCGACCATCGCCGCGTCGGTGCCGTCGTCGGGCGTGAGCGGCGACTCGCGCCGCCCGGCGACCAGCTGCCAGGGGGAGTCCGCGTCGTCGCGCCGCAGCAGCGAGGCGCCGCGCAGCCCGAAGGTCACGATGGCCTCGTCGAGCAGGGCGGGGATCTCGTCGTCGGCGTTCTCGGTCGCCAGCAGGGTGTCGGCGAGGCCGCTGAGCACGTCGGCCTCGGCGCGGGCCCTGGCGGCCCGGGCGGTCTGCCGGGCGGCGAGGGAGACCACCGACGCGACCGCGATCGCCGTCAGCACGAACATGGCGACGGCGAAGACGTTCTCGCCCGACGCCACTGTGAACGTGTACAGCGGTGGCGCGAAGTAGTAGTTGAGCAGGAACGATCCGAGGATCGCCGCGGGCACCGCCGGCCGGATGCCGCCGACGAGGGCCACGGCCACCGTCAGCATGAGGAAGAGCATCAGCTCGGTGGGCAGCGAGTGCCACTGCCTGGTCTGCGCGAGCAGCGCGGTGAGGATCACCGGACCGGCGATCGCCAGCAACCAGCCGGCGATGGTGCGCCGCTTGCCCAGCAGCACGGGGTCGGGCCCGTCGATGCGGGGGAGCAGTCGTCGCCGGCCCGCGCCCGCGGCCCGCTCGTGCGTGACGACCTGCACGTCGATGTCGCCGGAACCCTCGATCACCGCGTCCGAGACGGGCCACCGCATCACCGAGGTCAGCGCCCGGTGCCGCGACTTGCCGAGGATGATCCGCGAGGCGTTCACCGAGATCGCGTACTGCAGGATCGCCGCGGCCACGTCGTCGCCGGTGACGATCTGGAACGTGCCGCCCAACGATTCCGTGAGCTGTCGCAACTGCGCCAGCGACGCGGGCGAGGCTCCCGACAGACCGTCGCTGCGCGCGACATACACGGCCCGCAGCTCGCCGCCCGCGCCTTTCGCCGCGATCCGGGCCCCGCGCCGCAGCAGCGTCCCGCCCTCGGGGCCGCCGGTGAGCGCGACGACGGTGCGGTCGCGGGTGGGCCAGGCGGCGGAGATGCCCTGCTCGGAGCGGTACTGCTCGAGCCGTTCGTCGACGCGGTCGGCGAGCCACAGCAGCGCGAGTTCCCGTAGCGCCGTGAGGTTCCCGATCCGGAAGAAGTGCGAGAGCGCGGCGTCGACTTTGGACGGGTGGTAGATGTTGCCGTGCGCCATGCGCCGCCGCAGGGCCTCGGGGGTCATGTCGACGAGCTGCACCTGCTCGGCGCGGCGGACCACGCCGTCGGGGATCGTCTCGCGCTGCCGCACGCCGGTGATCGACTCGACCACGTCACCGAGCGACTCGAGGTGCTGGATGTTAACCGTCGTGACCACGGTGATGCCGGCGTCGAGCAGCTCGGCGATGTCCTGCCAGCGCTTCTCGTTCTTCGAGCCGGGGGCGTTGGTGTGGGCGAGCTCGTCGACGAGGACCACCGTCGGGTGCGCGGCGATCACCGCGTCGACGTCCATCTCCTCCAGTACCGCGCCGCGGTACTCGACCTTGCGGCGGGGGATCACCTGCAGCCCCTGGACCTGCGCCTCCGTCTGCGGCCGGCCGTGGGTCTCGACGTAGCCGACGACCACGGACGTCCCGCGCGCGGCGCGGCGCGCCCCTTCGGTGAGCATGGCGTAGGTCTTGCCCACGCCGGGCGCGGCGCCCAGGTAGACGCGAAGAAGCCCCTTCGGCATGTCTCCCTCCTTCTCCGCCCGGGCTACTTCGCCGCAGCGGCGAGGTCGGCGAGCGCGAGGTTCAGATTCACCACGTTAACCCGCTCCTCACCCAGGTAGCCGAGCTGTCGGCCGTCGGTGTGCGCGGCGACCAGCGCGGTCACCCGCTCCGGCGCCAGGCCGCGGGCCTTCGCGACGCGCGCCACCTGCTGCCGCGCGTACGCGGGGGAGATGTGCGGGTCCAGGCCGGAGAAGCTCGCCGTCACCGCGTCGGTCGGCACGTCCGACGGTGCCACCCCGTCCTCCCCTGCGACCTTCGCGCGCCGCTCCGCGATGAGCGCGACGAGCTTCTCGCTGTTCGGGCCGAAGTTGGTGCCGCCGGAGGCGAGGGTGTCGTACTCGCCCGCGGACGGGCGCGGGTGGAACCACTGCGCACCGTCGAACCTCTGGGCCAGCAGCTCGGACCCGACGACGGTGCCGTTCTGTTCGACCTGCGAGCCGTTCGCCCTCGCGCTGAACGCGACCTGCCCGACGCCCCAAATCACCACCGGGAAGAGGGCGCCGAGGACGACGGTCATGACGATCAGCATGCGCAGGCCGGCGAGGAGCTGGCGCGGTGTGGAACTCAACACGGTGATGCCTTCTTTCAGGAGAGGCCGGGGATCAGCTGCACGACGAGGTCGATCAGCTTGATCCCGAGGAAGGGGACGACGATGCCGCCGAGGCCGTAGATGGTGAGGTTGCGCGCCAGCAGCTTGTCGGCCGACTTCGCGGTGTACTTCACGCCGCGCATCGCCAGCGGGATCAACGCGACGATGATGAGCGCGTTGAAGATCACCGCCGAGAGGATCGCCGACTGCGGGCTGTGCAGCCGCATCACGTTGAGCACGTCGAGGCCGGGGGCCAGCGGCACGAACATCGCGGGGATGATCGCGAAGTACTTCGCGATGTCGTTGGCGATGGAGAACGTGGTCAGCGCGCCGCGGGTGATGAGCAGCTGCTTGCCGATCTCCACGATGTCGATGAGCTTCGTCGGGTCGGAGTCCAGGTCGATCATGTTCCCGGCCTCCTTCGCGGCGGAGGTGCCCGTGTTCATTGCGACGCCCACGTCGGCCTGCGCGAGCGCGGGCGCGTCGTTGGTGCCGTCGCCGGTCATCGCGACGAGGCGGCCGCCCTCCTGCTGTTGCTTGATCAGCGCCAGCTTGTCCTCGGGTGTGGCCTCGGCGAGGTAGTCGTCGACGCCCGCCTCCGCGGCGATGGCCTTCGCGGTGAGCGGGTTGTCGCCGGTGATCATGACGGTGCGGATGCCCATCTCGCGCAGCTGCGCGAAGCGCTCCTTCATGCCCGCCTTGACCACGTCCTTGAGGTGCACGACGCCCTGCAGGGCGGGCGCGGCGCCGGGCTCGGCGTACGCGACCACCAGGGGGGTGCCGCCGGTTCCGGAGATCTCGTCGACGGCCAGCCGCACGTCGATAGCGCCGAGGGCCTCGGAGACGGCCTCGCCGGCGGTGTCGCCATGGTGCTCCGCGGCCACCCAGGCCAGCACGGCCGCCGAGGCGCCCTTGCGGATCCGGGTTCCGTCCGGCAGGTCGACGCCGGACATGCGGGTCTGCGCGGTGAAGGGCACGAAGGAACCAAGGGCCGTTGGGCCCGTACTCGAGCCGCGGCTCGCCGCGGTGTGGCCGCGCTCCGTCGCCAGGTCGACGATGGAGCGCCCCTCGGGGGTCTCGTCGGCCAGCGAGGCGAGCAGCGCGTGCCCGGCCAGGGTGTGCTCGTCGACGCCCGCGACGGGGTGGAAGGACGCGGCGCGCCGGTTGCCGTAGGTGATGGTGCCGGTCTTGTCGAGCAGCAGCGTCGAGACGTCGCCGGCGGCCTCCACAGCGCGGCCCGACTTGGCGATCACGTTGCGCTGGACGAGGCGGTCCATGCCGGCGATGCCGATCGCGGAGAGCAGCGCGCCGATCGTCGTGGGGATGAGGCAGACGAGCAGCGCGACGAGAACCACCACGTCGACCGCGCCGCCCGAGTAGATCGCCATCGGCTGCAGCGTCGCGACGGCCAGCAGGAAGATGATCGTGAGCACGGTGAGCAGGATGTTCAGGGCGATCTCGTTGGGCGTCTTCTGCCGGTTGGCGCCCTCGACGAGGCCGATCATCCGGTCGATGAAGCTCTTGCCCGGCTCGGTCTTGATCTCGACGACGATGCGGTCCGACAGCACGCGGGTGCCGCCGGTGACGGCGCAGCGGTCGCCGCCGGACTCGCGTACGACGGGGGCGGACTCGCCGGTGATCGCCGACTCGTCGACGGTGGCCATGCCCTCGACGACGTCGCCGTCGCCGGGGATGACCTCGCCGGCGTCGACGATCACGAGGTCGCCGACCTTCAGTTCGGAGCCCGGCACCTGGTGTTCTCCGGTGTCGGTGCGCAGCCGCGCGATCGTTTCCGTCTTGGCCTTGCGGAGCGAATCTGCCTGCGCGCGGCCGCGGCCCTCGGCGACGGCCTCGGCGAGGTTCGCGAAGAGCACCGTCGCCCAGAGGAAGACGGTCACGGCCCACGCGAACACCGAGGGGGTCACGATCGCCAGCGCGGTGGTGTACACCGAGGCGATCCACACCACGAAGACGACGGGCTGCCGGATCTGCGTGCGCGGGTCCAGCTTCGCGACCGCGCGGGGCAGCGCCGACGTGAGCTCGGTGAGCGAGAACGCGGAGCGCCGCTTCGGCGTCTGGGTGACGGCCTTCGGGTCCGACGGGGTGGCGTCGGTCAGCGTGTTCGTCACTGGGTGACCTCCGAGATCGGTGCGAGCGCGAGGGCGGGGACGAAGGTCAATCCGGCCACCAGGACCACGACGCCCACGGTGAGGCCCACGAACAGCGGGCGGTGGGTGGGGATGGTGCCCGCGGTGGCGGGCACGGGGTGCTGCTTGGCGAGAGCACCGGCCAGAGCGAGGATCGCGATCATCGGCGCGAACCGGCCGAGCAGCATCGCCGCGCCGAGGGTGTAGTTGAACCACGGGGTGTCGACGGCGAGGCCGGCGAAGGCGCTGCCGTTGTTGTTCGCGGCCGAGGCGTAGGCGTAGAGGACCTCGGAGAGGCCGTGCGCACCGTCGTTGGTCATGGCGGCGACGCCCTGCTCCTGGACCACCGTGGCGGCGGTGCCGACCAGCACCAGCGCGGGCATCACCAGGATGTACAGCGCGGCGAGGGTGATCTCGGTGCGGCCGATCTTCTTGCCGAGGTACTCGGGGGTGCGGCCCACCATGAGGCCGCAGAGGAAGACGGTGAGGACGGCGATGACGAGCATGCCGTAGAGGCCGGAGCCCACGCCGCCGGGGCTGATCTCGCCGAGCAGCATGTTCACCAGCGCGGCGCCGCCGGCGCCCGGGGTCAGGCTGTCGTGCGCGGCGTTCACGGCGCCCGTCGACGTGCTGGTGGTGGCGGTCGCGAACAGGCCGGTGCCCCACTGCCCGATCCGCAGCTCCTGTCCTTCGAGCGCGGCGCCCGCGGCCCTGCCGGCCGTGCCCTGGTTGCCCAGCTGCGCGCCGATGGAGATCGCGGTGGAGACCGCGAAGATCACGGTCATCGAGCCGAGGATCGCGTAGCCCTGCCGGTGGCTGCCGACGAGGTTGCCCAGCATGCGGGGCAACGCCACGGGGATGAGCAGGATGAGGAAGATCTGGAACAGGTTGGTCGCGGCTGTCGGGTTCTCGAAGGCGTGCGCGGAGTTGGCGTTGAAGTAACCGCCACCGTTGGTGCCGAGGAGCTTGATGACCTCCTGGCTCGCGACGAGTCCGCCGGTGAGCACCTGCTTCTGCCCGTCGAGCCCGACGATCTCGTGCCGCTGCCACAGCGTCTGCACGACGCCCTGCGCCATGAGGATGACGGCGCCGATCACCGCTATCGGCAGCAGTACGCGCAGCGTGATGCGGGTGAGGTCCACCCAGAAGTTGCCGAGCCGGTCGGTGCGGGAGCGGACGAAGCCGCGGATCAGCGCGACGGCGACCGCGATGCCGACGGCGGCGGAGACGAAGTTCTGCACCGCGAGGCCGATCGCCTGCGCGATGAGGTTCATGGCGCTCTCGCCCGAGTACCACTGCCAGTTGGTGTTGGTGACGAAGGAGATCGCGGTGTTGAGGGCCTCGTCGAAGCGCCACTGCTTCGGCTCGACGCCGGGCAGCCAGCCCTGCGCCAGCAGCAGGATCGTGAGCGCGACGATGCTCACGGCGCTGAACGCGAGCGCCGCCACCGCGTAGGTGCGGTAGCCCTGCTCGGCCTCGGGGTCGGCGCCGACGAGGCGGTACACAACGCGCTCGACGCGCCAGTGCTTCGGCGTGGTGACGACGTGCGCCAGGTAGTCGCCGAGCGGGCGGTAGGCGATCGCCAGCGCCGCGACCAGGGTGCCGATCGTTAGCAGCCCGGAGACGGTGTCGCTCATCAGAAGCGCTCCGGGCGCAGCAGGGCGTACAGGAGGTACGCCAGGGTGAGGATCGTGGCCGCGAGGGCCAGCGCGTTGGAGATGTCCATGGGCTCCACTCGACCACTGTTCGAGGCCGGATCAAGGCTGCGTTAACGCCCCCGATGCGGGTCTTGACGCGTTCTTAGCGGATGATGTTTCGGTGAACTCAGCAGCTTCCGCGCCCGCGCCGCAGCGGGTACCGCCGGAGGTCTGGGTCCTCGTCGCGGCGAGCTTCGTGATCGCCCTCGGCTACGGCGTCGTCGCGCCCGCCCTGCCCGCCTTCGCCCGCACCTTCGACGTCGGCATCGGCGCCGCCTCCGCGGTCGTCAGCGCCTTCGCGATCATGCGGCTCGCCTTCGCCCCGGCGACCGGCCCGTTGGTGAAGGCGTTCGGCGAGCGCTGGATCTACATGACGGGGCTGCTGATCGTCGCCGCCTCGACCCTGGCGGTGGCCTTCGCGCAGAGCTACTGGCAGCTCATGCTCTTTCGTGGGCTGGGCGGCGTGGGCTCGGTGATGTTCACCGTCTCCGCGATGGGCCTGATGATCCGCATCGCGCCCGCCGAGATCCGCGGCCGGGTGAGCGGTGTCTACTCGTCGAGCTTCGTGCTCGGCGGCATCTGCGGCCCGCTGCTGGGCGGCGCGCTCGTCGGCTTCGGCCTGCAGGTGCCGTTCATCGTCTACGCCATCGCGCTCGTCGTCGCCACGTTCGTCGTGGGGATCGCGCTGCGCGGCAGCACCCTCGCGGGCCGGCAGGAGGCGTCCTCCCAACCGGGCGCGACGGTGCGCGAGGCCCTCGCCGACTCCGCCTACCTGGCCGCACTCTTCACGTCGGTGGTCTTCGGCTGGGTGTACTCGATGCGGGTCTCGCTGCTGCCGCTGTTCTTCGCCGCTGTCCTCGATCAGCCCGCCGCGATCGCCGGATACGCGCTGGCCGCCTACGCCGCCGGTGACGTGCTCGCCATGTTCCCCGCGGGCCGCGCCTCCGACCGCTACGGCCGCCGGCCGTTCATCGTGGTCGGCATGCTCGTCATCGCCGCGGGCACGCTGGCGCTGGGCTTCACCGATTCGGTGTTGGTCGCGTTCCTCGTTACCGTCGTCGCCGGGATCGGGACGGGTCTCGTCGCCCCGACGATGCAGGCCTCCCTCGCCGACGTATTGCAGGGCAAGGGCCGCAGCGGAGGCGCGCTCTCGGCCTACCAGATGGCGCAGGACGCCGGCACGATCTCCGGGCCGCTGCTGGCCGGCGCCATCGCCCAGTACTTCGGCTTCACCTGGGCCTTCGCCATCACCGCGGCCCTGTGCGTCCTCGCCGCCATCGCCTGGATGCTGGCCCGCGAGACCCGCGTCCCCGCGACGGTCTGAGTGCGGCCCCGCCCAGCGGTGATGCACCCCTGGTGCCCGGCCCCGAGGGAAAGGCCTACTGCCAGCTGGGCAGCCAGAGCTCCAGGCGCCACCACCACATCGGAATCGGCGTCGCGGTGAGGATCGGCCACAGCCAGGCGAAGTTCAACACCACGATGGTCGCGTACAGCACCACCAGCCAGCGGCCCAGCTGCAGCCGCTCGAAGCCGAAGTACCGGGCGCGACCGTCGAGGCCCAACACTTCGCGGCAGATCAGCGCGATCATGATGCACAGGAAAGGCATCAGGGTGAGCGCGTAGAAGTAGTACATCTGCCGGTCCAGGTTGAGGAACCAGGGCAGGTAGGTCGCGAAGTACATGGTCACGGGCGCGGCGTAGGCCCAGTCCCGCTTGACGACCATCTTCCACAGCGCCCACAGGACCACGGGGACCGCTATCCAGGTCAGCGCCGGCGTGCCGACCGCCATCACCGCGCGGACGCACGGCCCGTCGCCGCACATGCCGCCCGACTGGTCCGCGGTGTAGTGGTAGAGCATCGGTCGCAGGCCCATCGGCCAGGTCCACGGCTTGGATTCCCACGGGTGGTGGTTGCCGGCGGAATTGGTCAGGCCGTCGTGGAAGTCGAGGATCGAATTCTCGTAGAAGAACAGGGAACGCAGCGCCGCGGGCACCCAGCCGAACGGGCCGTCCGCGCCGACCTGGTTCCCCACCGCGTACCGGTAGACCGAGGTCTCCGACGAGAACCACGGCCAGAAGGTGCCCAGGTACACCAGCACCGGGACCACCCCGAGCGACATGCCCGACGGGATCAGGTCCCGCAGCAGCACCCCGCGCCACGGGCGCAGCACGCCGTACTGGCGCCGGTTGGCCACGTCGAAGGCCAACGACAGCGCGAGGACGCCGATGAGGAAGTAGGCACCCGACCACTTCACGCCGCACGCCAGGCCCACCATGATCGCTGCGGAGAACCGCCACCAGCGGAACCCCAGCCGCGGCCCGTAGAGCGAATCGGTGATCCGTCCCTCGAGCGCCGCGCGATGCAGCCGCTCCCGCATCTGATCGCGGTCCACGAGGATCAACGAGAACGCGGCGAAGCCGAAGAAGACCAGGAAGATGTCGAGCAGCGCGACCCGCGAAGAGACCATCGTCAGGCCGTCGCAGATGAGGAACAGTCCGGCCAGGCCGCCGATCAGCGTGGACCGCGCGAGCCGTCGCGCCGCGCGGATCACCAGGAACACGAGCAGCGTGCCGCACACCGCCGACATGAACCGCCATCCCAGCGGGCCGTAGCCGAACAGCCACTCGCCGATCGCGATCATCCACTTGCCCACCGGCGGGTGCACGATCAGCCCGAATCCCGGGTTGTCCTCGATCCACTGCCCACCCGAGAGCACCTGCCAGCCCTGCGGCGCGTAGTGCTTCTCGTCGAAGACCGGAGTCTGCACCGGCGTGCTGCCGATGAAACCGGTGTTGCTCGGATAGCCGAGGTTGAAGAACCGGGTGGCCGCCGCGACCGCGGTCAGCACCAGCGTCACGGTCCAGCCGAAGGCGCGGTCCGTCGCGCCGAACACCGCCGGCGGGAGCCGCGGGCCGGGGCTCACCATCTCGCGGTCCTCGCTACGCCCCTCGGGCATCGCCACAGCTGTCACGCGATCCATCGTAGGGTGTGACCCGTGGGAACAGAGGACGCGCGCGGGGCATTGATCGTCGCCGGAGTGCCGATGGGCAACCCCGGTGACGCCACCGCGAGGCTCATCGTGGCGCTCGGTTCCGCGGACGTGATCGCCGCAGAGGACACCCGCCGCGCCCGCTCCCTGGCCGCCTCGCTGGACGTCGAACCGCGCGGCCGGATCCTCAGCTTCTACGACCACAACGAGGCCGGTCGCATCCCGCAGTTGCTCGCCGCGCTCGATGTCGGCGAGACCGTCCTCCTCATCACCGACGCGGGCATGCCGTCGGTGTCCGACCCGGGATACCGCCTGGTCGCGGCTGTCGTCGAGGCAGGCCATCGGGTTACCTGCCTGCCCGGGCCGTCGGCCGTCACCACCGCGCTGGCCTTGTCGGGGTTGCCGGTCGAGCGGTTCCTGTTCGACGGTTTCGCCCCGCGCAAGTCCGGTGCCCGACGATCCTGGCTTGCGGAGCTCGTTTCCGAGCGGCGGGCGGCCGTGTTCTTCGAGTCGCCGCATCGCCTCGCCGAGACGCTCTCGGACGCCGCCGAGGTCCTCGGACCCGAGCGTCGCGCTGCGGTGTGTCGCGAGCTCACCAAAACCTACGAGGAGGTCCGCCGGGGCACATTGGGCGAGCTCGCCGCGTGGGCCGCCGACGGGGTGCGCGGCGAGATCACCGTCGTGGTCTCCGGCGCCGATCCGGTCTCCGCCGATCCCGAGGACCACGTCGCCGCTGTCCTGCGCCGCGTCGACGCGGGGGAGCGGCTCAAGGACGCCTGCGCCGCCGTCGCCGCGGAGACCGGCGCCTCCAAGCGCGAGCTCTACGAGGCGGCCCTCGCACAGCGGCGCTCGGACTCCGACGACTGAACCGCCAGGAACAGCAGGACGCCGCGGAGCGCGGGGGCGCGGAGGTCAATCATGCGGCCGAGGCGCGACCCGCGGCGCTGGGCGGCGTCACCCGTGCGAGGGAGATCCGCGGTAGCCGACGATCGACGCGGCCTTGTCCAGGCACTCGCGCCACTCCGCGTCGGGCTCGGAGTCGATGGTGATGCCGCCGCCCACGCCGAGTCGGAGCGCACCGTCGCGCGCCTCGACGGTGCGGATCGCGACGTTGAGGTCCAGCCCGGTCAGCGGATGGTCGATGCCGATCGCGCCGCAGTAGCTGCCGCGGGTGTGCCGCTCCCACAGGGCGATCCGCTCGCGGGCGGAGAGCTTCGGGGTGCCCGTGACCGACGCGGGCGGGAAGGTCGCGTCGAGCAGCTGCGCACGGGTGGTGCCCGGTCGCTGCCGAGCGGTCACCGTCGAGACCAGGTGCCAGACCCCGGGCGCGGGCTCGACGCGCAGGAGCTCCGGTGTGCGGACGGTGCCGGTCGCGGCGACGCGGCTGAGGTCGTTGCGCACCAGGTCCACGATCATCACGTTCTCCGCGACGTCCTTGACGCTGGCGCGCAGGTCCTCCGGCGGCCGGGTCAGCGGCAGCGTGCCCTTGATGGGCCGCTCCGTGAGCAGGCCGTCGCGCTCGGTGAGGAAGGTCTCGGGGGAGAAGGAGGCGACCGCGCCCCAGTCGCCCTCGAGGTAGGCGGCCTTGGCGGGGCGGGTGGCGGCGGCGATGTCGGCGAACAGATCCAGCGGGTCGCCGGCGAGGGCGCCGCCGAAGCGGGTGCACACGTTCACCTGGTAGACGTCGCCCGCGCGGATCGCCTCCTGGCAGGCGAGGACGGCGGTGCGGTGGTCGGCGCGGTCGGGTGCGGTCCACGTGGCCGCCCACCGGCGCGGTGCGGGCGCGGCGTCGGGGATCGGGAACGCGGGATCGGTGCAGGACCAGCGGCCTTCGTCGTGGAGCAGGAGCAGCGGCCCGGGATCTCCGCCGATGATCTCGGGCACCAGCCGCGGTTCGTCCGTCGTGTCCGGGTACCCGACGATTCCGAGCCACGGCGCACCGTCGGGCGCGCTGCCCGGCTCGAGCCGGGGATCCGGGGCGATCACGGCACGGAAGCCGCCCCACGCGCCGAACAGCGCGGCGGGCCGGTGGCCGCGCTCGCGGAGCGCCCGCAGCATGTCGACCGGTTGCACCGCGCCATCCTGTCACGGCCCCGCGCGGCGATCTCGGGGAGGAATGGGGGTTTTACCCGATGTGCCCGGACGGGTCGGGCCGGAAGAGTGGGTCTCGGCCGGCGGATCTCTCCCACCCACCCGATCCGCCCGCCACCCAACTCACGAGGAGGAGCGATGAACCCGGTGATCAACGGCGGCACGGACCTCGGCGGGCGACTGGCCTGGGTGCATGTGGCCCATGGCGAGCGCAGCCAGGTCCGGTTCTACGCGGAGGGCGAGTACGCGGGTACCGCCACTACACTGCCGACCGTCGACACCGAGGTCATCGGCGTGGACTACGACGTGGTCTACGTCCGCTACGGCCGGGACATCGCCCGCTTCCGCCTCGATGAGTCCGGCGCCGTCGTCGCGCTGGACGCGGTCCCTACCTCCGCCCTCGCCGGCTGACGTCCGTCCCGGACGGCGCCGGGGCCTGTCGATCCACTTCGTGATTCCGCCCGGAACACGCTTGCGGTGCACCGATAAGCTGGGCGCACCATGGCTGCAGACAAGGCTTTCTACATCACCACGGCGATCGCCTACCCGAACGGCGTGCCCCACATCGGGCACGCCTACGAGTACATCGCCACCGACGTGATCGCGCGCTTCCAGCGACTCGACGGCTTCGACGTCTTCTACCTGACGGGCACCGACGAGCACGGCATCAAGATGCAGCAGACCGCGGCCAAGGAAGGCATCGAGGTCAAGGCCCTCGCCGACCGCAACGCCGCGGCCTTCGAGGCGCTGCAGCGCGCCGTCGGCTCGACCTTCGACCGGTTCATCCGCACCACCGATGCCGATCATTACGAGGCGTCGAAGGCCATCTGGCAGAAGATGGTCGACGCCGGCGACATCTACCTGGGCAAGTACTCGGGCTGGTACTCCGTGCGGGACGAGGCCTATTACGCCGAGGACGAGACCACCGTCACCGAGGACGGCACCCGCGTCTCCACCGACACCGGCACCGAGGTCGAGTGGACCGAGGAGGCGTCCTACTTCTTCAAGCTGTCCGCCTACCAGGACCGGCTCCTCGCCCTGCTCGACCGCGAGGGCGGGTACCTCGAGCCCGCCACCCGGCGCAACGAGATCGTCAGCTTCATCAAGGGCGGTCTCCGGGACCTCTCGATCAGCCGCGACACCTTCGACTGGGGCGTTCCCGTCCCCGGCGACCCGGACCACGTCATGTACGTCTGGGTGGACGCGCTCACCAACTACCTCACCGGCGCCGGCTACCCCGACACGGAGTCGCAGCAGTTCTCGACGTTCTGGCCGCCGAAGCTGCAGATCATCGGCAAGGACATCATCCGGTTTCACGCCGTCTACTGGCCCGCGTTCCTCATGAGCGCGGGGATCGAGCTGCCCGAGCGGGTCTTCGCGCACGGCTTCCTGTTCAACAAGGGCGAGAAGATGAGCAAGTCGGTCGGCAACGTCGTCGACCCGCACGCCCTCATCGCCGAGTACGGTCTCGACGCGCTGCGCTTCTTCCTGCTCCGCGAGGTCTCCTTCGGCCAGGACGGCAGCTACAGCCACGAGGCGATCGTCGGCCGGATCAACTCCGACCTCGCCAACGAGCTCGGCAACCTGGCACAGCGTTCGCTGTCGATGATCAACAAGAACTGCGCGGGTACGGTTCCGACGCCGGGCCCGTTCACGCCCGCCGACGAGGCCCTCCTCGCCCGGGCCGACGGCCTGCTGTCGACGGTCCGCCGGCACGTCGGCGACCAGGCGCTGCACCTCTACCTGGAGGCGATCTGGGAGGTCCTCGCCGAGACCAACCGCTACTTCTCGGCGCAGGAGCCGTGGAAGCTCAAGGCGAGCGACCCCGAGCGGATGGGGACGGTGCTGTACACGACCGCCGAGGTGGTCCGCCAGGTCGCGCTGCTGCTGCAGCCGGTGATGCCGGAGTCGGCCGAGGAGCTCCTGACGCTGCTGGAGCAGCCGAAGGACCGGCGCGCCTTCGAGGCCGTCGGCACCCGCCTCGCCGCGGGCACCGCGCTGCCCAAGCCCCAGGGTGTCTTCCCGCGGTACGTCGAGCCCGAGTCCGAGTAGCCGCGGAACCTCCGCCGGACGCGGGTCTCCCGCGCCCGGCGGCGGGGTTACGGCGTGGTCGCGAGGATGGAGAACTGTGCGGCGGCCTTCTGCCGCGCGACCGCCGCGTTGCTGTCGTAGACCGAGGCCACGTAGCGCCCCACGGGGATCCAGCAGTAGGTGAGGTCGCCGCCCGTCATGCACTTCACCGTGGGCAGCTGGGGAATGCCGGCGACGGCGGGGTTCTTGCCCGCGATGGTCTGCACCATCGTGGTTGCGGCCGCCGCATCGCGCGTGCGGTGGACGATGCTGCCGCTGCCGGTGTTGCCGAACAGGTCGATGCCCGCGGCGCGATAGGTCTCCGTCTTGGTGATGTCCGGGATCCGGTGCAGCTGGCCGTTCCACGTGTACCAGTTCTCCTGGAGGGTCGGATCCTGGGAGCCGCTCGCGGGGAGGGCCCGCGAGAGGATGCCGTCCTTGTCGACGTCGAGCTTGCGGATCTGGTCGACGGCGGTCGGCGCGAAGCCCTTGAGCTTCGGCAACTCGAGGGAATACGCCTTTGTCACGAACTGGGCGCCCTGAGCCGTGGTCGGTCCGGTGCCGCTGACGTTCACAACGAAGGGCCCCTGCACGACGTAGGCGTCGACGGTGCCGGGCTTGAACTCCGAGGCCAGCACGTCCGGCGCACCGTCGACGGTGATGCGGACCTTCGGCGCCGCGGCGGTGGCCGTGCGTATGGCGTCAACGGCCTGCTTCGCGGCGTCGGGGGTCTCGAAGCGGTACAGGCCAATGCGCACGGCGACGGTCGGCTTGTCGAGCGCGTCGCCGCGCGTAGTCGTCATGCCCACGCGCATCGTGTTGGCCTGGAACGCCCGGGCCGTGGCGTCGGGCACGCGGCTGCGGAGCCCGTCGCCGACGAGCACGGGGTACGAGCGGAGTCCCGCGCCGCCGAGGATCAGGCGCGGGTCGACCTCGTTGGCCTGGATGAGCGCCTCGTCGCCCATCCGGTTGCCCTCGGCCACCCACGATCGGTTTTCGGAGGCGGTGATCGTGCGGGCCTTCGTCGGGTACGCGCCGTAGTCCAGGCCGGCGGGGACCGGCACCGTCGTCCCGGGGGAGGCGCCGGCCGACGACGCGGCCGGAGACGAGGCGACTGGCACCCCCGACGAGGGCGCGGCGACGGGCTCCCCGCCGGTCGTGCTGCAGGCGGCGAGCACCGCGGTACCGCCGATGACGGCGGCGGACAGGATGGTCTTCTTCATTCGTTCTCCTCGGTCGGGACACCGCACGGAGCACACCAGAAGTGTCTTCGCGGCTGCTTAACGTCGGATTAAACATGGTCCGACGACGGGCCCCGGGGGCGGTACCGGGACAATGGAAGTCATGGGGAAGAAGAAGCCGCCGCCTCCGCTGCCCGCGCCGCTACCCGGCCTCATCGACGCGCACACGCACCTCGACGGGTGCCGCGCTCGCACGCCCGAGGCCGTGCAGGAGCTGGTCGACCGGTCGGCGTCCGTCGGCGTCGACCGCGTCGTCACCGTCGCCTGCGATCTCGACCAGGCGCGGTATGTGATTGAGGCGAGCCGCTGGGACGAGCGGGTCTTCGCCGCCGTGGCCCTGCATCCGACCGACGCACACCAGCTCGAGGTCGACGGTGCGCCGGCCGAGCTCGAGCTCCTGGCCTCCGACCCGCGCTGCGTGGCGATCGGGGAGACGGGGCTCGACTGGTACTGGCTCGGCAAGCGGGAGGGCGTCGCGACGCCGGCACAGCAGCACGCGGCCTTCGAGTGGCACATCGACCTGGCCAAGCGACTGGGCAAGCCGCTGATGATCCACAATCGCGAGGCCGACGCCGACATCCTCGCCGATCTCGAGCGCTTCGGCGCCCCGGAGACGGTGATCTTCCACTGCTTCTCCGGCGACGCCGCGATGGCTCGGGAGTGCGTGGACCGAGGCTACGTCCTCAGTTTCTCGGGCACCGTCACGTTCACGAACGCCACCGAGCTGCAGGAGGCCGCGCGCCTCGTTCCGGACGGTCAACTACTTGTCGAGACCGACGCGCCGTATCTCACACCGCACCCGTACCGGGGTACGCCCAACGAGTCGTACTGCATCCCATACACCGCGCGTTACCTCGCTGACCTGCGCGGAGTGGCACCAGAGCAGATCGCGGCGGCCACTACGGCGACCGCGGAACGTGTGTTCGGTGCCACATTCGCGGGCGCGAAATGAACAGAAGCTGGCACGCCTCCCACTTCTCCGTTACCGTACTGTGATGTAACGGCGACCGAAACGTCGCCCGATCGGCAGTCCATCGCAGCCTCCGTAGGGATAGTCACCAGTGCCTGAGCTCGACGCAGACGACAACACCACCACGGTGGATCAGCCCACCTCGCCCCCGCGCCGCGGCGCCTTCGGCTCCACCCGGGAGCGCACCGCCGAGTTCGACGTGACCCAGGTCTTCGCCCGGTTCAGCGACATCGAGGGGCGGCGCCTCGATCCCGAGGCGGACCGCGAGATCATCGATCTCGAGGCTGAGGTGTATGGCGACGACGCCGTCGCGGAGGCCGAAAGCCTGGCCCTCGAGGCCGAGGAGAAGTTCAACGCGGAGCATCCGCGGGCCGAAGAGCTCCCGGAGCCCTCCCTTCTCGACGGCGAGTCCGATGATGCTCCCGAGCCGGCCCCGCGGACCGCGTCCGACGACGACGGGCCCGGTCTCCTCAGCGGCCTGTCCGCCAAGCTGGAAAACACTCCCGTCCGCGCCGTCACCGGCGCCATGCTGGTCGCCCTGATGGCCTCCGGTGGCACCGCCGCGGCGCTGTACCAGGACTTCACAGTCACGGTCGACGGTCAGACCCACGAGGTCTCCACGATGAGCCGCTCGGTGAAGTCGATCCTCGGCTCTGCCGGCATCGATGCCGACGCCTCCGACCGCGTGAGCCCCGGCCTCGGTGAGTCGGTCAAGCCCGGTCAGCAGATCACCGTGCAGCACGACCGTGACATCGCGGTCAACGTCAACGGCACGGTCCGCACCGTCAAGACCACCGACCTGACGCTCGGCGCCGCCCTCGCCTCGGCCGGCCTCGGCGACGCGAGGAACTTCGTCTCCCTCCCGCTCGACGCGCAGGTCCCGCTCGACGGTGCCGCTGTCTCGGTGGTCACGCCCGTCACCGCCACCGTCCTGGACGCGGGCGGCAAGGTCGTCGCCAACGCCGCCGGCCGCACCGTCGGCGAGTACCTGGCCAAGATGGGCGTTCCGCTGATCCAGCAGGACGCCGTCACGCCGAGCGCGGGCACCCCCGTCACCCCCGGCATGACCATCTCGGTCAACCGGAACCGGACGTCGACGGTCACGGTCACAGAGCCGTACACGGCCCCGCCGAAGAAGGTCGACGATCCGAAGCTGACCAACGGCAAGACGCAGATCACGGACCCGGGCAAGCCGGGTAAGCAGGAGGTTCAGTACCGCGAGCATGTGGTGGACGGCAAGGTCGTCTCCCGCGAGAAGGTGGGCTCCAAGGTCCTCGACGCGGGCATCGCCGGCGTCACGGCCGTGGGCACCGCCCCGGGCGCGCCCTTCGTCGCCCCGGGCTCCGTCTGGGACCGGCTCGTCCAGTGCGAGTCGACCGGCAACTGGTCGATCAACACGGGGAACGGCTTCTACGGCGGCGTCCAGTTCGACTACGGCACCTGGCTGCGACACGGCGGCGGCAAGTACGCGCCGCGCGCCGACCTCGCCACCCGCGAGGAGCAGATCGATATCGCCCGCAAGACGCTCAGGGCGCAGGGCTGGGGTGCGTGGCCGTCCTGCTCCGCACGCCTCGGGCTCTCCGGTAATTCGGAGTAGCTCGGTAGAGTCACTCCGGTGACCGGCGCCGAATTCAAGAATCAGGCACGACTGCTCGGACCCGCGGAGATCCGCGCGCTGGCCGAGCAGTTGTCCGTTCGTCCCACGAAGACGCTGGGACAGAACTTCGTGCACGACCCGAACACGGTCCGCAAGATCGTCGCCGCCGCCGACGTGCGGCCCGACGACGTCGCGCTCGAGGTGGGGCCCGGCCTCGGCTCGCTCACGCTCGCGCTGCTCGACGCCGCCGCATCCGTCACCGCCATCGAGATTGATCCCGTTCTCGCGGAACAGCTCCCGAAGACCGTCGCCGAACGCGCGCCCGAGCTTGCCGGGAACCTCACCGTGATCGGCGAGGACGCGCTCAAGGTCTCCGGCGCGCAGGTCTCCGTCGCGGGATCGCCGACGGTGCTCGTCGCGAATCTCCCGTACAACGTCTCAGTGCCGGTGCTGCTGCACTTGCTGGCCGAGGTCCCCACGCTGCGGACGGTGCTGGTCATGGTGCAGCTGGAGGTCGCCGACCGGCTCGCCGCGCCCCCGGGCTCGCGCGTCTACGGCGTCCCGTCGGTGAAGGCGGCGTACTACGGGCGCGTCCGCAAGGCCGGCACCGTCGGGCGGGCGGTGTTCTGGCCCGAGCCCAACGTCGAGTCCGGCCTGGTGCGGATCGACCTGCACGGCCCCGATGGTCGGCCCGACGTGGACCGTGCCCGTCTGTGGGCGGCCGTCGACGCAGCCTTCGCTCAGCGCCGCAAGACCTTGCGTGCCGCCCTCGCGACCTGGGCGGGATCGCCCGCCGCGGCGGAGGAGCTGCTGCTCGCGGCGGGTATCGATCCGCGCGAGCGCGGCGAGAAGCTGTCGGTCGAGCAGTTCGCCGCCCTCGCCGCCGCTCGGCCGGCAGACGCTGCCCCGTAGTCTGGACCGCGTGCTTTCCGTGGTACCGACACCTCTGACCGTGCGGGCGCCCGCCAAGGTGAACCTCCACCTCGGGGTGGGTGACGTGCGACCCGACGGCTTCCATGAGCTGGTCACCGTCTTTCAGGCACTCTCCCTGCATGATGACGTGACCCTCACCCCGTCCGACGCATTGGCCCTGCACGTGACCGGCGAGGGCGTCCGCGACGTACCGACCGACCCCACCAACCTGGCGGCTCGCGCCGTCGTCGCGCTCGCCGAGCGTTACGGCCGGGACCCGAACATGCGCATCGACATCGTCAAAGGCATCCCCGTGGCGGGCGGGATGGCCGGCGGGTCCGCGGACGCGGCCGCCGCGCTACTCGGTGCCGCCACCCTCTGGGGCCTCGAGATCAGCCGCGACCAACTCGACGAGGTGGCCGCGATGCTCGGCTCTGACGTGCCCTTCTCGCTGCACGGCCACACCGCGCTCGGCACCGGCCGCGGCGAGCGGCTGATCCCCGCGCTGGCCCGCGGCGAGTTCCACTGGACGCTCGCCTTGGCTCGCGAGGGACTGAGTACCCCCGCCGTGTATCGCGAGCTCGACCGGCTGCGCGAGGCCGGTGACCCACCGCGGGCGGGCAGCCCCGATGCGCTGCTCGCCGCAGTGGCCTCCGGCGATCCGCACCGCCTGGCGCCGCTGCTCACCAACGATCTGCAGGCCGCCGCGCTCTCGTTGCAGCCGGGCCTGCGGCGCACGCTGCGCGCTGGGATCGAGGCGGGTGCGCTCGCCGGCATCGTCTCCGGCAGCGGCCCCACCTGCGCCTTCCTCTGCGCGAGCGCCGACGCCGCGGTCGACGTGGGCACCGAACTGGCCGGCGCCGGCGTGTGCCGGACGGTGCGTGTGGCCTCCGGCCCGGTGCCGGGCGCCACCGTCGTGCCGTAGGCGCGCTCTTCTCACCCTTCTCGGAATCGGGGCCGTCGAGGCCTTGTCAGATACCCCCCTGGGGTATACATTCAAGTCAGATACCCACCGGGGGTACCGCAGACCGAGGAGGAACCATGGACGGCCGGAAGACGAAGCGGCGCTCGATGAACCCGGCGGCCACGCTGGCGGTCTACGGCGCCGGCCTCGTCGTCGCCTTCGGCGGCGCTCACGGCATCGCCGGAGCCGTGGTGCCCGATGGCACCGTCGCCCGATGGAACGCCCAGGCGGACCAGGGCCATAGCGGGTCCGGCGGCCCGGCCGCGGCCGCCCCCGCTGCGATGGCCCCGCTCAAGGGCGTCGCCCTCAGCGCCGAAGGGCTGACCTTCGCCTCGGTCGCGGCGCCACGCGCCGTGGGGGAGGCCGGCACCCTCGGTTTCCGCATCGAGGACGCCACCGGAGCCCCCGTGACCGCCTACACCACGACGCACGAGAAGGACCTGCACCTCATCGCCGTCCGCGCCGACGGCACGCAGTTCCGGCACGTCCATCCCACGCTCGACCGCGCCACCGGCGTGTGGTCGCTCCCGTGGAGCTGGGTCGAGGCCGGCACCTACCGCCTCTACGCCGATTTCGCGCCCGCCACCGGGCCCGCCGTCACGCTGACCCGCACCGTCGAGGTCGCGGGCGGCTACGCGCCCGCCGATCCGGCACCGTCGCGCACGGCCCAGGTCGACGGCTACACCGTCACGCTCGACGGTGACCTCGTCGCCGGCGCCTCGAGCCCCGTCACGCTGCGCGTCAGCCGCGATGGTGCGCCCGTCACGGCGCTCCAGCCCTACCTCGGCGCTTTCGGTCACCTCGTCGCGCTCCGCCAGGGCGACCTCGGCTTCCTGCACGTGCACCCCGAGGGCACGGAGCCGAAGCCTGGGGATACCGGCGGGCCCGCCATCGCCTTCCAGGCGCAGGCCCCCACCGCGGGCCGCTACCTGCTGTACCTGGACTTCCAGGTCGACGGGGTGGTGCGCACCGCGAGCTTCGTCGTCGACGCGTCCGCGTCCGCGGCGCCGCAGAACCCCACGACCCCATCCGCCCCCGCTCCGGCCGCCGGCCACGGCGGGCACTGACCACCACCGAAGAAGAGGAGGAATCGACCATGAGCACACCCGGCACCACCGGCGGCGCGCACATCGAACTGGACATCGGTGGCATGACGTGCGCCTCGTGCGCCAACCGGATCGAGCGGCGCCTCAACAAGATCGACGGCGTGAGCGCCACCGTCAACTACGCCACCGAGAAGGCGAAGGTCGTCGCGCCCGAGGGCGTCGACCCGCAGCGCATCATCGATGAGGTCGTCGGCACCGGCTACAGCGCCACGCTGTCCGGGGCGGCGGCACCGTCGGGCCCGGACGGCGAGGAGAGCGCTCCCGCGGACGTGGAACTTGCCTCGCTCCGTACCCGGCTCATCGGCGCCGTGGTGCTCAGCACCCCCGTCATCGCGATGGCGATGGTGCCCGCGCTGCAGTTCACCTACTGGCAGTGGGCTTCCCTGGCGCTGGCCTCGCCCGTGATCCTGTGGGGCGCATGGCCCTTCCACAAGGCGGCGTGGGCGAACCTCAAGCACGGCACGGCCACGATGGACACCCTCATCTCCATGGGCACGCTCTCGGCGTTCCTCTGGTCGCTGTACGCCCTGTTCCTCGGCACCGCCGGGGAGCCGGGGATGACGCACCCGTTCTCCCTCACGCTCGCGCCGTCCGACGGTGCCGCGAACATCTACCTCGAGGTAGCCGCCGGCGTCACCATGTTCATCCTCGCCGGGCGCTACTTCGAGAGGCGCTCCAAGCGGCGGGCCGGGGCGGCGCTGCGCGCGCTGCTCGAGCTCGGCGCCAAGGAGGTCTCCCTCCTTCGCGACGGCGTCGAGGTGAAGATCGGCGTCGACGAGCTGCGCGCGGACGACGAGTTCGTCGTGCGGCCCGGCGAGAAGATCGCCACCGACGGCGTGGTCGTCTCCGGTACGTCCGCGGTCGACGCCTCGATGCTCACCGGCGAATCGGTGCCCGTCGAGGTCGGCCCCGGCGACGCGGTCGCCGGCGCCACGGTCAACGCCGGCGGACGACTCGTGATGCGGGCCACCCGCGTCGGCGCGGACACGCAGCTCGCGCAGATGGCACGGCTGGTGGAGGAGGCCCAGACCGGCAAGGCCGAGGTCCAGCGCCTCGCGGATCGGATCTCCGGGATCTTCGTGCCGATCGTCATCGCGATCGCCGTCATCGCCCTGGGCGGCTGGCTGGGAGCGGGTTTCCCGGTCTCCGCGGCCTTCACTGCGGCGGTCGCGGTGCTCGTCATCGCCTGCCCCTGCGCGCTGGGCCTCGCCACGCCGACGGCGCTGCTCGTCGGCACCGGTCGGGGCGCCCAACTGGGCATCCTGATCAAGGGCCCCGAGGTCCTCGAATCGACCCGCCGCGTCGACACCGTCGTGCTCGATAAGACCGGCACCGTGACCACCGGCCGGATGACGCTGGTCGACGTGATCACCGAGCAGGGAGTCGACCCGCTCGACGTGCTGCGCTTCGCCGGCGCCCTCGAGGACGCCTCCGAGCATCCGATCGCGCAGGCCATCGCCAAGGGGGCAATCGCGAAGGTCGGAACGCTCTCACCCGTTGAGGGTTTCGCGAACATCGAGGGCCTGGGTGTGCAGGGTGTCGTCGACGGCCACGGTGTGATCGTCGGTCGCGCATCGCTGCTCGCCGACTGGGCGCTGGGTCTGTCTGACGGGCTTGTTGCGGCCAAGGCGGACGCCGAGGCGCAGGGTGCGACGGTCGTCGTGGCCGGTTGGGACGGCGCGGCGCGCGGGATCCTCGTGGTCTCCGATGTCGTGAAACCCACCAGTGCGGAGGCGATCCGGGGGCTGCGGGCGTTGGGGCTGACGCCCGTGCTGCTCACCGGCGATAACGAGGCCGCCGCCCGGAAGATCGCGGCAGAGGTCGGCATTGACGAGGTGATCGCCGAGGTCATGCCGCAGGACAAGGTCGCCGTGGTGACCCGCCTGCAGGCCGAGGGCCGCGTCGTGGCGATGGTCGGCGACGGGGTCAATGACGCGCCCGCGCTCGCCGCCGCCGACCTGGGACTCGCGATGGGCACGGGCACCGATGTCGCCATCGAGGCGGCAGACATCACCCTGGTCCGCGGCGACCTGCGGGCCGCCGTCGACGCGATCCGCCTGTCGCGCACCACGCTCCGGACGATCAAGACGAACCTGTTCTGGGCCTTCGCCTACAACGTCGCGGCTATCCCGGTGGCGGCGCTCGGCATGCTCAACCCGATGCTCGCCGGCGCGGCGATGGCCTTCTCGAGCGTCTTCGTCGTCGGGAACAGCTTGCGCCTGCGTGGATTCCGCAGCGCGGCGGGGCAGGCTCCGGCCGATCGCCCCGAGAACCGAATCCCTTCCACCGACCGAGAGGACACCACCGACATGAGCTGCTGCAGCACGAACTCCTCGCAGACCGAGGACATCCGGCTGGGCGCCGCGCCTGCGAGCGCCGCGCAGGCGGCGGACGAGAACACCACCTGCCCCGTCATGGTGGGCAACCCGGTGGTGAAGTCCACCGCCGAGGCGCGCGGACTGTTCCGCGACTTCGACGGCGAGCGGTACTTCTTCTGCTGCCCCTCGTGCGCCCCGAAGTTCGACGCGGATCCGGCGAAGTACGCGGCGAACGTCGCCTGAGCCCGGTAGCGCGGCGCCGGCCCGGTTGAGTGTCGAGTCCAGGGGCTCCACACCTCCGAGTCAGGCAGACCTCTCGGGGCGAATGCGTTCTTGATCACCGGTGCGCCTTAAATGAATACCGATCGTTCCACCGATTCCTTCAGAAGCGGAGGTGGCTTGGGTGCTGACCGTTATCATGGTGGAATGGGAGAAGGCAATGTAGTCGATGAGAGTAGGGCAATCGAGGACCAGGGTGAAGAGGGCGATTCCGCTCAGCCTATTCGGGTCACACGCTTCGCGATCTGTTTACTGAGGCTGGGAAACGACGCCAAACCGATGTTCACGGTCCCGGAAGCGCGCGAGCTTTCGGAGTCGGTTAGTTTGAAGATTATCGAGGCCCTCGAGTCGGATTCGCGCGTTGCGGAGGTGTTGTCTGCCCCGCAGGAACGGAACATCGACAACGCGTGCACGACGACGTACTTGGAACCTGAATCCACAGACGAAAATTCGGTGATCGGGGTACGGGATTTCGAGGCTTTGCGCCTGAACAGCTCGATTGAGTTTCGCGTTCGAGTCCCGGTTAAAAATCAGCCAAGATATCGAAGTATGGATGACGTTCCTGCGGACGACTACTTGGTTTCATGGGACGGATCGGCGCTTTATGTGCAATGGCACCAGGCTAATTCTCGAAAATCCGGGTCGGGAGGGCATATCGTGTTCGATGTTGTCGAGTCCGTGGCTAAGCAAGCAGGGTTCGAAGCGACCGTTATTGCATGCTCGCGAGGCTGTCAACACAGGTTCTTTCATGGTGACCTTGTGACCTATGGCGCCGAATCTACGGATGAAGGCTACAAGTTGCTTGTAGGAAACCTTCCGATCGACTCAATCGCGACGCCGTATTCATACGAACTCGACGAAGTTGACCTGCTTAGGCAAATTAGAGCGGACTTGTCAACCCTGATCGAGTCTTTTGCGCGCGCAAGTTCTGTTGCCAAGGCGATCTTGTACTGGGGCTGGAGAGCTCGATGTGATGCCAGTGACACGCTGGCGATCGCCTATGACAGATCAACTCGAAGTCCGTGGTATCACTTCAAGGAATCGATTCCCGCGCGATGGGAAGATCGTGGATCAGGTCGACGCGTGAAGCAACTGCTGTCTGCACAGTGGCTCGCATTGGCCTCGATTGATCTGCAAGTTCCCTCTTGGAGAGAGTGGCACCGTCGATTCGTTCAGCAAGTGGAGCAGAAGAAATTGGCTGAGCTTGGAGTCTTGTTTGATTCGCATGCAAACGAGGTTGAAATGCTTGACATGTCGACTGTGCGAGCTTCGGTGGCGGAAGTGGCCACGCGTGCTGAAGCGAAATCTCTAAGATATGCAACACTTCTGGGGGCGGTGTCTGCTCTCGGAGGCGCAACGCTCGGGTCGGCTGCGACGGTTCTCTTCTTCTGAGGTGCTTGATACTCAGATGCGGCTTGTGTCGCGTGAACATTTCGATAGCTAGTTAGTCCTCCAGCGCCTCCGACAGCTCCAGCCACCGCAGTTCCTGCTCGGCCAGCTCGTCCTCCAGCGCGGAGATCTTCTTCATCTCGTCCGCGAGGCCGGCGTAGTCGCCCTGGTCGTGCTCGGCCAGCGCGAGCTTCGCCTTCTCGACCTGCTCCGTCAGCTTGGTCATCCGGCGCTCGACCGCCGTGACCTCCTTCTGCGCGGCGCGCAGCTCGGCGCCGCTGAGCCCGGAATCGGCCGGGGTGTCGGCCATCGCCGAACCCGCACGGCCGGAACCGGATCCGGAGGCCGCGCCGTGCTGGGCGCGACGCAGGGCGAGGTACTCGTCCACGCCGCCGGGCAGGTGCCGCAGGCGTCGCTCGAGGATGGCGTACTGCTGGTCGGTGACGCGCTCGAGGAAGTAGCGGTCGTGCGAGACCACGATGAGCGTGCCCGGCCACGAGTCGAGGAGGTCCTCCATCGCGGCCAGCATGTCGGTGTCCAGGTCGTTGGTCGGCTCGTCGAGGATCAGCACGTTCGGCGAGTCGAGCAGGATGAGCAGCAGCTGCAGGCGCCGCTTCTGCCCGCCGGACAGGTCCTTGACCGGCGTCGAGAGCTGCGCGCTCGCGAATCCCAGGCGCTCCAGCAGCTGCGACGGGGTCAGATCCTGCGCCTTGGAGCCGCTGCCCACGGTGAAGCTCGTGGCCAGGTTCGCCAGCACCACCCGGACCGGGTCCTCCCAGTGCTGCTCGAGCTCGTCGAGTCGCTGCGTCAGGGTCTGCACCTTGACGGTCTTGCCGCGCTTGACGGTGCCGGTCGTGGGCTGGACGGCACCGTCGATCAGACCGAGCAGCGTCGACTTGCCCGCCCCGTTGACGCCGAGGATGCCGGTGCGCTCGCCGGGCGCGACGCGCCACTCGATGTCGCTGAGCACCTGCTTGTCGCCGTACGCCACGCCGACGTCGAGGATGTCGACGACGTCCTTCCCGAGCCGGGAGACCGCGAGCGACTGCAGCTCGGTCTTGTCGCGGATCTCGGGGACGTCCGAGATGAGCGCGTTGGCCGCGTCGATCCGGAACTTGGGCTTGCTGGTGCGGGCGGGGGCGCCGCGGCGCAGCCAGGCCAGCTCCTTGCGCGCGAGGTTCTGCCGCTTCTGCTCGATCGACGCCGCCTGCCGGTCGCGCTCCACGCGCTGCAGGATGTACGCGGCGTAGCCGCCCTCGAAGGGCTCGACGATGCGGTCGTGCACCTCCCACGTCGCGGTGCAGACCTCGTCGAGGATCCACCGGTCGTGGGTCACCATGAGCAGGCCGCCCTGGTTCGCAGGCCAGCGGGTCTTGAGGTGGCCGGCGAGCCACTCGATGGCCTCGACGTCCAGGTGGTTCGTCGGCTCGTCGAGGATCAGCACGTCGTGCTCGCCGGCGAGGAGCTGCGCCAGCTGCACGCGCCGTCGCTGCCCGCCGGACAGCTCGCCGAGGCGCGCGTCCCACGGCAGGTCGGTGAGCAGGCCGGCGAGGATGTCGCGCACCTTCGGATCGCCCGCCCAGACGTGCTCGGGGGTGTCGCCCACCACGGAGTGGCCGACGGTGTCCTCGTCGTCGAACAGGTCCGTCTGGGTGAGCACGCCCACCCGGACGCCGCCCCGCCGGGTCACGCGCCCGGAGTCGGGCTCGCGGGTGCCGGCCAGCATGCCGAGCAGGCTGGACTTGCCGTCGCCGTTGCGGCCGACGATGCCGATCCGGTCGCCCTCGTTGACGCCGAGGGAGACCGAATCGAAGACCGTCTTGGTCGGGTACTCGAGGTGCAGCGCATCCGCGCCGAGAAGATTCGCCATCGCGCGTCCAGGTTACGCGGGCACCTGCCATACTGATTTAGTTGGATATGCGACTAATCGCGAGGAGTGGGCTGTGAGCGACGCCGAGATCGTCACCACCGTGGCCGGGGGCACCGGCCACATCGAGCTGAACCGTCCGAAGGCGCTCAACGCGCTCACCATGGACATGGTGCACGCGATCGACGCGGCGCTCCAGGCGTGGGAGTCCGACGACGCCGTGACCCGCGTGCTCCTCACCTCTGCCTCGCCCAAGGCCTACTGCGCCGGCGGCGACATCCGTGCCATCCGCGACCAGGTAGTGGCAGGGGAGGACTTCACCCCGTTCTTCCGCGACGAGTACGACATGAACCTGCGGCTCGCGGAGTTCCCCAAGCCCGTGATCGCCCTCATCGACGGCGTGAACATGGGCGGCGGCGTGGGCGTCTCGATCCACGGCTCGCACCGCGTCGTCTCGGAGAAGGCGCTCATCGCCATGCCCGAGGTCGCGATCGGCTTCCTCCCCGACGTGGGCGCCACGCACATCCTCGGCCGCCTCCCGGAGGGCTTCGGCGAGCTGATGGGCATGACCGCCGCCAGGATCGGCGCCGGCGACGCGCTCGCCGTCGGGCTCGCTACGCATTTCGTGCCGTCGTCCGCCATGTCGGACGTCAAGGCCGACCTCCTCGCCGGGGAGGAGCTCGACGGTGTCCTCGCCCGCTTCGGCGACACGGCCCCCGCCTCGACACTGCCGCTGGACGAGATCGCCGACGTCTTCGGCCGCGACTCGGTCACGGAGATCCTCGCGGGCCTCGCCACGACCTCCGGCGCGTGGGCCGACACCGCCCGCGAGCAGCTCTCCACGGCGTGCCCCACCTCGGTCTTCGTCACCTTCGACCTCATCCAGGAGTCGCGCAACCGCACCCTGGCGCAGTGTCTCGCCGAGGAGGCCGTCGTGGGCGCCCGCCTGGTCCGCCGCCCCGACTTCGTCGAGGGCATCCGCGCGGTGCTCATCGACAAGACCCGCGACCCGAAGTTCTCGCCCGCCACGGTCAACGACGTCGAGGAGCGCGAGATCGAAGCGATCCTCGGCAACTGACCCTCGCTCCGCTCGGGCCGCTCCCTAGCGGGGCGGTCGCGTCCCTAGGTCCATGGACCTCGGGAGTGAACGACGCGCGAGGGCGCTGCACGTCCCGCTAGGGAGGGCGGTCAGCCGCGGCCCGCAGCGGTCGCGAGGAGGTCGCGCAGTGCGATGCTGTCGCGCAAGTACTGCTCGTACGGGAAGTCCCTCGCGGCGAGGGCTTCTCGGAACTGTTTCGCGTAGTCGGTACTCGACGCGTGGAACTGCTCCGCACCCTTCGCCGTGAGGCGCACCAGGCGCCGGCGCGCGTGCTCGGGATCGGGTTCGACGGTGACGAGCCCCTCGGGCACGAGAGTGGTCAGCATGCGACTGACGGCCGCGTCGGAGACGAGCATCGCCTGCGCCAGCTCGTGCTGCGTCGAGGGCTGCACCTCCTCGAGGGTGCCCAGGAGCCGCATCCGGCTGTAGCTCAGCGCGCCGGGTGCCCCGTACTCGCGCGTCACGACACCGAGCAGCATCGTGATGTGGTTGAGCACATCGCCCAGGCCCTCGTCGGGTTCGTCCATGTCCTCCAGACTACAGAAGTCTTGACCCATTAATATTAACGTGTTAAGACTGAGTCATGAACGCATCGCTTCAATACCTCGTCCACACCTCCACCCCGCTGATCTTCCCGGCCGCCGCAGCGATCTGGGCCGCCGTTCGCTCCGCCCGCAGGCCCGGCGAGCGTCTCGAGATCTGGCAGCGGGCCATGCTCGTCGCCGCCGGACTGGGCGCGGCGTGGGTGGGCATTTTCTTCCTTCTCGCCCCGGATGTGATGGCGAACGAGATCGGCTTCCCCGCCGGGAATCCCTTCCAGTTCGAGATCGCCTTCACCAATCTCGGCTTCGCGGCGATGGCCTTCGTTCTGGTTTTGCGGCATCAGGGGTTCCGGCTCGCCTACGGCATCGGCTACGCGATCTTCCTGTGGGGTGCGGCCTTCGGGCATCTCGATCAGTGGTTCGCGCACGGCGATCACCGGCCCGGCAACACCGGCGGCATCCTCATCGTCGACATCCTGGTGCCCGCCGCGATCATTGCGCTGGCGATCGCGGACCGTCGACGTCGCGCGACGACCGACTCGGGGGCGGCCGCGCCGGCGGTGGCCGCGATCGGCTGACCGGTTGCGGCTCTCGCTTCCGGATGCGCGCGATCGAGTGATCGCGCGCACCGAGCCGTTCTCGGTGACCTGCTGGGCGCCGAGGCCAGTCACACCCGACTGGCTATGTACGTCGTCGTGGGCGCGCCGTCAAGATCGATCCCATGATCGTTTCGTGGACCGCGGTGGCGGGGATGGTGGTGACGGCGTTGGCGATGGTGCTCACGCCCGGGCCGAACATGATCTACCTCGTCTCCCGCAGCATCGGTCAGGGTCGCACGGCCGGACTGATCTCTCTGGTCGGCACCGGGGCGGGCTTCGTCGTCTACCTCACCCTCGCGAACGTCGGGCTCGCTGTGGTCTTCGTGGCGGTGCCGTGGCTGTTCATGGGCTTCAAGGCTGCCGGCGCGCTGTACCTGGGTTACCTCGCCTGGCAGGCGCTGCGTCCGGGCGGCCGCGGGCTGTTCGAGACCGCCGACCTGCCGCGCGACTCGAACGCCAGACTCTTCCGGATGGGGCTCATCACCAACCTGCTCAATCCCAAGGCGGCGATCATGTACCTCGCGCTGATCCCGCAGTTCGTCGACCCCGCTCGCGGGCACGTGGCGGCACAGGGATTCCTCCTCGGCGGCATCCAGATCACGGTGTCGATGCTGGTCAACGCTGTGATCGTGATTGCCGCGGGAGGGGTGGCTGCACTCATCGCGCGACGCCCGTCGTGGGCGGTGTGGCAGCGTCGGGTCACCGGCACGCTGCTCGGCGCCGTCGCCTTGCTCCTTGCCCGGGAGGTCCCGCAGCGCGCACGCGTGTGATCGCGTTCCGAAACCGGTCGTAGATCTCGTCAGGGCGAAGCATTCGGATCGTGATCGAGTTCAGTGCCGGTTTCGGGCGTCACCCCACGCCCGTTGCGCACCGATGTGAAGGAATCGCGACGATCCGGCCGCCGGTTCCGTGAAGGCCGAGTTTTGTGTCGGATTCGTGAAAGCTGAATTCAGTCAGTCTGTTTCGTGAACTCCATCGGTACGGTTGAAGTATGAACGAGAAACGGAATCCCGCAGTATCGCCCCTCGCGCGACGGCTCGCCGTCGGACTGATCGCCGCGGGAGCCGGCGCCGCCCTCCTCGCGGCCGGGCCGGCCGCCGCTCAGCCCAGGGACCACGTGGTGAGCCCGTCGGCGGTGGCGCCCGGCGGCGCGCCCGGCGGCGGCGCCAACCACTCGAACGTGCCACCGGGGTCCGCGTTGTGGCCCGGAAACATGAATCCGGACTCGGACTCGGGATCGGCCCGCGATGCGGGGCCGAGCGCCGCTACTCCCATCGACCCGGGCGATCATCCCCGCGACGCGCCGGGCGCCGACAGCCCCCGGTTCTGAGGGGGCTGTCGGGCCCGCCAAGGACTACTCGTAGTCGTAGAAGCCCTTGCCCGCGGCCAGCCCGCTGCGGCCCTGATCGAGGTAGTTCTCCTTGATCCACGCAGCGAAGCCGCGATTGCGCTCGTCGCCGGCAGACATGATGTTGTACGGCGTGTTCAGCCCGATGATGTCGAGGATCTGGAAGGGGCCCATCGGCGAGCCGGTGCCGATCCGCCACGCCTTGTCGACGTCCTGCGGCGTGGCGTAGCCGTCCGCGGCGAGTTCGACGCCGGCGTTGAGGAACGGGATGAGGAGCGAGTTGAGGACGTAGCCCGCCTTCTCCTTGTGGATGGGGATCGGGACCATGTCGATCTCGCCCGCGAACTCGACGACGGTGTCGAAGACGGCCGGCGAGGTCTCCGGCGTCCCCATCACCTCGGCGGTGTTCGACGTCCAGATGCGATTCGCGAAGTGCAGGGCGAGGAACCGATCCGGGCGGCCCGTTGCGTCCGCAATGGCGCTCGGGAGCAACGACGACGAGTTGGTCGCGAAGATCGTCGCCTCCGGCGCAAGAGAGTTCAGCTTCCCGAAGGTCTCGCGCTTGAGTTCCAGGATCTCGGGGATCGCCTCGATGATCAGGTCGGCGCCGCTCGCCGCGGCGGCGAGATCCGCAGTCAGGGTGAGGCGATCGAGCGCGGCGGAAGCTCTGCCGTCCGCGGCTCCGTCGACCTCTCGCTCGTACGTGGCGACAAGCTCGGCGAAGGTGGCGCGGCCGCGCTCGAGCGCGGCATCGTCGATGTCGTACGCGGTCACCTCGAAGCCGCTGTGCGCGGTCTGGAAGGCGATCTGCGCGCCCAGTACGCCGGTGCCCAGCACGGTGACCCTGCGGATGTCGGTCATGAACGGATCCTCACTCTCGAAGTCGTGACGTGATCCATCCTCGTCCCGGTCGCCGGGCTGCGCACTGAGTTGTAGAACACAACTCGATGGGCGGAGGGTTAGTCGGCCGCCGCGACCAGGGGTGCGAGCGCGAGAGTCGGGTGCTCCTTCTCGATGTACTGCAGGCGCCATTTGTCCGAGAACAGGGCGAGCAGCGCACCGTCGTTGCGCTCGAAGACTTCGACTCCGCGCTGCCGGTTCAACTCGTCCGCGCTGGCGGCGTCCGTCCGGCGCGCCACCGAGTAGCCGAGGTTCTCGACTTGCACGTCGACGTTGAACTCCGTCTTCATCCGCGCGACGACGACCTCGAACTGCATGGGGCCGACCGCGGCCATGACGGGCGAGGCGTCGCCGCGGACGTCGTTGCGCAGCAACTGGACAACGCCCTCAGTGCCGAGCTGCTCGATGCCCTTGCGGAACTGCTTGTACTTGCCCGCGGAGTCCGCGCGGACCACCGCGAAGTGCTCGGGAGCGAACGAGGGGATCGGCGGGAACTGGACCTTGGCGCCGTCGTACAGGGTGTCGCCCGGGGCGAGCGCGTTGGCGTTGACCAGGCCCACGACGTCGCCGGGGTAGGCGGTCTCGACCGTCTCGCGGTCGCGGCCGACCACCGTCATCGCGTACTTGGTGGCGAAGGGCTTGCCGGTCTGCGCGTGCTGGACCACCATGCCGCGCTCGAACTCTCCGGAGACGATGCGCATGAACGCCAGCCGATCTCGGTGCGCGGAGTCCATGCCGGCCTGCACCTTGAAGACCACGGCGCTGAACGGGTCGGTCACCTCGCGCTCGGACTCGTCTATCGCGGTGCGCGAGTGCGGGGCGGGCGCCAGCTCGACGAGGGCCTCCAGCAGCTGCCGCACACCGAAATTGAGGATCGCCGAGGTGAAGATCACCGGCGAGGTCTGGCCCGCCAGGAACATCTCCTGGTCGTGACCCTGCCCCATCTCGGTCATGAGCTCGGTCTCCTCGACCGCCTCGGCCCACACGTCGCCCTCGCGGTCGAGTGCGGCGTCGGTCGAAAGGTGTTCTTCCGGAGCGATCTTCGCGCCGCCCGCCGTGCGGGTGAAGTGCACGTACTCGTCCTTGCGCACGTCACGCAGGCCGCGGAAGTCGCCCGCGATGCCAACAGGCCAGAACAGGGGAGTAGGGGTCAGGCCGATCCGCTCCGAGATCTCGTCGAGCAGCTCCAGTGGTGTGCGACCCGGCCTGTCCCACTTGTTGATCACGGTGATCACGGGGATCCCGCGATGGCGGCACACCTGGAACAGCTTGAGCGTCTGCGGCTCCAGGCCCTTCGCGGCGTCGATGAGCATGACCGCCGCGTCGACGGCCGTCAGTACGCGGTAGGTGTCCTCGGAGAAGTCGGCGTGGCCGGGGGTGTCCACCAGGTTGATGACCGACGGCTCGGCATCCGCGCCTGCGGCGGTGGAGGTGTAGTTGAACTGCAGCGCCGTGGAGCTGACGGAGATGCCGCGCGCCTTCTCCATCTCCATCCAGTCGGAGACCGTCGACTTGCGGCCGGCCTTGCCGTGGATCGCTCCGGCCTCGTTGATCACCCGGGCGTGCAGCGCCAGGGCCTCCGTCATCGTGGACTTACCCGCGTCGGGGTGGCTGATGATGGCGAAGGTGCGGCGGCGGGAGACCTCGTCGGCAATGGAACTCACGGGGAGCCAGTCTACCTGTTCGTGCAGGTAGATCGCGTCGTGGTCAGGCGGGGCGCGAAAGCGCGTAGACCACGTGGTCCGGCGGGTCGACGGGGTTGTCGGGCGGGATGTCGACGTGGCCGACGAGGACGAAGCCGGCGCGCTCCAGCGCGCGCCAGGAACGGCGGTTGCCCGCCGCGACGGCGACCACGACCCGCTCGCCGCCCAGCTCCGTGAAGATCACCGAGCACATCGCGGCGATCATGGCCGTGCCGAGGCCCCGACCGGTGGCCGACGGCGCGCCGATCAGGTAATCCACGCCGTAGTCGGCGGGCCCCAGGTCCACCAGCGTGGCGACCGCCGCGGTCTCGGCCTCGTCCGCGTAGTCGACCCACCGCTGCCGCTGGATCAGGCCGAACGGCACCCCGGCATCGTCGAGGCCGAGCCAATCCTGAGAGGGCTCGGCACCGTCGACCGACGGCCCGAAGTCGCGCTCGATGGCCTCGGGGGAGGTCTCGTGGTGCCACCAGCGCCGGTTGTGCGGCTCGCCGAGCCACGACGCGAGGAGGGGGAAATCGTCGCGCGTGACCCGGCGGAACGCGATCACCAGGCGTGCACCGTGTTCTGGGCGGGCTCGAGGCCGTCGCGGATAAGCAACTCGACCGCGTCCGCGGCGTTGGCGATCAGCAGCGGGACCTCGGGCTTCTCCGTCTTGGCGAAGGGCTTGAGCACGTAGTCGGCGGGGTCCTGGCGGCCCGGGGGACGCCCGATCCCCGCGCGCACGCGCAGGTAATCGCGCGTACCGAGGTGCTGCGTGAGGGACTTGAGGCCGTTGTGGCCGCCCTCGCCGCCGCCGCGCTTGAGTCGGACGAGACCGAAGTCGATGTCCAGCTCGTCGTGCACGGCGATCACGTCGGTGGGCGCCACCGAGTAGAACCGCGCCAGTGCGCCCACGGGCTCTCCCGAGAGGTTCATGAACGACTGCGGTTTCGCCAGGTACACCTGGCGGCCGACGAGCCGCGCGCCCGCGACCTCCGCCCCCGACTTCTTGTGCCGGGAGAAGGAGGCGCGGGCGCGCGATGCGAGCTCGTCGACCACGTCGAAGCCGATGTTGTGCCGGGTTCCGGCGTACTTCTCGCCGGGGTTACCCAGCCCCACGACGATGAGTGGCCGGTCGGTCATTTCAGCTACTCGGCAGCCTCGTCGGCGGCCTCGGCCTCGTCCTCGTCGGTCTGGGCTGCGGCGATCTCGGTGATGTTGATGATCAGCGCCTCGGCGTCGGTGACGATGGTGGCGCCCGCGGGGACCTCGAGCTGGCCGGCGGTGATCTGGGTGCCGGCCTCGAGGTTGTGGACGTTGACCACGATGTTCTCGGGGATGTTCAGCGCGTCGGCCTCGATCTCGACCTCGTTGAGGTCCTGCGCGACCTGGGTGCCGCCGGCGGGCTCGCCCTCGACGACGACGGGCACCGAGACGGTGACCTTCTCGCCCTTCTTGATGATGAGGAGGTCGGTGTGCTCGATGTAGTTGCGCAGCGGGTGCACGACGACCTGCTTGGTCAGCGCGAGCTGCTCCGTGCCGTCGATGTCCAGGTTCAGGACGGCGTTGGTGCCGTCCTTACGCAGGATGGTGGCGAAGTCGCGGGCGACGACGGTGAAGTGCTGCGGCTCGGTGCCGTGGCCGTAGAGCACGACGGGCACGAGGCCGTCGCGGCGGGCGCGACGGGCGGCGCCCTTGCCGAACTCGGTGCGGACGGTGGCGACGAGCTTGTTGGTCTCGGACATGAGACTCCTTCAGGTGCGGTGATGCGGCCTCGGCGTCCGAGGCGGCCCGCACTGCGCCTCGCGGACCCGCGGGAGAAGTGCCGTTCGCGTCGATCACGGCGGCCGAAGCCGCCCTCGCCGAGAAGGTCGCCGCTCAGTCTACCGAACCGCCCGCTCAGGAGCGAAATCGAAGCTTCGCCATTCCGTCATGTCCAGTTCGCGCGGAATCCACGCCACATCGGCACCATCGATAACGTGAACAACTCCCCGCTGTGGTCGCCGCAGGACGTCGCGGAGCGCTTCGTCGACGCCCTGGGCAGCGGCGACTACGACATCGCCGAGCGGTTGCTCGCGAAGCACGTCGTGTACCGGCGCACCGGCGGTCGGCCCCTGCGCGGGCGCGCCGCGATCGCGCGTCACTTCCGGTGGCATGCGCGCACGCGCGTTGCGATGCAGGCGGTCCTGCTGGCATCCGAGCAGCCCGGCTGCGCCGTGGCCGTCACCGAGCGCGTCACAGCGCTCGTCTACGGTCCGATTCGGGTCCAGTTCCAGGTGCGGGGAACCTTCGAGGTCGACGGTGGCCGCATCGTCGCCTGGCGCGACGAGGCCGACGTCCGCGCGGTCGTCCGCGCCGGAGCGCGTGCCGTCGCCGGCGTGTTCTATGCGCCCGCCCGGCCCACCCTGCCGCGCGCCGTGATCTGACTCGCCGTGATCCGAGAGGGAATGGATCCCGCCGCGGGCGGTGTTGCACCGGCCATGACGACTCTGGGCAGGTTGGGGATCTGGCGCGGCGCCACGCAGGTCGACGGTGCCTTCGCGGCGCGGGCCGAGGAGCTGGGCTTCGGCACGGTGTGGCTGGGCGGCTCTCCCGGAGGGGACCTCGCGGTGGTCGACCCGCTGCTCGAGGCCACCGAGAACCTGGTCGTGGCGACGGGCATCCTCAACATCTGGCAGGACGATGCGCGCTCGGCAGCGGCGGCCTTCCGCCGCATCGAGAAGCTCCACCCTGGCCGGTTCGTGCTCGGGATCGGCGCCGGCCATCGCGAGGCCAGCGCCGACTACCGCACGCCGTACCAGGCGCTCGTCGACTACCTGGACGTGCTCGCGGCCGAGGGCGTGCCGAAGGAGCGGACGGTGCTCGCCGCCCTCGGCCCCAAGGTGCTGCGGCTCGCGGCCGACCGCACCGCCGGGGCGCACCCGTACCTGACCTCGCCCGAGCACACGCGCAGCGCGCGGGAGATCCTCGGCGACGGGGTGCTGCTCGCGCCGGAGCAGAAGGTGGTGCTCGACGAGGACGACGCCCGTGGCCGCGAGCTGGGGCGCAAGACGGTGAAGTTCTATCTCGGCCTGCAGAATTACGTGGCCAACCTGCGGCGCCTCGGCTTCGGCGACGCCGACGTCGAGAAGCCCGGGAGCGATCGCCTCGTCGACGTGCTGGCCGTGCACGGCGACGGCGACGCGATCGCCGCGGGCGTGCGGGCGCACCTCGACGCGGGCGCGGATCACGTCGCGGTCCAGGCGCTCGACGACGATCCGTGGCCCGCGTTGGAGGCGGTCGCGCAGCGCCTGCGCTGACGGTCGGGCACGATGGTGCCCGTGGACCTGAAAGCCGTAGCAGCCGCCAACCTCACCGACTTCACGAAGGAGTCGTTCACCGACGTCGGGGTGACGCACGACGTCTACCGGAAGGGCACCGGCCCCGCGGTGGTCGTGATCGCCGAGATCCCGGGCATCACTCCGAAGGTGCTCGACTTCGCCCGCAAGGTCGCTGACGCCGGTTTCACCGCTGTGCTGCCGCATCTGTTCGGCACGCCGGGCCTGGACGCCGCGAACCCCAAGGCCATCGGCTACGCCGGGACCGCGAAGAGCATGGCGAAGCTCGTCGGCGCACTGTGCGTGAGCCGCGAGTTCACCATCCTCGCCACGGGGAAGTCCTCGCCCGTGGTGACCTGGCTCCGTGCTCTGGCGCGGCAGGAGCACGAGCGCTGCGGCGGTAAGGGGGTCGGCGCGGTGGGAATGTGCTTCACCGGTGGCTTCGCGCTCGGCATGGCCGTCGACGACGTGATGCTCGCGCCCGTGCTCAGCCAGCCCTCGCTGCCCTTCCGCCCGATTCCCGGCACGGGCCGCACCATCGATATCTCGCCGCAGGACCTCGACACCGTCAAGGTGCGCTGTGCGAAGCAGGGCTTGAAGGTGATGGGCCTGCGCTTCAAGGGCGACTTCATGGTGCCCGGCGAGCGCTTCGACTTCCTCCGTGAGCAGCTGGGCGATGGCTTCATCGCCGTCGAGATCGATGACGCCGATGCCAACCCGGACGCCCTGACCCCGCCCCACTCCGTCCTCACGGAGCACCTCATCGACGAGCCGGGCCAGCCCACCCGCCAGGCCCTCGACGACGTCATCCAGCTCTTCCACGACACGTTGCTACCCGAGTCCTGACTCGGCGAGCACGCGGGCGGCGAGGACTGCAGGGTGCGTTCGTGCAGCTCAGGCCGATCTTCCCATAACGGTCAAGAGAACTTTTGCGTGTCATTACCAAGTATTTACTCTTGCTACCCTCGGCGCCATCATGGAGATCACCGGGAGACACTCCGACCGCAACGGCGACGATCTCGGCCTGGCGTTCAATCGGTTGCGACGGCACGCGGTCGTCAGTGACCTCGTCTGGCGGTACTCGGTCGCCGGCTTCACCCTGTGCGTCGGAATCTTCGGCGCCGTCATGATCTTCACCCCCGAGGGGGCCGGGGACTCCGCTGCACGAACGATCACGCTCTCCCTCCTGTGCCTGTCGGGGGTGGCTGCCGCTGTCGTCGTCAGTCGTTTTCCGATCACGTCGCTGTGGTGGAATCCGTGCCCGCGCCGCAAGATGATCAGCAGGATGTTCGTTCTGTACGCGGACGTGGTGGTGTCCAGCATTCTGACCCTGTACGAGAGCCCGGCCGCGGCGCTGGCCGGAACCGTGCTGTTCGCGACCGTCGGTGCGTACGCGGCGCACTTCCTGACGACGCGCGCGCTGGCGCTGCATCTGGGTTTCTCCAGCCTTGTCATCGTCTACCTGGGAATTCGAGTGATCCAGGTGTACGGCGCGACCCCGCTCGCGGTGAGCGCGCAGGTCGCGGTCAGCATTCTGGGGATCGGCGGCGTCGTCGTCCTCAACTACCTCTACACCTGGCAGATCAAGCAGCTGATCAGGGCGAGCCTGACGGCGTCGTCGACCGATGCGATGACGGGGTTGCTCAACCGCACCGGATTCCGTGATGCGGTCGACGAACTGCTGCGGTCGACCACCGGACATCTGTCGGTCTGCATGATCGATGTCGATCGGTTCAAGCTCATCAACGACGTCTACGGACACCTGGCCGGCGACTCGGCGCTCCGGGCCGTGTCGAGCGCGCTGCATCGGTCCGCTTCGCAGAATTCGTTGGTCGCCCGAGTCGGCGGGGACGAGTTCGCCGTCGTATCGGCGGCGAGCGTCCACGAGCTGCAGGGGATCCTCGGAGTCGTACGGGATCGGCTGCCCACGTTGGCGAACGGCGAGCAGATGTCGTTCAGCGCGGGAATCGCCTCGGTGGAGCTCGCGGACCCCGACGCGCTGCGGACCTTCGACGAGCGGAGCAGATTCTTCCACTCGGTCATAGAACGGGCGGACGAGTCACTGAGGCGCAGCAAGGAGTCGGGTGGAGGTCGTACGACGGTGCACTGAGCGGCGATGCCCTGCCGCGCGAGCAGATCTCCGCAGCGGCGTGCCTCGGGAGGTCCGCGACACCCGGGTCTAGCTCGAAGGCCGCCCGCCGATGGCGTCGTCCCAGCGCTGCCGGGCGGGCCCCCAGCGGGCATCGAAGTCCCCGGCCCGCCGGTCCGCGCGGGTCGTTCTCTCTGGTGAGTAGAACCATCGGGCCCACGGGGCGGTGGGGCGCGCGAGCCGGACCGCGGCCACCCACGCCACGGGCCAGGCGAACAGCCCGACGAGCGCCGTCGGGTACTTGCCCTTGAGTGCCGTCACGGCGACGAGCAGAAGGTGCAGCACCAGGAGCGTCGCAATCCCGCCGCGCACCCACCGCGCGGTGTCACCCAGCCCGGTGACGTTCGCGGGGGAGATTCCGACGACGGCCAGCCCGACGCACGCCGCCGCGAGCGTCACCACGTTGACGGACAGTCGCCCCTCCTGCGACCAGTACACGTCCTTCAGGTGCAAGAGCATGGCGAACTCGTCGAGGACGAGCGAGGCGCCGACGCCGACGAGCAGCGCCGCGAGGTAGGACCACGGCGCGCGTCCGCTCGCGCCGACGGCGGTGAACGCGCCCGTCACCAACAGGATCAGCCCGGGTGTCGAGTGGTGCAGGTGCACCCCGCCCGCGCTGATGTTGTGGAAGGGACCCCGGCCGGCGCGGATCATCCGCGTGACGGACCGCGTCGCGACGAAGGTGACCACGAACGCGACGAAGCTCAGCAGCAGCGGACCCTTCTGGGCGCCGATCACCTCGTACTGCCACCAGTCGCCGAACCAGCTCACCGTCAGGAGATGCCCTCTTCCCCGGCGAAGACGTCCTCGCCGTCGTCATCGAGGTCCGCGCCCACGGCTTCGCGCGCATCGAGCTGCGCCTGCTGCGCCTCGGCGGCGGCCTCGGCGGGCGTCTCCGCCAGCGAGGCCAGGTCGTCGTTGTCGCTCATGGGGTGCCTCTCTTCGGTTGTCGGAGGGGGATCGCCGGACTTAGGAGGTCAGCGGGACCGAGGCCTCGGCGGTGTAGGCCAGGAACGTGAACGTCTCCTGCAGGTACAGCTGCACCGTCGTCGCGTCATGGCTGAGGTAGCCGATCTCCACGTCGGTGCCCAAGCGCAGCTCGTAGTCACCGCCGCGCGTAGTGAGTACGAAGCCGCCGTCGATAGCGGGAGCCCAGATGATCTCGCCGTCCACCAACCGCTTGAGTTGCTCGCGAATCGGGTAGCCGTGGTCGGTGGTCTCGCTGATCGAGGTGTAGACGTCGGCCGAGAGCAGCACCGAGTACGGCCCGTCGACGCCCGCGAGCCGCAGATCCTCGAGCGCGCCCGCGACGGCGTCGGGAACGTCGACCGGGTCGCTCGGCAGCGCGATGGCCGTGTTCGACGACGAGGCGCGCAGCCCGGCGATCGAGGCGGCGGCGTAGCCCTCGAAGACGGCCCGGTCCTCGGCGTAGGCGAGCTGCTTCGCCGCGGCCTTCACCGGATCCCAATCCGCGTCCTGCGCGCCGCGTTCCACCGAGTCGACGGCGTCACGGGAGACGGCGAACGGGACGCGCAGCCGCACCAGCGGGCGGCTCTCGCGCAGCTGCGCCTCGACGCCCTCGGCGGGGCCGGCGACCGGGAGGAGGCGCCCGGTGCCGACGGCGGCCGCCTCGGGCCCGTCGGGACCGGTGACGTCGACCACGCGGCGGCCGGCGATGTTCCGCTTGAACGTGCGGGAGGCCTCGGTCTCGATCTCCTCCCAGGCCTCAGGGGTAACGGGTGCGAGGTGACGGTGCAGGTTGTTCATCGTGTGCCTTCCTTGAGGCCGCCGATGCCGAGCGAGCCCTCGGCGCGGGCGGGCGGGGTCGTTGCGGTCGGTTCCGCCGACGGTGCGCCGTCGGCGGCGGGGAGGTCGGGCGGCGCGTCCAGCCAGTCGCCCGACGGGGTGAAGAACAGGCAGCCCGTGTGCGCGGTGGAGAAGTCGAGGATCCGGTCGGTGTTGCCGGGCGGATCGCCGAGGAACATGTTGCGCAGCATCTGTTCCGTGACGCCGGGGTCGCGCGAGTAGCCGATGAAGTAGGTGCCGAACTCGCCCTTGCCGAGCTCGCCGAAGGGCATGTTCTGCCGCATGATCTGCAGCTGCTCACCGCTGGAGTCCTCGATCACGTTGAGCGCGATGTGCGAGTTCGCCGGCTTCGTCTCGTCGGCCATCTCGATGTCCTCGAGCTTGCTGCGCCCGATGACCCGCTCCTGTTCCTCGACGGTCAGCGCGCGCCACGCGGCCATGTCGTGCAAATACTTCTGCACGTGCACGTAGCTGCCGCCGGCGAAGCCGGGGTCCTCATCGCCGATCGCGGTGGCGGCGACCGCCGCTGCGCCCGCGGGGTTCTCGGTACCGTCGACGAAGCCGAGCAGGTCCCGGTCGTCGAAGAAGCGGAAGCCGTGCACCTCGTCGACCACCGTCACGGCGTCGCCGAGTGTCTCGAGTATCCGCCAGGACAGCTCGAAGCACATGTCGAGGGTGCTCGCCTTGACGTGGAACAGCACGTCGCCGGGAGTCGACGGTGCACGGTGCCGCGGACCGTCGAGCTCGACGAACGGGTGCAGCCACCGCGGCTTGGGCCCCGAGAACAGCCGGTCCCAGGCATCGGATCCGACAGACGTGGTGAGCGAGAGGTGCTTCTCGGGGTAGCGGAATCCGACCGAGCGGGTGAGCCCGGAGAGGTTGTCGAGGGCGTCGTGGACGTGATCCTCGCGGCCCGGCTCGATCGTCACCACGACGAACATCGCGGCTTGGGTCAACGGCGAGATCACAACTTGATTCGGGACCACGATCTTCACCCTAACTCAGGTCTGGACGGTGCGATGGGGAAGAACGATCGGTGCGGCGGGACGCGAAAAGCCGAGCGTGCGATGATGGTCCGTGCGCCGCCGTCGAATCCGACTCGACGGTAACGGGTGTTGTTCGCGGACCGGAGGGAGTCGAAGATGACGTGGATCGCAGTGGTGGTGCTGGCGCTCGGAGCGCTCGCGGGTGTCGTCGCCGCATGCGTGCTCTCGACGCCGCGCCGTCCCGCTTCGGACGCCACCTACACGACCAACGCGCTGCTCGCCGCCGGAGCCGTCAGCGGCGCCGCCGCCTGTGCGATCCTCGCCGCGGTGTTCGCCGCGTACGCCTGACCTCGCGTGCCGCGTCCGGTGGGGCGCGCCTGCCTGAGCGCTACCGCCCCGATCTGCGCGACGGCGGCCACGCGCTCCGCGTCGCGGTCGCGCTGCTCGTCCCGGGCCTCGTGCTCATCGCCTGGGGGCGTCCCGAGCTGCTCATCTACGCGGAGTTCGGCGCCTTCGCCGGCATGTACGGGCGCGGCGAGCAGGGCCGGCCGCGGATCCTGCGCCAGATGCAGGCCGGCGGGCTGTTCCTCGCGGCGGAGGCGCTCGGTATCACCTTGTCGCACCATCAGGCGCCGCCCTGGGTACTCGTGGCCGTCGGTATCGTCTTCGCCACCGTCTGTTCGGTCCTGTCCGACGCGGTGCGGCTGCGTCCCGCCGGACCTTTCTTCTTCCTGTTCGCGATGGGCGCGACCGCGACGCTGCCCGCGGGGCTCGCCCCGCCCTGGCAGGCGCTCGCGATCTGCGCCGCGACGGTGGTCTTCGCCATCGTGGTCGGCGCGATCGGCCGGCCCGCCCCCTTCCGGGGCCGCCCCTGGTGGGACGGCATCGGGATGGTCCTTCGGCGCCCCGCTCCCGGAGTGGCCATCCACGCGCTGCGCTACGCCCTCGCCGTCGGCATCGCGGGCACCGTAGGAGTGCTGATCGGCGTCGACCACGCGAACTGGGCGATGGCGGCCGCGGCCGTCCCGCTCGCGGTGATCGACGCGGGCCGGCCGTCCGACGCGGAGACCGGCGTGGTGATCACCCGCGCGACGCACCGCACCATCGGGACGTTCGTCGGGCTCGCCGTGGCCGCGGCGCTCTTGGCGCTGGACCCCGGGCCCACCGCGCTCGCGCTTGTGGCGATCGCGCTGCTGTTCCCGACGGAGCTGTACATGGCTCGGCACTACGCCGTCGCGATCGGCTTCTTCACCCCGCTGATCATGCTGATGACCGAGCTCGCCGACCCCACCGATCCGGCGCGGATGCTGCTCTACCGCGGCATCGACACCGTGATCGGCGTGGCTGTGGGCGTCGCCGTCGCGCTCCTGGTGCGCAGCCCGGCCGAGCGCCGCGGCTGAGCTGTTGCCCGGGGCCGGGACCGCACACCGTCGGCGATCAGACGTCCGTTACAGGATCTCGTCGACGGCCTCTGTAGGGCGCGCCATGCGCGTCCCCTTGGCGGTCACCACGAAGGGCCGCTCGATCAGCTTCGGATGCGCGACCATCGCGTCGAGCAGCGCGTCGTCGCTCGCATCGGCGAGCGCGAGGTCCTTGTACTCCGCCTCGCGCGTGCGCACGGCCTGCCGGACGGTGAGCCCGGCGTCGTCGATCAGCTTCGTCAGCTCCGCCTTCGACGGCACCTGGTCGAGGTACTTGATCACCGTCACCGTCGCGCCCGCCCCCTCCAGCCGGGCGAGGGCCTGGCGGGACTTGGTGCAGCGGGGGTTGTGGTAGATCGTCGCGTCCATACGGGCCAATCTAGTCCGAGACGGCGAGAGGCGGCGACGGATGGTCCGTCGCCGCCTCTCGTGGTGCAGTGTCTAGGCGTTGCCGTTGAACAGGCTCGTCACGGAGCCGTTCTCGAAAACCTCGCGGATGGTGCGGGCCAGCAGCGGCGCGATGGGGAGCACGGTGAGCGTGTCGAAGTGCTTCTCCGGCGGGATCGGCAGCGTGTTGGTCGCGATGACCTCGCGCGCGCCGCAGTTGGCGAGGCGCTCGGTGGCCGGCTCGGAGAAGACGCCGTGCGTGGTCGCGATGATCACGTCCTTCGCGCCGGCCTCCTTCAGCACGCCCACGGCGCCGGCGATGGTGCCGCCGGTGTCGATCATGTCGTCGATCAACACACAGGTGCGGCCGGCGACGTCACCGACGACGCGGTTGCTCTTGACCTGGTTCGCGACGTTGGGGTCGCGGGTCTTGTGCACGAAGGCCAGCGGCGCGCCGTCGAGGGCGTCGGCCCACTTCTCGCCCACCTTGACGCGGCCGGCGTCGGGGGAGACCACCACCATGTTCTCGGTGCCGTAGTGCTCGCGCACGTAGTCGGCGAGCATGGTCTGCGCGTGCATGTGGTCGACGGGACCGTCGAAGAAGCCCTGGATCTGGTCGGTGTGCAGGTCGACCGTGATGATCCGGTCCGCGCCCGCGGTCTTGAACAGGTCCGCGACCAGGCGCGCCGAGATCGGCTCGCGGCCGCGGTGCTTCTTGTCCTGGCGGGCGTACGGGTAGAACGGCAGGATCGCGGTGATCCGTTTCGCCGAGCCGCGCTTGAGCGCGTCGATCATGATCAGCGTCTCCATGATCCACTGATTGACCGGGTAGGGCGCGCTCTGCAGGACGAAGGCGTCGCTGCCGCGCACCGACTCCTCGAACCGCACGAAGATCTCGCCGTTGGCGAAATCGCGTGCCGTCTGCGGGGTGACCTGCACACCGAGCTCGTCGGCGACCTGCTGCGCCAGCTCGGGGTGGGCACGCCCCGAGAACAGCATCAGGTTCTTCTGGTTATCGATCCAGTTGCTCACTGCTCGTCAGTCCTCGCGATAGCCTGCTGGGCCGCCTCGGCCGAGCTCGTGCCCGGACGCCGATGCAGGACCCATTCCTCGATGTTCCGCTGATCCGCGGCGGAGACCGCCAGGGCTCCCGGCGGCACGTCGCGCTTGATCACGGTACCCGCTCCGCTGTACGCGCCGTCGCCGACCTCCACCGGCGCGATGAGCATCGTGTCGGATCCGATGCGCACATGGTCGCCGATCATCGTTCGGTGTTTGTTCACCCCGTCGTAATTCACCGTCACCGTCGCGCAGCCGATGTTGCTGCCCTGACCGATGGTGGCGTCGCCGATGTAGCTCAGGTGCGGGATCTTGCTGCCAGCTCCGATCTGCGCGTTCTTGGTCTCGGCGAAGGCGCCGATCTTGCCCTTGGGACCGAGGTCGGTGTTCGGCCGCAGGTAGCTGAACGGCCCGACGGTCGCGTTCTCGCGGATCACCGATAGGTGCACCTCGCTACGCAGCACCGTCGCGCCCGCGCCCACCTCGGTGTCGATCAGGGTGGTGTCGGGGCCGATCACCGCGTCCTCCGCGATGACGGTCGCGCCGCGCAGATGCGTCCCGGGTTCGATGGTGACGTCCTGGGCGATCTCGACGTCCACGTCGATGTAGGTGCTCTCCGGGTCGACCACCGTGACGCCGGCCAACTGGTGCCGCTCGACGATCCGCCGGTTCAGTTCGCGGCCGAGTCGGGCGAGCTGGATCCGGTCGTTGCAGCCCGCGACCAGCATCTCGTCGTCGACGTGGTCACCGCGCACCAGCTGGCCCGCCGCGCGGGCGATGCCGATCACGTCGGTGAGGTACAGCTCGCCCTGCGAGTTGTCGGGTCGCAGCTGGGCGAGTGCGGCGACGAGTTGCGCGTGGTCGAAGGCGTACACACCGGAGTTGATCTCCGTGATCGCGAGCTGCTCGGGCGTTGCGTCCTTCTGCTCGACGATCTGCGTGACCTGCCCGTCCTGCGTCCGCAACACGCGGCCGTAGCCCGTGGGGTCGGCGACGGCGGTGGTCAGCACGGTGACCGCGGCGCCCGCACCGCCGGTGTGGGTGTCGAGCAACTCCCGCAGCGTCGTGGCGTCGAGGAGCGGCACGTCGGCGGCCGTGACGACGACGGTGCCGGCGAAGTCCGCGGGGAGGGCGCTGAGCCCGGCCTGGACGGCGTCACCGGTGCCCCGCTGCCGCTCCTGCACCGCGACGAGGATCTCGTGCTCCAGACCGCCGGCCGTGGCCAGGGCGGCCTCGGCGACCCGGTCCCGATCGTGCCCGACCACGACCACCAGGTGCTCCGGCTTCGTGCCCGCGGCCGCGTGCAGCGCATGGGCCAGCAGGGTGCGGCCCGCGATCGCGTGCAGCACCTTCGGGGTCTTCGACCGCATCCGCGTTCCCGCGCCCGCGGCGAGGATCACCACCGCTGTACCGTTCGCCATCCGTGCTCCTGAGGTCTCGTCCGAGTCATGCGTTTCGCGTCGAGCGTCGCGCTGAATCCTACGAGAACCGCCGCGACCGGGCGTCCGTGGCACAATGCTGAGCGACGGTTCCGGGTGAACGCCCGGACCCGGTCTCCCGTGGTGTAATCGGCAACACTTCTGATTTTGGTTCAGACATTTCAGGTTCGAGTCCTGGCGGGAGAGCAACGCCTACGCGTTGGTCGGCGTGCTGCGGCCAGCCCGGGGAGGCCGCGAGTCAACTGGGCCAGCGGACGTGCTCAGTGTCGATCACGAACGGATGGCGGTGCCGGTAGACGCCGGCGCTCACAGGGACTGCGCCGGCGAGATGCCCGGGAGCTACCTCGCCCGCGAGGTGGTGGTGCTCGAGTTCCGCGGGGTCGCGCCGCGGCCACGCCCGCACCGCCGCCGCCAGGCCGATCAGGGACAGCCCGCCGAGGACCGCGAATGTGGGCCCGAACCCAACGGAGGTGCCGAGCCATCCTGCGATCGGGTAGGTGATCAGCCAGCACAGGTGCGAGAGGGAGAACTGCGCGGCGAACACCGAGGCCCGATCCGCGGGTGCTGAGGAGCGGCGAAGTACCTGTCCGACCGGTGTGAGGACCAGGCTCATCCCGACCCCGATGGCAGACCACACCGCGAGCGCCGACGTCCACGTGAGCGCACCCGGCGCCCACGCGATCACCGCCGCCGATGCGGCTGCGGCGACCAAGATGCCGCCCCCGCCGAGCATGACCGGTCGCTCCGGGACTCTGTCGAGCACGCGCGGCAGCATCATTGCGACGATCATCGTCCCGATCCCCGACGCTGCCAGCAGCCATGCCACTCCGGCCTGCGACCCACCGAGGTGGTCTCGCACGATGTTGACCGTGCTGACCATCGCGATCGCCCCTGCCCCCGCGACCGCGAGATCCAGCCCAAGGACCCCGCGCAGCCGCGGCGTCGCTGCGAAAACCCGGATCCCCGCGAAGGTCCGGTCGAAGACACCCGTCCGAGCGCTGCGCGCCGCGTCCGGAATCGACGTCGACACCACCAGTGCCGCCGAGAACGCGAAGCCGATGACGGTGAACCCGAACAACCAGTGGTAGCTCATCACCGCGAGCGCGACCGCGGCAAGCACGGGGCTCAGAAGTGACTCCATCGTCGACGCCAGCTGCGAGGCCGACAGTGCTCGCGTGTATTGGGATTCGTCGGGCACGATGTCAGGGATCACCGCCTGGAAGGTGGGCGTGAACGCCGCTGACGCGGCCTGCAGGATCGCGATGAGCACGTAGATCTGCCACGCCTGATCGACCCACGGCAACGCGAGCACCACCGACGCCCGCAGGATGTCGAGGCTGACCAGAGTCAGCCGGCGCGGCATTCGATCCACGTAGGCCGTCGCCAGTGGCGCGATCAGCACGTAGGCCACCATCTTGATCGTCAGTGCGGTTCCCAGCACTGCGGCGGCTCGCGCTCCTGCGAGGTCGTACGCGAGTAGCCCTAGCGCGACCGTGGTCATCCCCGTGCCGAACAGCGCAACCACCTGCGCAGTGAACAGATGCCGGTAGTCACGGATCTTGAACAGGGGTGTCACGTCGTACCTCTCGCCAACCACAACAGGTGCCTATGTACGCACATGATAACCATGAGTCCACGTCTTCGACCGGCTATCCTGTGACCGTGTACGCACATGACGTCACGTCCGAGTGGGATCGGACACCGCCCGACGGTCAGATCGAGGCAACCTGCCTGGCGTTGAAGATGTTGTCGGTGCCGTCTCGGATGAAGATCCTCTGGGCGCTCAGCGGGGCGGGGGAGCTCGACGTCACCACGCTGACCGAGCAGGTCGGCCAGGCACGCCCTGCGGTCTCGCAGCACCTGGCCAAGCTTCAGCTCGCAGGCCTGATCGCGCATCGGCGTGACGGCCGCCGAGTGCTCTACCGGGTGCGCGGAGGGCACGTGCGGCGCCTGCTGATCGAAGCGCTCAATGCCGCCGAGCATCAACTCAACGATCTACCCGAGCACGACTAGACCGGGTCTGCGGGCGGGGCGAGGGGTGTTGGTATGCCGACCTGTCTCGCCGGTTTCGCCTGGTCGTCGCCCAGGTCTCACTCGGTGCGCTGGCTTGGCCATGTCAGTTGCTGTCCCGCTTCAGGGTTTCGGGAACAGGTTCGAATCCCTGGCGGGGAGCACGGTTCCTCAGCGCTGCGCGCGCTCCCACGGCTCGACGGGCCCCGGCACCGTCCGGAAGCTGCCGTGCTGCTCCGGCCGCTCGACGGCGCGCCACCGCTCCGCCACGTCCGGGCTGCGGGCCTCCAGCTTGGCTCGGAGGTGCGCCCACTCCAGGTCGAGCTGCCCGTCGGTGACGTCGATGGGAGCGATGGTCGCGTTCGGCTCGTCGATGCGGGTGCGGTCGAAGTTGTAGCCGCGGGCGTCGGCCTCATCGGCGAGGGCGGCGAGGTACGCGCCGACCGCGGCGAGCGGGTCGGACGCCGCGCGGAAGCGCTCCAGCTGTGGATGGCGCGTGTACCCCTTCGTACGGCCCGCGAGCACCGCCTGCGCGAGCAGCGTCTCGCGCCAGCAGGCGATCAGCGCCTGCCGGTCAAGGTAGCGGGGGTGTACCGACCAGATGCGCATGACTCCACGCTATCGGTCCCGACCGGGGGTGCGCAGCCGGTGCCGATTCGCCTGGAATGTCCCTCGCGCCAACCCCGGCGCAAGGCGACCGCAAGATCGCGGTGGCTGACTGGGCGACATGAACCCTTATCAGCAGAACCCGGCGCAACAGCCCACCGGCCAGGACTACGCCCAGCAGCCCTACGCGCAGCAGGGCTATCCGCAGCAGCCTTACCCTCGGCAGCCCTACCCGCAGGGGCCGGTCTTCCAGGCGAAGTTCCGTAAGCACACCGGGCTGCTCGTCCTGGCGCAGTGGCGGGACTCCTACGCCACCGGCGACTACCAGCAGATCCGGGCCGCCTACCGCGCCGCGCAGACGCACAACCTGCTCGCGGGCTGGTGGGGACTGATCTCCCTGCTGGTCTACAACTGGATCGCCCTCATCGGCAACGCCTCCGAGATGAACCGCATCAAGCAACAGGCGCGGGCCGCTGGACTCGAGGTCTAGCGGCCCGCGCCCCGGCGGGATCGCGCGCCGGGGAGGGGAGCGCGGCGATCAGGTCAGTTGGGTTCCTCCCAGTAGTAGCCGGAGCCCGAGTCGATGTTCACGCACCGGAGGGTGTCACCGTCGGCGGTGGTGACGTCCCGTCCCTGTTGCGAATGGGAGCACGTGTCGTACATCTGCGGCGTGTCGGCGGAGGCGACGGCAGGAGTGATGGCGAAGGCCGAGATCGCGAGGAATCCGGCTGCGGCGAGGGTCTTTCGGCTGATGGTCATGGTTCGACGATGCGCCGCGAACCTGGGTGCTCGGTGTCAGCCGGGTGGGCCTTCGCTGCCGGTTCTCCCAAGCTGGCCTTACCCGCGGATCGTCGTCAGTCGGCGCGGCCGGGAAGGGCCGGATCGTCAGGGATCGAGACTGCGCTGGATGTGAATGTGATGAGCCGCACAGTGTGGGGAACGCGCAGGTGGTGCCTGGTTTCATCCGGCTCAGGGCTCCTTTTCCGGCGCAACCGTTGACAGGAATAGGCATCGCCCATAACGTGAAATCTGTTCGACACGACATAGATTTTCAGACGGGAGCGCGAGATGAACCACCTCCGGACCACCCCGGTGCGAATCCCCGTCGAGGCGGCACCGCCGCTGGTTGTCCACCCTCGCGGTGGGGTCGTGATCGCGGCACTGCTGCTATTGACGTTGGGACTGATGATTCCCCTCGTCCTGTACACGGCAGCCGCCCCGATCGGTTGATTCGGCCGTCGAACCGCACAGGGAATCCCCGACGCTAAGGAGAGCACGATGAGCTTCACCGATGACGCCAAGAACAAGGCGCAGGACATCAAGGGCCGCGCCAAGGAGACCGTCGGAACGGCTTTCGACGACCCCGAGCTCAAGCAGGAGGGGCGCGGTGACCAGGCCGAGGCCTCGATCAAGGACAAGATCGCCGGCGCCGCAGACAAGGTCAAGGAGGGCGTCGACGAGGTGAAGGACAAGCTCTCGGGCAACTGATCTGCCCGTGACCCGACGACGATGGGAGCTGGACATGATTCGACGGATCGCGCGACCCCTGCTCGGTTCGATCTTCGTCTACACCGGATACACCGGCCTGACGACCGACCCGGGGCGGAAGGCGGACACCGTCGCCCCGCTGGTGGAGAGGGCCGCTGAGGCCCTGCCCGACTCGCCGGCGATCCCGACGAGCGCCCGGAGTTGGGTCCGGATCAACGCGGGTGTCCAGCTCGGAGGCGGGCTGCTGCTCGCCACCGGGAGGGCCCCGCGGGTCGCGTCGCTGGCCCTCGCGGGCACTCTGGTGCCCGCGACGGTCGTCGACCACCCGTTCTGGGCGGAGGCGGACCCGGAAGTCCGGCGCGAGCAGCAGCTGCACTTCGTGAAGAACCTGTCGCTGCTCGGTGGCCTGCTGATCGCGGGCTTCGACACCGAGGGCAAGCCGGGCCTCACCTGGCGCGCCCGCCGCGCGGCCGAGCGCGCGTCCGAACGGGTCTCCGAGACGGTCTCCGCCATCACGCCCCGTCATCACGACGACGGAAACGTCTGGCGGGAACGGGCGCACGCGGCGCAGGAGTACGGCGCCACCGCGATCGGCAGGGCGAAGCCGGCAGTGGCCGGTGCCGTCGAGAAGGCGAAGCCCGCGATCGCTGACGCGGCAGAGAAGGTGAAGCCGGTCGTCGACGACGCTGTGGATCGCGCGCGCCCCGTCCTCGACGACGTCGTGGACCGCGCGCGACCGGTCCTGGCCGACGCTGCGGAGGCCGCGTCCGGCTTCGTCGATGCGGCGGGCGACCGGCTCCACGCGCTGCGGGACGAGGCGTCCGCCGCAGTGGCGGAGAGGGCGCGTTCGCGCGTCGCGTAACGTGGGCCGCCCGGCCAGGATCGCGGCCGCTGTAGGTCGACGAGAATCGAGACACCGTGCCCCGCAGGCCAGAGTTCACCGGGCGGTACACCGACGCGCTGCATGCGCTGGAGGTGGCGACGCAGCGGAGCGCTCGGGTCGAGAACCTCGACGGTCAGTACGCGCTGCGCGTCGACTTCGAGCTCGGGCGCTACCTGCTCGCAACGAACACGGACGCCGTCATCGGCCTCGCCGACGAGGACGCCGGGGCGCCGTGGCGGGTCCGGTTCTTTGACGGCGCCCTGGACGACGGCGCGGCCGTCCTGATCGCCGACCGCTCCGCGGCGTGGCTGATCGACGCTTACGATGCCGCCGTCGGGGACCTGCCGCCCCTGGCCGAGGTCCCGCACACCTGACCGTCCCCGTGGACCGGATCCGCGGGGACGGCGGGTGGTCCCACCGGCGCCGGCCCGCAGGATCTACAGTGAAAGCATCAGGTTTTCGCTCCCGCGCGACACAGTAGTGCGGTGGCGGGACGCAGACGGGTGCGAAGGAGGAGTGCGATGACCCAGCCGCATCGCGTGCGCTCCGATCTCGGCGTATACAGCATCTCGGTGGCGTCCGAGCTCTCGCAGGTCGGCCTCCAGACGCTGCGCCTCTACGAACGGCGGCACCTGATCCGGCCGCAGCGCACCGCGGGTGGCACCCGCCGGTACAGCGAAGACGACATCGCGCGGATCCGCCGGATCACGGAACTCGTCGCCACCGGGATCAACCTTCCGGGCGTGGAGCGCATCTTGGTCCTGGAGGACGAATGCGCGTCGCTGCGAGCTGAGCTCGAAACCGCCCGCGCCGGAGCCGAATAGCGGCTACGGCTGCACGTTCACCGAGTACGCGGCCGCCGCATCGCGAACGTCCAGGACGTACTTGCGGGACTGGTTGTAGACCATCACGGCCTTCTCCCAGCCCTTCGCGGTGGTCAGATCCTTACCCGAGACGCACAGGTACCGCGCCGCGGTCATTGCGGCGTCGTCGATGTTGTCCGGGTCGGCCTTGCCGTCGCCGTTGGCGTCCACGCCGAACCGCTGCCAGGTCTCGGGGATGAACTGGAACGGCCCCATCGCGGCGTCGAACTTCGCGTTCGGTCGGTGCGGATCGGTCCCCGTCGCGCGGATCTCCTGGTTGCCGTTGGTCCCGTCCAGCGGCACGCCGCGGATGGGCGGCGAGACCTTGCCGTCCGGCGCGATCGTCGCGCCGTGGTAGGTGCCGTGCTTGCTCTCGATGAAGGCGATGCCGGCCAGCGTGGTCCAGGCGATGCCGCACTCGGGCGTGCGCTGCCGCAGCGCCTCGGCCGCGTTGCCGTAGGCTTCCAGTGAGATCACCGGGATGCCCGTGGCCACGCTGATCGGGGTGGCCCAGTCGCGGAGCAGGTCCGACGTGCGGCCCGGTCCGTTGACATTGATGTACGGCACGGGAGTGCCCGCTCCGGGCGGGATGCCCTGCGGGATCTCCGGGCGCGGGTCGATCGCGCCGCACCCGGCGAGCACCGTCGACGCGACGCCGACGACGAACGCCGCGCGCATACGGGAACTGACCATGACCTCGCCGTGAACTCTCTTGCCGAAAACTGGGGACGCGATCTCAACGTCCGGTCTGTGCCTCGGGGTTCCCGGCGTGACCGTCGCCCCAGGCGGTGACCCACGATTCTACCCCGTCGGAGGCCATCACGGCCTCGGCCTCGCGCACCCGGTCCATGAACGCCAGGACCCGTCGGCGGTAGTCCAGCTCGAAGGCCGCATCCGTTTCCGTCGGGTCGACAGTCACGGTGCGGACGTCATCAGGGACCAGCTCGGCGGGAAAGTCGACGGTGCGCAGCCGCTCGAAGACCTTCGCTACCAGGGCCAACGCGGGCTGACCGAGGGAGATCGAGTCGAGGACGGACCCGCGATCGCCGCGTTCGAGCCGCTTCTGCCGTTCCCAGTTCTCGGCCTGCGTCGCCACGTCGACCTCGGCACCGTCGGCCAGGTGCGGTGTGCGCCGGCGGACCTTGGCGGAGAGGGTGCGGGCCACGTCGTCGATGCCGAACGGGAGCGGCCCCTCTTCGGCGATCCGCGAGTGAAAAACGACCTGCAGCAGCAGGTCGCCGAGCTCGCTGCGCAGCTCGGCCGCGGCGGCGGCCCCGCCCTCGGGGGCGTCGAGCGCCGCGACGGCGTCGGCCACCTCGTACGTCTCCTCCACGAGGTAGCGCAGCAGGCTCGCGTGCGTCTGCTCCGACTCCCATGGTCCTTCCCGCCGCAGCTGGTCGATGAGTTCGACGGTGTCGAGCACCGCCAGCCCGGCGGGCCGGGGTGCGACGATGACGTCGGCGCCCGCCGCCCGCAGTGCCGCTGCCGCCGGGTGCGTCTCGTCGGAGGTCAGGAGCGTCGCGCCAGTGGGCGCCTCCGCGCCGAGCACGGGATGTCCGTCGGGCAGGTGCCACGCGAGCTTCACCGGCAGCTCCTCCGTGTAGTGCACGGGGCCGCCGAGCCGGCCGAGCGCGGCGACGGGCAGCAGGGTGGGCAGCGCGGGATTCAGCAGGACGACGGTGCCGCGCGCGCTGCTCACGGGGCCTCCGCCGCGGCGACGGCGCGGGGCGGCTGGTCGAGCCGCCAGTAGCCGGCGCCCTTGCCGTCCATCGCAGCGAGGAAGTCGGCGACGGCCTGCAGTACCTCGATGTCGCGCACGCGCTCGCTGCCGACGCCGCCCCCGCCCACGCGGGGCAGAGGGAAGGTGACCGCGCGCGTGGCGGCGCGATAGGAGCCGCCCGGGTAGAGCCGCTTGAGCCGCATCTGCTGCGAGTCCAGCAGTTCCATCGGCGAGATCCGGAGATTGGTCCCGGTCACGGTGATCTCGGTGACCCCGGCGTTCCGCGCCAGCGACCGCAGCCGGGCGATCGCCGCGAGCCGCTCCACCTCCACCGGCGGGGGGCCGTAGCGGTCGGTGAGCTCGGTGAGCACCTCGGCGACGGCGGTATCGTCGTGCGCGGCAGCGAGTTTGCGGTAGGCCTCCAGGCGCAGCCGGTCGCTGGTGACGTAGTCGGGCGGAATGTGCGCGTCCACCGGCAGGTCGATGCGCACCTCCTTCTGCTCCTCGGGCACGGTGATCGGCTTGCCGTCGGCGGCGGCGCGGTACGCCTCCACCGCCTCGCCGACGAGCCGCACGTACAGGTCGAAGCCGACGCCGGCGACGTGGCCGGACTGCTCTGCGCCGAGAACGTTGCCGGCGCCGCGGATCTCGAGGTCCTTCATCGCGACGGCCATGCCGGCACCCAGATCGTTGTTCTGCGCGATGGTCGCCAGCCGGTCGTAGGCGGTCTCGGTGAGTGGCTTCTCCGAGGGGTATAGGAAGTAGGCGTAGCCGCGCTCGCGGGAGCGGCCCACGCGCCCGCGCAGCTGGTGCAACTGCGAGAGGCCGAGGTTCTCGGCGCGCTCCACGATGAGGGTGTTGGCGTTGGAGATGTCCAGCCCGGTCTCCACGATAGTGGTGCACACCAGCACGTCGAACTCGCGGTTCCAGAAGCCCTGCACCGTACTCTCCAGGGCCTCCTCGCCCATCTGTCCGTGCGCCACCACGACGCGGGCCTCGGGCACCATGTCGCGGATGTGCTTGGCGGCCCGGTCGATCGAGCTGACCCGGTTGTGGACGTAGAAGACCTGGCCGTCACGCAGCAGCTCGCGACGGATGGCGGCGGCCACCTGCTTGTCGTCGTACGCGCCGACGTAGGTGAGTACGGGGTGACGCTCCTCGGGCGGGGTGAGGATGGTGGACATCTCCCGGATGCCCGCCATGCTCATCTCCAGCGTGCGGGGGATCGGCGTGGCGCTCATGGTGAGCACATCGACGTTGGTGCGCAGCGCTTTGATGTGCTCCTTGTGCTCGACGCCGAAGCGCTGCTCCTCGTCGACGACCACCAGGCCTAGGTCCTTCCACCGCACGCCGGTCTGCAGCAGTCGGTGCGTACCCACCACCACGTCGACGCTGCCGTCGGCGAGGCCCTCGAGCACGGCCCGTGTCTCCAGCTTGTCGGTGAACCGGGACAGGCCTTTCACCGTGACCGGGAAGCCCTGCATCCGTTCCTCAAAGGTCTTCAGATGTTGTTGCGCGAGGAGCGTCGTCGGCACGAGGACCGCGACCTGCTTGCCGTCCTGGACGGCCTTGAAGGCGGCGCGCACCGCGATCTCGGTCTTGCCGTAGCCGACGTCGCCGATGACCACGCGGTCCATCGGGACGGCCTTCTCCATGTCGGCCTTCACGTCGCCGATCACCGTCATCTGGTCGACGGTCTCGGTGAAGGGGAAAGCGTCCTCCATCTCGCGCTGCCAGGGGGAGTCGGGCGCGAAGGCGTGGCCGGGCGCGGCGTTGCGGGCCGCGTAGAGCTGCACCAGCTCGCCCGCGATCTCGCGGACGGCCTTGCGCGCCTTGCGTTTGGTGTTCTGCCAGTCGCTGCCGCCCATCTTCGACAGCGCCGGCATCTCGCCGCCCACGTAGCGGGAGAGCTGGTCCAGCGACTCCATCGGGACGAACAACTTGTCGCCCGGCTGGCCGCGCTTGCCGGGGGCGTACTCGATCACCAGGTACTCGCGGCGGGCGCCCGCGACCGTGCGCTCGATCATCTCGACGAACTTGCCGATGCCGTGCTCGTCGTGCACCACGAGGTCGCCGGCGGTCAGGGCCAGCGGGTCGACCTGGTTGCGGCGCTTGGCCGGAAGCCGCCGTCCGTCGCCGACTCCGGCGACCCGGTTACCCGTGAGGTCGGGTTCGGCGAGCAGCACGAGCTTCGCGGCGGGCACCGTCAGGCCCGTCTGCAGGCTGCCGCGCAGCACGCCGACGGTGCCCGGCTTCGGGGCGGCACCCGGGTCCAGCTCGGACGCGGGGACCTCGGCATCGCGCAGCCGCTCCAGGATGCGGGCACGGGTGCCTTGGCCGGCGACCACGATCACCCCGGTACCGCCGGACGCGGCGTGGGCGCGCAGCGTCGCGAAGAGTTTCTCTGCCTCGGCGTCGGATCCCCGTGGCGCGGGCGCGTGTTCGGCGCGGACGGTGAGGTGGTCGGGGCCCTCGTCCGGCCCCGCCGCCAGCGGCGAGACGGTCCACCACGGTCGCCCGGCGTCGGAGACGGAGGCGTGGACCTCGTCGAGGGGGCGGTAGGCGCTGGCGCCCAGGTTCATCCCGGTCGGGTCCAGCGGCGCCGCCGAGCCGAGCGCGGCGGCGGTCCACGACGCCTCAAGGAACTCCTGGCCGGTGCGGCCGAGATCCGCTGCGCGGGTGCGGATCTTCTCGGGGTCGAGCAGCAGGGTGTGTGCGCCCGCGGGGAGCACGTCGGTGAGCAGCTCCAGCTCGCCCGGGATGAGGGCCGGGATCAGGGCTTCCATACCCTCCACCGGGATGCCCTGCGAGAGCTTTTCCAGCATCTCGAGGAGAGCGGCGTCGTTCTGGTGATCGGCCTTCATCGCGGCCGCCCGCTCCCGGACCTCGGCGGTGAGCAGCAGCTCGCGGCACGGGTAGACGTGCACGGTGCCGACCTCGACCTCGGGCTGGGAGCGCTGGTCGGCGACGGAGAAGGCGCGCAGGTCGGTGATCTCGTCGCCCCAGAACTCTACGCGCACGGGCAGATCCGTGGTGGTGGGGAAGACGTCGAGGATGCCGCCGCGCACGGCGAACTCACCGCGCTTGCCCACCATGTCGACCCGGGTGTACGCGAGCTCGACGAGGGTCTCGATGAGCTGATCGAAGTCGTGCTCGACGCCCTCGCGCAGCGTGATCGACGGGGCATCGCCCAACCCGGGCGCCATGGGCTGCACGAGGGAGCGGACCGTCGCGACGACGGCCCGCAGGGGGACGCCGTACTGCGCATCATCGGGGTGGGCGAGACGCCGCAGCACCTGGAGTCGTCGGCCGACGGTGTCGGCTCCGGGGGAGAGTCGCTCGTGCGGCAGCGTCTCCCAGCTGGGGAACTGGGCCACGGCACCGTGGCCCAGCATCTCCCGCAGCTCGGAGGTCAGGTCGTCGGCCTCGCGCCCGGTGGCGGTGACGACGAGGACGGGCGCGCGGTCGGCGAGCGCCGAGACGAGGAAGGGGCGCGCACCGTCGACCGCGGTGACGGTGAGGTCGGGCCTGCCCGCCGCCTCGGCGAAGGTGGTGATGTCCGGATCGGCGGCGACCGCCCTGGTCAGTCCGGCGAGGGCGGGGACGGGGGAGGGGGCGGCGTCAGGCACCGATCCAGTGTATTGGCGCGCTCCGACACGCGCCGACGGGCCCGAGTCGGCTCAGTCTCCGGAGCCGGACGGCGCGTAGCGGGCCAGGAAGGTGGCGACCGCCTCGTCGGCGACGGCGTCCATCGTGGTGGCCGCGAAGCCGCGGTCGAGGAGCGCGTGCCGTGGCAGACCGCGGCGATCCACGCCGGCGACTGGCTCCTCAAGCTCGTGCTCATCGCCGTCGCGCTGGGCCTTCTCTACTGACCCCGGCCGTCCCTAGCGGGGTGTGCAGCGCCCGGGCGCGTCGTGCATTCCCCGCGTCCATGGACCTGGGGAGGCGGCCGCCCCGCTAGGGCGGTCCGCGGCGGCGGCGTGTTCGGCGGTGCAGTGACCCGAATCGCCGGGGCCTTGACAGGTGACGAGGGTCACCTTAAGTTCCTTGCTTATGGTGAATGAAACATCAGCGTTCCGGATGGGATCGCGTGTCCTCGCGGCGCTGATCGGCGCCGTCCTCGTGATCGTGATGGGGATCGCGACCGCCCCGAGCGCCCAGGCGCTGCCGCCCCTTGTCGAACCGGCGCCGCCCACCGACGGGTTCTACGACCGGCCCGCGGACCTTGCGGCGCTCAAGCCAGGCGAGATCGTGCGCACGCGCAGCACGTCGATCCGGTCGCTGCAGGTGATGCCGCTCAACGTGGACGCCTGGCAGCTGGCCTACCGGACCACGGGCATGAACGGCGAGCCCGATCTCAGCGTGACCACCGTGATGGTGCCGCGCGGCAAGAAGCCCACGAAGTTGCTCTCCTACCAGGCGGCCGCGGACTCGACCCTGCGGATCTGCCAGTCCTCGTACGCGACGACCAAGGGCGGCCCCATCGACCTGGCGGCGAAGGAGGGGCCGCTCACCTTCGGCATGCCCGGCGCGGAGCTGCTGTTCGCCGGCCTCGGCGTGCAAGAGGGCTGGGCAGTCGCGATGCCCGACCACGGCGGCGGCGAGGACCGCTTCCTCACCCCGCGCCAGCCGGGCTGGGCCGTGCTGGACGGCATCCGGGCGGTGGAGAACTTCTCCCGCCTCGGGCTGAGCGCGAAGACTCCCGTCACGCTGTGGGGTTACTCGGGCGGCGCGATCGCCAGCAGCTGGACCATCGAGGAGCATCCGACCTATGCGCCGGAACTCAACATCCGCGGCGCCGCCTTCGGCGCGCCGGAGCGCGACCTCGCCGCCTCGCTCAAGGCCGTGAACACCTCATTGCTCGCCGGTCTCATTCCTCTCGCTCTGTCGTCGCTCGGCAAGGACTCCGAGGAGTTCCGCGCGGCCCTGGACAAGGTGCTCACTCCCGAGGGGCGTGCGCGTGTGAACGAGACCCGCCGGCACTGCATGCCGCAGAACGTCGTGGCCAACCTGTGGTTCGACTACAACCGGATGCTGACGAAGCCGGTCGACGAGGTACTGCGGATCCCGATCATCGCCAAGACGATCCGCGAGCGCGGTGTCAGCGGCCGGGTCCCGACGGTGCCCGCGTACGTCTACAACGGCATCACCGAGGAGGTCGCCCCGATCACGGGGACAGACAAGCTCGTGGACTCGTACTGCAAGGGTGGTGCGTCCGTGACCTACCGCCGCGAGGAGTTCCCGCCGAACCCGGTCAAGCAGCTCATGACCACCCACGGCACCGTCGTGGTGACCGGCGCGGGCGGCGCCTTCAACTGGCTCAAGCAGCGGATGGACTCGACCGGCCCGGCACCGTCGGGCTGCGACATCCGCAACGTCTTCAGCAGCGGGCTCGAGCCCGCGGCGATCGGCACCTTCGGCCAGGCGATCGGTACCGTTCTCGCCTCGCTGGTCGGCGCGCCGATCGGGGCCGGGCCCCGGTAGGTCAGGCGCCGGTGGCGGGCTCGACGGTGCCGTCGAGCTCGCCCAACTGGCTCGGCTCGATGGCGACGGGATTCTCCTTGAGGCCGATGAGGCCGTACCAGGAGAGGTTCACGATGTGCGCGGCGACGGCCTCCTTAGGCGGGTCGCGCACCTCGAGCCACCACTGCGCGGTCATGGCGACCATGCCGACCAGCGCCTGGGCGTACAGCGGCGCGAGGCCGGGGTCGAGGTGCTTGTTCAGGAACTCGCTCTCGAGGTGGCTCTCGACCTGCCCGACGAGGTCGTTGAGCAGCGTCGAGTAGCCGCCCGAGTGCTCGACGGAGCTGTTGCGGGTGAGGATCCGGAAGCCGTCCGCCCGCTCCTCGACGTACGTGAGCAGCGCGAGCGCGATCTGCTCGATCCGGGTTTTCGATCGGTCCTCGAGCATGGCGCGGGAGAAGACCTCGAGGACCATCTCCATCTCGCGGTCCACGACCACGGCGTAGAGGCCCTCCTTGCCGCCGAAGTGCTCGTAGACCACGGGCTTGGAGACGCCGGCCTTCGAGGCGACCTCCTCGATCGTCGCCGCCTCGTAGCCGCGGTCGGCGAACACCGAGCGCGCGGTGTCGACCAACTGGTTGCGGCGCTCGGCCGCGGGCATCCGCTTCCGCGCCGGTGCGCCGGCGGCGCGATTCGGCTTGGCGGTGGAGGTCACGGCGCGTCCGTCGGGCCGGCCTCGGGCGCGGCACCGTCGGCGGGCTTGCGCGCGGCCTCGGCCTGCGCGGCCACCTGCGCCCGGTACGCGGCCTCCGCCCGGTCGTGCTGCTTCTTGATGAACCGGCTGGCGAAGATCAGGCCGACGAAGAACAGCAGCTCGAAGATGATGGCCGCGATGTACAGCACCCGCGCCGTCGTCGTGGTCGCGTCGGTCAGCCGCCAGATCAGTACGCCGAGCACCAGCAGCAGGACTGCACCCATCGGCTTCAACTGCAGGCCGTTGCTGAACGGAAGCGGCTTGTCACTCATGAATGACGATTCTACTTACCGCCCGGTGAACACCGTGAGATCGGCGAACAGGTCCAGCAGGGGCTGCGGGAAGACACCCAGCGCGACGACCGCCACGACACCGAGGACGATCGCGACACCGGTCAGCGGATCCACGCGCGGCACATCGGGTGCGAACTCGTGGGCGGGCGCGAAATACATCGTCATCAGGACTCGGATGTAGAACACTGCGGCAAGCGCGCTGGCGAGCACGCCGACCACGACCAGCCACCCCCCGCCGCGCTGCGCGGCCGCAGTGAACACCGCGAACTTGCCCACGAAACCGCCGGTCAGGGGGATTCCGGCGAAGGAGAGCAGGAACAAGGCCATGGCACCGGCGAGGAGCGGGCGGGTCCGGCCCAGCCCGGCCCACCGGTCCAGGTCGGCCACCTCCGCGGTCGTGCCGTCGGTCCGCGTTTCGCGGACGGCGGCGGCCACCGCGAACCCGCCGACCGTGCTGAGCCCGTAGACCGCGAGGTAGAAGCAGACCGCGCCCGTCCCGCGGACCGTCCCCGCGAAGACGCCGATGAGGAGGAAGCCCGTGTGCGCGATCGCCGAGTAGGCGAGCAGGCGCTTGACGTCGGACTGCGTGACCGCGATGACCGAGCCGACGACGACGGTGACCACGGCGACCGCCGCTATCACCGGGCGCCACGGCACGTCCCGGAAGGCGACCAGGGTGAGCCGCATGATCACGCCGAACGCCGCGATCTTCGTGGCCGCCGCCATGAACGCGGTCACGGGCGTCGGCGCGCCCTGGTAGACGTCGGGCACCCACGAGTGGAAGGGCACGGCGCCGGCCTTGAACAGCAGGCCCACGCCGATCAGCGCCGCCCCGAGGGCGCCGAACACCGCGTCCTGGGGGACCGCCGCGATCGACGTGGAGCCCGTCGCCGCGAAGCGCAGGGCGATGCCGAACAGGAGGATCGCCGAGCTGAACGCACCCAGCAGGAAGTACTTCAGCGCCGCCTCGAGCGGGAGCAGCCCGCGCCGTTTCGCCAACGCGCACAGCAGGTACAGCGGCAGCGAGAAGACCTCGAGCGCGACGAACAGCGTCAGCCAGTCCTGCGCCGAGACGAAGGCCAGCATCCCGCCGAGCGCGAACAGTGTCAGCGGCACCGCCTCGGTGTGCGTCAGCGAGTCGTAGCGCGCCACCATGAGCGCGAGCGCCGGCAGCGTCGAGATCAGGAGCAGCCCCTGCAGCGCGAGGGAGAGGCCGTCGTCGGCGACGGAGCCGGCCAGCACCGCGCGCGGGCGCTCGCCGGTGTCCGCGAGCACCGCCACGGCGATCAGCGCCGCCAGCACGGCGCCCCCGCCGAGCACCGCGTGCACCCGGGCGCGCACCGCCGCAGGCGCGAACGACTCGACCACCACGCCGACGATCGCGGCCGCGAAGACGATGAGCGCAGGCGCGATCTGGGCGTACTCGATCGACGGCGCCGGGAGCGCAGCAAGCGGGACGAGCGGTTGCGGATTCATCGGGCGACCTCCGCGACCGTGGGCGAGACCGACGGGTTGATCGCGTCCAGCGCGGGAGAGGGGAAGAAGCCCAGCAGGAACAGGGCGACGACCAGCGGCACCAGCACGAGCAGCTCCCGCGGCCGCGCATCGTCGACGGTGCGCTCGACGTCCTCCGGCGCGGGACCCGTGAACATCCGCTGGTAGGTCCACAGCACGTACATCGCCGACAGCACCAGGACGACCACGGAGACGATCGCGGCGAGCGCCCACCGCGGGTAGGTGCCGACCACCACCAGGAGTTCGGAGACGAAGGGGCCGAGGCCGGGCAGCGAGAGGGTCGCCAGGCCCGCGATGAGGAAGATCGCGCCCAGCTTCGGCGCCCGGGACCAGGCGCCGCCGAAGTCGCCGATCTGGCGGCTTCCGCGGCGGGCCACCAGGACGCCGGCGGTGAGGAAGAGCGCCGCCGTCGCGACGCCGTGGTTGACCATGTAGAGCACCGAGCCGGCCTGCGAATCGCCGGTGCGCGCGAAGACTCCGAGGATGATGAAGCCGAAGTGGCTGATCGACGTGTACGCGATCAGCGACATCACGTCCGACTGCCCGATCGCGAGGATCGCGCCGTAGACGATGCCGATCACCGCCAGCGCCGCGACCCACGGCGCGCAGCGGGCCGCCGCGTCGGGGAACAGCGTGAGGCAGTAGCGCAGCATCGCGAAGGTGCCCACCTTGTCGACGATCGCCATCATCAACACGGCCGTCGGGGGATTCGTCTGCACCGCCGCGCCCGGCAGCCAGGTGTGCAGCGGCCATAGGGGCGCCTTCACCGCGAAGGCGAACAGGAAACCCAGGAACATCAGGTCCTGCCCGATCCCGGGGCCGGGCCGCGCACCATCGAGCAGGGCGCGCAGGTCGAAGGTGCCGGACGCGGCGTACAGTGCGACGACCGCGGCCAGCATGATGAGCCCGCCGGCGAGGTTGTAGAGCAGGAACTTCACGGCCGTGTGCGTGCGGACCGCGGAATCGCTTCCCGTGCCGCCGAACCCGGCCAGGAGGAAGTACAGCGGGATCAGCATGGCCTCGAAGACCAGGTAGAACAGCAGCACGTCTGTCGTCACGAAGCTGACGAGCACCATCGACTCGACAGCGAGCGTGAGCGCGACGTAGGTGCCGGCGCGTGCGCTCTCGGGCGCGGTCTCGCGCCACGCGGCGAGGAGGAGGACCGGCAGCAGGGCGGCGGTGAGCAGCACCAGCACCAGCCCGGTGCCGTCGAGTCCGAGCCGGTAGCCCGCGCCGAAGGACGGTATCCAGGAATGCGATTCGATGAACTGGAAGCCGCCCGCGGGGTCGAAGGCGAACGCCAGCCCGATGCCGATCACCAGCGCGACGAGCGCCGCCGCCAGCCCGATCCACCGCGCCGCCCGGGGCACGGCCGCGGCGGCGACGGCGCCGACCGCCGGCGCCGCCCACAGCAGCGTCAGCCACGGCCCGCTCATGAGAGCCACGCCGCCGCGGCGCCGATGAGCACCGCCGTCCCGGCTAGCATGGTCAGCGCGTAGCTGCGCGCGTACCCGGTCTGCGAGCGCCGCAGCAGGAGCGAGCCGAGGTGCACGCCCGCGGGGATCGCGTCGACCGCACCGTCGATGCCCTTGCGCTCGGCGAAGAGCAGCGCCTCGGTGGCGGCCTGCCCGGGGCGCATGAGCACTGCCTCGTTGAGCGCGTCGCCGTACAGGTCCTGGCGGGCCGCCCGAGTCAGGGCGCTCACCGCCGACGGTGCCTCCACGGGCACCGTCCGCGTCAGGCGGACCGCCACCGCGACGCCGATCGCGACGGCGCCGAGGGCCAGCAGGGTGACCGCCCAGGCGGGGATGGCGTGGTGCGTTTCGGGCGCGGATCCGACTGCGGGGGCGAGGAAGTCGGACAGCGTGCCGCCGATCACCAGGAGTGCGCCCGCGCCGACGCTGCCGAGCGCCAGCACGACCATGGGCGCGGTCATCACCCGCGGCGACTCGTGCGGATGCGTGCCCTCGCGCCAGCGGCGCGCGCCGAAGAAGGTCAGCACCATCACCCGCGTCATGTAGAAGCCCGTGATCCCGGCACCGAGGATCGCCGCGCCGCCCAGCACGACGCCCTGGAATCCGCCGCGGCCCAGCGCGGCCTCGATGATCCCGTCCTTGGTGAAGAAGCCCGACAGCGGCGGGACGCCGATGATCGCCAGGTAGCCCAGGCCGAAGGTGACCGCGGTGACCGGCATGATCTTCGCCAGGCCGCCGTACCTGCGCATGTCCGTCTCGTCGTTCATCCCGTGCATCACCGAGCCCGCGCCCAGGAACAGGCCGGCCTTGAAGCAGCCGTGCGCCAACAGGTGTGCGATCGCCAGGGCGTAACCCGCGGGACCGAGCCCGGCGGCGAGCACCATGTAGCCGATCTGGCTCATGGTCGATGCGGCCAGAGCCTTCTTGATGTCGTCCTTCGCGCAGCCGATCACGGCGCCGAAGAGCAGCGTCACCGCGCCGACGGCGAGCACGAAACCCTGCGCCACCGGTGCCGCTTCGAAGATGGGGCCGGTGCGCACGATCAGGTAGACGCCCGCGGTGACCATCGTCGCGGCGTGGATCAGGGCGGAGACGGGCGTGGGGCCTTCCATCGCGTCGCCGAGCCAGCTCTGCAGCGGCACCTGCGCGGACTTGGCGCATGCGGCGAGCAGGAGGAGGAGCCCGAGCCAGGTCAGCACGCCCTCGCCTGCCTCATCGGCGCGGGGGAGGAACTCGCCGAAGGTGGTGGTGCCGAAGGTCATGAGGGTGACCGCGACCGCGAGCGCCAGGCCCATGTCGCCGACGCGGTTGACGATGAAGGCTTTCCGCGCGGCGGTCGCGGCCGAGGGCTTGTGCTGCCAGAAGCCGATGAGCAGGTAGGACGCGAGTCCCACGCCCTCCCAGCCGAGATAGAGCACCACGAGGTCGTCCGCGAGCACCAGCACCAGCATCGCGCCGAGGAACAGGTTGAGGTAGCCGAAGAACCGTCGCCGGCCCGGATCGGTCTCCATGTAGCCGATCGAGTAGACGTGGATCAGCGTGCCCACGCCCGTGATCAGCAGCGCGAAACACACCGACAGCTGATCCAGCCGGAAGGCGAGGTCCACCGCGAGGTCACCGCCCGAGAACCAGTGGTAGAGGACGGTGCCCACGGATCGGTTCGCGCCGGCACGGGCCAGGAGCAGGCCGAAGGCGACGGCCGCGACGACGAAGGACAGCGCCGCGACCGCGGTCCCGAACAGGTGCCCCCAGGCGTTCGTCCGGCGTCCGCCGAGCAGCAGCACCGCCGCTCCGGCGAGGGGGATCAGCGGCAGAGCCGCGATGAGTACGGTCACCGGTCACCGCCTCAGCAGGTGCGGCTCGTCGACGGACACGGACTTGCGGACCCGGAAGATCGCGATGATGATCGCCAGGCCCACCACCACCTCGGCGGCGGCCACGACCATCGTGAAGAAGGCGAGCACCTGCCCGTGCGGCACGGCGTGCATCCGGCCGGCGGTGACCAGCGCGAGGTTCGCGGCGTTGAGCATCAGCTCCACGCACATGAAGACCACGATGGCGTTGCGGCGCAGCAGCACCCCGGCCGAGCCGATCGCGAACAACAGCGCGGCGAGGTACAGGTAGAGATGCGGGTTCACGGCGACACCTCCTCGTCGCGGAGCGCGTGCGGAACCTCGTCGTCGAGCGACGGTGCGCGGTCGGGAAGCGCCCGCCGCTCGCCCGGCACGCGCGGGGCGAGTGTGTGGTTGACGGAGTCGAGCGCGGGCGTCCCGTCGGGCAACCGGGCCGGCAGGTCGACGGCGTTGCCCAGCGCGTAGACGCCGGGGTTGGGGAGCGGCGTGGCGCGGTGGCCCTCGCGGAACCGGCGGATCGACTGCTCACGCTGACTGAGCGCGGTGGCCAGCTTCTCCCGGTGCGCGAGGATCATCGCGCCCAGCGTGGCGGTGATGAGCAGCGCGGCGGTGAGTTCGAAGGCCCACAGGTAGCGCACGAAGACGGTGTCGGCCAGGGCCTCCACGGAGTTCGGCGGGTAGTCGCCCGATCCCGGTCCCCGTGCGGTTCCGGCGCCGACGTCCCGCAGGGAGGCCCGGGCCACGAGTCCGATGAGCAGCATCCCGAAGGCGAGACCCGCGACGGCGGCCCCGATCCGGTGCCCGCGCAGGGTCTCGACGAGCGAGTCGGAGGAGTCGACGCCCACGAGCATGACCACGAACAGGAAGAGCATCATCACGGCGCCGGTGTAGACCACGATCTGGACGACGCCGAGGAAGGTCGCGCCTTGCGAGATGTACAGGATCGCGAGCAGGATCATGGTGGCGGCCAGGCACAGCGCCGAGTACACGGCCTTGGAGGCCAGGACCACGCCCAGGGCGAAGACCACCGCGGGCACCGCGACGATCCAGAACGCCCACTCCTCTCCGGTCATTCGTCCACCGCTCCCTTGTAGTAGTCGGTGGCAGTGAGGCCTTCGCGCATCGCGTGCGGTGGCGGCACCTCGCCCTCGTGCAGCGGGGCGAGCAAATCGTCCTTGTCGTAGATCAGGGCGCCGCGATCGCGGTCGGCCATCTCGTAGTCGTTCGTCATGGTGAGCGCGCGCGTCGGGCAGGCCTCCACGCACAGGCCGCAGCCGATGCACCGCGGGTAGTTGATCTGATACGTCCGGCCGTAGCGCTCGCCGGGGGAATACCGCTCCTCGTCGGTGTTGTCGGCGCCCTCCACGTAGATCGCATCCGCGGGGCAACTCCACGCGCACAGCTCGCAGCCGATGCACTTCTCCAGCCCGTCGGCGTACCGGTTCAGCTGGTGCCGCCCGTGATACCGGCCGGCGGTGGGGGCCTTCTCCTCCGGATAGTTCTCGGTGACCGGCTTGGTGAACATGGTCCGTAGGGTCACGCCGAATCCGGCGAGGCCGAGGGGATCAGCCATGGGACGCCTCCTTCGCTTCGGCCTCGCGCGGCAGGGCACGTCGGGCGGGCTCGGACAGGTACTGGCCGGGCATGGGCGGCACGGGGAAGCCGCCGGCCATCGGATCGAAGGGCAGCGAGAAGGTCTCGGGATCCGGGCCGGGCTCGGGCGCCTTCTGCCGACGGTGCCGCGCCACCAGGACCGCGAGCACCGCGAGCGTGAAGAGCAGCGAGACCGCCGGGGCCAGCACCGTCGTCGAATGCCCGGCGAGGGCCCACGCCTGCACCGCGCCGGCGACCAACACCCAGGCCAGCGCGGTCGGGATCAGCAGCTGCCAGCCGAACCGCATGAACTGGTCGTACCGCAGGCGCGGCAGCGTGGTGCGCAGCCAGATGAAGGCGAACAGGAAGCACCACACCTTGCCCACGAACCAGACCACCGGCCACCAGCCGGAATTCGCGCCCTCCCACATGTTCAACGGCCACGGCGCGTGCCAGCCGCCGAGGAACAGCGTGGTGGCGAGTGCGGAGACGGTGGTCATGTTGACGTACTCCGCGAGCATGAACATCGCGAACTTCAACGAGCTGTACTCGGTGTGGAAGCCGCCCACCAGCTCGCCCTCGGCCTCGGGAAGGTCGAAGGGCGCGCGGTTCGTCTCGCCGACCATCGAGACCACGTACACGACGAACGAGGGCAGCAGCAGGAAGACGTACCAGGTGCCCTCCTGACGGGCGACGATGCCCGACGTGGCCATCGTGCCCGCATACAGGAAGACGGCGGCGAAGCTCAGGCCCATCGCGACCTCGTAGCTGATCACCTGGGCCGTGGAGCGCAGGCCGCCGAGCAGCGGATAGGTGGAGCCGGAGGACCAGCCGGCCAGCACGATGCCGTACACGCCGATGCTGGTGATCGCGAGGACGTACAGCACCGCCACCGGAAGATCGGTGAGCTGGAGCGGCGTCCACGTCCCGAACACCGACACCTGCGGCCCGAACGGGATCACGGCGAAGGCCATGAACGCGGGGATGGTGGCGATGATCGGCGCGAGCAGGTAGACGGGCTTATCCACCCCGGCGGGCGTGATGCCCTCCTTGAGCGCCAGCTTGATGCCGTCCGCGAGCGACTGCAGGATGCCGAAGGGCCCCAGTCGGTTCGGTCCGTACCGGTGCTGCATTCGGGCCATGACCTTACGCTCGATGAGGATCGCGGCGAGCACCGTCAGCACCAGGAAGGCGAAGACCGCGACGGCCTTGAGCAGGATCAGCCACCAGGGATCGCGGCCGAACGCGGAGAGATCGACAGGGGCGTGCGGTCCGAGGGCGCTCATCATCGGGCCACCGCGATCCCGACCACTGCACCCCAGCCGACGCCCAGTGTCTCGCCGACGGTGCTGCCGGGCGAGTTCCGGGGCACCCACACCACGCCGTCGGGCATGTCGGTCACCTGGAGCGGCAGGGTGATCGTGCCGCGCTCTGTCGAGATCGACACGTCGTCGCCGTCCGCGGCGAGGATCCCGGTCGCGGTGGCCGCCGACATCCGCGCGACTGGCCGTCGCGCGGTCGCCGCCAGATCGCGTTCCCCGTCCTGTCCACGCCCAAGGTCGAGCAGCTGCCGCCACGTCGCGAGCAGCGCCTCCCCGTCCCCCGGGGCGGCGACGGCGGCGGGATGCCCGGAGATGGGGCGGTGCGGCGGTCGGACCGAGCCCAGCGTGCGCAGCGCGGCGGAGGCACCGTCGGTGTCGGTGAAGCCGAGGTCCGCGCGCATCGACTGCGCGAGTACCGCGAGGACCCGCGCGTCGGAGAGCGCACCGGGCGAGGGGAGCGCCGCGGCGAAGGAGCGGTCGCGGCCCTCCCAGTTCCGGAACGTGCCGGCGCGCTGTGTCACGGTGGCGACGGGAAGCACCACGTCGGCGCGGGCGGTGACCTCGGACTCCCGCTGCTCGAGGCTCACCACGAACGTGGCATCGAGGGCGCGGCGCGCGGCCTCGGGGTCGGGCAGGTCGCCGATGTCGACCGCGCCGCACACCAGGGCGGGGAGGTCGCCCGACGCGGCGGCGGCGAGGATGCCGGCGGTGTCGCGGCCGGGGCCGTCGGGCAGCGTGACGCCCCACAGCGCCTCGACCTCCATGCGGTGGGCGTAGTTGGCGGTCAGGCGGCCGCCGGGCAGCATCCCGGCCAGCGCGCCTGCGGCGATCGCGCCGGGCTCGCCCGCGCGGCGCGGGATCCATGCCAGCCGGGCGCCGCTGGTGGCCGCGAGCGCCGCCGCCGCGGCGAGGGCCTCGGGGGTCTCGGCGAGTCGCTCGCCGACGAGGATCACCGCGCCGGGCACGGAGAGTTGCTGCGCCAGCGCGGGGTCGGCGAGGGCGGCGGGCTCGGCGCCGGGGGCGCAGGCGAGGAGGGTGCCGTCGAGGCGGCCCAGGCCGCGGGAGGCGAACGGGGCGATGGACAGCACCCGGGTGCCGCCGGCGCGCACCGACTTCCGCAGCCGGAGGTGCACGATGGGCGACTCCTCCTCGGGTTCGAAGCCCGCGAGCAGCACGACCGGCGCCGCCTCGAGATCGGCGTAGGTCACCCCGCCGACCACTCCGGAGGCCAGGAACGCCGCCTCCTCCGCGCTGTGCGGCCGGATCCGGAAGTCGATGTCGTTGGTGCGCAGGGCGATGCGCGCGAACGCGGAGTAGGCGTAGAGGTCCTCGACGGTGCCGCGCCCGCCGGCGAGGACGCCCGCGGTGCGCCCGGTCAGGCCCTGCGCGGCGGCCGCGATCGCCTCGGGCCAGGACGCGGGGACGAGGGCACCGTCGGCCCCGCGGACGAGCGGCGTGGTGAGGCGGTCCGGCGCGGCGACGTACGCGAAGGCCCAGCGGCCCTTGTCGCAGCTCCACTCCTCGTTGACCTCGGGGTCGTCGCCCGCGAGGCGGCGCAGGACCTCGCCTCGACGGTGGTCCACCCGCAGGCTGCAGCCGCTGGCGCAGTGCTCGCACGCCGACGGGGTGGAGGTGAGGTCGAAGGGACGGGCACGGAAGCGGTAGGCGGTGTTGGTGAGCGCGCCGACGGGGCAGATCTGCACGGCGTTACCGGAGAAGTAGGAGTCGAGCGGTTGATCGCCCGCGACGCCCACCTGTTGCAGCGCACCGCGATCCATGAGCTCGATGAAGTCGTCGCCCGCGATCTCGTCGGAGAAGCGGGTGCACCGGGCGCACAGCACGCAGCGCTCGCGATCGAGCACGATCTCCGCCGAGAGTGGGATCGGCTTGGGGTAGGTGCGCTTGTCGGCGGCCGGGAAGCGCGACGTGGCACGGCCAGCGGACATCGCCTGGTTCTGCAGCGGGCACTCGCCGCCCTTGTCGCACACCGGGCAGTCCAGCGGGTGGTTCACCAGCAGCAGCTCCATCACGCTGCGCTGCGCGCCGGCCGCGGCGGCGGAGGTGGCCTGCGTGCGCACGACCATGCCGTCGGTCACCGTCGTGGTGCAGGAGGCCAGCGGCTTGCGCTGCCCCTCCACGTCCACCAGGCACTGCCGGCACGCGCCCGCCGGGGCGAGCAGCGGGTGATCGCAGAACCGGGGGATCGCGATCCCCAGATCCTCGGCAGCGCGGATCACGAGGGTGCCCGGGGGGACTTCGATCTCGATGCCGTCGATGGTGGCCTTGACGGGCTCGGGGGCGGTCATCGCGCACCTCCCGGGACCGGTGCCTCGCGCATCGAGGCCGCGGGGTCGAAGGGGCAGCCGCCCTCGGCGACGTGTCGCTCGTACTCCTCGCGGAAGTGCTGCAGCGAGCTCTGGATGGGGCTGGCGGCGCCGTCGCCCAAGGCGCAGAACGCCTTGCCGAGCACGCCGTCGGCCACCTCGGCGAGCGTGTCGAGATCCTCCGCGCGTCCCTCGCCCTCCTCCAGTCGCTGTAACAGCCGCACCAACCAGTACGTGCCCTCGCGGCACGGCGTGCACTTTCCGCACGACTCGTGCGCGTAGAACTCCAGCCAGCGCAGCACCGCCCGGACCACGCAGACCGTGTCGTCGAAGATCTGCAGCGCTTTGGTGCCCAGCATCGATCCGGCGCCGGCGACGCCCTCGTAGTCGAGCGGCACGTCGAGGTGCTCCGCCGTGAGCAAGGGCGTCGACGATCCGCCGGGCGTCCAGAACTTCAGTTCGTGTCCGGGGCGCACGCCCCCGGCGAGCTCCAGCATGTCGCGCAGCGTGACCCCGAGTGCCGCCTCGTACTGGCCGGGCCGCACCACGTGTCCGGAGACCGAGTACAGCGTGAACCCTGGCGACTTCTCGCTGCCCATGGTGCGGAACCACTCGGCGCCGCGGGCGAGGATCGCTGGCACGCTGGCGATCGACTCGACGTTGTTCACGCACGTGGGCGAGGCGTAGAGGCCCGCGACGGCGGGGAACGGCGGCCGCAGTCGGGGCTGCCCGCGGCGGCCCTCCAGCGAGTCCAGCAGCGCCGTCTCCTCGCCGCAGATGTAGGCGCCGGCGCCGCCGTGGACCACGAGGTCCAGGCTGAATCCGCTGGGGCCCATCGGCTTGCCGAGGTAGCCCGCCGCGTAGGCCTCGGCGACGGCGGCGCGCAGTCGTCGCTGCACGCCGAGGACCTCGCCGCGGACGTAGATGAAAGCCGTGTTCGCTCGGATCGCGTACGAGGCGATGATGACGCCCTCGATCAAGGTGTGCGGCGTGGCGAACATGAGCGGCATGTCCTTGCACGTGCCGGGCTCGGACTCGTCGGCGTTCACCACGAGGTAGTGCGGCTTGTCGGCTCCGGGCTTGGGGGCCTCGCCGTCGCGCAACTGGGGGATGAAGCTCCACTTCAGGCCCGTCGGGAAGCCGGCGCCGCCGCGGCCGCGCAGGCCCGAGTCCTTGACGAGGGTGATCACCTCGTCGGGCGTCATCGTGAGCGCGCGGTCGAGGCCCTCGTATCCGCCCGCCGCGCGGTAGGAATGGAGGGTCCAGGGCTCGGGGTCGCCCCAGCGGGCGGAGAGCACGGGGGTGAGGTGCGCGGTCATGACTCCGCCTCCCGCACGGCCTGCAGGCCGGCCATCGTCGGGGCGCCGCCGGCACCGGAGGCGGACACAGCGCCCGGCCGGACGTCGTCGAAACCGGCCAGCAGGCGGGCGGTCTCGCGGAAGGGGACGAGCGGTGCGCCCCGCGTCGGCGACGGCGGTCGATCGGAGCGCAGCGCGTCGACGAGGTCGCGGGCGCTCGCCACCGTCTGATCGTCGAAGAACTCCCAGTTGACCATGACGACGGGGGCGTAGTCGCACGCCGCGTTGCACTCGATCCGCTCGACGGTGACCCGCCCGTCGGGCGTGGTGCCGCCGGGGGCGATCCCGAGGTGCTCGCACAGGGAGGAGAGGATCGCGTCGCCGCCGAGGACGGCGCACAACGTGGTGGTGCAGACGCCGACCAGGTACTCACCGGTGGGGCCGCGCCGGTACATCGAGTAGAAGGTGGCGACGGAGACCACCTCGGCGGCGGTGAGGTCCAGTGCGGCCGCGCAGAATTCGATGCCCGCGGGGGTGATGTAGCCGTCCTCGGACTGCACCAGGTGCAGTAGGGGCAGCAGCGCCGACCGCTTGTCGGGGTAGCGGGCGATGAGTTGCGCGGCGTCGGCCGCGAGGCGCTCCGTGACGGCCGCGGGGTACGCGGTGGGGGCATCGGGCCGGTACAGCTGCACCTTCTCCTGCGGCCGCGCGCCGAATTCGAGGAAGACGGGCTCGCTCATCGGTCCACCCCTCCCATCACCGGGTCGATGCTGGCCACTGCCGCGATGACGTCGGAGACCATGCCGCCCTCGCACATCGCCGCGACAGCCTGCAGATTCGTGAACGACGGATCGCGGAAATGGACGCGGTACGGGCGGGTGCCGCCGTCGCTCACGGCGTGCACCAGCAGCTCGCCGCGCGGCGCCTCGACCGAGACGGCCACCTGTCCGGGGGGAACCGCGAAGCCCTCGGTCACCAGCTTGAAGTGATGGATCAGCGACTCCATGGACTCGCCCATGATCTTTGCGATGTGCGCGCGCGAGTTGCCCAGGCCGTCGGGGCCGACCTTCAGGTCCGCCGGCCAGCCGAGGCGGGCGTCCTCGACCATCACCGGCCCGGGCGTCAGCTTGTCGAGGCACTGCTCGACGATGCGCAGCGACTGGGTCATCTCCAGCACCCTGATCAGGTAGCGGCCGTAGCAGTCGCACCCGCTGTCGGTGATCACGTCGAACTCGTAGTCCTCGTAGCCGCAATAGGGTTCGCTACGGCGCAGGTCGTGCGGCAGGCCTGTCGACCGCAGCACCGGGCCCGTGATGCCCAGCGCCATGCAGCCGGTGAGGTCGAGGTAGCCGATGCTCTTGGTGCGCGCGATCCAGATGGGGTTCTCGGTGAGCATCGACGCCATCGACGCCAGCTGCGGCGGCAGCGTCCGCAGCAGTTCGCGGATCTGCGGGATCGCCTCGTCCGGCAGGTCGGCCGCGACGCCGCCGGGACGGATGTAGGCGTGGTTCATCCGCAGTCCGGTGATGGTCTCGAAGACGTCCAGGATCTGTTCGCGGATCTCGAAGCCGCGCAGCATGGGGGAGACCGCGCCCAGTTCCATTCCGCCGGTGGCCAGCGCTACGAGGTGGCTCGTGACGCGGTTGAGTTCCATCAGCAGCACGCGGATCACGGTCGCGCGCTCGGGGATCTCCTCGGTGATGCCGAGCAGCTTCTCGACCGCCAGGCAGTAGGCGGTCTCGTTGAAGAGCGGGGCCAGGTAGTCCATCCGGGTGACGAAGGTGGTGCCCTGCGTCCAGGTGCGGAACTCGAGGTTCTTCTCGATGCCGGTGTGCAGGAAACCGATCCCGCATCGGGCCTCCGTCACCGTCTCCCCGTCGAGCTCTAGGATCAGGCGCAGCACGCCGTGCGTCGACGGGTGCTGCGGGCCCATGTTGACCACGATCCGTTCCTGGCCGATCGCCTCGGCGGCGATGTCGTCCCAGTCGGAGCCCATGGCGGTGAACTCCGTGTAGTCGGTGGTCACGAGTACGACCTCCGGGTGTCGGGTGCGGAGACCTCGGCGCCGTGGAACTCGACGCCGATCCCGCCCAACGGGTAGTCCTTGCGCTGGGGGTGCCCCTCCCAGTCGTCCGGCATCTCGATCCGGGTGAGCGAGGGGTGCCCGTCGAAGACGATGCCGAAGAAGTCGTAGGTCTCCCGCTCGTGCCAGTCCGTCGTCGGGTAGACGGGGAACAGGGACGGGATGTGCGGATCGGCATCGGGGCAGGAGGTTTCGAGGCGCAGCCGGCGCCCGTGCGTGATCGACTGCAGGTGCGTGACCGCGCGCAGCTCCGCACCGGCGTCCTCGGGGAAGTGCACGCCCGAGGTGCCCAGGCACATCTCGAACCGCAGCGCGGGATCGTCGCGCAGCAGCCGCGCCACCGCCACCACGTGCTCGCGCGGCACCCTCAGCGTGACCTCGCCGCGGAACACGACCACCGCGCGGACGGCCTCCTCGAAGGACGCGCCGTCGGACCGGTCCAGCGCCGACCGCAGGACCGCGACGACCCCGTCGTAGCCCGCGGGCAGGGGCTCCTCGCCCGGCCCGGGCATCGCGACCGGGCGGCTGATCCGCCCGTAGCCGGACGTGTCTCCCGTGCCGCCGCTGAACATGCCGGTGCGCGTGCGCACGACGTCGGGCTGCGGCGCAGCGGGTTCGACGGTGCTGGATTCGTCGGTCCGGCCGGGCTCGGGCAGCTCGGGGGAATCGGTCATCGCAGCAGGCCCTTGAACTCGATGGTGGGACGCGCGGCGAGAGCGGCCTCCTCCGCGGCGCGGCGCGCGGCCTCGCGATTCACACCCATCGGCGTCTCCGCGACCTTCTCGTGCAGGGCCAGCAGGGCGTTGAGCAGCATCTCGGGGCGCGGCGGGCAGCCGGGGAGGTAGATGTCCACGGGCACCACGTGATCGACGCCCTGCACCACAGCGTAGTTGTTGAACATCCCGCCCGAGCTGGCGCAGACACCCATGGCGAGGACCCATTTCGGCTCCGCCATCTGGTCGTACACCTGCCGCAACACTGGCGCCATCTTCTGGCTGACCCGGCCCGCGACGATCATCAGGTCGGCCTGCCGGGGCGAGGCGCGGAAGGCCTCCATGCCGAACCGGGCGATGTCGAAGCGGGGACCGGTGGTGGCCATCATCTCGATGGCGCAGCAGGCCAGGCCGAACGTGGCCGGCCACAGTGATCCCTTCCGCGCGTAGCCCGCCACCCCCTCGAGCGTCGTCAGCAGGAACCCGCCGGGCACCTTGTCTTCTAATCCCAACGGAGTCCCCCTCGACGCCACTCGTAGACGTAGGCGACCGTGACGTTCACCAGGAACAGCGCCATCGCGAGCAGGCCGTACGTGCCCAGCACGTCGAAGTGCACCGCCCACGGATAGAGGAAGACGATCTCGATGTCGAAGATGATGAACAACATGGCCGTCAGGTAGAACTTCACCGGGAACCGGCCGCCGCCCGAGGCGGGCGTGGGCGAGGGGTCGATGCCGCACTCGTAGGCTTCGAGCTTCGCGCGATTGATCCGGCGCGGTCCGACGAACCGGGCGACACCCACGGAGAACACGGCGAAGGCGGCCGCGATCGCCCCGAGTACCAGGATGGGCACGTACAGGTTCACGGCGATGCTCCCTTCGCGGTGTATGCGAAATCCCATTCAGCAGAACCGGTTAGGCTCCCCTGAGTGGAGTTGTGAGCTACATCACAACTATATGTCCAACGCTTGATCGGGGTGGGCTTTTGGGGCGAGCGTGTCTGTTTATCAGAGCGTTGCGGTAGCGAGCAGCCGTCCGGCGGCGCCCGCCAGCTCGAACGGGTCCAGCGGATGGCTCACCCAGTCGTCCGCCTGGGACCACCGTGCCAACCAGCCGTCGGCGCGGCGGGCTGTGATGACCAGCAGGGGCGGGCAAGGATCGATCTCGTCGCGCACCTGCCGGGCCAGGCCCAGTCCGCCGGCAGGGGACGATTCACCGTCGAGCACGACCAGGGCGACCCCGCCCTCGTCGAGCAGGGCGATGACGGCCGGCGCGGTCGCGGACTCGAGGATCGATATCGGAGGTCTGTCCGGGGCCGGGCGCGTGCCCAGGGCGGCGGTGATCTCCGCGCGGTGCCGCGCGTTGGAGCTGTAGACGAGGACGAGCGGGGCTGCGCCGGTCATGGTCCCCACGATAGGGACGCAGGTCGGGTTACGAAGCGGTTTGCGGGTAGTGCCGCGCGGCCACGTCCGGGTGCGCCCGCAGGCGGCTCTTCCAGGCGTTCGCGCCGTAGGTGTCGAAGATCGGGTTGTCCGGGTCGACGGTGACGCCCGTCCGCAGGTTCGCAGGGAGTGGCAGATGCGGCATCCGCGCCGTGACGGAGGGGTTGAAGAAGTAGGGCACCGAGATCCGGTCGGCGCCGGTGCTCCGGTTCAGCACCCGGTGCTCGGTGGCGTGCAGGTAGCCGTCGGTGCCCACCTCCAGCATCTCGCCGAGGTTGACGATGAAGGCGCCGGGCAGCGGCGGCACGTCCACCCATTCGGTCGCGCCGGGCGGCAGCACCTGCAGGCCCTGCGATGCCGGGTCCGCCAACAGCAGGGTAAACACACCCGAATCCTTGTGGGCGCCCACTCCCTGCTCGGAGGCCGTCCCCGCGGGGTACCGGACGATCTTGATCAGCGTCGCGGGCTGGTCGGCGAAGGCCTCGTCGAAGACGTGCGGATCCGCGCCGAGCGACCGCGCCCATGCCCGCAGCAGCGCGAGCGAGATCCGCGACAGGTCCGCGTCCCACCCCTCGATCACCGCGCGCAGTTCCGGCAGGGACGCCGGCCACTGGTTCGGGCCGAGCAGGTTCAGGTAGTCCGGCCCCGGGCCCGACGGTGCCGGATCCTCCCGGCCCAGGTCGATCTGCTCCCGCCAGTCGACCGCGCCGCGGGTGAACTCGCCGCCCAGGCGGGTGTACCCGCGGAAGTGGGGCGAGTTCGTCATAGCGATCGCGTCCTTCTCGGCCTGCGGCAGCGCGAAGAAGGCGCGGGCGACGGCGAGCACCTCGGCGATGCGCTCCGGCGGCAGGCCGTGGCCCGTCAGATAGAAGAAGCCGACGTCGTGCGCGGCGGCGCGGACGGCACCGTCGAACTGCGCGGGGTCGGTGTCGAGGAGGGCGAGGTCGAGCACCGGGACGGACATGACCGCAGGGTAGCGCCGACGGCTCCCGGTATGAGCGGATCCGATCAGTGTGATCGGGACTTCGTGCGCGCCGGGCTTCGTGTCGCGGGTGCCGGGCACTAGGCTGGCTGCTGAGTTGCCCCCGAGCTCGGCCAGTGCATAAGGAGAGACCGTGTCCGAAATCATCCAGGTAGGCGCCCGCGAGATCCTCGACTCCCGTGGTAACCCCACGGTGGAGGTCGAGGTCGTCCTGGCCGATGGCAGCTTCGCTCGTGCGGCGGTGCCGTCGGGTGCGTCGACCGGTGAGCATGAGGCCGTGGAGTTGCGCGATGGTGGCGAGCGGTACGGCGGTAAGGGTGTCACGAAGGCTGTCGAGGGCGTGCTGGATGTCATCGCGCCGGAGGTGATCGGTATCCCCGCCGATGAGCAGCGGATCATTGATCAGACTCTGTTGGATTTGGATGGCACGCCGGATAAGAGCCGGCTCGGCGCGAATGCGCTGCTGGGTGTGTCGCTGGCCGCGTCGAAGGCCGCCGCTGAGTCGGCCGCGCTGCCGTTGTTCCGGTACTTGGGTGGGCCGAACGCGCACATTCTGCCGGTGCCGATGATGAACATCCTCAACGGCGGCGCGCATGCCGATAGTGGTGTGGATGTGCAGGAGTTCATGGTCGCGCCGATCGGCGCGGAGACCTTCAAGGAGTCGCTGCGTTGGGGCACCGAGGTGTATCACTCGCTGAAGTCGGTGCTCAAGAGCCGGGGGCTGAACACCGGCCTGGGCGATGAGGGTGGTTTCGCGCCGTCGGTCGCCGGCACCCGGGAGGCGTTGGAGCTGATCTCGGAGGCGATCGGTAAGACCGGGCTGAAGCTGGGTTCGGATGTGGCGCTCGCGCTGGATGTGGCGGCGACGGAGTTCTACACGCCGGAGGGCTACAAGTTCGAGGGCAAGACGCTGACCGCCGCCGAGATGGGTGAGTTCTACGCGACGCTGATCGGTGAGTTCCCGTTGGTGTCGATTGAGGATCCGCTGTCGGAGGACGACTGGGAGGGCTGGGTCGACCTGACGGATGCGATCGGCGACAGGATTCAGCTCGTCGGCGACGACCTGTTCGTCACCAACCCCGAGCGGCTCGAGGACGGCATCGCCCGCGGTGCGGCGAATGCTCTGTTGGTGAAGGTTAACCAGATCGGCACGCTGACGGAGACTCTGGATGCGGTGGCGTTGGCGCACAACAACGGTTACAAGTCGATGATGAGCCACCGTTCCGGTGAGACGGAGGACACCACGATCGCCGACCTGGCGGTGGCGGTGGGGTCGGGTCAGATCAAGACCGGTGCCCCGGCCCGCTCCGAGCGGGTGGCGAAGTACAACCAGCTGCTGCGTATCGAGGAGGAGCTGGGCGACGCCGCGCGGTACGCGGGCGACACCGCCTTCCCCCGCTTCGAGTTCACCAGCTAGTCGCCGTAGCACACCGAGAGTCGAAGGAGCACAGCCGAAGTGAGCAGCAGGTCCCGCCTCGTGCGCAGCCCGTCGGGCGGCGATGCCCGTGCGGACGGACGGAGCGCGGGGCGGACCGTCGTGCTGTTCCTCGTGCTGTGCGTCCTCGCCCTCACCCTCGCGGTGCCCGTCCGGACGTACATGTCCGAGCAGGCGCGCGAGGAGAAGGTGGCGGCCGAGCACGCTCAGCTGATCGCCGACATCGCGCGGCTCGAGGAGCAGAAGCGCCTGCAGGACGATCCGGAGTACGTCAAGGCGCAGGCTCGGATCCGGCTGCAGTACGTGATGCCCGGCGAGACGCCCTACCGCGTGCAGGTGCCCGGCGCGCCCAAGCCGACCCCCGAGCAGGTGGAGGCCGAGCAGGCGAAACAGAACCCCTGGTACACCAATGTCTGGCGCACGATCGCGGTGCCGCACTGATGAGTGACGCAGTAGCTCAGGAGGATCTGGACCGGGTCGCCGCGCAGTTGGGCCGGGAGCCCCGCGGCGTGCTCGCCATCGCTTACCGCACCCCGGACGGCGAGCCCGCGGTGGTCAAGACCGCACCGCGGCTGCCCGACGGTACGCCCTTCCCGACGCTCTACTACCTCACGGACCCGCGGCTCACCGCCGAGGCCAGCCGGCAGGAGAGCGCGGGCGTCATGCGCGAGATGGAGGCGCTGCTCGCCTCCGACGAGGCCATCGCCGAGAACTACCGCGCGGCGCACCGGCACTACCTCGAATCCCGCAACGCCCTGGAGGATCTGGGCACCGACTTCACCGGCGGCGGCATGCCGGACCGGGTGAAGTGCCTGCACGTGCTCATCGCCTACGCGCTCGCCGAGGGCCCCGGGGTCGTCCGGCTGGGCGACGAGGCCGTCGCGCTCGCGGCGGCAGCGGGCCTGCGGGGGAGCGCGATCCCGGCCGACTGGCCGGAGCCCCGGTTCCCCTGGGGTGGTGAGTGAATCCCCTGATCGTCGCGGCGATCGACTGCGGTACCAACAGCATCCGCCTGTACGTCGCGCGAGCCTCGGATGAGGGACTCGTGGAGCTCCACCGCGACATGCGGATCGTCCGGCTCGGCCAGGGCGTGGACGCCACGGGCGAGTTCGCCGCCGAGGCGCTCGAGCGCGTCCGGGTGGCGCTCGACGACTACATCGCCACGGCACTGGAACTGGGCGCGACCCGGGTGCGCATGGTCGCCACCTCCGCCGCGCGCGACGTCTCCAACCGCGACGCCTTCCTCGACCTCACTGCCGCCGCGCTGGGCCGGATCGCGCCCGGTGCGCGCGCCGAGGTGATCGCCGGCACCGAAGAGGCCGAGCTCTCCTACCTCGGCGCCACCGCCGGGCTGTCGGCCGACGACCCTGCCCTTGTGGTCGACCTCGGGGGCGGCTCGACAGAGCTCGTCGTCGGCTCCGGAGGCACCGTCGCGCACGCCTATTCGGCCGACATCGGATGCGTGAGGATCACCGAGCGTGCCCTGCCATCCGACCCGCCGAGCCCGGCCGAGGTGGCGGAGGCCACCTTCCACATCGACGTCGCCCTCGATGAGGCGACCGCCGTCGTGCCGCTGGGCGGCGTCCGTACGTGGATCGGCGTGGCCGGGACCTTCACGACGCTGGCCGCGCTGGCACACGGCCTCACCGACTACGACCCTGCACTGATCCACGGCTCGCGGGTGCCGCTCGGCGATCTCGTCGTGCTGTGCCGCCGGCTGGTCGGGATGACCTCGGCGGAACGCCTGGCGCTGGGCCCGATGCACCCCGGTCGCGCGGACGTGATCGGTGGCGGCGCACTGGTCGCGATGCGGCTGGCCGAGCGGTTGGCCGCCGTCGGCGTGACCGAGCTCACCGTGTCCGAGCACGACATCCTCGACGGCGTCGCCATGGGGCTCGCCGAACCCGGGAATTAACGCATTGTTGACGAATTCACAGCCTTTCGGCAGTGCATGAAGCAGTTTGGCAGCCTAACGTCTTCTCCAGACGGCGAAAGGAAGTCGATGATGACGAAGGCAACCGAATGCGTGATCGTGGTGCTGGACGGCACCGAACCGACGGCACGACTGGTCGCTGAGCTCTCCGCGGCGGGGAACCGGGTGACCGCGGTGGGCACCAACTTCCGCGACGTGGTCTCGGTGCTCTCGGGTGACGTCTACGCGCTCGTGGCGGATCTCGCCGATCCGGAGCAGTGGGCGACGGCCGTCGAGCGCGCCGAGGCGCGCCACGGCACCGTCGACACCGTGCTCGACCCGGCCGGCCGGCTGGTGGCCCGCGCCGCCTGATGTTCGAGGCGGGCGGGGCATGCGGCCCGACGGCCCACGCTGCAATCTAGTGGGCCAGCTTGAGCCCGACGACACCGCCGACGATCGCGATGATGCAAACGACCTTCACGAGAGACGCAGTCTCCTCGCCAGTGGTCATCGCGTAGACCACGGTGAGTGTGGCGCCGATGCCTACCCAGACCGCGTAGGCGGTGCCGGTGGGCAGGTCGCGCATGGCATAGGCGAGGCCGGCCATGCTGGCGACGAGCGCGATACCGAAGACGATCGACGGGGTGAGTTTGGAGAAGCCCTCTGACTTGCCGAGCGCGGTGGCCCAGATTGCCTCGAGAACACCGGAAATGACCAGAACGATCCATGCCATGATGCGAACCTCCTCGGGTTCGCACCGTCTTTTCGCTCGCCGGGTACGGTGCGCCTCGTCCGGATGTCCTTTGCGACGCCACCAAGGCTACTCGACAGCGTTCGATGGTCAAGTGCCGGTGACGAATCTGACCCGCGCACTAGGGTGAGCGGCATGACGCGCGAACTGGTGTACACGGGATTCATCTCGCTCGACGGGGTGGCGGACTCGCCCGGCGGGACCGTCGAAGGCCATCGGAGCGGCGGCTGGGTCGCGCGGCACGAGTTCCTCCCCGAGGTCTTCTCGCTCAAGGGTGAGGAATTGGGGGAGACATCGGCGCTGCTCTTCGGGCGTCGCAGCTACGAGGCCTTCGGATCGGTGTGGCCGCAGTCCGAGGACCACGCCGCCTACCGCGATCTGCCGAAGTACGTCGCCTCCACCACGATCGGCGAGGGCGACCTCGTCGACGGCTGGGGCGGCACCACGATCCTGCGGTCGGCGGAGGACGTCGCCGCGCTCAAGCGGGCCGACGGCGGCGCGATCTTCATCCACGGCAGTCCCGAACTCGCGCGCAACCTCGCCGACGCCGGCCTCATCGACCGGTACAACCTGCTGGTCTTCCCGTACCTGCTCGGCGCGGGCAAGAGCATCTTCGGTCGCGAGGACCGCGACGCCACTGCGTTGCGGATGCGGGAATCGCAGGCGTATCCGAACGGCGTGCTCAAGGTGATCTACGACGTGATCCGCTGATGCGGGCCGTCACCTACTCGCTGAGCACGTCGGCCGACGGGTACATCGTGGGGCCCGACGGGGCCTTCGACTGGTCGCAGCCCGACGAGGAGGTGTTCCGGTTCGCCACCGACGAGGTGCGCGGGCTGGACGTACACCTGATGGGGCGGAAGCTCTACGAGACGATGCTCTATTGGGACACCGCGGAGGAGACCCAGCCTCTGGACCCCGACGAGCGCGTCTTCGCAGCGCTGTGGAAGGACCTGCCCAAGGTGGTCTTCTCCACCACGCTCACCGAGGTGCAGGGTGCCAACACCCGACTCGCCGAGGGTGACCTGTCCGAGGAGGTCGCGCGGCTGCGCGCCGAACCCGGCGTGGGGAACATCGGCGTCGGCGGCGCGGGACTCGCGGCCGAGGCAGCGCGACTGGGACTCATCGACGAGTACCGGGTGCGCGTCTATCCCGTGCTCGTCGGTGGCGGCATCCCGTATTTCCCGCAGCGGGGAGCCACCACGACGCTGGAGCGGGTGGGCGGCCGATCCTTCGCCTGCGGTGTCGATTTCGTGCACTACCGCGTGCTGCGCTGACGGGAAGGGTCCGATACCTCCCCGGACGTTCGAGTTCTTACATGTACGGTTGCAAATATTGTTGTGCCTGCCGACGATACGAACGGTTCAACACGGAGCCGGCAATGGAAGCAGGAAATCATGACGAAGTACCTCGTCCTCTATCGCGCCGATCAGTCGGCGGCGGAGCAGATGGCACAGGCGTCGCCCGAGGAGCAGCAGGCCGGAATGGCCGCCTGGATGGAGTGGTTCGGCACGGCGGGGGAGGCGATCGTTGACGGCGGCTCGCCCGTGACGGGAGGCGACGGCACCGTCGGCGGCTATTCGGTGCTGCAGGCCGAGACCCGAGAGGCGCTCGACGGACTCCTCGTCGGCCACCCGCACCTTCAGGTCGGCACGATCGACGTCCTCGAATTCCTGCCGATGCCCGGAATGTAATCCGGTTGTGACGCGGCCTCGTCGTCCCGTGAGGGCGGCGGGGCCGTTGTCGTGCGGCAGCGATCGGAGGGTGCGCTGTGCCCCCAGTCGGACTCGAACCGACACTCGGCGGATTTTAAGTCCGCTGCCTCTGCCAATTGGGCTATAGGGGCGCGAGGGCAAGCCTAGCGCGGCGGCATGCCGGCAATCCTGTCAATGTGTGTTGACAACCCAGCTGTGTCAACGTAGATTGACAGGCGTGAGCTCACCACCCACCCTCGTCGGATCTGCGGCGTCGGAGGACCCCGCGGAGGGGCTCCGCGCCGTCGTCGCACTGCGGAAGCTGGCCGACCAACTCGAGGCCGTCCAGGTGTCCAACGCCAGGAGCCTCGGCTGGTCCTGGCAGGACATCGCGGAACACCTCGCGGTCAGCCGCCAGGCGGTGCACAAGAAGTACGGCAAGTAAGCCGGGAACAGGACTGCTGTGTTCGAACGGTTCACCAAGAGCGCCCGCGTCGCGGTCGTGCTCGCCCAAGAGGAGGCGCGCGAGAACGGCGCCGACAAGATCACTCCCACCCACCTGCTGCTCGGCGTGCTCGGCACCGTCGACGGTCCGCTGCAGCACGAGCTGGCGGGCGTGGGGCTCACGCCCGACGCGGTGCGCGCCTCCGCCGCCGGCCGCGTGCTCACCGATCGAGACGCCGAGGCGCTGCGCGGTATCGGCATCGACATGGGTGCCGTCGCCGACGCGATCGAGAAGCGCTTCGGCTTCGACATCCTGCGGCCCATCCGCAAGAAGTTCCGGGCCGGTCACATCCCCTTCGACCCCGCGTCGAAGAAGGCGCTGCAACTCGCGGTGCGGGAGGCCGCGCACCGCAAGGATCGGAGCATCGAGAGCGCCCACATGCTGCTCGGAGTGTTGCGCAGTGACGATGGCGACTCGGTGGCCGCGGTGGAATCCGTCGTGCCCCGTGAGGAGCTCCGGCGGCGGTTGTACGACCTGCTCGACCGGCCGGCTGCGTAGGGTGCCTGCGCATCGGCCGCGACACGGTTAAGCTGTTCGTAAAGAGCGTCGTCGAAACCGGGAACGCAACCGCCGACTCGAGCGTTGAACAGTACGTACAGGTGCACGACCAGGGAAAGGACCCCACGGTGCGCGAAAGCAGCAACCCGATCTTCCGCGGGCTGACCAAGGAGACCCGCCAGCAGGCGCCCGCCGGCTACCAGCAGGGCTACCCGCAGCAGGGCCACGGTCAGCAGCAGGGATACCCGCAGGGCATGAACCTGGGGATGGGTGCCGCCGGCGCCGCCCAGGGCATGCAGTTCCAGCAGTATCAGCAGCCGCCGGCCCCGTACCAGCAGGGCACGGGCTCCGGCACCATGACGATCGACGACGTGGTCACCAAGACTGCGGCCACGCTCGGCGTGCTCATCGCCTTCGCCGTCGCGGCGTACGCGCTCGTCGCGGGCGGCATCGTCTCCCCGATGCCGCTGCTCCTCATCGGCGGCATCGGTGGCTTCGTGCTGGTGATGATTGCCAGCTTCGGCCGCAAGAGCGACAACCCGGCCATCGTGCTGTCGTACGCGGCCCTCGAGGGGCTGTTCGTCGGCTCCATCTCGTTCGTCTTCGCGAACTACATGGTCAGCGGCGTCAGCGCCGGTGCCCTCATCGGCCAGGCCGTGCTCGCCTCCATCGGCGTCTTCATCGGCATGCTCGTGGTCTACAAGACCGGCGCGATCCGCGTGACCCCGCGCTTCACCCGCATGCTCTTCGCAGCCATGATCGGCGTGCTGGTCCTCGCCCTCGGCAACATGGTGATCGCCCTCGTGACCGGTGGCGACTCGAACCCGCTGCGCGGCGGCGGCACCATCGCGATCATCTTCTCGCTGGTGTGCATCGCGATCGCGGCGTTCAGCTTCCTGCTGGACTTCGACCAGGCGGATCAGCTGATCCGTGCCGGCGCACCCTCGAAGGCGGCGTGGGGCGTGGCCCTGGGCCTGACCGTCACGCTGGTCTGGCTGTACGTCGAGATCCTGCGCCTGCTGAGCTACTTCTACAGCAGCGACTAGTCTCCACAGTCCGAACGCCCCGCAGTCCCGGCTGCGGGGCGTTCGGCGTTTCCGGGCTCAGTCAGTCACGGCGCAGTGCGCGGCCCAGGCGCGCCGTCAGGCGGTTCGCGTCCGCCGCCTCGGAGACCTCCGGCGGCGACGGGAGCGGTCCGTGCCACTCGCCGAGCACAGCGAGCACCTCGGGGAGCAGCAGCCGCGCCGCCAGCTCGTAACCCGCGGCCGAGGGGTGGAAGTTGTCCGGCGAGAACATACGTTCCGGCGCCTCCAGGAACTCCGGCGTCAGGGTGTCGGCGAAGGGCACGGGATGCCCGCCCGCGGCGAGCACATGCGCCCGCTGCCGCGCCGCCAGCTGCAGCCCGTAGCGCCGGATCACCGACCGCAGGGGTTGCGGGATGGACTGCACCACCCCGATGTCCGGGCAGGTACCGACCACGACTTCGGCGCCCGCACCCCGCAACTGAGCGACTGCCGCGCCGAGGCGCCGCGCCGACGGCTCGATCGCGTTGAGCGCCGTCACGTCGTTCGCCCCGACGATGATCACCGCCACGTCCGGGATCTGCTTCGCGATGAAGGCCGCCTCGATCTGCGCAGCCAGCCCCTTCGACGTCGCGCCCACGATCGCCTTCACCGCGAGCCGCACCGTCCGGCCCGTCTCCGCCACGAGGCCGCGCGCGAGGAGCACGCCGGGCGTGTGCTCGGCATCGTCGACCCCGAGCCCGGCAGCGGTGGAGTCGCCGAAGACCATGAGGCTCACGTCGGCGGGATGATGCGGCCCGGGCCGCTCGACGACGGCGGTGCCAGGGGCGTAGACACCGTCCTTCGACGGTGCCTTGTCGGTGCGATGGGGGATGACGGTGCGCGCCGTGCGCGCCTGTTTGGTGAGCAGCGCGTAGGCGCCCCAGGTGGCTCCGGCGCCGCTGACGGCGGCGGCCGAGGTGTACAGCGCGTCACGGGTGAGCCGACTCCGGGAGTACCCCATGCCGCCAATCTACCGACCGAGGCGGGCACCGGGCGCACGCCCCGCGGGGCGTGAATGGGACCATGGAGGCATGCGTATCGCAGGACACGTCAGTGAGTTGATCGGCGACACCCCCCTGGTTCGATTGAACTCCGTGGTGAAGCCCGGATCGGGCCTGGTCGCGGCCAAGATCGAGTACCTCAACCCCGGCGGGTCCAGCAAGGACCGGATCGCGGTGAAGATGATCGACGCCGCGGAGGAGTCGGGCGAACTCAAGCCCGGCGGCACCATCGTCGAGCCGACGTCCGGCAACACCGGCGTGGGACTGGCGATCGTCGCGCAGCAGCGCGGTTACAAGTGCGTCTTCGTCTGCCCGGACAAGGTCAGCGAGGACAAGCGCAACGTCCTCAAGGCCTACGGCGCCGAAGTCGTCGTCTGCCCGACCGCCGTCGCGCCGGAGCATCCGGACTCGTACTACAACGTCTCCGACCGTCTCACCCGTGAGATCCCCGGCGCCTGGAAGCCGAACCAGTACTCGAACCCCAACGGCCCGGCCTCGCACTACGAGACCACCGGCCCCGAGATCTGGCGCGACACCGAGGGCAAGATCACCCACTTCGTGGCGGGCGTCGGCACGGGCGGCACGATCACCGGTACTGGCCGTTACCTCAAGGAGATCTCCGGCGGCACTGTGAAGGTCGTCGGCGCCGATCCCGAGGGCTCCGTCTACTCCGGCGGCACCGGCCGCCCGTACCTCGTCGAGGGCGTGGGCGAGGACTTCTGGCCCACCGCCTACGACCCCGACATCCCGGACGAGATCATCGCCGTCTCCGACGCCGACTCCTTCGAGATGACCCGCCGCCTCGCCCGCGAGGAGGGCCTGCTCGTCGGCGGCTCGTGCGGCATGGCGGTCGTCGCTGCGCTGCGTGTCGCCGAGCGCGACCCCGACGCCGTCGTCGTCGTGCTGCTGCCCGACGGTGGCCGCGGCTACCTGTCGAAGATCTTCAACGACAAGTGGATGTCGAGCTACGGCTTCCTGCGCGCCCCGCTCGACCCCAACGAGCAGGAGTCCCTCGTCGGCGACATCCTGCGCGGCAAGAAGGGCGAGCTTCCCGACCTGGTGCACACGCACCCGTCGGAGACCATCCGCGACGCCATCGAAATCCTCGCCGAGTACAACGTCTCGCAGATGCCGGTCGTCGGCGCCGAGCCCCCCATCATGGCGGGCGAGGTGGCGGGCGCCGTCACCGAGCGCGAGCTGCTCTCGGCCGTCTTCGAGGGCCGCGCGAACCTCGCCGACCCGGTGAGCAAGCACATGGGCCCGGCGTTCCCCCTGATCGGTGCGGGCGAGCCCATCTCGGCCGCCAACACCGCGCTGCGGGAGTCCGACGCCCTCATGGTGATCGACGACGGCAAGCCCGTCGGCGTGATCACCCGGCACGACGTGCTGAACTTCCTCTCCCACGGCAAGTAGAAGGGCCAGCGACATGAGTGAGCAGAAGAGCGCCATCGACAAGCATGCGGCGCAGGGCTTCTCGACCCGCGCGATCCACGCCGGCTACGAGCCCGACCCGCTGACGGGCGCCGTCAACGTGCCGATCTACGCCAGCTCCACGTTTGCGCAGGACGGCGTCGGCGGCATGCGCGGCGGCTTCGAGTACGCCCGCACCGGCAACCCGACCCGGCGTGCGTACGAGGCCAACCTCGCCGCGATCGAGGAGGGCACTTTCGGCCGCGGCTTCGCCTCCGGCATGGCCGCCACCGACTGCCTGCTGCGTGCCACCCTGCGCCCGGGCGATCACCTGATCATCCCCGACGACGCCTACGGCGGGACCTTCCGTCTCATCGACAAGGTCTTCTCGCAGTGGGGGATCGAGCACACCCCGGCGCCGATCACCGACGTCGACGCGGTGCGCGCTGCGATCCGCCCCAACACCAAGCTGGTGTGGATCGAGACTCCGACCAACCCGCTGCTCAACATCGGCGACATCGAGGCCCTCGCCGAGGTGGCGCACGCCGGGAACGCGAAGCTGGTGGTGGACAACACCTTCGCCAGCCCGTACCTGCAGACACCGCTGGCCCTCGGCGCCGACGTGGTGCTCCATTCGGTCACCAAGTACCTCGGCGGGCACAGTGACACCGTCGGCGGCGCGCTCGTGACCAACGACGAGCAGCTCGACACCGACTTCGCCTTCCTGCAGAACGGCGCGGGCGCGGTGCCCGGCCCGTTCGACGTCTACCTCGCGCTGCGCGGCATCAAGACGCTCGGCGTCCGGATGGACCGGCACTGCGACAACGCGGAGAAGATCGTCGAGTTCCTCTCCGGCCGTCCCGAGGTGTCGACGGTGCTGTATCCGGGCCTGGAGAGCCACCCGAACCACGCCGTCGCGACGAAGCAGATGAAGCGCTTCGGCGGCATGATCTCCGTTCGCCTCGCCGGCGGCCGCGAAGCGGCGCAGCGCTTCTGCGCGCGGACCGAGATCTTCACGCTCGCCGAGTCGCTGGGCGGCATCGAGTCGCTCATCGAGCACCCCGCCGCGATGACCCACGCCTCCACCGCCGGCTCACAGCTCGAGGTCCCCGAGGACCTGGTGCGCCTGTCCGTCGGCATCGAGGACATCGGCGACCTCGTCGCCGATCTGGAGAACGCGTTCAGCTGACCCCGCAGTACCGCCACAATCCGGACTCGTAGCGGAACTGCACCAGCGTCTTCGCCCGGACGGGGTCCTCGTCGGGGTCCGTCGGGGCGCCCTGGGGGTAGTAGTGCACGCCGATCGTGGCGGCGTCGCCGTCGACGGTGACGTCGCCGGTGGATCGGGGGCCGGGCGGGAACCAACGGGTGCTCCCGGCGCCGTTCTTCAGGCGGGTGCACCACATGCCCGACACGTCGCGCGACGCGTCGACGTCGTCGGCGTAGCTGCTGAACCGCGTTCGCACCGTGCGCTCGTCGTGGGCGTCGACGGGCACAGGGTCGGACAGCGCGTGCACGAACAGCACGCCCAGTCCGAGGAGTAGTCCGGCGCCCAGCGTGAGGATGACCAGCACGATCGCCGTCACGGTCAGGATGATGAAGGCGGCAGGGTGGCGCCGGTGCCACGGCTCGAAGTAGTTCGGATGCACGGCACGATGGTCCGTCGCCGTCCTTGTCGGCTCCTTGTCCGCGCCTTAGGCAGGCGTGGCCGCATCTTTCGAGGCGTTCTGCGATGTTCGAGGCGCGATCCGTCGCAGAACGCTTCGAAAGATGTCCGTTCCGCGACCGCACAGGTGGCCGCCCGGAGTAACGACTCGGTCACCATCTGAACCTTCGACTTCCCCTTCAGGGTTCGTGGGACTAAAGTGGCTATTGTTGTAAAACGTGACACAAGTGGCTGGAGTGAGTTCTTGAGGCCGAAGCAGAGCCGGAAGGTCCGCAACTACGCGGTCGCGGGGAGTGCCCTCGTGATCGCGGCTGCCGTCGCGGTCGGGTGCGGTGTGACCGGCGGCGATACGAGCCGATTGGGTTCGAGCCTCACCTTCGACCCGCTGCCGTCGGCCCCGTCGGGCGCCTCCGCGAAACCCAGCGCCGGGATCAACCCCGGGGCTCTACCGCCCGGGCAGACCACCGTGCCCCCGTCGCCGCAGGCTCCGGCCACGATGACCGTCGTGGTGCCGCCACCGAACGCGCCCGCGAAGCCCCAGCCCACCGTCGGCGGGCCGACCGCCCCCGCGGTCCCGCCTGCGCCCGCCGCGGCCGGCGGCGACGCAGCGAATCGGGGCGAGGGCGGACCGTCGGGCCAGGGCGGCGGCACGTCGACCCCCGCGCCCGCCCCGCAGGCGGCCGCAAAGCCCGTGACCAAGCCCGTGTACCTGCCGGACGGCAGCGTCGACTGCGCGAAGAGCAAGTGCGTCGCGCTGACCTTCTCCGGCGGCCCCGGCCCCGCGACCAGGCAGTTCCTGCAGATCCTCGACAATCACGGCGCTAAGGGCACGTTCTTCGTGACCGGCGCGCAGGTGGGCCTCAACCCCGACATCATGACCGCGATCGCCGGCACCGGGAACGAGGTCGCCAACGGCACGTGGACTCAGCCGGACATGACGACGCTGTCCGAGACCGACAGCACCGCGCAGTTGCAGCAGACCAACGACGCGATCCGCAGCTCCGTGGGCAGCGTTCCCACGCTGTTCCGGCCGATGGGCGGGCACACGTCGACGTCGGTGGTCGAGACCGGCAAGCGGTTGGGGCTGACGCAGGTCCTCTGGGACCTGGATTCGATGGACTACAACTACCAGGGTGATCCCGACGGCTTGACGCAGGTGCTGCTGAAGGTGAAGCCAGGGCAGATCGTGATGCTGCACGACACCTTCGTCTCGTCGGCGGCGGCGATGGACCGCATGATGACGCAACTCGGCGACCAGGGCTTCGCCTTCGTCACCGTCAGCCAGCTCCAGAGCAGCCGCGCCGGATAGCAGCGGCCCCCCGATACGCGAAAGCGGGCCCGTCCCCATTGGGGCGGGCCCGCTTTCGACGGTGCTGGGGAGCTCAGGAGTGGTAGGGCTCCGCGCTGACCAGGGTGACCTTGACGACCGCGCCGCTGGGGATCGTGTATTCGCGGGTCTCGCCGACCTTCGCGTCGATCAGGGCCGCGCCGAGCGGGGAGTTGGGGGAGTAGATCTCCAGCTCACCGTCGCCCCCGCCCTCCTCGCGCGTTGCGATGAGGAAGGTCTCGGTGTCCTTCTCGTCGCCGTCGTAGTAGACCTTCACGACCGAGCCGGGGAGCGCTACTCCGGACTGCGTCGGGGCCTCGCCGACCTTCGCGTTGTTGAGGAGTTCCTGCAGCTGGCGGATACGCGCCTCCTGCTGGCCCTGCTCGTCGCGCGCGGCGTGGTAGCCGCCGTTCTCCTTGAGATCGCCCTCTTCGCGACGCTCATTGATCTCGGCGGCGATGACGGGGCGGTTGGCGATCAAGGCGTCCAACTCGTGCTTGAGGCGCTCGTGGGACTCGGGGGTCAACCACGTCACCTGAGTGTCCGTCATTTCTTCGTCCTTCTTCGTAGTCGGCGGCCCGCTGCGGAATCACATTCCACAGCCGGCCGGCCCCGAAACGGAACCCGGGGCCCGTAAATGCAGCAATACACGGCTCCATCCGGAACCGTGTATCCGCTGATTCTAGCATGGGAAACGGAAGCGGGTATTCGGATCAGGCGGCCTGCAGAGCCTGCTGGTAGGTGGGCTCCCGGCGCTTGAGGAAGCCGCACAGCGCGTAGCTCAGCGGCATGATGAGGATCTCGACCAGCGTCTTCCACACGAATCCCAGGATCAGGTAGTTGAGGAACTGGCCCGGGGAGGTGAAGCCGAGCGCGGGCGCGGCGATGGAACAGAAGACGAGGGTGTCGAAGAACTCGCCGACGACGGTGGAGCCGAGCAGGCGCGACCACAGGTGCTTCTCGCCCGTCCAGGCCTTCATCCGCACCAGGACCCAGGAGTTCATGAATTCGCCCACCAGGTAGCCCGCGAGACCGGCGATCAGGAACCGTGGGACCACGCCCGCGACGGTCTTGAAGGCCTCGTCGTTGGGCCAACCAGGGGCGGGCGGCAGGAGCGTGGTGACCCAGAAGCAGAGTGCCGCGAGCGCGAGGATCGCGAAGCCCGTGACGATCACGCGCCGCATGGCGCGGAAGCCGTAGACCTCGGAGATCACGTCACCGAGGACGTAGGCGAGGGGGAAGAGGTAGAAGGCGCCGTCGGTGGCGATGCCGTCTATCTGCAGGCCGAGGATCTCGACGTGCAGCGACGGCGCGAACAGCACGGCCTTGGTGCCCGTGATGTTGCTGATGATCATGACGCCGACGAACAGGCCGACGAGCATGGGGAAGTAGTAACTGCTGACTGTGGCGAAGGCCGGACCGCGGTTGCGGGCCGGCCGCCCAGACTCGGGAGTGGTTTCAGTGCTCACGCACGGTCAAGATACGCGGGCACGTTCGTTCCGCAACCGAAGACGTCGCCGACGGCGGGCGGTTCGGTGGTGCGCACCTCGCTGCTGACCACCACGACGGGGTCCGGCGACGGCGCGACGTAGAACTCGCGGCGGCCGATCTCGTCGCCCGCCTTGTTCTTGGCGTAGACGATGCAGCTGACCGCCTGCTGCGGGTCGGTACGAGTCACGGTGACCTGCACATCCACCGCCGAATCGGACAGTACCTCGTAGCCCGCGGTCTCGCCGGTGACGGGCTGCCGCGAGAACTTCTGGTAGCCCATCCACGCGAGGCCCACGCCGAGGATCACGACCACCACCAGCCCGATGAGTCCGATGCGACGGGTGCGCGCGGGATCGCGCTCGTCGGGATAGCGATCGGAGGGGCGGACGGGGGCGGTCGACATGCATCCATCGAAGCACACCCGGCGCGGCGTGCCCGCGCCCGATCGTGGAACACTGGGGGTCATGACCGGATACCGCCTCCTTGCCGTTCACGCGCACCCGGACGACGAGTCGAGCAAGGGCGCCGCCACCATGGCGCGGTACGCGGCCGAGGGGAACGACGTGCTGGTCGCGACGTTCACGGGCGGCGAACGGGGCGACATCCTCAACCCCGCGATGGACGTCGCGGGCGTCAAGGACCGCCTGCCCGAGGTGCGCCGCGAGGAGATGGCCAAGGCCGCCACCATCCTGGGCGTCGAGCATCGCTGGCTCGGGTTCGTCGACTCGGGGCTGCCCGAGGGCGACCCGCTGCCGCCGCTCCCCGACGGCTGTTTCGCGCTGGAGCCGGTGGAGGTGCCGACGGAGACGCTGGTGCGCCTGATCCGCGAGTTCCGCCCGCACGTGATGATCACGTACGACGAGAACGGCGGCTACCCGCATCCGGACCACATCATGACCCACACCGTCTCGATGGCGGCCTACGAGGCAGCGGCCGATCCCGCGCAGTTCCCCGACGCCGGCGAGCCCTGGCAGATCTCGAAGATCTACTACAGCCACGGCTTCCTGCGCGGCAAGTTCCAGGCCTTCGCCGACGAGTTCGAGAAGAACGGCCTCGAGAACCCCTACACCGAGTGGCTCGCCCGGTGGAAGGACGAGAAGAACGACATGATGGCCCGCGTGACCACGCAGGTCGAGTGCGGCGAGTACTTCCCCGTGCGCGACGACGCGCTGCGCGCGCACGCCACCCAGATCGACCCCAACGGCCCCTTCTTCGCGGTGCCGATGGAGTGGCAGCAGCGCCTGTGGCCGACCGAGGAGTACGAGTTGGCGAAGACCACTGTGAGCAGCAGGATGCCCGAGAAGGACCTGTTCAGCGGGATCGAGAAGTGATGGGACCGCTACTGCAGCTCGCCACCGACGTCGCGATCCTGGCCCAGGACCCGCAGAAGCCCAAGGGGCCGGAGTTCGGCAAGTCGGGCCCGCTAGGCCTGGCCGTGATCGTTGCACTGCTGGCGGTGACCTTCCTGCTCATCCGCTCGATGAACAAGCACGTCAAGAACCTCCCCGAGTCCTTCGACGACGAGGCGCCCGGCGAGGGCGACGAGGCCGGCGGCACCGACCACGCGGGGATCGAGGCCGACGGGGCCTCGCTCACCAAGGGAGACGGCGGACCGTCGGGCGGATCCGACGGTGCCCGGGGCGACGCGCCCCGGTAGGAGCCCTCACAGCGACCTCCCAGGCTCAGGGCCGGGGGCACGCAGTTCCGTCCGCGAGGGTGGCTTCCGTGAAGTACATGACTCCGCGGCGCTGTGCCGTGACCGCTCTGCTCGCCGCCACGGCGCTGCTGTACTGCTGGAACCTCTCGATCAGCGGCTACGGCAACGACTTCTACGCCGCCGCGGCGCAGGCCGGCGGGCTGAGCTGGAAGGCCTGGCTGTTCGGCTCGCTCGACCCGGGCAACGTGATCACCGTCGACAAGCCGCCCGCGGCGCTGTGGGTGACCGGCCTGTTCGTCCGCGTCTTCGGGCTCTCGTCATGGTCGATCTTGCTGCCGCAGGCCCTGATGGGCGTGGGCACCGTCGGGCTGGTGTACCTGACGACGCGGCGGCTTCTCGGTTCGTTGGAGGATCGGGTCGCGACCGGCGGCGCGCTCCTGGCCGGCGCCGTGTGCGCCCTGACCCCGGCGGCGGTCCTCATCTTCCGGTTCAACAACCCCGACGCCCTGCTGGTGCTCCTCATGACCGCAGCCGCCTACTGCACCGTGCGGGCGTGCCAGGCAGCGTCGTGGCGGTGGCTCGTGGCGTGCGGCGCGCTGCTCGGCTTCGCCTTCCTCACCAAGATGCTGCAGGGCCTGTTGGTGCTGCCCGGCTTCGGGCTCGCGTACCTGCTGTTCGCGCCGACCTCGTGGCTGCGACGGTCGCGGGACCTGGCGCTGGGTGTCGTCGCCGTGGTCGTCTCGGCCGGCTGGTACGTGCTGCTGACGGTGCTGTGGCCCGCGTCGTCGCGGCCGTACATCGGCGGCTCGAAGGACGGCACCTTCATGGATCTGGTGCTCGGCTACAACGGGCTGGCGCGGATCGTCGGGAACAGCGGCGGCTCCGGTTCCGGTGGCTTCGGCGGCGGTGGGCCGGGCGGAAACGGCGCCACGGGCACGTCCTTCGGCGGCACGCCCAGCCTCGCGCGACTGTTCAGCAACGAGTTCGGCAACGAGATCTCGTGGCTGCTGCCGGCGGCGCTGCTCGTGCTGGTGATCGGGCTTGTGCTGGTGGCGCGGCGTCGCCTGGATCGTGATCTCGCGCTGGGGCTCACCGTCTTCGGCACCTGGCTGGTGGTGACGGGCGTGGTCTTCTCGTACATGAGCGGCACCGTGCACCCGTACTACACCGTGGCTCTGGTTCCGGCGATCGCGGTGCTCGTGGGCGGGGGTGCGGCCGTCGCGTGGAGCCGCAGGTCGACGGTGTCGGGCACGCTCGCCGTGGTCGCTCTGGTAGTGGCCGCCGGCGGCTGGGGCATTGTTCGCGCCTGGCGGGCCGGATACGCCTGGCCGGCGTTGGGGATCGTCGTCGGCGTCCTGGTGGTGGCGGCGATCGGCGCACTGGTCGTGACCCGACAGCGGGTCGTGCGTGCGGCGGCGGCCGCGTTGGTGCTCGCGCTGCTCGCCGGTGGTGTTGCGACGGCGGCGTTCTCGTTCTCGACAGCGGGTACCGCGCACAGCGGCGGCGTGCCGACCGCAGTCAAGACCGCGAAGTCCGGCGACATGTTCGGCGGGCCGGGTGGCGGGCGCGAGGGGAGGGCACCGTCGGGCGGCGGGACGCAGATCGAGCTGCCGGCGGGAGTCGAACTGCCCGACGGTGCGCGCGACGGGGGCGCCCGGCCCGGCGGCGAAGCATCGAATGCCGAGCTGGTCGCGCTGCTCAAGGGCACCACGACGCAGTGGGCGGCCGCGGTCAGCGGTGCGCAGAGCCAGGGCTCGCTGCAGCTGAACTCCGGTCGGCCGGTGATCGCGATCGGCGGGTTCAGCGGCTCCGACCCTGCGCCCACGCTCGCGCAGTTCCAGCAGTGGGTGAAGGACGGGAAGATCTCCTACTACGTTGCCTCCGGCGGCTTCCGCCCCGGCGGCGGGAAGTCCGAGATCCAGAGCTGGGTGGAGAAGAACTTCACCGCGACGAAGGTCGGGAGCGCGACGGTCTACACATTGGTGACGTAGTGAGGGCTCACGCATAGTCGCCGCTCGTCGACCACGCGCCGGGTCGGCGGTCTGAGGCAGGATGGGGACATGAACCGTCTCGGCGCATCCACCAGCCCGTACCTGCGCCAGCACGCGGACAACCCGGTGCACTGGCAGGAGTGGAGCGAGGCCGCGCTGGCGGAGGCCGCCGAGCGCGACGTGCCGATCCTGCTGTCGATCGGTTACGCCGCGTGCCATTGGTGCCACGTCATGGCGCACGAGTCCTTCGAGAACGAGGCCATCGCGGCGCAGATGAATGCCGACTTCGTCTGCATCAAGGTCGACCGCGAGGAGCGCCCCGATCTCGACGCGATCTACATGAACGCCACCGTCGCCATGACCGGCCAGGGCGGTTGGCCCATGACCTGCTTCCTCACCCCGTCCGGTGAGCCCTTCTACTGCGGGACCTACTACCCGCCGGAGCCGCGGAACGGTCAGGCCAGCTTCCCTCAGCTCCTCGAGGCCATCACCGACACCTGGCGCGACTGGCGCGACGAGGTCGGCCGCGTCTCTGGGCAGGTTGCCGCGCACCTGCGGCAGGCCTCCGCCGGCCTGCCCGACGGTGCCGCGCCCTCCGCCGATGACCTGAACGGGGCGGTCCGCGTCATCTGCGCCGACGAGGACCCGTCGGGCGGTTTCGGTCGCGCGCCGAAGTTCCCTCCGTCGGCCACCGTCGAGGCCCTGCTGCGGCACCATGAGCGCACCGGGGACCCCGCCTCCTACGGCGTCGCCGTGCGCTGCGCCGAGGCGATGGCCCGCGGCGGCATCTACGACCAGCTCGCCGGCGGCTTCGCCCGCTACGCCGTGGACGCCGACTGGGTGGTTCCGCACTTCGAGAAGATGCTGTACGACAACGCCCTTCTGCTCCGGTTCTACGCCCACCTGGGGCGCCGCACCGGCTCGCCACTGGCGCTGCGGGTGGCCGACGAGACCGCCGACTTCCTGATCCGCGACCTCGGCGTCGACGGCGGCGGGCTCGCTTCCTCGCTCGACGCGGACACCGTCGTCGACGGGCGCGGCGTGGAGGGCGCCACGTACGTGTGGACGCCGGCCCAGCTCGTCGAGGTGCTCGGAGAGGCCGACGGGGCCTGGGCCGCCGAGGTTTTCGCTGTCACACCGGGCGGCACCTTCGAGCACGGCACGTCCACACTGCAACTGCATGGCGAGCCCGATGCGGTGCGCCTCGCCGACGTGCGTCGCCGGCTGTACGACGTGCGTGCGCAGCGCCCGCAGCCCGGCCGCGATGACAAGGTGGTCACCGTCTGGAACGGCCTCGCGGTCACCGCTCTCGCGGAGGCCGGCCGGGTCGGCGAAGCCGGGGCGGTCGCGCGGTACCTGCTCGGAACCCATTGGGATGGTGCGCGACTGCGCCGCAGCTCGCTCGGGGGCGTGGTAGGCGAGGCCGACGGCATGCTGGAGGATTACGCCGCGCTCGTCACAGGCTTGCTTGCGCTGGCGCAGCACGCGGGCGGCTCAGGGACGGACGAGTCCGACTGGGCCGCAGCGGCGGCCGCGATCCTCGACGCTGCGATCGTGCGTTTCCTCGACCCTGCGGCGGATGGGAGCTGGTACGACGCACCGTCGGACGGCGAGGCGCTCCTGACCCGCCCGCGGGATTCCGCGGATGGCGCCACCCCCGCCGGCGCCAGCCTCATCGCCGAGGCCCTGACCTACGCCGAGGCCTTGCTCGGGGAGCGCTACGCCCCGCTTGCTGCGGCCACCCGGGCGCGCTCGGGCGAACTCATCCGCCGGGTGCCCCGCGGGGCGGGGCACCACCTCGCCGTCGCCGAACAGGCCGCGGCGGGACTGCAGATCGCGATCGCCGACGGGACGGGAGCCGCCGCGCTGGTGGCGGAGGCGCGCCGTCTCGCCCCCGGCGGCGCGGTAGTCATTGCTGGAGCTAAGGATTCGCATCCGCTGTTGGAGGGGCGCGGCCCCGTCGATGGCCGCGCCGCCGCGTATGTCTGCCGCGGGTCGGTGTGCTCCCTACCGGTCACCGACGGTGAGACGCTCGCCACAGAATTGGCGCGCTAAGGATGTGCTAACGTCTGTCTCGTGGGTATGAACGCGTATTGGCGCTTTACCGAGGCTCCGGGTGGAGTCGGCGGTGATGCGCGCATGCGCGGATAATCCCGACCGTACGAACCCGGAGCCGAAGGCAGCGAGATCACTCGCTGCCTTTTTCTATGGCACCGGAAGGGATCTGGTGCCGCCACCAGGAAGGTTTCTCATGACCATCGAACTCGATACACCGGCGTCGACATCGAACCGTCGGGTCTCGGCGTTCCACGCGATCCCCTCGCCCGCGCAGTTGCGTGACGAGCTGCCGCTCGCGCCCCGTCTGGCCGCGCAGGTCGAGGCCGACCGCGCCGCGGTCGCCGATGTCATCGCGGGCCGCGACCAGCGGCTCCTCGTGGTCGTGGGCCCCTGCTCCGTGCACGACCCCGAGGCCGCGCTCGACTACGCCCGTCGGCTCAAGCCGATCGCGGACGAGCTGGCCGACGAGTTGCTCGTCGTGATGCGCGTGTACTTCGAGAAGCCGCGCACCACCGTCGGGTGGAAGGGCCTCATCAACGACCCCGGTATGGACGAGAGCTACGACGTGCCCCGCGGCCTGCGTGTCGCCCGGCAGCTGCTGCTCGACATCCTGGAGATCGGCCTGCCCGTGGGCTGCGAGTTCCTGGAGCCGACCAGCCCGCAGTACATCGCCGACACCGTCGCCTGGGGCGCGATCGGCGCCCGCACCACGGAGTCGCAGGTGCACCGCCAGCTCGCCTCCGGCCTGTCGATGCCGATCGGCTTCAAGAACGCGACCGACGGCAACGTCTCCGTCGCGATCGACGGGGTGCAGGCCGCCGCGGCCCGGCACGTCTTCTTCGGCACCGACGACGACGGCGCCGCAGCCGTGGTCGAGACCGTCGGCAACGACAACTGCCACGTCATTCTGCGCGGCGGCCGCGGTGGGCCGAACTTCGACACCGCCTCGGTGTCGGCGGCCGTGGACAAGCTGGTCACGGCAGGCCTGGCGGACTCGCTCATGGTCGACTGCTCGCACGCCAACTCGGGCAAGGACCACGTCCGCCAGGCCGAGGTCGCGCGCGAGATCGCGGCCCGCCTGGCCGCGGGGGAGAAGGGGATCTCCGGCGTGATGCTCGAGTCCTTCCTCGTCGCCGGCGCGCAGCAGCCCGGCCCCGGCCCGCTGGTCTACGGACAGTCCGTCACGGACAAGTGCATGGACTTCGGCACCTCGGACTCGGTGCTGCACGACCTGGCGGCCGCGCTGCGCTGAGGTGTGTTCTGAAAATCGGGTTCTGCGGCCGTCGGCGGCAGGATCGTGGTGTGGCCCGCCGAAATCCTGGAGTTTCGAAACGGGGAGTAGGTTGATCGCCGTGGCGATCACACCGGACACAAAAGACTGGACGTGGGTCATCGAGCGGGCGTGTCCGGCCTGCGGATTCGACCCGTCGACGGTCCGTCGCGAGGACGTCGCCGACCGCATCGCGCGGTCGGCGATCGGCTGGGATGCCGCGTTGGCGCGGCCCGATGCGCGCGTCAGGCCCGACGAGCGGACCTGGTCGGTGCTCGAGTACGGCTGCCACCTGCGCGACGTGCACCTCATCATGCGGGAGCGGCTGAACCTGATGCTCACCCGCGACGGCGCGACCTTCGCGAATTGGGATCAGGACGTGACCGCGGTCGAGGACGAGTACGACGCGCAGGACCCGAGCACTGTCGCCGACGAGCTCGCGGACGCGGCGGCCGCTTTCGCACAGGCGTACGCCACTGTCGGCGATGATGACTGGGCGCGGACGGGCCTGCGCTCCAACGGCTCCGCGTTCACGATCGACTCCTTCGCCGTCTACGCCCTGCACGACCTGGAACATCACCGCATCGACGTGGGAATGGAGAACACGTATGGCTGAAATCGCCGTCGTCACCGGAGCGAGCAGCGGGATCGGGGCCGCTACCGCGCGGCACCTGGTGCGCGCGGGGTTCGACGTGGTGATCGGAGCTCGCCGCGTGGAGCGGTTGGAGGACCTCAAGCGGCAGCTCGAGGCCGAGTATCCCGAGCGGATCGTCACCGCATTGCCGCTTGACGTCTCCGACGTGGCCTCGGTGCAGGCCTTCACCGACGCGATCGAGAAGGTCGACGTGCTGGTCAACAACGCCGGCGGCGCACTCGGCGTCGATCGGATCGAGACCGCCGACGAGGCCGACTGGTCCCGCATGTACGACATCAACGTGCTGTCGATCCTGCGGGTCACCCAGTCGCTGCTGCCCAAGTTGCGGGCATCGCCGGCCGCGAGCGTCGTGACCATCGGGTCCGTCGCCGCGCTGGAGGCCTACGAGACCGGTGCCGGCTACAACGCCGCCAAGCACGGCGCTCGTGCGGTGACCCGCGTGCTGCGCCTGGAGCTGAAGGGTGAGCCGATCCGCGTCATCGAGATCGATCCCGGCCTCGTGGAGACCGAATTCTCCGTGGTCCGTCTCGGCGGGGATCAGGCCGCGGCCGACAAGATCTATCAAGGCGTAGACAACCTGACCGCCGACGACATCGCCGACGCCGTGACGTGGACCGTCACCCGCCCGCCGCATGTCAACATCGACTCGATCCAGATCATGCCCCGAGACCAGGTTGCCGCTCGGAACGTGCACCGGAGGAACGTCTGAGCCACCCTTATGCCGCGCGACGGGTGGCCGCTCGCTCCGTGCACCGACACACCTAACGATCACCGCGATTCGAACGGTTCCGATGCGAACCGCCGCCTGACAGAGTTTCCTGTTCGTGTGCCCACTGGGGCGCCGGAGAGGAATTCATGGCCGGGGAGCCCCCGCTACTGAGGGTCAAGAACGCCGTCATCGAACCGCTTCCGCTGGCGGTCAGGTCGTGGCTCGTGCGCATCGTCGCGCTGCTCGTCTTCCTCGCCGCCTGGTGGCTGGTGAGCGGGCTGCGGCTGATCGACGAGACCTTCCTGCCCACGCCGAAGGCCGTGTGGGACGCCGCGGTGCGCGCCAGCACCTGGCACCAGGTGGCGCCTGGCGTGCCGCGCGAGGTCCTCGGTGAGCAGAACTACTTCCTCTGGGAGCACCTGGTGGCCAGCCTGCAGCGGATCTTCGCCGGTGTCGGCGCGGCGATCATCATCGGCCCGCTGCTCGGCTTCGCCATGGGCACGTCGAAGACGATCAACACGATCATCGAGCCCTACCTGAACTTCCTGCGCGCGCTGCCGCCGCTGGGTTACATCGGCCTGCTCATCGTGTGGTTCGGCATCGGCGACACCAGCAAGATCTGGCTGCTCTTCCTCGCGGCCTTCCCGGCCATCGCCATCTCCACCGTCAACGGCGTGCAGGGCGTGAGCATCGACCAGATCAACGCGGCCCGCGCGCTCGGCGCGAACCGCCTGCAGACCATCCGCGGCGTCATCGTCCCGGCCACGCTGCCCGAGGTCATCAACGGCATCCGCATCGCCGTCGGCTTCGCATGGACCACCGTCGTCGCGGCCGAGCTCAACAACGGCATCCCCGGCATCGGCGGCCTCGCCTACCTCGCCGGCCAGCAGCTCAACACCCCTCTGACCATCGCCTGCATCATCGTCATCGGTGTCACCGCGCTGTTGCTGGACTCGCTCATCAAGTGGATCGGTCTGCTGGCCGTCCCGTGGAAGGGGAAGGCATGAACCGCCTGAAGCGTCTTGCGCGCACGGCGCTCGTGATCGGCACCGTCGGCCTCACCCTGACCGGCTGCCTCGTCGAATCCGGCCGCGCCGAACAGTCCCGCTCCATCGGCGGGACGACGGCGTGCCCGGTCGACCCGGACCCGACGGTGACGGGCACCGTCCGGATCGGCTGGCAGGAGATCCCGAACGGCGACCTCGTCGTCAAGGACACCGGCCTGCTCACGACCTGTCTGCCCAACGTGAACGTCGTGTGGAGCAAGTTCGCCTCCGGCGGCGATGTGATCCAGGCCTTCGGTGCCAACAGCCTCGACGTGGGCCTGCTCGGCAGCGCGCCCGCCGCGAAGGCGCTCAGCGCGCCGCTGAACATCGACGTGAAGGTCATCTGGATCCAGGACCGGATCGGGGCCGCGGAGTCGCTCGTCGCCCGCGGGGACGGCATCAAGACGGTCGCCGATCTCAAGGGCAAGCGCATCGCGGTGCCCTTCGCGTCCACCGCCCACTACAGCCTGCTGACCGCGCTGGCCAAGGCCGGCGTCAGCGACGCGCAGGTGATCAACCTCGCGCCGGACGCCATCCGCGGCGCGTGGGGTGGTGGGCAGATCGACGCGGCCTACATCTGGGAGCCCACGCTGAGCCAGCTCAAGGGCACCGTGCTCACGACGAGCGCCGAGGTCGCCGAACAGGGCGCGCCGACCTACGACCTCGAGGGCGCGCGCGGCGACTTCGTGAAGAACAACCCGGCCTTCCTCAAGGCCTGGACCGCCGCGCAGAGCTGGGCGGCGAACCTGCTGAACACCGACCCGAACAAGGCCGCCGAGCACATCGCCGGCCAGCTCGGCGTGCCGCTGGACCAGGTCCTCACGCAGATCAAGGGCTACGCCTACTTCGACGCGAAGACCCAGGGCGGCCCCGACCACCTCGGCGGGCAGCTCGGCGCCGACATCCGCCGGACCGCCGAATTCCTGCTCCAGCAGGGCCAGGTCCAGGGCGTCGCGCCGGCGCAGCACTACACCGACGGCGTCTACGCCGCAGCCGCACAGGGGGTTACCAAGTGACCGGGACCGAACGCGTCGAGTTGACGGGGGTCGGCAAGACCTACGACACCGCGAGCGGCCAGACCATCGCGCTGCAGCCGACGGATCTCACGATCGAGCCGGGCGAGTTCGTCTCCATCGTCGGCCCGTCGGGCTGCGGCAAGACGACCCTCCTGCGGCTCGTCGCCGGCTTCGAGGACCCCACCGAGGGCGTCGTCGAGGTCGGCGGCGCGCGGGTGAGCGCACCGTCGGCCGACCGGGGCGTGGTCTTCCAGGCCCCCACCCTGTACCCCTGGCTGACGGTGCGCGGCAATGTGGAGTTCGGGCCCAAGGTGAGCGGCGTGGGCAAGACCGAGCGGCGCGAGCAGGCGCAGAAGCTGCTGGATCTCGTGGGCCTCGGCGACTTCGGCGACAAGCGACCCTACGAGCTGTCCGGTGGCATGCAGCAGCGCGCGCAGATCGCCCGCGTGCTGGTCAACGATCCCGCGATCGTGCTCATGGACGAGCCCTACGGCGCGCTCGACGCGCTGACCCGCGAGCGGCTGCAGGTGGACCTGCTGAAGATCTGGCGGGAGGCGGGCAAGACCATCGTCTTCATCACCCACTCGGTGGAGGAGGCGGTGTTCCTGAGCACCCGGGTGCTGGTGATGAGCGCCCGCCCCGGTCGCGTGGTGATCGACCGCAAGGTCGAGCTGCCGGGCGACGGACCGGACACCGTGCGCGATCCGTCCGTCACCGCGACCGCGGAGTTCCAGGCCCTGCGCACCGAGCTGGCGGCGGCGATCTACGCGGCGCACGACTGACGCCGACCGCGCACGAATGAGGCTGGGTCTCAGGTTCCGGTTGTAGGGTTGCAGCGTGGTGAGTGCCCCCAAACTGCCAGTGTCGCTGCCCACGGACGCGGCCCGCAAGCTCGTCTCGCCGGCCTACGCGCTCTACGAGCGTCGGCTGGTGAACGAGCTCACCAACGCCTATCGCGATGGGGCGCAGCGGCCCCGCCATGTGGCGGTGCTCTGCGACGGCAACCGGCGCTGGGCCCGGGCGGCCGGGTTCAGCGACGTGAGCCACGGCTACCGCATGGGCGCGAAGAAGATCGCCGAGATGCTGGAGTGGTGCGACGAGGCCGGTATCGAGCTCGCCACCATCTACCTGCTCTCGACCGAGAACCTGCAGCGCGATCCCGACGAGCTCGCTGCGCTGCTGGAGATCATTACCGACGTCGTCGAGGAGATCTCCGGCCCGGACAAGAACTGGTCCGTGAAGATCGTCGGCGCGATGGACCTGCTGCCGCCCGACGCCGCGCGCCGGCTCACTGCCGCCGCTGAGGGGACGAAGGGCCGCACGGGCACGCATGTCAACGTGGCCGTCGGCTACGGGGGGCGCAAGGAGATCGTCGACGCCGTGCAGTCCCTGCTGCGCAGCGAGCTCGCCGACGGGATGTCGGGGCAGGAGCTCGTGGACGCGGTCACGGTCGAGGGGATCGATCAGCACCTGTACACCAAGGGGCAGCCCGATCCCGACCTGGTGATCCGCACGTCGGGCGAGCAGCGGCTCTCCGGCTTCCTGCTGTGGCAGAGCGCTTACAGCGAGATCTGGTTCACGGAGGCCTACTGGCCGGAGTTCCGACGGGTCGACTTCCTGCGTGCGCTGCGCGACTACGCCGCCCGGCACCGTCGGTTCGGGGCGTAGAGCCGATCTGACCTGCGTCGACCGCTCTTGTGAGTGGTGATCGAGAAATTTCTATCACCAATTCCTGGTGATGCGCGCCACACGCTGTTACGATTTAATTATCAGTCGTAACAGGAGGGTGGAGAATGACGGAACTCGCAGAGCGTCCGGCGGTGTCGACCGCGCCCGAGCGGTACGGGCCGGAGTCGCGCTTCATCGACCCGCTGGGAATCGGTGGGACCGTGGCGGGGCAGTGGTCCTTCTTGCCGATCAACGGCGCCGCGTTCGTGATGCAGCTGATGCACCCGGTCATCGGCGACATCGTGGGGGAGTTCAGCGTCGCCTACACCGACCCTGTCGGCCGCGCGATCCGCTCGATGGACTCGGTGCAGCGCTGGTACTTCGGCGAGGACGCGGCGATCGAGGAGGGCTACCGGCTGCGTGCGCAGCACCAGCCGCTGCAGATGCGCAACGCCGAAGGGAAGCACATCAGCGCCCTCAACCCGGAGGCCTACGGCTGGGTGATCGCGACCGGCACGATCACGGGAATCGACTCGCTGCCGCGCAGCCTCGGCCGCCCGCTCTCCGACGCGGAGATCCGCGAACTCTTCGATGACTCGCGCAAGCTCGCCGCGATCGTCCAGGTGCCTGACGGTGCCGTGCCCTGGGAACCCCTCGCCTTCGCGAGCTACTACGAGGACATGCTGCCCAAGCTCGTCGCCCACCCGGGTGCGCTGCAGTTCCTCGACGATTTCGCGCACGGCAACCCGCCGCTGCCGCCGGAGGCGGGACCGTTCCTCAGGGCGGTCGAGCCGGCACTCAAGCCGATCGGCGTCTCGGTCAACCGCGCCGTCTACCTGCTCACCGTGGGGGTGCTGCAGCCCGAGGTGCGCGAGATCCTGGGTGTGGGGTGGACGCGCCGCGAGGAGTACTCGTACCGCGCCGTCACCGCGGCGATCCGCCAGGCGTACAAGGTGATCCCCGAGCGGGTGGGCTACACGCCGCTCGCGTACTACGCCCGCGGGAAGGCGCGCGCCCTGCGCGCCATGAAGCGGCGGGACCTGCCGGACTTCACCGCTTTCCAGCGTGAGCGCACGCCGGAGCAGCGCGCCACGTCGCCCTCCGCCGGCTGCCCGTTCGGCTGATCACTGCACGAGTGGGACGAGCGCCGTGCGCGCGTAGGCGCGCGCGGCATCGTCGTCCTCCAGATCGAACGGGGCGGGGGAGACGGCGAAGCACGCCGTGGTCAGGCGGACCAGGGCGTCGGCGCGGACGTCGGTCGCGTCCCCCGGCATCGTCCCGGCCTCCTGCTCCTGCACGATCATCGCTCGGACGAAACCGATGCCGTGGCGGACGGTGTCGAGTCGCTCGTCGGCGAACAGCTCCGCGCGTTCCCGCGGATCCGCGGGAACGAGGCCCCGACCCGCCCGGCAGCACAGCACGAAGACCTCCTCGATCCGCGTCGGGATGTCGGGGGTCGTCGCGACCACCTCTGCGGTCTGTGTGAACAGTCGACCCAGCGTCCACGCCAGAGCCGCGGCCAGGATCTCGTCCTTGGAGCCGAACCTCCGGAACAGGGTCATCCGGCTCATCTTCGCCTCGGCGGCGATCTTCTCCACCGTCGTGTGCCGCGTGCCCTCGCGGCTCAGCACGCGCAGCGCGGCGCGGTAGACGTGCGCGTCGGCGTCGGCGTCGTCGACGTCCGCCCGCGCGCCCGCCTGCAGCAGGAGTTCGGGCAGCGAGGCTCCGGGGCGGGTCATGGTGACCGATCGTAGGCGCGACGGTGCGTGGCCGGGCGCGGACCGTCAGAGCTTGCGCAACCGCACCCGGTTGATCGAATGATCGGAGTCCTTGCGCAGCACCAGCGTCGCGCGCGGGCGGGTGGGCAGGATGTTCTGCACCAGGTTCGGGCGGTTGATGCCCGCCCAGATGCCCTCGGCGCGGTCGCGGGCCTCGGTGTCGGAGAGTCCGGCGTAGTGGTGGAAGTGCGAGGCCGGGTCCGCGAACGACGTGGTCCGCATGGACAGGAACCGATCGACGTACCAGCGCTCGATGTCCTCGATCCGCGCGTCGACGTACACGGAGAAGTCGAACAAGTCCGAGACCATGAGTCGCGGCCCGGTCTGCAGCACGTTGAGGCCCTCCACGATGAGGATGTCGGGCCGGCGCACGTGGATGAACTCGCCGGGGACGATGTCGTACAGCTGGTGCGAGTACATGGGCGCCGTCGCGTCCTCCGCGCCCGACTTCACCGTGGTCACGAACCGCAGCAGGGCCCGGCGGTCGTACGACTCGGGGAAACCCTTGCGGTGCATGATGCCGCGGCGCTCCAGCTCCGCGGTGGGGTGCAGGAAGCCGTCGGTGGTCACCAGGTCGACCCGGGGGTGCGAGTCCCAGCGCGCGAGCAGCGCCTGTAGCACGCGGGCCGTCGTCGACTTGCCGACCGCCACCGAGCCGGCGACGCCGATGACGAAGGGGACCTGCGCATTGTGCCGCTGCTCGCCGAGGAAGGTCGCGGTCGCGGCGTAGAGCCGCTGTCGCGCCGCCACCTGCAGGTGGATCAGGCGGGAGACGGGGAGATAGACCTCGGCGACCTCGGCCAGGTCGATCTGCTCGCCGAGGCCGCGGAGATCGGACAGGTCGGCTTCGGTCAGCGACAGCGGAGTCGACTGGCGGAGCTCGCGCCACTGAGCGCGGTCGAGCTCGATGTACGGGCTCGGTTCGCTCACCGGACGAGGCACCCCGCGTCAGACATGCCCTCTAGTCTGGCACGCATGGAGGAGCTGAGCGTCACCGACCGTTACCTGCGGCTGGGCCTGCGGTTCGACCGCATCGAATCCGGTTTCGTGGACGCCTACTTCGGCGACCCGGCGCACCGTCGGGCGGTGGAGGCCGAGGACGCGCCCGAACCCGCCCGCCTCGCCGCCGAGGCCCACACCCTGCTGCGCGACGTCGCCGCCGACACCGCGCTCACCGCGCCGCGGCGCGAATTCCTGGCCGGGCACGTCGCCGCGCTCGAGTGCTCGGCGCGCAAGTTCGACGGTGCGCCGATCGGCTTCGTCGACGAGGTGAAGGCCTACTTCGACGTCGACATCGCCATGGGAGACACCGCCGACTACGAGGCGGCGCACGCCGCGCTCGACGAGATCCTGCCCGGGGCGGGCTCGCTCCAGCCCCGCATGCAGGCCCAGCGCGACCGCTTCCTGGTGCCCGCCGAGCGCGTGCCCGAGGTGGTGGACGCGCTGGCCGGCGCGTTGCGGGACGTCGTGCGCGGGCGCTATCCGCTGCCCGAGGCGGAGACCGTGCGGTTCGAGATCGAGCACGACAAGCCCTGGTCCGGCTTCAACTACTACCTGGGCGACTACACCTCGCGGGTCGCGGTCAACGGTGACCTACCGCAGTACCTCTCCTCGCTGCCGCATCTCATCGCGCACGAGGCCTACCCGGGCCATCACACTGAGCACTGCCGCAAGGAACAGCTGCTGGTCGCGCGGGAGAACCAACCCGAGCAGACCATCTTCCTGGTCAACACCCCGCAGTGCCTCATGGCGGAGGGCCTGGCCGACCACGCGCTCGATGCCGCGATCGGCCCCGGCTGGGGCCGCTGGGCGCAGGAGATCTACGCCGACCTCGGTCTGTCCTTCGACGGGGAGCTCGCCGAGCGGATGGCGGCGGCCTCGTCGGGCCTGCTCCACGTGCGGCAGGACGCCGCGCTGCTGCTGCACGACCGCGGCGCCAGCGAGGACGACGTGGCCGCTTACCTGCAGCGCTGGGGTCTCATGGCCGAGCGCAGCGCGCGGCAGTCGCTGCGCTTCGTCGGCTCGCCGCTGTGGCGGGCGTACATCAGCACCTACGTTGAGGGCTACGCGTTGCTGGGCACCTGGCTCGATCGCGCCGATTCCGGGCCCGCGCGGCTGGACCGGTTCGGCAGGCTGCTCGACGAGCCCCTCACCCCGTCTGCGCTGCGGCGGGAGCTCGCGGCTTAGGATGACCGCATGAGCGATTCCAGCGTGAACTCCGCGTCCCTGGCCGAACTCGATCCCGAGGTCGCGGCCGCCATGAACGGCGAGCTCGCGCGGCAGCGCGACACGCTGGAGATGATCGCCTCGGAGAACTTCGTGCCGCGCGCAGTGCTGCAGGCGCAGGGCTCCGTGCTCACCAACAAGTACGCCGAGGGCTACCCGGGGCGTCGCTACTACGGCGGCTGCGAGTACGTCGACGTGGTGGAGGACCTCGCCCGCAACCGTGCCAAGGAGCTGTTCGGCGCCGACTTCGCCAACGTCCAGCCGCACTCCGGCGCACAGGCGAACGCGGCCGTGCTGCAGGCCCTCATGGAGCCGGGCGAGACCCTGATGGGCCTCGACCTCGCGCACGGCGGCCACCTCACCCACGGCATGCGCCTGAACTTCTCGGGCAAGCTCTACGAGAACGTCTTCTACGGCGTCTCCAAGGAGGACCACCGGGTCGATATGGACGAGGTGCGCAAGATCGCCCTCGATTCCCAGCCCAAGGTCATCGTCGCCGGTTGGTCGGCGTACCCGCGGCAGCTCGACTTCGCCGCCTTCCGCTCCATCGCCGACGAGGTGGGCGCGCACCTCTGGGTCGACATGGCGCATTTCGCCGGCCTCGTCGCCGCGGGCCTGCACCCCAGTCCCGTTCCGCACGCCGATGTCGTCAGCTCCACCGTGCACAAGACGCTGGGCGGGCCCCGCTCCGGCATCATCCTGGCGAAGCAGGAGTGGGCCAAGAAGCTCAACTCCGCTGTCTTCCCCGGCCAGCAGGGCGGCCCGCTCATGCACGTGATCGCCGCTAAGGCTGTTGCGCTCAAGGTCGCGGGCACGGAGGAGTTCCGGGAGAAGCAGCAGCGCACGCTCGACGGTGCCAAGATCCTCGCCGAGCGGCTGAACGGTAAGGACGTCGCTGACGCCGGCATCACCGTGCTCACCGGCGGCACCGACGTGCACCTCGTGCTCGTCGACCTGCGCAACAGTGACCTCGACGGTCAACAGGCCGAGGACCTCCTGCACGAGGTCGGCATCACCGTCAACCGCAACGCCGTCCCCTTCGACCCGCGCCCGCCGATGGTCACCTCGGGCCTGCGGATCGGCACGGCCGCCCTGGCCAGCCGTGGCTTCGGTGAGAAGGAGTTCACCGAGGTCGCCGACATCATCGGCACCGCCCTCGCGCAGGGCAAGGCCGCCGACACCGCAGCGCTGCGCGCCCGCGTCTCCGCGTTGGCGCTCGAGGTCCCGCTGTACGAGGGCCTCGAGGACTGGGGCCTGCTCTCGCGCTGACCCCCGTCGACGTCCGACGGCTGCCGGATCACCCAGACGACCGCTGCATCGAACGGACTGCGATCGCGCCCGGCCTCGTGGTGGTCGCGGGTCGTCGTCACCGTGGTTTGAAGGCCGGGTGGGCGCTGCCTTACAGTGTCCGGGTGACTTCCAGCACTTCAGAGGACGACCTGACGCTCGCCATCGACAAGGCGCTGCCGGACATCCGCGCGGCCTACGTCGAGGCCGGCGACGCCTGGCAGCCGCACGACTACATCCCGTGGGACGACGGCCGCAACTACGCCTTCCTCGGCGGTGAGGACTTCGTCCCTACCGACGTCAAGGTCGACGCGGTGGTCAGCAACGGCCTCATCCTGGGCCTGCTGACCAAGGACCACCTGCCGTCCTTCCATCGCCTGCTGGCGCAGCACCACCTCATCGATTCGGACTGGGGTAAGTTCGTCGGCCACTGGACCGCCGAGGAGAACCGCCACGGCATCGCGCTGCGCGACCACGTCGTGGTGAGCCGCACCTGCGACGTCGAGCAGCTGGAGATGTGGCGCCTCGAGGCTGTGACCCGCGGCTACCGGCAGTACGAGGGCACCCGCGAGGAGATCCACATCGCCGAACAGATCGCCATGGTGATCGTTCACGAGGCGCTCTCCGCCGACTACTTCGACCGCCTCGCCGATTACGCCGAGACCGCCCAGGGCACGCCGCCCGGACTGGCTACCACCCTGCGCAAGGTCGCGAACGACGACCGCGTGCAGCAGCAGTACTGGACCGAGCTGCTCACCGTCGCGCTCGACGTCAACGAGGGGCACGTCAAGGACGCACTGCTTGCCCAGGCGCGCCTCGCCTCGCCCATCGGCGCCGAGACCGCGGACGGCCTGGACGAGGCCCGCCGTATCGTCACGGAGGCCGGCATCAGCTCGCCCGAGCGCGATCGCGAGATCCTGAACGGCCTCCTCGCGACCTGGGGTCTCGCCCTGTAACAACGGCCCCCGGCCCGTAACGAAGTGTTCACGAACGCGCCGCGCAGCCTCCGTGCCGCGCGGCGCGTTCGGCGTTAGTTTGGCGGTGACGGATTGCGGGGAAGCAGTTCGTCCCGGGAGGTTCCAACCGTGACTTCACTCATCGTCGCGAGAGGGCCGGCCCCGGTCCTCGTCGTCGGGGCGTAGACCACGCACCGAGACGTTTGGACCGGCCGGCCGCAGCTACACGCTTGCGTGGGCGCCGCGCAGGCTAGGAGCGTCACCGTGTCTTTCCGTGAGACCCCCCGCACATACGTGCTCGACACCTCCGTCCTGCTGTCCGATCCCTGGGCCATCACCCGTTTCGCCGAGCACGATGTCGTGCTCCCGCTCGTGGTGATCAGCGAACTCGAGGGCAAGCGTCACCACGCCGAACTCGGCTGGTTCGCCCGCGAGTCCCTGCGCATGCTCGACGACCTGCGGCTCGAGCACGGCCGACTCGACCAGCCGATCCCCACCCCGGGCGGGGGCACGGTCCAGGTCGAGCTCAACCACATCGATCCGACGGTGCTGCCGGTCGGTTTCCGCACGGAGACCAACGACGCCCGCATCCTCGCCTGCGCGCTCAACCTGCGCGCCGAGGGCCGCGACGTGGTGCTGGTCTCGAAGGACATCCCGCTCCGGGTCAAGGCCGGCGCGGTGGGTCTCGACGCGGACGAGTACCGGGCGCAGGACGTGGTGACCTCCGGCTGGACCGGTATGGAGGAGCTGGAGGTTCCGCGCGAAGTGATCGACGCGCTGTTCGCGGGCGGGGTCGTTGATCACGACGCCGCGCGGGACCTCCCGTGCAACACCGGCGTGCGGCTGCTCGGAGGAACGTCGAGTGCTCTGGGCCGCGTGACGGCGGAGAAGCAGCTGCAGCTCGTGCGCGGCGACCGCGAGGCCTTCGGGCTGCACGGCCGCAGCGCAGAGCAGCGCGTCGCCCTCGACCTGCTGCTCGACGAGTCGGTGGGCATCGTCTCCCTCGGAGGCAAGGCCGGCACCGGCAAGTCGGCGCTGGCGCTCTGCGCCGGCCTGGAGGCCGTGCTGGAGAAGCGGACGCAGCGCAAGGTCGTCGTCTTCCGCCCGCTCTACGCCGTCGGCGGCCAGGACCTCGGCTACCTGCCCGGCTCCGAGAACGAGAAGATGGGGCCGTGGGCGCAGGCCGTCTACGACACCCTCGACGGGCTCGCCTCGCCCGAGGTGATGGACGAGGTGATGTCGCGCGGGATGCTGGAGGTGCTGCCGCTCACCCATATCCGCGGCCGCTCGCTGCACGACTCTTTCGTCATCGTCGACGAGGCGCAGTCCCTGGAGCGCAACGTGCTGCTGACGGTGCTCTCGCGGCTCGGCTCGGGTTCGCGGGTGGTGCTCACGCACGACGTCGCCCAGCGCGACAACCTGCGCGTCGGCCGGCATGACGGCGTGGCTGCGGTGATCGAGAAGCTCAAGGGCCACCCGCTGTTCGCGCACGTCACGCTCACGCGTTCCGAGCGCTCGCCGATCGCCGCCCTCGTCACCGAGATGCTGGAGGAGTTCGCCCCCGGCGCATAGCTCGATCCGAAACCGGCCTCCAGCGTGACCACGATGGAAATGCTTCGCCGCGTGGTCCCTGGAGTCCGGTTTCGGAACGGGACAGCCGGCGTCGGCGACTACGCAGCGGGACGGGCCTCGATCGCGCGGAGGAAGCAGCGTGCGACCTCGAGGCGGCCGGCGTCGTAGCCCTCCCACTTCGTTGTCGGGACGTCCTGGTGCCCGACTTCCCGGAAGCCTCGCCGGGCGAAGAAGTCGGCGGCGCTGTCGCTGACGGTGACGGCGAAGACGTGCGTCAACCCCCGGGTGCGGCAGAGCTCGAACAATCCGTCGATGAGGAGGCTTCCGGCGCCGAGACCGGAGAACTCGGCGACGGTGATCAGCCCCGACACCTCGCCGTAGCCGGTGCCGGCGTACCGGTCGACTTCCAGTCCCACCACGCCCGCGAGGTGACCGGTGCGGAGCACCCGGGCGCCGAGGCCGCCGGCCGCCATCCTGGCGATCTCGGCGCGGCTGCGAGGTTTGAGGATCCCCTCCCGGACGCCTTGGCCCACCAGCGATTCGATCCGCGCGAAATCGTCGACCTGGAGCGGCGTCAGGTGGAGGTACCGGCCGTGCGTGAGCACCGTGCCGCGTCCATCGAACGTGAGGAGCTCGTAGGCGAGGTCGTCGGCGCGGCAGAGGTTCACGCTGTACGCCCCGCCCACGAGCGCCGCCTGCGCGGCGGGCGCGTAGTCGGGGAGCCCGCGTTCGGCCAAATGGGCGGCGAGCTGCTCACCGTGGAGGTCGATGTCGGCGTAGCTGCGGGGCGGGGTGCCCCAGCCCCCGCCCGGGTCGGTGAGCACCATCTTCGAAGCGCGTACGCTCGTGGACACGGCTCCCGCGGTCCACGCGAGGGCGGCGGGATCAGCCCCGACGACGACCCGCTTCGCGTCGGTGACGGTGAGCCAGAGGTCGGCGATGAAGTCGTCGTTCCAGGCCGACGCTCCGTGCACCACTCGCCCCCCGATCGCGGCGGCGGTCACGTCGACGTGGTCGGCCGGAACGACGAAGACGAAGCGCGTGTCCCCCGCCCTGAAGGCGTCGACCGTGCTGCCGGCGGCCCCGAGAGTCGCGTCGTTGATCAGCGGAAGCGCGACCACGATCGTGATCCCTCGGAACTCCTCGACGAAGAATTCGTGCTCGGGGAGTGGCACGCCCTCGCCGGAGACGGACGCGATGGCGCCCGCGTGGGATCCCTGGAGAGTGGGCGGCACCGGCCGGGCGGCCACGTGGGGGACTTCGGTCACGTCTGTCCAGGGTACTGGATGTGCATGCCCGCCACCGCAGTGTCGTAACGGCATCAGAGGCTTGTCATACCTAGCACCGCAAGGTATATGTATACCTAGTGGTTCTAGGTATGGGGGAGCGATGCACATCGATAAGGATCTGGTTGCCGCGTCGGCGACCCCGCTGGTGCTGAGCATCCTCAGCCGCGGCGACAGTTACGGGTACGCGATTCTCACCCGCGTCCGCGAGCTCTCCGGCGGGCGGCTGGAGTGGTCCGACGGCATGCTCTATCCGCTGCTGCACCGGCTCGAGCGCCTCGGGCACGTCGAATCGCGGTGGGGCGTGGCCGACACCGGCCGCAAGCGCAAGCACTACGCCATCACGCCCGCCGGACGGGAGGCGCTCGCGGACCGTCGGGACCAGTGGCGGGTCGTCAGTGCCGCCCTCGACGGTCTCTGGTCCGACGGTGCGCCGCACCCGGGGCTCGCATGACCGGCCCCGTTGACGCGCAGATCCAGCAGTGGCGCGGCTACCTGGAAGGCCGCCGGATGCGGGCCGAGGAGGTCGACGAGCTCGAGTCCCACCTACGGGACCAGATCTCCGACCTCGAGGCCCGTGGCCTCGACGGCGACGAGTCCTTCCTCGTCGCGGTCAAGCGGATGGGCGCTGCCGACGCGGTGGCGCACGAGTTCGCCCGCGAGCACTCCGATCGGCTCTGGAAGCAGCTGGTGCTGGGCAGCACCGACGGCGAATCCGCGCGGCGCGGCGAGCTGCCGGTGGTGCTCGCGCTCGGCGCGGCGGCCGGATTGTCGCTACTCGCGGTGCTGCACCTTCTCGGCGAGTCCGCGCCGCGCTTCGTCGGCTTCGCGGTCGCGCCCTTCCTCGTCGGGTACTTCGCGTGGAAGCGCGCGATGCCCGCGCGCTTGACGGCGGTGGTGCTCGGCGGATTCGCGGTGGTGGCGGGCGTCCTCGCCGCGTATCCGTTCGAGTCCGGCGGCTCCACCGAGGTACTCGCCGTCGTCGCCGCGCCGCTGGTGCTGTGGTTCGGCGTGGGCGTCGCCTACACCGGCGGCGCGTGGCGCTCGGCGCCCCGGCGGATGGACTTCGTGCGGTTCACGGGCGAGTTCGTCATCTACTTCCTGCTCATCGCCCTCGGCGGCGGCGCGATCACGGGCCTGACGATCGCGGCGCTGGGCTCCGTCGGGCTGGACGCGGAGTCGCCGGTCACCGAGTGGGCGCTGCCGATCTGCGTCGGCGGCGCGGTGCTGGTGGCCGCGTGGCTCGTGGAGGCCAAGCAGGAGGTGATCGAGAACATCGCGCCCGTGCTGACGCGGATCTTCACCCCGATCACGCTGGTCATGCTTCTCGTGGTGCTGGGCGCCTTCGCGTCGCGGCCTGGCCTCATCGGGGCCGACCGCGACCTCCTGGTGCTGATGACGGTGGTTCTGGTGCTCGTCGTCGGATTACTGCTGTACGCGGTCTCCGCCCGCGACCCGCGGCGCCGGCCGGACGTCTTCGACCGGCTGCAGGTGGCGCTGGTGGTCGCGGCGATCGCCGTCGACCTCGTGGTGCTCGTCGCGATGGTCACCCGCACCGCCGAGTTCGGCACGTCGCCGAACAAGGCCGCGGTACTGGGGCTGAACCTCGTGCTGCTGGTGATCCTCGCGGGCGCGGCCCGGCTGGGGCTCGGATTCGTCCGGGGGAGAAGAGACTTCGCCGCGATCGAGCGCTGGCAGACGAGCACGCTGCCCGCCTACGCGGCGTGGGCCGCGGTGGTCGCCCTCGCCTTCCCGCCGCTCTTCGGATTCAGCTGACGGCGGCCTCGCGGGCGCGGAACTGGGACGGGCTCGCTCCGTGGTGGCGTTTGAACGCGGCACTGAGCGCGAAGGCGGAGCCGTAACCCACGCGGCGGGCGATCGCGTCGAGCCCGTCGTCCGACGAGGTCAGTGCGTCGGCCGCCAGGGTGAGCCGCCACAGCGTGAGGTAGCGGCCGGGCGGCTCGCCCACGCCGGCGCGGAACCGCGCCGCCAGGCCGGCCCGGGAGACGTGCAGCGCGCCGGCCAGGGAGGCGACCGTCCACGGCCGCTCCGGCGACTCGTGGATCAGGTCCAGCGCGCCCGCGACCACGTCGTCGACGGTGCCCGACAGCCAGCCCGTCGGGGCAGTACGCGCGGCCGACCGGATCGCGACGCAGACCACGACGTCGAGGAGCCGGTCGATGACGAAACTGTGCCCGGGGCGCGGATCCGCGAGCTCGCGCCGTATCAGCCCGATCAGCGCGTCGTCGACCTCGCCGGGCGGCAGCACCGTGAACTCGGGGAGCTGTTCGACGAGGTGCCGGCCCACCTGGGAGGCCGAGGCGTACGTGCCGACCAACAGCTGATCCGGGCCCTCGTCGTGGTTGCCCCAGGTGAGCAGGCCGCGGTGGGTGGTCGAGCGCATCGACTCGGTGAGCGGTATGCACGCGCCGCCCTCCTCGATCCGCACAGTCGGCGGGCGTTCGGGCTCATCCGCGACGACGTAGTGCGGCCCGTGCGCGACCAGCGCGACGGCACCCGCCTCGAGCCGGATCCGGGTGTCCGCACCGGAGATCCACGCGGCGCCGCGGTCGACGGCGATCACGCTCAGCGGCGCACCGTCGTCGATGTCCACCGACCACGGCGGCACCATCGAGATGCGAAGCGAGAACAGGCCGTGCGCGCGAAGACCGGACACCATCCGGAACAGCGGGTCCATGTCGTCAGATTAGACGAATGCGTATGGAATGGGGGGTCTGAACTATGGATCACGCCACGATCCGAGGCGATTCTTGATCCATGACACTCAAATTCCTCCTCGGATCGGCCGCCCTGCTCAGCGGGGTTTTGGCCGGCTTCTACTTCGCCTACGCCACCGTCATCACAGCCCAGCGCGCCGTCCCCGACGGTGCCGAGGCCATGCGCCGCATGAACGACGCGGTCGAGCGGCCACCGTTCCTCGCGCTCTTCATGCTGGGGGCGCTGCTGCCGGTCGTGGCCGCCATCGCTCTGGTGATCGCGGACGGTTTCGATGCCCGGACGGTCGCGGGTGCACTGGGGGCGCTCTGTGCGATCGCGGCGTTCGTCCTCACGGTGGCGGTGAACGTCCCCCTGAACCAGCGGCTCATGACGGGCACCGTCGAATGGGCCGAGTTCGCGCGTAACTGGGGTGTATGGAACCTGGCGCGTCTGTGGCTCAGCGTCGCGGCCGCCGTGGGCCTCGCGATCCCGGCTCTGCGCTGACGGCACCGTCGAGCCCGGGTTCCCGCAGGTAGGGCAACCTAACCCGGACCGGTGATCCGCCGGGGAATACCCTCGTTACGTGACTTCGAACAGCCCCGAATTCATCTATTCCGACCTGCTGCCCATCGGTCCCGACACGACGCCGTACCGGCTCGTCACGGCCGAGGGCGTGGAGACCTTCGAGGTCGACGGGCAGAAGTTCCTCAAGGTCGCGCCCGAGGCGCTGCAGCAGCTGACCGCGGAGGCGATGCACGACATCAGCCACTACCTGCGGCCCGCGCACCTGCAGCAGCTGCGGAAGATCATCGACGATCCCGAGGCGTCGGGCAACGACCGCTTCGTGGCGCTCGACCTGCTCAAGAACGTCAACATCTCCGCGGGCGGCGTGCTGCCGATGTGCCAGGACACCGGCACCGCGATCGTCATGGGCAAGAAGTCCGAGGGCGTGCTGACCGGCGTAGACGACGGCGAGTGGGTCTCCCGCGGCGTGTACGACGCCTACACCAAGCTCAACTTGCGCTACTCGCAGAACGCGCCGATCACCATGTACGAGGAGAATAACACCGGCACCAACCTGCCGGCCCAGGTGGAGATCTACGCCACCGAGCAGGGGCCGAAGGGGCCGGAGTACAAGTTCCTGTTCATGGCCAAGGGCGGCGGCTCGGCCAACAAGTCCTTCCTGTTCCAGGAGACGAAGGCGATCCTCAACCCGGACCGCATCCTGAAGTTCCTCGACGAGAAGATCCGCTCGCTGGGTACCGCGGCCTGCCCGCCGTACCACCTCGCGATCGTCATCGGCGGCACGTCCGCCGAGTTCGCGCTCAAGACTGCCAAGTACGCCTCGGCGCACTACCTCGACGAGCTACCCGAGACCGGCTCCATTGCAGCGCACGGCTTCCGCGACAAAGAGCTGGAGGAGAAGGTCTTCGAGCTCACCCAGTCCTTCGGCATCGGCGCGCAGTTCGGCGGTAAGTACTTCTGCCATGACGTGCGTGTCGTGCGCCTGCCCAGGCACGGCGCCTCGCTGCCCGTCGCGATCGCGGTGTCCTGCTCCGCGGACCGCCAGGCCCTCGGAAAAATCACCGCCGACGGCGTCTTCCTGGAGCAGCTCGAGACCGACCCGGCGCAGTACATGCCGGATGCCGGTGTAGCGGAGGACATTGAGGGCGGTGCGGTCGTCGAGATCGACCTGAACCGGCCGATGCCCGAGATCCTCGCCGAGCTGTCGAAGTACCCGGTGAAGACCCGTCTGTCGTTGACCGGCCCGTTGGTCGTGGCCCGCGATATCGCGCACGCCAAGATCAAGGAGCGGCTGGACGCGGGCGAGGAGATGCCGCAGTACCTCAAGGATCACCCGGTCTACTACGCAGGCCCGGCGAAGACCCCGGAGGGTATGGCGTCCGGCTCCTTCGGCCCCACCACCGCGGGCCGTATGGACAGCTACGTCGACGAGTTCCAGGCCGCGGGCGGATCTCTCGTGATGTTGGCGAAGGGGAACCGGTCCAAGCAGGTCACGCAGGCCTGCGACACGCACGGAGGCTTCTACCTCGGCTCCATCGGCGGCCCCGCCGCCCGGCTTGCGCTCGACTGCATCAAGAGCCAGGAGGTCATCGAGTACCCCGAGCTCGGCATGGAGGCGGTGTGGAAGATCGAGGTCGAGAACTTCCCGGCCTTCATCGTGGTCGACGACAAGGGCAACGACTTCTTCACCGATCCGTCGGGTGAGGTCGCCCTGCCGCTCAGTGGGATTCGGGTGCGTTCGAAGGAGCGGTAGACCTTCTGGCGCACCGTGATCGGGTTCGACGGTGCGCCGCTCGTCTCGTCAGTCCGGGCGCAGGATCGTCACGGCGAAGTCGGCGCCGTCGTGCCAGGGCTTGACGTCCCACGTCGCGAGTCGCAGGTCAGTACGCAGGCCTGCCTCGGCGGCGTGGGCGTCCAGTCGATCCGGTGTGAGCCCGCGATCCGTGTGGAAGCCCACGACCGCGAATCCCTCGGGCGTCAAGTGCTTCCGGAAGTTCGCGAGCACCTGCGTCTCCGTGCCCTCGGCGACGAAGACCAACACGTTTCCCGCGCAGACGATCGCGTCGAACGTGCCGTCGAGGTCCAGTTCCGCGAGGTCCTGCACGAGCCACCGCGGACCCGGATGATCCTCCTGAGCCGCGGCGATGAGCTTCGGATCCACGTCCACTCCGGTCACGTTGTGACCCACCGAGTGCAGGTATCCGCCGATCCGGCCCGGCCCGCAGCCGGCGTCCAGGATCCGCGACCCGCGGCCCACCATCGCGTCCACGAGTCGTGCCTCACCAGCCAGGTCCGCGCCCTCCCGCGCCATCGTCCGGAAACGCTCGATGTACCACTCGCTGTGGCCTTCCTTGGTCTCGGTGAACCACCGCGGTGTGCTCATGCGGTCGACGTTACCCGCGGGCCGCAGTCCTACTACGCGCGGTAGTGGGTAGTGTCGAGGAATGACCGACATCATCGACCGGATCGGCACCGCTCCGATCGCCGCCGCGGGACTCGTGGGCGGCTACTACGTGGCCCGGGAGACGGGGATCCGCCCGCTCGGCGGCGTCGTGCTCGCGGCGGCGGGCGCTGCGGCCGCGCAGGGCTGGTACGCGAAGGCCGGAGCGGGGACGGCGGCCGCGCTCGGGGCGGTTTACCTGGGCGGATTCGGCGTATCCCATCCGTTGGCGAAGAAGATCGGAGCGTGGCCGTCGGTACTCGCCGTCGCGGCGGCGACCGCCGGTGCGTCCTACGTGCTCGTCGATCGTCGCTGACCCCGCGTGCCCGGGCACGCCGGCGGGCTATCCTCAGCGCGTGAGATTGAGAACAAGTTTCACAGCACTGACGATGGCGGCCGCGGCCACGTCCGCCATCGTCGGCTGCGGACTGCAGGTCGCGTCGCCGAACGACGCGTACCCGGGTTCGCGCAGCGTAGAGGCGAAGACTGCGAGGGACTCGTCATTCACGCAGGGTGACATCGGCGCGACGCCCACGGGCACGCCGCTCTACACCCGCCTGGCCAGGTCCAGCACCGTCGGCGATACGGGCCAGGCCCTGACCGCCACTCTCGCAGGCACCACCTATCGTAGCGCGACCGGCGTCTGGATCGGCTGCGAGGGCACCCCCTCGACTGCCGTCTACCGGCTCGCAGGTGAGTTCGCGAAGCTCACCGGAGTCCTGGGACTGCAGCCGCACACCCCGCGGGATTTGCGAGTGCGCGTCTCCTTCATCGTCGACGGCTCGACGAAGCTGGCCTCCGTGCTCGCGCGCGAGGACGCGCCGCGGACCATCTCGATCGCGCTCGACGGCGCCCGCTCGGTCACCGTATCCGCTCTCGCGACCGACGGCACGTGCGCGCCCGCCCCGGCTCCCTACGGCGCCATCGGCGCCGCGAGCCTCACCTGACCCGTTCGACGTTCGCCATGGCCAGCACGTCCAGCCTGCGATCGAGTTCCTCCAGCGTGAGCTTCTCGCCGATCAGCCCGCGGTCGATCACGGTCTGCCGGATCGTCTTACCCTCGCGCAGCGCCTGCTTCGCGACAGCCGCTGCCTCCTCGTAGCCGATCAGCGAGTTGAGCGGGGTCACGATCGACGGCGACGACTCGGCGAGCGTGCGCAGCCGGTCCTCGTGGGCGACCAGGCCCTCGATGCACTTGTCCGCGAAGAGGCGGGAGACGTTGGCCAGCAACGTGATCGACTCGAGCACGTTGCGCGCCATCATCGGGATGTAGACGTTGAGCTCGAAGGCGCCGTTGCCGCCGCCCCACACCACTGCGGCGTCGTTGCCGATCACCTGCGCGGCCACCTGCGTCACCGCTTCGGGGAGCACCGGGTTCACCTTGCCGGGCATGATCGAGCTGCCGGGCTGCAGGTCCGGCAGCGCGATCTCGCCGAGCCCGGTGAGCGGGCCGGAGCCCATCCAGCGCACGTCGTTGGCGATCTTGGTCAGCGAGACCGCAATCGTCCGCAGCGCGCCCGACAGCTCGACCAGACCGTCGCGCGCGGCCTGGGCCTCGAAGTTGTCCTTCGCCAGCCGGATGTCTTCGACCCCTGTCAGCCGCACCAGCTCCGCCACCACCAGCGAACCGAACCGCTCCGGCGCGTTGAGGCCCGTGCCCACGGCGGTGCCGCCGATCGGGACCTCGCCGACGCGGGGGAGCGTCGCCCGCACTCGCTCGACGCCGGCCTCGACCTGGCGGGCGTAGCCGCCGAACTCCTGGCCGAGCGTCACGGGCACCGCGTCCATGAGGTGCGTGCGGCCCGACTTCACCGTCGTCCGCCAGGCCGCGGACTTCGCCGCCAGCGCCGCCTGCAGGTGCTCCAGCGCGGGGATCAGTGTGGTGACTGCGCCCTCGGTCGCGGCGACGTGCGTCGCCGTGGGGAAGGTGTCGTTCGACGACTGCGACATGTTCACGTCGTCGTTGGGGTGCACCTGCACGCCGGCGCGGCCGGCGAGGGAGGCGATCACCTCGTTGGCGTTCATGTTCGAGCTGGTGCCGGAGCCGGTCTGGAAGACGTCGATGGGGAACTGGTCGTCGTGCAGCCCGTCGGCGATCTCCTGCGCGGCGGCGATGATCGCGGCGGCCTTCTCCGGCGCCAGCAGCCCCAGGTCCCGGTTGACCTGCGCCGCGGCGGCCTTGAGCAGCCCCATCGCGCGGATCTGCGCGCGCTCGAGAGGACGGAAGCTGATCGGAAAGTTCTCCACGGCGCGCTGCGTTTGCGCGCGCCACAGGGCGTTCACGGGCACCCGGACCTCGCCCATGGTGTCGTGCTCGATGCGGTACTCGGTCTCCGGGGTATCAGCGTTGTTAGCCATACCTTAGAAACCTACTCGGGCCCCGGGAATGTTCCCAGGGCCCGAGGAGAAGATCACTTCTCAGTCGAAGATCTGCGCGTAGGTCTTCAGCTTGGTCAGGCGGTGCGTCGCGTCCACGGTGCGGACGGTGCCCGACTTGCTGCGCATCACGATCGACTGCGTGGTCGCGCCGTCGGCGCGGTAGCGGACGCCGCGCAGCAGGTCACCGTCGGTGACGCCGGTCGCCGCGAAGTAGACGTGCTCGCCGCGCACCAGGTCGGTGGTGCCGAGCACCTGCGTCGGGTCGATGCCCAGGTCGGCGAGGCGCTGCTTCTCGACGTCGTTCGACGGTGCCAGGGTGCCCTGGATCTCGCCGCCCATGCAGCGCAGTGCGGCCGCGGCGATGATGCCCTCGGGCGTACCGCCGATGCCGACGAGGATGTCGGTCTTGGCCTCGGGGCGGGCGGCGGCGATGGCGCCGGCCACGTCACCGTCAGAGATGAGGCGCACGATCGCGCCGGTCGCACGGATATCGGCGATGAGCTGCTCGTGCCGGGGGCGATCGAGCACCGTCAGCGTGACGTCGGTGACCTTGATGCCCTTGGCCTTGGCGACCTTCGCGATGTTGTCCGCGATCGGGGCCTCGATGTCGATGACGCCGGCGGCCTCGGGGCCCACGGCGATCTTGTTCATGTAGAACACGGCCGAGGGGTCGTACATGGCGCCGCGCTCGGCGACCGCGAGGACCGCGATCGAGCCGGGCATGCCCTTGGCCATCAGCGTCGTGCCGTCGACGGGGTCCACGGCGACGTCGGTCGACGGGCCGAAGCCGTTGCCCACCTCTTCGCCGTTGTAGAGCATCGGCGCCTCGTCCTTCTCGCCCTCGCCGATCACGACCACGCCGCTCATCGACACCGTCGAGACCAGTTGGCGCATCGCGTCCACGGCCGCGCCGTCGCCCGACTCCTTCTGTCCGCGCCCCACCCAACGGCCCGCGGCGAGCGCGCCGGCCTCGGTGACACGGACCAGCTCCATGGCCAGGTTCCGGTCCGGCGCGATGGGGTTCTTCTCAGCGTGGGTATCGGACATGGATTCCTCCGGATCTCGAGCGCGCGGGTGGGCGCGGCGGGCCTCGCTCGATTCTTCCATGCCCTACCGGTCGGTGACGGGTCCGGTCGGGCCAGGGCCCGTTGGATCATGCCCGCCTCCACCGCCGGACGTCGCGCCCGGGATACTGGACGTCGTGGCTGACAAACCCCGGATCCTGCAGAACCGTCGCGACATGGTGTTCACGATGGTTCCGCTGATCGCCCTGTGCCTGATCGTCCTGTTCGCGTCGGGCAACTTCAAGCTCGGCTTCGGCGCCGACCCGAAGGACGAGACCGTCGAGCCGATCAACCCGAAGGGCGTCTTCCAGGTGTCGGCGGACACGCTCGGTTTCCCGGTGCGGATGCCCGGCGGCACGGGCGTGGTCGACGGGGTTCCGGAGGGCTGGAAGGCCACCGCCACCCGCGACGACGACGTGGTCGGCGGCAAGGTCTTCTCCGTCAATTACGTGACGCCCGAGAAGAACTCGCTGCAGCTCTCGCAGTCCGGATCGCCCGCCGACGTGGTGCTCGAGTCCGTCTACGGCGCGAAGGCCAAGCCCTCGGGCACGGTCCCCGTCGAGGGCCGGACCTGGGAGGTCTACGGACCGAACGACAAGAACCGCAGCGCCTGGGTCCTGCAGGTAGACGGTGCCGTCCTCGTCGTCTTCGGCGGCGGAACCGTGCCCCGGTTCACCGAGCTGGCCGCCGCGGTCCAGTCGCAGCAGCCGCTTCCGCGGTCCGGTGCGCCGGCCCCCGCCGCGCCCCGGTAAGCAGCGCGGCCCGTCCGCTCACTCCTCGGCGGCGATCGCGTTCTCGATGCGCTCCCGCGCGCCCGCGAGGTGCTCCTCGCAGCGCTTGGCGAGCGCCTCGCCGCGCTCCCACAGGTTCAGCGACTCGTCCAGGTCGATCCCGCCCTGCTCCAGTAGCTTCACCACCACCGCGAGCTCGTCGCGGGCCTGCTCGTAGCCCAGTTCGGCCACCGGTGTCTCGTCGCTCATGCCTCTTCCTCGGTTCGTGCGGAGATCTTCGTCACGCCCATGACGGCTGCGGACGCGGCACCGTCGGGCAGCCGGACCCGCAGTTGCGAGCCGGGCGCGAGTTCGTCGATACCGCGGACCACGGGGTTCTCGCCGTCCGGCGTCACCTTCTGCACTACGGCGTAGCCGCGCGCCATCGTCGCGGCGGGGCCGAGTGACGTCAGCCGCGCGGCCAGGTGCGCGGTCCGTTCGGATTCCCGTTCGACGATGCGCCGCACGTCCCGCCGGACGTCGCGCAACAGGCGCGCGACATCGTCGGCGCGGTCGTCGACGAGCCGCAGCGGGTGTGCGAACACCGGCCGCGAGCGCAGCGCGTCCACCGTGTGCTCCTCCCGACGGACCCACCCGCGCAGTGCGGCCGCCGCGCGCTCGCGCAGCTCGGCGATCCGTTCCAGCTCGGAGACCACGTCGGGCACGACCCGCTTGGCGGCGTCGGTCGGCGTCGCGGCGCGCACGTCGGCGGCGAAGTCGCAGAGCGGGTTGTCGGGCTCATGGCCGATCGCGGAGACGATGGGGGTGCGGGCCGCGTGCACGGCGCGGCACAGCGTCTCGTCGGAGAAGGGGAGCAGGTCCTCCACGCTGCCGCCGCCGCGGGCCATGATGATCACGTCGACCTCGGGGTCGGCGTCCAGGGCGCGCAGGGCCGCCACCAGCTGAGGAACCGCCGTCGGGCCCTGCACGGTGGCGTACTCGGCGCGGATGCGAACGTCGGGCCAGCGGCCCTCCGCGATCGACCGCACGTCGCGCTCGGCGGCGCTGGCCCGTGCGGTCACCAGCCCGACGGTGCGGGGAAGGAACGGCAAGGGCCGCTTGAGCCGCGGGTCGAACAGTCCCTCGGCGTGCAGCAGCTGCCGCAGCCGCTCGATGCGGGCGAGCAGCTCGCCCACGCCGACGGCGCGGATCTCGGTGATCCGCAGCGAGAGGCTGCCCCGCCCGGTCCAGTAGGTGAATCTGCCGCGCACGATGACCTGCGTGCCCTCGGTGAGCGGCACCTCGGAGCGGTCGAGCACGGCCGGTAGACACGTGACCTGCACTGAGACGTTCGCCGACGGGTCGCGCAGAGTCAGGAAGGCAGTGCCCCCGCCGCGGCGGTTGAGCTGGGTGATCTGCCCCTCGACCCACACCTCGCCGAGGCGGTCGATCCACTGCGCGATCTTCATCGAGACCACGCGCACCGGCCACGGGTGCTCCGCGGTCGACGGGCCGCCCGCACCGCTGCCGGGCGAGCCGGTGGAAGCCGGTCCGGTCACCGCGTGATGCGGTTCTCGAGCATCGTGAGGAAGGGCGGCCGCGCCTTGTGACCGCGCTCGTACTCGACGAGTGACTCCACCTCGGGCGTGGTGAGGCCGGGGAGCCGGCCGCGCAGCTGCGCCAGCGTGAGCTCGGGGTAGTCGATACGGAGCACGGCAGCGGGCAGGTCGTCGGGGGTCTCGGCGGGCGCCGTCGTGTCCGACGTCGCGGGGGCGGGGGAGCTGTACAGCGCGTACCGTCCGGCGCCCGCCGGTGCCTCGTCGGCGACCGGCTGCTCCGCCGCGGTCTGCGGGGCGGTGGCGACCGAGGTGGACTGCGTGGCACCGTCGGCCCGCACGGCGTGTGCCGGCGCGGGCTCGGGTGAGCGGGCGGACTCGGTGGCCGGTCGCACCTCGCCGTAGGCGGGCTTCGCCGCGGGCAGATCCACGTCGACGTCCTCGTCGTCGTCGAAGGTCGCCCAGGCGGCCTGCTCCTCCTCCTTGGCGGGGAAGACGCTCTCGAGCGCGCGGTCACCGCGGACGGCGAGGTCGGCCAGGTCCTGCTGGATGTGGATGAAGGCCTGCGCGGACTTGCTGCCCAGCGTGAGCGGGGCGGTCACGGCGCCCCCGACGATCTCCTGACCCTTCTCGGCGGCGAGGGCCACGGCCCCGACGGCGACGCGGACCACGAACGGTAAACGGCTCATGTGTCCAGGGTGCCTCATCGTGCTCACGGGCACACCGCCAGGTGCCGTAGCCTAGAGGCATGAGTTCTGGCAAGCGTGTCCTGCTGGCCGAGCCGCGTGGCTACTGCGCGGGTGTCGACCGTGCAGTGGAAACGGTCGAGAAGGCCCTCGAGAAGCACGGCGCCCCGGTGTACGTGCGCAAGGAGATCGTGCACAACCGGCACGTTGTGGAGACGCTGCAGGACAAGGGCGTGATCTTCGTCGACGAGACCGACGAAGTACCTGAGGGCTCGCTCCTCGTGTTCTCCGCGCACGGCGTCTCCCCTGCGGTGCACGAGGGCGCCGCGCAGCGCAGCCTGCGCACCATCGACGCGACGTGTCCGCTGGTCACCAAGGTGCACCAGGAGGCGAAGCGCTTCGCCCGCGACGATTTCGACATCCTCCTCATCGGCCACGAGGGGCACGAGGAGGTCGAGGGCACGGCAGGCGAGGCGCCCGAGCATGTGCAGCTCGTCGACGGTCCGGACGCGGTCGACAACGTCACCGTCCGCGACGAGGACAAGTTGGTCTGGCTCTCGCAGACCACGCTCTCGGTCGACGAGACCATGGAGACGGTCCGCCGCCTGCGGGAGAAGTTCCCCAAGCTGCAGGACCCGCCCAGTGACGACATCTGCTACGCCACCCAGAACCGGCAGGTCGCGGTGAAGGCGATGGCCCCGGAGTGCGATCTGGTCATCGTTGTGGGCTCGCGCAACTCGTCGAACTCGGTGCGGCTGGTAGAGGTGGCGCTGCAGGCCGGTGCCCGTGCCGCGTACCTCATCGACTTCGCCCGCGAGATCGATCCCGCCTGGCTCGACGGCGTGGAGACGGTCGGCATCACCTCCGGTGCATCAGTGCCCGAGATCCTGGTCAAGGGCGTTGTCGAGTACCTGGACGGCGAGGGCTTCCACGATGTCAAGGCCGTCACCACTGCGAACGAGACGCTGGTCTTCGCCCTCCCGCGTGAGCTGCGCCCCCGCGCCAAGGCCTGACCGCGTCACCCCCCCACGAGAAGGGCGCGCCACCGGAAACGGTGGCGCGCCCTTCTCGTCGGCGCGGTGGAATCAGTCCTTGTAGCGGTGCCGGCGGATCTGCCGGGGCTCGTCGGAGGGCTCTGTGAAGTCGTCCCGGAAGTTGGTCTCCACCGCCGAGTCCTCGCTCCGCGGCCGGTAGCGCGGGGGCCGGTAGTGCTCGTAGCGTCCCGGGTTCGACGGCGTCTCGCCCCTCCGCGCGATCCGCTCCTCGCCGGTCAGGCTAGGAAGATCGGGCTGCGCCGCGCGGCTGCCGGAGATGCGGGGGAGCGAGGCGAAGTCGTCGCGCGGGATCTGCGTGCGCTCCCGCCCGGGACGACGTGCTGCGGGGTCCACGCCGCGGGCGCGATCGATGTCGCCGGCCTCGCGTCGGTAGTCGCGCGCGTCAGCGGGGGGCGCGGCCCGCGCGGCGGGGGCGTCGGGGCGGCCCTCCGGACCCCGCGGAGTGCGCCACCGGGGCTGGGGCTCGCCGATCCGGCGACGCTCGTCGTCGTGCCGCAGTTCCCGCGAGTCGTGGATCCCGGGGCGCGGCCGGTCGCCCTGTGCCACGGCAGGGCGGGGCCGGGCGCCGCGCGGCATCGCCCGACGGTCATCCTCGTCGGGCTGCCTCGGCATCGCCGGCCGCGGGATCTGCCCCGAGTCGGGCCGGATCACGCGGTTGATTTGGGTCGCGGGTGCCCCGGTGTCGCGCGCGGCGATCTCCTCGCGGGTCCGAGCGAGGCGCGCGGCCGAATCCCGGCGCTGTTCGTCGCGCCGCACCGCATCGCGACGGAGATCGCGGCGCGGATCTTCTCGGCGCGCGGCCGAGCTGCGGCCCCGGACGGGGGCGTCGGCCGCGGCGGCGGGTTCCCGGCGGTCGGTCCGCTCCGCCCGCTCTCGGACAGCGCGGCTGGATCGGTGCTCGGTGGCGCGGCTCTGGTGGCGCTCGGAGCGGCCGGCACCGTTGCCGACGAGGGCAGCGGCGCCGACCGCGCCCGCGGCAGGCGCGGGGCGGAGGCGGCTGAATGCCGCGCGGATCCGCTCGCCGATCGGCAGCCCGGCGGACTCGGCGTGCCGCTTCCCGGCTCTGGCGGCAGCACCCGTGGCCCCAGCGCTCGCCGCGACGGCAGCGGGCTTCGCGGCTCCGACGAGGGCAGGCTCAGCCGTGTCGGGCTTCGCCGTACCGGGCTTGGTGCCGGCCTTGACACCTGCCTTGGCCGGTGCGGACTTCGCCCCCGCCGAGGCGCCGCGGCGCTGTGCGCTGCGGGCGTTCGCGGTGAGCGAGCGGTACTGCAGCAGGCGTACGCCGCCGATGACCAGCACGATCACCGTGGTCCAGAACATCCACGGGAAGAGCGAGATCATGGGGAAGAGCACATCGGTGAGGATCTGACTGGTCTTGCGCGGGCTGGGGAGGGAGAACCACCGGTACAGCGGGATCGCGGTGGCGATGATGAGCGGGGGCTGGACGATCGCGGTGAACAGCGCGCGATTGCGCACGGCGAGTACGGCGACGACCGCGCCGACCGACATTGCGAGCACACCGGCGTTCGCGCCCGCGAACTCGCCCGAGGCGAGGGCGCCCGCGGCGGTGAAGACCAGCATGGTCAGGACAGCGCCCCACCACGGCAGTCCGGGCACCGTCGCGAGCACGGAGCGCTCGTCGACCGGGACCTGGGAGCGGGACGGTGGGAACTTCGACACAGGTGAACCGTACCGGCTAAGGCTGTGAGAACCGAGAATCTTCCGCCGTGGGGACGGCTCGCGGCGCGCGGTCGAGTTCCAGTGGATCGTCGCGCGAACCGTCCGGCAGGGAATCGAGGTCGGCCAGACGGCGGGCGGTGACACCCACCCGGGAGTTGTACGAACCGACCGTGGCGTTGAAGGCCTCGACGGTCCTGCCCAGCGCCGTACCCAGTGAAGCGAAGTGACTGTTCAGAACGTCGAATCGCTCGTTCAGTTCGCGGCCGAGCGCTTGTATCCGCGCCGCGTCCTCGCCGAGGGCGTGCTGTCGCCAGCTCAGCGCGACGGCGCGGAGCATCGCGACGAGCGTCGTCGGTGTGGCGAGCACCACGTTCCGGTCGAGGGCGAACTCGAGCAGCTCGGGGTCGGCCTGCAGTGCGGCGTCGAGGAATGCCTCGGCGGGCACGAACATCACTACGAGCTCCGGTGAGCCGACGGCCTCCCAGTACCGTTTGCCCGCCAGCTGCACGACGTGGGAGCGGAACCGCCGCGCATGGTCGGAGAGCAGGGCGGCGTGTTCCGCCGGCGGCGCCTCGAGCAGCTGCAGGTACGCGTCCAGTGGCACTTTCGCGTCGACGGCCAGATCGCGGCCGCCCGCGAGGTGCACCACGACGTCGGGCCGAACCCGCGCCTCGCCGACCGCGCCGCCCACCTGCGTCGAGAAGTCGCAGTGCCGGCTCAGCCCGGCCAGTTCCACCACCCGCTCGAGTTGCAGCTCGCCCCAGCGGCCGCGCACGGTGGACGACTTCATCGCGGAGCGCAGCGTGGCGGTCTCGGCGCGCAGAGCTTCGCTCGTGCGCGCCACCGTGCCGATCTGCTCCCGCAGCCCGGCGAAGGCGGCGACGCGGCTGCGCTCGGCGACGGCGAACTCGTGGCCCAGCGAATCCAGGGTCTGCCGAAGGGGCGCGAGCAGCGCATTCACCGGCCCCGCCACCGCGTCCGGGGCCGGCCCGGCACCGTCGGACCGGCCGGGCTGCGCGGGCAGGGACCGGGCCAGGATGATCCCGACGGCGCCGCCGACCAGCAGCGCCAGCAGCGCGACGATCAGGTGCGAGAGGTCCATGCCGTCAGCATGGACGCCCCCACTGACAAGTTTCAGGCCGTCTCGGCCGGGGCGTCCTTCGCCGGCTCCGCAGCCGGCTTCGCAGACTTGCGCCGGAACTTGTCCCAGAAGCTGGGCTTCGGCTCCTCCTCGGGCGGCGGCGTCTCGCCGGTCTGTTCGTCGACGAGTTCGCCGAGGTACCGGAACAGCACCGCGATCGCGGCGGCGACGGGCACGGCGAGGAAGGCGCCGATAATGCCGAACTGGGTGCTGCCGAAGGCGATGGCGAGCAGCACGATCGCGGGGTGCAGCTGCATCGAGCGCGACTGCAGGATCGGCGAGAGCACATTGCCCTCGAGCTGCTGCACCGCAATGACCACGGCGAGCACCGCCAGCGCCGTGCCGAAACCGTTGGTCACCAGCGCGACGATCACGGCGAGCGCGCCCGCGACGAAGGCACCGACGATGGGGATGAAGCCGCCGAGGAAGGTGATCACCGCCAGTGCACCTGCCAGGGGCACCTGCAGGATCACCAGGCCGAGTCCGATGAACAGGGCGTCGATGAAGCTGACGACCGCCTGGGTGCGGATGAACCCGCCCAGGGTGCCCCAGATGCGGCTGAGCAGCTCGGCGAAGTGCTCCGAGACCGGCGTTCCCGAGTGGCGTCGCAGCCATGGCATGAACTTGTCGCCGTCCTTGAGGAAGAAGAAGGTCAGCATCGCGACCATCACGATCGCGACCACGAAGGAGCCGGCGGCGCTGACGCCCGTGAAGACGCCCGACGCGATGGTCTCGGCGCTCTCCTGCAGCTTCTTGGTGATCGAGGTGACGAACTTGCTGATCTGCTCGTCCTGCAGATTCAGGGGCGGGCCCTGCGCCCACTTCTGCACCTTGCCGACACCCTCGACGGCGCGATCGGCGATCTCTTTCGACTGGCCGCCGATGGACGGCGCGATGGCGCCGATGACGCCGCCGAGGAGGCCCAGGGAGAGCAGCATCACCAGCGCCGTGGCGAGCGCGGGCGGCAGACCCTTGCTGCGCAGCCAGCGCACCGGCGGCCACAGCACCGTGCACAGCAGGATCGCCAGCAGCACCGGCAGCAGGATCGTCCAGAACTCGCCGATGATCCAGCTGAGGACGAACAGCATCGCCGCGACCGCGACGGTCCGCCAGCTCCAGGTGGCCAGCCAGCGGCCGGCCTCGCCGTAGACCTCGCTGCGGGTCTTCGTGCCCGGCGGCGGTGTCGTCGTCTCTTCGCTCACGTCGCGATCGTATGTGCCTCGTGGTCCAACAGCCACTTCTTCACGGCGAGTCCCCACCGGAATCCGCCGAGCGTGCCGTCCAACCGCAGCACCCGGTGGCAGGGGACGAACAGGGCTGCCGCGTTGCGCGCGCAGGCCATCGCTGCGGCCCGGACCGCCGCGGGCCGCCCGGACAGGTCGGCGTACTCCGTGTAGGTCACGGGCTTCCCGGGTTCGACGGTGCGCAGCACGTCCCAGGCATGCTCGACGAAGGCGCCGGAGCGCTGCCGCACGACGATGTCGTCGATCGCGGTCACCTCGCCGGCGTGGAAGGCCGCGACGGCCCGGGTGACGGCACCCAATTCGGCGCGCTCGTCGACGGCGGCCGGCCGCAGCGCCGTGTGGATGACGGGCAGCAGGTCGCCGAGATCCGCGGTCCAGCCCGAGGCGAGCACGGCCCCGTCGGCGTCGACGACGGCGGTGAAGGGCCCGGCGGGCGTGGCGAGGGTGGCGAAGTCAGCGGTCACGGGGTGATCCTCCGGTCGGTGGTGAGGGAGTGGTTCCACAGGTGCAGGGAGACGTAGCTGCCCCACGGGCTCCACCGGTTGGCGGTGATGTCGAGCCCGAGGTGCTCCGCGCCCTTCGCGACCACAAGGTCGGACGCGAGGAGGGTATCGGGGTCGGCGAGCAGGCGCATCGCCACGTAGTCAGCGGTCCAGGGCCCGACTCCCTTGAGTCGCAGCAGTTCCGTGCGGGCCTCCTCCCGGGTCATGCCCGCGTGCAGGACCAGTCGCCCCTCGGCGAGATCGGCCGCGGCGCCGAGGATCGCGGCGATCCGGGTCCGGGGGCCGGTGAGGACCTCGCCGCCGCGCTCGGCGACGGCGGCCGGTGTGGGGAATGCCCGGGAGAGAAGGCCCGCCGGGTCGTCGACCTCCGCGCCGAGCGCCGCGACGAGCCGGGCCTGGTGTGTGGCCGCCGCGGCGATGGAGATCTGCTGCCCGATCATGGTGCGCAGCAGCAGCTCCGCCGGGTCGACGGTGCCGAACAGCCGGATCCCGGGCGTCGCGGCGACGAGCGGCGCCAGCTGCGGATCGGCGGCGAGCGCCTCGTCCACGGCGGCGGGGTCGGCATCCAGGTCCAGCAGGTGCCGCAGCCGCGCCACCGCTGTCGACAGGTCGCTCATCGCCGCGAGCGAGAGAGTGGCACGCACGTACCCATCTGACGCGGGACCCAGATCGACACAGGCGATCCCGCTCCCGCCCGGCAGGCTCAGGACGCGGGTGTAGCGGTCACCGTCGGCGTGCTCGAGGCCGGCCACGGCGTGCGCGCCGAGGAACCACCGCACCCAGCCGGTGGCGTACGGGCCGCGCAGCGCGAGGCGCAGGCTCAGCTCCCCGGTCGACGGGGCCGCCGGGTCGGGGCCGCGCTGCGTCCGCAGCTCCGACGGGGTCCGCGCGAAGACCTCGCGGATCGTGTCGTTGAACTGGCGGATCGAGGTGAAGCCGGCGGCGAAGGCGATGTCCGAGAAGTGCAGCGTCGTGCCGGTGATGAGGATCCGCGCGGTCGTGGCGCGGTGCGCCCGTGCGAGTGCCAGCGGACTGGCGCCGAGCTCTGCGGTGAGCACTCTGGTGAGTTGTCGCGTGCTGTAGCCGAGTTGCCCGGCGAGGCCCGTCACCCCGCACCGGTCGACCACCCCGTCGGCGATGAGGCGCATGGCCCGCGCGGCGAGGTCGGACTCGAGGTTCCAGCGGGGCGAGCCCGGTACGGCGTCGGGAAGGCAACGCCGGCACGCCCGGTATCCCGCGGCCTGGGCCGCCGCGGCGGTGAGGTGGAAGCTGACGTTCGCGGCTTTGGGGGTGGTTGCGGGGCACGACGGTCGGCAGTAGATGCCCGTGGTGGCGACGGCGGTGTAGAACTGGCCGTCGAACCGGGGATCGCGCCCGGCGATCGCCCGGTAGCACCGGTCGAAGTCGAGGTGGGGTGAGCTGGTGTTCACCCCTTCGACTCTGGCATTGCACCGGCACCTGCGCTAGCGGCTTTCGGCCATCACCGTGGCGGCGCAGCTCAGCAGCAGCGGGCGGTCACCGTCGCACCGTCGTGCCGGGCCTTCCAGTACTCGCGTTCCGTCATCACGGGCTCGCCCGGATGCGTCGCGCGACGGTGCTCGACGTACCGCCGGTAGTGGTTGTCGCCCATCACTGAGCCCACGTACCAGCGGATCGCCTTCAGTGCCCGGACGATCGGGTCACTCCCAGGGCGTCCCATTGCTCCTGCACCTTCCTCTCCGCGGGGGTGGGGATGAGGCCGCTCGGCGCGAAGAGATTGCTGGGCACCGGTTCCTCCTCGGTGAGCGGGCGGCCGTTGCCGGAGACCGTACGGTAGATGGTCCACACACCCATCACCACGACGACGAGCACCATGAGTGCGAAGACGATCGACAGCGTGCCCTGGATGAAGGTGTTGCGCACCACCGCGTCGATGGCCTCCGGGGTCTTGGCGGAGCCGAACGTCGACTTACCGGCCTCGGCGGCGGCCTTGAAGTTGCTGTGCTGCTTCCAGTAGCCGACCGCCGGGTCGGAGCTGAAGATCTTCTGCCAGGAGGCGGTCATGGTCACGATGAGGTCCCAGACCAGCGGGATCGCTGGTATCCAGACCCACTTGTAGTAGCCCTTCTTGACCACCACCACGACGACCACGGTGAGTGCCATGGCGGCGAGCAGCTGGTTGGCGATGCCGAACAGCGGGAAGAGCGTGTTGATGCCGCCCAGTGGGTCGGTCACGCCCATGAGCAGGATGCTGCCCCACGCGGCGACGACCAGCAGCGAGGCGATCCAGGCCCCGACGCGCCAGCTCGGATCCTTGAGTCGCCGGAACGGGCCGCCCAGGTTACTGAGCGCGTCCGAGACCAAAAAGCGGGCGACCCGGGTGCCGGCATCGACTGTGGTGAGGATGAACAGCGCCTCGAACATGATCGCGAAGTGGTACCAGAAGGACTTCATCGAGGATCCTCCGAACACCTGGTGCAGCACCTCGGACATGCCGAAGGCCAGAGTCGGGGCGCCGCCGGTCCGGGAGACGATGGACTCCTCGCCGACGTCCTTCGCCGCCTGCGAGAGTTGCTGCCCGGTGACCGGGTCGCCGCTCAGGCCCAGCGAGTTCACGTAGGTGGCCGCGGTCTCCGCGGTACCGCCGGTCTTGGCAAGTGGCGCGTTCATGGCGAAGTAGAAGTGCTGGTTGATGATCGACGCGGTGATCAGCGCCATGATCGCGACAAAGGACTCGGTGAGCATGCCGCCGTAACCGATCAGCCGCATCTGCCCCTCCTTCTCCAGCAGCTTCGGCGTGGTGCCGGAGCTGACGAGGGAGTGGAAGCCGGAGAGGGCGCCGCACGCGATGGTGATGAAGAGGAACGGGAACAGGGATCCGGCGAAGACGGGGCCGTCGCCGCGGGTCGCGAAGTCGGAGACGGCGGGCGCCTCCATGACCGGGCGCGCGATGACGATGCCGACGGCCAGCAGCACGATGGTTCCGACCTTCATGAAGGTGGAGAGGTAGTCGCGCGGCGCGAGCAACAGCCACACCGGGAGCACCGAGGCGGCGAAGCCGTAGATGATGATCGCCCAGCTCAGCTGGACCGGGGTGAGGGTGAACAGCTCCTTGCCCCAGCCGCTCTCGCCCACGTAGCGACCGCCGATCACTGCGGCGAGCAGCAGCACGCAGCCGATCAATGAGACCTCCGAGACCCGGCCGGGCCGGAGGATGCGCAGGTAGATGCCCATGAACAGGGCGATGGGGATGGTCGCGGCGATGGAGAAGACGCCCCAGGGGCTGTGGCCCAGCGCCTGCACCACGACCAGCGCGAGCACCGCGATGAGGATGGTCATGATCGCGGCGATGCCGATGATCGCGGCGGCGCCGCCGACCGGGCCGAGCTCGTCGCGGATCATCTGGCCCAGCGAGCGGCCACGGCGGCGGGTAGCGACCCACAGCACGAGGTAGTCCTGCACGCAGCCGGCGACCAGGGCGCCGACGATGATCCAGATCGTGCCGGGCAGGTATCCCATCTGGGCGGCGAGCACGGGCCCGACGAGCGGCCCGGCGCCGGCGATCGCGGCGAAGTGGTGCCCGAACAGCACGCGCCGGTCGGTGGGCAGGTAGTCGGTGCCGTTCTCCAGCACCTCCGCGGGCGTGGCGTGGTCGTCGCGGGGGCGCACCACCTTGAGTTCGATGAGGCGGGCGTAGAAGCGGTAACCGACGACGTACGTGCAGATCGCGGCGAGCACGAACCACACGGCGTTCACGGATTCGCCGCGGGCGAGCGCGATCATGGCCCAGGCGACGGCGCCGATGAGGGCGATCACGCCGAAGATCACCTTGTGTTTAGTGGTGATCGGGCTGCGGTCGATCACGGCGACGGGCGGCAGGTCCGGGGCCGTCCGAATGTAGGTGATGTCGCCGTCGGACTCCGTGGTCGACGGAGCGGTGGGAGCTGACACGAGGCCTCCTGGATGTCTACGCCACGGTGGTGGTTCGCAGGGATCATCGTTTCATCCACGAGCCGCGGGCGCGGGGGATTCGCGCCGGATCGCAGCACGTAGAATCAGGCCCCGTGAGCCTTACCCTCGGAATCGTCGGACTGCCCAACGTCGGCAAGTCCACCCTGTTCAATGCCCTCACCAACAGTGAGGTGGAGGCGGCGAACTACCCGTTCGCCACCATCGAGCCGAACGTCGGCGTAGTGAACCTTCCGGACCCGCGGCTGAACCGCCTGGCCGAGATCTTCGGCTCGGAGCGCATCCTGCCGGCGACGGTGTCCTTCGTCGACATCGCCGGCATCGTCAAGGGCGCCTCGGAGGGCGAGGGCATGGGCAACCAGTTCCTCTCCAACATCCGCGAGGCCGACGCGATCTGCCAGGTGGTACGCGTCTTCTCCGACGAGGACGTCGTGCACGTGGCCGGCAAGGTCGACCCGCTCGCCGACATCGAGACCGTCGCCACCGAGCTGATTCTCGCCGACCTGCAGACCATCGAGAAGGCCCTGCCCCGGCTCGAGAAGGATGCGCGGAAGAACAAGGAGCTCGTCGAGACGCTCGAGGCCGTCAAGGCCGCGGAGGCGATCCTGACCGACGGCAAGACCCTGTTCGGCGCCGGCTTCGACACCGCGCCGGTCCGCGAGCTGCACCTGATGACCGCGAAGCCCTTCTTGTATGTCTTCAACGCCGATGAGGGCGTGCTCACCGACGCCGCGCGCCGCGAGGAGCTCGTCGCCGAGGTCGCCCCCGCCGACGCCGTCTTCCTCGACGCCAAGATCGAGTCCGAGCTGCTGGAGCTCGACCCCGAGGACCAGGCCGAGATGCTGGAGTCGATCGGGCAGGACGAGCCGGGCCTCGATTCGCTCGCCCGCGCCGGCTTCCACACTCTGGGCCTGCAGACCTACCTCACCGCCGGCCCCAAGGAGTCGCGCGCCTGGACGATCCGCAAGGGCGACACCGCCCCCAAGGCCGCCGGCGTTATCCACACCGACTTCGAGAAGGGTTTCATCAAGGCCGAGATCGTCTCCTTCGCCGACCTCGACGCCAACGGCACCATGGCCGCCGCGAAGGCGGCCGGCAAGGTCCGCATGGAGGGCAAGGACTACGTGATGTCCGACGGTGACGTCGTCGAGTTCCGCTTCAACGTCTAGATCGGGACATCCCGATGCCTCGGCGCCGCGAGCTCGAGGACGTGTGTCGAGGAATCGCCACCAGTTTCAGCAGCCGGAACAATGACATCGACGGCTGGTGGGGTATCGGCCTCTTGTGCCGAACCGCGGGTCCCTCTGGGATTGATATCGACTTGCGCGCCGACGTTCATAGCGACCAGTTGGCGCGACGTTACGGTATGCAGCTGATCCGGCAACTGAGGGCGCGGCGCCTGCCGGACGAGTGGGTTGTATCCGCCCGGCTCCACCTGCGCTTCGTGTCCGACCCCGAGGTCGCCAGCACGTGGCGGTACGCGGTGATTGTGGACATTGTCGACGACCGAGGGCGGGCATGGTCTGCTCGCGACGATGGACGATGCTGGGCGCATGATCCCGTTCGCGAAAGTAGGTCAGTGCGTAGGAAGGGTGACACCGTCGAGTTTCCGCTTCAACGCGTAGCCGGCTAGGCCCACCGCTCGTGCGACAATCGCAATGTGAACTTCGCGATGCGCTATGACCGCTGGTATCGACCGATCGCCACCGCGATCGGCCTCGGTCCCCAGCGCACGGCCATCGTGGTGGACGGTGACACGTTGCGCATCAGGCACGGCTGGGCGTTCCGACTGGAGGTTCCGCTCGCGAACATCAGGTCGGCCCGGACATCCTCGCGGCGGCCTCTGGCGTGGGGAGTTCACCCGGTGGGCGATCTCTGGGTGGTCAACGGTTCGCGTGACGGCATGGTGGTTCTCGAGTTCGACATGCCCGTGACCTCGAAGTCTGTGCAGCGCGTGAGTACCAAATGGGGCGAGGTCCGCTCCCTCTACCTCAGCCTCGATGATCCTGAGGGCTTCATCGACGCCATGACATAGCAGTGCCGCCGTGTCGCGTTCAGCGGTCGCGGGACACAGGACCCGGATCGCGGAGGGCGTCGAGCGCGGCCTTCGGGCGCGACAGTGAGACCTCGCGGACCCAGTTCCGCACCGTGAGATAGACGCCGGCGTCGGAATCCGCCTCGACGCCCACCGCATCAATGCCCTGCGACTGGCACAGCGCGACGGCTCGACGCAGGTGGAAGTCCTGTGTCACCAGGATGGCCTGGTCGATTCCGAAGACGGTTTTCGCGCGGGCGCAGGTGTTGTAGGTCGTCACGCCGAAGCGGTCGTCGGTGATGGATCCGGCGGCGACGCCGCGCGCCTCGAGGTACTGCCGCATCGCGGCAACCTCGTCGCCCTTCGTCGACGCCGCGTGTCCGGAGACGAGGACGCGCTGGGCGCGGTTCTCGCGCAGGACCGTCAGCGCGGTGTCGAGTCGCTCCCGGAGGTACACCGACGGCTCGCCGTCGTGCACACGGTCGCCGAGCACGATCACCCACGGCCGGGACGCGTCCTGTTGGATGCGAGCGCGGCTCTCCCACTGCACCCATGCGCTCGACGCCACCATGGCGAGGACCGCCGCGATCACGGCGTAGCGGATCAGGCGGCGCAGGATGGTGAACACTGGACCAAGCCTACCGACCCGCCTGTGTCCTCCATGACACCTACAGCGGCATCGTGCTGGCGGTTCCGCGCTTCTCTCACGTCTCGACGGTGGGCGCCGACGCTCGTGAAAACAGCGGAATCCGGGCACACGAGACCAATTCTGGCCTCGAACGCCCGCAGAAAGCGGAATTCACAGATCCCGTCGGCGGGAGATGTCGAAAAACCTGTCGGTGGTTCGTCGTATTGATGAAGGCAATCGACAGGTCGCCGCGGAAAACGACTATGAGGAAGCCGCCATGGCCACGCACACTGAACAGATGGACCATCCCCCCACCGACCTGACGAAGCCCGCAGACGAGCAGATCGAGCGGACCGACAAGGCCGGGCGCACGCCGCTGGTGATCAAACTGCTGGTCGCGGCCACCTTCGTCGTGATCCTCAACGAGACGATCATGATCAACGCCATCCCGCGGCTCATGACCGACTTCCACGTCGACGCCCGCGCGGCCCAGTGGCTCTCCACCGTCTTCATGCTCACCATGGCCGCGGTGATCCCCGTGACCGGCTGGTTCCTGCAGCGCGTCAGCACCCGCACCGCGTACGCGGTGGCCATGGCGACGTTCAGCGCCGGCACCGCCCTCGCCGCGATCGCCCCGACCTTTGAGGTGCTGCTCGCGGCCCGCGTCGTCCAGGCGGGCGGCACCGCGGTGATGATGCCGCTGCTCATGACCACGCTCATGACCGTCGTCCCGGAGAGCGACCGCGGCCGCGTGATGGGCCAGGTCACCCTGGCGATGTCGTGCGCGCCCGCCCTCGGCCCGGCGGTGTCCGGCGTGATCCTGCACCTCGGCTCGTGGCGCCTGATCTTCGTCTTCGTGCTGCCCATCGCGGTGCTGGTCGGCGTCGCGGGGATGCGGCAGCTGCAGAACGTCGGCGAGACCGAGAGCACGCCGATCAGCTGGCTCAGTGTCGTGCTCGCGGCGGGCGGCTTCGGCAGCCTCGTGTACGGGCTCAGCGAGATCGGCACGGGTGACGTCACCGGCCCGATCCTCATCGTCGTCGCGGGCGTCCTACTCATCGCCGCGTTCGCGGCCTACCAGGTGCGCCTGCAGCAGCGGGAGATGCCGCTGCTGGACCTGCGCACCCTCCGCCACCGTACCTTCGCGATCTCCCTGCTGTTGATGACGGCCGGATTCATGGCCTTCCTCGGCTCGATGATCCTGCTGCCCCTGTACCTGCAGGAACTGCGTGGGCTGTCCGAGCTGCAGACCGGTCTGCTGGTGATGCCCGGCGGCCTGGCGATGGGCCTACTCGGCCCGCAGGTCGGCAAGCTGTACGACCGCGTCGGCGCACGCCCTCTCGTGATCCCCGGCGCCATCGGGATCGTCGTCGCCCTCGCGGCGCTGAGCCGCATCGGCGCGACCACGCCGTACCCGCTCATCGTCGCGATCCACGTCGCACTCATGGCGAGTCTGGCCGCCGTTTTCACCCCGATCTTCACCGTCGGCCTCGGTGACCTGCCTGAGCACCTGTACTCGCACGGCTCGTCGTTGCTCGGCACCCTCCAGCAGGTCGCCGGCGCGATCGGCACCGCGGCGCTCATCGTCGTCATGTCGAACCGCTCGTCGCATCTCGCCGAGACGGGCGCCTCCCAGCCGGAGGCTTTCGTCGGCGGACTGCAATGGGCGTTCGCCGCCGCCGCGCTCATGGGCGCCGTGGTCGTCGTGGCCGCGCTGCTCCTGCCCTCCAAGGTCGACAGTGCCGCCCCGTCCGGCCCGACGCATCACTGAACGACCGAAGGAATGACCATGGATCTGTTCGCACGCCTCGCCGTGACGGACCTACCCCGCGCGATCGCCTGGGGTGAACAACTCTTCGGCGACGTGGAGTCGTTCGCGCCCAACGACGTCGAGCACGTGTGGATGCTCGGAGAGCACGCGTACGTCTACGCCGAGTTGCTCCCGGAGCGCGCGGGGCACGCCGCGGTCACGCTGTTCCTCGACGACGTCGAGGCCTTCCTCGCCGCAGCGGCGGGACGCGGGTTGCGGCCGGACTCGGAGGAGTCGTACGACAACGGGGTGCGCAAGGCGATCTTCGTCGATCCCGACGGCAACGAGGTCGGGATCGGCGGCGCGCCCGCATAGCCCGACGGGTTCGGGGACGATGGAACGCATGGCGCTGCACGTACGAACCACGCTGGAGCCCGTCGGACCGGCCACCGCCATCGAGCTCACTGATGCGCAGGTCGAGGAACTCGGCGGGGGCAAACGCGCGGCGGTGCGCGTCACGATCGGCGATCGCACCGCGCGGCTTCGGCTCGCGGGCATGGGCGGGTGCAACCTGATCGGCCTGTCGAAGGCCGCACGCAAGGACCTCCGGGTCGAGATCGGCGACACCGTCGACGCCCTCGTCGAGCTCGACGAGGCCGAACGCACCGTCGACCTACCGGACGATCTCGCGGCCGCGCTGCAGACTGCGGGCCGGCGAGAGGCGTTCGACGCCCTGAGCTACACCCGCCGCAAGGAGGCGGCGCGGGGCGTCATGGAGGCCAAGCGAGCCGAGACCCGCGAGCGGCGCATCGCTGCCCTGATCGCCTCCCTCTAGGATCGCGGGAAACGCATCGAGATCCGAGGAGACACAGAATGACCCAGTACCGGGCACTGATCGCCGAACTCGTCGACGAAGCCGTGACCTCCCGTGTGGAGACCCGCGACCCGGCGCCGCTGGAGCCCGGGTACCTGCGCATCGCCGTCGAGTTCTCCGGCGTCAACTTCAAGGACGCCTTGGCCCTTACCCCGGGCGGCGGTGTGGTGCGCCAGTACCCGATCGTCCCCGGCATCGACATCGCCGGCACCGTCCTGGAGTCCACTTCGGACGATTTCGCCGCGGGCGACCGCATCGTCGCGCACGGCTACGAGATCGGCACCGCCCGTGACGGCGGTTACGCCGAACAGGCGGTCGTCCCCGCCGAGTGGGCCGTCAAGTTGGCCGCACTGAGCACCCGCGAGGCCGCTGCCGTCGGCACCGCCGGCTTCACCGCGGCCATGAGCGTCGCCGCGATCCTCGACGCCGGGATCACCCCGGAAGACGGACCCGTCGTGGTCACCGGCGCGACCGGAGGCGTCGGTTCCACCAGCATCGACCTGCTCGCGGGCCTCGGCTACGAGGTCGTCGCCTCGTCGGGTAAGCCTGCCGCCGCCGACCGCCTGCGCGAGCTCGGCGCTGCCGAGGTTATCGGCCGGCTCCCGCTCGACCCCGACGCCAAGCCCCGACCGCTGGGGAAGAGCCGCTGGGCAGCCGCGGTCGATTGCGTGGGCGGGGCCGCGCTCGCCGACGTGATCAGCACCCTCAACTACGGCGGCGTCGTCGCGGCCAGCGGGCTCACCGGCGGGGCGGGTCTCAAGACGACGGTCATGCCCTTCATCCTCCGTGGCGTCACCCTGGCCGGCATCGACTCGGTGCTGCTGCCGATCGAACTCCGGCGCGCCCTGTGGCAGCGGATCGAGACCGACCTGCGCCCGCGGCACCTCGACCTCGTCGCCAACGACATCGGGGTCGACGGTGTCGGCGACGTCGCCGAGGCCCTCCGCGCGGGCGAGTACACCGGTCGCGCCGTCGTGGACCTCGGCCGAGGCTGGTAATCGCCGCGTGCGTCGCGACCAGAAATGTGCGGTCGCTCGTACTCATGATCGCTTGGATCGATGACCGCATATTCGGCGCGCACGACCTGAAAGAGGTCGAGATCTGGCCGCTGCCGCCGCTACCGTGTCCGCATGGCCGTCAGACCGATTCAGGTGACCTTCGATTGTGCGGACCCGAAGCGCGTCGCGCTGTTCTGGTGCGAGGTGCTCGGGTACGTCGTGCCGCCGCCCCCGCCGGGCTTCGACAGCTGGGACGCCTTCGAGGCGTCGCTGCCGGCGCAGGTGCACGGCTCGGCGTTCGCGTGCGTGGACCCGAACGGAGTCGGCCCGCGCCTGTTCTTCCAGCGTGTGCCCGAGGGCAAGACGGTCAAGAACCGCATGCACCTCGATGTCCGCGTCGGCACCGGGATGGTGGGCGCCGAACGGCTCGCGGCCCTCGAGGCGGAGTGCACGCGACTGGAGAAGCTCGGCGCGACCCGCCTCTACCTGCAGGAGGCCGACGGGGCCAACGAGTCCTGCCTGACCATGGCCGACGTCGAGGGCAACGAGTTCTGCCTCGATTGATCCGGTTCGCCCTGGATGAACGGGGTGGCCGCGGGCTTGTCGGGCGTGGACACTGGAGTCACGTGGGTTCCAACGGCTCGAGGAGTCAAGTCATGGCAGGTAACGACAACCCGTTCGGGTTCGGTCCGGGCGAGTTCGACGACCTCGCGCGCGAGGCCCGGGACATGATCGGCCGGCTCGTCGGCGGCACCGCGGGCCGGGAGGTCTTCTCCGGGTTGTTCGACGACGCCGTCCGCCGCCCGAAGCGCCAGCCGGAGACGGCGGGCGAGACCGGCGACGGCGTGTGGGCGATCATCGCCACCGACGAGGACGGGGGAGCCCGCGTCGAGCAGGTCTACGCCACCGAGATCGATGCCCTGCGCTCCAACCAGCACAACACCGACGCCACGCGGAAGGTGCGCTTCCTGCCCTACGGGATCGCGGTCACTGCTCTGGACGACTGACGGCCTCGGAGGCCTCCTCGGCCTCGCCGTCCGCCGTGAGGCCGTCAGCGGTGATGGGCTCCGGCGTCGGCTCGGGGCGCAGCCACAGCCACGTGCCCACGATCGCCATGATCGCGGTGCCGATCCCGGCGATCCACCAGTGCGGTGTCACCAGGATCAGGATCGCGACGCACACGGTCATGCTGCCGACGGCCATGTACTTGGCCTTGCGGCTGACGGCGCCGGTGGCCTGCCAGTCCCGGATCATCGGTCCGAAGATCCGGTGTTCGAGCAGTTTGCGGTGCAGGGTGTCGGAGCCTCGCGCCGCGCAGTACGCCGCGATCAGGATGAACACGGTGGTCGGCATGAGCGGAACCACGACGCCGACGATGCCCAGGCCGAGCGCGATGTAGGCGAAGACCCACCACATCCACTTCAGTCGAGATCGCCCTGCCATGCCACCAGTGTAGGGAAGCGGCCCGGGGTCAGGCGTCGCCGTGCTCGACCAGCCAGTCCAGCAGGGCGGACGTCTCCCGCCAGTGCTTGCGGATCTGGGGTACCAGCTTCGGCGTGTGGATGATCTCCTCGAAGCCGTAGTCGCGCATCGCGCTGAGCGACTTGTGTCGCAGCAGGTCGATCCGCGGGTGATCGGCGTCCCAGCCGCGCGGGGAGGTCTTGAGCGTCTCGCCGCCGATCTCCCAGCCCTTGCGGCGCAGCTTCGCGATCACCTGCTCCAGCGCCGGACCGTAGAGGTCGTTGTCGATCGCCTTCCGGAACGCCGCGAGCCGGGTGGGGCTCGCCTCGTAGAAGCCGGCGCCGACTCTCACCCCTGGTGCGCCGATCTGCAGGTAGTAGCCGGTGGCGGGGCCGACGCCGATGAAGGCGCCCTGGTGCGTCTTGTACGGGGCCTTGTCTTTGGAGAAGCGGACGTCGCGGTAGGGGCGGAAGATCTTCGCGGCGCCGAACTCGTCGGCCAGTTCCTCGGTCAGTGCGGCCATGGGGGCGGCGACGGCGGTCTTGTAGACCTCCTTGTGCGCGTCCCAGAAGATCTTCGAGTTGTCGGCCTCGAGGTCGTCGTAGAAGTCCAGTGCGGCCTCGGGGAATCCGGTGAAGCTCATGCCGCCAGGCTAGCCTTGGACCATGAAACCCGGTGATACCGCGCCCGACTTCGAACTGCCCGATCAGGACGGCACCCCGCGGAAGCTGAGCGACCTGCTCTCCGCCGGCCCCGTCGCCCTGTTCTTCTACCCGGCGGCGTTCACGCCGGGCTGCACCAAGGAGGCGTGCCACTTCCGGGACCTCGCCGCCGAGTTCGCGGAGGCGGGCGTGCAGCGCGTCGGAATCAGTCGCGACGCCGTCGCCAAGCAGCAGGACTGGACGGCGAAGCACGGCCTCGACTACCCGCTCCTCTCCGATGTCGACGGTGCCGTGGCGACGGCGTTCGGCGTGAAGCGCGACGGCCTGCTCAAGCTCGCCGGCATGCCCACCAAGCGCACGACGTTCGCGATCCGCCCGGACGGCACCGTCGCCGACGTGATCGCCTCCGAGGTGAACATGCAGGTCCACGCGGACCGGGCGCTCGCCGCACTGCGCGGGTGACCGAGGTCCTGCTCCGCGATGTCCGCGGCCCCGAGGAGTACCCCGCGCTCGTGCGGGTGTGGCGCAGTTCCGTCGACGCCACCCACGACTTCCTCGCCGCAGCGGACCGCGACGCTATTGAGACCCGCCTCGCGAGTGACTACTTCCCGCAGGTCCGGCTCACCGTCGCGGAGGTCGACGGTGCCGTGGCCGGGTTCGCCGGCACGGCCGGCGAGGACCTGGCGATGCTCTTCGTGCGCGCCGATGCCCGGGGGTGCGGTGTGGGCCGCGCGCTGCTCGACCGCGCGGTCCGCGATCTCGGGGTGCGCACCGTCGACGTCAACGAGCAGAACGAGCAGGCCGTCGGCTTCTACGCGTACGGCGGATTCGCCGTGACGGGCCGCAGCGCGACCGACGGCGAGGGCCGCCCGTACCCGCTGTTGCACCTCACTCTGCAGCGCGACAAGCTCGACTGAACCGCGCACCCGTCGCGCGACGGAGGGCGACCGCGCGCCGCAGCACTTCCGCGTCAGCGGGCGAGAGCGGCCCGAGCAACTCCGCCTTGGAGGCACTGACGTCCGCCCCAACTTCGCGCAACACCGTCGTGGGCTGGGGGTGTTCCACGCTACGGTGAGCAGGACGAAGGAGTCTCATGTCCGATGTCTGGCAGCTGGTCCACGCGGAGCGCCACGCCCTGATCGCCTTCCTCGAGGGCATCGACGATGCGCGCTGGGACACGCCCTCGCTGTGCCCGGGGTGGCGCGTGCGCGACGTCGTCGCGCACCAGATCTCCACCGCCGACGCCACGCGCCTGGGATTCATCAAGGGAATGATCCTGGCCCGCTTCGACTTCGACAGCGACAACCAGAACGGCGTCGACCGCGAGCTGGGCCCGGCGGCGCGGATGCTGGACCGGTACCGCTCGCTCGTCGACCGCACCTCGGGCCCGCCCGCGCCGCTCGACACCCGGCTGGTCGAAGCGGTCGTGCACGGCGAGGACATCCGCCGGCCGCTCGGCGCCGTCGGCGACTACCCGGCTGAGGCGGTCGAACGGGCCCTGCGGCTGCAGGCCCGCACCGGGAAGGGCATGGGCGGAGCGAAGGAACACATCGCCGGCCTGCGGCTACGCGCCACCGACGCGGATGTGACCCTCGGCGACGGCCCCGAGGTGACCGGCCCGTTGCTCGCCCTGCTGCTCGCCGTGAGCGGGCGCACCGTCGCCCTGGGCGAACTGAGCGGGGAGGGCCTGCCCGCCCTTGCGGAACGGGTCTCCTGACGCTCAGCGCGGCGGTGTGATCGTGATCCGCGCGTCGATGCGCGTGATGAGGCAGGTGCTCCGGGGGATGCGGAAGTCCTCGTCCGTCGGTGCGTCCACGATGCGCTGCCCGGCGATGCGGACGGGCACGATGAACCGGTAGTTGAGCAGGTCCCGGTCGCCGCCGGGCGCGACGGTGCGCGCGGTGACTCGCGGCGCGTCCATGATCGAGTACTGCAGGTGGCGGTCGAGATCGCTGCGCAGCTGCACGCCGGAAAAGCCCGTCTGCAGGCCGTTCTCGAAGCGAACCGCGTTCGGGGCGAAGGGGACCGCGCCGGATTTCGTGCGATCACCGAGGGCGGCGATGTACGCGTCCGCCGCCGCGAGCTGGCGTGCGGAGGTGCAGGCCGCCGCAGTGGCGGGCGCGGCGATACCGGCGGCCACGACCGCGGTGATCAGGACGGGCGCGACGCGGGCGAGGGTTGCCATGCGCTCACCCTAGCGTCGGTTCCGCCTCACTCCGGGGTGTACGCCGACAGCACCTCGCGCACCGCGGCGTCGATTGTCGCGTGATCGACGCCGCGCTCGGTCAGGAAGACCGCGCCCGGGCCGGTGCCCTCCGCCAGGATGCCGAGCAGGATGTGCTCGGTGCCGACGTAGTTGTGCCCGAGGCGGAGCGCCTCGCGCAGTACCATCTCGACCGCCTTTTTCGCGGCGGGCGAGAAAGGGATGAGCTCAGGGCTCTCCTGGGAGTCCGTCGTCGAGATCCGGCGGCGCAGCACGTCCTCCGTGACCGCCTCCGCGGTGATGCCCCGGCCGAGCAACAGCCGCGCCGCGATGCCTTCGGGCTCGCGGAACAGTCCCAGCAGCATGTGGTTCGTGTCGATCGTTGGGCTCCCTACCTCGCGTGCCTCGTCCTGCGCGGCCACGACGACGCTCCGCGCCCGCGGCGTGAACCGCGAGTAGGGCGAGCCGGTCGCGTCGATGAGCGCCGACGGGTCGATGCTTGGTGGGGCCGAGCGCTGTTGCGCGGCCTGCTTCGTCATCCCCATGGACTCGCCGATCGAGGTCCAGGTGGCGCCGCTGCGTCGTGCCTGGTCGACGAAGTGTCCGACGAGGTGGTCGGCGGTCTCGCCGAGGTGCGCCGCGACGGCGACGGCGTCGCCGAGGTGGGCGAGCGCGTCGCCGTCGGGGTGGAGCGCATGGACGGTGCGGATGAGGGCGTCGAGGCTGACGGCGTCGTTCTGAGGCATGCGTCAAGCATGAATTGACGCTGAGATGATTGTCAACCGTTGGTTGACGGTGGGTCAGGCGGCGGTACCGTCGACTGTGCGCGTGGCGAGCGCCGAGGCCGTCTCCTCGGCCGCGACCTCGCGGGCGCGATGCCGATCCGGGTCGTCCGATTCCCCATCGCCCAGCAGGAACAGCTCGGAGTCCTCCGCGTCCATGTAGTTCGCGAGCCCGTCGACCAGTTGGGCGTGCATGCCGTCGAGGTAGCCGTGCTTGCGATAGGTCGATTCGCCGACGGCGCCGATCGGGAAGAAATACAGGCGCTTCGGCGCCGCGAGCTCGGCGCCGGAATTCGTGTCGTCGTACGCCCAGTCGCGCGTGAAGACGCGGTCGACCCAGCCCTTGAGCGGGCCGGGGAGGCCCCACCAGTACACCGGAAAGACGACGGCGATCGCGTCGAACTCCTCCAGTCGGCGCTGCTCGGCCCGCACGTCCGCGGGGACGACGGTGCGGTCGCGGTACGCCGCATGGTCGGCCGAAGTGAAGGTCGGGTCGAAGCCAGCCGCGAGGATGTCGTGCCGCTCGACCTCGGCGTAGCCGCCGCGGAGCAGGCCCCGCGCGACGGCGGCGGCGGTGCGGGCGGTGGCGGAGTCGGCATCGGGGTGGGCGGTCACCACGACCGCGCGGAGCTGCTGCTGGTTCGTCATACTGAGAGCATGAACTCTGACACCAGTGTCATGGTCAAGCCCGGGCTGCGGATGCGTGACCTGTGCGCCCGCACGGGCGCCACGCCGCGCATGATTCGGCACTACGAGAAAACGGGGATCCTCGCGCCGGGGCGCGAGTCCAACGGCTATCGGGTGTTCACCGAGGAGGACGTGCGCACCGTCACCGATGCGCGGTGTCTCATCGAGGCCGGGCTGTCGGCCACGGAGACGGCGGAGCTGGTAGGCATCGTCTGCGGCGAGGGCGACGCCCCGCCGGCGGAGCTGGACGCGGCGCTGGTCCGCATCGCCGATCGTCGCACCGTCCTCGATGAGCGGATCGCGCAGCTCGTCGCCGCGAAGGAGAAACTCGACGAGCTCCGCGACTACGTGCACGACGTCCGCGGCGTCACCAGATGACGGCGAGCCCCGCGGCGGTCAGCGACAGTAGGCCCGCGGCGTAGAACATCCCGCGCGGGACGGCCTCGCCAGTGCGTTTCTGGCGCGCACTGCCCATGCCGAGCATGCCGCCGAGAACGATCAGGATGAGTAGCTTGATCCCGATCTTGGGGTAGTTCAGCTCGATCCCCGCCGGCCACGGCGCGGCGAGGGCGAGGCCCGTGACGAGCGAGACCAGCAGCCCGTAGTCCATGATCCGCTCGAACCGGAGACGGCCTGCCGCCGCCGAGGTCACCCAACCGCCGAAGGTGACGGCGAAGCCCACGATGTGCACCAGAACTATTACGTTGCGTAGTACTTCCATGGTCCGAGCGTAGCGAGCCGGACGAATCGCGTACCCGATACGGCGATTCGAGGGGTTCCCCTCGTCGGCGGACGGGTCTACGGTCGAGGACATGGGTGCGATCGTCATCGTCGGAGCAGGACTGGCGGCCGCGAAAGCGGCCGAGGCGCTACGGGATCTGGGCCACGACGGCCCGATCACGGTGATCGGCGCCGAATTCCATCCGCCGTACGAGCGGCCCCCGCTGTCCAAGGACTATCTCCAGGGCAAGGCCGAGCGCGACAGCGTCTTCACGTTCGACGCCGCCTGGTACGCCGACCACGACGTCACCGTGCGGACCGGCGTCCGCGCGACCTCCCTCGACCGCGAGGCGCGCACCGTCGGGCTCGACACGGGCGAGTCGCTGCGCTACGACGACCTGGTGCTGGCCACGGGATCTCGCGCGCGGCCGCTGCCCGGGGCCGACGGGGTGCATTACCTCCGCACCCTCGACGACAGCGACGCGCTGCGGGCCGTATTCGATGAGGGCGGCCGGCTCGGCGTCGTCGGCGGCGGCTGGATCGGGCTCGAGGCAGCCGCCGCGGCCCGCGAGGCCGGCCTGGAGGTCACCGTCATCGAACCCTCAGAGCAGCCGCTGCTCGGCGCGCTCGGCCCCGAACTCGGCAAGGTCTTCGCGGACCTGCATCGCGCGCACGGCGTGGACTTGCGCACCGGCACCGGCGTGCGGGCCGTCGAGCCCGGCGGCAGGGGACTGGTGCTCGAGGACGGGACCACGATCGAGACCGACGCCGTGCTCGTCGGGATCGGGGCGATGCCGAACATCGAGCTCGCGGAGGCCGCCGGCCTGGAGACCGCCGAGGGCGGCGTGGCCGTCGACGCCGGGCTGCGCACCTCCGACCCGCATGTCTTCGCGGTCGGCGACATCGCTGCCGCCGAGAACCCGACGGTCGGCCGGCGCGTGCGCGTCGAACACTGGGCGAACGCCCTCAACCAGCCGCGCGTTGCCGCGGCCAACATCCTCGGCGGCACCGAGGTCTACGACCGGTTGCCGTACTTCTTCACTGACCAGTACCAACTCGGCATGGAGTACGTGGGCCTGTCCACCGGGTACGACGACGTGGTGATCCGCGGCGATCTGGCGGGCCTCGAGTTCGTCGCCTTCTGGTTGGCGCAGGGGCGCGTTCTGGCGGGTATGAACGTGAATGTATGGGACGTGGGCGATGATGTGCGTGCGCTGATCACGTCCCGCCGGGTGGTCGACGCCGCTCGTCTCCCGGATCCCGGCGTACCGCTCCCGGAGGTCTAGCACGCAATGAAGTCCCGACGGTCGGCGCGGGTCGCCGGCACGATCGCCGCTGCCCTGGTCACCGTCTCGTTGGTCTCCGCGCCGTCGGCGACCGCGGCACCGTCGCCGTACTGCGGCACCGCGTTGACGGCCGAGGAGAACCAGCGCATCGTCGCGCTCTCCGATCCGGCCGCACTGCCGACAGCGCCGACCTTCGCCAGCCTCGACGATCTCACCGCGCGGCAGCGCGGCGTGGCAGACATCCTGGCTGCGCACCGCGATCGACGGGGCCTGTTCGGCGTCGGCATGGACGGCGTCATCCGCGATGCCGTCATCCCGACGCAGCGCAATGAGTCGGGGCTCGACGACCCGCAGTACGCCAAGTCCTTGTCCGTGGACCTGGTGAGCCGGTACCTGAAGGCCGTCCACGCGCAGTGGACCGGCGGTGCCGTACCGCAGTGGTGGGGCAACTACTTCCGGCTGGCCGCGCGATGCGAGCTGCCGCCGGGGCGGGTGGCGATGGCGGGCTACAACGCGCACATCACCGTCGACCTCGCGTATACCGTCGCGCACACCCGCAGCACCCCGGCGAATGCGCTCGACTTCTACCGCATCGTCGACTCGATCGCGAAGAACGGCAACGTGATCCCGGAGCGCAGCAAGCAGATCTACGGCGCCGACCTCTGGGGCCTGTGGACCTTCTACTTCTTCGGCCAGGGGCTCGACCGGATCGTCGGTGCGGGCGTCGCCTCGAACCTGATGCTCCGCGCCGCCGATGACGGCTACAACACCCTCACCTTCGCCAACGGCCTCGCGCTGCAGAACCCCGCCGCGCGCCCCGCGACGGACGGTGCGATCCTCGCGCTGTGGCAGACCGGTGAGATCGCCTTCGACGTCCTCTCCGGGCTCGGTGGCCTCGGTACCCCCGTCGCCCCGGCGCCGAACCCGCGCCCCGCCCCGACGCCCCGCCCCACGCCCGCCCCGGTGCTCGCCGCAGTCGGCCGCTGACGCCGGGGTGCGATAGTGCTGGAGTGACCTTCGAGGAACTCGTCAGCTACAACGCCTCCCTGCCCTTCAACCGGTGGGCAGGTATCGAAGTGCTCAGCGCCGGCCTCGACGAGGTCGTGCTCCGTCTTGAGCGCCGCGAAGACCTCTGTCAGGACCTCGGAGGCCTGCATGCGGCGCTCATCGCAGGCGTCCTGGAGAACGCGTGCGGCTACGCCCTCGCGATGTACCCCGGCTCCGTCGGGTTCGTTACCCAGCTCGATACGCACTTCCTCCGCCCCGCGCAGGGGGACGCCTTCCAGGCGGTCGGCCGGGTGATCAAGCCGGGGCGACGGCAGAGCTTCGCCGAGGCCGACTTCTTCGTGGAGGTCGACGGTGCGCGCGGGCCCCGGTTCGCCACGGCTCGCGCGCTCGTCGTCCCCTCCTAGCCGCTCAGGAGCGGGGCCGGCACCGGAGCACCGCCCGGTAGGCGCCGTACAGCACCAGCAGCACCGCGGCCCACGGCAGCACCGCGCCCACGATCACCAGCAGCCACCGTCCGGCGGCGAGGAGTGCGTTCCAGCCGTCTTGCAGGCCGCCCGTGAATCCCGGCCGGTCGGCGGTCGCCGTGGGCTTCTCGACCGTCACGGTCACCGTCGAGAGCGAGACCTGGTCCCCGATCGACGCGCGCCGTGACTGCAGCGTCTCGAGTTCCTGCTGGCGGGACGTCAGGGCCGACTCCGCCGCGATCACCTGGTCGGTCGTCTCGGCCTTCGCGAGGATCGCCGTCAGCCGGTCGACGGAGACCTGGGTCGCGCGGATGCGGGCCTCGAGATCCACGACGGTGCCGGTCACGTCCTCGTGCTCCAGCCGCACGCTGCCGACCTCGCCGAGCTCGCCGACCTTCTCGACCAGCTCGTTGACCTTGTCGTTCGGCACCCGCAGTGTCAGCTTCGCGCGGGCCTTCTCGCCGCCGGTCTCGGTGCGCGCATCGACGCGGCCGCCGAGCCGCTGCGCGGTCGCGGCCAGCTCCCGGGCCGCCGACGCCGGATCGGCGTTCGTCACGTCGACGGTGCCGGTGGTGATCACCTGGCGATCCACCGGCGCGGTGACCGGCGTGGACGGTGCGCTCGGGCCCGTCGTGGGCGCGGCCTTCGGGGCAGGGGCGACGGCGGCCTGGCCGCCCGTGAAGGGTGCGGACTCGGCCCCGCGGCCGCCGGTCTGTGGGGCCGCGCCCGGAGCCCACTCGAACGCCGAGGTCTGCGACCCGCTCGTCAGCTGGGTCCCGGCGATGACCGCCCCGCCGACGGCGACGACCGCGATCGCGGCGGCAGCGGCGATGCCCATCGTCCGATGCTTGCGCCGGCTGCGGCGCGCCTGCAGGTCGTCGCCGACCTCGGTCATGACGGCGGAGCGCATGGCGGAGAGCCGGTCGTCGGTGAGGATGTCGTCGGGGGTGATCCGGGTGGTCATGACTGCTCCCTCAGGGTGCTCAGGTCGGCGCGCAGACGGGTGCGCAGCCGGGAGACGCGGTTGCGTACTGCGGCATGGGTCACGCCCACCTCGGTCGCGGCCCGCTCGTAGGTCTGTTCGTCCTCCACGCACAGGCGGTAGAGGCGCTGATCGGTGGGGGACAGGGCGTTCACCGCGCCCGCGATGATTGCGCGGATCTCGGCGGCGAGCACTTCGTCCTCGGGCGAGGGCGCCGCGCCTGGGGGCTCGGCGTCGTCGAGCGGCGCGGATCTGTCCCGTACCGCGGAGAGGCGCCTTCCCGCGTTGAGCGCGGTGTAGCGCGCGGTGGTCAGCAGCCACGGGAGCACCGACTCGTCGACGATCCGCACCGAGTCGATGCGGTGCCAGAGCGTGAGGAAGGTGTCCTGGGCGACTTCCTGCGCGGCGTCGGCGTCGCGCAGGACGGTGTACGCCTGCCAGTAGACGGGGCGCACGTGGCGGTCGTGGATCGCCGCGAACGCCGACCCGTCGCCGCCCGCGGCGCGGGCGAGGAGGGTCCGGTCCGCGGATTCGTCGGTTCTCATCGTGGACGTCACACCCCCTCTATGTCACCGGGGTGGCCCACCGTCTCACCCGGATGCGACGGTGCCGGTCAGAGCGTCAGGTGGATGCCCTCGTCGTCGACGGTGACCGTCACCGCGGTCAGGTCGTCCACCTGCGCATCGGGGGCGAAACGGGCAGCCCCCGGGCCCACCCCGACCACCCGCATCCCGGCCGCCTTACCGGCGGCGATGCCGGCCTCCGAATCCTCGAAGACGATGCAGTCGGCGGGGTCGACCCCGAGGAGCGCGGCGCCGCGGAGGAAGCCTTCGGGGTCGGGCTTGCTGGCACGTACGTCCTCGGCGGTCACGCGCACCGTCGGTAGCGGCAGGCCCGCCGCTCCCATGCGCGCCGTCGACAGCGGGACGTCCGCAGAGGTCACCAGGGCGTGCGGCGCACCGTCGAGCGCGGCGAGGAAGGCGGGCGCCCCGGCGACGGAGACGATGCCGTCGGTGTCGGCGGTCTCCTGTGCGAGCAGTTCGCGGTTCTCCGCGAGATTGATCTCGACGGGGCGGTCGGGCAACAGCTCCGCCATCGTCGCGTGCCCCTGGCGGCCGTGCGCGACGGCCAGCACCGCGGCGGGATCGAGGCCCTTCTCCCGCGCCCACCGGCTCCAGCAGCGTTCGACGACGGCGTGCGAATCGACGAGTGTGCCGTCCATGTCCAGCAGCAGAGCGCGACCGGTGAGCATGCATTCCTCCTGAGATGGGGCTGAGGGCACCACGATACGGATCGGGAGGTCGCTCACGGGCAGGCTCGGGTCAGGAGGGGACGACGAGGTCTGGCGTGAGCTCGTCGAGGCGGACGGCGCCCGCCAGACCCATGGCGTGCCGGAGTTCGTCGTGCAGGCCCGTCAGCACCGAGCGGACCCCGTCGGCGCCGGAGACGGCCAGGCCCCATAGGATCGGCCGGCCCACGAAGACGGCGTCCGCGCCCAGGGCGAGGGCGGCCAGCGCGTCGAGACCATCGCGGACGTCGCCGTCGACGAGCACGGTCGCATCGGCGCCGACGGCCGCCGCGATCCCCGGCAGCGCCTGCGCGGGCGCGACGGTGCGCCCCAGCTGCCGACCGCCGTGATCGCTCACCCACACCCCGGCCGCGCCGACGTCGACGCACCGTCGGGCCTCGTCGGCGCGCAGCACGCCCTTGACGATCACCGGGAGCCCCGTCAGGTCGGCGAGTCGGCCGATGTCCTCCAGGACCGCCCCGGCGTCCTGCTCGATCGCCGCCCACGCGTCGTCGGTCCCGGGTGGCAGGTGCTGGGCGACGTTGACGAGGGCGAGGTCGTCGTCGAGAGGCGGCAGCCCTCGGCCGCCGGAGCGACCCACGTAGGGCGTGTCGCCGGTGAGCACCAGCGCCGTCGCGCCGGCCGTCGCGGCGCGCTGCACCAGCGCGTCGGTGATGGTCCGGTCGCGCATGAGGTACACCTGCTGCCACCACGGTCCGTCGATTGCGGCGGCGACCTCCTCGATCCTGCTGGTCGCGCGCATGGACAGCACGAACGGGGCGCCGCACTCGGCGGCGGCGCGGGCCGTCGCCGTCTCTCCGCCGGGGTGGACGAGGCGGTGGAATGCCGTCGGGGCGATGCCGATAGGGCTGCGCCAGGCGCCGAGGGCGTTGGTCGTCGTGTCGATGGACCGCACGTCGCGCAGCACTCGCGGAGCGAACCGCCAGCGCTCCCACGGGGACTCGCCGGTGCTCGCGCCGCGCATCAGGTAGGCCCACACGTCGGGCGCGAGTACCCGCTCGGCCTGCTGCGCGAGTTCGATCATCCGGTCGTCCCCCTGCTTCGTGGCACTGACGCCGCTCCGTGTCCGGCACGCTGTCGCGGGCGGGCGGCGCTTCACGATCTCACAATCGTTTCGAATATGTTCCGGCGCACAGTGTCCCCGATCACACTAGGTCATCACTTAAAGATTGGCGGCGCAGTTGCGCGACCGGGAGACTATTGGTCATGACCAATTACCGTGACTTCAAGAGCCTCGCCGCTGACCCGACCGCCGGCACCGTCTACGCCCGCCTCGCGGACATCCACGAGGACGCCGCGAAGCCCATCGCTGCGCCGCGCTCCGGGTTCGCCGCGGCCGGTATGCGTGCCGCCCTGCAGCGCTTCGTGACCGCCAACCCCGAGTACACCGGCCCCGCCGCGCTGCGCTTCTGATCCTCCCCGCTCGACCTCAGGCGCGGTGGCCGCATACCAACCGGTCACCGTCCGGCGTGCGTCGATAGAGCACCTCGCGCCCGCTCCGAGCCCGGTCGACCAGGCCGTTCTCGTGGAGCACGCGCAGGCTCTGGGACGCCGCCGACGGCGTGACCTCCAGTCGCCGCGCCAATTCGCTGACCGCCGTCGGCTCGGCCAGGGCGTGCAGCACGTCCGCCTTCGCCCCGCCGATCAGCCGCCGCAGTGCGCCCGGCGGGACCTCCCGCATCGACTCCATCAGGGTCGCGCTGCCACGCGCCGGATAACCGGCGTGCGGTGTCGCCGTCTCCGGTGAATGTGCGCTGACGAGGCGCGTCAGGAAGACGCTCGGAATCAGGATGAGCCCGCGGCCCGCGGAGGCGTACTCGCCCGAGCCTCGCGCGTACGCCAGGTCCAGGCGCAGTCGCCCGTCGCGATCCCAGGCCAGGTTCGGGTTGAGCGAGGCGAACAGCTGCGTCGGCCCGCCGATGGCGAGCTCTCGCCCCCGGAACGTGATGTCTGACTCCAGGATCCGGTTCACTGACGGCCAGATCGGTGCTATGACCACCCGGTGGTAGCGCTCCAGTGCGCCTGCGATCCGCGGGCCCGCCTGCTCGGGTTCATCGAGGAGCCGGGCCAACGCGGGCGACGGATCTGCGCCCTCCCGCAGCTCGTCCAGCTGTGCGTGGATCAGCGCCGGATCGGTCGCCGCGATCGCGGCGAGTCCGTCGTCGAGCGACGGCCGTGCGTTGCCCGGCTCCGGCATCGGCGTGAGGAAGTCCGGGATCGCGTTCCCCGACGGTGCCACCAGCGCACTGACGAGCCGATGGTCGTACCGGTCGCGCTGAGCCTGCGCATTGCTGCGCCACCGATTCAGGTGGGCGGAACTCTCGTGCGTCGTGTTCAGGTGGAACAGGCTCAGCGAGGTCTCGTTCATCGGCGCCAGGACGAAGCGCACGTCCGAGAGGTCGCGGACGTCCAGCACGTAGGTGAGCATGAGACGCCCAGCTTAGGGGCGCACCGGGCCCGCCGCCCCCCCGGTTCACGACTTAACAGCGTGAGCCCGGAAGGTTTCCTGGGGATTCGTGTGCGGCGAGTGCTTGCTACCGGCGGTAGTTACCGCGCCCGGCTCATCAGCCGTAGTAGTGCGGGGCCCACGAGCGGTGCGGTCAGCGCCCGGATCGTCAGGTCCTGCACGCCCAAGTGCAGTCGGCTCGGCGGTGCGAAGCGCGCCATCCCGGCGCGGGCCCGCCGTTGGTGCTTCGTGACCTCCGGGCGCAGCCCGGCCTCCCAGGCTTTCAGCGCCGTCCCCATGTCCCCGGGGTGCTCCACGAGCGCGCGCCCCAGGCGGTCGGCGCCTGCGAGGGCGAGGCCGGCTCCGTGGCCGGCGAACAGGGACACGCACCACGCGGCGTCGCCGAGGAGCACGACGCGTCCGCCGCTCCACGCGTCCATGACCACCTGGCTCACGGAGTCGAAGTACGCGCCCTGGGTGCTGGCGGCCCCCTGGATCACGTCGTGCATCGGGCCGGTGAGATCTCCGAAATGCGCCGCGAGGGCGCTGGCGGGGGAGTCGGCCGCATCGGCCTCAGCTATCGCGGTGCGGTACGTGAAAAAGGCCGACGGCGCGTGGCCGCGGGGGTGGAAGACCGCCGCAGTGCGGCCGACGTCGATGTACGTGCTGGCGGTCTGCTCCGGCAGCCCCTCCGGCGCGACGGCGAGCGGGAAGGCCGCCACGGCGTGCTGCAGATCGCGGACGAACTCGGTCGACGGCCCGAAGGCCAGGTCGCGGATTCCGGAGTGTAGGCCGTCGGCGCCGACCAGGACGTCGGCGTCGTGGACGGTGCCGTCACTGAGCCTCACGCGCAGCGGGCCGTCTGCGTCGTCGGCATCGGCGTCGTCGGCCGCCGTGACCGTCGTGGCGAACCGGATCTCTACCGCGTCGTCGAGGGCGTCGTGCAGAGTGGCCTCGAGGTCGCCGCGGAAGACGGTGAGCGCGCGGGAGCCCAACGACTTCTCGGCGAGAGAGGCCGGCATCGTGAGCTTGGTCGAGCCGTCGGCGCGGACGAGCAGCGAGGTGAAGACTCCCTGGTCCCGTTCGCGGAGGGCGGGCACCAAGCCCAGATTCTCGGCCGCGTCGAACCCCGCGCCCAGCAGGTTGACGAGGTAGCCGCCGGTACGGCGGGCGGGTGCGCGCTCGACGACGAGGACGCTGTGCCCGTCACGGTGCAGCCGGAGCGCGGTCGCGAGGCCGGCGATCCCCGCGCCGGCAATGACGATCCGCAGGGGGCGTTCGGTGTGGTCCGGCATGGTTCCCTCTCGGTATGAGCGTGTGTTCATACTGAGTATGAGCGACTGTTCATACTTGGCGCAAGGACGTGGCCGCGCCTCGTAGAATCGGTGCATGCCCAGGGGAGTTGCGATCGACGGCGCGCGTCAGCGTCTGTTCTCGGCGGCCGAGGCCGTGATCCTGCGCGACGGTGTGGTCGGGCTGAAGGGGCGTGCGGTCACGGCGCAGGCGGGCGTCGCCACGGGGCTGCTGCACGCCCATTTCGGCGATTTCGAGGGCTTCCTCGCGGCCTACGCGGTGGATCGCAGCTTTGCGCTCGGCGCCGAGGCGGCGGAGGCGACACCGTCGGGAATTGGCGCGGAAACGTCAGTGGTGGAGGCGATCTGCACGCAGCTCGACGCGCTGCCGCAATCCGCTGCCACCGCCTTCGCCCGACTGCTGGCCGCCCGACCGGACCTGCGCGAGCGCGCCGCCGAGGTCCTGGGCGCGGACTCCGCCGGCTTCGAGGGGGTGACGGCCGCTGTCGCCGAGCTGCTCGAAGCAGAGGAGGGGACCGGCCGCCTGCGGGCCGGAACGCACCCCGGAGATCTCGCCTACGCCGTCGTCGGGGCAGCGCTGCGCGCCTGGTGCGCCGGCGACCCCGACGAGCGGTGGCACGGTGCGGTGGTCGCGATCATCGGCGCTGTCGCGTCTGCCCGGCCGACCGGACGGTGACGTCGGGATCCGACGCTCCGCTGGCCGGTCAGACCCGCGTGATCGCGTACTGGATGAGGTCGGGGCGGTTGCGGAGCCGGCCGATCGCGTTCCGCCCCAGCATCCACCAGAAGGTCGCTCCGATCACGGCGGCTGCGATGACGCCGAGCCAAGCGAGAGAACCAGGGAGGAGTGCCGCGAGGAGCGCGCACGGCACAGTGGTGATCACGAGAACGCCCATCGAACCGAAGGCCCAGCCGATCGCGGCGCCGCTCGAGGAGTTCCGAGTCGAGAAGGACATCATCTTCCGGGCCTCCGGAACCGGATACGGCGCCGCCGCCGAGGCGAAGGCGATCAGGCCTGCGCCCACACCGATCATGCAGACGGTCACGGCGGCCGGCACGGCGGCGCGGTCGAACGGCGCACCGCCGAAGGCGCGCACGATGATCACGGGGAGCACCGCGATCGGGGTGACCACGAGCGCCCAGCTGAGTTGCCGCCCGCGGATGTCGGCAGGCGCCGCTTCGGGGATCAGCGCGATGTGCCAGAAGGACTTGCCGTCCAGTCCGTACAGGTTCAGCGCCGCCATGACGGCCATCAGGAGCACCATCCAGGCGCCCCACCGGGCATCGAACGGGAAGTCGTCGAGGAACAACGGAAGAACGCCGCTCATGACGGCGAAGGCGACCGGCGACAGGAGCTGGTAGCGCCGCCGGATGTCACCGCCCCACAGGGAGAGCTCGCGTGCGATCACAGCGCCTCGCGGGCTTGCACGCCACCCGCCCCGTAGGTAGCCGCGTCGCTCACGGCCGCTGCGCGAAGGCGTGGGCAGCGGAATCGCACCTGCGAAGGCCCGCCGGATCAGCCGCTGCCACGCGGCGAGCAGCGCGACGTCGAGGGCGGCGAGTCCCGAGACGGCGGCGATGCCGAGGACCCATTCGCCGTGTGCGGCGCGCTCGACGGCGGCGATGCCCCACGCGAACGGGATGGCCGCGGCGATGCTCAGGCCGCCCTCATCGGCGGCCGCGATCACGCCGTTGAGGAGGAACTGGCCCGCGTACAGCACGCAGAAGCCTGCGACGAACAGCAGTAGCGCTGCCTCCCTCGCTCGTCGGGTCCGCGCGGCCTGCGAGAGGGCGAGCGAGATCACCCGCGACAGGGCGATCACGAGGACCAGCGTGAGTGCCGCCGCCGGCACAGCGAGGGCCAGCGTGATCGGTGCGCGCGCCGCCGAGTACCCGATGACCGACAGGAGGGCGAGCGCGGTGAGGGGGACGGGGATCCCGATCAGCGACGCCAGGAACAGAGCGCGCGCCAGCGGCGCGGATTCGAGTGGCAGGAGCGTGAACTGGCGCGGTTGCAGGGTGTTGTCGGAGAAGCCCGACAGCGCCGGCAGGTACGCCCACATCACGCCGATCCCGACCAAGGCGGCGCCGATGAATCCGCCGGCCGACGGGCTTCCGTCGAGGCCCGCGGCCACCGCTCCGAGGACCAGCCCGATCGCGGCGCAGGCTCCCAGCACCCCGAAGGCGATGTTCGCCGCGAGCCGCCCGCCCGTGGAGCGGCGCTTGTACAGGGTCCACTGCATCGAGGCGACGACCCGGTTCAGGCCTCCCTCGGACGCCGTCACTGCAGCCACGACAGGCCGCCCGTGTGTGCCGGGCCGCCGACCAGGCGGACGAACGCGTCGTCGAGGGTCCCACCCGCGCGGACCTGTTCGACGGTGCCCGCCGCCGCGACCCGGCCCGCGTTGATCACAGCGACGTGGCTGCACAGCTGGTCGACGGTGGCCATGACGTGGCTCGACAGGATCACGGTGCCGCCGCCCCGCACGTACTCGACGAGGATCGAGCGGATCGTGGTGCTGGAGACCGGGTCCACGGACTCGAAGGGCTCGTCGAGCACCAGCAGCCGCGGGCTGTGCAGCAGTGCCGCCGCGAGGCCGATCTTCTTCGTCATGCCGGCGGAGTAGTCGGCGATCACGGTTCGCTCGGCGCCGGTGAGACCGAGCACGTGGAGCAGTTCGTCGCGGCGGGCCGTGATCACCTCCTCCGGCATGCCGCGGAGCCTGCCGAGGTAGGTGAGGAGTTCGCCGCCGGTGAACTGATCCGGAAGGGCCAGGCCGTCGGGTAGTACCCCGAGAAGCTGCTTCGCGCCGATCGGATCGCCCCAGACGTCGATGCCGAAGACCAGGCTGCGACCGTGTGCGGGGCGCAGGAGGCCGACGGCCATCGACAAGGAGGTGGTCTTCCCGGCGCCGTTCGGGCCGACGAGGCCGAACATCGACCCCTGCGGCACCCACAGAGACACCCCGGACACCGCCGGCGTGCCCCCGAAGGCGACGTGCAGGTCTTCGAGAAGCAGGGCCGGCGGCGCGGGTGTGGTCATGCCCCGACGCTAGTTCACGATCGCGAACCTGTCGATGCGGGGTGGCGCTGGATCGAGGTCAGGACTCGCGGAACTCCGCGGAGGTCAGGCCCTGCTCCTCGGCCTTGCGCAGCTCCACACGGCGGATCTTGCCGCTGATCGTCTTCGGCAGGTCGGCGAAGGCGATCCGGCGCACGCGCTTGTAGGGCGCGAGGTGCTCGCGGCTGTAGTCGAAGATCGACTGCGCGGTCGTCTCGTCGGGCGCGTGGCCGCCGGCGAGCACGATGTACGCCTTCGGCACCGCGAGGCGCAACTCGTCCGGCGCGGGGACGACGGCTGCCTCGGCCACAGCATCGTGCTCGAGCAGAACCGATTCCAGCTCGAACGGGCTGATCTTGTAGTCGCTCGACTTGAAGACGTCGTCGGTGCGGCCCACGTAGGTCAGGTAGCCGTCCGCGTCCTTCGAAGCGACGTCGCCCGTGTGGTAGACGCCGCCCTCCATGACCTTCTCGGTCTTCTCGGCGTCGCCGTGGTAGCCGACCATGAGGCCGAGCGGCCGCGGGTCCAAGCGTAGGCAGATCTCACCTTCGTTGACGTCCTGCTCGCCGGTGGCCGGGTCGACCAGCACCACGTCGTAGCCGGGGCACGGGCGACCCATCGAGCCGTCCTTGAGCTGCTGGCCCGGGGTGTTCGCCACCTGCACCGTGGTCTCGGTCTGGCCGAAGCCGTCGCGGATCGTCACGCCCCAGGCGTTCCGCACGCGCGTGATGACCTCGGGGTTGAGCGGCTCGCCGGCCCCGACCACGACGCGCGGCGGCGTCGCGAGGGCGCTGAGGTCGGCCTGAATCAGCATGCGCCACACCGTGGGCGGCGCGCAGAAGCTGGTGACCCCGGCCCGCTCCATCTGCTTCATCAGCGCGGCTGCGTCGAACCGGTTGTAGTTGTAGATGAAGACGCAGGCTTGCGCGATCCACGGCGTGAAGACGTTGCTCCACGCGTGCTTCGCCCAGCCGGGGGAGCTGACGTTGAGGTGCACGTCGCCGGGGCGCAGCCCGATCCAGTACATCGTCGACAGGTGGCCCACGGGGTAGCTGGCGTGGGTGTGCTCGACCAGCTTCGGCGCGCTCGTGGTGCCGGAGGTGAAGTACAGCAGCAGGGTGTCGTCGGCATGCGTGACGTGCGAGGGGGTGAAGTCCGACGGTGCCGTGTACGCCGCGGCGAAGGACTCCCAGCCCGGCACGGGATCGCCGATGGCGATCCGAGTGACCTGCGCGTTCGCGGGAACGCGCTCGGCGAGCTCGCTGCGCACGATGACGTGCTTCGCGCCACCGCGGGCGATGCGGTCGGCGATGTCGCCCTCGGCGAGCAGCGTGGTCGCGGGGATGACCACGGCACCGAGCTTGATCGCGGCGAGCATGACATCCCAGAGCTCGACCTGGTTGCTGAGCACGAGCAGGATCCGGTCGCCCGGGTTCACGCTGTGCTCGCGCAGCCAGTTCGCGACCCGATTGCTGCGCGCGCTCATCTCCGCGTAGCTGAACTTCGATTCGGAGCCGTCCTCCTCGACGATCCACAGGGCGGGGGCGTCGTTGTTCTCGGCCACCCGGTCGAACCAGTCGAGCGCGAAGTTCCACTCGTCGAGGTGCGGCCAACTGAAGCGCTCGCGCGCCGCGTCGTAGTCGTCGGCGAGCTCGACCAGCAGGTCGCGCGCGGCGAGGAAGTCTCGATACCCCTGTGTGCTAGCCACTTTCAGATCCTCCGGTTGATTACTTGGATATCCAAGTATATAGTGATGGGCAACACATCGCGCAAGGGTTTCGCGATGGACCTCGATCGATAGAGAAGGACACACCATGGCTGACGTGCGCACCATCCCGCATTTCATCGACGGTCGTCGCGTGGAGGGCACGGGCCGCAGCGCCGACGTCTTCGACCCGAGCACTGGTCAGGTGCAGGCCACCGTCCCGCTGGCGAGCACCGCCGAGGTCGACGACGTGGTCGCGCGGGCGAAGAAGGCGCAGGTCGAGTGGGCGGCCTTCAACCCGCAGCGCCGTGCCCGCGTCTTCATGAAGTTCATCGACCTGGTCCACCAGAACGTCGACGAGCTGGCCTCGCTGCTCTCCAGCGAGCACGGCAAGACCGTCGCCGACGCCAAGGGTGACATCCAGCGGGGCATCGAGGTGATCGAGTTCTCGATCGGCATCCCGCACCTGCTCAAGGGTGAGTACACCGAGGGCGCCGGCACCGGCATCGACGTCTACTCGATGCGCCAGCCGCTCGGCGTCGTCGCCGGCATCACGCCCTTCAACTTCCCGGCCATGATCCCGCTGTGGAAGGCCGGCCCGGCGCTGGCCTGCGGCAACGCCTTCATCCTCAAGCCCTCCGAGCGTGACCCCTCCGTGCCGGTGCGCCTGGCCGAGCTCTTCATCGAGGCGGGCCTGCCCGAGGGCGTCTTCCAGGTCGTCCACGGCGACAAGGAGTCGGTCGACGCGCTGCTGAACAACCCGGACGTCAAGGCCGTCGGCTTCGTCGGCAGCTCGGACATCGCGCAGTACATCTACGAGACCTGCGCGAAGAACGGCAAGCGCAGCCAGGCCTTCGGCGGCGCCAAGAACCACATGGTGATCCTCCCGGACGCCGACCTGGACCAGGCCGTGGACGCCCTTATCGGCGCGGGCTACGGCTCCGCCGGCGAGCGCTGCATGGCGATCTCCGTCGCCGTCCCCGTGGGCGAGGAGACCGCGAACCGCCTGCGCGAGCGCCTCGTCGAGCGCGTGCAGCAGCTGCGCGTGGGCCACAGCCACGACCCGAAGGCCGACTACGGTCCCCTCATCACCCCGGCCGCGGTCGAGCGCACCAAGAGCTACATCCAGCAGGGCGTCGACGCCGGCGCCGACCTCGTGGTCGACGGCCGCGAGCGCACCAGCGACGAGCTCACCTTCGGCGACGCCGACCTCTCCGGCGGCAACTACCTCGGCCCGACGCTGTTCGACCACGTCACCAAGGACATGTCCATCTACACGGACGAGATCTTCGGTCCCGTGCTGTGCATCGTCCGGGCCAAGACCTACGAGGAGGCCCTCGCGCTGCCCACCGAGCACGAGTACGGCAACGGCGTGGCCATCTTCACCCGCGACGGCGACGCCGCACGCGACTTCGTGGCCCGCGTCGAGGTCGGCATGGTCGGCGTCAACGTGCCGATCCCGGTTCCCGTGGCCTACCACACCTTCGGCGGCTGGAAGCGGTCCGGCTTCGGCGACCTGAACCAGCACGGCCCGCACTCGATCCTCTTCTACACCAAGACCAAGACGGTGACCTCGCGCTGGCCCTCGGGCATCAAGGACGGCGCGGAGTTCTCCATCCCGACGATGCACTAGGAGCGGCACGTGCCCTACCCGAACCTGACGGGGGACGACCTCGCCATCGTCGAGATGGCCCGCGACTTCTCCCGCAAGCGCCTCGCGCCCTCCGCGCTCGACTGGGACGCCACCAAGCACTTCCCGGTGGCGGAGATGAAGGAGGCGGGCAGCCTCGGCATGGCCGCCATCTACACCCGTGAGGACGTGGGCGGATCCGGCCTGCGCCGGCTCGACGGCGTCCGCATCTTCGAGGAGCTCGCCCAGGGCGATCCCGTGACCGCGGCGTTCATCTCGATCCACAACATGTGCACGTGGATGGTCGACACCTACGGCTCCGAGGAGCAACGGCAGGAGTGGATCCCCAAGCTCGCGCCGATGGACGTGATGGCCAGCTACTGCCTCACCGAGCCGGGCGCCGGCTCGGACGCGGCTTCGCTGACCACCAAGGCCGACCGCGACGGCGACGACTTCGTGCTCAACGGCACGAAGCAGTTCATCTCCGGCGGCGGCGCGTCCGACCTGTATGTGGTCATGGCGCGCAGCGAGGGCGAGGGCGCCCGCGGCATCTCGACCTTCCTGGTGGACAAGGGAATCCCCGGTCTCTCCTTCGGGCCGCCCGAGGTGAAGATGGGTTGGCACAGCCAGCCCACCACCCAGGTGATCTTCGAGAACGTGCGGATCCCGGCCTCGCGCATGCTGGGCGGGGCCGAGGGGGCCGGCAAGGGCTTCGGCATCGCCATGAACGGGCTCAACGGCGGCCGGCTCAACATCGCCGCCTGCTCCCTGGGCGGCGCACAGGCCGCGTACGACCTCGCCCTGCGCTACATGACGGAGCGCGAGACCTTCGGCCGCAAGCTGATCGACGAGCCGACCATCCGGTTCGCGCTCGCCGACATGGCCACCTCGCTCGAGGCCTCCCGCCTGATCCTGTGGCGCGCGGCCACCGCGCTCGACGAGAACGACCCCGACAAGGTCGAGCTCTGCGCGATGGCGAAGAAGTTCGTCACCGAGACCTGCTACCAGGTCGCCGACCAGGCGCTGCAGCTGCACGGCGGCTACGGCTACCTGCACGAGACCGGCGTCGAGAAGATCGTCCGCGACCTGCGGGTGAATCGGATCCTCGAGGGCACCAACGAGATCATGCGGATGGTGATCGGCCGCGCCGAGGCCGCCCGCATCCAGGGCAAGTAGGAGGCACACCTTCATGAGCACGATCGCATTCCTCGGCCTCGGCCACATGGGCGGCCCGATGGCGAAGAACCTCGTCGCCGCCGGCCACACGGTGCGCGGTTTCGACCTCGTCCCCGCGGCGCAGGACGCGGCCCGCGCGGCCGGCGTCACCGTGATCGACACCGCCGAGGAGGCGGTGACCGGCGCGGACGCCGTGGTCACCATGCTGCCCAACGGCGGCATCGTGAAGGGCGTGTACGAGTCGGTCCTCCCACACGCCGCGCCGGGCACGCTGTTCATCGACAGCTCCACCATCTCCGTCGACGACGCCCGCGCGGTCCACGCGTTGGCCGAGGCCGCCGGGATGAAGCAGGTGGACGCGCCCGTCTCGGGCGGCGTCAAGGGCGCCGACGCCGGCACCCTCGCCTTCATGGTGGGCGGCGACGACGCCGCCTTCGCTGCGGCCCAACCCGTGCTGGATCCGATGGCGGGCAAGGTGATCCACTGCGGTGGCTCCGGCAACGGGCAGGCTGCCAAGGTCTGCAACAACATGATCCTCGCGGTCCAGCAGATCGTCGTGGGCGAGGCCTTCGTCCTCGCCGAGAAGCTGGGCCTGGCGGATCAGGCGCTGTACGACGTGGTCACGGGCGCCACCGGCAACTGCTGGTCGCTGCACACCAACTGCCCCGTGCCGGGGCCGGTGGCGGGGGCACCGTCGGGCAACGAGTTCAAGCCCGGCTTCGCGACGGCCCTGATGAACAAGGATCTGGGACTGGCCATGGACGCCGTGGCGTCCACCGGATCCAGCGCGCCGCTCGGCACGCACGCCGCCGAGCTGTACTCTGCGTTCGCGCAGGACAACGGCGGCCTGGACTTCAGTGCGATCATCTCTACGCTGAGGTAGCGATTCACGACGAGGAAGGCGGGACGATGGTGCAGCCGGACCCCCGGGACCCGATCGCGCGTGCCCGCCGCAACTGGGAAGACGCGGGCTGGGGCGGCGACGTCGCCTCCGGCATGGAGGCGGTGACGTCCGTGATGCGGGCGCACCAGATCCTGCTCGCGCGGATCGAGACGGCCCTCAAGCCCTTCCGGCTGTCGTTCTCCCGGTTCGAGCTGCTGCGGCTGCTCGCCTTCACCAAGCGCGGCGAACTGCCGATCTCGAAGGCGAGCACCCGGCTGCAGGTGCACGTCTCGTCGGTGACGCACGCGATCGACCGGCTGGGCGAGGCCGGGCTGGTCGAGCGCAAGCCCCACCCCACCGACGGCCGCACCACCCTCGTCGCCATCACCCCGGACGGCCGGGAGCTGGTGGAGAAGGCGACGGTCGTGCTCAACGACGTCTTCTCCGACATCGGCATGCCCGACGAGGAATCCGCCGCGCTGGTGGGCGCGATCCGCTCGTTGCGCCGCTTCAACGGCGACTTCTAGATGGTCAGGCGCGGCGCAGGCCACGTGACCCGCCGGTAACGTCGCGGGCGGCGCGGGCAGGCAATAGGGTCGGTAGGCGTGCACGCAGAAGGAACCTTCACCGTCGAGCCCGCCTACCCCGAGTCGCTCGCGCCGCTCGCCGACCTCGCGCGCAACCTGCGCTGGGTGTGGCACGGACCCACCCAGGACCTGTTCGCCACCGTCGCGCCCGAGGTGTGGGCGGCCACCCATGACCCGCTCGAGGCGCTCCGCGGAGCTGACCAGGCGCGGGTCGCGGCCCTCGGCGACGATGCGGAGTTCGTCGCGCTGGTCCGTGCCGTCCACGCCGACCTGAACGACTACCTCACCCGCCCGGCGTGGGCCGACGAGCTCACGGACGGCGCGAAGGGGATCGCGTACTTCTCGATGGAGTTCGGCGTGAGCCAGACGCTGCCGAACTACTCCGGCGGGCTCGGCGTCCTCGCGGGCGACCACCTCAAGGCCGCGTCCGACCTCGGGCTCCCGCTGATCGCGCTGGGCCTGTTGTACCGGCACGGCTACTTCCAGCAGTCGCTGTCCGCGGACGGCTGGCAGCTCGAGGCGTACCCCGAGCTGGACCCGGCGCAGCTGCCGCTGCGGCCTGTGACGCTGTCCAGCGGGCAGCAGCTGGTGGTCTCGGTGCCGCTCGAGGGGCGCGTGCTCAGCGCCGCCGTGTGGCGGGCCGATGTCGGGCGGATCCCGTTGCTGCTCATGGACACCGACATAGAGAACAACGACCCCGATCTCCGCGGGGTCACTGACCGGCTCTACGGCGGCGACGCGGAACACCGTCTGCGGCAGGAGATCCTGCTCGGCATCGGCGGTGTCCGCGCCGCCCGAGCCTTCTGCGACCTGACCGGCCACCCCGGCGTCGAGGTCTTCCACGCCAACGAGGGCCACGCCGGCTTCCTCGGCCTGGAACGGATCCGCGAGCTCATGGCGACCGAGGAGCTGAGCTACGCGGCGGCTCGGACGTTGGCCCGGACCGCCACCGTCTTCACCACGCACACCCCGGTGCCCGCGGGCATCGACCGCTTCCCCGTGGACCTCGTGCGGCGCTATTTCGGCGACGCGAGCCAGATGTGCTCGCTGCTGCCCACGGTGCCCCTCGACGAGATCATCGCCCTCGGCGCCGAGGCCGACCCCGGCGTCTTCAACATGGCCCACATGGGATTCCGGCTCGCCCAGCGCGCGAACGGTGTCTCGAAGCTGCACGGCGCCGTGAGCCGCGAGATGTTCGCCGGCCTGTGGCCCGGTTTCGAGCCGGCCGAGGTGCCCATCGGCTCGGTCACCAACGGCGTGCACCACGGAACGTGGGCTGACCGCCTCGTCGCCGAGCGCGCCGCAGACCCGCTGTCCATGCCCGACGAGGCCCTCTGGCGCCTGCGCACCACGCTGCGCCACCGTCTCGTCGACGAGGTGCGCACCCGCACCCGGACGGCGTGGCGCGAGCGCGGCGCCGTGGACGCCGAACTCGGCTGGACCGAGCGCATGTTCGACCCCGAGGTGCTCACCATCGGCTTCGCCCGCCGCGTCTCGACGTACAAGCGGCTCACCCTGATGCTGCGCGATCCCGAGCGGCTGCGCGCGCTCCTGTTGGATCCGGACCGACCCGTCCAGGTGGTCATCGCCGGGAAGAGCCACCCGCACGACGACGAGGGCAAGCGCCTGCTGCAGCAGCTGCTGCACTTCACCGACGACCGCACCCTGCGGCACCGGATCGCCTTCCTGCCCAACTACTCCATCGGCATGGCCGGGTACCTGTACCACGGCTGCGACGTGTGGCTGAACAACCCGCTGCGGCCCCTGGAGGCCTGCGGGACCTCGGGCATGAAGAGCGCGATGAACGGCGGCCTCAACCTCTCGGTGCTCGACGGCTGGTGGGACGAGCTGTACGACGGGAACAACGGCTGGGCGATCCCGTCGGCCGTGGGCGTGGACCCGGGCCGCCGCGACGACATCGAGGCCGACGCCCTGTACGACCTGCTCGAGCACGACGTGGTGCCCGCCTTCTACGACCGTCGCGACGCGGACGACGCGCCCCCGCGCTGGCTCGCCAAGGTGCGGCACACGTTGTCCGCCACCGCGCCCGAGGTCGCCGCCGACCGCATGGTCCGCGAGTACGCCACCGCCTACTACCGCCCCGCCGCCCGCTCCGCCCGGGCGACCAGGCCGGCCATCGGCGACCTCGTTGAGTACATCGACAAGGTCCGCTCCGGCTGGGACGCGGTGCGCGTCGGCGAGTCCACCGCGACCGTGCTCCCCGAGGGAGTGGAGATCGCCGCCGCCGTCGCGTTGGGAGCGCTGGAGGACGGCGACATCCGCGTCGAGGCCGTCATCGGCGGCGTCGACGAGGCCGGGGACATCGTGGAGGGCAGAGCCGTCCGGCTGCACTTCGACGGCGAGCGCTACCGGGCCGTGCTGCCCGGGCAGGTTGGCCGGTTCGGCTACGCGGTGCGGGTGCTCCCGCAGCACCGCCTGCTCACCGGCCCCGCCGAACTCGGTCTGGTCCGGTACGCGCGATGACCGTCCTCGCGGTGGACCTCGGCGGTACCAAGGTGGCGGCCGGGCTGGTGGAGGCGGACGGCACCGTCGTCGAGGCGTCGCGGTACCGCGCACCCACCGGGCCCGAGGCGACGACCGCCGAACTCGAGGCAGCGATCACCGGCGTCGTGCGCGACGCCCTCGCCGCCGCGGACGGGCCGGTCCAGGGGGTGGGCTTGGCCGCGGCCGGGCCGGTCGACGACGCGGCGGGCACCACCTCGCCGATCAACCTCGAGGCGCTGCACGGCTTCCCGCTGCGCGACCTCGTGGCGGACGCCGCCGGCGGCCTGCCCGTCGAGTTCCGCCGGGACGGCGTCGCGATCGTGCTCGGCGAGCATTGGCTCGGGGCGGCGCGCGGCCATGACGACGCCCTCGGCATGGTGGTCTCCACCGGCATCGGCGGCGGCTTCGTCGTGGGCGGCCGCGCGCTCGTCGGCAACGCCGGGCACATCGGTCAAGTAGAACTGTCGGGGTACACCGGCAGCGAATCCCTCGGCCGCACCACCATGCTCGAGTCCGTCGCCTCCGGCCCGCACACCGTGGAGTGGGCGCGCACGCAGGGCTTCGATGGCTCCACCGGGGAGGAGCTGGGGGAGGCGTACCGCGCCGGGGACGCCGTCGCGGTCGCCGCGGTCCGACGGTGCGCCGCCGCCGTCGGCCAGGGGATCGGCAGCGCCGTGGCGCTGGTGCCCGTCTCGGTCGTCGTCCTCGGCGGCGGATTCACCCGCGTCGCCGACGATTTCGTGGACCTCGTGCAGGCCGCGGTCGCCGCGCACCCGCTGCCCTACGTGGCCGCCGCGCGGGTCGTCCCCGCCGGCCTCGGCGCCGACGCGCCCCTCATCGGTGCCGCGGCGCTCGTCTACCGGCGCGCCGTTCTTTCCTGATCGGCGTCGTCACGCCAGGCGGAACGGCGATCTGGCGCCCGGGGTGGAGGCGAGTCGGGCCAGCAGTTCGCCCAGCGCGGGCAGGAACTTGAAGCCGTGGCCCGAGAACCCGGCCGCGACCGTGATCGGGCCGACGGTGCCGATCGCGAAGTCCGCCGTCGGGGTCGTCGTGTACGTGCAGCTGATCTCCTCGAACTGGTCCGCGTCCGCGCCGGGGATCCACTCGGCGACGTACCGCCGGAGGGCGAGCAGCTGGGCCGGTTCCGATCGCAGGGTGCGTGCGTCGGGATCGGTGACGGGCCCCACGCCGTGCCACCCGGCCTTGATCCCGACGCCGGGCGTCCAGCCGCCGTAGACGGCCGAGGGCCACCAGGCGGAGTCCGCCTCGGGGTGATGGTTGAACGCGGGCAGGTCGGCGAGCGGCGCGGTGAGCGCGAAGTGCGCGGGCTGCTCCTGGGTGACGGTGAGCCGGGGCAGGTCCACAACGCCGTCCAGCAGGCGGCTCGACCAGGCCCCGGCCGCGACGACGGCGGCGCGGGCGGTGATCGGCCCGCTGTCGGTCTCGATGACCACGCCGTCGTCGTTCGCCCGGAGGGAGGCGACCCGGGTGTCTTCCAGGATGCGTGCGCCGCGGGCCTCCGCGACCCGGTAGAGCGCGTCGACGGCCCGCTCCGCGTAGAGCCGCCCACCGTCGGGGAGGTGCACGGCGGGTCCGGCGAACCGCAGCTGGGGCCATCGCCGGGAGGCCTCGCGGGCGTCGAGCAGCTCGGCGCGCAGGCCGATCGTGGGCAGCGCCTCCAGGAGGTCCTGGACGTCCGGCCGCGGCCCGCGGTTGACGACGCCCACCTGGTCGAGGAGATGTGCGCCCGACTCGGTTTCCAGCTCCCGCCAGAGTGGGAGCGCGGCGCGCAGCAGCGCGAGGTACTCCGGACGGGTGTAGCCCGGGTTGAAGTTGCGCGTCGCGCCGTGCGAGGCGCCCAGCGTGTGGGCGCGCCGGTACCGCTCGATCAGCACCACGTCGACCCCGGCGCGGGCGAGGGCCCACGCCGCAGCCGCCCCGACTCCGCCGCCCCCGACGACCGCGACCCGGTGGTCGGTCCGTCCCATGTGCGTCTCCTTCTCTCGGCCGACGGGTCGTGTCTGCCGGGCATCGTCATCGAAACTACGGGAGACGGGGCTGTGGTCACGGAGATCCGATCGTGGTGACGACATGGCTTCCGCCGTCGGGGAGGCCGGGATCCGGGTGCGTTAGCGTGGTGCCGTGACCGGTGGGCTCCTCTCCCCGCGCGACGCCCGTACCCATTGGGCGTCGGCGGTGATGCCGAGCGATCAGTTCCTGCTCTACTGCTTCGACCACGGTGCCGGCCCGGCACCGTCGGCCGCGGAGGTGGCGGACGTCGTGCTGGCGCGCGCACCGTCGATCGCTGACCTGCGGCTGCGGATCGCGCCCGCGCCCGGCGATCTCGAGCACCCCGCATGGGCGCCGGGCGAGGTGGCCGACGTCCGCGAGGGGATCGCGCACACCTGGGACGCGGTGCCCGCCGCCGTGGCCCGCCTCTTCGCTCGGCAGGTGGACGCGACCGTCGCGCCCTGGCGGCTGCACGTCTTCCCCCGGGTGGCGGGCGCGCCGCGGTGCGCCGGCCCCGCGACGGTGGTGGTGCTGCAGGTGGCCCACGCCCTCGCGGACGGTCGACGGTCCGCTGAGATCGCCCGCGCGCTCCTCGGTTCCGGCGAGGCCCGCGAGGCGCCGGTCTTCCGGCCGCTGCCCGGCCCGCTCCGCGCCGCCCGCGGCGTGCTGGGGCTGCCCGTCGCGCTGGCCCGGACGGTGGCGCTCGGCGCGCTCGCCCCACGGGCCCGCGCCGCGATCGACCGGCGCACCCGCGACGGCGCGCTGCCGCCCGCGATCCCCGGCTGTCCCCGCACCCTGCTCAACGTCGCCCCCGATGCGACCCGTGACGTGCGGATGCTGTTGCGCGACAACGCTTCCCTGCATGCCGGGCACACCGTCACGGTGACCGCGCTCGCCGCGGTCTCGCTGGCCGTGGAGCGGTACCTGCGCCTTCGGGGCGGGGTGGTGCCCGCGGAGCTGTCGGCGGAGGTGATGGTCGCGCGCGAGCGGAGGCACGGCGAGCGCAATTCCTTCGGCAACGTCTCTGTGCCGCTGTACCCCGGGATCCCCGCCGCGGAGCGTCCCGTTCGCGTCGCCGCGGCGTTGGCCGCCGCCCGCGAGCGCGCCGCGAGTCCGTTGTGGCGCACCGTCGGGGCGGCGGAGGACGCGGCACCGTCAGCCCTCGCGGTGCTCGGCGTGCGCGCCTTCGACCCCACGATCATCCCGGACACGATGGCCGGCGCGACGGTGCTCTCCAGCGTGCACCGCGGACCGGCGGACCTGGAGCTGCTGGGCGGGAGATCGGTGTTCACCGCGGGCTTCCCGGCACTCTCGCCCGCCATTGGGCTCACGCACGGCGTGCACGGACTGGGTGACACGGTGACGGTCTCCGTGACCAGCAGCCGCACCGCCGTGCCCGACCCGGACACGTACGCGAGCCTGCTGGCGGCCGCGCTCGACGAGGTGGCTCAGGACCGCTGAGGCGCCGGCCCGGTGGTGTCGCCGATGACGAGATCGACGTCGAGCGCGAGGGTCGGCAGCGACGCCCCGTCCTGCGCGGCGAGCACGGCCTGCGCTGCGAGCCGGCCCATCTCGACGATCGGTTGCCGGATCGTGGTGAGGGCGCGGTCGAAGCCGTCGATGCGGACACCGTCGAAGCCCACGACCGAGAGGTCCTCCGGGACGCGGAGGCCGCGGGCCTCGGCGGCGCGGATCACCCCGGCGGCCAACAGGTCCGACTGGGCGATCACCGCGGTGGGGGCGTGCGCGTCGAGCAGCTCGCCGCCCGCGCGGAAGCCCTCGTCGATCGTGCTGTCGGCGGAGACGACGACGGCGGCGTCCGGGAAGGCGGCCAGCGCCGCAGCCGTGCGCGCCTTCTCGACATCGCCGTGGCGCAGCCGTACGACGCCGACGGACCGGTGGCCGAGCGCGCGGAGGTGGCCGGTGAGCAGGGCGGTGGCGGCGCGGTTCTCGACGCCGACGCTGCCGATGTCGTCGACCTGGTTGCCCGCGGTGACGACGGGGATCCCGCGCTTCGCCATCGCCGCGCGCAGCGCGCCGAGGGCGGGGGAGCAGCCGGCGGCGACCACGCCGTCGACGGGGAGCGACCGCAGGCGCTCCTCCGGGAGCGAATCGGGGAGGAGCAGGACCGAGGTGGGGCTCGCGGCCAGCGCGGTCGACACGCCGTCGAGGATGCCGATGATGACCGGGTCGCGGAAGGCGCGGCCCGCCTCGTCGTCCACCTGAACGCCGATGATGTCGGTGCGGCCGCTGCGCAGCGACCGGGCCCGCGGATCGGGCCCCTCGTAGCCCAGCTGGGCGGCCGCGGCGAGGACGCGGGCGCGGGTGGCGTCACTGATGGGCTTGTGGATGCCGAAGGCGTGGGACGCCGTCGACAGCGAGACGCCCGCCGCCTCGGCGACGTGCACCAGCGTTATCCGGTTTGACCCGCGTGTCATGGGGACCTAGCCTAGCAAGCAACAATCGAAACGTTTCGAAGGGTTGATCGGTGAGCGTGGACTTCCAGGAGCAGAAGACGGACGCGGTAGGGGGCTCTGTGCTCGCCTGGCGCAATGCCGTCGCGGTGATCTTCGCGCTCAGCGGGCTCACCTTCGCCAGCTACATCGGCCGGCTGCCCCAGGTTCGCGACGATCTGCGGGCCACCACGCTGCAGGTGGCGCTCCTGACCTTCGGTCTGGCGGTCGGCTCGGTCGTGGGCCTCGTCGGCTCGGGGGCGCTGGCCGCGCGGTTCGGCGCTCGCCGCGTCATCGCGGTGACCCTGCCCGCGCTGGGCGTGACGATGATCGCCGCCGCCGCGGGCGCGCAGTCCGGGAACTACGCGCTCACATTGCTGCCGCTGGTCTTCGTCGGGCTCTCGCACGGCATCACCGACGTCTGCATGAACCTCTCCGGCGCCGAGAACGAGCGGGCGCTGGGGCGCACCGTGATGCCCGCCTTCCACGCGGCGTTCTCGATGGGCACCGTGGCCGGCGCGCTCACCGCCGCCGCGGCCCAGGCGGCGCACGTACCGCTGCTGCCGCACCTACTGGTCGTGAACGGCGTCCTCCTGGTGGTCGGCTGGTTCGCGCTGCGGCACGTGCCCTTCCAGGCGCACGACGCCGACGACCACGCTCCGGTGTCCCGCCGCGAGCGGCTGGCGGTGTGGCGCGAGCCCCGCACGCTGCTCATCGGCCTCATGGTGCTCGGAATGGCGCTCACCGAGGGCAGCGCGAACGACTGGTTGGCGTTGGCGATGGTCGACGACCACGGCACGTCGAAGACCGTCGGCACGCTGACTTTCGCGGTCTTCGTCACTTTCATGACGATCGGCCGGCTCGCAGGTACTCGCGTCCTGGACTCCTACGGCCGGGTGCGCACGCTGCGCGCCTGCGGCGCGCTCGCCTTCGTGGGCCTCTCGCTCGTCATCTTCGGCCCGACCTGGGCCGCGTATGTGGGGGTCGCGCTCTGGGGGCTGGGCGCCTCGCTCGGCTTCCCCGTCGGCATGTCCGCGGCGGCCGACGAGCCGCGCATGGCGGCGGTGCGGGTCTCCGTGGTCTCGACCATCGGCTACCTCTCGTTCCTCGCCGGCCCGCCGATCATCGGCGCCCTGGGCGAGTTCGTCACCCTGCTCTACGCGCTGATCCTGGTGCTCGTCGCGGTGGCCGTCGCGGTGGTCGTCGCCCCCGCGGCGCGCGAACTTGAGGCCCCGGCACCGTCGACCGCGCGTTCGTAGCGTCGGCGCGACCGTCTGTGTCCGGTCCGGATCGTCGGCTCTGTCCCTAGCGGGACGTGCGAACTCGGCGGTCGACATCGCCGGTTCTCCCTAGCGGGGCGTGCAGTGCCGTCGCGTGTCGTACATTCCCCATGTCCATAGACGTAGGGAGCTGGCCGCCCCGCTAGGGAGCACCACGAGCGAAGCGAGCGACGCCGGGCGCGTGGGAGCCTGTGGATAACGCTGTTCCTGTGGATGACGGGCCCTGCACGGCGGTTCGGCGGACCGGGTGGAAGCGGCGGGGCGGCACCATCAACTCCATGGGGGACTTGATGACGCGCGAGTTATTGCTCGCCCAGGGGTGGACGCGCAACGGGATCCGGCAGGCGATCCGGGTGAAGAAGCTGCGGATGCTGTGGCCCACGATCTACACCGACGCGTCGGTCGGGGAGGCGTGGGTCGAATATGAGCGGATGGTACGGGCGGCCGGCACCGTCGGTGGCTGGGGAGTGATCAGCCACCAGAGCGCCGCCGTGCTGTGGGGGCTGCCCGCCCTGAGGCCCGACTACTCCCGCGTGCACACCACGATCGATGACCGACACAAAGGCGGTCTAGTCAGCGGGAAACGGCATGTGCACCCACGGCCGTTGCCGCCCGGGGACGTCGTCCTGCTGGACGGGATCCGGACCACCTCGCTCGCTCGAACCGCCATCGACGGTGCGATGGCTGGGACCTACGAGCAGGCTCTCGTCTTGATCGACGGTGCGCGGCTGATTCCGCGCGTGCCGAAACCCGCCGACCGCCCGCCGGTGCCGCTCGCGGAACTCGTGCGGGTCGCGACGGCTCTCGGCAGGCGGACGGGCAGCGAGATGGTGATGCGCGCGCTCGCCGACTCCGTGGAGTGCAGCGAATCGGCGGGGGAGTCGTGGTCGCGGGCACGGATGATCCAGTGGAAGCTGCCGGCGCCGGAGCTGCAGCGGACGTTCCGGATCAGGGGTCGCACCTACGTCGTCGACTTCTGCTGGGGGCGCCTCGTCGGCGAGTTCGACGGGGAGGACAAGTACCGCTCTGACGCGGACCGTCGGCGCTACGAGCAGCGGCGGGACAGCGACTTCGCCACCATCGGCATCACCGTGTGTCACTGGAAGTGGGAGGACCTGCTCGACCGGAGGCGGTTCTATTCGATCCTGACCACCCAGATGTTCAACACCGGCGTGATTGCATCGATCCCACGCTTCCCAGGGTGAGACGAGGCGGACGTGCGAGCCCGGCACCGTCGGGCGTTCCCTAGCGGGACGCGCTGCGCCATGGCGTGTCGTGCATTCCCCATGTCCATGGACCTAGGGAGGTGGCGGCCCCGCTAGGGAGCGCCACGAGCGAAGCGAGCGCCCGGCGGGCGCGGGTCAGCGGAGGAGCTGCCAGGCGAAGGCGGCGGCCAGCGCGCCCGCGCCGTTGAGGCACCAGTGCAGCGCGATGGGGGCGATGAGGGAGCCGCTGCGGGAGCGGAGCCAGGTGAACACCCAGCCGGCGAAGGCGGTCGCGATCACGGCGCCCGCGATGCCGAGGAACTGGGCAAGGGGCCCCGCGCCGAGGATCTTGGTCAGGCCGGCGTTGCCGCTGGTGAGGCCCAGCGACGAGGCGATGTGCCAGAAGCCGAAGAGCAGCGAACCCGTGACCACGACCCAGCGGAAGTGCATCGCGCGCGACAGTGTGCCGTGCAGCGCGCCGCGGAAGGCCAGCTCCTCGGGGATCACCGTCTGCAGCGGGATGATCACCATCGACGCGATGATCGCGGTCGAGAAGGTGGCGTAGCGGTCGTTGAGGAACAGCCCGCGCGTGACGGGCAGTAGCGCGCCGACCACGATCACCGTCGCCACCACGAAGACGGCCGCGGTCGCGTACTTCGCCCCGGAACGCCAGTGCTCGCGGCCCAGGCCCAGCTCGTGCCAGTCGAGGCCGCGGTGGCGGGCGATGCCGATGAGCAGGACCGCGGACACCGGGACGGCCAGCAGGGCGGCCCAGCTACCGGTGAAATGGGCGACCAGATTGGTCGCGACCAACACCGCGACGATGACGCCCACGTCGACGATCGCGCGCGCCCCGGAGACCGCCGAACGCAGGGCGGAATGATCGGGGGCGGTCGTCTCGGCTGTGGTCACCCGCTCCATGGTCCAGACGCGCGGCGGTTCGCGCAATGAGTGTGACCATCGCTAAGGTGTCCACCCGTGACCAAGGACCGCAGCACGTCGGCCGACGGCGGCCGGTCGAGCGGCCTCCGGCGCGTCGCGCTCCCCCTCTTCTTCGTGGCCCTCGGCGCTCGGATCGTGTGGATCCTCGCCGGGCAGCACAACTTCAACTTCGTCGACCTGCGGGTCTACTACGAGGCCGCGCAGCGGGTGACCGCCGACGGCGGGCTCTACGACTTCGCGCTCCGCGACTACACGCCGCAGCAGCCGCTGCCCTTCACCTACCCGCCCTTCGCGGCATTGTTCTTCTACCCACTGAAGTTCCTGCCGTTCCCGGTGGTCGCGGTCGGCTGGGTCGCGCTCACCGCGGGCCTGTTGTTCCTGGTCATCCGCATGTGCCTGGCCGTCCTGGCCGCGGGGCGCGGCGCACCGTCGCGCCTGGGCGACGTGCCGCGCGAGCTGCCCCTGGTGTGGACCGCGGCCGCGCTGTGGATCGACCCGGTGCGCACCAACCTCGACTACGGCCAGATCAACGTGGTCCTCATGACCTTCGGCGTGTGGGCCGCCTACCTCGTGGCGCGCTCCGAGATCGGCCGCCGGCCCGGCCCGGCGCCCGCGCTCACCCCGGAGAAGGTCGACGGTGCCTCCGGCTTCCTGATCGGCCTCGCCGCCGGGATCAAGCTCACCCCCGCGGTGGGCGGGCTCTTCCTGCTCGCCCGCGGCCGGGTGTGGGCCGCCGTCGTCTCCGCTGTGGCCTTCGCCGCCACCGTCGGGATCAGCTACCTGATCCTGCCCACGGAGACCCGGCGCTACTTCACCGTGCTGCTCGGCGACACCGGACCCATCGGCGACCCCGCCAAGCCCGACAACCAAGCGCTGCGCGGGGCGGTCTCCCGCCTCGCCGGGCACGACGTGGGCACCGGGCCGGCGTGGATCATCGCGGTGGTCGTGGCCGCGGCCCTGCTCTTCGCCGCCTGGTGGGTGGTGCGCCGGGGCGACGCCCTCATTGCGCTGGTCCTGGTCCAGTTCCTCGGGCTGCTCGCCTCGCCGATCTCCTGGATCCACCACTTCGTGTGGATCGTCCCGCTGCTCATCTGGGTGGTGCACGGCCCCCTCGGGCCGCGCGGCGGCCCGGACTTCCGCGCCCCGGGCGCGGCCTTCACCCCCTGGGCGACGCGGGTCGCGGCGGTCACCGCGGTGTTCGGCTACATCGGCGTGCACTTCCTACGCAAGGGTCTCGCTGTGATCGGGATCGACGACGGTCCGTTCTGGGCGGTCCTCATGGCGCCCGGCGTGCTCGCCGCGGTCGTCCTTGTCGCGCTGATCCTCGCGCAGCGGCGGCGGTTGGACGCACTAGTCTGAGCAGATGACCAACCTCGGCCGCGTAGGCCTTGCGATCCTCACGGCGGCGACGCTCGCGACCGGCGCGTGCGCGACCAGCACGGCACCGTCGAAGGAGAGCGACGCACCGTCGGCCACCGGCACCGTGACCCTCGTGACCCACTCCAGCTTCCACCTGCCCGAGAACGTGCTCGCCGACTTCACGAAGCAGACCGGGCTCGCGATCAAGACCGTCGAGCTGGGGGACGGCGGCGAGCTCGCCACCAAGCTGTCGCTGACCCCGGGCAACCCGCCCGGCGACGTCGCCTTCGGCGTGGACAACACCTACGCCGCGCGGCCCGTGCGCGCCGGCGTCTTCGACGAGTACGTCTCGCCCGGCGCCGCGAACGGCGCACAGGACTACGCGCTGGCTGGCATGCCGCAGCTCACCGCGATCGACTTCGGCGACGTCTGCGTCAATATCGACACCCGCTACTTCAAGGACAAGGGTCTCGCTGAGCCGGTCACCTACCAGGACCTGACGAAGCCCGAGTACCGCGGCCTGACCGTCGTGCAGAACCCCGAGACGGCCTCGCCCGGCATGGCCTTCCTGGCCGGTACCGTCGCGGCGCTGGGCGAGGGCTGGCAGGAGTACTGGCGCTCGCTGCGGGCCAACGAGGTCTCCGTGACCCCGAACTGGTCGACCGCCTACTCGACGGACTTCTCCGGATCGTCGGGCAAGGGCCCGAAGCCGATCGTCGTCTCCTACGCCAGCTCGCCCGCCGCCGAGGTGGGCAAGGACGGCTCCGCGCCCCCGACCAAGGCGCTGCTCGACACCTGCTTCCGGCAGGTCGAGTACGCGGGCGTGCTGCGCGGCACCAAGAACCCCGAGGGCGCACGCAAGCTCATCGACTTCCTGCTGACCCCCGCGGTGCAGGCGAGCATCCCCGACGAGATGTTCGTCTACCCCGTGACCCGCGGCGTCGCGCTGCCCGAGACGTGGGCGAAGTACGCGCCCGTGCCGCCGAAGGCCGCCACGCTGCCCGCCGATCGCCTCGCCGACGAGCGCGACGGCTGGGTGCGGCAGTGGCGCCAGCTGATGGGGCGGTGACGGGGCCGTCGTGAGGCAGCTGGACCGCGGGCGGCTCGCGCTGCTGGCAGCCCCACTGCTGTTCGTCGCGGTCTTCTTCCTCTGGCCCGTCGCCGCCATCGTCGCGCGGGGACTCGCGTCCGACGGTGTCGGCCTGTGGGAGGGCTTCGCCGGCGCCGGCGGCCTGGGGCTGGTTTGGTTCACCCTCTGGCAGGCCGCGGCGTCGACGCTGCTCACCGTGGTCCTCGGACTGCCGCTGGCCTGGCTCACCGCCCGGGTCCGGTTCCGCGGGCAGTGGCTCTTCCGGGTGGTGGTGACGGTGCCCTTCGTGCTGCCGACCGTCGTGGTGGGCGTCGCCTTCCGCACGCTGTTCGCTCCCGGCGGGAGCCTCGGCTTCCTCGGCCTCTCCGAGACGGTGTGGGCGGTACTGCTCGCGCACGCCTACTTCAACGTCTCGGTGGTCGCCCGCATCGTCGGCGGCGTGTGGTCGGCCGTCGACCCGCGGGCAGAGCAGGCCGCGCGCACCCTGGGCGCCGGCCCGGCGCGCGCCTTCCTCACCGCCACAGCGCCCGCGCTGCTCCCAGCGATCGCGTCGGCGGCGTCGGTGGTCTTCCTGTTCTGCGCGACGAGCTTCGGCATCATCCTCGTCGTCGGCGGCAGCCGGCTGCGCACCCTGGAGACCGCGGTCTACCAGGAGGTGGTCGGCGCGTTCGACCTGCGCACCGCCGCGCTGCTCGCGCTGGTGCAGATCACGATCGTGGTGCTGGCCGTCGCTGTGAGCGGCGCGTTGCGGGTGCGGGTCTCCCGGCCCGCAACGGCGGCACGCGTGGAGCCGCCGCGGCCGAGCGGCCGTGCCCGGCTGGCGGTGCTCGTCGGCGTGCCGGTGAGCGTCGCGCTGCTGCTCTTCCCGCTCGGAGCGCTGCTGCTGCGGTCGTTGCGTCCCGACTCCTCCGGCGCGCTGAGCCTCGACGCCTACCGCCGGCTCACCAGTGACTTCGGCGGGGTCGTGCCGGTGAAGGCGCTGACGATGTCGCTGGTCACGGCGGCGCAGGCGGGGGCGATCGCGTTGCTCGTCGGCGGGCTCGCCGCGGTCGCGATCGCCCGCTCCCGCGGGCTGCTGAGCCGGTTCGCCGACGCCGTGGTGATGCTGCCGCTCGGCGTGAGCGCCGTGACGCTCGGCTTCGGCTACCTGCTGGCCCTGCAATCCCTCCCCGCGGTCCGGGAGTCGCCCGCCGTGCCGCCCTTCGTGCAGGCCCTCGTCGCGCTGCCGCTGGTGGTACGTGTGCTCGTGCCGGCGCTCGGCGCGGTCGACCCGCGGCAACGGCAGGCAGCCGCCGTGCTCGGGGCCTCGCCGGTCCGCGTCTTCACCTCCGTCGACCTACCGGTGATCAGCCGCTCCGTGGCAGTGGCCGCGGGCTTCGCGTACGTCGTTACGCTGGGGGAGTTCGGGGCCGCGAGCTTCCTGGTGCGGCCCGAGCAGATGACGCTGCCCGTGCTGATCGGCCGGATCTCCGGCCGCCCCGGCTGGGCCGACGCGGCGCTCGCCGCGTCGTGCTCCGTGCTGCTCATCGCCGCGACGGTGCTGGTGATCGGCGCCGTGGAGGCGCTGCGCCGCGACGACGCCGGGCGGGCGGAGTTCTGATGGGTATCCGCGGACGTGGGGACAGGGGAGGGGGCCGACGATGCTGACCATCGACCGGATCTCGGTGCGCTACGGCGACCGGACGGCCGTGCGGGAGGTCTCGCTCACCGTCGGGGATCGGGCGGCGGGCGGTGCGGACGCCGTCACCGCGCTGCTCGGGCCGTCGGGCTGCGGCAAGTCGACGCTGTTGCGGGCCGTCGCGGGCCTCGAGCCCCTGGCCGGCGGGCGCATCCTCTGGGACGGCGCGGACCTCGCTGAGGTGCCCACGCACCGGCGCGGCTTCGGCGTCGTCTTCCAGGACGGGCAGCTCTTCGGGCACCGCGACGTGGCCGGCAACATCCGCTACGGCCTGCAGCGGCACCGCTGGCCGCGGGCCGACGCGGACGCCCGCGTCGAGGAACTGCTCGAGCTCGTCGGGCTGCCCGGGATGGGGGCACGGCCCGTCGGCGAGCTGTCCGGCGGGCAGCAGCAGCGCGTCGCGCTGGCCCGCGCGCTGGCCCCGAAGCCCCGCCTCCTCCTGCTCGACGAGCCGCTCTCGGCACTGGACCGGCAGCTGCGCGACCGCCTCGTGGGTGACCTGCGCCGCATCCTCCGCGAGACCGGGACGCCCGCCCTCATCGTGACCCACGACCACGACGAGGCCGTCGAGCTGGCCGACACCGTCGCCGTGCTGGACGCCGGCGAGCTGGCCCAGGTGGACCGGCCGGCCAGGCTGTGGCGGCGCCCGCGCACGCCCGACGTGGCCCGTTTCCTCGGCTACTCGGTGCTGCTCGACGCGCAGGTCAAGGACCTGCAGGCGACCTCCGCGCTGGGCCAGGTCCTCGTCGACTGCCCCGACGGGAGGTTCCGGCTGGGCCTGCGGCAGGGTTCCGTCGTGATCCAGGCGCACGGGGTGCCGGCCCGCGTGATCGGCTCGGTGCCCACCGCCGACGGGATGCGGATCACCGCCGCCGTCGACACCGGCGACGGCGAGCTGCTCGTCGATGCGCTCGGCGACACCCCGCCCGCCGACGGCGAGATCGTGCGCGTCGCGCTCAACCCGCGCCGGGTCGCCGTGATCGGATAGGTCTCGTGACCGAGAACACGCCCCCGAGTCCGTTCGGCCCACGCCAGGAGTGTGCGCTCCTCGCGATCGGCGAGACGCTGATTCCCGGATGGGACGGCGTCCCGGGGCCGCGGGGCATCGACTACCTCGCGACCGTCGCGGCGATGGCGCAGCACAAGCTGCTGCCGCGCGAGCTGCGCGAGATGAAGATCTTCCTCGACCTGTGGGACACCCGCGGTATGGGTCTGGCCCACGGCATCGGCCCTCGTAGGTTCTCCGCCCTGCCCCACGCGGAGCGCGAGGACGCCCTCCTGCGGTGGGGTGGTTCGACGGTGGCGGCCAAGCGCTCGATCTTTCAGGGCCTCCGCTCCTTGCTGATCGCCGCCTACTTCGTGGCACCCGACGCGACCGCAGCCCGTGCCGCGATGGGTTACCCAGAGGCTTTCGGGCCCCTGCCCGATGCACCGCCCCGGCCGCTGACGCCGCTCGTCGTGCCCGGCGAGAGGTTGAGCGCCGACGTCGTGATCGTGGGCTCCGGAGCGGGCGGCGGCACCGCCGCAGCGGTACTCACCGCAGCGGGGCTCGACGTGCTGGTCCTGGAGAAGGGCGGCTATCACGACGACCTCGACTTCGGTCGCGGCGAGCTCGAGGCGCTGACCACGCTGTATTCGGGGCCACCCGCCTCCACCCTCGAGGGGCAGCTCGCGCTCATGTCCGGCGGCACCCTGGGCGGCGGCACCGTCGTCAATTGGACCACCTCGTTCGCCACCCCCGACCACGTGCGAGCGGAGTGGGCCGCGCACGGGGCGCGGCAGTTCGCCGGCGAGGAGTACACCCGCGCGCTGGAGGCGGTCCAGCAGAGGCTGTCGGTGAACCTCGATCACGGCGCCATCGCCCAGCGCGACGCAATCATGGAGCGTGGACTGGTCGCACTGGGCCGGCACTGCGCCCCGATGCCGCGCAATGTGCTCGGTTGCGATCAGGGCGTCGAGTGCGGACGGTGCGGCTACGGCTGCCGGATCGGGGCCAAACAGTCGGTGACGAAGACGTGGTTGCAGGACGCCGCCGAGGTCGGGGCCCGCATCGTCGTCGACGCCGACGTGCGGCGGGTGCGGGTCGACCGTGGCCGCGCCACGGGTGTCGAGGTGACGCTCGCGGACGGGAGGCGGGTCACCGTCGACGCTCGGGCCGTGGTGGTGTCGGCCGGCTCGATCCAGACCCCCGCTCTGTTGCGCCGATCCGGGCTGAGCAACGAGCGGATCGGGGCGAACCTGCGGCTGCACCCCGCGACTGCGGTGGCCGGTCGCTTCGACGAGGACATCCGGCCGTGGGAGGGCGGCCTGCAGACCCGCTACTCCACCGAACACGCCGACCTCGACGGCCACGGTTACGGCGTGATCTACGAGACGGGCCCCATGCATCCGGGGGCTGCCGTCGCTTTCCAGCCCTGGCACGCCGCGGCCCACCTCGCCGACGACATGCGGGCCCTGCGCCGCACCGGGGTGGTGGGTGTGATCCTGCGTGACACCGGCGCAGGCAGGGTCACCGTCGGGCGCGACGGCGAGCCCGTGGCGCACTACCGGATCAGCGACTACGACGCTGCGCACCTGCACCGCGGGGTGGTGGGTGCCGCCGAGATCCTCGCCGCCGCCGGTGCGACGGCGGTGCGTACCGCCCACCAGGTGCGCGTGGCAGTGGATCTGTCGGGCACCGCCGACGCCGGCCGCCGTGCGGACCGGATCGCCGACCTCGCCGGCCGGGCCCGGGCGCAGGGATATGCCCCGGCGCGATGCATGATGGCAGCCCTGCACATCATGGGTACGGCAGCGATGGGCGGCAGCCGAGATACCTCCGCGACGGACCCCGACGGCGCGACGTGGGAGGTGCCCAACCTCGTCGTGGCCGACGCCTCCTGCTTCCCCACGCCGAGTGGCGTCAATCCGATGATCTCCATCGAGGCCATTGCGCACATGAACGCCTCGAGGTTGGCGGCTCGTCTCGGGTAGGCGGCGTGGCCGTCCCGCTAGGGACGGCGCTCGTCCTCGGGCAGGTACCAGTCGGGGAGCGGCTCGGCGGTCAGACGGGTGGTATCACCGGGGCGGGTGAGGGTGAAGAGGGCCCGCTGGATGCGGGGGATGCGGTTCATGTCGTCCGAGATCGCCGCCAGCCGCGCCGCGACCTGCGACTCCGGCAGGTCGCCCTCGAGGTCGACGGCTGCGACGAGGAACAGGCGGTCCGCGCCGACCCACTCCATGTGCAGGAAGCTCACCTGCTTGACGTCCGGGTGCGACTGCAGCGCCTCCAGCATGCGGTTGCGGGCGAGCGGCGTCGCCTCCTCGCCCGTGAGGAAGTCCATGTTGCGCCGGATCAGAAACACCGCGACGAAGCCCAGCAGGATGCCGACCAGGATCGATCCGACGGCGTCCCAGACGGGGTTTCCGGTGACCTGATGCAGGGCCATCGCGGTGGCGGCGATGACGATGCCGATCAGCGCGCTGAGGTCCTCTGCGAAGACCGAGCGCAGCACCGGGTTCGACGTCATCCGCACGTACCGCAGCGGGTGCAGCATCCGCTCCCGAGCGCCCTCCTTGGTCTGGCGAAGCGCTTGCAGGAACGAGATCCCCTCGAGCACGAAGGAGATGGCCAGCACGGCGTAGCCCCAGCCGTAGTCCGCCGCCTCCTCCGGCGCACCGAGTGCGGAGATACCGTGCCACACCGAGACGGCGGAGCCCACGCTGAACAGGCCGAAGGCAGCGAACATCGACCACACGTAGCCCGAGCGGCCGTAGCCGAAAGGGTGCGACTCGTCGGCGGGTTTGGCCGCACGCTTCGCGCCGATGAGGAGGAAGACCTCGTTGCCCGTGTCCGCCCACGAGTGCGCGGCCTCGGCCACCATCGCGGCCGAGCCGGTGATCACCGCGGCGACCGACTTCGCCATCGCGATCAGCACGTTCGCGCCGAATGCGATGAGCACCGTCAGCAGACTCTCGTCCTGGGTTCCGTCCGCCGGCTCGTCGCTCATCCTGCCGATCGTATGCCCGGCGGCGGTACGCGCCGGGCATGATGGGGGCATGGGTGCATTCGATCCGTACGTCGCCGACGACCGTCGCTACGACGGGGCGCCGTACCGCCGGGTGGGGGAGTCGGGCCTGCGGCTGCCGGCGATCTCGCTCGGCCTGTGGCACAACTTCGGCGACGACAAGCCGCTGCAGAGCCAGCGCGACGTCCTGCGGCGCGCCTTCGACCTGGGTGTCACCCATTTCGACCTCGCGAACAACTACGGCCCGCCGCCCGGCAGCGCCGAGCGGAACTTCGGCACGCTCTTCGCCGAGGACTTCCGCCCCTACCGCGACCAGCTGATCATCTCGTCGAAGGCGGGCTGGGACATGCAGCCGGGTCCGTACGGCTTCGGCGGCTCCCGCAAGTACCTGCTCTCCTCGCTGGACGCCTCGCTGCGGCGGATGGGCCTGGACCACGTGGACATCTTCTACAGTCACCGGCCCGACCCGGAGACGCCGCTGGAGGAGACCATGGGCGCGCTGCACACGGCCGTCACCTCGGGGCGCGCGCTGTACGTGGGTATCTCGTCGTACGGCGCCGAGCTCACCGCGCGGGCGCAGGAGATCATGCGCGATCTGGGCACACCGCTGCTCATCCACCAGCCCTCGTACTCGATGCTCAATCGCTGGGTCGAGCGCGCCGGAGAGACCGGCGGACCGTCGCTGCTGGAGACCACGGCCGCCGAGGGCATGGGCGTCATCGCCTTCTCGCCGCTGGCACAGGGCCTTCTCACCGACCGGTACCTCCGCGGTGTGCCCGAGGACTCCCGCGCGGCCGCGGGCAAGAGCCTTTCCGGCGCCATGCTCTCGGATGAGAACCTGGCGCGCGTGCGCGGGCTGGCCGGGATCGCCGCCGACCGCGGGCAGACGCTCGCGCAAATGGCGATCGCGTGGGTGCTCCGCTCGCCGGCGGTGACCTCCGCGCTAATCGGGGCGTCCAGCGTCGCGCAGCTCGAGGACAGTGTGGGCGCCGTCGCGAACCTCGGTTTCACCGCTGAGGAGCTCGCCGCCATCGACGAGTTCGCCGTAGACGGTGACCTGAACATCTGGTGGGGCGCCACCGCCTCGACGTCATGACCGCGACGCGGACCGGCGCTGCCCGACAGAGCGCGACCGGACAGAGCGCGACCGGACAGAGCGCGACCGGGCGGCTGTACGGCGGCGCCGACGCGCGGACCCGGCATGCGGAGCGGCTCGCCCGGCTCGAGGAGGCGGGACTCGACCTGTTCGCCACCGCCGGATACCAGCAAACGACGGTCGCGGACGTCTGCGAGCGGGCCAAGGTCTCGCGGCGCCACTTCTACGAGCAGTTCGCCGACCGCGAGGCGCTGCTGCGACACCTGCACACCGGGCTCCAGCAGCGGGGCCGCGTCGCGGTCGAGACCGCGCTCGCGGAGGGCATGTCGCGCGTGGGCGGCCTGCCGACGGCGGAGGCCCGTCGCGCGCTGGTGCTGGCCGGAGTGAGGGCCTACATCGACGCGGTGCTCACCGACCCGCGTGGCCTGCGGGTGGCGTTCGTCGAAGTGGTCGGGGTGAGCCCCGAGATGGAGCGCTACCGCCTGGACAACCGTGCTGGGTGGGCCGCTCTGGTGCGGTCCGCAGTGGAGGCCGTCGGATCGCGGGCCGTCGCCCCCTGGGTGTACGCCGCATTCATCCCCTCCGTCAACGAGTTCCTCCTCGCGTGGTGGCAGCGTGCCGATGAGGGCGCGAACCCCGCGGAGCTGGTCGACGTGCTCTCGTCGGTGCTGACGAACCTGCTGGAGACGGCGCCGGCGGACAGGAACTGACCGTATTCCGCACTAGCCTGGCGGCGTGCCCACCACCGCCGTTCCCGTCCTGCCCTGCGTCGATCCCGAGGCCACCCGCGACTTCTACACCGCCCTCGGATTCGCGTGCACCGGCTACCAGGTCCGTCCGTACCTGTACCTGGCGTTCACGCGCGACGGTGCGGACGTCCACTTCGCGCGCTTCGCCCGCGACGCCGAGGACACGGGCATCTGCCTGCTGCTGGTCGACGACGTGGCCGCCGAGCACGCCGCGTTCAAGGCCGCGATCAAGGGACTCCTCGGGAAGGTGCCCGCCTCGGGGGAGCCGCGGCTGACCCGGTTCCGTCCGGGCGCCTCGCGGTTCACCCTCGTCGACCCGTCGGGCAACCAGCTGCTGATCATCCGGAAGGACGAGCCGGAGTTCGAGTACGGCGGCGCGACGGAGCTGTCGGGGCTCGCCAAGACGCTCGACAACGCCCGCATCCTCAGCGGCTTCAAGGGCGACGACGCCGCGGCATACCGGGCGCTGACCTCGGCGCTGCGTCGCCCGAAGGACGGCGATACCGACGCCGACCGGGCCCTCGCCCTGGCCTTCCTGCTCGAGATCGCGCCGGCGGCCGGCCGCGACGCGGACGTGCCGGGTCTGATCGGGGAGCTGCGGGCGTTGCCGGTGACCCCGGAGGAGCTCGACCGCGCCGTCGCGACCGCGGCCGATCCTGGCGCCCTGCGGCAGTTGCTGGAACAGGCGGACTAGGCCACGCGCGTGCGTTCCGGGTTGGCGCGCACCGTCTTCAGGGACTTCTCGAGTTCCTTCTTGGAGGCGCCGTGCGCGGCCAGCCGGTTGAGCCTGTGGATCACCACGGGGCACTTCATGCACCGCGTCTTCTTGCGGCAGCACTTCTTCTTGGGCTTGCTGCCCACGAGTTTGTGCGCCTTGGTCTTACTCATCTGAATAGGTTAGAGCAACCTAATCGTGGGATGCCAACCGTCACATCCGGCGGTCACGATGCGGCTCCTCGGGCCTTCGGGAAGTAACCTGGTCACGACCAGGCGTGTCCGCACGCCCCCTTCGACGCGCCCACGGACCATTGCCCGCTGCGCGCGCACGACCACCTCCAGGAGAACCACAGTGGCTCAGCCCAGCTTCCGCAACGTCGCCATCGTCGCGCACGTCGACCACGGGAAGACCACCCTCGTCGACGCCATGCTGCGGCAGTCCGGCGCGTTCGCCGAGCGCGCCGAGCTGGTTGACCGGGTCATGGACTCGGGTGACCTGGAGAAGGAGAAGGGCATCACCATCCTGGCGAAGAACACGGCCGTGCACCGTGTGAACGCCGACGGCACCACCACCGTCATCAACGTGATCGACACCCCGGGCCACGCCGACTTCGGTGGCGAGGTCGAGCGCGGCCTGTCGATGGTCGACGGTGTCGTCCTGCTGGTCGACGCCTCCGAGGGCCCGCTTCCGCAGACCCGCTTCGTGCTGCGCAAGGCGCTCGCCGCGTCGCTGCCCGTCATCCTGGTCGTGAACAAGACCGACCGCCCCGACGCGCGCATCGAGGAGGTCGTCACCGAGGCACAGGACCTGCTGCTGGACCTCGCCTCGGACCTGTCCGACGAGGCCGCTGAGGCCGCCGAGCTCGCGCTCGGCCTCCCTGTGATCTACGCGTCGGGCCGCGAGGGCAAGGCCTCGACGACGGCCCCCGCCAACGGCACGGTCCCGGACGCCGAGAACCTCGACGAGCTGTTCCAGATCCTGCACGACCACATCCCCGCCCCCAAGGGCGACGCCGCGGCGCCGCTGCAGGCCCACGTCACCAACCTCGACGCGTCGGCCTTCCTCGGCCGCCTCGCGCTGGTCCGCATCCACAACGGCACCCTCCGCAAGGGCCAGACCGTCGCCTGGATGCGCGAGGTCGACGGCGAGCCCGTGGTCACCAACGCCAAGGTCACCGAGCTGCTCGCCACCGACGGCGTCGAGCGCAAGCCCGCCGAGGAGGCTGTTGCCGGCGACATCGTCGCCGTCGCGGGCTTCCCCGAGATCATGATCGGCGACACCCTCGCCGACCTGGAGAACCCCGTCGCGTTGCCCCGCATCACGGTCGACCAGCCCGCCATCTCCGTGACCATCGGCACCAACACGTCCCCGCTGGTCGGCAAGGTCTCGGGTCACAAGCTGACCGCCCGCATGGTGAAGTCGCGCCTCGACTCCGAGCTCATCGGCAACGTCTCGCTCAAGGTGCTCGACATCGGCAAGCCCGACCAGTGGGAGGTGCAGGGCCGCGGCGAGCTGGCGCTGGCCATCCTCGTCGAGCAGATGCGACGCGAGGGCTTCGAGCTCACCGTCGGCAAGCCCCAGGTCGTCACGCGCAAGGTCGACGGCAAGGTGCACGAGCCCTTCGAGCACCTCACCATCGACGTCCCCGAGGAGTACCTCGGCTCGGTCACCCAGCTGCTCGCGAACCGTCGCGGCCGCATGGAGACCATGGCCAACCAGGGCACCGGCTGGGTCCGCATGGAGTTCGTCGTCCCGTCGCGCGGCCTCATCGGCTTCCGCACCGACTTCCTCACCGAGACCCGCGGCACCGGCATCGCCAACGCCGTCTTCCACGAGTACGCGCCGTGGGCCGGCGAGATCCGCGCCCGCCACACCGGCTCGCTGGTCTCGGACCGCCAGGGCAGCGTGACCCCGTTCGCGATGATCCAGCTCGCCGACCGCGGCACCTTCTTCGTCGAGCCCGGCGCCGACACCTACGAGGGCATGGTCGTGGGCATCAACCCGCGCGCCGAGGACCTCGACATCAACGTCACCAAGGAGAAGAAGCTGACCAACATGCGTCAGTCCTCCGCCGACGTGATGGAGACCCTCGCCAAGCCCATCAAGCTGGAGCTCGAGGCCGCGATGGAGTTCTGTGCCGGCGACGAGTGCGTCGAGGTCACCCCCGAGGTCGTTCGGGTGCGTAAGGTGCATTTGAACGGTACCGAGCGCGCCCGTGAGCGCTCGCGCGCCAAGTCGCGGGATCAGTCCGCGGGCTGATCCCGCGGTCGCGGCGACGGGCCCGACGGTGACCGTCGGGCGGTGGACTTCCAGCGAGCGTAGGAGGCACGAGCAGTGCGGCACAGGTCCCTGGGGCTGACGGTGGCGTCGGTACTGCTCGCGACGACCCTGACCGCGTGCGTCGCGGACCCGCCGCCGGCGGTGCCGGGGTCGGAGACCTCCGCGCCGCCGCAGGCCCCCGCCGCCACCGGCGCCACCGTGCAGGTGGCGATCGACGGCCTGGGCCCGGGTTTCAACCCGCACCTCGCGTCGAACTCATCCTCGGCGTCGCGGGCCCTGGCAGCGATGACCCTGCCGAGCGTCTTCCGTGAGGTCCGGGGGCAGGACGGGCGGGTGACGCTGCAGCAGAACACCGACCTGATCCCGGCGATCGAGCACCCCGCGCCGCTGCAGATCGCCTACACGATCCGGCAGGACGCGCAGTGGTCCGACGGCGCGCCGATCGCTGCTGAGGACTTCGTGTACCTCTGGCAGTCGATGACCACCGCCCCCGACACGGTCGGGTCGGCGCCCTACCGGCAGATCGAGTCGGTGGCCTCGGGCGCCGGCGGCAAGCGCGTCATCGTCACCCTGAAGGCGCCGCTGCCCGGCTGGCGGACCCTGTTCCAGAACCTGCTGCCCAGCCACCTGATCAAGGGCTCGCCCGGCGGCTTCAACGGCGCCATGCGGGAGAAGATCCCCGCCTCCGGCGCCGGCTACCTGGTCAAGAAGGTCGACGTGGCACGCGACGAGGTCACCCTCGAGCGCAACGACCGGTACTGGATGAAGCCCGCCCGCGTCGACCGCATCGTGCTCCGCAAGGGCGGCACCGACACCCAGCTCGCCAACTCCGTCCGCACGGGCGATGTGCAGGTGGTCTCGGTGCACGGCGGACCGTCGTTGCTGGCGCAGCTCACGTCGATCTACCAGGTGCGCGCCGTGGAGCAGGTCGATCCCCGGGTGCTGTCGCTGACGCTGAACACCCGCTCGAAGTTCCTCGCCGACGTCGAGGTACGCCGCGCACTGCTGGACGCCGTGAACGTGGACCTGCTCACCACCGTCGGTTCCGGCGGCGACGCTGCGCGCCCCGCCCGCGCGCAGGTGCTGGCACCGTCGGATCCCGGCTACGCCCCGACGATGCCCGCGCGCCCCGCGCCCGCGGAGGCGAAGGCCCGCCTGGAACAGGCCCTCGCCGGCGCCGGCTACACGCTGCAGAACGCGCCGATCCCGCCCAGCCAGAGCGTGCCGCCCACGCCGCCGCCCGCGACGACCGAGCCGGCCGGCCCGAGCACCAGCATCGACCCGTCGGCGCTGCCGGTGCCGCCCTCCCCGTCGCCGGGCGAGAACGTGCAGCAGTACGTCCGCGACGGGGTGCCGATGTTCCTACGGATCGGCGTGCCGCAGGGCAACGTCGCGGCGTTCGCCGTCGCCAGCAACGCCACCGACCAACTGCGCGCCATGGGCGTCTTCGCGTCGGTGGTCGCGCTGGAGCCGCAGGTGGTCGCCGGGACCGCGCTGCTCGACGGTTCCGTTGACGCGGTGGTCGGCTGGTCCAGCGCCGGCCCCACGCCCGCCGAGCGGTTCGCCTCCCGCGTCGAGTGCCCCGCGCCCCCGTCCGAGGACGGCCAGCGGCCGACCACCACCAGCACGCCGCAGGCGCCGAACCTCGAGAACGACCCGGCCGCCACCACGGTGGGCGGCAACCTCTCCGGCCTGTGCGACGCGGACCTGCAGGGTCTCGCACTCGACGGGCTGCGCGGCGGCCCCATCGACCTCGCGGCGATCGACGCGCAGCTGTGGTTGCGCGCGACGGTCCTGCCGATCCTGCAGGATGTGACGCTGACGGCAGTCGGCCCGTCGGTGCAGGGGGTCACGCTGGAGGGCCCTCCGCGTGACGGCGTCTTCACCGGCGTGGAGGGATGGGCCCGCCCGTGACCGACGTGAGCGGACGGCGCCTGCTGCTGGTGCACGCGCACCCCGACGACGAGACCATCACCACCGGCGGCACCATCGCGCGCTACCTCGCCGAGGGCGCCGAGGTGACCGTCGTGACCTGCACCCTGGGCGAGGAGGGCGAGGTGATGGAGCCGCCCTTCGCGCAGCTCACCGCTGACAACGCCGACCAGCTCGGCGGCTATCGGATCGGCGAGCTGACGGGCGCGCTGGCCGCGCTGAGCGACCCAGCCGGGCCGGTACTGCGGCCCCGCTTCCTCGGCGGCATGGGCCGCTGGCGCGACTCCGGCATGGCCGGCACCCCCGCCGCGGAGCACCCGCGGGCATTCGCCTCGTCGTCCTACCTGGAGTGGGTCGACGGCGGCCCGCTGCAGGCCCTCACCCGCGTCATCAGGGAGACGCGGCCGCAGGTCGTGATCACCTACGACGAGGTCGGCGGCTACGGCCATCCCGACCACATCGCCGCGCACCTGCTCACGCACGCCGCCGTCGAGGCCGCGTCGGACGCCGGCGTCCCGGGGGAGCCCTGGGAGGTCGCGAAGCTGTACTGGACGGTGACCGCGCACGACGACCTCGACGCCGGGCTCGACGATCTGCGCCGCGTGGAGCTGCCCGACGGCTGGCGCGTGCCCGCCGCCGCCGAGCTGCCCGCCCACGACGCCGCGGCGATCACCACCCGGATCGACGTCTCGTCCGTCCTCGACCGCAAGCGCACCGCGCTCCGTGCCCACGCGACCCAGCTCGGCGTCAGTGCGGACGGCGCAGCCCTCGCCCTGACCAACCGGATCGCGCAGCCGGTGTTCGCCCAGGAGGCCTACGTCCTGGCCCGCGGCGCCGTGGCCCCCGGCCCCGACGGGGTCGAGCGGGACCTGTTCGCGGGGGTGGCGTGATGGAGCCGCTCGACCGGATCCTGCTCGGTGTCGCGACCGTGGGCGGCGCGGTGTGCGCGGTCGGCGCCACGATGTACCTCTACCTGTACGCCGGCGCCGTGCCTCTTCCGCTCTCCGCGGTTCTGTTCGGCGCGCTGCTCGCGGGGATCTCCGTCGCGGCCCGCCGGCTGGGCGGCGAGCCGGTCCACGGGGCACTGCCGGTAATCGCGTTCCTCCTGGTGATCGTGGCCTTCCTGCTCGGCGGGCCGGGCGGCGACATCGTGCTGTACGCCGACTGGCGGCTGCTCTTGCTCCTGCTCTGTGGAATCGGGATGCCGATCCTCGCGGGACACCTGGCATCATCGATAGAGTGACGGACGCTTCAGAGCAATCTCCCGCTCTCCTCCCGGTGCCGACGGTGCCGAAGCGAGCCGCGGAGCCGTACGTACCGACCGCGTCGGCGATGCGCCGCGCCCTGCGCCGGGCGCGGGACGGGGCGGTGCTCAACGTCGACGAGGCGCAGGTGCTGCTCGCGGCCCGCGGCGACGACCTGGACGACCTGTGCCGCTCCGCGGCGCGGGTGCGCGACGCCGGGCTCCTCGAGGCCGGGCTGACGGGGGCAGACGGTACGCCGCAGGTCACCTACAGCAAGAAGGTCTTCATCCCCATCACGCGGCTGTGCCGCGACAAGTGCCACTACTGCACCTTCGTGACGGTGCCGGGCAAGTTGGCGGCCGAGGGGCACGGCGCCTACATGGAGCCGGACGAGATCCTCGAGATCGCGCGCCGCGGCGCGGAGCTGGGCTGCCACGAGGCGTTGTTCACTCTGGGCGACCGGCCGGAGGACCGCTGGGAGGCGGCCCGGACCTGGCTCGACGAGCGCGGCTACGACTCCACGCTGGACTACGTGCGGGCCATGGCCATCCGGGTGCTGGAGGAGACGGGGCTGCTGCCGCACCTCAACCCGGGCGTCATGAGCTGGGAGGAGCTCTCGCGGCTCAAGCCCGTCGCGCCGTCGATGGGCATGATGCTCGAGACCACCTCCGAGCGCCTGTTCACCGAGAAGGGGCAGCCGCACTACGGCTCGCCCGACAAGGACCCGGCGGTCCGGCTGCGCACCCTCACCGACGCGGGCCGCCTCTCGGTGCCCTTCACGACGGGGCTGCTCATCGGCATCGGCGAGGACGAGCGCGAGCGCGCCGAGTCGATCATGGCCATCCGCAAGGTGCACAAGGCCTTCGGCCACGTGCAGGAGGTCATCATCCAGAACTTCCGCGCCAAGCCCGATACCGCCATGCGGTCGGTGGAGGACGCGGACCTCGAGGTCTACCGCGCGGCGATCGCCGTGACCCGGATGGTGCTGGGGCCCGCGATGCGGGTGCAGGCGCCGCCGAACCTGGTCTCCGCCGACGAGTGCCGGCTGCTGCTGGAGGCCGGCGTCGACGACTGGGGTGGCGTCTCGCCCGTGACTCCGGACCACGTCAACCCCGAGCGCCCCTGGCCGGACCTCGATGCGCTGGCGCAGATCACTGCCGACGCGGGATTCGAGCTGCGGCAGCGACTCACGGCGCAACCCAAGTACGTGCGCGCCGGCAGCCCGTGGATCGATCCGCGGGTCGCGCCGCACGTCGCGGCCCTCGCCGACCCGGAGACGGGGCTCGCGGACCCGGACGCGATGCCCGTCGGCGTGCCCTGGCAGGAACCCGACGAGGAGTGGGCGTCGTCGGGGCGCACGGACCTGAACACCGCCATCGACGTCGACGGCCGCAACACCGACACCCGGTCGGATCTCGGCTCCGCTTTCGGAGACTGGGAGTCCGTGCGCGAGCAGGTGCTCTCGCTGTCGGCGCCGGAGAAGGTGGAGTCCGACGTGCTCTCGGCGCTACGGGCCGCGGAGCGCAACCCCGGCGGGCTGTCCGACGACCAGTACCGGGCGCTCGCGTACGCCGACGACGCCGGGCTCGAAGCCCTGGTGGCCCTGGCGGATCAGCTGCGCAAGGACGTCGTGGGCGACGTGGTGACCTACGTGGTCAACCGGAACATCAACTTCACCAACATCTGCTACACCGGCTGCCGGTTCTGCGCCTTCGCGCAGCGCAAGGGTGACGCCGACGCCTTCACGCTCTCCATGAAGGAGGTCGCCGACCGCGCCGAGGAGGCGTGGCAGGTGGGCGCCACCGAGGTGTGCATGCAGGGCGGCATCGACCCCGACCTGCCCGCCACCGGCTACGCCGACCTGGTGCGCGCTGTCAAGCAGCGCGTCCCGGGCATGCACGTGCACGCCTTCAGCCCGATGGAGATCGTCAACGGCGCGGCCCACTCGGGGGAGTCGGTGCGGGATTGGCTGATCGGGCTGCGCGAGGCCGGTCTCGACACGATTCCCGGCACCGCTGCCGAGATCCTCGACGACGAGGTCCGCTGGGTGCTCACCAAGGGCAAGCTGCCCACGTCGGCGTGGGTCGACGTGGTCACCACGGCCCATGAGGTGGGTATCCGGTCGAGCTCGACGATGATGTACGGCCACGTCGACAACCCGTCGCATTGGGTGACGCACCTGAACGTGCTGCGCGACATCCAGGACCGCACGGGCGGCTTCACCGAGTTCGTGCCGCTGCCCTTCGTGCACCAGAGCGCGCCGCTGTACCTCGCGGGCGCTGCTCGCCCGGGGCCGACCAAGCGGGACAACCGCGCGGTGCACGCGCTGGCGCGGGTCATGCTGCACGGCCGCATCGATCACGTCCAGACGTCCTGGGTGAAGCTGGGTACGGCGGGCACGCAGGCCATGTTGCAGGGCGGCGCGAACGACCTGGGTGGCACCCTGATGGAGGAGACGATCTCGCGGATGGCGGGATCGGCGCACGGATCGGAGAAGACGGTGGCGGAACTGCACGCGATCGCGAACGGCATCGGGCGCCCGGCGCGCGAGCGCACCACGACGCACGCCCAGCGGGGTGCCGCGTGAACGCGCTGGAGCCGCGCGGCGGCGCGGTCACGGGCACGGTGACCGACCTGGAGCTGGCGCGCACCGTCGGCGTCTTCGTGACGGTCGCCCGTCCCGCGGTGGCCGGCGTGCGGGTCGTCTCCACACTGGCCGGACTCACCCCGATCCCGCTGGTCAACGGCTACCTCAAGCGCGATGCCGACGGCCGTTCCCGCTGGTGGGTCATCCCCGTCGGCGCGGTCTCGACGGTCGCGGTGGCCTGGCCCGGGGCCCTCGGCTTCGTCGCCCGTCTGCTGCCGCTGCAGACCTACCTGGGCTTCGCGAACCAGACCCTTGTCGTCGTGGGCGTCGCGGGGGAGCACGGCGTGGACCAGGTGCCGGAGCAGATCGATCTCGTCGCGCGGGTCCTCGCGCGCCGCCAGATCGACGCCCGCGCGCTCCTCGGGGACCAGCCGGGCTTCCAGGACCTCGTGCCCGTGCGCGAGACGAGCGAGAAGCTGCGGGGCGGCGTCTTCTCGGCGTTCGGCGCGGTCCGCGACGTGCTTCACACCGTGAAGTCGGCGCGCGCGGCGCTCGAATCGCGCCCGCGTCCGGGCGGTGTCTTCGACACGGTGGGGAGGCTCCCGGTCGTGGGTGCGGCCGCCGGCTACGTCGGTGAGTTCGCCACGCTCCGCATCGTCGAGGCCCGCGCGTCCGACGGCGCCAAGATCCTCGGCCTGGAAGCAGCCTTCGCCGGAAGCGCGGCTCCGTCGGGCGTCGAGGCGGACCCCGAACCCGAGGCGTAGCCCCGATTCCTGTCGGTCCGCGGCGTTAGACTCGGCGCATGACCGCAGCTCGGAGAGTCGACTTGATGTCGCTGGACGACTGGCGTGCCTTGGGGGAGGACACGTCGGGGCGGTCGGAGCTTCAGGAGGGGGTCCTGATCGTGTCTCCGAGTCCGCGCAAGCTGCACCAGACCGCCGGTTTGAAATTGGCGATGCGGCTGGCCACATACCTGCCCGATGGCCTCGAGCTCGTGCCGGACTTCGACGTCATCGTCGAAGCCGGCTTTCCGCCGACGGTGCGTCGTCCCGATCTCATCGTTGTTCCCGTCACCGCTCCGGACGAGGTGACGGCTGATCGTGTTCTCCTGATCGTCGAGATCCTCTCGCCCGGCACCCGTCGCCAGGATCTGGTGACCAAGCGCAGCGAGTACGCCGACGCGGGTATCCCGCACTACTGGATCGTCGACCTCGCCGGCGGACCGAGCATCGAGGCCCTCGCACTCCGCGACGGCCAATACGAAGGCGCAACCTCCACAGGCGAATTCACGACGACGGTGCCCTTCGACCTCCGCGTGGACCTGACCGCACTGACCTGACAAGGGGTGGGGCGGACATCCACCCCCACCCTGTCGCGACCCGAGAGCACCGTCGGGAAACTACGAGATGAGCCCCACGACCGTCGCGGAGATGAACGAGACCAGCGTGGCGCCGTAGAGCAGCTTGAGGCCGAACTTGGCGATCTGGTCGCCCTGGTCGGGGGCGAGAGATTTCGCGGCACCGGCGATGATGCCGATGGAGCTGAAGTTCGCGAAGGAGACCAGGAAGGTCTGGACGATCGCGGTGGCGCGCTCGCTCATCACGACGGGGCCGTTGCCGGACGGGTTCATCTCGGTGAACGACATCATGGCGACGAACTCGTTGCTCACCAGTTTGGTCGCCATGATCTCGCCCGCCTGCACGCTCTCGGACCACGGCACGCCGGTGAGCCACGCCAGCGGCGCGAACACGTACCCGAGGACGTCCTGGAACGTGGTGCCACCGAAGATCCAGGCGAAGAGCCCGTTGACGAGCGCGAGCAGTGCGACGAAGCCGATCAGCATCGCGGCCACGGTGAGCGCCACCTTCGCGCCGTCCATGATGTATTCGCCGAGCATCTCGAAGAAGGACTGCTTCTTCTGCTCGGGCGCGGCGAAGACGTCGTCCTCGGGAGCGACCTCGTACGGGTTGATCAGCGAGACCACGATGAACGCGCCGAACAGGTTGAGCACGATGGCCGCGACCACGTACCGGGGCTCGATCATCGTCATGTACGAGCCGACGATCGACATCGACACGGTCGACATCGCGGACGCCGAGAGCGTGTAGAGGCGGTTCGGCGGCAGCGTCGGCAGGATCTTCTTGATCGCGATGAAGTTCTCGGACTGGCCGATGATCGCCGAACTGACCGCATTGAACGACTCCAGCTTCGGCATGCCGGTCACCGTGGACAGCGCCAGGCCGAGGTACTTGATGATCAGGGGCAGCAGCTTGAGGAACTGCAGGATGCCGATCAGGGACGAGATCACGATGATCGGCAGCAGCACGTTCATGAAGAACGGGCCCGGGCCGTCCGGGGCCTTGTTGTAGTCGACGAGGCCGCCGAACACGAACGCCGTGCCCTCGTGGGCGAACTGGAGCAGGTTCTTGAAACCCCGCGACAGCCAGTCGATGACGTTCTGCCCCACCGGGGTCTTGAGCATGATCAGGCCCAGCACGAACTGGATCGCGAGCATGCCCAGGATGTACGGCGCCTTCTTCTTGAGCAGGGCGACGTTCCGCGTGGGCAGGTACGCGAGGAGGAGGAAGACGACGAGTCCGAACACACCGACGATTACGTGCACTGGTGAATGAAAGCACACACCGGCAGGTTAGGCGACACTTCTTTGTGACACCTTCCAACGGCGCGGAATACTGTCGGGTGGAAGCAGTCGGTGCGAAGGAGATGACAGGTGACGTACACCATCGCAGAGCCCTGTGTGGATGTGCTCGACAAGGCATGTATTGAGGAGTGCCCGGTCGACTGTATCTACGAGGGCAACCGGATGCTGTACATCCAGCCGGATGAGTGCGTGGACTGCGGCGCCTGCGAGCCCGTGTGCCCCGTCGAGGCCATCTTCTATGAGGACGACGTGCCGGACGAGTGGGCCGAATACGTGAGCGCGAACATCGATTTCTTCGACGAGATCGGTTCGCCCGGTGGTGCCGCGAAGCAGGGGAAGATCGACTACGACCACCCCTTCATCAAGGCGCTCCCGCCCATGAACACCGACACCGAGCACTGACGTGTCGCGCGTGCCCGTGGCGTCCGGACTGCCGGACTTCCCGTGGGACACCCTCGCGGGCGCGAAGGAGAAGGCCGCGGCGCACGTCGGCGGCATCGTCGACCTCTCCGTCGGCACACCCGTGGACCCGGTCGCCGAGCCGATCCGCCGCGCCCTCTTCGAGGGCTCCGCGTTCCCCGGCTACCCGGCCACGATCGGCACCGTCGCCGTGCGTGAGGCCGCCGCGGCCGCGCTGAGCCGCCGGTACGGCACCGTCGCGCTGCCGGAGAACGCGATCCTGCCCGTGATCGGGACCAAGGAGGCGATCGCGCAGCTGCCGTCGCAACTCGGGCTCGGAAGCGGTGACGTCGTCGTCATCCCCGAGGTCGCGTACCCCACCTACGAGGTGGGCGCGCTGCTGGCCGGGGCCCGGCCGGTGCGGGCCGACGGTACCGCCCAGCTCGGCCCGGAACGGCCGGCGCTGGTCTTCGTGAACTCGCCGTCGAACCCGACGGGCAAGGTGCTCGGCGTGGACCACCTGCGCAAGGTGGTGCAGTGGGCGCGCGAGCGCGGTGCGATCGTGGCGTCCGACGAGTGCTACCTCGGCCTGGCCTGGGAGGCCGAGCCCGTCTCGGTCCTCGACCCGCGCGTCTGTGACGGCGACACCGCCGGGCTGATCGCGATCCACTCGCTGTCGAAGACCTCGAACCTGGCGTCCTACCGCGCCGGCTTCCTCGCGGGCGATCCCGCGCTCATCGCCGAACTCGCCGCGGTGCGCAAGCACGCCGGCGCTATCGTGCCCTTCCCGGTGCAGGCCGCGATGACCTACGCCCTCTCAGTGGACGAGCACGAGGCGGAACAGCGCGCCCGCTACGCCGCCCGCCGTGCGGTGCTGCTGCGGGCCGTCCAGGGAGCGGGCTTCACCGTCGACCACTCCGAGGCCGGGCTGTACCTGTGGTCGACGCGCGGCGAGCCCTGCCGCGAGACCGTCGACTGGCTGGCCGAGCGCGGCATCCTCGCCGCGCCGGGTGAGTTCTACGGCCCGCAGGGCGCGCAGCACGTGCGGATCGCGATGACCGCGACGGACGAGCGGATCGCCGCCGCCGCCGAGCGCTTGGCCTGATGGGGATCTCCGGCGTCTCGGCCGCGTGGCGGCCCGAACTCGCCGGGATGCTGCTCGACGGTGCGCGCGCGGGTTCTGTCGCGTTCACCGAGATCGTGGCGGAGAACGCCGATCCGGCCGCGCTGCCCGCCGAGCTGGCGGAACTGGTGGGCTTGGGCGTCACGGTGGTGCCGCACGGGGTCACGCTCGGCATCGCGGGTGCGGACCTCCCCGATCCCGACCGGTTGCGGCGGCTCGCCGACCTCGCGGTGGCGCTGGACGCGCCGCTGGTGAGCGAGCACATCGCCTTCGTGCGGGCGGGCACCGTCGGGCTGGACGACGATCCCGCCGACACGGCGTCCGGCCCTCACGAGGACGTCCTCGAGGCCGGCCACCTGATGCCTGCCCCGCGCACGGCCGAGGCGCTCGACGTGCTGGTGGAGAACGTGCGCGCCGCGCAGGCCGCGCTGCCCGTGCCGCTCGCGCTGGAGAACATCGCCGCCCTGTTCGCGTGGCCCGAGGACCGCTACGACGAGCCGGCTTACCTGCGGGAGCTGGTCGACCGGACGGGGGTACGCCTAGTCCTCGACCTGGCCAATGTCTACGCCTCGTGCACGGCCCGCGGAGCGGATGCCGCCGGCGAGCTGCGGCGGTATCCGCTGGAGGCGGTCGCGTACGTCCACATCGCGGGCGGCCGCTTCGACAAGGGCCTCTACCTCGACACCCACGCCGACCCGATATGCCCGGAAGTTCTGGATCTCCTCGCGGTCTGGCGGGATTCACAGCGTTCTCTTGGGGGTGTTTCTGCAGGTGGGAGCACGTTGCCCGGAGTGTTGCTGGAACGTGACGAGTCCGTGATCGAATCCGCCGTCCGGCACGAGATGCTGTGCCTACGAGAGGTTCTCGGGATCGACTGAACGACGATCGGGAGGTGCGAGATGGAAGCTGTGGTGGTTCTGTTCGTGATCTTCGCGGTGATCGCGGTGTGCGTCTCCGCCGCTTCGGGCGGCCAGAGCGGTGGGCGGCGCCGCGGGCGGTCCCGCGGGCGCAGTGGGTCGTCGGGCGACTCCGGCGCCGGATCGGCCTGGTTCTTCGGCGACTCCGGCGGCGGCTCGCACCACTCGGGCCATGACTCGGGCTCCAACTGCAGCGCGAGCAGCTGCGGGGCCAGTAGCTGCGGCTCCAGCTCGTCGAGCAGTTCGAGCAGCTGTGGTTCCTCCTGAGGTGCGGGACCGGCTGCGGCACCGCCAGGCGGTGGTGCTCACCGATCTCCTCGCCGGACGGGTGCCGGCCGGGTTCGACGTCGGCGGCGCGGCCCTGACCGCCCGGGTCCTCGCGGTGAAGCGCGCGGGCTCCGCGGCCAGGGCCCTCCCGGCGTTGACGAGCCTGCCTGGCTGGCCGGGCGGCTTCGTCGGCTACGCGGCGGCGCACCCGAAGGTGGACTGCTCCGCCCACGACGCCCGCGCGTACGTCGGCTGGCTGCGTGCCCACGGCACGGAGGCCGAGCGCGCGTGGGTGGCCGTCGAGTCGGTGCGCAGCGGCGCGCGGCGCTGGGCGGTGGCGCGCGGCCGCCCCGTCGTCCGCGTCGGGGCCCGGGTCTACGGGGCCTGACGCGCTACCGAGCGGCCGGAGGAAGTCCCGGTGCAGCGGGTCGACGAACTCGGGCGCTCCTTTGGCGGGCTGAGATGCCGGCGAACGCTGGTGGTCGTACCCACAGTCGCCAGTGGTTTCGTCTGCGAACCATCAACCCTCAATCTGATACGCTATAGCAAAGGGTAGCGAGGTTTCGTTGAACGAGGGTGGTGAAGGTGATATTCACGAAGATCAGATTCGGTCTGGTGGCGATGCTCTGCACTGTCGTGGTGCTGAGCGGCGTGGCGCTGTGGATCATCGAGTCGCGCCTGGTCAGCGCTCACCCGGAGTGTGTCGGCACAGGATCGCCGCGGGTGGCGGCCGCGGAGCTCGTCGGCGAGCGGCCCGCGCTAAGCAGCGCTCTCGACCGCATGCTCGACGGGGTGCGCTGCTCCGGTGGCGGGGCTCCGATGGGTGTCGTCACGAAATAGAATTCACTATTGATGTACGAAAACGGCGGCCGGTGCGTGCACCGGCCGCCGTTCGCGTGCGACCTCAGTTCTTGTGCAGCGCGGCGTTGAGCTCGACGCCCTCGCTCTTCCACGGCACGACCTCAACCGCGCCGGTCACCGAGTTGCGGCGGAACAGGAGGTTGCTCTGCCCGGACAACTCGCGAGCCTTGACCTGCGTCCCGTCCGGGCCGGTCACCTTGGTGCCGGCGGTGAGGTAGAGGCCGGCCTCGAGCACGCAGTCGTCGCCGAGCGGGATGCCCAGGCCGGAGTTGGCGCCCAGCAGGCACCGCTCGCCGAGCTTGATGATCTCCTTGCCGCCGCCCGAGAGGGTGCCCATCGTCGAGGCGCCGCCACCCACGTCGGAGTGATCGCCGATGACGACGCCCGCCGAGATCCGGCCCTCGACCATCGCGGTGCCGAGCGTGCCGGCGTTGAAGTTCACGAAGCCCTCGTGCATGACGGTCGTGCCGTCGGCCAGGTGCGCGCCGAGGCGGACGCGGTCGGCGTCGCCGATGCGCACGCCGCTCGGCAGCACGTAATCGACCATGCGCGGGAACTTGTCCACCGAGTAGACGGTGACACGGCCGCGGGGGAGGAGCGCCGCGCGGACCGACTCGAAGTCCACCGGGGAGCAAGGGCCGAAATTGGTCCACACGACGTTCGCGAGCAGGCCGAACTGGCCATCGAGGCTGAGGCCGTGCGGCTGCACCAGGCGATGACTCAGCAGGTGCAGGCGCAGGTAGACGTCGTGTGCGTCGACGGGTGCCGCGTCGAGGTCTGCGATCGTGGTCTGCACGACCACCACCCGTACCTTGCGCGCCGCGTCGGCCCCGGCCGAGGCGGTCAGGACCTCCGGCGCGCCGTCGGGATCCTGCACTGTGCCGGTGGTGCCGCCACCGTCGGTCAGCTCCGGCGCAGGGAACCAGGTGTCGAGCACCGTCCCGTCGTCGGTAAGGGTGGCCAGTCCGTACGCCTTCGCTCCACGATTCGTCACGCGATCAGGGTACCGGGCGCCACTGGGGCCGCGGTCGCTCGCGCTGCGGAGCTGCCGGAGTCGGATACCGTGCAGCGAGTGACTACGACGCTCGACACGGCCAAGCTCGCCAACCGGATCGACGACGCGGTCGACGACGGGGACCTGAGCGCCGTCGCGGCACTCATCGCACCCCTGACCTCGCACCAGGTCGCGGACGTCCTCGAGCGACTCAGTCGCAAGGACCGTGCCGTCGTCTTCCGGCTGCTGGCGAAGGACGAAGCACTCACGGTCTTCGAATCCCTCGACGCGCCCCTGCAGGGCGAGCTCATCCACGACCTCCAGGACGACCAGGTCACCGGCCTGTTCGCCGAGCTCGATCCCGACGACCGCGTGACCTTGCTCGACGAGCTGCCCGCGACCGTCGCCGGACGCCTGCTCCACGGCCTCCCGGACGGCGAGCGCACCGCCACCGCGGCCCTGCTCGGCTACCCCCAGGGATCCGTCGGCCGCGAGATGACCCCCGAGTTCGTCTCCGTCCACCCCGGCGACACCGCTGACCGGGCCCTCGCCGCGGTGCGGGCCCGCATCGACGACGTCGAGACCATCTACGGCATCCCGGTCGTCGGCCCCGGGCGCGTCCTCGTGGGCATCGTCGGGCTCCGTGGCCTCCTGCGTAGCGCACCGGAGACTCCGGTGAGCGAGATCATGAACGTCGCCGGGACCGCCCGGGCGCGGGAGTCCGCGGAGGAGGCCGCCCGCCGCTGCGCCGAGCAGCGCCTGCTGGTGATGCCCATCGTCGACGACGAGCACCGCCTCGTCGGCATCCTCACCGTCGACGATGCGCTCCGCATCCTGGAGGAGGCCGAGAGCGAGGACGCGGCACGTCAGGGCGGCGTGGAGCCCCTGAACCGCCCCTACCTGTCGACGCCCGTGCGGACGCTGGTGCGCTCACGGGTGGTGTGGCTGCTGGTACTGGCGATCGGCGCGACGTTGACCGTGAAGGTGCTGTCGGTCTTCGAGGACAGCCTGCAGGAGATGGTGGTGCTCTCGCTGTTCGTGCCGCTGATCATCGGCACCGGCGGCAACACCGGCAATCAGGCCGCGACGACTGTGACCCGCGCGCTCGCGCTCGGCGACATCACGACCGCCGACGTCTTCCGAGTGCTCGGCCGCGAGGTCCGCGTCGGCGCGACGCTGGGCCTGGTCCTCGGCACCCTCGGCGCGGTCATCGCCGGCGTCCTCTTCGGGGTCGACGTGGGCCTGGTCATCGGCGCCACGTTGTTCGGCGTGTGCACCATGTCGGCCACCGTCGGCGGGCTCATGCCGATCGTCGCGAAATCCATCGGCGTCGACCCGGCCGTCTTCTCCAACCCGTTCATCAGCACCTTCGTCGACGCGACCGGCCTCATCCTCTACTTCCTGGTCGCCAAGGCGATCCTCCCGATCTGAGCACTACCCCTGGAGGGGTGACTCTGCCGTGCGGCCTTGGTGGTGGCCGCGTCCCGTAGCGCTACTACGCTGGGGCTGTGCCCCTCGACATCGCCATTGACCCGATCGACCTCACCGCCGCGCTGGTGGACATTCCCAGCGTCAGCCACGACGAGGAACGGATCGCGAACGAGGTGGAGGCCGCGCTCCGCGCGCTGGAGGGCTTCGAGGTGCTCCGCGTGGGCAACAACGTGCTCGCTCGGACGAATCGCGGTCTGCCGCAGCGGGTGATGCTCGCCGGCCATCTCGACACCGTGCCGATCGCCGACAACGTGCCCAGCCGCCGCGAGGGCGGGATCCTGCACGGCTGCGGCACCGTCGACATGAAGAGCGGCGACGCGGTCTTCCTGCACCTCGCCGCCACGATGGCCGACCCCGCGTACGACCTGACGCTGATCTTCTACGAGTGCGAGGAGATCGCCTCGCAGTTCAACGGTCTCGGCCGCATCGAACGCGAGCTCCCCGAGTGGTTGGCCGCCGATGTCGCGATCCTCGGCGAGCCCTCGGGTGGGCTCATCGAGGCCGGCTGCCAGGGCACCATCCGCGTCCGCATCACCGCGGGCGGCGTGCGCGCCCACAGCGCCCGGTCCTGGCTGGGCGACAACGCGATCCACAAGCTCGGCCCCGTGCTCACCGCTCTTCAGGCGTACACCGCGCGCACCGTCGACATCGACGGCTGCGAGTACCGCGAGGGACTCTCCGCCGTGAAGATCGAGGGCGGCGTCGCCGGGAACGTGGTGCCCGACGAGGCCTTCGTCGACGTCAACTTCCGCTTCGCGCCGGACCGCACCGTCGATCAGGCCGTGGCGCACGTCCGCGAGGCCCTGGCGGGGCCGCTCGCCGACGGTGCCCTCGCCTTCGAGGTGACGGACGCCGCGCCTGGTGCGCTGCCCGGCCTCGGCGCCCCCGCCGCGGCGAAGCTCGTCGCGGCCGCCGGCGGCAGGTTCCGCGCCAAGTACGGCTGGACCGACGTCTCGCGGTTCGCCGCGCTGGGTATCCCGGCGGTGAACTTCGGACCGGGCGACCCCAACTACGCTCACAAGCGCGACGAGCACGTCGAGATCGCGCAGATCACCGAGGTGGCCGCCGTGCTGCGCGCCTTCCTCGCTGGGTAGGTTGTGGGTCATGGCCTCCGATAAGAAGCCCTCCCACGACCACTACCTGCGCTACCGCGGCCCCGTCCGCGTGCAGGGCGCGGCGGCGACGGAATCGTCGACCACTGACCAGCGGCTCCTCGCGAACGCGGACGACGCCGACTGGCTGCACCGCGATCCCTGGCGGGTGATGCGGATCCAGGCCGAGTTCGTCGAGGGCTTCGGGGCCCTCGCGGAACTGCCGCAGGCCGTCACCGTCTTCGGATCCGCTCGGATCAAGCCGGATTCGCCCGAGTACGCCACCGGCCGCGAGCTCGGCGCCGGACTGGTACGGGCGGGCTACGCCGTGATCACCGGCGGCGGCCCCGGCGCCATGGAGGCCGCGAACCGCGGCGCGAAGGACGCCGACGGCCTCTCCGTGGGGCTGGGTATCGAGCTGCCCTTCGAGCAGGGCCTCAACGACTGGGTCGACCTCGGCATCAACTTCCGCTACTTCTTCGTCCGCAAGACGATGTTCGTCAAGTACGCGCAGGCCTTCGTCTGCCTGCCCGGCGGTTTCGGCACGCTCGATGAGCTCTTCGAGGCGCTCACGCTGGTCCAGACGCACAAGGTGACCCGGTTCCCCATCGTCCTGCTCGGCTCCGCGTACTGGGGCGGCCTCGTCGACTGGATCCGCGGCACGCTGACCGAGCAGGGCATGGTTTCGCCCGGCGACGTCGACCTGATCACCGTCACGGACTCCGTCGCGGAGGCCATCGACATCATCGTGCGCGCCGACGCCGCGCGCGAGGCCGAGGCGACGCAGGTGGATCCCTCGTGACCGCGATCGCCGTCTTCTGCGCCTCGCGCCCCGTGCCGCAGGAGTACATCGACCTCGCGACCGAGGTGGGGCGGGGTATCGCTGCTGGGGGGGACTCGCTGGTCTGGGGCGGCGGACACGTCTCCATGATGGGTGCGGTCGCGCAGGCCGCCCGCGACGGCGGCGCCCACACCCTGGGCGTGATCCCGACCGCCCTCGTCGACCGCGAGGTCGCCGACCACGGCGCGGACGAGCTCCTCGTGGTCGACACCATGCGCGAGCGCAAGCAGCTCATGGACGACAACGCGGGCGCCTTCCTGGTGCTGCCGGGCGGCGTGGGCACCCTCGAGGAGTTCTTCGAGGCGTGGACCGCCGGCTATCTCTCCATGCACGACAAGCCGGTCGTGATCCTCGACCACGACGGCTTCTACGCGCCGCTGCTCGACTGGATCGAGGGTCTCAAGGCCAAGGGGTTCGTCGGTGACGCCGCTCTCGGCCGGCTGCTCCGCGCGACTGACGTCACGGCCGCTCTCGAGGCGTGCCGTGGTACGGCGGTCCCACGGTAGGCTCGCCGCGTGAGCTCTACGCATAAGAACAGCACCGTCGGCATCGTGGATCTGGCGCGCGGCGTCGGCAAGCTGATTCCCGATCTGCCCCTCCTGATCAAGGAGGGCCCGTCGATCCTGCTGCGCACGCCGAACAGCAAGGAGACCATCGGCACGGTGTTCGCCAAGCGCGCAGCCCAGCACCCGTCGCGCGACTTCCTGCGGTTCCAGGGCGAGGGCGTCAGCTACGGCGAGGCGAACGCCACCGTGAACACCTATGCGCGCGTGCTGCTCCAGCGCGGCGTGAAGGTGGGCGACGTCGTCGGCGTCGTCATGCACAACCACCCGCAGATGGTGCTGGTGATGCTCGCCATCGTGAAGGTCGGCGCCACCGCGGGCCTGGTCAACTACAACCAGCGCGGCGCCGTCCTCGCGCACAGCCTCGGCATCCTCGAAACCGGCACGATCATCGTCGGCGCCGAGGACCTCGAAGCATTCGATTCGCTCGATGCCGCGGACCGGCCCGCCGATGGCGTCGTGCTCACGATCGACGAGCTGGCCGAGCAGGCCCGGCAGGCGCGCGCCGCGGATCCCCGCGCCACGGAGAACCCGGCCGTCACCGCGACGCTGCCCGCGAGCACCCGCGCGTTCTACGTCTTCACCTCGGGCACCACGGGCATGCCGAAGGCGTCGATCATGACGCACTACCGCTGGCTCAAGGGCATGGCGGGCTTCGGTGCGACGGCCGTCCGCATGCGCCGCGACGACGTCATGTACTGCCCGCTTCCGCTGTACCACAACAACGCCGCCCTCGTCGCGCTCGGCTCGGTGCTCGTCTCGGGCGCCACCCTCGCGATCGGCCGCAAGTTCTCGGCGACGCGGTTCTGGGACGAAGCCAACGAGAACTCGGCGACGATGTTCATCTACATCGGCGAGATTTGCCGCTACCTGCTCAACCAGCCGCCCACGCCGAGTGACCGGTCGAACACGATCCGGGTGGCCGCCGGCAACGGCATGCGGCCGGAGATCTGGCGGGAGTTCCAGGAGCGCTTCGGGATCGAGCGGATCATGGAGTTCTATGCCGCGAGCGAGACGAACATCGCCTTCGTCAACGTCTTCAACATCGAGGCCACCGTCGGCCTGTGCCCCCTGCCGCACGCCGTGGTCGAGTACGACATCGATACCGCCGGACCGCTGCGCAACGCGAAGGGCCGGCTCCAGCGCGTGAAGCGCGGGCAGAACGGCCTGCTGCTGACCAAGATCACCAAGTCCGCGCCCTTCGACGGCTACACCGACGGGAAGGCGAACGACGCCAAGCTGATCCGCGACGGCTTCACGAGCGGCGACGTATGGTTCAACACCGGCGACGTGGTGACCAACCAGGGCTTCGATCACATCGCCTTCGTCGATCGCCTCGGCGACACCTTCCGGTGGAAGGGCGAGAACGTCGCGACCACGGAGGTCGAGGGCGCGCTCGACGAGGCCGATCAAGTGGAGGGTGCGATCGTCTACGGCGTCGCGATCCCCGGTGCCGATGGCAAGGCCGGCATGGCCGCAGTCAAGCTCGCCGAGGGCCGAGACTTCGACGGCGCCGCGCTCGCGACGCAGCTGCGGAACGAGCTGCCCGCCTACGCGATCCCGCTGTACGCGCGCGTCGTGCCGAGCCTCGAGGTCACCTCCACGTTCAAGAGCCTCAAGGGCGAACTCCGCAAGCAGGGCTTCGCCGACACAGGCGATGACCCGCTGTACGTCTTCGTCGGCGGTGCGGACGGCTACGTCCCCGCCTACGACGGGTACGCGGACGACGTCGCGGCCGCCAAGGTCCCGGATCTGCGCTCCTAGGATGACCGCACCGTCGGTGGGCCCGGTCCCCGTGCGCCCCACCTTCTGCGGCCGCCCGGTCCCGACGGACCGGGCGCTGGTGATGGCGATCATCAACCGCACGCCGGACTCGTTCTACGACCGGGGGAGCTACTTCGCCGTGGACGCCGCGCTCGCGCGCGTCGACACCGCCGTGGCCGAGGGCGCGGACGTCGTGGACGTGGGCGGCGTCAAGGCCGGACCCGGCCAGGAGGTCGACGCGACCGAGGAGATCGCGCGCACCGTGCCGTTCATCGCGCAGGTGCGCGACCGGCACCCCGACCTGCTGATCAGCGTGGATACCTGGCGGGCCTCCGTCGCCGAGGCCGCCGTCGACGCCGGCGCAGATCTCATCAACGACACCTGGGCCGGCGCCGACCCCGACCTGCCCCGGATCGCCGCGGCTACCGGCGCGGGCCTCGTCTGCTCGCACACCGGCGGCGCCGTGCCCCGTACCCGCCCGTTCCGGGTGCGCTATCCCGACGTCGTCGCCGACGTCCGCGACTCGCTCGCCGCCGCCGCGGAGGCCGCCTTCGCGGCCGGGGTGCGGGAGGACGGCATCGTCATCGACCCCACCCATGACTTCGGCAAGAACACCCATCACGGGCTCGCGCTGCTGCGGCACCTGGATGAGCTCGTCGGCACAGGCTGGCCGGTGCTGATGGCCCTGTCCAACAAGGACTTCATCGGCGAGACCCTGGATGCCGGACTCGAGGAGCGAGTGGCCGGGACCCTCGCCGCGACCGCCCTCGCCGCGCACGCCGGGGCCCGGATGTTCCGCGTGCACCAGGTGGCGGACACCCGCCGGGTGGTGGAGATGGTGGCCTCCATCGACGGCACGCGCGCGCCGGCCCGCGTCGTGCGGGGGCTCGCGTGAGCACCGCCCACCGGTCGTTCGAGGAGCCCCGCTGGAGCGTCGACGAACTCGTCGCCGCGAAGGCCGGACGTACCGTCTCCGTGGTGCTCCCGGCGTTGAACGAGGAGGCCACCGTCGGCGCGGTGGTGGCGACGATCACGCCGCTCCTGGGGACCCTCGTCGACGAGCTGATCGTGCTCGACTCGGGCTCGACCGACGCCACGGCCGAGCGGGCCCGCGCCGCCGGCGCCACGGTGATCAGCCGCGAGGAGGCGATCCCCGGGCTGCCGCCGGTACCCGGCAAGGGGGAGGCCCTGTGGCGCGGGGTCGCGGCCGCATCGGGCGACCTGATCGCCTTCGTCGACTCCGACCTGATCGAGCCCGACCCGCGGTACGTGCCGCGGCTGTTGGGGCCCATGCTGTTCCACCCCGAGGTGCACCTCGTCAAGGCGTACTACCGGCGCCCGCTGCGCGTCTTCAAGCAGGGCGAGGACCCGACGGGCGGCGGCCGCGTGACGGAGCTCGTCGCGCGGCCGCTGCTGGCGGCGCTGCGACCACAGCTGCGCGCGATCCTGCAGCCGCTGGGCGGCGAGTACGCGGGGACGCGCGAGTTTCTCGCCTCCGTGCCCTTCGCGCCCGGATACGGCGTGGAGATCGGGCTGCTGCTGGATGCAGAAGCCCGCTACGGCATGGCGGGGATCGCGCAGGTCAATCTCTCCGTGCGCAAGCACCGCAACCGTGACCTGCGCGACCTCGGCGTGATGAGTCGGCAGATCCTGGGGACGGCGTTGCGGCGCTGCGGGATCGAGGACTCGGGTGCGGGGATCACGCAGTACCTCGTGGAGCCGGGGCCGGAGGACCGGTTCACCGAGGTCACCACGGAGGTCTCCCTCCGGGACCGGCCGCCGGTCACATCGCTGTCGTAGCGGCTCAGCCCAGCAGGGCGTCGAGCGCCGCGGCGCCGGAGACGAGGGCACGGCCCCGTCGGCCCAGGTTCGCGTGCCAGCCGTCCAACGTCGCGCGCAGCGGCTCCACGCCGCTCGCGTCGCGGACGTGCTCCGTGAGCTCGGCGATCCGGGCGAGGCCGTAGCCGCCGCGTCGCAGCTGCTCCGCCATCCGCGCGTCGCGGACGTCGGCGGGGGAGTACACGCGGTAGCCGGTGGCGCGGTCCCGCTCCGGCCGGACGATGCCCGCCCGCTCCCACGAGCGCAGCGTGGCGGGGACGACGCCCAGGAGGTGGGCCACCTCGCCGACGAACAGTGCGGCGCCGTCGTCGTTGCCGGGGTCGCCCAGGTCCGCGAGTGCTGCGCGCACCCGGCGGAAGGTGTCGCGATCGCCGGCCAGCTCCTCGTGCGCCTGGTCGAGCAGCGCGAAGGCGGCGTCGAGGTCGCCGCGGTGCACCGCGCGCAGGATGGAGCCCGCCCGCGCGTGCCCGCAGCCGGGGATCAGTGCGAGGAAGGCGTCGAGCGCGAGTCGGTGCCGCTCGGTGTAGGCCCGGTAGCCCGACGGGGTGCGCCCGGCCGGGGGTAGGACGCCCTGCTCCTCGTAGTTGCGTACCGCCTGGGTGGAGAGCCCGTGCGGGCGTGCGAGGTCGACGGGTCGAAGCGAGGTTTGAAGGTTATCGGGCACGGGACTGGCGATTCTGCGGCAAAGTTTCAATGGACGCTTCAACGATATCGTGGAAGGAATGAATCCGGACCAGGTAGACCTCGTTTCCTTCCTCGACGCCCAGCCCACCGCGACCCGCCTGCTGGCCCTCGGCGAGCCCATGCACGGATCGGAGGAGATCCTCCGAGCCCGCAACGCAGTGATCGAGGACCTCGTGGTGCGCGGCGGCTACCGCTCGATCGCCGTCGAGTCGGACCTGCACCGCGCGCCGCTGGTGAACGACTACCTCGCGGGCGCGGAGATCGACCTGCAGCGGGTCCTCGACGAGGGTTTCAGCCATCCTTACGTCCACGCGCTGGAGGCGACGGGCGAATTGCTGCGCAACCTCCGTGCGCTCAATCGGACACTGGAGACGCCGGTGCGGTTCTACGGCTTCGACGGGCCGATGGAGATGGCGGCCGCCCCGAGCCCGCGCACGTACCTCCTCCGGCTCCGCGCGGCGCTCGCCGACATCGCCCCGAGCGTCGCCGCCGAGCCGGAGTTCGATGCGCTGCTCCGTGACGAGTCGCGGTGGACCGAGGAACGTGCCATGTATGAGGCGGACTGGGGCGTCGGGCGCACCGTCGACGCCGATCGCCTGCGCCTGCTGGCCGACGACCTGTGCGCGGTCCTCGACGCGTACGCGCCGGAACTGGCCGCGCGGGGGGACGATGGGTGGTGGCTGCGGGCCGACGCGGCGACCGCCGTCGGCCTGCTGCGGTACCACGCGATCATGGCGACGGACACTCCCGATCGGCTCGGCCGGCTCAGCGCCCAGCGGGACGTGATGATGGGGCGGAACCTGCTGGCGATCGTCGACCGTGAGGCGCCGCGCGGCGGCACCCTCGCCTTCGCGCACAACCTGCACCTGCAGCGCGGGGTGAGCGAGATGCAGATGGGGCCGCACACCGTGCGCTGGTTCAGCGGCGGGGCGCAGGCCGCAGCGAGCCTCGGCGACGGCTACCGGCACGTGGCGATGGCCATCGGCGCCGCACCCGCGCACGGGCTCGCGGCGCCGGCACCGGGGACGGTCGAGGGCGAGCTGTCGTGGGAGCAGGCCGATCCGGCCCACCTGTACACGGGGCCGGAGCTCGCCGAGCGGCTCCGCGGTGCGCCCGTGCGGGCCGATCGGGACGCGATGGGGGCGTACTTCCCGCTGGACGTCGACCGGCTGGCGGAGACCGACGGTGTCCTCTTCCTGTCGGAGGTTCGGGCATGATGGCCTCATGGTGATCGTCTTGTACGCCCTGGGACTGCTGGCCGTCGCGGCCGTGCTGTACGGCGTGGCAGCGCTGGTCTTCGGGCGAGGTGACGACACCCCGCCGCTGGAGACGGCTGCCACGCCGACCGTGCTGCCCGCGGACGACGTCGCGGGCATGGACGTCCGCGCGCTCCGGTTCCAGCAGGTGGTACGCGGGTACAAGCCCGCCGAGGTGGACTGGGCGCTCGAACGACTGGCGCGGGAGATCGACGTCCTGCGCGCACGGCTGGCCGCCGAACAGGCGCCTGCCTCCGCCGCGACCGAGGCCTCCGGCGAGGCCGACTAGGCCCGCATTGCCAGCGGTCCGCGCCGATCGATGCAGCGCACAGGCTAGAATGTGGAGCGGACCCGCTGCGGGCTGCGCTCGGGCGGGTGAAGGATTTGAAGGGAGCAACGGATGGCGGCTATGAAGCCACGTACGGGGGACGGCCCCTTGGAAGCGACCAAGGAGGGGCGCGGGATCGTGATGCGCGTGCCGCTGGAGGGTGGTGGACGCCTCGTGGTCGAGCTCACGCCGGACGAGGCCGCCGCACTCGGCGAGGAGCTGCGCGGCGTCACGTCGTAGCCGGTAGAACTGCTTTCCCTGAGATCCCGCGCGGTGCCACCGTGCGGGATCTCCTCGTTCCCCCGGGGGGTATCCCATGGTGCAAGTCCCGCCCGGCCTGGTCGCGGCGCTGCCCGCGCTGGCCTGCCCGCACTGCGGCGGCGGATTCGACGTCGACAGTGGCACTCTGCTGTGCCCCGCCGGGCACGCCTTCGACGTCGCGCGGCAGGGTTACGTCTCCCTTCTCGCCGGCGACGCGAGCGGACTGATCGCCGACGACGCCGCGATGATCGCCGCCCGCGAGCGGTTCTTCGCGACCGGCCATTACGAGACCTTTCACGCCGCGGTCGCGACCGCCGCCACGGGCGCGCCGGCCGGACCCGTCCTCGACTGCGGCGCGGGCGAGGGTGAGTACCTCGCGCGAGCCTGCGCCGCGCGCGCCGCGAACGGGCTCGGCGGCACCGGCATCGGGCTCGACCTCTCGAAGCCCGCGGCGCGGCGCACCGCCCGGCGGGGGCCGTCGATCGGTGCGGTGGTCGCGAACGGGTGGGCGCGGCTGCCCGTCGCCGACGGTGCCGTCGCCGCGGTGCTGTCGGTGTTCGCGCCCCGCAACGCCGCCGAGTTCGCGCGCGTCCTCGCCCCCGGCGGCCGGCTCGTGGTGCTCACGCCGGGGCCGCGGCACCTCCGCGAGATCGTCGAGCCGCTCGGCATGATCTCGGTCGAGGAGGGCAAGGTGGCGCGGCTCGACGGTGCGCTGCACGACTTCTCGCTCGTCGACCGCGAGAAGCACGAGTGGGTCATGGATCTCACCCCTGACGCCGCGACCGATCTCGTCGCGATGGGGCCGAGCGCGCACCACGGTGCGGCCGAGGCGCGCGCCGCCGCGATCGCGGACCTCACGGCGGGCGGCACCGCGGCCGTGACGGCGTCCGGCACCGTCAGCGTCTACGAGGTGCGGTAGGCGTGCTTCGCGTGCGCGGGAGGCCGCCGCGCACGGGACGCCGCTGTGCGTACGTGCCGCGTTCGCACAGTCGCGCGCGGTGCGCGGATACCCGTGCCGCATGCGCGGATACGCCGAGTGTGCGCATCGCCCACCCCGATCCGGCACGCCGAACGGCCGCCCGCTCGAGCGGCGCACATCGAGCCGTGGGAACCTGCGAGAGTTCAGCCGCGAGTGGGTGTTACCCGCGGGCGGCGATGGCGTGCCGGTAGACGTCCAGGGTCTGCGCGGCGATGGACTCCCAGCTGAAGTCAGCGACCGCCCGCGCTCGGCCGGCGGCGCCGTACGCCGCGGCCCGCGCCGGGGCCGCGCAGAGCGCGTTCACGGCGTCGGCGAGGCCGGCCTCGAAGGCGTCGGTGTGCACCTCGTCGTAGTGCACGAGCGTGCCGGTCTCTCCGTCGACGACCACCTCGGGGATGCCGCCCACGTCCGAGGCGACCACGGCGGTGCCGCAGGCCATGGCCTCGAGGTTGACGATGCCCAGCGGCTCGTACACCGACGGGCAGACGAACACCGTCGCGGCGCTGAGGATCTCGCGCACCTTCGGGGTCGGCAACATGTCCTGCACCCAGTGCACGCCATCCCGCGACTCGGCCAGCGCGGCAACTGCGTCCGCGGTCTCCGCGGCGATCTCGGGGGTGTCCGGGGCGCCGGCGCACAGCACGAGCTGGATGTCCGGATCGAACCGGTGTGCCGCGGCGACCAGGTGCTTGACCCCCTTCTGCCGCGTGATGCGGCCGACGAAGGCGGCGATGGGGCGGTCCGGGTCAACGCCGCGCTCGACCAGTGGGGAGTCATCGCCGAAGGTGGCGGCGGGGTGCCACATCTCCGAGTCGATGCCGTTGAGCACCACGTGGACCCGGGCGGGGTCGAGGTTCGGGTACGCGTCGAGCACGTCGTCCGCCATACCGCGGCTCACGGCGATCACCGCGTCCGCGTACTCGACGGCGTTGCGCTCGGCCCAGCTGGAGAGGCGGTAGCCGCCGCCCAGCTGCTCGGCCTTCCACGGGCGGTGGGGTTCGAGTGAGTGCGCGGTGAGGACGTGCGGGACGCCGTAGAGCTGCGCGGCGACGTGCCCGGCGAGTCCGGTGTACCAGGTGTGGCTGTGTACCACCTCGGCCTCCGCGGCGAGGTTCGCCATCCGCAGGTCGGTGGAGAACATCTCGAGGGCGGTGTTCGCGCCCGCGAGCTCCGGGTCCGGCCCGGAGACGGTGACCCCGTCCATGTCCGGGCGGGGGGCGCCCATGCAATGCACGTCGACCTCGCAGAGGTTGCGCAGTCGCGCGACGAGTTCGGTCACATGCACGCCCGCGCCGCCGTAGACCTCCGGCGGGTATTCCCTCGTCATCATCGCTACACGCATGGCCACCACGCTAGAGCCTGCTGGGGCTGCACGCAGGCGGTTCGACGGAGCCCGAACGGTGCGGTTCACCTGTGGTTCTCCGCCCGGACGCCTGTGCATCGTCGTGGAACAGGATGCACTGCCGCAGAACGCTGCACGGGTGCCCGGATTGGGGTTAGCGTGGACCCCGTGAGCAACCAGCCTCGAGTCCTGGGAATCGTCCTCGCCGGTGGCGAGGGCAAGCGCCTGTATCCGCTGACCGCGGACCGCGCGAAGCCCGCCGTGCCCTTCGGCGGTTCGTACCGCCTCATCGACTTCGTGCTGTCGAATCTGGTGAACGCCGGATACCAGAGGTTGTGCGTGCTGACCCAGTACAAGTCGCACTCGCTGGACCGGCACATCAGCCAGACCTGGCGCATGTTCGGCTTCCGCGGCGAGTACATCACCCCGGTGCCGGCGCAGCAGCGCGTGGGCAAGCGCTGGTTCACGGGCAGTGCCGACGCGATCTTCCAGTCGATGAATCTCATCACCGACGACGACCCCGACTACATCGTGGTCTTCGGCGCGGACCACGTGTACCGGATGGACCCGTCGCAGATGGTGCAGGCGCACATCGAGTCCGGCGCGGGCGTCACCGTCGCGGGAATCCGCGTGCCGCGTGCGGAGGCGAAGGCCTTCGGCTGCATCGAATCCGATGACTCCGGTCGCATCACCCAATTCCTGGAGAAGCCGGCGGACCCGCCTGGCACGCCCGACGACCCCGAGGTCACCTTCGCGTCGATGGGCAACTACGTGTTCAGTCGGCAGGCCCTCGTCGAGGCGATCATCGCCGATGCCGAGAACCCGGATTCCGATCACGACATGGGCGGCGACATCATCCCCGCGTTCGTGGCCCGCGGGGAGGCGGCGGTCTACGACTTCAGCGACAACCAGGTGCCGGGAGCCACCGAACGCGACGCCGGATACTGGCGAGACGTCGGCACCATCGACGCCTTCTATGAGGCCCACATGGACCTCGTCTCGGTGTACCCGATCTTCAACCTCTACAACCGGCAGTGGCCCATCCGTTGCGAGAACGACAATCTGCCCCCGGCGAAGTTCGCCCGCGGCGGGCTCGCGCAGGAGTCCATGGTGGGCGCCGGCAGCATCATCTCGGGTGCGACGGTGCGCAACTCCGTCATCGGCGCCAATGTCACCATCGGCGACGGTGCGACCGTCGAGGGCTCCGTGCTCATGCCCGGCGTCAAGATCGAGGCGGGCGCAGTGGTTCGGCGCGCGATCCTCGACAAGAACGTCGTGGTCGGGCGCGGCGAGATCCTCGGCGTGAACCTGGAGCGCGAGCGCGAGCGGTTCAACGTCTCCGCCGGCGGTGTGGTCACCGTCGGTAAGGGTTTCCGGATCGGCTGAGCCAGGTTCCTGCCCGGGGCTTGCGTTTGAGTGCGCTCGAAGGCCTAGCTTCGCAGGCATGACGACGGACAGAGATCTGAACTGGCTGATCACCGGCGCTTCACAGGGATTCGGCCGGTGCCTGTTAGAGGACGCGCTGGGGCGCGGCGACGCCGTGACGGCGGTGGTCCGCGCCGGGGCGTCCGTGCGGGATCTCGTCGCCGCCTATCCGGGGCGGCTGGATGTGATCGAGGCGGACCTGCGTGACGAGCGGGCGGTGGATCGGGTCATCGACCGGATCGCGCGGTCGCCGATCGACGTCCTGGTCAACAACGCAGGGCGGGCGATCAGCGGATCGGCAGAGGACCTGGGGATAGAGCAGCTGCGGGAGCAAGTGGAGCTGAACTTCTTCGCTGTGGCGGCGCTGACCCGTGCGGCCCTGCCGGGGATGCGGCACCGTCGAACGGGGACGATCGTGCAGATGAGCAGCCAGGGCGGCAGGCTGTCGTTCCCGGGCGTCGGCGCGTACTCGGCGAGCAAGTTCGCGCTGGAGGGCTGGTCCGAGGCGCTTGCGGCCGAGGTGGCGGAATTCGGTATCAGAGTTGTGCTGGTCGAGCCGTCGCGTTTCCGCACCGGTTTCAACACGGCCCATTCGCTGGAGGTTGCCGTACCGTCGGAGGTGTATGCCGCAACCGTCGGAGCGGTGCAGGACGGACTGGCGACGGCGGACGGCGAGCAGGAGGGTGACCCTGCGCGCGCGGCGGAAATCATCGGGGACCTGATCCGGTCGGAGCGGATTCCGCTCCGGCTCCCGTTGGGCGCTGAGGCGGTGGACCGCCTGCTGCAGACCTACACTGCGGCGATCGACGATGTCCGGGAGTGGGCAGACGTAGCGCGATCCGCGGACTTTCCGAGTGAAGGAGCGTGACGACGGTGGCGACCGACGACGTGATGGCCCGGGTACTCCGCGAAGTGGATGAGTATGCCGAGATCGATGGGGCGGTCTCGGTGGAGACGATCCATCGGCTGGTCCACGCGGGCGACGATCCGCCTGTGCGCTCGATCGCGGAGGTGGCGGACATGCTCGAACTCTCGCCGCATTCGATCCGGTACTACGAGCGGGCGGGGCTGATTGCAGTGGATCGGGATTCTCTCGGGCACCGGACGTACGACGCAGAAGCGCAGCGGCGATTGGTCTTCATCACCCGTATGAGACTGTCCGGGATGTCAATGCGGGACCTTCAGCATTACGTCGAACTGGTTGATGTGGGAGACGATTCCGTCGAGGAGCGACTCGAGATGCTCCTCGAGCATCGGGACACCATTCGGCGCCGCATGCGCGAGCTGACGCTTTCCCTGGCCGCCACGGAGTACAAGATCGCAGTCTACGGCCGGGGCGGGACGCACTGACGGGGTGGCCGCTCAAGCGGCGCGCTCCGATCAGGCCGCGTCAGCGCGGGCGAGCAGGCCGTGAGAGGAGCCGCGCAGGATGATCTCGACGACGGCGTCGGCATCGTCGGACATCGGGACGTGACCGCTCCCGGGGAGCCAGATGTGTTCGGCCGTGGGTAGGTGACGGCGGGCCCGCCGGCCCTGATAGGGGAGGAGCACGCGGTCCTGCGTGCCCCAGGCGATCGTGACGGGGATATCGGCGGCGATGTCGGCCTCGAACGGGAAGGCGCCCCCGATGATGTCGTGGAGCGTGTGCCGGGCGTCGACCATGTTGCGGAGGTCGCCGAGCACGCGGTCGGCGGTGAGGCGCTCGCCGTGCGTCATCAGCGAGGCGAGCATGAGGCGGCGGCCGATGCCGCTGCGGGTGAGCAGCGGAGCGAGTGGCGCCGCCAGCCGGCCCGCGGTGATCAGCGCGGCGAAGTGCGCGCGGATCAGCTGGAAGTCCTTCTCATCGCGCCAGAAGCCGGCAGGGGACAGGCCCGTCGCGCTGCTGACGATGCCGCTGGCCGCGGCCTCGAGCGCGATGCGTCCGCCCAGCGAATTGCCGGCGATGTGCGGGCGCTCGAGGCCCAGCTCATCGAACAGGTCCTCAAGGTGCTGCTGCAGGGCCTCCTGGACGGTGCGCCCCGCGAGGTCGAGCGCGGGGGACTCGCCGTGGCCGGGGAGGTCGAACAGGACGACCTCGCGGTGCTCCGCGAGCCGCTCGGCGACGGGGTACCAGGCCTGCCGGCGGTGCGCGATCCCGTGGACCAGGACCAGCGGCTCACCCGAGCCGAATCGTTCGTACGCCAACATCTCGTGCCACCTCGTCGTGGTCGGGCGGGCGGGGCCCGCGGGGTCCGACGGTGCGCCGGACGGATTGTTCGGAGCCTACGGATTGATAGATGCGGACGCAATACCTCTCAGAAAAGTCGCTGGTGATGGGTTTCGGCTGCGCACGGACGCTCCGGCGTGCACCTCCTGGCGTGCGCTGCGTTCAGTCGCGGGCGAGGGCGGCGCGTACCTGATGGGCGACGGTGGTGTGCTCCGCGGACTCAGGAAGGGCGTCGACGGGCCACCAGCGCAGGTCGTTCGATTCCTCGCTGATCGCGAGCTCCGGGGTGTCGGCGCCTACGGCGAAGGCTCGGAAGCGCAGGTCCAGGTGGCGCGTCGGGACGCCGAGCGAGCAGCGGATCGGGTGGGTGTGCAGCGTCAGGAGATCGGCGTCGAGGACGAGGTCGGCGAGGCCGGACTCCTCGTGCCCCTCGCGCAGTGCGGCGGCGGCCACCGTCGAATCGGTGTCCTCGCAGTGCCCGCCCAACTGCAGCCACTCGCCCACCCGCGGGTGGTGGGTGAGCACCACGTGGGTGCGGGCCTCGTTGAGGATCACCACCGACGCCGTGATGTGGCCGGGCACGTTCGCGCGGGCGCAGGCATTGGGCTGAGCGTCGAGGAAGGCGAGCACCGTGTGGCGCAGGGCATCGTCTCCGTCGGAGCGGGCGTCGAACCGCGCGAGGACGTCGATCGCGGAGGCGTGTAGGGAGGCGAAAGTCACTCGGCTACCGCTCTTCCGGCGAATCGGGCTCCGCGGCGCCGGCGGGAGCCGGTATCTCGATGAGCATGTCGCCCGGCGGGAGCGGCGGCCGGGGCGAGGACAGCGCGGACGGATCCGCCGGGTAGCCGACGGCGATCGCGCCCGCGGGGCGGTAGTCGTCGGGCAGTCGCAGCACCTCGCGCACGGTGTCGGCGGCGAAGATCGTCGATCCGACCCAACAGCTACCGATCCCCCGCACGGCCAGCGCCACCAGCAGCGATTGCACGGCGGCGCCCACGGCCACGGTGAACATCGTCTCCTCGGCGGCAGTGCGCCGACCGTCAGGGTAGGAGTGGGCGCCGTCGGGCACCATGAACGGCAGGATCAGCTCGGGGGCGTCGTAGAGCAGCTGCCCGCGCCGCACCCGCTTCGCCACGGACTCGGGCGTGCGCCCGTCACCGTCGAGGTCCGTCGCCCACTGCGCCTTCATGGCGTCCAGCAGGGCCGTGCGGCGCTCCGCGTCCCGCACCCACACGAACCGCACGGGATGCGTGTGATGGGGCGCAGGGGCCGTCAGAGCCTCCGCTACGGCGTCGCGCACGTCCTCGGCCGGTACCGGCTCGTCGGCGAAGGCCCGGACGGACCGCCGCACGAGCAGCGCCTGCCGACGCGCGAGCTCGACGCCCGTGTGGAACAGGTCGTCCTCGCCCGGGCGTACGAGGCCGCGGGCGGTCGCGAGGGGCGAATCCGCCCGGGGCGCACGGACTGCGAAGCCGCGCACCACCGCGGCGGGGACGCCGCCCAGCTTGCCCTTGACGAGGTCCGCGGCGGCGGCCAGCTCGTCGGCGACGGCGATCTCGGTGACCACGAGGTCGTTACCGTAGGCGTCGACGGCGCCCGCGTAGCCGTGCAGCACCTCCATGCCGGCGGCGCCGATCGCGGCGTCCGTCTGGCCGTTGCGCCAGGCCCGCCCCATGGTGTCGGTGACCAGTACGGCCACGTCGATGCCGAGGCGTTCGCGCAGTCCGGCGCGCACGACGGCCGCGCTGCCGTCAGGATCCTCGGGCAACAGGGCGACGGTGTCGGAGGCCACGTTCGAGGCGTCCACGCCCGACGCGGCCTGCACGACGCCGAGCCTGTTCTCGGTGATCCAGGTGCGGCCCTTGGTCGCGAGAACGCGCACCGACTCCTCTGCGATCAGGCGGCGCCGGAAGGCGTCCCGCTCCTCGGGGTCCGACGGTGCGTCGAGCACCCGGCCCTCGGCCTTGGAGAAGACCTTCGAGGTGATCACGACGACGTCGCCGTCCGCGAGCCACGGCGCCGCAACGGCGAGCAGGGCCGCCACGTCGTCGCCCGGCTCAACTTCGGGCACGCCGAGAACGGGCAGGATCTCGAGCGAGGCGGCGCCGTGGTCGCGCTCGGGTCGGGAGCTCACAGGCCCACCAGTTCGAGTCCGGCGTCGATCATCGCTGCGGTGGCCTGGGGCGAACTCATGAGCAGGGGCACCGCGGCGACGGGCAGACCGTCGATCGCGACGCCCGCGTCCTCCTCCGACACGAGCCAGCCGTCGAGGATGCCGTTGCCGCTGCGGGCGCCGAAGTGCTCGCCGATGGCCTGGGCGCTGGTCTCGATCCCGAGTACGTCCAGGCAGCGGTCGGCCATGCCGCGCAGCGGCGCGCCGCCGATCACGGGGGAGACGCCGATGACCCTGGCCTTCGTGGAGCGCAGTGCGGCGCGGACCCCGCCGACGGACAGGATCGCGCCGATCGACACGACCGGGTTCGACGGGGCGAGGAAGACGACGTCCGCCTCCTCGATGGCGGCGATCGCGGCCCGCGAGGCCAGCGCCTTGCCGGAGCCGCCGCCGTCCGCGCCGCCCACCTGCGCGAAGCCGAAGGTCTCGATGTCGGCGCGGTACCGCACCCACCACTCCTGGAAGTGGATGGCCTTCTTCGCGCCGTCGGTGGACTCCGGGTCGGCGACCACGACGTGCGTCTCGTGCCGCCCGTCGGTCGCGGGGAGCAGCCGTACGCCCGGCTGCCATCGATTGCACAGCGCCGCGGTGACGTCGGTGAGGGGATATCCGGAGGAGAGCATCTGGGTGCGGATGAGGTGCGTTGCGAGGTCGCGGTCGCCGAGGCCGAACCAGTCCGGATCGGCGCCGTACTTCGCGAGCTCCTCCTTGGCGTGCCAGGTCTCGTTGCGGTGGCCCCAGCCGCGCTCGGTATCGATGCCGCCACCCAGGGTGTACATGCAGGTGTCGAGGTCGGGGCAGATCCGCACGCCGTGCATCCAGGCGTCGTCGCCCACGTTCACCACGGCGGTCACGGAGTCTCCGGCGGCGCCGTCGGGGGCCGGTCCGTCCTTCTCCGGGAACGGTGTCACTCCGAAGCGCTCGCGTGCGCCTTCAAGGAACCGCGCACCGCCGACACCGCCCACCAGCACCGTCACCTTCACTCCTCCCAGGGTAGTGGTCGCCGGGCGGAGGCTCTCGGGACGGGTCGAGGTGATCGAGGAGGTCGCGCGAACGCCCCCGTTCCTGGCATGATCAGTTGTGCGACGCGCTGTTGTGGTGGGTCGGCGGGCGCGTGTGAAATATGACGCGGATCACATCTCAACCACGTGTCGAGGGCTCGCATTCGGGCATCCAGGTGGTATTAGCTAATTTTCCGGTTCAGCTTGACGTGGCGGCTTTGCACGTGTGTAATCACAACCGTGTCATTCAGTGCGGCGACTTCTTCGCCGGCGCGGGGCATGCAGACAGCAATCCATCGAACACCACGAAAGCAACGAGGGAGGCGGGCCGATGACGATCGACGCTCATCGTGAACCGTTCGGAAGCTTCTCCGGTGGGTCCAGCCGTGCGCACCTGAGTGTCGTGCCCGCGGGTTTCGAGGAACTCTACGAGGCCGTCGAGGATCAGTGGCAGGACCGCGCACTGTGCTCGCAGACGGATCCCGAGGCGTTCTTCCCCGAAAAGGGCGGCTCCACTCGCGAGGCCAAGCGCATCTGCCTGGGCTGCGAGGTTCGCAACGAATGCCTCGAGTACGCCCTCCAGAAGGATGAGCGGTTCGGCATCTGGGGCGGCTTGTCCGAGCGTGAGCGCCGGAAGCTCAAGCGCGGCATTATCTGACCGTTCGTCCGGCCGTGGTCGCCCGCGTTCAGAGCGCGTCCGGGCCGGCGAGCAGTGTCTCCTCGGTCACGCCGAGGTAATCGCTGATCTGGTGTACCAGGATCGCGAGGATTTCATCGAGTAGGTCTGCCTCCGTCTTCGTGCGACGCTGCAGCGGCCGGCGGAACAGGATCAGCCGTGCCCGGGTGCGATTGCCCCGACGGTCGATGCCCACGGGAACCATGCGCGCCAACGGTATCGGGCCGTCCGCCTCCACCTCAGCGGGCCACGACACCGCGTCCGGATCGTGCGGCAGGATGCCCGGCACGTCGTCGACCGCGATGTCCAGGTCGGTCAGCTTGTCGTGCCACAGTGAGTCGATCTCCGCGAAGGCGTCGAGCACCACCTCGTCGAAGTCCTGCGCGCGCGTCCGGTGCGCCGGGAGATCGCGGGGCACCAGCGGCCCGCGAAGACCGTGGCCGCGCCGGTCGCGCGCCACCCGGCGCCGCAACTGCGCGCCCCCCTCGGGTGTCCCTCTCCTGCTTCTCATGATGCTCTCAGTCTAGGTGGAGTCGCGGCGGTCGTCCGTCGCGCGCGGTCGTCCGGTGTGTCGGGAGCGCGCCGCCCGGGCCACGGGTTAACCTTCTTGCTGTGAACTCCGTCCGTCAGTGCTGCCGTCCCGGCTGCAGGAACCTCGCCGTGGCGACGCTGACGTTCGACTACCGCCAGTCGATCGCGGTGCTGGGCCCGCTCGGAACCACGAGCGAGCCTCATTCCTGGGACCTCTGCGAGTTCCATGCCACCCGCATGACCGCGCCGCGCGGCTGGGAGATGCTCCGTAACCTCCCGGCCTACAGTGCAGTCGGCAACGCGGCTCTCGACGACGACCTCACCGCGCTGGCCGACACGGTCCACGAGCGCGCCGCCCGCGACCAGGGACGCCGCGCCCCCGAGCCCGCCGACGCCCCCCTGCGCTCCCTCCCGCCGATCGGTGCGATGCGCCCCGTCCTTGACGGTCTAAGTGGACCCCAGGTCACGCCCTCGGCGCAGCCCGGGGGAGCGGCACCGAAGCACGCCGCCCGGCCGGGCCGCCGCGGCCATCTGCGGGTGCTGCCCGACCCCGTCGATTAGGAGTCGCCGGAGAAGCGTCCGCATCTCCGCGCCGAATGCCGGCCCGCGCCCCGATTGCCGATAGGGTGGGGCGTCCGCACGGAGCCCGCCGGGTTTCCGCACGCCGTTTCACAGGAGGTCGTCGAGCGTGGTTCGAGCGCTGGAGTCGGTGCAGGCTGTCATCAAGGCGTACGACGTGCGCGGCCTTGTCGGGGAGCAGATCGACGAGGCCTTCGTCCGCGACGTGGGTGCCGCCTTCGGCTCGCTGATCCGCGGCGAGGGCGCGACCGACGCCGTCGTGGGCCACGACATGCGCGACTCGTCGCCGTCGCTGTCCGCGGCCTTCGCCGAGGGCGTGACCGCGCAGGGCGTGAACGTCACCCTCATCGGCCTCGCCTCCACGGACGAGCTGTACTTCGCCTCCGGTCTGCTCGACTGCCCGGGTGCGATGTTCACCGCCTCGCACAACCCCGCCGCCTACAACGGCATCAAGCTGTGCCGCGCCGGCGCCAAGCCCGTGGGGCAGGAGACGGGGCTGCGACAGATCACCCAGCAGGTGGCCGACGGCGCCCCGTCGTACGACGGTGCCCCCGGCCGGGTGTCCGAGCGGGACGTGCTCGACGAGTACGGCGACTACCTCCGCACGCTTGTCGACCTCTCCGGCTCGCGCCCGCTGCGCGTGGCCGTCGACGCCGGCAACGGGATGGGCGGCTTCACCGTGCCCTCGGTGCTCGGCCCCGTCGACGCGCTCGACGTGCGGCCGCTGTTCTTCGAGCTGGACGGCACCTTCCCGAACCACGAGGCCAACCCGCTCGACCCGAAGAACCTCGTCGACCTGCAGAAGTTCGTCGTCGAGCAGGGCGCCGACATCGGTCTCGCGTTCGACGGCGACGCCGACCGCTGCTTCGTCGTCGACGAGAAGGGCGAGCCGGTCTCGCCGTCGGCCGTGACGGCCCTCGTCGCCGAGCGTGAGCTCGCGAAGAACCCGGGCGCCACCGTGATCCACAACCTGATCACGTCCAAGGCAGTGCCCGAGATCATCGTCGAGAACGGCGGCACCGCCGTGCGCACGCGCGTCGGCCACTCCTTCATCAAGGCGCAGATGGCGGAGACGGGCGCCGTCTTCGGCGGCGAGCACTCCGCGCACTACTACTTCCGCGAGTTCTGGGGCGCCGACTCCGGCATGCTGGCGGCGATGCACGTGCTGGCCGCGCTCGGCGAGCAGGCGAAGCCGCTCTCGGAGCTGATGGGCGTCTACGACCGGTACGCCGCGTCGGGCGAGATCAACTCGACGGTGGCGGACCAGGGCGAGCGCACGCGCGCCGTACTCGATGCTTTCGCAGACGAAATCCAGAGCACCGATGAACTGGACGGCGTGACGGTACAGTTGGATTCGGGCGCCTGGTTCAACCTGCGCGCTTCCAACACCGAGCCGCTGCTCCGACTGAACGTCGAGGCGGCGACCACGGACGAGGTGCGCGCGCTGACCGAGCGGATCCTGGCGATCGTACGTGCCTGATCGCGCGATGTGCCCGGCGGTCGGAACGGTGCCGACGGGACGCGACGCCGATGGGACGGGAGGAAGCCGTGACCGAGATTGCCGATCTCGATGATCCGGCGGGCCTGATCGCGGCCGACGTGGGCGGCCACCTGCGTGCCGCTGCCCTCGCGGGCGCGCAGGCGCGCGCGGTCGCGACCGCCGTTGATGAGGGGGCGCTCGCCCAGCTCGACGGCCTCGCGCCGCGTGCCGTCGTCGTGGTCTGCGGCGCGGGCCCCGCGGCCGCCGCCGCGGGCTTCGTCGAGGCCCTCACAGCAGGCCGGTTCGACGTCCCGCTCGTCCGCTCCACCGAGCTGCCGCCCTGGGTGGGAGCGCTCGACGTGGTCGTCGTTTGCGGCTTCGACGCGGGCGATCTCGTGCTCGCCCGGGCCATCGCCACCGCTGCGCGCCGCGGCGCCGTCGTCGTGGTCGCCGTGCCGATGGAGGGCCCCGTCGCCGAGGCGGCCGCGGGCCGCGCGGTCGACCTCTCACCCCGCCTGCGCGTACCCGAGCGGTTCGGCTTCGTCGGCGTCGCCGCCGCGCTGCTCGCCGTGCTGGGCCGCCTCGCCGGCACCGACCGCGGCGACGCGCCCGGTGAGGGCTTCCTGCACACGCTCGCCGAGACCCTCGACGACGAGGCCGTGCGCGGCGCGCCGGACCGCGACGTCGAGTCCAATCCCGCGAAGCGCCTCGCCGCCCGGATGACGGGCCGGCGGGTGGCGCTCACCGCCGACACTGCGCCCGGCCTCGCCGTCGCCGAACACGCGGCGTCGCAGGCCCTCACGCTCGGCGGCCAGGTCGTCGCCGCGGTCGGCCTCGCCGACGTCGAGCTCGCAACCCCCGAACTGGCGGCCGCGCCGCCCGGAGGCGCGCTCGAGACGGGTGCCGCAGTAGATCCGCTGTTCCACGACCCGTTCCTCGACGGTCCGGCAGCGCAGACGCCCCTGCGGGTCCTGATCCTGACCACGGAGCAGCGCGCGCCCCTGGTTGAGGCGCGGCTGCGCGCCCTGCCCGATGTGGAGTCGCTCCCCGTCGACGAGGGTGCGGAGCGAGCGCCGGAGGCGACGGGGCCGCGCGCCGACGCGCTGGATCTCCTGGCGCTGGCAGTACGGTTCGATCTCGCGTCGGTCTACCGGCGCCTGACGGGGGAGGCGTGATGCAGCGGATCGAGGGAGTCATCCGGCCGTACGCCTGGGGCTCGCGCACGGTCCTGGCGACGATGCAGGGACGGCACGTGCCGTCCAACCATCCCGAGGCCGAGCTGTGGTTCGGCGCGCACCCCGCCGACCCGGCCAAGCTGTACGACGCCGCCGACACCGCGACCGACGGCGACCTGCTCTCCGCGATCGGCGCCGATCTCGACGGCCAGCTCGGGCGCATCTGCCGCGACGAGTTCGGCGATCGCCTGCCCTACCTGGTGAAGGTGCTCGCGGCCGACGAGCCGCTCTCGCTGCAGGCCCACCCCTCGCGAGAGCAGGCCGAGGAGGGCTTCGCCCGCGAGAACGCCGCGGGGATCCCTCTCGACGCCCCGGAGCGCAACTACCGCGATGCCGCGCACAAGCCGGAGGTCGTCATCGCCCTCAGTCGGTTCGAGGCGTTGGCCGGATTCCGCGACCCGGCGGTCACCGTCGAACTGCTGCGCGCGCTGGCGGTGCCGGAGCTGGACAGCTACCTCGGCCTGCTCGCCGGGCAACCGGACTCGCAGGGCCTGCGCGCGCTGGTCACCACCTGGATCACTCTGCCGCAGCCTGCGCTCGCGGTACTGGTGCCCGCGGTCCTCGCGGGCTGCGTGCGCTACCTGGAGAGCGGCGCCGAGCAGTTCAAGGGCGAGGCGCAGCTCGCGCTGACGCTGGGGGAGCGCTACCCGGACGACGCCGGGGTGCTTGCGGCGCTGCTGCTCAACCGGATCGTGCTCGACCCCGGGCAGGCGCTGTACCTCTCGGCGGGAAACCTGCACGCCTACGTGAACGGCGCGGCCGTCGAGGTCATGGCGAACTCCGACAACGTGCTGCGCGGCGGCCTCACGCCCAAGCACGTCGACGTGCCGGAGCTGCTGCGGGTGCTGGACTTCACGCCCCGCGCACCGTCGGACCTGGCGCCCCGCACGGCGACGGTCGGCCCGGAGGTCGTCTTCGCGACGCCCGCGCCGGAGTTCCGGGTCTCGCGGGTGCGGCTCGACGGGACTGCACTCAAGCGTGCCGCGTCGGTGGAGCTGGACGCACGCGGCCCGCAGCTGCTCGTCGTCACCGAGGGAACGGTGACGGTGCGCAGCGCGGGCCGGTCGATCGACGTCCCGGCGGGCAGCGGCCTATGGATGGCCGCGACCGACCCGGGCGTCGTGGTGACGGCCCACTCACCCGTTGCGGAGTTCTTCCGCACCCTGGTGGGCGGGCACTAGGTCACGGTCGGATCAGCAGCCACCGAGGTTCTCGTAGAAGGTCTCGGGGATGTCGAAGGTCTGCATGTTCGCCACGGCGACGGCCTCGGGCTGCGCCTTGCTGAGCACGGCGAGCGGCTTGCCGTCGCGCGTGAGCAGCACATCGTCTCCACCCTCGACGATGTTGAGGAGCTGGGCGACCGTCTGGTCGGTGGTGTGCGCGAAAGTCTTGGTCATAAGCCCGACGGTAAGTGTTACTTGCTGGTACGCCAACACTTTTCACCTACCAACGAGTAACACTCGTCGGTAACTTCGACGCTCCCATGGGACTGCCAGCCGCACGGCAGAGTGCGCCCAGGCGGCGGCGCGAGAGTGGTCCTTGCAACGAAGAACGGCCGACAAGGCCACGACGCAAGGAGATGAACTCATGGCAGCACCGGGACAGGGCAACGGTCAGGGACAGCGACCGGGTCAGCCCAAGCCGCAGCAGCCCCAGCGCCGCCGGGTGCGTCGCTGGAACCCGCAGGCCCGACGTTGGGACTGGGTCTGGCAGTGACCCGAGGAGTCCGATGACGTCCACGGACATGCTGCGGCTGCTGTGGGCCCACACGCCGGGCCACCGACGATCCCTCGTCGGTGGCCTGGTGCTGTTGGTCGGGGCGGCCCTGGTCGAGGTGGCGTCGGTGCTCGTCATGGCCGACGTGCTGACCGCGGTCCTCGGCTCCACCTCGCTCGCCGGCACCGCCCGCGGAGTCGGCGCGTGGGTCGGCGCGACTCTCCTGGGCGCGCTGTTGACCTACGGCGGGACCCTCGCGACCTGCCGCGCCGCCGAGGGCACCGTTCTCGCCCTGCGCGACGAGGTCCTGGCCCGGGTTCTGCGACTGCCGATGGACCAGGTGCATCGCCTCTCCACCGGCGACGTCGTGGTTCGGCTGACCGAGGACGTCGTGGTGCTGGAGACCGCGCTGTCGGTCTCGGTCGTGCAGGCCGTGGTTGCGGTCCTCACGACCGGTGGATTGGTCGCAGTCGCGTGGTGGCTGAGCTGGCAGCTCACCCTGATCGCGCTGGTCGCGGTTCCCGTGCTCACCGGGCTCGCCCGTGCGTTCCGGGGCGCGCAGGAGCGGGCGACCGCGCGCGAGCGAGAAGCCCACTCCGCGCTCGGGACGGTGATCGCCGAGGTGACCGGCACCGTCGAGCTCGCGCGGCTGCACGCCATGGAGACGGCGGAGGCTGCCGAGGTCCACCGGCGGGGTGCGGCGCTTTTCGGCGCGCGGATGCGCGAGGCGCGGGTGCACGCCGCCTTCGGCGGGGTGCTGGGCTCGGCGCAGGCGCTCACACTGATCGCCGTGTCGGTCGCGGGTGTCGCGCTCGTGCGTACGGGGAGCCTCACCTACGGCGCGCTGATCGCGCTCACAGGCTATCTCGGCTACCTCTATCCCCGGGTGCAGGACGTCGCCGAGAGCCGGCTAGCCCTCGTCGGCGCACGGATCAGCGCGGAGCGCCTCGCCGAGCTCGCGGGGCCGCTCGGCAGTCCCGCGCGGAGCACCGGGGTCGACAGTGCCGTGTCCATGGCTGCTTTCGACGGTGCCCGGCGCGATGAGGCGCAGCTGGTGCGGACCGGCGTGCCGGTGCGGGTGACCGGGCTCGCGGCGCGGCGCGGAGACTTCCTGCTCGACTGCCCCGAGTTCTCGGCCGATCCCGGCGTCCTCACCGCCGTGACGGGCCCGTCCGGCTCCGGCAAGTCGACGCTCGCGCACGTCCTCGCGGGCCTGACGAGTGCGGAGGGCACCGTCGGCCTGGGGGATCGGATGGGGACGGTGGGCCCGGGCCTGCGCGAGCTGGTGACGCTCGTGCCGCAGCGCGCGGTGATCCGCACGGGGACTTTGGCGTCGAACATCGCCTACGGCAGCGGGGCCGATCCGTGCGCCGCGGGCGACCTGGCGGGCGCCGACGAGTTCGTGCGCCGACTGCCCGCCGGCTACGCGACACCGACCTCCCTGGGCGGGGAGGAACTCTCGGGCGGTCAGCGGCAGCGGATCGCACTCGCGCGGGGCATCGGGCGGCCCACTCCGGTGCTGATCCTCGACGAGCCGAGCACCGGGCTGGACGAGGCAAACACCGAGCGTCTGGCCGGAGTGCTGCAGTCGATCGCGATGCGCCGCACCGTCATCGTGATCACGCACGATCCGCTGCTTCGCGCCGCGGCCGACCGCTGCTACCGAGTGCTCGACGGACAGGTGACGCTCGAGGCCGGTGCAGACGTCTGAAATGCCCCGCTGCGGCGCCGCAGTGGTGTTTGATGAATCGTCACACCCGAGACGACACAGGAGCACGCATGGCCAACCCACTGCTGCGCACCAAATCGGTGGAACAGTCGATCGCCGACACCGAGGTGGTCGGCACCCGGCTGAAGAAGCAGCTGACCGCATGGGACCTCACGATCTTCGGTGTCGCCGTGGTCGTCGGTGCCGGCATCTTCACCATCGGCGCCTCGACCGCCGGTGACTTCTCCGGCCCGGCCGTGTCGATCTCGTTCGTCATCGCCGCGATCGCGTGCGGTCTGGCGGCGCTCTGCTACGCCGAGTTCGCGTCGACGGTGCCGGTCGCCGGTTCCGCGTACACGTTCTCCTACGCGACCTTCGGCGAGTTCGCCGCGTGGATCATCGGCTGGGACCTGGTGCTGGAGTTCTCCATCGCCGCGGCGGCGGTCGCCAGCGGTTGGTCGAGCTATCTCGGCACGGTCTTCGGCACCGGGCCGGCGGCGTTCACGGTCAGCGGCTTCACCGTCGACTGGGGTGCGATGCTCATCGTCGCCGTGCTGACGGTGCTACTCACGTTCGGGGCGAAGGTCTCCTCTCGCGTGTCCGCGGTGATCACCGCGATCAAGGTGGCAGTGGTGCTGCTGGTCATCGTTGTCGGCGCCTTCTACATCAAGGGCTCCAACTACTCCCCGTTCATTCCTGATTCCGTGCCCGGTGCGAGCAGCGACGTGAGCTGGGCGACCACGCTGTTCCAGGCCATCAGCGGCGGCTCGGGTTCGACGTACGGCTGGTACGGCGTGCTCGCCGGCGCCGGCATCGTCTTCTTCGCGTTCATCGGCTTCGACATCGTCGCGACCTCCGCCGAGGAGACCGTGAACCCCCAGCGCGACGTGCCGCGCGGCATCCTCGGCTCGCTCGCGATCGTCACCGTCCTCTACATCGCGGTGACCGTCGTGGTCACCGGCATGGCGAGCTACAAGGACCTCGCGACGTCCGCCGGCAACGGCAAGGAGAAGAACCTCGCGTACGCCTTCTCCCTCAACGGTGTCGACTGGGCGGCGACGATCATCTCCATCGGCGCCCTGGCCGGCCTCACCACCGTCGTCATGGTGCTGCTCATGGGCCAGAACCGCGTGCTCTTCGCCATGGCGCGAGACGGCCTGCTGCCCCGCAAGCTCGCGAAGACCTCCGATCGCGGCGTCCCGGTGCGGATCTCGGTGGGCGTCGGCGTCGTGGTCGCGATCTTCGCGGGCCTCGTCCCGCTGAGCGAGCTGGCGTCGCTGATCAACATCGGCACCCTCTTCGCCTTCGTCCTGGTGTCCGTCGGAGTGGTCGTGCTGCGCAAGCAGCGTCCGGACCTCAAGCGCGGCTTCACCGCCCCGCTGGTGCCGCTGGTGCCGATCCTGTCCGTCATCGCGTGCGGTTGGCTCATGCTGAACCTCTCGCTGGAGACCTGGTTCCGGTTCGTCTGCTGGATGGCGCTCGGCGTGGTCGTCTACTTCCTGTATTCGAAGAACCACTCGATCCTCGGCAGGCGCGAGCGCGGCGAGGTCATCGAGTCGCTGGCCGACTGATCGGTCCGTACACGCTGGGAACCGCGGCCGGAGCACCTGCTCCCGCCGCGGTTCTGCGTTTCGGGGGCCCCGTTCGTGACTGCGTCCCGAAATTCAGGTTCTGCGGGGTTTCGCAACCGAATCAGGCCGCGGACCGTCGAAAAACCCGACGTTCGGAACGCAACCGCACTGGGCGGCGGCACCGGCGAGCACCAGGAGCGATAGCCTGGAGCGCGTGACTTCTACGCTGACCGCCGATACGGCGAACGGAATCGACTTCAAGGTCGCCGACCTCTCCCTCGCGGAGGCGGGCCGCAAGCAGCTGAGCCTGGCCGAGCACGAGATGCCGGGCCTGATGGCGCTGCGTCGCGAGTACGCCGATGTCCAGCCGCTCAAGGGTGCGCGGATCTCGGGCTCGCTGCACATGACGGTGCAGACCGCGGTGCTCATCGAGACCCTCGTGGACCTCGGCGCCGAGGTGCGCTGGGCCTCGTGCAACATCTTCTCCACCCAGGACGAGGCCGCCGCGGCGGTCGTCGTGGGCCCGCACGGCACCGTCGAGGCGCCGCAGGGCGTGCCGGTCTTCGCCTGGAAGGGCGAGACGCTGGAGGAGTACTGGTGGGCGGCCGAGCAGATGCTCACCTGGCCGGGTGAGCCCGCCAACATGATCCTCGACGACGGTGGCGATGCCACCATGCTCGTGCTGCGCGGTGCGCAGTTCGAGGCGGCGGGCGTCGTCCCGCCCACCGACGAGGACGCCGACAGCGCCGAGTACCAGGTGTTCCTGGCCCTGCTGCGCGAGTCGCTGGCCAAGGACGCGACCAAGTGGTCGAAGATCGCCGAGTCGGTGAAGGGCGTGACCGAGGAGACCACCACCGGCGTGCTGCGCCTGTACCAGTTCGCCGCCGCGGGTGAGCTGGCCTTCCCGGCGATCAATGTCAACGACTCGGTCACCAAGAGCAAGTTCGACAACAAGTACGGCACCCGCCACTCGCTGATCGACGGCATCAACCGCGGCACCGACGTGCTGATCGGTGGCAAGAAGGTCCTCATCACCGGTTACGGCGACGTGGGCAAGGGCTGCGCCGAGTCGCTGGCCGGTCAGGGCGCGCGCGTCCAGGTCACCGAGATCGACCCGATCAACGCGCTGCAGGCGCTGATGGACGGCTTCGACGTGGTCACCGTCGAGCAGGCCATCGGCGACGCCGACATCGTCATCACCTCGACGGGCAACAAGGACATCATCCTGCTCGAGCACATGAAGGCGATGAAGGATCACGCGATCCTCGGCAACATCGGCCACTTCGACAACGAGATCGACATGGCGGGCCTGGAGAAGTCGGGCGCCGTGCGCCTGAACATCAAGCCGCAGGTCGACCAGTGGACCTTCGGCGACACCGGCAAGTCGATCGTCGTGCTCTCCGAGGGCCGCCTGCTGAACCTGGGCAACGCGACGGGCCACCCGTCGTTCGTCATGTCCAACAGCTTCAGCAACCAGGTGATCGCGCAGATCGAGCTGTGGACCAAGCCCGACGAGTACGACAACGAGGTCTACCGCCTCCCGAAGCACCTCGACGAGAAGGTCGCCAAGATCCACGTCGAGGCCCTGGGCGGCACCCTCACCAAGCTCACCAAGGAGCAGGCCGAGTACATCGGCGTCGACGTCGAGGGCCCGTACAAGCCCGAGCACTACCGCTACTGAGCGCTAGCGCACGCGCGACGAACTGATACACACCTTCCACCCTCCGGATTCCTTCCGGAGGGTGGTCGTGTCTGTGAGGGACCGCGAGACGACCGTCGACGAGCCCACCGGCGTCGACGTGACCTCGGCCTCCGCCTTGCCCGCGCCGGCGGCGAGGCGGACCTCCCCGACGACGACCTGCCAGCGGCCGTCCGGCCCGAGCAGGGTGTCGATCTCGGCCGCGAAGGTCTGCGACGTGAACTGGGTCCGCAGCATCTGGACGTCCGCGGCGCAGCGGACGCCGATCAGTGCGGCGAGGTCCCGGTCGTTGAGGGTCTTGGTCTCGGCGGCGATCACGTCGCGGATCTGCTGTTCGTCGTCGGGGCCGCCGCGGTTGGCCAGGATGTACCAGGTGGTGCCGAGGATGATCGCGATGATGGCCACCGTCGCCCCGAGCACGATCGCTACGGACCGGTCCTTCGCCGGCGGGGGGCCGCCGGGCGCCGCCGGGACGTACGGGGGCGAGCCGGGCGCGTACGCCGGCGGCGAGCCGGGGCCGGCCGTGGCGACCGCGCTCGGGGCCGACACGCCCTGGCTCGACTGTGCCGGCGAGGTCTGCCCGGGTACGCCCTGGCCCGACGGGGCGGGCGCCCCCGTCACGGCGCGCCCCGTCAGGTAGGGCGTGCCCGCCGAGGAGACGGGTCCACCCGTGCCGTAGAGCTGCGGCGGCCGCGGCGGAGCGATCCCCAACCGCTCGTAGGTCTCCGGCGGGAGGACGGGGTGCAGTAGCTCGCGCGGGTCAGTCGGGCGCATCTGCGCGCGCCTCCGGTGCGTGCCGACGGTGCTCCATCGCCTGCAGGAGTGCCGTGAGCGCGTCCAGCTTCTCGTGCACCTCGTCGAGCTCGCGCCGCATGTAGTCGCGGCTCGCCGCCTCGCCCACGGCCAGACGTACCGACGCCAGCTCCCGGGCCAGGAACTCGGTGTCGGCCTTCGTCTGCGCTGCGCGCGTCCGGTCCTCATCGAGCGAGACGCGGTCACGGCTCTCCTGCCGGTTCTGCGCGAGCAGGATGAGCGGCGCGGCGTACGCGGCCTGCGTGGAGAAGGCCAGGTTGAGCAGGATGAACGGGTACGGGTCGAAGTGGAACGTGAACCACAGGACGTTGAGCAGGATCCAGATGATCACGATCACGGTCTGGATCGCGAGGTACCGACCGGTGCCGAGGAAACGGGCGACGCGTTCGGCGCCCTGGCCGATCATGTCGTCGCCGAGATTCAGGTGGAAGCTGCGGCCCTGCCGCGGAGTGTCGAGGCGGGAGCGTTCCTTCATCCGGTGACCTCCTCAGTTCCCTCGTCCAGATCCTCGTCGCGCCAATCCTCCGGCAGCAGATGGTCGAGCAGATCGTCGACCGAGACTGCGCCCAACAGGTGGTTCTCCGCGTCGACGACGGGTCCGGTGACCAGGTTGTACGCCGCGAAGTACCGCGTCACCGCGCCCAGGGGATCGTCGGGCCCGAGGCGCGGCAGGTCGGTGTCGACGATGCCACCCACCAGATCGGCCGGGGGCTCGCGCAGCAACTGCTGTAGGTGCACCGCGCCGAGATATCGGCCCGTCGGTGTTGCGGTGGGCGGACGCACCACGAAGACCATGCTGGCCAGCGCCGGGGTGATGTCGGGGTTGCGGACCCGGGCCAGGGCCTCGGCCACCGTGGTCGACGGGGTGACCACGATCGGTTCGGGCGTCATCATGCCGCCCGCGGTGTAGGGCGAGAACGTGAGCAGGCGGCGGACGGTGCCCGAGTCCTCGGGGTCCATCACCGCGAGCAGTTCCTCGCGCTGCGTGTCGGGCAGCTCGCCGAGGAGGTCGGCAGCGTCGTCGGGATCCATGGCCTCGAGCACGTCGGCGGCGCGCGCCTTGGACAGGTGGGCGATCACCTCGGCCTGGTCGTCGTCGCCGAGCTCCTGGAGCACGTCGGCGAGCCGCTCGTCGTCGAAGGCGGCGGCGATGGACAGCCGGCGTTGCGTCGGCAGCTCCCGCAGGGCCTGCGCGACGTCGGTCGCGCGCATGTCCTCGAAAACGGTCAGGGCTTCGGCGATGTCGTGATCGGCGCCGGTGAGCGCGGTCGTCGTGAACCCGGAGACATGGGGGAGGTCCACCACCTGGACGCCGCCGCGCCGGTTCCAACCCGTCGCGCGGATCTTCACTGCCAGGCGGTGCACCACCCAGTCGCGGGTGCGGGTCTGCTCGATCCCGACGTCGACGACGGTGGCGTCGGCACCGTCGTACGGCTCGCCCGGCTCCTCGATGCGGACCTTGGTGCCCAGGAGCTGGCCGAGGGCCAGCGCCTCGCCGGGGCGGATGTGCAGGCGGCGCAGGCTCACCGAGCCCGTGTTCAGGGTGACGGCGGCGGGTTCGATGCTGGTCACCCGCAGCATCGGCACGAAGATGCGACGGCGGTTGGCGAGCTCGACGGCGAGTCCGAGGACGCGCGGAGCCTTGCGGTCGGCGCGTAGGCCGATCACCGCATCGCGGACGCGGCCGACGGATTCGCCGTCCGGGCCGACGACGGGCAAGCCGGACAGTCGTGCGACGAATACTCTGGAGACAGCCGACATGTACTTCAGGGTAGTTTCGTTCTACGCATCGCATGTGAGGGAGGGCGTCGAATGTCGCAACCGCTATCCGGACCCGGGTCGCCGAACCAGCCGGGAGGGCCCGCCGGACGTGGCCTGCCGACGCCGCCGAAGGGCTGGCCAATCGGCTCGTACAACACCTATGCCGAGGCGCAGCGCGCCGTCGACTACCTCTCGGACGAGGAGTTCCCGGTCCAGAACGTGACCATCGTGGGCGTCGACCTGATGCAGGTCGAGCGCATCACCGGCCGCCTGACCTGGGGTCGCGTGCTCAGCGCCGGCGCCGCCTCCGGCGCGTGGCTGGGCCTGTTCCTCGGCATGCTTGTGGGCCTGTTCGTGGGCGGCGGAGACAAGTTGGTGTCGACGGTGATCGCTGGCGTCATCGGCGGCGTCGTCTTCGGCCTGATCAGCGCATCCGTGCCGTACTGGGCCTCGCGCGGCACCCGCGACTTCTCGTCGACGATGCAGCTCGTCGCCGGACGGTACGACGTGCTGTGCGACCCTCAGGTCGCCGAACGCGCCCGCGACATGCTGGCGCGGCTGAACATCCAGTAGCCCTGGCGCGGCCGAGCCCGCCGCGCGCTGCAGATCTCGCCGCTCGCCCCGCACCTGTGTGGGGCGAGCGGCGTTTCTGTGGCGGCCGGCGATTCCGACTTCGCCGGGTGCCGAGGCCGCGCGGCGGCGCACCGTCGAACCCCGTCGACCTGCGATGACGGCGCGATTCCGGTCGAACCATTTACCGGGTCGCGAAGTCCTGCTAAATTGCGAAGTGATAGCGATCACAAGGAGGACTCTCATGGCGGACATCCTGGGGCGCGTGAGCCGGCGCGAGCTGGAGCAGGGCTACCGCGACGTGCTGGAGGACCTGTCGGAGGGCTCGGTGCACCGCCGGTTCGATCCGTTCCTCGACATCGACTGGGACGCGCCGGAGCTGCAGCTTGATCCGAACGACCCGCGCTGGGTGCTGCCGCCGACCCTCGATTCGTTGGGCGCGACGCAGTGGTACCGCGACCTGCCGCTCGAGCGCCGCATCGAGATCGGCAAGTGGCGGATGGCCAACACCATCAAGGTGGGCGCCGCCTTCGAGTCGATCCTGATCCGCGGAATGATGCAATACATCATGAAGCTCCCGAACCAGTCGCCGGAGTTCCGGTACTCGCTCCACGAGATGACGGAGGAGTGCAACCACATCCAGATGTTCCAGGAACTGGTCAATCGCGTCGACGTGGACGTCCCCGGCATGCGGAAGTGGTTCCGGCGGGCCTCGCCGATGATCGGCGTGCTCGGCGGCTACGCCCACGTGATCCTGTTCATGGGCATCCTCGGCGGCGAGGAGCCGATCGACCACTACCAGAAGGCGATCATGCGGCACGGCGGCCAGGTGCCGCCGCTCGTGCTCCGCACCATGGAGATCCATGTCGCCGAGGAGGCCCGGCACATCTCCTTCGCGCACGAGTTCCTGCACGCCCACCTGCGTGACATGACCGCGCGGCAGAAGCGGATCTGCGCCCTTGCCTTCCCGCTCGCGATGCGCTGGTTGGTGGGCGAGATCTTCACCCCGCCGAAGGAGTTCTTCGAGCGGTTCGATGTGCCGCGCGAGGTCAAGCGCGAGGCCTTCTGGCGCGGTCCGACGGCGCGCGCCCTGCTGAACGACTACTTCGCCGAGATGCGCGCGCTCGCCGACGACTTGGGGCTCATGACGCCCGTCGGCAGGCTCATGTGGAAAGTGCTCAAGATCGACGGTCACAAGGCGCGGTACCGCGGCGAGCCCACGCGGCCCGCGCAGCTCGCCGCCTGAGGCTCCACCGGGCCCGCCTTGGGAGGTCCGGCGCAGGGACACGCGGGCGTAATATCGCCCGGTATGGCGACCGTGCACGAGCCCGAGAGCGGCTACGAGTTGCGCTGGCGCGTCCACAATTCGCAGCGCCGCGACCTCATCCTGCGCGCGGCCGCCGAGCTCGTCGAGGAGTCGGAGCCCGGCGCCCCGATCCCGGTGCGGCGCATCGCCGAACGCGCGGGCCTGGTGAAGTCCGTGGTGTACCGGCAGTTCAAGAGTAAGGACGATCTGGCCCGGGGGCTCCGTGGTTTCGTCGTCGACGAGTTCGCTGCTGAGCTCGAGGTCGACCTCGACGTTTCTACCGGCTCCCTGCGGGAGATCCTGCGCCGCTCGATCGCCAGCGCCGCCACCTGGATGCAGGACAATCCGCGCCTCGTCGACCTGCTGCGCGCCGGCCCCACGGACGCAACCGGCCCGGATGGCCTTCCCGTGGCGCCCGACGCGATCGGCGAGCTGCGGCACCGCGTGGTCGCCCGAGCCGAGCAGACGATCGAGGGCCTCGCGGCACTCACCGGTCTGGATCCCGCCGCGTTCGCCGGTGTGCCCTTCGTCGTGTTCACGATGGTCGAGGGCACGCTCACCAGCTGGGTGCGGGGCGAGGCCTCCGTCCGCGGCCGCACGCGCGCGGAGATGGTCGAGTCGCTCACGGACATCACGTGGTTCGTGCTCGACGGTGCCGCCCGCACCCTCGGGCTTCAGGTGGATCCGGACGCCGAGTTCAGCCAGGTCATGAACGACCTCGCTTCCGGTCTGGCACGATAATGCCGAATGTGGTTCACCTCACCGGCCGCGTCGGCTAGCTTTCGAGCGGACGCCACCCGGTCGAGGGCGGCAGAGGAGGCGGCGTGACGACACGACGGAGAACGCGGCTCGGCACCCGGCGGCGGTCGCGCGCCGCCGCGGTGGGACTGACGGCCACCATGGCGGTGACGCTGTTGGCGGGCTGCGGGACGGAGGGCGAGGGCATCACCCTCAACGTGTATGCCCCGGCCGACGGCGCGACCACGGTGATGGAGGTCGCGGAGACCTGTTCCACCAGTGAGTACAAGGTGGTGGGGCATTCGCTGCCCAAGAGCGCGGACGATCAGCGGCTGCAGCTCGCCCGCCGCGCCGCGGGCAACGACCGGACCATGGACATCATGGGCCTCGACGTGAACTGGACCGCCGAGTTCGCCGAGGCGGGATGGGCTCTGCCGCTGCCCGACGAGATGGCGGCCGCGGCGAAGAAGACGATGCTGGCCGGCCCGCTGAAGACCGCGATGTGGCAGGACAAGCAGTACGCGGCGCCGGCCTGGACCAACACCCAGCTGCTCTGGTACCGCAAGGATTCGCTGGAGAAGGTGCTGGGCCGCAAGATCGGCAACACCCCGCCGAAGCTGACCTGGGACCAGGTCATCCAGTACGCCGCGCGTTCCGGTGAGCTGGGCGGGCCCACGCAGGTGGAGGTCCAGGCCGCGCAGTACGAGGGTGTCGTGGTGTGGTTCAACACGCTGCTCGAGAGCGCCGGTGGGCGGATGCTGGCGGACGACGGTAGGACCGTCACGCTCACCGACACTCCGGAGCACCGGGCCGCCACCGTCAAGGCGCTGACGATCATGCGGCAGCTCGCCACCGCGCCGGGGCGTGACCCCTCCTTCACCCAGCTCAAGGAGAACGACGCCCGGCTCGGTATGGAGACGGGAAAGGCGATCTTCCAGGTGAACTGGCCCTACGTCTTCGCGAGCGCCAAGCAGAACGGCGCGGCCGGCACCGTGCCCTTCCTGACGGAGCTCGAGAAGTTCAACGAACTGCTCAATCCGCCGAAGGACGCGACCGACCCCCCGGAGCCCACGACGGCGCAGCTGAACGAGATCAACAACCTGACGCGGCAGAAGTTCGACTTCGCGCCGTACCCCGCGGTGATCGCCGGCAAGCCGGCGAAGACCACCGTCGGCGGTATCAACTTCGCGGTCGCGAAGACGACCCGCTACGAGAAGCAGGCCTTCGCCGCGCTCGACTGCCTGACGAACGAAAAGGCCGGCCGGACCTACGCGGTCAAGGGCGGCACGCCGCCGGTGTTCTCGAAGCTCTACGACGACCCCGAGTTCCGCAAGGCCTACCCGATGGCTTCGTTGATCCGCGACCAGCTGCAGGAGAACACCGCGGCGGTGCGGCCGATCACGCCGCTGTACACCGCGATGTCGACGCTGCTACAGGCCACCCTGACGCCGGTCGGTAGCCAGGAACCCGACCAGCTCGCGGACAAGCTGACCGAGGCCGCGCAGAAGGCCATGGACGGAAAGGGGCTGGTGCCATGACCACGGCCACGACTGCGACCGCCACTCCGGGCCCTGCGGAACAGGGCCCGGCCAGTGAGGGCAAGCGCGCCGACCGCCGCCTCGGGCTGGTGCTCATCGCCCCCGCGGCGATCGTGATGCTCGCCGTGACCGCGTACCCGATCGTGTACGCGTTCTGGCTGAGCCTGCAGAAATCCTCGCTCGCGGCACCCGGCCAGGACGAGTTCATCGGCTTCAGCAACTACGTCACCGTGCTGCAGGACGGGTACTGGTGGGAAGCGCTGGGCATGACCTTGCTGATCACCGTGATCTCGGTGGCCATCGAGTTCGTGCTGGGCATGGCGATCGCCCTGGTCATGCACCGGACCATCGTCGGCCGCGGGCTCGTGCGCACCGTCGTGCTCATTCCGTACGGCATCGTCACCGTCGTGGCCGCGTTCTCCTGGTATTACGCCTGGACGCCGGAGACCGGCTACCTCGCGAACCTGCTGCCCGACGGCACGGCGCCGCTGACGCAGCAGTGGCCGTCGGTCGCGATCATCATCCTGGCCGAGGTTTGGAAGACGACGCCGTTCATGGCGCTGCTGCTGCTCTCCGGCCTTGCGCTGGTGCCGGACGACCTGCTCAAGGCCGCCGCCCTCGACGGTGCCGGCGCGTGGACGCGCCTGACCCGGATCATGATCCCTTTGATGAAGCCGGCGATCCTGGTGGCGCTGCTCTTCCGCACCCTGGACGCGTTCCGGATCTTCGACAACATCTACATCCTGACCAACGGCAGCAACGGGACGGGATCGGTGTCGATCCTCGGCTACAACAACCTGTTCAAGGCGTTCAACCTGGGCGTGGGGTCGGCGATCTCGGTGCTGATCTTCCTCTGCGTGGCGATCATCGCCTTCATCTTCATCAAGGCCTTCGGCACCGCCGTGCCGGGCTCCGACAACGGCGATCGGCGGTAGGAGAAACTCATGGCTGCCAACACCACTGGTCGAAAGATCGGCTGGACCGTGATCGACCTACTGGTCGTCCTGTACGCGTTGATCCCCGTGCTATGGATCGTCTCGCTGTCCTTCAAGCCCGCCGCCAGCATCGCCGACGGCAAGCTCCTCCCCAGCAACCCGACGTTCGAGAACTACACGGGCATCTTCTCCGACGGCGGCTTCATCCGACCGCTGGTGAACTCGATCGGCATCGCGCTGATCTCGACCGCGATCGCGGTCCTGATCGGCATGTTCGCCGCGTACGCGGTCGCCCGGCTCGACTTCCCGGGCAAGAAGCTGTTCGTCGGGGCGGCGCTGCTCATCGCGATGTTCCCGCAGGTCTCGCTCATCACGCCGCTGTTCAACATCGAGCGCAGCGTCGGACTGTTCGACACCTGGGCGGGCCTGATCCTGCCGTACATCACCTTCGCGCTGCCGCTGACCGTCTACACGCTGTCGGCCTTCTTCCGGGAGATCCCGTGGGAGCTGGAGAAGGCCGCGAAGATGGACGGCGCCACCCCGGCCCAGGCCTTCCGCCGGGTGATCGCCCCGCTGGCCGCGCCCGGCGTCGTGACCGCCGCGATCCTCGTCTTCATCTTCTGCTGGAACGACCTGCTGTTCGCCCTCTCTCTCACAGCTACGGACACCTCCATCACCGCGCCCGTGGCGATCGTCAACTTCACCGGCAGCTCGCAGTTCGAGACGCCCACCGGTTCCATCTCGGCGGCCGCCGTGATCGTGACCATCCCCATCATCATCTTCGTCCTGATCTTCCAACGACGGATCGTCGCCGGACTGACCTCCGGCGCGGTCAAGGGCTGACGCCGGAAAGTACTCGAGGAGCAATCACATGGCCGACATCGTCCTGGACCACGTCAAGAAGACCTACCCCGACGGCTCCACCGCCGTCAGCGACATCAATCTGGAGATCGCCGACGGCGAGTTCGTGATCCTGGTGGGCCCGTCGGGCTGCGGCAAGTCCACCACGCTCAACATGATCGCCGGCCTGGAGGACATCTCCTCCGGGGAGCTGCGGATCGGCGGCGAGCGCGTCAACGAGCGGGCACCGAAGGACCGCGACATCGCGATGGTCTTCCAGTCCTACGCGCTGTACCCGCACATGACGGTGCGGGAGAACATCGCCTTCCCGCTCAAGCTGGCGAAGCTGCCGAAGGAGCAGGTGAACGCGGCCGTCGAGGACGCCGCCCGCACGCTGGACCTCACGCAGCACCTCGACCGCCGGCCGTCGCAGCTCTCGGGCGGGCAGCGGCAGCGCGTAGCGATGGGCCGCGCGATCGTCCGCAGCCCCAAGGCCTTCCTCATGGACGAGCCGCTGTCGAACCTCGACGCGAAGCTGCGTGTGCAGATGCGCACCGAGGTCAGTCGCTTGCAGAAGCGCCTCGGCACCACGATGGTCTACGTGACGCACGACCAGACCGAGGCCATGACGCTCGGCGACCGCGTCGTCGTGCTCAAGAGCGGCGACGTGCAGCAGATCGGCGCCCCGCAGGAGCTCTACGACCGTCCGAACAACCTGTTCGTCGCAGGCTTCATCGGTTCGCCCGCCATGAACTTCGTGCCCGGCCGCCTCACCTCCGTGGGTATCGACACGGCCCTCGGCGAGATCCTGCTGCTCGACGCGCCGCAGCTGGCGGAGAAGGCCTCCGCCGCCGGCAACAAGACCGGCGACGTGGTGGTCGGCATCCGGCCCGAGCACTTCGAGGACGCCCGCCTGCTCGACCCCAACCAGCGCGTCGGCGGCCTCACCTTCCGCGCGCGGGTCGACGTACTGGAGTCGATGGGCTCGGACAAGTTCGTGCACTTCGCCGTCGCGGCCGACGACGCCCGCACCGACGTTCTCGGCGACCTCACGGCGGGGCAGCAGCTGCCTCCGCCCGCAGGCGTCGACGAGATCGTCGCGCGGCTGTCCGCCGACTCGACCGCCGCTCGCGGCGCCGAGGTGGACCTGTACTACGACCCCACCAAGATCGCCGTCTTCGACGCCGCGACCGGGCACAACCTGGCGCTGTAGGTCCGCCGTGCGGGTGCTCGCCGTCAGCGATGAGGAGGTACCGGGCCTGGCTCTCGCCTCGTCGACGCTGCGCCCCGACCTGATCCTCGGGGCGGGCGACCTGCCCGGCGCGTACCTCGAGTCGCTCATCGACCGATACGGTGTGCCCTGCGTCTTCGTGCCCGGCAACCATGACCCGGATCACTCCGGGTACCGTCGCACTCGCGGCGGATACCTGCGCGGGGGGTTGCCGTGCGAGCCGCCCGGCCCGCGCGGCGGGGTCAACGCGGACGGGCGGGTCGTCTCCGTCGGCGGCCTGACGGTGGCGGGCCTCGGTGGGTCCGTCCGGTACCGCGGTGGCCCGAACCAGTGGACGCAGGCGCAGGCCTCGCGGCGCGCGTGGCGGCTGCGGCTCGCGGCCCGGCGGCGGACCGTCGACGTGGTGCTCGCGCACTCGCCCGCGGAGGGCGTGGGGGACGGGGAGGACGGCCCGCACCGCGGCCTGGCTGCCCTCGGTCGGTTGGTCGCGAGACTGCGTCCGCAGGTCTTCGTGCACGGGCACATCCACCCGTTCGGGCGGCCCGGGCCGGACCGCGAGATCGACGGCGTGCCGGTGCTGAACACTGTGGGGTACACCTACTTCGAGATCACCCCCGGAAGTCCCGGGGCCTACCGCGTGAGGGAGCGGCGACGTGGCGCGTGACACCGGCTTCCCGGACGAGGACGCCCGGACCGACTTCGAGCGGTCGCGGCGGCGCGCGAACATCGCCCGCCTCGCGACGTGGGTGCGCGGCCGGCCCGGCGACGTCAACGAGGTGCTGCCCTACGACGAGGTCGTCTCGGCCCTGGGCTACGTCACCGAGCGGTCGCTGGGGCTGCAGGTGGTGCCGGTCGCGCAGATCGTGGGTAGCGTCGACCGCACCCGCGACTTCGACCGCTACTTCCGTCCCCGCTCGCCCGCGCTGCGTGCCCGCTGGCAACGGCTGGCCGCGGCGCAGCGGCGCGGCGAGGCGATGCCGCCCGTCGACCTGAAGAAGGTCGGCGACATGTATTTCGTGGTCGACGGGCATCACCGTGTATCGATCGCGTTCGCGCGCGGCTTCACCACCATCGACGCCGATGTCACCGAGGTCGTCACGCGCATCGGCTCGGGCGGTATCGCGGTCCGCTCCGACCTGCTGCTCAAGGATCACCGTCGGTTGTTCCTCGAGCGGGTGCCGCTGGAGGGTGCAGCGCGGGAGCGGATCGGATTCACCAACGCCTGGGACTACTCCGTGCTCGCGGAATCGGTGGAGGCCTGGGGTTTCAGGCTGATCCAGGACGCGGGAGAGTACCTCGCGCGCGCCGTCGTCGCGGGCCGCTGGTACGAGGAGGAGTTCGCGCCGGTGATCGAGATGGCGCGGGCCGCCGGGATCATGCAGTCTTCCACCGACGCCGAGGTCTACCTGTTCGTCGCCTGTGAGCGGTACCGCCTGGTGCGCAAGCACGTCTGGACGCCGGAGATCATCTCCGAGGTGTCCGCGCAGAACCCGCCCTGGCAGCCGGGCAAGTTCTTCTGACGGCCCGGTCCGTAGGATCGATTCTCGTGACTTCCGTCGTCGACGCCGTCCGTGCGCACCTGGCCGAGCACTACGCCGGGCGCGGCTTCGCGCCGCCCGCCTCGGCGTCGGTCACGTTCCTCGGGCTCGAGCCGATGACGATCCAGCGATGGGTGGGGGATCCGCTCGTCGCCTTCGCGAGCGTCGGCTGCTCACGGCACGCGATGACGGACCCGAACGCGCTGCTCACCGTCGAGGACGGGCCGCGCGCCGAGGTGATCCTGGAGCTGCGACCTGCGGACGACGGGCCGGGGGCCGCTCTGGACGGGGTGCACCGCTCCCTCGCGATCCTTGCCGCCACGCCCGCCGTCGAGGGCTTGGTGCTCGCGCCCGACGCTCTGGTCGACCTGAGCGCGCCGTTGTGGGCGGGTGCGCCGTTCACGGCGGTCCTGCTGGGGGAGTCGCCGGTGCGCGATCTCGATCGCGAGGACGGAGAGCCGGTGCGGTTCCTGCGCGCCGACCCCATCACCGCGAACGAGGCCGCGTGGGTGCGGCTCAAGGGCGCTGCGGCGCTGCGCGAGGCGTGGGCGGAGGCGGGCATCGATCCGGTGGATCCCGGGCGGCCCGCAGCCCGCCAGGTCTAGTGCAGGATGTCGAGTTCTGCGGGACTACGAGTGCGTCAGGACTTGTCCGTCGCCGCCGAACCCGACATCGTGAGCCGCTAGAGCCACTTGATCCTGCGGAACACGGCGAACAGGCCGAGACAGGCGACGAGCATGATCGCCAGCACGACGAAGTAGCCGTACCGCCAGTGCAGCTCGGGCATGTTGTCGAAGTTCATGCCGTAGACACCGGCGATCATCGTCGGCACCGCGACCAGGCCGATGATGGCCGACATCTTGCGCATGTCCTCGTTCTGCTGCATCCCGATCTTCGCCACGGCGGCGTCGATGAGCGAGCTCAGCACGTCGTTGTAGGTCTCGACGTGGTCGGCGACCATCGCTTGATGGTCGAGCACGTCGGAGAAGTAGCGCTGGATCTCGTGCGGGATGATGTCGCTGAAGTCGCAGGTCAGCCTCTTCAGCGCATGGGAGAGCGGGTGGATTCCGCGGCGCAGCTCCACGATGTCGCGCTTGAGCTGGTAGATCTCGTCGACCTGGGTGCGCGCCCCGGCGCGGAAGACATCCTCCTCGACCCGGTCGATGTCGTCCTCGAGCAGGTCGGAGACGGCGACGTAGGTATCCACCACGTGGTCGGCGACGGCGTGCATCACCGCCGACGGCCCCAGCTTCAGCAGCGCCGGGTTGGCCTCGAGGTTGCGGCGCACCCGGCGCAGGCTGCCGTGGTCGCCGTGCCGGACGGTGATCACGTGATCGGGGCCGAGGAGCACCATCACCTCACCCGTCTCGACGATGCGCGCCATCGGGTCCGTGCGGTCGTGGCCGACGTAGTTCACGGTCTTGAGGATGAGGAAGAGGGTGTCGTCGAACCGGTCGACCTTGGGCCGGGTGTGCGTGACCAGCGTGTCCTCGACGGTCAGCGGGTGCAGCCCGAAGACGCGGGCCACCTCGTCCATCTGGTGCTGATCCGGGTCGAGTAGGCCCACCCACACGTAGCCCTCGCCGCGGCGCCGGACCTCCTCGATCGCCTCGACGTAGCCGAACCGGCCGGGGAGACGCTCCCCGTCGACGTAGACGCCGCAGTCGACGACGGCGCGGGCCACGGGCACGGGGACGCGCGGCACGTCGGCCTCGCGGACCTCGCGGCGCCCGGCGCCGGGCCGGGGCATGGACGGGATGGAGGGCATGGACGAGATAGTAGACCCGGGCCAGGCTGCCGGGCTGCGGCGGCGCCGGGTAGAAAGTAGGCGTGAGAACTCGCACGCCCCGCCTCGCCGCCGCGGCCCTCGCCGCGCTGGTGTTGGCGGGTTGCTCGGACCCCGGCGGCGCCGCCGACCTGGGCCCGCGCACCGCGCCCGGCACGGTCACCGTCGGCTCGTCGGGGGCCGCCGCCTCGAAGATCGAGGCCCTGATCTACGCGAACGCCTTGCGGACGGCCGGAACGCCGGTCGAGACCCGGCTGGGGCTCGGGCCGGGGGAGGACGCCGCCGTCGCCGCCGTTGAGCGGGGCGACGTCACCGTCGCGCCCGCGCTGACCGGCGCGCTGTGGGACCGGTACCGGCCGGGCACCGCGCAGCCGACGAAGGCGAAGGAGAAGGAGTCCGAGAACCCGCGGGCGCAATGGGACGCGCAGTTCGTCGCCCTCAGCGCCGTCCTTCCCGAGGGGCTCGGCCTGGGCGACCCGACGCTGGCGCTCGATCAGCCGATGCTGTTCGCGTCGAAGGACGCCCCGTCCGCGACGCTGCGGGGGTGCGAGGGCTTGTCCGGCGCCGTCGCCGTGCCCACCGGGTCGCCGCAGGACGTCCGCGCCCGCTACGGCTGCCCGACGGGGCCGGTCGTCGCCGTCGCCGACGAGGCGGCCGCCGCGCGGGCGGTCCGTGAAGGCAGTGCCGCGCTGGCGCAGCTCGGTACGCTCTCGCCCACGTCGAAGGACCTCGTGCAGGTGGCCGATCCCGACGGTGTCGTGCCGTCGCGCGCCGTCGTGCCGCTGGTGCGACGCGACGGGCTGACGGTGGCGCAGACGAAGCGGCTGTCCGCGATCGCCGGTGAGCTCACCACCGCCGACCTGGCGACGATGGTTGCGCAGGTCGAGTCGGGGGAGCGGACGCCCGAGCAGGCGGCCGGCGACTGGGCCGGCGAGCACACGCTGAAATGAGCCCCGCAGAACGCCGACCGCCCCGCGCTCGACGGGCGAGGCGGGGCGGCTGCGAACGCGGAACGGCTACTTCAGCCGCTTGTTGAGCTGCTGGTCGACGAGGGCGTTGACCCGCTCGTAGGCGGAGCCGCCGAGTCGCACGAGCACGTCGATGATTTTCGCGTCGGCACCGACGAGGACGCGGCCGCGGTTCTTCTTGACGCCGTTGAGGATCGTGCGTGCGGCGTCGTCGGCCTCGGTGCGGGCGAGGTACTTGTCGAACAGCTCCGCCGTGGCGGACTGGTCCCTGCCCTCGGCGACGGTGGCGTTGCGTGCGATCGCGGTCTTGATGCCGCCCGGGTGCACGCAGGTCACGCCGACGTTGTGGTCGCTCGAGAGCATTTCGATGCGGAGCGCCTCGGTGAAACCGCGCACGCCGAACTTGGCGGCGTTGTAGGCGCTCTGGCCGCCCACGGACAGCAGGCCGAACAGTGAGCTGGTGTTGACGATATGTGCGTCGCCGGAGGCGATGAGGGCGGGCAGGAACGCCTTGGTGCCGTTCACCACGCCCCAGAAGTCGATGTCCATGACCCGGTCGTAGTCCTTGAAGGACGTGGTCTCGACGGGCTCGTGGTGCGCGATGCCGGCGTTGTTGAACAGCAGGTTGACCGTGCCGTAGTGCTCGACGACCTCGTCGGCGTAGGCCAGCAGCTGCTCGCGCTCGCCCACGTTGACGACCTTGGTGTGCACCTCGGCTCCGCGGGCGCGGGCCAGCTCGGCGGTCTGCTCGAGCCCGGTGGGGTCGTAATCGCACAGCGAGAGCTTCGCGCCCTCGTCGGCGAGCTGGAGAGCCAGTTCACGGCCCATGCCGGAGGCGGCTCCGGTGATGACGGCGACCTTGCCGCGGAAACTCTTCATGCCTGTCTTCATCCCTCACGCTGGTCCTTGCCGGGCTGCGGCGCTGTACCGCTGCTCGGCGTTCTTACTCGACAGTAGGGTTGGGATGCGAGGTCTGTCAACGACCTATTGAGTATGATTCAGTAGGTGACCAGAAAGTCCGTTGCCGCAGCGGTGGGGCGCAAGCGCACCCGGCTCAGCCCCCAAGCCCGGCGCCAGCAGTTCATCGACCTCGGCCTGCTCAGTCTGAAGCATCAGGCGCTCGAGCAGGTGTCCATCGAGGACATCGCGAGCCAAGCGGGCGTCTCCGCCGGCCTGTTGTTCCACTACTTCGACTCCAAGCTCGACTTCCAGGTCGCGCTCGTGGAGGAGCAGGCGCGGATCGTCGGTGAGGTCGCCACTCCGGACCGCGATCCCGAGGACATCACCGACGTGATGCCGATCCTCACGTCGACCCTGGGCACCTACGTCGACCACATCATGGAGAACCGGCAGTCCCTCCTCCCGATGCTCGCGGGCGTCAGCTGGTCCGAGCCGCGGATCCGCACCGCCGTGAAGTCCGTGCGGGAGCAGATCGTCGATCAGTTCGTGAACCAGGCCGAGAACATCGGCATCGATCGCTCGCCCCCCTTCGTGCTCGCCGTGCACGGCTGGATCGCCGTCGTCGAGGAGACCCTCGTGCAGTGGCTCGACGAGAACGCCGGCTTCGCGACCATGACCCGCGACGAGGTCGTCGATCACCTCGCCACGATGTTCGTGGGGATGGCGGGGGCCGTCGGGCTCGATCTCACGTCGGGCGTGGCCTGACGGTGCGCTTCGGGGCTGGGCCTGGGCGTGGGCTGAGTGTGCGTGGGCCGGGTCGGGTGCGGGCGACGCCGCTCGCTTAGACGTCGCTCTCTCGCCTAGCGGCTCGGTCGCTCCGATGCGCTCGACGGCGTCGCCCCCACCCGCCCCTCTCCTCGGGTACCCATCCGCGCACGTGCCGCGTGCGCAGGAGAGTGGACGCGCATGTGGCGCGGCTGTGCGGACGTGGCGCGTGCGCACCGGCGCGTGGGGTGCGCGGATGGTTCCCGCTCACGTGGCGCGTGTGCGGAACCGGGGAGGTCGGGCGCACCGTCGGATCGAGAAGAAGGGCCGGTCCTCCCAGGGAGGACCGGCCCTTCTACTGGCTCAGCGGATCAGAGGACGAAGGCCTCGTCGATGATCTGGGCCTGCTCCACGGCGTGCACCTTCGACGAGCCCGAGCACGGGGCCGACATGGCACGCCGCGAGACGCGCTTGATGCCGCGCAGGCGTTCGTCGAGCTCCGGCAGCTCCAGGCCGAAGAAGGGCCACGCGCCCTGGTTGGCCGGCTCCTCCTGCACCCAGCGCACGTCCGTGGCGTTGGGGTACAGGTCGAGCGTGGCAGGCAGGCGCCGCGAGGGCAGCGGGTAGAGCTGCTCCATCCGGACGATCGCCACGTCGTTGCGGCCGTCCTTCTTCCGCCGCGCCTCCAGCTCGTAGTAGAGCTTGCCGGAGACGAGCAGCAGCTTGGTGACCTTGCTGCGGTCGCCGCCCTCCACCTCGAACGCGGGGTCGTCGATGACCGAGCGGAACTTGCCGCTCGTGAAGTCCTCGACGGGGCTGACGGCGGCCTTGTTGCGCAGCATGGACTTCGGCGTCGCGACCACCATCGGACGGCGCACGCCGTCGAGGGCGTGGCGACGCAGGAGGTGGAAGTACGAGGCCGGCGTCGACGGCATCGCCACCGTCATCGAGCCCTCGGCGCACAGCTGCAGGAAGCGCTCGATGCGCGCCGACGTGTGGTCGGGGCCTTGGCCCTCGTGGCCGTGGGGGAGCAGCAGCGTCACGCCCGAGGTCTGGCCCCACTTGGCCTCGCCCGAACTGATGAACTCGTCGATGATCGACTGCGCGCCGTTGACGAAGTCACCGAACTGCGCCTCCCAGCACACCAGCGCCGACTCGTCGGCGACGGAGTAGCCGTACTCGAAGCCCAGGCCCGCGAACTCGGTGAGCGCGGAGTCCAGCACCTCGAATCGGCCGGGCGACGGGGTGCCGTCGGGCCCGAGGTGCTCGAGCGGGGTGTACTCGGCGCCCGACTGGCGGTCGATCAGGACCGCGTGGCGCTGCGTGAACGTGCCACGACGGCTGTCCTGGCCGGCGAGGCGGACCGTGCGGCCCTCCTCGAGCAGCGTGCCGAAGGCGAGCAGCTCGCCGAAGGCCCAGTCGATGCCGCCGTCGCGCGACATCTCGAAGCGACGCTTGACGACCGGAGCCACGCGCGGGTGCACGGTGAAGCCCTCGGGGACGTTGGCGTACGCGTCGCCCACCCGCTGGATCTGCTCCAGCGGCACCGCGGTCACCAGTGAGCTGGGTAGCGGCTGATCGGCGATGATCGACGGCGCGGGCTCGGCCTGGAACTTCTCGAGCTCCTTGACCTCGTTGAACACCCGCTCCAGCTGGCCCTGGTAGTCGCGCAGCGCGTCCTCGGCCTCCTTGGTCGAGATGTCGCCACGACCGATGAGGGCCTCGGTGTAGGACTTGCGGACACCGCGCTTGGTGTCGATCACGTCGTACATGCCGGGCTGGGTCATCGACGGGTCGTCGCCCTCGTTGTGGCCGCGGCGGCGGTAGCAGACGAGGTCGATCACGACGTCCTTGTCGAACTTCTCACGGAAGTCGACGGCCAGCTTGGCCACCCACACGCAGGCCTCGGGGTCGTCGCCGTTGACGTGGAAGATCGGCGCACCGATCATCTTCGCCACGTCGGTGCAGTACTTCGAGCTGCGCGAGTTCTCCGGCGAGGTCGTGAAGCCCACCTGGTTGTTCACCACGATGTGGATCGTGCCGCCGTTGGAGAAACCGGGCAGGTTCGCCATGTTCAGCGTCTCCGCCACGACGCCCTGGCCGGCGAAGGCCGCGTCGCCGTGCAGCATGAGCGGCATGATCGGGTGCTCGCCCTCGGGCGGGTTCTTCATGTCCTGCTTGGCGTGCACGATGCCCTCGAGGACCGGGTCGACCGCCTCGAGGTGCGAGGGGTTGGCGACCAGCGAGACCGTGATCTCGTTCTCGCCGAACATCTGGTAGTACTTGCCCTCGGCGCCGAGGTGGTACTTCACGTCGCCGGAGCCGTGCGCCTGCGACGGGTTCAGGTTGCCCTCGAACTCGGTGAAGATCTTGCTGTAGGGCTTGCCGACGATGTTCGCCAGCACGTTCAGCCGGCCGCGGTGCGGCATGCCGATGACGACCTCGTCGAGCTGGTGCTCGGCGGCCTGGTCCAGCACCGCATCCATCATCGGGATGACGGACTCCGCGCCCTCGAGCGAGAAACGCTTCTGGCCGACGTACTTGGTCTGCAGGAAGGTCTCGAAGGCCTCGGCCGCGTTGAGCTTGCTGAGGATGTACTTCTGCTCGGCGACGGTGGGCTTGACGTCCTTCGTCTCCACGCGCTCCTGCAGCCACTTCTGCTGCTCCGGCTCGAGGATGTGCGCGTACTCGATGCCGACGTGCCGGCAGTACGCGTCGCGCAGGACCGAGAGCACCTTGCGCAGCTTGAGCCGTTCAGCGCCGTGGAAGCCGCCCACGTTGAACGTGCGGTCCAGGTCCCACAGGGTGAGCTCGTAGGTGAGCACGTTCAGGTCGGGGTGGGACTCGAGGCTCTCGTTGTTGTAGCGCAGCGGGTCGACGTCGGCCATGAGGTGGCCGCGCGCCCGGTACGCCGCGATGAGCTCGAGGACGCGTGCGTCCTTGTCGATGCCGTGGGCCGGGATGTCCTGCCGCCAGCGGATCGGCTCGTAGGGCACGTGCATCGTGCGGAAGATGTCGTCCCAGAAGTCGTCGCTCAGTGTGAGCTCGTGGACGTACCGCAGGAAGTCGCCGGACTCGGCGCCCTGGATGATGCGGTGGTCGTAAGTCGAGGTCAGCGTGGTGAGCTTGCCGACCGCGAGCTCGGCGATCTTCTCGTCGCTCGCGCCCTGGAACTCGGCGGGGTACTCCATCGCACCGACGCCGATGATGGCGCCCTGGCCCACCATGAGGCGGGGCACGGAGTGCACGGTGCCGATGCCACCGGGGTTGGTCAGCGAGATCGTGACGCCGGCGAAGTCCTCGGCGCCGAGCTTGCCGGTGCGGGCACGACGGACGATGTCCTCGTAGGCGGCCACGAACTGGCCGAAGTCCATCGTCTCGGCTTCCTTGACGCCCGCGACCACGAGGCTGCGGCTGCCGTTCTTGCCGACCAGGTCGATGGCGATGCCGAGGTTCACGTGCGGCGGGGTCACCGCGTTCGGCTTGCCGTCGATCTCGGCGAAGTGCCGGTTCATGTTCGGGAACGCCTTGACGCCCTGCACCAGGGCGTAGCCCAGGATGTGGGTGAAGCTGATCTTGCCGCCGCGGGTGCGCGCGAGGTGGTTGTTGATGACCACGCGGTTGTCGAACATGACCTTCACCGGCATCGAGCGCACCGACGTCGCGGTCGGTACCTCTCGGCTGGCGTTCATGTTCTTGACGACCGCGTTCGCGGCGCCGCGGAGCACGGTGCGCTCCTCCTCGGAGGGGAACGACGCGGGGGCGGGGGCCTTGGGAGCCGGGGCCGGTTTCGCGGGCGACGACGGTGCCGGGGTCACCGGGGCGGACGGCGCGGGTGTCAGCGTCGTGTCGGTCGTCTTCGGGGCCTTCGCCGCCGGCGCGGCGGAGGGCGGGGCGGACTGCGCCGCGGGGGCCGCTGCGGCGGGGGCGGCCGCAGGGGCCGCGCCGTTACTCGCCGCGCTGCTGCCCTCTGCAGCTCCCGGGGTGTACTTCGAGAGGAATTCGTGCCAGCTCGGGTCGACCGAATTGGGGTCGGCCTTGAACCGCTCGTACATCTCCTCGACCAGCCATTCGTTTTGGCCGAAATCCGATACAGAACTGCTGCTCACGGCAGGTCCTCGCCTCGATTCATCATCGTCGTATCAAGCGCGCGCCGCCCTGGATCGCAGAGGGCGCAGGTCCGCGCGGTCCAGGGTAGTCCACCACGGAAAACCTGTGTCGGTTACTCCCGTTACGCGGCCCTGGATCAGTCGGCGCCGGGCCCCGACAGACCGGGTGCGGAGGTGTCGGAGACGGACCCCTCGACGACGCGCAGGTGGGAGGTGGGCCACGTGGCGGGCACGGGACCGAAGGCCGTCCGGGAGTTCTTGATCACGCCCTTGCCCAGGACGCGGTTACCGCCGGCGCCCACCACGGCGCCGATCCCGGCGGGGAGCAGCTTGCCGAGGACCAGCGGCGACTTCTTCGCCAGGAACCGGCGGCTGAACATCTTCATCAGCTGCTTGTTCAGGTTGCCCAGGCCGGGGAGCTGGGCCGGGTTCTTCTTGAGGTTCATCAGCGAGGCGTTCTTGGCGCCCACGGTCGCGCGCAGGGCGCCGAGACCGGCCTCGCCGAGCACGGCGGTGAGCACCAGTGCCTTGCGCAGCTCCCGGTCCTCGGGGGAGATCCCGTACACCTCGGCCACGGCCAGGGCGTACAGCGCCGAGGCCTCCATGAACACCACGGTCTCGGCGCCGATGGTGCCGATCGCCAACAGGGTGCCCACGCCCGGGACGGCGGCGGTGGCGCCGGCCGCGCCGCCCGTGCCGGTCACGGTCAGTAGGTAGCGCTTCTCGAGCCGCTCGATGATCTGCGTGGGCGACTCGTCGGGATGGTCCGCGCGCAGGCTCGCGACGTACTTGGCGACGGCCGGCGCCTGCAGGCGCGCGGCGCGGTCGATGACCGAGCCGAGGGCGCCGCCACCGTCGCGTTGGGCGACGGGGAGCTGCGGCTCGTCGGACTGGATGCGGGCGGGCTTGTTCGCCATGGTGACCTCCGTGGGAAGCGATCCTGGTGACCTTGCACTCCATCTAACCCCCGACAACCCCCGGAAAGTTCCCGACCGGCGCGCGCACCCGTGCGGCCCGCGCGTACCGTCGGGAATCGTGCCGAGCATCGACGAGCAGCCGTACACCCTGGTCATTCCCACGCGCTGGAAGGACAACGACGTGTACGGGCACGTCAACAACGTCGTCTACTACAGCTTCTTCGACACGGTGATCAACACCTTCCTCATCCGCGAGGGCGGCCTCGACATCCACGACGGCGCCGTGATCGGCCTCTGTGTGGAATCTCACTGCCGCTACGACGCCCCGCTCGCCTTCCCCGAGCCCGTCACCGCCGGGCTCGCGGTGACGAAGCTGGGCCGGTCCAGCGTCACCTACGCCGTCACGCTGTTCGACGGTGCCGGCGCCCCCGCCGCGGAGGGCTGGTTCGTCCACGTCTTCGTCGACCGGGAGAGCCGGCGGCCCGCCGGGGTCCCCGACGGGATCCGCGCCGCGCTGGAGCGCCTTCTCGTCAGTGCCCCGCAGTAGCCTGCGAGCCATGGCCTTCCGCACCCCGCTGGAGCCCGTCACCCTGACGGGTCACCTCGTCACGCTCGCGCCGCTGGCGCACGATCAGCACGACGGTTTGCTCGAGGCACTCGAGGACGGCCAGCTGTGGGACCGCTGGTACACCTCCGTGCCCGCCCCGTCGGGCCTGCGCGCAGAGATCGACCGCCGCCTGGAGCTGCAGGCGAAGGGCGAGATGATCCCCTTCACCGCGATCGACGCGGCGGGCCGGGTGCTCGGCATGACCACCTTCTACGACATCGATTCGACGGTCCCGCGGATGGAGATCGGCTACACCTGGAACCGCGCCTCCGCGCACGGGACCGGCACCAACGCGGAGTCCAAGCTGCTGCTGCTCCGGCACGCCTTCGACGTGCTCGGCTGCGAGTGCATCGGCCTGCGCACCCAGTGGGTCAACACCCAGTCGCGCGACGCCATCGCCCGGCTCGGTGCCAAGCAGGACGGCGTGCTGCGCAGCTACAAGCGGTACCGCAACGGGGCCCTGCAGGATGCGGTGCTCTTCTCGATCCTCCGGCACGAGTGGCCCACGGTGGACGCGCACCTGCGGCACCGTCTGCGCCACCGGCACGAGGCCTACCGCTCCGTCCCGGAGTAGTCGTGCCCCGCCCCCAGGCCGCGGCGCACGGGCTGTGGCGCCCGGGCCTCGGGCTCGCGCTGTGGTTCACGGACGAGGTCGGCGAGCCCACTGCCGACCCCGACGTCGCGGCGCTGCCCGCGCCGATCGCCGAGGTACTCGGCGACCGCCGACCGCGTCGCTCGGTCTCCCTCACCGGGCCGCGGGGGCGGCTCGTAGCCCCCGCGCTCACCCTCGGCCCCGCCCGCGCGGCGGCGCTGCTCGACGCCCTCGGCCCGTCCGACGGCGCCGGCGACCTGCGCTACCTGCGGTGGGTCGCGAAGTCCGTCGAGCGGTTCGTCGCGGCCGGGGCCGTGACTCCGGCGCTGCGCAACGACGACGGGGAGTGGATCGCCCGCTGGGCGCCCGTCGAATCCGTGCAGTGGCGCACCTGGGTGCAGACCGCCGCGGCCGCGATGCCGCCGGTGCTGCGCCGCACGGGAGATCTCGCCGCCGTCCTCGACATGAGCGCGGAGCTCACCGACCGGTACGCCCGCCTGCGGCTCGGCGACGGGCCGTGGTCCTGGGTCGCGGCGCCGTCCCTGCGCGCCCTGGTCGACGGTGAGCCCCTCCCGCCCCGGTCCGTCGCCGACGCCGGGGCCGCCGCGGCGTGGACGGAGTGGGCCGGCAGCGTCCGCTCCGCCGAGACCCTCCTGGTGCTGCGCCTCGTCGAGCCCGACGGCCGCAGCCCCGGCGAGAACCTGCTGGCCCCGCGTGCCACGCCGGGCGGGACGCCGTGGCGGCTCGAGGTCTGTCGCCGCGTCCCCGGCGCCGCGCCCGTGCGGGCCGACCCGGCACGGATGAGTCCCGTCGACCTGGACGACCTGGCGGGCGAGCTGGCCCGGGCCCTCGCGGTGTACCCGCCGCTCAAGCGGGTCGCTCAGGACGCCTCCTCGCTGGACTTCCTGCTCACCACCGAGGAGGCGGAGGCGCTCTTCCTCGAGGGCGCCCCCGGGCTGGCCAAGGCCGGGTACGAGGTGCTGCTGCCCGCCTCGATCGCGACCGTGCGTCCCGCGCTGCGGCTCGTCGGGCGCGAGCAGCCCGGGCGCACGGCGCTCACCGTGCAGGCCGGCCTCGCCGAGATCAAGGACTTCGCCTGGCAGCTCGCCGTCGGCGACACCGTGCTCACCGCGAGCGAGCTGGCCTCCCTGGCGAACTCGGCGTCCGGGCTGGTCGAGGTCCGCGGCAAGTGGGTGCGCGCCGACCGTCGCACGCTGGCGCAGGCGGCGCGGTTCGTCGCCGAGCAGCGCTCCGCCGCCGAATCCGGCACGGACCTCAGCGACCTGCTCGGCATGATCGCCGACCCCGCGGCCCTGCCCGCTCCGCTCGCCGCCGTCGACGGGCTCGGGTGGCTCGACTCCGTCTACCGCGGCGGCACCATCGCCCCGGCGCAGGTGACGGCACCGTCGACGCTGAAGGCGATCCTGCGCGACTACCAGCTGCGCGGGCTCGAGTGGCTGGTCACGCTGTGGCACAGCGGCATCGGCGCGGTCCTCGCCGACGACATGGGCCTGGGCAAGACGATCCAGGTGCTCGCCCTGCTCTGCCACGAGCGCGAGGCGGGGGAGTCGGTGCGGCCGACGCTGCTCGTCTCCCCGATGTCCGTGGTCGGCAACTGGGTCGCGCAGGCGCAGCGGTTCGCGCCCGGCCTGCGGGTGCACGTGCACCACGGCACCGACCGGCCCACGGGCGAGGAGTTCGGGCGGGTCGCGGCCGCCTCCGACGTCGTGCTCACCACGTTCGCGCTCGCCGCCCGCGATCGGGAGCTGCTCGCCGGGCACCACTGGGGCCGCGTCGTGGTCGACGAGGCGCAGCACGTCAAGAACGTCAACACCGCCGCCGCGAAGGCGCTGCGGTCGATCCCCGCCGCGCACCGGGTGGCCCTCACCGGCACGCCCGTGGAGAATCGGCTCGAGGATCTGCGCGCCGTGATCGACCTGGTCAACCCCGGCCTGCTGGGCTCGGCCCGCACCTTCCGCAACCGCTTCGCGCTGCCCATCGAGCGCGAACAGGACAAGGCGGCCGTGCGCCGCCTGAACACGCTGACCTCGCCGTTCATCCTGCGCCGCGAGAAGACCGATCCCGCCATCGCCCCGGAGCTGCCGGAGAAGGCCGAGTTCACGGTGCGCGCCTCGCTCACCCCGGAACAGGCGGGCCTCTACCAGGCCGTGCTCAACCGGCTGGTGCAGGAGCTGCGGGAGTCCCAGGGCATGGGCCGCCGCGGCCTGGTGCTTGCTTCGCTGACCAGGCTGAAGCAGATCTGCAACCATCCGGCGCACTACCTCGGCGATGGCTCTCAGCTGTTGCGCCGCGGGCAGCACCGCTCGGGGAAGGTCGAGCTGCTCGCCGACATCCTCACCACTGTCGCCGACGAGGGCGAGCGCGCGTTGGTCTTCACCCAGTACGCCGAGTTCGCGCGGATGCTCCAGCCCTGGCTCACGGGCGTGCTCGGCGCGGACGTCCCCGTTCTCGACGGCGCCGTGCCCCGTACCGAGCGCGACGCGCTGGTCGCCCGGTTCCAGTCGGGCGACGGCGCCCCCGCCCTCGTCGCGACGGTGCAGTCCGGAGGCACGGGCCTCAACCTCACCGCCGCGAATCATGTGATCCACGTGGACCGCTGGTGGAACCCCGCGGTCGAGAACCAGGCCACCGATCGCGCCTTCCGCATCGGCCAGACCCGGGCCGTCCAGGTCCGCAAGTTCGTCTGCGCAGGCACCCTGGAGGAGCGCATCGACGGGGTGATCGCCGCCAAGAAGGAGCTCTCGTCGATGACGGTTCAGACGGGCGAGGCCTGGCTGACCGAGCTCAACAACGACGAGCTGTACGAGTTGGTCGCCCTGCGCGACGAGGCGGTGGTCTAGATGGCGCGATCGCCGAGAAAGGCGCGCGACACCGCGCGGCCCATGGGTGCGACGTGGTTCAGCCGGCGGCTCATCCAGCAGCGTGAGGAGGTCACGGAGCGACGCAAGATCCAGTACGCGCGACGGCTCTACCAGGAGCACCAGGTGTACTCGCTGGCCGTGGTGCCCGCGTCGATCACCGCGACGGTGCAGGGCAGCCAGCTCGATCCGTTCGGCGTAGCGCTGGCCCGGGTGCCCGGGGACGCGGCCGCGGTCGTCTCGCTGCTGGTGGGGCAGGGCGCAGCGGCGGAACTGCTCGGCGTGACGCGGGGCGAGCTGGGGCGCACGCTGGGGGAGCTGGTGCTGCCCGAGACCGCGTCCGACGTGATCGTCGACTGCGCCTGCCCCGACGACTCCGGCGCCTGCGTCCACGCCCTCGCCGTGACCTACGAGTTCTGCGCGGCGGCCGACGCCGACCCGTCGCTGGTCCTCGACTTCGCCGGCGTCCCGCTCGCCGGCCTGCTGGCCCGCGTCAGTACCGCGGAGCGGGAGGGGCCGGCACCGTCGGGCCCCGACGCCGACGGTGCCGGCTCGCCGTGGGCAAGCGAGGCCTGGGACGCGGGTGCCGCGGCCTTCTTCGGCGAGGGCTACGAGCTTCCGGCCCTCCCCGAGCCGTCCCCGATCGACGCGATGTCGCTGCTCGATCCGGCACTGCTGCGCATGGCGCTGCGTCGCACCGGGACGAAGCCCGCCGACGTCGCCGAGGCGCAGGACGAGCTCGCGGAGCTCTACGACCGCCTCCGCGACCCGCGTCGACGCGGCGGGGCCGCGTCGGTGACGGAACCTGTCGGTCGGGGTCATTACCCTGAGGGGCGACCGATGAGGGGGTGACGGGCATGCGATTTCTGCACACGGCGGACTGGCAGCTGGGGATGACCCGGCACTTCCTCGACGCGGACGCGCAGGCCCGGTTCACCGACGCCCGGTTGGATTCGATCTCCCGCCTCGGGGCGGTCGCCGCGCAGCGCGACGCGGAGTTCGTCGTCGTCTGCGGTGACGTGTTCGAGGACAATCGGCTCGCCCCCGCCGTCGTCGCGCGCAGCCTCGACCGGATCGCCGCGATCGGCCGCCCCGTCTACCTGCTGCCCGGCAATCACGACCCGCTGGACGCGGCGTCGATCTACACCTCGGAGGTCTTCGCACGCCACCGGCCGGCCAACGTCGTCGTGCTCGACACTCCAGGGATTCACGAGGTGCGCCCGGGCGTTGAACTGCTGGCCGCGCCGTGGTTCTCCAAACATCCCGCCGGGGATCCGCTCACCGAGGCCGTCGCCGCGGCCGCCCCGCCGGCCGCCGACGTGATCCGCGTCGCCGTCGGGCACGGCGGCACCCTTCCCGTCGGAGCCCGGGACCAGCGCCTCATCGACGTCGCTGCCCTGTCGGAGCGGATCGCCACGGGCGAGCTGCGCTACGTCGCGCTCGGGGACCGGCATTCGGTCACCGAGGTCGTCTCGGGCGTTTGGTACTCGGGCGCCCCCGAGGTCACCAACTTCGATCACAAGGAGACGGGCTCGGGCTCCGTCCTGGTCGTCGACGTCCCCGAGTCGGGCCCGGCGCGGGTCGAGCCGGCGCGGGTCGGCACCTGGCGCTTCGCCTCTCGCGAGTTCCCGCTCACGGCCGAGCGCGACGTGGACGCGGCCGTCGGCGCGCTCGCGGCGCTGCCGGACAAGGACCGCACCGTGGTGAAGGTCGGCTTCACCGGCACCGTCGGGCTGGCGGCGAAGGCCCGGCTGGACACCGAGATCGAGGCCCTGCGGGCGCGATTCGCGGCCGTCGAGTTGTGGGAGCGCAAGACGGACCTCGCAGTGCTCCCGGGCGAGGAGGAGCTGGACGCGCTCGAGCTCACCGGCCCGGCCGCCGACGCCGCGCAGGAGCTGCTCGGCGTCGCGCGCAGCGGCGGGGAGCGGGCGGCGGACGCCTCCGGCGCCCTCTCGCTGCTCTACCGCCTGACCCGCCAGGAGGTGGGCGCGTGAGACTGCACCGCCTGGCGGTCAAGGACTTCCGCGGCGTCACCGAGCGCGAGATCGCCTTCGCCGACACCGGCGTCACCCTGCTGCACGGCCCCAATGAGGCGGGCAAGTCCTCGATGGTCGAGGCGCTGCAGCTGCTTCTGGAGGTCAAGGCGACGTCCAAGTCGCAGCGGGTGGAGGCCGTGTGTCCCGCGCACCGCGACGCCGGCCCGTTCGTCGAGGCCGAGCTGACCGTCGGCCCGTACCGCTTCGTCTACGCCAAGCAGTACCACCGCCGGCCCGGCACCGTGCTCACGGTGCTGGAGCCGACGCCGCTGCAACTCACCGGCGGCAGCGCCGAGTCGTGGGTGGCGGAGCAGATGGCCACGCACGTCGACGGTGACCTGCTCGCCGCGCTCACGGTGTTGCAGGGCCCCGGCCCGGGCCAGCCGTCCCTGCGGGACAGCGCCGCCTTCGCGAAGGCCCTCGACTCGGCGTCCGGCGGCGCGGGGGAGGACGAGCCGGGCGCCGAGCGGCTCGCCGAGGCGGTCGCCGCCGAGCGCGCCCGCTACTTCACCCCCACGGGGCGGCCCACCGGCGAACTCGCCGCGGCCCGCACCCGCGAGGCCGCCACGCGTGCCTCGCTCGAGTCGGCGGAGGCGGCGCTCCGCGAGGTCGACCGGGTCGTCGAGCAGCACGCCCTCGCCTCCGCGCGCCTCGCGGCGCTCGTGGACCGACGTTCCGCCGCCGCCACCGCCCTGGAGGCCCTGAGCGCCGACCAGGAACGGATCGGCGCGCTGCAGTCGCGGCTGGCGCAGTCCCGCGCCGTGCTCGAAGCGGCGGCGCTGCGCGAGCAGCACGCGGGTGACGCCGCCAACCGTCGCCGGCGACTCGTCGACCGGCAGGCCCTCGCCGTCGAGCGGACCGCGCAGGTGCGGGTGCAGCGCGATCGGGCGCTGGCCGACCGCGAGGTACTCGCGGCGGAGGCCTCGTGGCTCGAGACCACGGTGCATGAGCTGTCGGCGGTCTCCGCCGACCGGCGGGAGCGGAAGTCGCAGGCGCAGTACGCCGTCGACTACGCCCGCGAGTCCATGGAGTATCAGCGCATCGTGAGGCGGATCGAGCAGGCACAACTGCTCGGCAAGGACGTGGAGGACGCCCGGAACCGCCTCGCCGCCAGTCCCATCGATCGCCGCGCCCTGCAGACCATCGCGGTCGCCGAGCAGCGGTACGAGAAGGCGCAGGCCCGGTTCTCCGCGCTCGCAGCCACGCTCAAGCTCGAACGGCTCGGCTTCTCCGACGTGCTCGTCGACGGGCGCCACATCGGCGAGGAACCGGTCGAGGTCGTCGCGGGGAACGGCACCGTGATCGACGTGCCCGGCGCCGTCCGGATCGAGGTCGTGCAGCGCGGCGAGAGCGCCGACGCCGCGGCCGAGGTGAAGGCCGCGCACACCGCGCTGCTGGCCGCCTGCCGCGATGCCGGCGCGGAGGACGTCGCGGCGGCCCGTGAGCTGCACGAGCAGCGCGACGCCGTCGAGATCGAGCTGCAGGAGGCGCGGATCGCCCTCGCGCACGCCCTCGGCGACAACACCCTCGCCGAGCTGCGACAGCTGGCGGAGGAGTCGGCGGAGCGGATCGTCGCGCTCGAGACCGCGGTCGACCCGGAGCTCCTGGCCGTCGACCCGGAGCGGGCCAAGGCGAACCTCATGGACGCCACGCAGGCCGAGGTGGCCTCGCGCGGCGAGGAGCGACAGACCCGCGAGCAGCTGGGGCAGAAGCAGCAGGAACTGCACCGCGCGTCCACCGACGCGCAGGTCGCCGCGGACCGGTTGCAGCATTTCGACCAGCAGGCCTCGGAGCTGACCGCGGAACTGGAGCGCGCCCGGGCGGAGGCCGCCGACGACGCCGTGGGCACTGCCGCGGACGCCGCCGTCGCCGCCCGCGAGGCCGCCACGGCAGAGGTGGCCGCGCACGAGGCCGCCGCCCGGGAGGCCGACGTCGCCGGTTTCGCCGCCAGGTTCGCCGCCGCCCGCGCGCAGGACGAGCGGGCCCGCGCCGCGGAGGCGTCGGCGAGAGAGGAACTCGCCGGCCTGAACGGCCAACTGCACCTGTTCCAGGCCGACGGTCGCCGCGACCGGCTCGACGCCGCCGAGGCGGAGCACGTGCACGCCGAGCGCGGTCTCACATCGGTGGAGGAGCGCGCCCGTGCGGCGTCGCTACTGCACGAGACCCTCACGGCGCATCGCGCCGCGCGCCGCGCGCGGGTGCAGGCGCCCTATCAGCGGGCGCTGGAGGAGCTGGGCCGCACCGTCTTCGGCGATCCGCTCACCATCACCGTCGGAGACGACCTGACCATCGCCTCGCGTACCGTCGACGGGGTCACCGTGCCCTTCGACTCCCTGTCCGGCGGCGCGCAGGAGCAGCTCGGCGTGCTCAGCCGGCTCGCCTGCGCCCGTCTGGTCGACGGTGCCGACGGCGCGCCCGTCATCTTCGACGACGCCCTCGGCCACAGCGACCCGACGCGCCTCGGTGCGATGGCAGATGCCCTCGTCGAGGCCGGCCGCGGCGCGCAGGTGATCGTCTTCAGCTGCGTCCCCGGCCGGTTCGACGCCCTCCGCGGCCGCGACGGCGTCACCGAGGTCGCGCTCGGCTGACCACGGCCCGGCGGGCGCGAGCGAGCACGGCGTCCGCGGAACGCCTCGTGTGCCGACCGGACATCCTGGCAGGCTGAGGGGCATGGCAATCATGCACGCCTCGATCATCTTCCTGCTCATCGCGGCCGTGGTGCTGGCGTCGATCATCGCCGCAGTTGTGCTCATCGTCAGGGCGGTGACCCGGTCGAAGCAGCCGCCGCCCCCGCCGCCGTACTCTCCGGGACCGTACGGGCAGCAGGGGCCGGGGCTGCCCGGTCCAGCGCTGCACCAGCAGCGCCCGCCCCACGACGGACTGTAGGTCCGTGGCCGAGCGGCCGTGGACTAGACCTGCTCGCGCAGCTTGAACTTGAGGACCTTGCCCGCGGGGTTGCGGGGGAGTGCGTCGACGAGGTGCAGCGCCAGCGGCAGCTTGTACGGCGCGAGGGAGTCCCTCGCGAACTCGCGGACCTCCTCCAACGTGAGGGACTGTTCCGGCTTGAGTGCGACGATCGCGGTCACGGCCTCGCCCCACTTCTCGTGCGGCGTACCGATGATCGCGACCTCCGCGATCGACGGGTGCCGGTACAGGACCGATTCGACCTCGGCGGGGTAGACGTTCTCGCCGCCGGTGATCACCATGTCTTTCACGCGATCGACGACGGTGACGTAGCCGTCCTCGTCCTGCTGACCCACGTCGCCGGTGTGGAACCAGCCGTCGGCGTCGATCGCCGCGCCGGTGGCGTCGGGGTTGCGCCAGTAGCCGGGCGTGACCTGCGGGCCGCGCACGCAGGCCTCGCCGCGCTCCCCGGCAGGGGCGGGGGCGCCGTCGGGCCCGAGCAACGCGACCTCGGACAGCGGCAGGATGTGGTGGCCGGCGGCGCCGATCTTGCGGGCGGTGTCGTAGACGTCCATGACCAGGGCGAGCGGCGCGGTCTCGGTGAGCCCGTAGCCTTGGCAGAAGGGGATACTCCGGCCGTTGTAGAGCGCGATGAGCGGCTCGGGGACGGGTGCGCCGCCGCAGGTGAACTGGCGGACGCTGGAGAGATCGGCGGTCTCGAAGGCCGGCACCTGGCTCATGAACAGGAACATGGCCGGCACGCCGAACATCGTGGTGACGCGGTGCTTCTCGATGAGTTGCAGCGCGGCCGTGGGGTCGAAGGCGGGCAGGATCACCAGCTGTCCGCCCTTCTGCAGGGTGATCAACGTGGTCACGTTGAGGCCGCCGATGTGGAACATCGGCGCGGCGACGAGGCTGATGTCGGTCGACACGGTGTCGAGGCTCAGCAGCGCGTTCATGTTGTTCCAGAACATGTTCCCGTGCGTGAGCATCGCCCCCTTGGGGCGGCCCGTGGTGCCGGAGGTGTACATGATGAGCGCGAGGTCGTCCTCCGCGGGCGATTGCGGCTCTGCGATCGGCTCGCGTGCGGCGAGGAGGGCGTCGAACTGTTCCCAGCCGTCGACGGGCTCCAGTGCGATCGCGCGCGTCAGGCCCGACGAGGCCCGGACAGGCTCCACGACGGCGGCGCGGTCGGTGTCGGCCACCAGGGTGTGCACGCCCGCGTCGGTGAGGATGTACTCCAGCTCCGCCGAGGTCAGGCGGAAGTTCAGCGGCACGAAGACGGCGCCGGCGCGGGAGGCAGCGAACATCGTGGTGAGAAAGTCGGGATGGTTGAAGCCTACGTAGCCCACGCGGTCGCCGGTCGAGACCCCGCCTGCCACGAGTTCGGCGGCCAGTCGGTCGACGCGATCGGCGAACTCCCGGTAGCTCCACGTCGCGTCGCCGTAGGTGACGGCGGGGCGATCCCCGCTCACGGCGGCGCGGCGCGCGATCCAGGATCCGAGGTCGACGGCGGGACGAGCAGGCATGGCGACTCCTAGCGGGTGATGCGAGCGGTGTGCGTGCATCTTGTCCACCTACGGGCTGCGCCCGGGGGCGATTCGCCGGATTCGTAGGTACGGCCGTGCCGCACACCCCGGAGGGTGTGGGCCGGCCGTCGGACGGCCCGCGCCTACGACCCGTCCGCGCCGGTGTTCTCGGAGCGGACCTTGAGCGCCGCGAGTCCCTTCTCGAAGTCCTTCCCGGCGAACTTGTCCATGGGGAGGACTTTTCCGATCAGCGACATCAGGCCGGTCGTCTCGCCGGTCATTGTCCACGTGACGCGCACCCCGTCGCCCGCGGGGACGATGTCGAAGCGCACGCGGTTGTGCGACGCCATGGGCTTGAGGAACTCGAGGTCGATGTCGACGGAGCGCCCCGGCTCCGCTCCGGAGATCGTCATGCGGCCGGCCCCGGCCTTGCGGTTGCCCCGCCACGCGTAACTCGCGCCCGGTCCGATCGAGGGCCCGGTGTACTCGCGGTGCAGGTGCGGGTCGAGGCCCTCCCAGGGCGACCACAGCCGCCACTCGTGGAAATCGGCGATAAGGCCGTAGACGGTGTCGGCGGGCGCGGCGATGTCCGTGGATCGCTCAACAGTGAAGGCGGTCATGCGCCGAAGAATACGGCGCTATCGCAAATCCGGCGCGACGAGCACGGGCACCTCGCGCCAGGGATCGCCCCGGGCCCCGCCGCGCCGCGCAGTGCCGCGCTGACACGACCGCACCGCAGGCCGTGAGAGACGGGACGTCATTAGACTCGCGGTCATGACAGCTGCTCCCGACACGACTTCCGGCGTCCCCGCGTCCGGCCTCACCGCGGCGCAGGTCGCGGAGCGGGTGCGCGACGGCCGGGTCAACACGTTGCCCAACCGGTCGGGCAGGAGCGCCTGGGACATCGTCCGCGCCAACGTCTTCACTCGCATCAACGCGATGCTCGGGGTGCTGTTCCTGCTGGTACTGTTCACCGGCTCGCTCATCAACGGGTTGTTCGGCCTGCTGATCGTCTTCAACTCCGGGATCGGCATCATCCAGGAGCTGCGCGCCAAGAAGACGCTGGACTCGCTCGCCATCGTCGGGCAGGCCCATCCGGTGGTGCGGCGCGACGGTGTCGCGACCGAGGTCGGGCAGTCGGACGTCGTGCTCGACGACATCATCGAGATCGGGCCCGGCGACCAGATCGTGGTCGACGGCGAGACGATCGAGTTCGAAGCCCTCGAGGTCGACGAATCCCTGCTCACCGGCGAGGCCGACCCCGTCGACAAGCAACTGGGCGACGAGATCTTCTCCGGCAGCTTCGTGGTCTCCGGCTCCGGCGCGTACCGCGCGACGAAGGTCGGCGCCGACGCCTACGCCGCCAAGCTCGCCGACGAGGCCAGCAAGTTCACCCTCGTCAACTCCGAGCTGCGCTCCGGCATCGACAAGATCCTGCAGGTGATCACCTGGCTGCTGGTTCCGGCAGGCGTGCTCACCGTCTTCAACCAGCTCGTGATCTCGAAGCAGGAACTCAACCAGGCGATCCTGGGCATGGTCGCGGCGCTCGTGCCGATGGTCCCCGAGGGGCTCGTGCTGATGACCTCGATCGCCTTCGCGGTCGGCGTGGTGCGTCTCGGGCAGCGCAAGTGCCTCGTGCAGGAGCTGCCCGCGATCGAGGGCCTGGCCCGCGTGAACGTGGTGTGCGCCGACAAGACCGGCACGCTCACCGAGAACGGCATGCGCCTCTCCGAGCTCGATGTCCTCGACGGGGACCGCGGAGACGTCGAGACCGCGCTCGCCGCTGTCGCTGCGCTCGACCCGCGGCCCAACGCCAGCGTGCAGGCCATCGCCGAGGCCTACCCCGACGCGCCGGCCTGGCGCGCCGCCGCGGTGGCGCCCTTCAGCTCCGCCAAGAAGTGGTCCGGGATCTCGCTCGCGGATGGATCCGCGCCGCAGGGGAACTGGATCCTCGGCGCCGCGGACGTCCTCCTCGACCCCGAGTCCGATGGTGCGCGGCGCGCCACCGAGCTCGGCTCGACGGGGCTGCGGGTCCTGCTCGTGGCGTCGACCGACGTGCCGGTGGATACCGAGGTCGACGGGCTGGAGGCGCCGGGGAACCTGGTACCGCGGGCGCTGATCGCGCTGGAGCAGCGAGTGCGCGCTGATGCCCGCGACACCCTCGACTTCTTCGATTCGCAGGGCGTCGCCGTGAAGGTGATCTCCGGCGACAACGCCGTCTCCGTCGGGGCCGTCGCGCATTCGCTGGGGCTCGGCTCGCCCGATTCGTCGGTCGACGCGCGGAAGCTGCCGGCGGACAACGACGACCTGGGCGATGTCGTCACCGACAACGTGACCTTCGGCCGCGTGCGCCCCGACCAGAAGCGGGCGATGGTCAAGGCCCTGCAGTCGCGCGGCGACACCGTCGCCATGACCGGCGACGGCGTGAACGACGTTCTCGCGCTCAAGGACTCCGACATCGGTGTGGCGATGGGCTCGGGCAGCTCCGCCGCGCGGTCGGTCGCGCAGATCGTGCTGCTGGACAACAAGTTCGCCACCCTGCCCTATGTCGTGGGGGAGGGGCGGCGCGTGATCGGCAACATCGAGCGCGTCGCGAACCTCTTCCTCACCAAGACCGTCTACGCGGTGCTGCTCGCGTGGCTCGTCGGCCTGGCAGGACTGGGCGCCAAGATCCTCGGCTTCGCGCCGATCTCCTACCCGTTCCAGCCCATCCACGTGACGATCGCGGCCTGGTTCACCATCGGTATCCCCGCGTTCGTGATGTCCCTGGCGCCCAACAACGAGCGCGCCAAGACCGGGTTCGTCGGGCGGGTGCTGCGGCTGGCGGCACCGTCGGGCGTGGGGATCGGCCTCGCGACCTTCCTGTGCTACCTCGTGGTGAATCCGGGTGGCTCCGGCGCGGCGCTGGGCGGAAAGGCCGCGACGCTGAGCGTCGAGCAGATCCAGGCCTCGACGGCGGCCCTGATCACGCTGCTCGTCGGCTCGCTGTGGGTCCTGGGGATCGTCGCGCGGCCGTACACCTGGTGGAAGATCCTTCTGGTCGGCGGGTCGGTTGCGTTCTACGTGGTGCTGTTCTCGATCCCGCTGGCGCAGAAGAAGTTCTTCCTCGACGTGAGCGATCCCGCGATGGTCGGCACCGGCTTCGCCTTCGGCGCGCTGGCGATCGTCATGGTGGAGGTAATCCGGCGGGTCGCACCGTCCGTGTTCGCGAGCTTCGAGCGCACCGGCCGTTGATATGTGGGACATCTTCGACGTCCAGGTCTTCGCCATCCCGGTGGCGGTGGTGTTGTGGATCGTCTATGCGGTCGGTGCGGCGAAGGCCGGCGGTCGGCATCGGCTCGTCGAGGTGGCAGGGTGGGCGGCGAGCATCGTGACTGCTCTGGCAGCGCTCCCGATCGTGGCCTTCGTCGTCGGGTTCGTCCTGTTCCTACCTGCTCTGTGGTTCATGCGCGTCGGAACGGCGGGCACGGTGGAGGTCGTCGCCTGGGCTGAGGCCGTGATCCTCACCGTGGCGACTGTCTTCCTCGCGCGGTGGGCATACAGCCGACTCGGAAAAGCGCGGTTCCTGACGGCAACGCTGGTGATCCTGGCGTTGAGCAGTATCTGGAATGGGCGATGGCTCGCCACCGTCGACTGGTTTCCGGCGCAGAGCTGAGCTCACGTAGGCAGCGGAGTTCCCCACCAGTGGACGCCGTTCTCGTCGCGGACGAGGTGATTGGCGACGGTCCCGAGCGGCTCGCCGATGCAGAACGCGGCGGCGTCCCGCCCGACGGTCTCCGGATCATCCGGCGTGCCGTATAGCGGTGAGATCGTCGCCTCCGTCGCGAATCCCAGCGTGAGGGGACGGTCCCGCCAGCGGTAGACGACGTGGAACAGGTCCCCGGTGGTGCCGGCGTCGATCACGCCGACGCACCACTCCTCGGTGATCTCGCCGTCGCGGAGTGCCGTGAGGCAACCCAGGAGCGCGGCCTCGACCGCAGTGGCCGGCCTGAGGTACCTCTCGATGAGTGCCACGTGATGTCGTGTTGTGCGGTGGTTCTCGCGCGAGTACGTCGCGGCAGCGGTCGTCCGGTCGAAGTAGTCCTCTGGGACCGGACCGTGGGGCCACCACGCGGGGACGCCGCCGGTGCTCATCCCTGAACCAGCATCATGTTCGGGGAGCAGGGACGGGCGACGGGGGTACGTTCTCTGCACTCATGAATTCATGATCGCATAGCAAGGTGCTACTGAAGACTCAGGAATGAACATTCGAATGTGTGGAGTGTCATCGGACGCGAAGGTAGGGTCGAGGTAGGTCGAACGGGGGTGATCGCGGATGAATCCCACTACAGCGGAATGCTATCTCGATGCCCTCTGCGCGTTCGAACAGGCGGCCGAACGCCTTGCCGCAGCCGATCCGGTCATGCTCTCCTCGCAGCAGGTGCTCGAGAGCCTGCGCAGACTGGAGACCGAGGCGCGCAAGGTGCCGTACGGCCAGAACCTGCTTACCGGCGTCGCGTTCGAGCAGGGACTACCGGCGCAGCTCGGCTTCACCGGGATCAAGGAACTCCTCGTCGACCAGTTGCGCCTTGCCGGTGGGGAGGCGCGTGATCGGATGCACGGCGCGTGCAACCGCGTATCGCGGCATACCCGCGGCGTCGCCCCGGAGCCGAAGTACGAGCTCATCGCGGAGGCGCAGCGCGAGGGCCGGATCTCCGAGCGGCACGCCACCGCGATGGGGAAGGTCCTCGACACGTGCTACCGCCTCAACGGCGGCGATCTCGACGACCTCGAGGAGGTCCTCGTGACCGCGGCGGAGAGTGTACCGCCGGAGGACATCGCAGTGATCGGCAAGCACGCCGTCGCCCTTCTCGACCCCGACGGTGCCGAGCCCGATCAGGACCGCATCCGGCGCTCACGCGAACTCACCGTGAGCGCCCAGGGTGACGACCTCATGTCCGACTTCGGAGGCGCCCTCTCGCCCGAATGCCGCGCCCTGCTCGACGCCGTGCTCGAGAAGTACGCCCGCCCGGGCGTCGTCAATCCCGACGATGCCGCGGCCCCCGTCGACCCGGCCGACGCGGACGCGATCCGCGAGGCCGCTGCGCGCGACGGGCGAACCGCCGCGCAGCGCAACCACGATGCGCTGGCACACGCGTTGGGTGTGGCGATCGGCTCGGGTGAACTCGGCAGCCATCGCGGCCTGCCCTGCATCCCGATCATCACGCTCGGCATCGACCAGCTCGAGACGGAGACCGGCATCGCGACCACCGCAACGGGTGGGAGGCTCCCCGTCGAGGACGCGTTGCGGATGATGGGCACCAACCAGAAGTACGTCCTGGTGCTCGACCTGGCAGCGCGCCCGTTGTTCCTCGGGCGCGAGAAGCGCCTCGCGTCCGCGGATCAGCGGATCGCGCTGTACGGTTCCGAGAAGGGCTGCACCGCACCAGGATGCGATGCGCCCGCCACCCGCTGCCAGGTGCACCACATCACCGAATGGGCCGACGGCGGCCCCACCGACATCACCTCGCTCACCCTCGCCTGCGACGCCCACCACAGCAAGGTCGTCCCCGACCTCACCGCGAACCCGCGTGGCTGGGAGACCATCACACTCCCGCGCGACGAGCCGTACGCCGGCCGCACCGGCTGGCGTCGCGGCGCCGACCCCGCCGGAGTGCATCGCGTCAACCACCGGCGCCACGCCGAGGAGCTCTACCGCGAGGCACTCGTCCGCTGGCGGGCGCGGCGCGCGCAGTTCCGGGACGCATGGGTCGAACAGGACCTCCGTCGCCAGTTCGCGGAAGCCTGCGCCGACCACGAGCTGGTCGCGAGAATCCTGGACGGCCCCCATGGCCCGCCGCTCCTCGAACAACGCCTCGCCGAGCACGATGCCGACACCGACTGGTGCGCACCGTCGAACGACGACGCCCGCGTGGCCTGAGGCGCCCCCTCATGCCGTCCGCGTCACTCGAACCGGCGGCGCCGGGCGGCGCCGTCGCGGAGGGGACGGTCCGGGGCGGCCGTCCAGAAGGCGGCGGCGAGGTCGTAGCCGTCATGCACCAGCGCGGCCCGCGCGGGCCAGCGCTCCGCCGTCCAGTCGGGATCGTTGTGCATCGAGTCGATGCCGGCGCGCACCCCGCCCTCCAACTCGAAGTGCAGGTGCCGCGCCGCCTCCCGGGCCGGCGAGGCGCCCACCGGAGCGGCACCCGCGACGTCGGCGAGCTCCACGGCGGTGTCCCGGATCCGGCGATCAGTCCACGCGAAGGTCCGACGGTGCGCGCCCGGGGCCAGCAGATACATGGCCAGCAGTGCGATCACGACGCCGACCACCGTCTCCAGCAGTCGGTCCCGGATCACCGGGCCCGCAGACCCGCTCGTCGCGCCCGCCCCGCTCGCCAGCAGGGCGACGGGGGTGATTGCCACGACCGCCGCCGCGTAGTTCCGGACCACGAGGATCTCTATGCTGAACTGCAGCACGGCGATCACCGCGATCAGCGCATAGCCCTGGGGTGCTGCCGCGTGCATGGTCGCGAACAACACGAGGCCGAGCGCGGTGCCCAGGAATCGGTGGAGGGCACGTACCGTCCCGTGGACCCGGTCGACCCCGGTCTGCAGCACGACGAGGGCGCTGATCGCCGCCCAGTGCGGCCGCTCGAAGCCGAGCGCGAGACTCGCTCCGCCCGCGGCGAGGCAAGCGACGCCGACCCGGCAGGCCGTGATCGTCGCGTGCGAGGACGGGTTCAGGGAGCGCCGCAGCCGATAGGCCACCGTCGGGCGCAGCCGGGACGTGGCGATGACGCGGGTGGGATCGGCCTCCGTGTCCGCGTCGTCGGACGAGGCAGCGGCGAAGCGGCGGTTGGCATCCCGCAGGCCGGCCAGCGCCGCGGCATCGGCGGGGCGGTTCGCCGCCCGTGCGTCGTCCATCGTCGACCACGCCGAGACCAGAGCGGAACCGGCGGCGTGCCGGCGCTCGACCGAGGGCGCGCCGTCGGCCGCCAGGTAGGCGTTCACCGCCCCGATCGCGCGTCCCACGGCCTCCCGCTGCGGCGCCGACCGATCGACCAGCACCCCGGACATCGAGACGAGTACCGACGAGACGGCTCCCAGCGTGGCACTGGTCACCAGCATCATGGGATCGGCACCGGATTCGACGGCGATCAGCCCTCCTGACCCGACCAGCGCGAAGAACAGGGCTCCCGGCGGGCCGAGGCGCAGCGCGTCGACCGCATAGACGGCGGCCACCGCAGGCAGCACTGTCATCACCACTGCGCAGACCTTGAGGACGCCGCCGCCCGCAGGCATCGCCCACCCGATCGTCGCGCCGATGGACACAGCGACCAGCAGCGCAAGCCCCGCGGCCGCCACCACGGGCCCGCGGACCCGGTAGGCGCGGCCTTCGCCGTACAGCACAGCGAAGGCACCGAACGTGGTGAACAGCGCGGAGCTCGTGTGCCCCGTGGCGACCAGCGCCGCCCCGGGTATCGCCACCGCCGCAGCGGCCCGCAGCCCGGCCCGCCATCGCCAGACGGGCGCACCGTCGGCGAAGACGAGCGAGCGTACCCGCGGAACGCGGGGCGGGGGATCAGGGAGTGGTTCGCTCACCTATCCATTGGATCACCGTCCCGTCTCGACGGCATCGGCGGCGGGCTCAGGACACGGGCGGCGGCAGGCTGTCGTCACCCCCGCGGGATCGTGTTCCGATGGTGCGGTAGGTCTTGTCGTACTCGGCCTTCCACCGCGGCCAGTCCAGGTAGGGGCCGCCGCCGAGACGCCGGCGGTAACGCCGGTACTGGCTGCGAGCGGTGCGCAGCGTGCTCCGAGACTGGAGCGCAGCGCGCCTCATAGAGCGCGTTCCATTTCTCGTGCTCCGGAGAGTGGTCGCGGCGGGTCGGCGAAGATCTGTCGGTTCAGCACGTCGGCTCCGGACGTCGAGGCGACTCGGTCCATCGTGGACTGGCTCTTCATCGTATCGAAGACGGCGCAGGGCGGGGGAAGTGCGCGCGCCACCCGGAAAATTTGGGGATGTGCGCGAGACGGAGCCTCAGCGGCGCAGAAGAGGGTGCCCCCGGCAGGATTCGAACCTGCGGCCTTTCGCTCCGGAGGCGAACGCTCTATCCCCTGAGCTACGGGGGCGCAGGGCGTAGCAAGGTTAGCGCATAGGTCAGGCCCGGCGGAAACCGGGCGGTCAGGCGCACCTTAGGATGGACCGGTGACTCCCGCTGACCTTTCGGAACTCCTGCACGCCACCGCGACCACCGTGCTCACCCAGCGCGGCCTCGACGCCTCCGTGCTGCCCGAACGCGTCACCGTCGAGCGGCCTCGCAACCCCGAGCACGGCGACTACTCGACCAATATCGCGATGCAGGTGGCCAAGAAGGCCGGCGTCAACCCGCGCGACCTGGCGACGTGGCTGGCCGAGGCTCTCGGCAACGCCGACGGCGTCGACGAGGCCACCGTCGCCGGCCCGGGCTTCCTGAACATCCGGCTCGCCGCGGATGCGCAGAACCAGCTCGTCGTGAGCATCCTCGAGCAGGCGGGTGCGTTCGGGCAGGGGAAGGCGCTCGACGGTGCGCTCATCAACCTCGAGTTCGTCTCCGCCAACCCGACGGGCCCCGTCCATCTCGGCGGTGCCCGCTGGGCCGCCGTAGGTGACAGTCTGGGGCGCGTGCTCGAGGCGCAGGGCGCCGAGGTCACCCGCGAGTACTACTTCAACGACCACGGCGCGCAGATCGATCGGTTCGCCCGCTCGCTGGACGCGGCCGCCCGTGATCAGCCGACCCCCGAGGACGGCTACGCCGGCGACTACATCGGCGAGATCGCGGCCACGGTCGTCAAGGACCACCCGGGCATCCTTGAGCTGCCGGAGTCCGAGCGCGTCGAGGCCTTCCGCGCCGACGGCGTCGAGCTCATGTTCGGGCACATCAAGCGCACCCTGCACGAGTTCGGCACGGACTTCGCCGTGTTCACCCACGAGGACGAGATGTTCAGCTCGGGCCTCGTCGAGAGCAGCGTCCAGCAGCTCAAGGACAACGGCAACCTGTACGAGAAGGATGGCGCCTGGTGGCTGAAGGCCACGGACTACGGCGACGACAAGGACCGCGTCGTCATCAAGTCCGACGGCAACGCCGCCTACATCGCGGGCGACATCGCCTACATCAAGCACAAGTTCGACCGCGGGTTCAATCTCGCGATCTACATGCTGGGCGCCGACCACCACGGCTACATCGGCCGACTCAAGGCCGCCGCCGCTGCCCTCGGCTACGACCCCGCGCAGATCCAGGTGCTGATCGGCCAGCTGGTGAACCTCGTCAAGGACGGCAAGCCCGTCCGCATGAGCAAGCGCGCCGGCACGGTCATCACCCTCGACGACCTGGTCGACGCCGTCGGTGTCGATGCCGCGCGCTACTCCCTGGTGCGTAGCTCGGTGGACACCTCGATCGACCTCGACCTGGATCTCCTCGCCCAGGCGAGCAACGAGAACCCCGTCTACTACGTGCAGTACGCGCACGCCCGGCTCTCGGCCATCGCGCGCTCGGCGGCCGAGCTCGACGTTGTCGCCTCGACGGAGCACCTCGGCCTGCTCGACCATGCCCGCGAGGGCGATCTCGTGCGCACCCTCGGGGAGTTCCCCGCCGTGGCCGCGGGCGCAGCGAATCTCCGTGAGCCGCACCGCATCGCTCGGTACCTCGAGGAGCTGGCCGGCGCGTACCACCGCTTCTACGGCGAGTGCCGCGTGCTGCCGATGGGCGACGAGGAGCCGACCGACCTGCACCGCGCCCGCGTGGCACTGTGCGCCGCCACCCGCCAGGTGCTCGCGAACGGCCTGGCACTCGTGGGTGTTTCGGCACCCGACCGGATGTGAGGGGCCACCACTCGTGAGTGAATTGGATCGGGATGTGTGGCCCGCCCACGCGCGCCGGGAGGCCGACGGTGCCGTCTCCGTCGCCGGGGTGCCCGTCACCGCGCTCGCGGCCGAGTACGGCACGCCGCTGCTCATCATCGACGAGGACGACTTCCGGGCCCGCTGCCGCGGCATGCGGGAGGCGTTCGGCGACGACGCGGCGGTGCACTACGCCTCGAAGGCGTTCCTCTCCATGGAGATCGCCCGCTGGGTGCGTGACGAGGGGCTGAACCTCGACGTGTGCAGTGGCGGCGAGCTCGCCGTCGCCCTGCGCTCCGGCTTCCCTGCGGAGCGGATCGCATTGCACGGCAACAACAAGTCGGTGACCGAGCTGGACTACGCCGTCGAGTTCGGCATCGGCCACGTCGTGGTGGACTCGCTCTCCGAGATCGCCCGCCTGGACCGAATCGCGGGGGAGCGGAAGGTGGTGCAGGAGGTTCTGATCCGGCTCACCCCCGGCGTCGAGGCGCACACCCACGAGTTCATCTCCACCGCGCACGAGGACCAGAAGTTCGGCTTCTCCCTCGCTTCGAACGGCTCCGATTCGCCTGCGATGCAGGCGGTCACCGCCGTCTTCGCCGCCGACAACCTGCGCCTCGTGGGCCTGCACAGCCATATCGGCTCGCAGATCTTCGACGTCAACGGCTTCGAGATCGCCGCTCGCCGCGTGCTCGAGCTGCTCCGCGATGTCGTCGCTCGGTTCGGCGCGGAGAAGACCGCACAGCTGAGCACCATCGACCTCGGTGGTGGCCTGGGTATCTCGTACACCTCGCACGACGATCCGCCGCCCGTCGCGGATCTCGCAGCGAAGCTCCGGCACATCGTCGAGAGCGAGTCCGCCGCACTCGGACTGGCGACGCCGCACCTCGCCGTCGAGCCCGGTCGCGCCATCGCGGGCCCGCCCGGGATCACCCTGTACGAGGTGGGCACGATCAAGGACGTCGTGATCGACGCCGGGGCCGAGGACGATGCTGCTGTCGCGCAGGGCTTCCGGCGCTACGTCTCAGTGGACGGCGGCATGAGCGACAACATCCGCACCGCCTTGTACGGGGCGGAGTACACCGCCGTGGTCGCGAGCCGCGACCCGCAGGGCGAGCCCGTGCTCTCCCGCATCGTCGGCAAGCACTGCGAGACCGGCGACATCGTGGTCCGCGACACCCGGACGCCCGCAGACCTGGCGGAGGGCGACCTGATGGCCGTCGCCGCCACGGGCGCGTACTGCTATTCGATGTCGAGCCGCTACAACATGCAGCCGCGCCCCGCGGTGGTGGCGGTCAAGGACGGCGCGGCGCGGCTCATCCTGCGCCGGGAGACCGTGGACGACCTGGTGAGCCTGGAGGTGCTCTGATGACCGAATCCGCACAACAGAGGGAACTGGGCGTCGCCCTTCTCGGCATGGGCACCGTGGGTACCGAGGTGGCGCGCATTCTCGTGGAGAACGCCGACGACCTGGCGGCCCGCGTCGGAGCGAACCTCGTCATCCGCGGGATCGCCGTGCGCGACACCGCGAAGGACCGTGGCCTCAAGGCTCTCGGCCTGAAGAAGAGCCTGCTCACCGACGACGCGGAGGCCCTGGTCGGTCGCGACGACGTCGACATCGTGGTCGAGGTGATGGGCGGCATCGAGCCGACCCGCTCGCTGATGCTCAGCGCGTTCAAGGCCGGCAAGTCGGTGGTCACCGCCAACAAGGCGCTGCTCGCCGAGTACACCGGCCAGCTCGCCGACGCCGCCAACAAGGCTCGCGCCGACCTGTACTTCGAGGCGGCCGTGGCCGGTGCGATCCCCGTGATCCGACCGCTGCAGCAGTCCCTTGCGGGCGATTCGGTGGGCCTGGTCGCCGGCATCGTCAACGGCACCACCAACTTCATCCTCTCCAACATGGCGGAGCACGGCGACCCGTATGAGGTCGTGCTCAAGGAGGCCGGCCGCCTGGGCTACGCGGAGGCCGACCCGACTGCCGACGTGGAGGGCTACGACGCCGCATCCAAGGCCGCGATCCTCGCCTCGATCGCCTTCCACACCCGCGTCAAGGCCGACGACGTGCACCGCGAGGGCATCACCGGCGTCACCGCCGCGGACATCGAGGCGGCGAAGGCCTTCGACTGCACCATCAAGCTGCTCGCGATCTGCGAGAAGATCACCGATGCCGAGGGCGCGCAGCGGGTTTCGGCCCGTGTGTACCCGGCGCTGGTGCCCTTCAAGCACCCGCTCGCCAGCGTCGACGGCGCCTACAACGCCGTCTTCGTCGAGGCCGAGAACGCCGGCCGCCTCATGTTCTACGGCGCCGGCGCGGGAGGCGCGCCCACGGCCTCTGCCGTGATGGGAGACCTGGTGGCCGCGGCCCGCAACAAGGTCGTCTCCGGCCGCGGCCCCCGCGACTCGGCGTACGCCAAGCTGCCGATCGCGCCGATCGGCGAGGTGCTCACCCGCTACTACGTGGCGATGGAGGTCGCAGACCGACCCGGCGTGCTCAGCGCCGTCGCGAACGAGTTCTCGGCGCGCAGCGTGTCCATCAGCACCGTCCGCCAGCAGGCCGATACCCCCGAGCGGGGCGCACGCCTGGTGATCCTCACCCACAAGGCACCCGACGCGGCCCTCTCGGCCACCGTCGAGGCGCTGAAGAACCTGGACGTGGTGACCGCCGTGTCCTCCGTGCTCCGTCTGGAGGGAACCAGTGACTAATTCCGCTGCCACCGTGCACACCCCGTGGCCCGGCCTGATCGAGGCCTACCGGCACCGTCTGCCCGTGTGCGACACGTGGGAGCCGGGCTGGGCGCCCGTCACCCTCCGTGAGGGCGCGACCCCGCTGCTGCCCGCGCGAGCGCTCTCCGAGCTCACCGGCTGCGACGTGCATCTCAAGGTCGAGGGCCTCAACCCCACCGGCTCCTTCAAGGACCGCGGCATGACCATGGCCGTCACCGAGGCCAAGGCCACCGGCAAGAAGGGCGTGCTGTGCGCGTCCACCGGTAACACCTCCGCCTCGGCCGCGGCGTACGCCTCCATCGCCGGCCTCGAGTGCGCCGTACTGGTGCCGGCGGGCAAGATCGCGATGGGCAAGCTGGCCCAGGCCGTGATGTACGGCGCCAGGATCATCGAGGTCGACGGCAACTTCGACGACTGCCTCGAGCTGGCTCGCAAGACCACCGCCTCGTTCGACACGATTGCGCTGGTGAACTCGGTGAACCCGGTGCGCATCGAGGGACAGAAGACCGCCGCCTTCGAGATCGTCGACGCCCTCGGCAAGGCCCCCGACGTGCACGCACTGCCCGTGGGCAACGCCGGCAACATCACCGCGTACTGGAAGGGCTACAGCGAGTACGCCGCCGACGGCATCATCTCGGCGCGCCCGCGCATGCTCGGCGTGCAGGCCGCGGGCGCCGCGCCGCTGGTCAATGGTGCCCCGGTCAAGGATCCCGAGACCATCGCCACCGCCATCCGCATCGGCAGCCCGGCGTCCTGGAACCAGGCCGTCGCCGCCCAGCAGGAGTCGAACGGCCAGTTCCGCGCTGCCACCGACGAGAAGCTGCTCGAGGCCTACCGCCTGATCGCCAAGACCGAGGGCGTCTTCGTCGAGCCCGCGTCGGCCGCGTCCGTCGCGGGCCTGCTCGCCGCCACCGCGGACGGCTGGATCGAGAAGGGCTCCACCGTCGTCTGCACCGTGACCGGCAACGGCCTCAAGGACCCCGACACCGCGCTGAGCAGCCTGCCGGAGATCGCGCGCGTGGGAATCGACCCCGTCGCCGTGGCCGCCGCCATGGGGCTGTCGGAGTAGCCGCGGCCGTGTCCCCCGCCTCGAACGCCCCGCTCGTCCTGCCTGCCGGCCTCTCGGCCACCGTGACCGTCCCGGCCTCCAGTGCCAACCTCGGCCCCGGCTTCGACACTCTCGGGCTCGCACTCGGCCTCTACGACGACGTCACCGCCGAGACCGTCGATCCCGAGACCGACGGTGATTTGACTGTCGTAGTCACGGGGGAGGGGGCCGGGGAGGTGCCCAACGACGACCGCCACCTCGTGGTCGTGGCGTTGCGCCGTACCCTCGCGCACCTCGGCGTCGTCGCGCCGGGTCTGCGCCTGACCTGCGTCAACCGCATTCCGCACTCGCGCGGCCTCGGTTCCTCGGCCGCCGCCGTGGTCGCTGGGATCGCGGCGGCCGCCGCATTGGCCGCCGATGCCGACGCGCCCCGCGGGCTGACAACCGACGAGATGGTGCAGTTGGCCTCCGAGTTCGAGGGGCATCCCGACAACGCCTCAGCGAGCGTGCTCGGCGGCGCGGTCGTCTCCTGGACGGTGCCCGCGGTGCCCGTCCCCGACGTGGCCGGCTACCGCGATCACGCGGCGGCGAGTGCAGCACCGTCGGCGCCGCTGCACTACGGGGCTCGTCGCGTGGACGTGCACCCCGACATCCGGGCGTACGCCTTCGTGCCCGACGTGCAGTCCTCGACCTCGGTGACTCGCGGCATGCTGCCCCGCCTCGTGCCGCACGCGGACGCCGCGTTCAACGCCTCGCGCGCCGCGCTCATGGTGCTCGCGCTCACCGCCCACCCGGACCTGCTGCTGGACGCCACCGAGGATCGGCTCCACCAGCGGTACCGGGCGGCCTCGATGAAGGAGTCGTTCGCGCTGGTCGAGCGGCTGCGCGCCGCCGGCGTGGCCGCCGCGATCTCCGGTGCCGGGCCCACCGTGCTCGCGCTGACCCCGCAGGCGCTGCCGACCCGCCTCGCGGACGCGGCCGTCGAGGCCGGATTCGACGTGCGGGAGCTGCCGATCGCCGACGGGGTCGCGCGCGGCTGAGTCCTGCGCATCCAGCGCGGCTGTGCGGACGCGGCGCGTGCGCGCAGCGGTGTCGTGTGCGCGGTCGGCTTCGACGGACGCGGCACGTGCGCGGATGGTTGCGCGGGTCGGAAACGCAGGGGCGGTGATTGCCGGGCGGCGGTACCCGCGCTATCATGGCAAAAGTGTCCGACCAGTGCGCGGACGCTGTTTCGGCACATTGCCATTCCACGCCCAGCAACCAGCCTCGGACGTGTTGGCGCGCCGGTCTCCACATCAGGCCGAGACATCTGTGCCCCCGCCGGAAACGCGGGGCCCGGCAGCCGAAGCGCAACAAGCACCTTCGTCATTCGTGCGTCGCCCGCGAAAACACCTGTGCACCAACGCAGGACAGTCCGGCGAGCACGGTAGGCCCCTGCTTCCGCAGTGCGCGAGCAGGGAATTGAAAGGAACTCCGTGACCGAAACGGACGTGACCACCAGCCCGGAGGCGGCCACCGCCGCGGCCAGCACCACGCGGGCCGACGAGCGTCGCCGCTCGGGCCTCAACGGCATGGTGCTGGCCGAACTGCGAGGTATCGCGAGCGAGCTGGGGATCAAGGGGGTCTCCGGGCTCCGCAAGGGCGATCTCATCGCCGCGATCAACGACCACGGCGGCGCAGCCAAGGCCGCGCCGAAGGCCGCCAAGGCCGCCGCGCCCAAGACCGAGGCGCCGAAGGCCGAGGCGCCCGCGAGCGAGGCCCCCAAGGCCGCCGCCCCGAAGAGTGAGGCGCCGGCGACCGAGGCGCCCGCGGCGGAGGCGCCGAAGGCCGAGGGCCGTCAGGCCCGCGCACCCCGGGGCGAGAAGGCCGCCAAGGCCGACCAGGCACCGTCGGACAGCGGCGACGCGAGCGCCCAGGGCGACGCGCCCCGGGCCGAGGCCGCCACCACCGAGGCGCCCAAGAACGAGGGCGACCAGGGTCAGCAGCAGGGCCAGCGCCGCGAGCGCAACCAGCGCCGTAACCAGAACCAGGACGGCGAGAACCGTCAGCAGGGCGACCGCCAGCAGGGCGAGAACCGCCAGGATCGCCAGCGCAACCAGAACAACAACCAGGGCGGCCAGGGCAACAACCAGGGCAACCGGAACCAGAACAACGGCCCGGACGACGACGGCGACGGGACGGGCCGCCGCGGGCGCCGCTTCCGCGAGCGCCGCCGCGGCCGTGACCGCAACCAGAACGACGGCGAGCCGCAGGTCAGCGAGGACGACGTCCTGCAGCCCGTGGCCGGCATCCTCGACGTGCTCGACAACTACGCCTTCGTGCGCACCTCGGGCTACATCGCCGGACCCAACGATGTTTACGTCTCGATGAACATGATCCGCCGCAACGGCTTGCGCCGCGGCGACGCGATCACGGGCGCCGTGAAGATGCCCCGCGATGGCGAGAGCAACAACGACGGCGGCGGCAACCAGGGCGGCGGCGGTGGCCGTGGCAACCAGGCCAATCGGCAGAAGTTCAACCCCCTGGTGCGGCTGGACTCGGTCAACGGCCAGGACGTGGAGTCGGCGAAGAACCGGCCCGAGTTCAACAAGCTCACGCCGCTGTACCCGAACCAGCGACTGCGCCTCGAGACCGCGCAGAACATCCTCACCACCCGCGTGATCGACCTGATCATGCCCATCGGCAAGGGCCAGCGCGCCCTGATCTCCGCGCCGCCGAAGGCCGGTAAGACCACGGTGCTGCAGGACATCGCCAACGCGATCGCCACCAACAACCCCGAGTGCTACCTCATGGTGGTGCTCGTGGACGAGCGGCCGGAAGAGGTCACCGACATGCAGCGCAGCGTGCGCGGCGAGGTGATCAGCTCCACCTTCGACCGCCCGCCGGGCGATCACACCTCGGTCGCCGAGCTGGCCATCGAGCGGGCCAAGCGGCTCGTCGAGGGCGGCAAGGACGTGGTGGTGCTGCTCGACTCGATCACCCGTCTCGGGCGCGCCTACAACAACTCGAGCCCCGCGTCGGGCCGCATCCTCTCGGGTGGCATCGACTCGACGGCCCTGTACCCGCCGAAGCGGTTCCTGGGCGCGGCGCGCAACATCGAGAACGGCGGCTCGCTGACGATCATCGCCACGGCGCTGGTCGAGACCGGCTCCACCGGCGACACCGTGATCTTCGAGGAGTTCAAGGGCACCGGTAACGCCGAGCTCAAGCTGGACCGCAAGATCTCGGAGCGGCGGGTCTTCCCGGCCGTCGACGTCGCGGCGTCGAACACCCGCAAGGACGAGCTCATCATGGCGCCCGACGAGGCGGCCGTGGTGAACAAGCTGCGCCGGCTGCTCGCGGCGCTGGACAGTCAGCAGGCCATCGACCTGCTGATCAGCCAGCTCAAGAAGACGCAGAACAACATCGAGTTCCTCATGACGGTGCAGAAGAACAGCGGCTTCGGCGACAACGACTGATCTGCTCCGAACACGCGAAAGGCGCGCCCTCGGGCGCGCCTTTCGTCGTCTCGGTCCGGTCCGCGACGGTCGACCCGGCCTACTGCGGCAGGTAGGGCGTGATCGCCGCGGCGATCTCAGTGCCACGACTGCAGTCCCGACTGCCGACCTTCTGAAGTCCGATGTACAGCACGCCGTTGGTCAGCGACTTGTACGCGGTCACGCAGTAGTCAGGGGTGGCGGTGTTGGTGCTGGGCACCGTGAACGATCGCCACTTGGTCGAGCCGGCCACAGCCACCGCCGCGCCGGTCTCCCAGGAATTCGAGGTCTCGAAGGTCGCGAACTTCACGTCCGCGTTACTGGCCTTCGAATCGGAACCCTTGCAGGCGTACTTCGCGCCGGCGTTGCTCGACCGTTGCCCCGGGTCGTCGGCGAGCGGGCTGATGCCCAGCGCCGAGATCACGGACGTCGGTAACAGGCACGGGTCGATGAAGCCGTCGCGCACCGTCGAAGTGTTGTTCACCGGCGTCGTGGTCGCCGGCGTGGACGGCGCGCTGCTGACTGAGGTGCTGGTCGGCGAGGCGACGGCATCGTCGGAGCCCGTGCTGAGCGCGAGGATCGAGACCGCGGCCACGGCCACCACCGCGACCGCGGCGATCGCCCCGATGACCACGCCCTTCCTGGTGCCGCTCTGCTGCGGCGCCGGCCCGGCGAGGCCCACCGGCGCGCCCTGCCAGGTACCCTGCGGGCCCGCAACCTGCGGATTCGACACCGGACCCGGCGGCCGGGCGAAGGGCTGCGAGGGCACGCCCTGGAACGGCGGAGGAGTCGCGGGGCGGAAGCCGGCGCCGGGCGGAGGCGTCGCCACCCGTGTCGTCGGGTTCGACGGTGCCTGCCCCTGCGGGTAGACGCCGGCCGCGGCGGCGTGCAGAGCCTGCGCGAAGTCGTGGCACGTCGCGTACCGCTGCTGCGGCGCCTTGGCCATCCCGCGGGCGATCACGGCGTCGATCGCGGGCGGGAGGCCGGGGCGCTGCCGTGACGGCGCCGGAGGCGGCGCCATCAGGTGATCGCGGATCACCGCGGTGCCACTGCTCGCGCCGAAGGGCTTCGCGCCTGTGAGCAGCTGCACCGTCGTGCCGGCCAGGCTGTACTGGTCGCTGCGTCCGTCCACCGGGTCGCCGCTGAGCTGTTCCGGCGAGGCGTAGTCGAGCGTGCCGACCACCATGCCGACCGAGGTCAGGTCGCTGTGCTCCTGCTGCTGGCGGGCGATGCCGAAGTCGCCGAGCATGACCCGTGGCGTCGAGCCCGTGGCGTCGATCATGATGTTGCCGGGCTTGACGTCGCGGTGCAGCAGGCCCTGGGAGTGCGCGTAGTCCAGCGCCGCGGCCACGGCGTCGACGATGGTCAGGACCTGGTTCACCGCCAGCCCGCTCGGGTTGTGCGCGAGCAGCGCCGAGGCGTCCTGGCCGGGGACGAGCTTCATGGACATCCACAGCCGGCCGTCGTCGTTGCCGCGGTCGTACACCGGGACGATGCTCGGGTGGTCGAGCCGCGCCGCCATGTCGGCCTCGCGCTCGAACCGCGCCCGGTACGTCGGATCGTGGGAGAACGCGGCGGGGAGCACCTTGAGGGCGTCCACGCGCGGCAGCCGCGGGTGCCGCGCCGCGTACACCGCGCCCATGCCGCCCGCGCCCAGTAGGCGCTCCACGACGTAGCCGCCGATCACGGTCCCGGCGGGCTCGATCGCCGGTCCACTCCCTGACTCGTTCACGTCTTCACTCCCGGATTGCTCGAGAACTCGGCCCGCTCGCTTCGCTCCCGGCGCCGGTCTGGTGACAGCTCGTAGCTAACACCGGCGGGCTTACGGCGCGCCAGTCAACCGCCAAACGTCCGTCGCATCGTGACCGCGACGTTGTCACCCGCCCCGCGGGAGCCGGGAATTTCTCGAAGCCCAGTGCGTTCTGGCATACTGGAACGTCGGTATGGGTTCCGGTTCACGGTCCTGGCGCACGCCAGGGGCGACCCGGCGACCACGAACGAGAAGGACGGCAATCATGAAGCAGGGTATTCACCCCGAGTACGTGGCCACCACCGTTGTATGCGGTTGCGGCAACACGTTCGAGACGCACAGCACCAAGGCCGACGGCCGCATCAACGTCGAGGTCTGCTCGCAGTGCCACCCGTTCTACACGGGCAAGCAGAAGATCCTCGACACGGGCGGCCGCGTCGCGCGCTTCGAGAAGCGCTACGGCAAGCGCCCGAGCAAGGCTGCGGCCTCCGAGTAGCTGTCCCGCCGACGCCCGTCCTGCCCCGCAGGCCGGGCGTCGGCCCGTTTCACGGGCACCCCACTCCCGCACCGTCCCGCCCCGTCCGAGAAAGGCACCGTCGCCATGAGCGCCACGTCCCCCTCCGCGATCGACGATATCCTCGCCGAGTACGCCGGCCTCGAGCAGCAGATGTCCGATCCGGCGCTGCACAACGACCCGGCCGCCGCGCGCAGGGTGGGCAAGCGCTTCGCCGAGCTGGCGCCCGTCATGGCGACGCACCGCAAACTGGAGGCGGCCCGCGAGGACCGTGCCGCCGCGCAGGAGCTGGCCGCCGACGACGCCTCCTTCGCCGACGAGGTGACCGCGCTGGGCGAGCAGATCGTGACGCTCGAGCAACAGCTCACCGACCTGCTGGCTCCGCGCGACCCGCACGACTCGGACGACGTGGTGCTCGAGGTCAAGTCGGGCGAGGGCGGCGAGGAGTCCGCCCTGTTCGCCGGTGACCTCGCCCGCATGTACCTGCGCTACGCCGAGCGCCGCGGCTGGAAGATCGAGACACTCGGCGCCACGTACTCCGACCTCGGTGGCTACAAGGACGCGACCTTCTCGATCAAGTCCCGCGGCCCCGGCGCCGACGGCTCGATCGACGGTGTGTGGGCCCGTATGAAGTTCGAGGGCGGCGTGCACCGCGTGCAGCGCGTCCCCGCCACCGAGAGCCAGGGCCGCATCCACACCTCGGCCGCCGGCGTGCTCGTCTACCCCGAGCCCGACGAGGTCGAGGAAGTACAGATCGACGAGTCCGACCTGCGCATCGACGTCTACCGCTCCTCCGGCAAGGGCGGGCAGGGCGTCAACACCACGGACTCCGCGGTCCGCATCACGCACCTGCCGACGAACATCGTCGTGACCTGCCAGAACGAGCGCTCGCAGCTGCAGAACAAGGCCCGCGCCATGCAGGTGCTGGCCGCGCGCCTGCAGGCGCTGCGTGAGGAGGAGGCCGAGGCCGCCGCGTCGGACTCGCGGGCCGCGCAGATCCGCACCGTCGACCGCTCCGAGCGGATCCGCACCTACAACTTCCCCGAGAACCGCATCGCGGACCACCGCATCGGCTACAAGTCGCACAACCTCGACCAGGTCCTCGACGGCGAGCTCGACGGTTTGCTCGACGCACTCCAGGCGGCCGATCGCCAGGCGCGCCTCGAGGCCGAGTGAGTTCGAGGCCCACGCACCTCGCCGCCGCCGCCACGGCCCGGCTGGCGGAGGCCGGCGTCCCGTCGGCGCGGTTCGACGCGGAGGTCCTGCTCGCCGAGGCCCTCGGCATCGACCGCGGGCGCATCCCGATCGCCGACGACGCCACCCCGGAGCAGGCGGCCGCGTATGAGGCGCTGCTGGCCCGGAGGGCGGCCCGGGAACCGCTGCAGCACATCCTGGGCCGCGCGTATTTCGGGCCGCTCACGCTGGCCGTGGGGCCCGGCGTCTTCGTCCCGCGGCCCGAGACCGAGCTCCTCGCTGTCTGGGCGGCCCGACAGGTCGGGCGCGGCGCCGCCGTCGTCGACCTCTGCGCCGGTTCCGGCGCGCTGGGCCTGTACCTCGCGGCGACGGTGCCCGACTCCCGCGTCGTGCTCGTCGAGCGCGACCTCGCCGCCCTGGACTACCTGCGCCGCAACGTCGCCGCGGCCGCGCTCGCGGGCACGGCGACGGTGGTCGACGCCGACGTGCGCGATCCGGCGCTCCCGGCTCGGTTGACGGAGTTGCTGGGCACCGTCGACCTGGTGGTGTCCAATCCGCCGTACGTGCCCGAGGGTGCGGATCTCGACCGGGAGGCCGCGGCCGACCCCGCCGTCGCGCTGTTCTCCGGCGCCGACGGGCTGGACCTGATCCGCGACCTCGCGCCGCTCGCCGCGCGGCTGCTCGCCGCCGGGGGAGCGGTGGCGGTGGAGCACGACGACAGCAACGGCGCCGGTACCGCCGAGCAGCTCCGCGCGGCCGGATTCGGCGGCGTCGCCGAGCACCGGGACCTCGCGGGCAGGCCCAGGTACGTGACTGGCAGGATGGACCCGTGAGCATCGCCAGCCGCGCCTTCGACTGCACCGACCCGGAATCCCGTGCCGCGGGCCTCAGCGCCGCCCGGTCCGCGCTGAAGGGGGGCCACCTCGTGGTGATGCCGACCGACACCGTCTACGGCATCGGCTGCGACGCCTTCGACGGCCGCGCCGTCGCTGCCCTGCTTGCCGCGAAGAACCGCGGCCCCGATATGCCCGTCGGTGTGCTGGTGGGCTCGTGGAACACCATCGACGGTCTCGTCAGCCGGGTCAGCGACGCCGCCCGGGAGCTGACCCGTGCGTTCTGGCCCGGCGCCGTCTCCCTCGTTGTGGAGCAGGCACCGAGCCTCGCGTGGGACCTCGGAGACACCCGCGGCACCGTGATGCTGCGGATGCCGCTGCACCCCGTCGCGATCGAGCTGCTGCGCGAGGTCGGACCGATGGCCGTCTCGAGCGCGAACGTCTCCGGCCGGCCGCCCGCCGCCACCATGCTGGAGGCCCGCGATCAGCTGGGCGATTCCGTCGATGTCTACCTCGACGGTGGGCCCTCCGAGCACGCTGCGCCGTCGAGCATCGTCGACCTGTCCGGGCCGCAGCCGCGCGTGCTGCGCGAGGGTGCCGTGAGCACCACCCGGATCGCCGAGGTCCTCGGCGTCACCGTCGAATCGCTGGCCTGAGCTACTTCGTCGGCCCTGCGGTACCACGCTGTCGACGGCGTGCCCGTCGCCACCCCTGTAGCGGTGGCAACAACTGGTCCATCGCGCAGGCAGTCGACTCGAGCGCGGTGAGAGTGTGCGCACCCTACTCCGACGGGACGTCGTCGGGCGACGGGAACTGCGGCGGCAATTTCACTTTTTCCGGGGATGGCACGTTCACGAAAGCGACGGAGCGCCCGGACCCTTGCGGGTTCCGGGCGTTCCGTGGATTCGGTAACTGTGTCAGTTGCCGGGCGCGGGCGGGGCCGGCGCAGTCTCCGTCGGCGCAGGGGTCGCAGGCGTCTGCTCGAGTGCCGCAGCGCTGGCGCCCACCTCACCACCGACGTCGCTGATCTGCCAGTCCTTGTCCTTGTCCAGGGTCACGTTGTACAGCGTCAGCACACTGCGGCCCGCGGGATTCTGGACGGTCGTGGTGTCGATGTTCACGTAGACGCTGACCTTGAAGATCGGGCCGGACTGCGAGTTGACCACGGCGTCTTTGACGGTTCCCTTCGACACCCACTGCAGCGGCTGCAGCAGCTGGTTCATCGCACCGACCGTTGCCTCGAAGCGCTTCTTGAGGTCGTCCGACGTGCGCGTGGTCAGGGCGTTCCGCCACGGTGTGAGGTCCTTGTAGTCGAAGGTCGAGGCGCCCGCGGCGTACTCAGCAGCCACCTTCTCGGCCTGCGCCTTCTCGGCTGCGGCAGCCTTGATGTCGCTGTTCTCGGACTTCTGCAGGCCCCACAGCACGCCGAAGGTGATCGACGCCGCGAGCAGGGCCAGGATCACCACGGTGATGACCACCGTGGTGACGGTCGCGCCGGCGGTGAGGCCCGCGGCCTGGTTCCGCGTCGCCGCGGTCCGGGCCGACGCCTTCGGCCGGCGCACGGATGCCTCCTCGACGTCGTCCTCGTCGTCGTCCTCGACCGGGGGAGTGGGGCGCTTGGCCGCCTTCGCGGCGGGCGCGGCCTTCTTCGCGGTCGAGACCTTCTCGGTCGGAGCCTCGTCCTTCGTCGCGGCCTCCTCGGTCGCGTCGGCGGTCTCCTCGGCCGCCTCGTCGACGGTGTCCTGCACGGTCTCCTCGGTCGCCGCGGCCTCGTCAGGGAGGTTCTTGTCGTCCGGGGTGGAATCAGTCACTTGTCGCGTTGCCAATCGTGTCGGGGTTCGTCGGTCCGGTGGGGCGCTACTTCTTCGGCGGGATGACCACCGTGAGGTTCGCGGCACCGTCGGAGCCGACCGTGTTCAACGCCTGCGAGAGTAGCGCGGCCATGTCGATCTGGGGCAGCACGTCTGTCAGGGCCTGCACCACGGGCACCAGCGGCTCGGTCATCGGACCGAGGTTCGACAGGAGCTTGCTGGTGTTCGGTGCGATCTTCATCAGGAACGGGTTGACCGACTTCGTCAGCATCTCGGGCCCGTTGATGCCCTTCATGAGGACGTCCAAGGCCTTGAGCACCTCGACGTCCTTCACCACGAAGGTCCGGGTCGCGGGGCCGAACTCGGCGATCGCACCCGGCAGCCAGTCCATGTTGGCCTGGTAGTTCTGCGTGTTCTCCATCATGCGGCGGATGTTGGGCATCCGCGCCGTCAGGGTGCGGGCCAGCAGATCGCCGGCCTGCGAGATGTTCGGCAGCGAGCCCTGCGTGTTGCTGGTCGCGTCCGCCAGGGTCTCGGTAATGCCGCCGAGGTCCGTCGAGTTGATATTGCTCGTCAGGCCGGAGATCAGCTTGAAGGTCTCGGGCAGCGACAGCGGCTCCTTGATCTTCGCGATGTCGATCGTCGAGCCGTCGGCCAGGTACGGGCCGTTGAGGTTCTCCGGGCGGAAATCGATGTACGGCTCGCCGACGGCGGACAGCTGCTCGATGCGCAGGCCCGTGTCCGACGGGATCTTGTACTTCCCGTCGTAGCGGAACTTCACGACGACCTTGCCGTCCTTGCGGTCGATGGTCTCGACGTTGCCCACCTTGACGCCACGCAGCAGCACGGAGGAGTCGGGAAGCAACTGGTTCGCGTTGTCGAGCTTCATCGTGACCGAACGGTAGTCCGCCAGTGGCCGCCAATGCAGCACGGAGAAGGCGATGTACGCCGTGCCCAGCACCATCACCAACGCGAAGGTCAGGAGGCTCAAGAAGGTGCTCTTTTTCACGGAACTGCTCCCACCATCCGAAGGTTGTTGACCGCCTGGCGGGCGGCATCGGAAGTGGGCACGTTCCCGTTGGTGCCCAGCTCCTTGACGTTGACCTTGGCGCCGCTGGAGAGGAACGGCAGGATCTTGTTCTTCAACAGGTCCTCAAGGTTCGCCAGGTTCGCCTGTCGGCCGTTCATGTTCGGCCAGCCCGGGAACATCAGCGGCTTGATCACGCCCGCGACGGTCGCCGTCGAGGCGTCGAGCAGCGGCGCGGTGAAGATCAGCGGAGAGAGCGCGTCGGACAGCCGGCTGAGCAACTTGATCGCGCCGGTGGTCAGGTCGAGTGTGTCCCCGAACCAGTCGTCGGTCGGCTTGAGCAGAGCGACGAGGATCTGGTCGTTGTCGTTGACCGTGGTCACGAGGCCGCCGACCGAGGTGATCGCCTGGCTGACGTTGTCGCTCTGCGCGCCGAGGTCGACCACGGTTTGCGAGACCGTCTTGACCAGGCCCGAGAGCTTCTGGGGATCTGCCGGCAGGTTGCTGTTGATCCGGCTGAAGGTGTCCTGCAGCTGCATCAGGCTTCCGCTGCCGAGGAAGTTCGCCAGGTCGGCGAGGATGTCCTCGATCTGAGTCGGCGGCTTGGTCTGCGTCGTCGGCAGCGTGTCGCCGCCCTTCAGGGGGGTACCCGGCTTGCCCGGCGTGGTCTTGAGAGCCACGTAGGTGTCGCCGAGGATCGTGTCCTGCTGCAGCGTCGCGGTGACCGTGTTGGGCACCTGCACGCCGTTGTTGATCTTGACGTCGACGACGGCCTTGCCCTCCTCGAGCGTCACCTTCTGCAGGCGGCCGGAGACCACGCCGTCGAAGACGACGCGCGCCCGGTCGGGCAGGTTGAGGACGTTCGTGAAGTCGAGGTGCACGACGTAGCCGTCGCCGCCGCCCGGCTGGCCGGGGGCGGGGATCGCCGACGGGTTGAAGGGCACCGAGCCGCAGCCGGCGAGCACCGTGCCGGTGGCGACGGTGGCCACGCCCATCGCGAGGGCACGCCTGTTCAGTGGGTTGCGCATCAGTACGCCGCTCCCGTCGCGCGCAGGACCGTGGAGATGAGCTCCACGTTGACGTGGCCCGCATCGGCGACCGTGCACTGGCCCGGTGCGAACCGGTTCAGGTTGTTGCAGGTCTGGGCCGGGTTCTTCGACGGCACCAGCGCTGACGGCGGCCGGTACGTGATCTTGGTGGCGAGGGTCTTCTTGTCGACGCTCACCTGGAAGGCGCGGATGAGCGGCGGCAGGATGTTGAGCAGGTCGCCGAACTGCTTCGTCGTCGCCGCCAGCAGGGTCGTGGTGGGAACCGTGACCTCGAGCAGAGGGGCGATGAAGGCGCCGTATTTGTCGAAGACCGTGGACAGTACCTTCACCAGCGGGACCAGCTGGGGGAAGGCGCCGATACCGGTATCCATCAGCGGCTCGCCGACATTCTTGATGCGGAACGCGTACTTCGTGAGGAAGGCGCGCATCTCGTCCCAGTTCTGGACCAGGCCGTCGGACGCGGGGGCGAAGGCGTCGAGGATCGCCGCCACGTCGCTCATGCCGGGGCCGGGGTTGCGCATCAGCTCGCCGAGCTTGTTGGTGAGCGCGGAGATCTCCGGGCCCGTGCCCTGCGTCGCCTTGTTGAGCGCGGGGATGGACGCCATTGCCTTGCGGAACTCCTCGTCACCGCCGCCCACCGTCAGGTCGTCGACGACCTTCGAGACAGCCTGCAGCGACTCGGTGATCGACAGCGGCGTCTTGGTGTTGGTGATGCACTTGCCGGGCTGCCACGTCGGGCCGCCCGTGTAGGTCTGGAGGAGCTCCAGGCGGCGCTGGGCGACCAGCGAGTCCGCGATCGCGACGACGCCGACGTTGGTCGGCAGCTTGCGGTCGGCGGGCAGGTCGAAGTCGACGCGGGTCGTGGCCCCGTTCGGGGTGATCTTGGTGATCTCGCCGATCGGGTAGCCGAACTGTGCCACCTTGCTGCCGGTGAACAGGCCCACCGAGTTGTCGAGATCGGCGCAGTACGAGGTGGTCTTGGTGGTGAGGCCCTTGAAGGCCACACCGCCGAGGACCAGTGCGGCGGCGACGATGACCACGAACGCGGACATCGCGCCGCGGGAAGCGAGGAACTTACGCATCAGCAGGTCACCCCCGGGCTCGGAATGCAGACATTGGTCGCGAGGAAGGTCTGCTCGGACTGGTTCAGCTGGATCGTGCCGTCGGGCGCGATCGTCTTCTGCAGGCCGGCCAGCATCTCTTTGGCGTTGGCGATCGCGGGCTCAGCCTGCTGCACCACCTCGCGGGCCTTGGCCACCAGCGCGTCGAAGCGACTGGCGAGCGGATCCACATTGTTGAGGTAGACGTTGAGCAGGGGACCGAGGCGCTGCACGAGCTGCGTGGTGTTCGTGAGGTAGCTCTTGAAGCCGGCCAGGTTCACCTCGGCGGCGGAGAAGAACGTGCTCATGTTCCGCATCAGCGAGAGCAGCAGGTCGCCGTTCTGGTTGATCGTCGTCGAGTATTCGCCCATCACCTTGACGAAGTCGCCCGCCTGGTCCTGCTGGCGCAAGATGTTCTCGAACATCTTGTTGAAGGTGCCGACCGTGTTCCGGATCGACTCCGGCTGGTCTTCGAGCGCTTGGTTCAGCTGGGACATGGACTCGCGGATCGGCGTCGCCTTGATCTTCTCGACCTTCGGGGTCGCCTGCTGGAAGGTCTCCAGGAGGCTGTACGGCATCGACACCCGCTCCGGCGGGATCGGCTTGTCGCCGAGGTTCGTCGTGCCCATCGGGGTCAGCGCCATGTAGTAGCCGCCGACAGTGGTGAGCATCTTCATCGACGCGGTGGTCGCGTCACCGAGGAAGATGTCCTTGTCGACGCGGAACTTCACGCGCACCCGGTCGTCGAGCAGCTCGACGTCGGAGATGGAGCCGACGCTGATGCCGGCCACACGGACGTCGACGCCGGTCCGCACGGCCTGCGCCTCCTTGAAGTCCGCCGAGTACTCCTTGGTGCCCGGCTGGAAGACGAAGAGGTAGCTGCAGATCGCGAGGACGATGACGGCGATGAGCGCGCCGACGATGCCCCAGTTCAGCTGGTACCGGCGATCCTGTGCGGCCGTCGGCAGCGGACGGTTGAAGAGGTTCACTTTGGATTGCATACCGTCACCTTCTGACCTGCGACGAAGAGATTCATCATGCCGGGGAGCTTGGCCTGGCCCTTGCTGCAGGTGGTCGAGACCGCGGGGCCCGCTTGCGGCTTCGTGCCCTCGTTCAGGATCTGGACGATGCCGGGGAGGGTCGCGAGGGCGTTGACCAGTTGCTCGGCCATGGGCATCGCGTTGCTGACGATGGCGTCGAGCGGCGGGTTCTCGTTGGGCGTGAGTCCCAGCGCCGCGAGCAGTGCGTTCGTGCGGCTCACCACGCCCGAGGTCTTGTCGGACCACTCGCGCATCGAGTCGATGTTGCTCGCCAGGGTGCGGGCGAAGACGTCGAGCTGCTGGAGCACCTTCGTCAGGCCGGGGGAGGCCCCGCCGATGGACTCCGAGACCGAACCGAGGTTCGTGATGAGCTGGGTCAGGACGCGCTGCCGGTCGTTGCTCACCGCCATCAGCTTGTCGAGCGAGCCGAGCAGCGGCCCGAGGCCTTCGCCGTTGCCCTGGATCACCGCGAGCACCGACTGCGTCAGGTGGTTGATGTCGTCGGCATTCAGCGTGGACAGGACCGGCTTGAGCCCGACGAAGACCGACGTGATGTCGAACGAGGACTGCGTGTACTTCTCCTCGATCGTGCTGCCGGGCTTCACCTCGGCGGCCGTGCTCTTCGGCGTGGGGCGCACCTCCAGGAACCGAGAACCGGTGAGGTTCTGGTACCGGATGGCCAGTGTGTCGTCGGTACGGAACGTGCGGTCGCGCTGCACCGAGAACGTCACGGCCGCGTTGGAGAGCCGGTGGTCCGAGGACTGCTTCACCGCGATGTCCTTGACCTTGCCCACCTGCACGCCGAGCATGCGCACGTCGTCGCCGACCTTGAGGCCGGACACGTCCTTGAATTCGGCGTGGAAGGTGTCGAGGTCGCCCTGGGGCGGCCGGGTCAGTGCCTGCATCACAAGCACGAGGAGCAGGATCATCACCGCGGCGAAGACCGCGATCTTGATCGAGGTCGCCTTCATTGACTTCATCGTTGGCTCAGCTCCCAGGCTTCGTGGACGTCGGGGTGCTCGGCTTCGCGGGTGCCGGTGCGCCCTGCGACGGGGTGGTCTCGCCCGGCTTCGCCTCGGTGGGCTTGTCGCCCGGCTTCGGCGGGATGTAGGTGAACGTCGGTGCAGGTGGCAGCATTGCGCCGATGGCAGGGTAGTCGACCGACAACCGCAGGTTCAGCACCGGCCCGTTCGGGGTGTTCGGCATGGCCTTGCGGACGTTGTCGATCAGCTGCCCGATCTGGATGCCGACGCCCGTCGCGCTTCCGTTCGGGAAGGCGTTGAGCAGCGGCTGCATCAGGGCCACCAGCATCGGCGTCGCCGTCTGGAGTCCCGCCAGGGCCTTCGGATCGAGAATCTTCTGCAACGCGGCGGTCAGGCTGTCCCTCTCGTTGGTGAGCGCATCCAGCGTCGCCTTGCCGCGGTTGACCCACGTCTTGTCGTGCACCGGCGAGTAGTCGAACAGCGTCTTCACGGCGGGGATGAGCGCCGCGGTCGTGGCGTCGGCGTTCTCTATGGCCTGCGTGATCACCGGGAAGGTCTGCGCGGTCGTCAGTCGCTGCGTGTCCTGCACAGCCTGCGCCACACTGCCGAGGGCGCTGAAGAGCGGGAGCATGGCCTTCGACGAGGCGTCGAAGTTCAGCAGGATCTGGCTCATGTGCGGGCGCAGGGCATCGCTGTTCACGTCGCCGATCGTCATGATCATGTTCGAGACGGTGTTGTCGGTGATCGGCTTCGTGGGCGCGATCTGGGCGCCTTCCTGGAGCGTGCCGCCACCGTCGTGCGGGGTGAGGATGACCTCGGAGACGCCGAACAAGTTGCCGGCGGAGTAGGCGGCCTCGACATTGTTGGTCAGTGACTTGCCGTCGGCCGACTTCATCGTGACCTTTACGCCCTGCTGGCCGTTGCCCAGGGCGGAGATGCCGGTGACCTCACCGACCTTGATGCCTTGGATCCGGACGGGCGCGCCGTCTTTGATGCCTGCCGCCACAGCGGGGGAGCGGAGCGTGAACGAGAACTCGTCCTTGGGCCACAGGGCCTTGACCAGCCACCCGACGAGCACGATCGCAAGGATGATGGCGACCGCGATGAGCCCGCGGCGGCGCAGCACCGACCTCTCGATCGACATTCCTGGTACGGAAACGACTCCCATTGGTTACCCCTTGAAGTAGACCGGGGAGGTGAAGCCCCACAGCGCGACGGTCATGACGAGGTTGAGGACGACGACGGCCACGAGACTGGCGCGGATTGCCCGGCCGGAGGCCGTACCGACGCCCTCCGGACCACCGGAGGCGAAGAAGCCCTGGTAGCAGTGGATGACGATCACGGCAGTGAGGAACACGGCCACCTTGATCACGGAGAAGACGATGTCTGACCCGCTCACGAACTGACTGAAGTAGTGGTCGTATGTGCCGGATGGCATGCCGTACACCGATTTCACCACCCAGGCGCAGGAGAGCCAGGACAGGATCAGGGTGATCAGGTAGACGGGGACCACCGCGATCAGGCCGGCGAGCACGCGGGTGGTCACCACGAAGGACACCGAGCGCAGGCCGAGGGACTCGAGCGCGTCGATCTCCTCGTTGATGCGCATGGCGCCGATCTCGGCGGTCATACGACAGCCGGCCTGCGCTGCGAAGCCGACTCCCGCGAGCATCGGGGCGAATTCACGGGTGTTCGCGAACGAGGCGACCACGGCCGTCAGCGGGCCCATGCCGAGCATGTTGAGGATGGCGAAGCCCTGCACGGCGACGATGCCACCGACGGTGATGCCGAGGACCGCCAGCACCGGCGCGGTGCCGCCGCCGACGACGAGGGCGCCGCGGCCCCACGTGATGTCCGTGAGGATGTACATGATCTGCGACCGGTAGTGCTTGATCGCGTGCGGGACGGTGCGGATGACTTCGGCGATGAAGGAGACGACGTGGCCGATGGTGTCGAAGAGGCTCCAGGCCGATCCGGATGCACCGAACAGGTTGAAGAACCAACGGGTGCCCCGAGGGCGGTAAACGGTTGCCATGTATCAGCTCACCTGTTCAGGAACGGAGGCGGTCGGTACGACGGTGCGGTGGCGCATGGGTCAGCCCACCTGCGTCGGGGATGAAGAGGGTTGTGCCCTACGAGAGTCGGTCATGGGTCAGCCCACCTGCGTCGGGGATGAAGAGGGTTGTGCCCTACGAGAGTCGGTCATGGGTCAGCCCACCTGCATCGGGAAGAACATCGTGGTGACCTGCGTGATGAGCAGGTTCAACCCGAAGATGACGACGAAGGAGAGGACGACGGTCGCGTTCACCGCGTCGGCGACGCCGCGCGAGCCGCCGCGGGCCTCGAGGCCGCGCTGGCAGCCGATGATCGCGATCACAGTGCCGAAGATCAGGGACTTGATCAGCGAGATCCACACGTCAACGGGGTGTGCGAAGGAGCCGAACGACAGCCAATAGGCACCGGGCGTCACGCCCTGGCCGCCCACGGCCACCAGATACCCGGCGAGTGTGCCGATGGCGATCACGAGGATGTTGAGCAGCGGCGCGACGATCCACGCGGCGAGCAGTCGGGGCACCACGAGGCGGTTGAGCGGGTTGATGCCCATGACGCGCATCGCATCCGTCTCTTCGCGGATGGTGCGGGCGCCGAGGTCGGCGGCGATGGCGGAGGCGCCGGCGCCGGCGAGCAGCAGGCCGGTGGCAATGGGGGCGCCCTGCGTGATGACGGCGAGGCCGCCGGCGGCGCCCTGGAGCGAGTCGGCGCCGAGCTGGGCGATGATGTTGCCCACCTGGATCGAGATGACGATGCCGAACGGGATCGCGATGAGGACACCCGGGAAGGTGGTGACGCCGATCATGTACCAGACCTGGTTCAGCGCCTCCTTCCACTGGAGTCGGCCGCGGACGGTGTCCGTCACCAGGGCTACCAGCGACATGATCAGCATCCGAACGCTGCGACCGATCGTGCGGATCGAGTCGACGACGGTGCTGGAGAAGTTCTTGCTGATGATCGACCAGTAGGAAGGTCGCCTGGCAGGCGTCGAGCCCTGCACAACGGATTGCGTCACCGCGAACGTCTCCTCTCGACTGTGGCCACACTGTGACCCACATGCTGCGTTCTCAGGTGTATGACCGAGGACACTATAACGGTCCACCGAGTGATGTGGGTCATTGGCCTGCTTCGCGGACGCTGAGTGAGCGACTCGTCAGTAACCCCCGGGCAGTCGGGCGGATCCTGTCCATCCGCTCAGGTCAGGCGGGGTGCGACGAAGTGTCATCGCAAAGCCTTGGCCCGCCGGAAGTATCCGGCTCGGCGGTGCGAGTAGATTCGCACGCGTGCACATCGAGATGCTGGGCGGGACGGTCGTCGGGGCCGGTGCTGCCGGGGTCCCGATGCGGGAATTGCTGGTAGTGGGGCTGACAGCTGCAGTTGTCACATTCTTCGCCACGTCGCTGGTTCGGGTCGTCGCGACCCGCTTCGGTGCGGTCGCCGTCCCGCGGGCGCGCGATGTCCATGTGGTGCCGACTCCGCGTCTCGGCGGTGTGGGCATCTACATCGGGATGGTCGCGGGCATCTTCTTGGCCGCGCAGTTGCCCGCGCTTACCCGCGGTTTCGCCTACTCCAAGGACGCCGTCGCCGTTCTGGTCGCCGGTGCGGTGATCGTGGTCGTCGGCATCATCGACGACCGTTGGGGTGTGGACGCCCTCACGAAGCTGGTCGGGCAGATCTTCGCCGCCTCCCTCCTGGTGGTGATGGGGGTGGCCTGGAACGTGGTCTACGTCCCGGGCATCAACACGACTGTGGTGCTCGACCAATTGCAAGCCGGTCTTCTCACCGTGGTGGTGGCGGTCGCCACCGTGAACGCCATGAACTTCATCGACGGGCTCGACGGCCTGTTGGCGGGGGTGGCCGCGCTGGCGGCCCTTGCGATCCTCATCTTCTCGGTGGGGTTGATGTTCGACTCGGGCGGCGACGCACCGTCGTACCCCCCGGCCCTGATCACGGCCGCGCTCTTCGGCGCCTGTATGGGCTTCCTGCCGCACAACTTCCAGCCCGCCCGGATCTTCATGGGCGACTCGGGCTCGATGCTCCTCGGCCTCACCCTTGCGGCGGCGTCGACGTCGGCGTCGGGCCGCATCTCTCAGAACGCCTACGGAACCACCGATATCTTCGCGCTGTTGTTACCGCTCCTGCTGGCGGTGGCGGTGATGTTCGTGCCGATGCTCGACCTTCTGCTGGCCGTCGTGCGCCGCACGCGTGCCGGGGTCCACCCGTTCACCGCCGACAAGATGCATCTGCATCATCGGCTGCTACAGATCGGACACAGTCAGCGCCGTGTCGTGGTGGTCATCTACCTGTGGGTGGGTGTGCTGGGCCTGAGTGCCGCGGCATCCACCATGCTGCCGCCGACCCTCATCGCGCCCCTGTTCGGCGCGGGCCTGCTGTGTGCCCTCGTCGTCACCGTGGTGCCGCGGATCGTGCCGCGCCTACGGGAGCGTTACTCCGAAACCGCGAGGTCAGATACATCGCCCAAGACGGGTGCCCGATAACGCGGGACGGCTGTCCTGTTGTACTATCGTGTGTAGTTGATCGGTTGGATCACGGCGCGGACCCGATGTGGGGAGTGCCCCTACTTCTTGGTAGAGTCTCAGCCAATCACAAAGAATCCGTGATGTGACCCACGCTACGGATTCGGCAGACGCCGCCCCCGCTCGCCGCGAGACCTTCGCGTGAGTGACCCTGACCCCGAAGGAGGGGACATGACGACGCCCGCCCCCTCGGTCGATCGCACAGCGCCCCGCGGCGTCGTGACGTTCGCCAACCCCTTCGTGATCCTCGCGGGCATCTCGGTCGTCGTCGCGGGCGTCGCCGCCGCGTACGACGAGATCTGGTTCGGTGCGTGGTTCTTCGTGGGCGGTCTCCTCGCCCTCCTCAACGCCAAACTCGCGGTTCTCAAGGTCTCGGTGATCACCGCGGACGACGAGCCGCGTAAGGCTCCCGTCGCTGTCAACTCGATGGTGCGGCTCGCCGTGGTCACGGTCGTCGCACTCGTCATCGCCTACTTCCTCCGGCCCGCAGGCCTGGGCGTGATCTTCGGCCTCGCCGTCGGTCAGGTCGTCCTCGTCCTGAACACTGTCATCCCCGTTCTGAAAGGGCTTCGCCAGCAGTCATGAACACCACTCTGTACGCCGAAGGCGCGATCAAGGTAGCCCACTACAAGTCGTTCGAGTTGTGGGGCATGACCTTTCACTGGGACACGATCCTGGCTACCGCGATCGCCGCGACGATCGTCCTGATCCTGGCGTTCATCCTGAAGGCGAAGGTCACCTCGACCGGTGTGCCGAGCGGTGTCCAGCTGTTCTGGGAGGCCGTCACCATCCAGCTCCGCGGCCAGATCGAGGGCGCGATCGGCATGAAGGTGGCGCCGTTCCTCCTGCCCCTCGCGATCGCGCTGTTCTCGTTGATCCTGTTCGCGAACTGGCTCGCAGTCCTGCCGCAGCAGTACACGGGTGAGGGCGGCACCCCGACCGAGATCTTCATGCCGCCGGCGGCCGACGTGAGCTTCGTCTACGCGCTGGTTCTGGTCGTTTACCTGGGCTACCACTTCGCGGGCTTCCGTACCCACGGCATCATCGGCTACCCCGTGAAGGTCGTGAAGGGCCACGCGGTCGGCCTGGCGCCGATCAACGTGATCGAGGAGCTGGTCTCCAAGCCGCTGTCGCTCGCACTGCGACTCTTCGGCAACGTCTTCGCGGGCACGGTCATGGTCGCGGTTATCGCGCTGCTGCCGGCGTACATCCTCTGGTTCCCGAACTCCCTGTGGAAGTCCTTCGAGCTCTTCGTCGGCCTCATCCAGGCGTTCATCTTCTCGCTCCTCACCATCCTGTACTTCTCCACGTCCATGGAGAAGACGGACCACTGACCTGTTCGCGGCCCACACGGGCCACGGACGAGTAGACCCTGGTAGGCCGACTACCAGAAACCGAAAGGGAAACAACAATGGCAGATGTGACAATCGCTCAGGGTGCGCTCATCGGCGGCGGCCTGATCATGGGTGGCGGCGCGATCGGTGCCGGTATCGGTAACGGCCTCGCCGGTTCCCAGCTTGTCGCTGGCATCGCGCGGCAGCCGGAGGCCCAGGGCCGCCTGATGACCCCGTTCTTCATCACCGTCGGCCTGGTCGAGGCCGCGTACTTCATCAACCTCGCCTTCATGGCCCTGTTCGTGTTCGCGACCCCGATCACCGCAGGCTGAGACACTCGCAAGAAACGGGGACTGTCGTCATGCAGCTCGCTGAGGGAAACTTCCTTCTTCCCACCGCGGGAACCTTCATCTCGTGCCTGATCATCTTCCTGATCGTGCTCGCGGTGATCTGGTTCTTCGTGGCTCCATCCATCCAGAAGGTCCTGGACGATCGCGACAAGATGATCCACCAGACCGCCACCGACGGTCGCGCCGCGGCCAAGGGGTTCGAGGACGCCGAGTCGGAGTACCGCGCCGGAGTAGCCTCCGCCCGCGGTGAGGCCGGCAGCATCCGCGACGAGGCGCGCGCCGGTGGTCGCGTCTCGATGGAGGAGCAGAAGCAGCGGGCTGCAGCCGAGGCGGACGCGATCACGCGGGAGAAGACCGAGCAGCTGCGCACCGCGGGTGAGTCCGCGGCCGCAGCGGCGCGCGCCGATCTCGCTCCGCTCTCGGCGTCGTTGGCGAGCCGCGTGCTCGGCTTCGACGTCACGCAGGACCCGACCCTCACGGCGAAGCTGGATGCACTCTCGAGCGACAAGGTGGTGAAGAACTAAATGGGTGTCTTTATCGGCAACCTGATCGCCTTCGCGGTCATCCTCTTCGTCCTGTGGAAGTTCGTCGTTCCGCCGGTGAAGCGGCTCATGAAGGAACGCCAGGACACGGTCCGGGCGCAGCTGGAGGAGGCGCGGATCGCGCAGGAGAAGCTCCAGCAGGCGGGCCAGGCGGGGGAGCGCGCGCGCTCCGACGCCGCCCGTGAGGGCAGCCAGATCCGCGACGAGGCCCGTGGCGACGCGGACGCGATCCGCGACGAGCTGCGAGCCCAGACCGACCGCGAGGTCTCCCGGATCGGCGAGCACGGGCAGGGCCAGGTCGCGCTCAACCGCAGCAACCTGGTGCGGGGCTTCCGCTCCGAGCTCGGTGCGGAAGCCGTCGACGTTGCCGGGCGCCTCGTCCGCGACCACCTCAGCGTCCCCGCCAACCAGTCCGCGTCCGTCGACCGCTCGCTCGATGAGCTCGAGTCGATGACGCAGGGCGCCGACACGGTCCGCGTCACCGAGGCGGACCGGATCGGCACGCGCTCCCTGCGCGCCGCCAGCCGTGACGCGCTTCGCCAGCTGGCCGCCGGTTTCGACCAGCGGACCGCCGGTCTGGATCAGGCCGCCCTGGCCCGCGTCGCCGACGACCTGGCCGACGTGGTGAACGTGCTAGGCGAGCAGCCGGTGCTGCGCAAGCACCTCGCCGAGTCGGCCGAGGCGCCCGCCGCCAAGCGCGCGCTCGTCGACAGCCTGTTCGGCAGCAAGATCAGCGCCGAGGCCAGCGCGTTCCTGCAGGACGCCGCGGCGGCGAAGTGGTCGGCTCCGGCCGACTTCGTGACCGCCGTCGAGCGCCAGGCCCGCGTGGCCGTGCTGCTCGGCGCAGAGCGCGCCGGCGCGCTCGACGAGACCGAGGACGAGCTGTTCCGCGCCGGGCGCATCCTCGAGGGCGAGCCGCAGCTCACTGCGGCGCTGTCGGACACTCGCGCTCCGGCCGCGACTCGCATCGCGCTGCTGGACAAGGTCTTCGGCGGCAAGGTGAACGACTTCACCGCGGCGCTGCTGCGCCAGACGGTGCGCCTCGTGCGCGTCGGCCGCGTGGACGCCGCCGTCGCGTCGATCGCCGAACTGGCTGCGGCCCGTCGCGGCGAGTCCGTCGCAGTGGTCGAGTCGGCGGTCGCCCTGACCGATGCGCAGCGGACCCGCACGGCGGATCTGCTGGCCCGGATCTACCAGCGCAAGATCGCGGTGCAGACCGAGGTCGTCGCCGAGCTCCTGGGCGGCCTGCGTATCACGGTGGGCAACGAGGTCATCGAGGCCGACATCGCGTCGCGCCTCGACAAGGCCGCCGAACAGCTGCCCCGCTAACAACTAAACTTCCACCCAGAAACACAAAAGAGGGAAACGAGTACTCATGGCTGAGTTGACGATCTCAACCGACGACGTCAAGGGCGCGATCGAGCAGTACGTCTCGACGTTCGAGGCCGACGCCTCCCGCGAGGAGATCGGCACCGTCTCCGATACCGCCGACGGTATCGCCCACGTCACCGGACTCCCGGGCGCGATGGCGAACGAGCTGCTCGAGTTCCCCGGTGGGGTTCTCGGCGTGGCCCTGAACCTCGACGAAGACGAGATCGGCGCCGTCATCCTCGGTAACTACGAGGAGCTGGAGGAGGGCCAGCAGGTCCGCCGCACCGGCGACGTGCTGTCCGTGCCCGTCGGCGACAAGTTCCTCGGCCGCGTGGTCAACCCGCTCGGTCAGCCGATTGACGGCCTGGGCGACATCGAGGCCGAGGAGCAGCGCGTCCTCGAGCTGCAGGCGGCCTCGGTGCTCGAGCGCCAGCCCGTCGAGGAGTCGCTCGCGACCGGCATCAAGGCCATCGACGCCATGACCGCCATCGGCCGCGGCCAGCGTCAGCTGGTCATCGGCGACCGCAAGACCGGCAAGACCGCGGTCTGCGTCGACACCATCCTCAACCAGAAGGCGAACTGGGAGTCGGGCGACCCGACCAAGCAGGTCCGCTGCATCTACGTCGCCATCGGCCAGAAGGGCTCCACGATCGCCGGCGTCAAGGCCGCGCTCGACGAGGCCGGCGCCATGGAGTACACCACCATCGTTGCGGCCCCCGCGTCCGACTCGGCCGGCTTCAAGTGGCTCGCCCCCTACACCGGCTCGGCCATCGGCCAGCACTGGATGTACCAGGGCAAGCACGTCCTCATCGTTTTCGACGACCTGTCCAAGCAGGCCGAGGCCTACCGCGCCATCTCGCTGCTGCTGCGCCGCCCGCCGGGCCGCGAGGCGTACCCCGGCGACGTCTTCTACCTCCACTCCCGCCTGCTGGAGCGCTCGGCGAAGCTGTCCGACGCCCTCGGTGGTGGTTCGATGACCGCGCTGCCGATCATCGAGACCAAGGCCAACGACGTCTCGGCGTTCATCCCGACCAACGTCATCTCGATCACCGACGGACAGGTCTTCCTCGAGTCCGACCTCTTCAACAAGGGCGTGCGCCCCGCGATCAACGTCGGCACCTCGGTGTCCCGCGTCGGTGGCGCCGCGCAGACCAAGGGCCTCAAGAAGGTCTCGGGCTCGCTGCGTCTCGAGCTCGCCCAGTTCCGCGAGCTGGAGGCCTTCTCGGCCTTCGCCTCGGACCTCGACGACGCCTCGAAGGCGCAGCTGGCCCGTGGCGCCCGCTGGGTCGAGCTGCTCAAGCAGGACCAGTACAGCCCGTCGTCGGTCGAGGACGAGATCGTCTCGATCTACCTCTGCGGCGAGGGCCACTACGACTCGGTCCCCGTCGAGGACGTGCGCCGCTTCGACGGTGAGCTGCTGAGCCACCTGCACCACGCTGCGGCCGGCGTCTACGAGTCGATCGCGGGCGGCAAGGTCCTCGAGAAGGACCAGGCGGAGATCCTCGTCGCTGAGACGAACCGCTTCAAGCAGAGCTTCCTCGCCTCCGACGGCTCGCGCGTCGTCAACGAGGCCGAGGCGGGCGCGCTGCCCGCCGAGGACGTCGAGCACGAGACGATCAAGGTCAAGCGCAATGGCTAGTATCCGAGAGCTGCGCTCGCGGATCCGTTCGGTCAACTCGACCAAGAAGATCACCAAGGCGCAGGAACTGATCGCGACCTCGCGGATCACCAAGGCGCAGGCCCGAGTTGCGGCCGCCAAGCCCTATTCCGAGGAGATGACCTCGGTGCTCTCGGAGCTGGCCAGCAAGTCCGGCTCGTTGGATCACCCGCTTCTCACCGAGCGGCCGAATCCGAAGCGCGCCGCGATCCTCGTGGTCTCCTCCGACCGCGGCATGTGCGGTGGCTACAACTCCAACGTGCTGCGGGAGACGCGCGAGCTGATCCAGCTGCTCAAGGACGAGGGCAAGGAGCCCGTCCTGTACGTCATGGGCCAGAAGGGACTGGACTACTTCCGGTTCCGCGGCCAGGACGTCGCAGGCGCATGGACCGGCTTCTCGCAGCTGCCGCACCACTCGGACGCCACCGCGGCTACCGAGACGCTGGTGAAGCTGTTCGAGACCGGCTCCGAGGAGTACGTGACGATCGACGGTGTCGAGACGCACGGCGTCGACGAGCTGCATCTCGTCTACACGCGCTTCGTGTCGATGCTCTCCCAGAACCCGGAGGTGCGCCGCATGGCCCCGCTCGTGGTCGAGGAGAGCGACGGCGCGGCGGGCGACGATGAGGCTCCGGCCCGCAACTTCACCTTCGAGCCCAGCGCGGACAGCCTGCTGTCGTCGCTGCTGCCGAGGTACGTCGCGACCCGCGTCTTCGCCGCCCTGCTCGACTCAGCGGCGTCGGAGAACGCCGCGCGTCGTACGGCCATGAAGGCGGCCACCGACAACGCCAACGATCTGGCCGTCTCGCTCTCCCGCGAGGCCAACCAGCTCCGCCAGGCGCAGATCACCCAGGAAATCAGCGAAATCGTCGGTGGCGCCGGCGCCCTCGCGAACTAGAAACCGGAAAGCAGACACATGACTACAGCAACCCAGCCCGCGTCGGCGGGCACCGCTGCGGCCACCGGTCGCGTGACGCGGGTCATCGGCCCGGTCGTCGACATCGAGTTCCCGCGCGGCGCCGTTCCCGCCCTGTTCAACGCGCTGCGCGCGGAGATCACCCTCCCGTCCGTGGCCAAGACGCTGACTCTCGAGGTCGCGCAGCATCTCGGCGACAACCTGGTGCGTGCCATCTCGATGCAGCCCACCGACGGCCTGGTCCGCGGCACCGACGTCACCGACTCGGGATTCCCGATCCGCGTGCCCGTCGGCGACGTCGTCAAGGGCCACGTCTTCAACGCCCTCGGTGACTGCCTGGACACCCCCGGCCTCGGCCGCGACGGCGAGCAGTGGGGCATCCACCGCAAGCCCCCGGCCTTCGATCAGCTCGAGGGCAAGACCGAGATCCTGGAGACGGGCATCAAGGTCATCGACCTCCTCACCCCGTACGTCAAGGGCGGCAAGATCGGTCTGTTCGGTGGTGCCGGCGTCGGCAAGACCGTTCTGATCCAGGAGATGATCACCCGTATCGCGCGCGAGTTCTCGGGCACCTCGGTGTTCGCGGGTGTCGGTGAGCGTACCCGCGAGGGCACCGACCTCCACCTCGAGATGGAGGAGATGGGCGTCCTCCAGGACACCGCGTTGGTGTTCGGTCAGATGGACGAGCCGCCGGGCACGCGTATGCGCGTCGCCCTCTCGGCCCTGACCATGGCCGAGTACTTCCGCGACATCCAGCACCAGGACGTGCTGCTGTTCATCGACAACATCTTCCGCTTCACCCAGGCGGGCTCCGAGGTGTCGACCCTGCTGGGTCGTATGCCCTCGGCCGTGGGGTACCAGCCCACCCTGGCGGACGAGATGGGTGAGCTCCAGGAGCGCATCACCTCGACCAAGGGCCGGTCGATCACCTCGCTGCAGGCCATCTACGTGCCGGCCGACGACTACACCGACCCGGCACCGGCTACCACCTTCGCGCACCTCGATGCGACCACCGAGCTCTCGCGTCCGATCTCGCAGCTGGGTATCTACCCCGCCGTGGACCCGCTGACCTCGACCTCGCGCATCCTCGAGGCGTCGATCGTGGGCGACAACCACTTCCGCGTCGCCAACGAGGTCAAGCGCATCCTGCAGAAGTACAAGGAGCTGCAGGACATCATCGCCATCCTCGGTATGGACGAGCTCTCGGAAGAGGACAAGGTCACGGTGCAGCGCGCTCGCCGTATCCAGAAGTTCCTCGGCCAGAACTTCATCGTCGCCGAGAAGTTCACGGGCGAGAAGGGCTCGGTCGTCCCGCTGGCGGACACCATCGAGGCCTTCGACCGTGTGTGCAAGGGCGAGTTCGATCACCTGCCCGAGCAGGCGTTCAACAGCTGTGGTGGTCTCGACGACGTCGAGGCCGCCGCGAAGAAGATCGCCGGGAAGTAGTTTCCAGTGGCTGACACGGCGTTTCAGGTAGAGGTCGTCTCCGTCGAGGAGCGGCTGTGGTCGGGCGAGGCGACGTTCGTCATCGCTCAGACCACGGAGGGTGAGCTGGGTGTCCTGGCTCATCACGAGCCGCTGTTCGGCCAGCTCACCACCGGTGGCGCCGTCGCCATCGACACGGTGGGCGGCGAGCGACTGGCCGCGGCGATCCGCGGCGGCTTCCTCTCGGTGACCGGCGAGAAGGTCACCGTGCTGGCGGACGGGGCCGAGTGGGCCGCGACGCTGGAGGAGGCCGAGGTCCGGCGCGCCCTCGAGGCGGCGGCGGACGGGTCCGACGAGCAGGCGACCGCGCAGGGACAACTGCGCGCGATCGAGTTCCTCGCGGGCAAGTAGCATAGAAGAAGCAGCGTGAAAGCCGGTGGCCCGGTGAAGACGGGCCACCGGCTTTCCTGCTATCCGGGTACGGAGCAGTGAGGAGCGCGTGATGGGCGGAGTCGTCTTCGTCGCGGTGGTCGCGGTCCTTCTGCTGCTCGTCGTCGGCGCGGTGCTGGTCCTGCGCCTGTACAGCCTGCGCGTAGCCGGCGTGCCGATCATTCTGCGGTACTTGCCGGCGCCGGGCGAGCAGGGCTGGCGTCACGGCACGCTCCGCTACGACGACCACGAACTCAAGTACTACCGGCTCTCCAGCGTGCGGCTCGGTCCCAGCTGGACGTTGCCGCGCAGTGAGACTGAGATCGTCGGCCGGCGCGCTCCGCACGGCACCGAGCTCGACGTCATCGATCGCGACATGGTGATCGTGCACGCCGTCACCCCGGGTGGGGAGACCGAACTCGCCTTCGCCCGGGACGGCCTCACGGCCTTCCAGTCCTGGCTCGAGTCGCGGCCCAGCCCGCGTCGCCAGCGTCCCTAGGAACTGACTCGGTCAGCGATCGCCGCCGGGTTTCCACAGCACGTCGCCCCCGGGGTTCGCGACCCGGGACAGGATGAAGAGCAGGTCCGAGAGCCGGTTGAGGTACTTCGCCGGCAGGACCGACACCGTTTCCTCGTGTTCCCGCACCGCATCCCACGCCGCTCGCTCGGCCCGCCGGACGACGGTCCGCGCGAGGTGCAGGTAGGCCGCCAGGGGAGTACCGCCCGGCAGGACGAAGGAGTCGAGCTTCGGCAGGTCTGCGTTGTACTCGTCGCACCAGGCCTCGAGGCGGTCGACGTAGTCGGACGTGACCCGCAGCGGCGGGTACTCGGGATCCTCGACGATCGGGTTCGACAGGTCGGCGCCGACGTCGAAGAGCTCGTTCTGGATCCGCAGCAGGACGGCGCGCATCGCGGGCCCCGGATCGCCGACGGTGACCGCGAGCCCCAGAGCCGCGTTCGCCTCGTCGCAATCGGCGTACGCCCGGAGCCGGGCGTCCGACTTCGTGACCCGGGAGAAGTCGCCCAGGCCGGTGGTGCCGTCGTCGCCGGTGCGGGTGTAGATGCGGGTGAGGTGGACAGCCATGGTCACAGGCTGTCACAGGCTCGGGCGACGTGCCATAGGCTGAACCGTGTGGGAGAGAAGTTTCTGGTACACGGCGGAGCCCGGCTGACCGGCGAGGTCACGGTGGGCGGCGCGAAGAACAGTGTGCTCAAGCTGATGGCGGCCACGTTGCTGGCCGAGGGCACGTCGGTGCTCACCAACTGCCCCGAGATCCTCGACGTGCCGCTGATGGCGGACGTGCTGCGGGGCCTCGGCGCGGAGGTGGAGCTCGAGGGCGACACGGCACGGATCACGACGCCGGCGGTGCTCAATCATCGCGCCGACTTCGACGCGGTCAAGCAGTTCCGCGCGTCGGTGTGCGTGCTCGGTCCGTTGATGGCGCGTGAGCACCGCGCTGTGGTCGCGCTCCCGGGTGGCGACGCGATCGGCTCGCGGCCCCTGGACATGCACCAGTCGGGGTTGCGGGCGCTCGGAGCGACCAGCTCGATCGAGCACGGTTGTGTTGTGGCGCAAGCGGACTCGCTCCGGGGGGCGGAGATCACGCTGGAGTTCCCCTCGGTGGGGGCCACGGAGAACATCCTCATGGCGGCGGTACTGGCCACGGGACTGACCGTGATCAGCAACGTCGCGCGGGAGCCTGAGATCGTCGACCTGTGCGCGATGCTCGTGCAGATGGGCGCCGATATCGAGGGCATCGGGACCGACACGCTCATGGTGCGCGGGGTGGACAAGCTGCACCCCACGGAGCACCGCGTCATCGGGGACCGCATCGTCGCGGCGACGTGGGGCTTCGCCGCGGTGATGACGCGGGGCGACATCACCGTGAATGGCGTGGCGCCGGAGACCCTCGGGGTCGTACTGCAGAAGCTGCAGGACGCGGGGGCGACGGTGACCGAGCGTGCGGACGGCTTCCGCATCGCCTCGCCGGAGCGGCCGCACGCGGTGAACGTCGCGACGCTGCCCTTTCCGGGATTCCCGACCGACCTCCAGCCGATGGCCATCGGGATGGCGTGCGTCGCGGACGGCACGTCGATGATCACGGAGAACGTCTTCGAGGCGCGGTTCCGGTTCGTCGAGGAGATGGTGCGGCTCGGCGCGGACGCGCGGACCGACGGTCACCACGCGGTGATCCGGGGCGTCGAGCAGCTGTCGAGCGCCCCCGTTTGGTCGACGGACATCCGTGCGGGCGTGGGCCTGGTGCTGGCCGGCCTCTGCGCCGACGGGGTGACCGAGGTGCACGATGTCTTCCACATCGATCGCGGGTATCCCAACTTCGTCGGGAACGTGACGGCGCTGGGCGGCCGGATCGAGCGGGTCTCCTAGGAGGGGATCCGCGCCGGCGGACGACGTCGATGCGGGCCGGAACGCTGTTTCACCCGGACGACCTGCCGATTTGTGTTCCGAGTTCGACGTGTGTAACTTATATCGAGTCAGCAGCGCCCAGGCGCCGCCCGGCAAGGCCCACAGCAGTCCAATGAATCTGGATCTCGACGTGCCGCCGGAAGTTCGGAAACCGGGGAGATCCGCAAGGATCATCGCGCTGACCGCCACGGAAGAGAAGCCTTCTCCTCGATTGCGCCTAGCGGGATCGTGTGGTTCCTCCATGTGGTGAGCGGTTCGGATGCCCGAAACGCGGCCCGTGAGAGCGAGTTGCGAACGAAACTCCGACCTGCTAGGCTAGAACGGTTGCTCCGAGCAGCCAGCCCCACGAAAGAACATCACTTTCGAGCGCCCAGCGCGATCGAGAGAGTTTCGGCGTGAGGTTGAGCAGATCGAGGCGCTTCCGAAGCGGCCCGCGAGAGCGAGTTGCACACGGAAATCCGCTCTGCTAAGCTAGAACGGTTGCTCCGAACGAGATGAGCAGGTCAGGTTGACCTGCTGACTCCGCTAGAGTAGCATGAACTGCCTGCGAAGGTGCGGTTTGCACAGAATATACATGGTGTGAGCGGCCGCGTTTGGCGTGTTCTTTGAGAACTCAACAGTGTGTCGATGAAATTGTCAGTGCCAAAATTTTTTGGCACGCATGGACAATCAGATTATTTT